>NZ_JAJJBU010000030.1 GCF_020905375.1 Arthrobacter cryoconiti
CGAAGAGGGGCTGACAATTACTGGAAAGTAATTGTCAGCCCCTCTTCGTTATATGGACCGTAGAAGCTTGCGCAATACTGCTAGGACTGATCCACCAGATCTGTGTTCAAGAGGCTTGCTAGCATGTCTACAGCGGCACGCACACGGTCCTCGTCAGCTCCGAACGAGTTCACAGATACTTCCACCTCAGTGCCACTTTGAAAATCTGCGCTCATGACTGCCAAAAGGGAACGACCATCCACGGGATCAATTCCATCTTTTGACAGCTCGACCGGAAGGCCCGTTTGGTTGACGGCACGAACAAAAACTGCCGCGGGACGGGCATGCAGGCCCACACTCGCCGCAATGATGGCTTTCCGACTGTACATTCATGACTCCTTGAAAATGAGTAGCTTTACGTATAGAGAGTAGTCGTGTTTTAGGGTGGACATTGCCAGTAAAGGAGTTTCATGAGCTATTTGGTTCCGTCAGCGAAGGATGTTGCAGGTCGCTTGGATCGAGAGTCCGGCATGTCCGTTCATGTGCAGTTGCGTGAATTGTTCCGCGACTATATTTCTACCGTCGCGAAGGCCGGAAGTCAGTTACCCTCCGAGCGCGATCTTGCAGTTCACTTTGGTGTGGCTCGGATGACTGTTCGTCATGCCATCGAAGCCTTGGTTGAGGAGGAGTTGCTCGCCAGGGTCGTAGGTGTGGGAACTTTCGTCTCTCACCAGAAGCTTGACGTCCAAGTGAAGCTGACCTCCTACTCGGAGGAGATGCAACGCCGAGGAATGAGGCCAGCTGCACGAACGCTCTCTTTTGAACAAATACCCGCGACTGCTCGGCTTGCTCGCGAGCTGGGAATGGAAGAAGGACAGGCCGTAATCCGATTCCGTCGACTCCTACTGGCAGATGAAGAACCCATGAGCGTTGATGAGAACTTCATCCCAGCTTGGCGCGTTCCTGGCATCTTGGAGGAGGGGCCGCCCACATCGCTGTACAACCTGTTGAGCGAACGTTACGGCCTGGTGATTGAGTGGGGAGAAGACATAGTAGAGGCCAATGCTGCTACAGCATCCATTGCACGCCTTCTGAAAGTTGACGTTGGTGCTCCTGTCTTGCGAATGGAGCGCCATGCTTTCGTCTCGCGGTCCACCGTTGACTATTCTGTTTCGTTCTACAGGGCTGACAGGTACAAGCTCCGTGTGCCACTTCAGCGCCCTGGAGCAAGGACTAGACGGCCCTACTAGAGAAGTCGGCTTTCGCGACGTGCCGACGTCAGGCTACAATTCTCCGGCAGAAGCGTCTCTTGGGGTGTGCATCGCTTGAGAGTAGGCCCACAGTAGAGGCCCACAGCGAATATCGCACGCAAGAGGTTAAACAAATGAGGCGGGCCCAATTGGGACCGCCTCATTTGGTGGTTCAGATGATCAATCTAGGTCAAGCTAGTGTGATACTTCCTTAGCATCCTCGCCAGCTTCGATGGCCTCGTGCTGCTCATGGCCGGCTGCAAGTTCGAGCGGGGTGGCCGGGGCCACGCGGTCCTCGAAGAAGAAGCTGCTGAGCATTGCTCGGCGTCGTTCCGTCTTAGTGACGATTCCGTTTTCGTTGGGAATTCCTTCCTCCGCGACCGGAGACTCGAAACCTACGAGCTTATAGCGCTTGTAGTCATCGAGCTGAGCGTGCATTTCCTGGAACTCGCCATGGGGTAGACGGACGATTCGGCCAGTCTCACGACCATGAAGAGCAATTTCCCGGTCCTTGCGCTGGAGTGCAAGGGCCACTCGCTTGGCGATGATGAATCCTAGGATGGGGCCGATGAAGAACAGCGCCCTCAACCAGTAAGTGACATCGTTGAGCGAGACTTGGAAATGTGTTGCTATCAAGTCAGAACTCGCGGCCGCCCACATGACACAGTAGAAGATAAAACCAGCCACACCGATTGCTGTACGTGTTGGAACGTTACGAGGCCTGTCGAGCACATGGTGTTCACGGTCGTCCCTAGTGACCCAGCGTTCGATCCAAGGGTAAGCGAACAGCAAGGTGAAGACGATGCCTGCCGGAACAAGCGCGGGGATCAAAACGTTCAGGCTCAATGTATTGACACCCCACGGCAGGGGAATATGCCATTCCAAGGGAATGTTGAACAACCAACCTGGCATCAGTCTCAGTGCCCCGTCAACCCAGCCAATGTACCAGTCAGGCTGTGTGCCTGCCGAAACGGGGGAGGGGTCGTACGGTCCGTAGTTCCAGATGGGGTTAATCGTAAACAATGCGGCAACGAAGGCTATGATGCCGAAAACGATGAAGAAGAATCCACCAGCCTTGGCAGCATATACAGGGCCAAGAGGATAGCCGACGACGTTACCGTCGTTACGTCCAGGGCCGGGGTACTGAGTGTGCTTGTGAATCACAACCATAAAGAGGTGGATGGCGATCATCAACAAGATCATTGCAGGTACCAGCATGATGTGGAGCATATACAGACGCCCGATGATGGCGTTCCCAGGGAATTCCCCACCAAAGAGGAAGAAGGAAATGTAGGTGCCCACTACGGGGATTGACTTCATGACACCGTCGATGATGCGCAGGCCATTGCCCGAAAGCAGATCATCAGGAAGTGAATAGCCTGTAAACCCAGCTGCCATGGAGAGTATGAGCAGGACGCCACCAACCACCCAGTTGAGCTCACGCGGTTTGCGGAACGCTCCGGTGAAGAATACTCGCAACATATGAACTGCTACGGCGGCAACGAAGAGTAGCGCGGACCAGTGATGTACCTGGCGCATGAAGAGCCCGCCGCGAATATCAAAGGAGATATTCAAGGAAGAACTATAGGCAACTGACATCTCGACACCCTTGAGGGGTATGTAGCTGCCGGTGTAGTGGGTCTCCGCCATGGACGGATCAAAGAAGAACGTCAAGAACGTCCCGGAAAGCAGCAAGATCACGAATGAGTACAGTGCTACTTCACCGAACATAAAGGACCAGTGGTCCGGAAAGACCTTCCGTCCAAATTCGCGCAAGATGCCTGAGCCGCCTACGCGCTGGTCCACAAAGTTCGTGATGCGACCGGCGCTGGTCTGGGGCTCAAATGGTGCTTCGGTTATAGTGCTCATGATCAGCCACGCTCCCAGAAGCTCGGTCCAACAGGTTCATGGAAGTCACTTTGTGCGACTAGATAACCATCGCCATCAACTGCAATGGGCAACTGGGGCAGCGGGCGAACCGCTGGTCCGAAGATGACTTTACACTCCCGTGTGAGGTCGAACGTCGACTGGTGGCAGGGGCACAAGAGGTGATGCGTCTGCTGCTCGTATAGTGCGACAGGGCAACCAACGTGAGTGCAAATCTTGGAATAGGCAACAATGCCGTTGTAGCTCCAGTCTTCACGCCCCGGTGAGGGATGAAGATCCTCGGGGTTCAAGCGCATGAGGAGAACGACAGCTTTGGCTTTCTCATTCAATTTGCCGGTTTCAAGCTTGTTTAGCGACTCAGGAATGACGTGGAAAGCTGAGCCAATGGTGACATCAGATGCCTTGATGGGGGTTCCATCAGGGTCGCGAGAAAGACGCTCACCTTTTTTCCACAGGGTATGTCGCAGCGAATTACCGGGCAATGGGCCCAAATCGCGGAAGATGGCAATGGCGGGTAGCGGTGCGAGCGCCATTGCCCCGATGAGTGTGTTACGGATCAGAGGGCGACGCTTGATGCCGGTTTCCTCGACGATGTCGTCGACGATCTGCACGGCGGCAACGCGGTCAGCTTCTGGGCGCAGTTCATGCCGTAGCTCCGAGACCTCATGATCTGGCATCAAGGCACGTGCCCAATGAACGATTCCAGTTCCAATCCCCAACATGGCAAATCCAATACCAAGACCCATGAAGAGGTTCTGCAAACGCAAGGTCGCAATGGTGTCATCTAGGCGAATGCCAAAGTAAGCCAGAAGAAAAACTAAAGTGCCAACAATGGAAATTCCAAACAGAATTGCCACTTGACGCTCGGCCCGCTTTGCTGCCTTGGGATCCGTGTCAGCCAGTCGCAAACGATGTGGAGGGAGTCCCGGGTCCTGGAACTTATCCACCTCGTTGTGACCAGCCTTAGCTACGGCGTCCGAGTTTGCCGGAGTGCCGTCACTATGGTCGCCCATAATCCCCTCATCCTTCTCTTATCCCGGTAACTTCCCGGGGTCGTAATGTATGTTTCTCGTGGCTGCTGTGCAACCAAAATCTTCGCAGACTAAGAAGTCCGGGAGGTCAACCAGATAGTGAAACCGATGATGACACCCAAAACAGCTGTCCAGAGGAACAAGCCCTCAGAGACAGGTCCGACTGATCCCAAGGCAGCTCCACCAGGCGAGCCTTGAGCTTCAATGGTGTTCAAGAACGTGATGATGTCGCGCTTGCCCTCAGGGGTGATGTTCGCATCGTTGAAAACGGGCATATTCTGCGGCCCTGTGATCATGGCGCTGTAGATGTGACTGTTTGAAACTCCGGCAAGAGCCGGTGCAAACTTACCGCGAGTAAGAGCGCCGCCTGCTGCTGCTGCGTTATGGCACATGGCGCAGTTTACGCGGAACAGTTCTCCACCGACTGCGGCGTCGCCTTTACCGTCGATGAATTCTTCCGCTGGGAGTGCCGGACCGTCGCCGAGTGTGGCAACGTACGCCGCGAGTTCTCGTGTCTGCTCTGTGGTGAACTGAGCCGGCTTCTCACGGGCCTGGGGTCCCTGCATCTGGAGGGGCATGCGACCAGTACCGACTTGGAAGTCGACAGCTGCGGCGCCCACGCCAGCAAGTGAGGGTCCAGCCTTTGTTCCACTGGCGCCTACACCGTGACAGGTTGCGCAGTTCGCGACGAAGAGCTTCTCGCCTTCTTTCACCTGTGATGCGGACGAGGTGGTGGTATCCGCCTTTGCCGCATTGACTGTTGTGGCAATGGCGTATAGCCCACCTGTCAGCATTAGGCCCAACACTAGCAACGCTAGTGCAGCCAGCGGATGACGTCGCTTCTGCGAGAGTGCCTTCACTTGGTGGTTCCTTTGATCTGTATTCATACGGCCCCTAGTGAGAGCCGCAAATGCTAATTCTGTCTCGTGTAGAAGAAAACCGTTTATCAGCTTACTTCAGGACGTAGATGACCAGGAAAAGTCCGATCCACACTACATCGACGAAGTGCCAATAATACGAAGTCACGATTGCGCTGGTGGCCTCGAAATGTCCAAATTTCTTGGCAGCGTAAGCACGCCCGATGATAAGTAGGAACGCTATGAGTCCACCGATAACGTGCAGGCCATGGAAGCCTGTGGTCATGTAGAAGGCGGAACCGTACGCGTTTGCGTTGAGGGTTACGTGCTCTGAGGTCAGCATCGCGTACTCGGTCGACTGACCGGAAACGAAGATAGCTCCAAGAACGAATGTCAGCAGGAACCACTCCGTCATTCCCCAACGGGAGAACTGGAAGCGGCGTCCGGTGCGGCGCGGCTGAAGGTTCTCCGCGGCAAACACGCCCATCTGGCAGCTAAACGAGCTAGAAACCAGGATCAGGGTGTTAACCAGGGCGAACGGGAAGTTCAGCTTGGCCGTTTCTTCGGCCCAAAGTCCACCAGTGGTGGAACGGAGGGTGAAGTACATAGCAAAAAGACCGGCAAAGAACATCAGTTCGCTGGAGAGCCAAACCACGGTTCCTACAGAAACCATGTTCGGTCGGTTCAGCGTCGGATGCGCCGGGGTACTGGGGGCATGGGTCGCAGTCGTCACATAGACATTATGTCTATAAATCTCCGTACTTCCCAATGCAAAGTGCCGTTTTGCGTTTCTTTTTCTACAAACTTGCGAAATTGCCGCTATTTCACTGTGAATGTTCAGGAAGGCATGCATAAGACACCTCCCGTGTCAATGGTCACAATCGTATGCTTCGGCGGGCTTTCGTCTAATATTTGGAGGGTGAATCCACTTGAAGCAGCCCTGCCCGAACCAACCTGGTCCGATCTCATTGCCACTCTTTTGGGCAAGTCTGACCTCACGGCGGCACAAACGCAGTGGGCTATGAATACGATCATGGCCGGAAATGCTCGCGATGTTCAGATTGCCGGGTTCCTTGTGGCGCTGGGCGCCAAAGGGGAAACTGTCGCTGAAGTCAGTGGGTTGGTGGAGGCGATGCTTTCTAATGCTCGCCCCCTTTCTATTCCCGGTGATGCTTTGGACATAG
This sequence comes from Arthrobacter cryoconiti, assembly GCF_020905375.1. Lineage (GTDB taxonomy): Bacteria > Actinomycetota > Actinomycetes > Actinomycetales > Micrococcaceae > Specibacter > Specibacter cryoconiti. The sequence continues at coordinate 6,189 of NZ_JAJJBU010000030.1, forward strand.
TGGGAACCGGGGGGGACAGACTCAACACAGTCAACATTTCAACCATGGCGGCCCTGGTGTGTGCCGGTGCAGGCGTCACGGTTGTCAAGCATGGCAATAGGGCTTCGTCATCGGCGGCAGGCTCAGCAGACGTTCTGGAGGCCTTAGGCGTCCGCTTGGACATGTCCCTGGAGTTGGTGGCCAGGTCCGCTCAGGAAGTCGGCATAACATTTTGCTTTGCCAATTTCTTTCACCCTTCCATGCGGCATGCTGCGGTGGCTCGGCGCGAACTCGGTGTACCTACGGCTTTCAATCTGTTGGGACCGCTGACCAACCCGGCTCGTGTGGCGGCCTCTGCCGTTGGAGTAGCTAACGCCCGGATGGCGCCGCTCATAGCAGGGGTCCTTGCCGCTCGAAATGTTCGGGCACTTGTATTCCGCGGTAGCGACGGCCTTGACGAGTTGACCACAACGGGTCCGTCCAAGATTTGGGAAGTTCGCGACACCGTGGTGACCGAGAGCGACTTCGACCCTTTGGACGTGGGGATACCCCGCGCTACCATCTCGGACTTGCGCGGAAAGGATGCTCAATTCAACGCTGAAGTAGTGCAGCGCATTCTGGACGGCGAGCGCTCAGCCGTGCGTGACGCCGTCGTGCTTAATGCTGCAGCTGGGCTGGTGGCCTTTGACAATACGGCTTCCGGAACACTCGAGGACCGCATGCGGTTTGCACTGGCACGTGCAGAGGCGGCGATCGACGGCGGTGCTGCGTCCCATGTTTTAGAGAGTTGGGTTGCTCTCAGCCAAGCGGGAAACTGAAGCTAGAGAAGAAGCTGGACGGCACTTGCAGCCAGCGCCACCAGATCTTCGTCCGTGGCGTAGTAGCTCAGGTCCTGCGCGCTAGCTACCGCGGTGAACGTCTGGGCTTGCAGATCACCCACGTTTCGTTTGGCAGACAGATGCACATTGCGCAGTCCGGCATCCTTGAAGGTTGCGAAGTCGGCGATATCCACTCCTCCGCCTGCCATGATCTCTAGATTCGCGGGTGCGAGAACTTGCATGGCGTTAAGCTGGGCCACACCATCACCGGCACGTGTCGCTCCGCCAGAAGAGAGAATGCGACCAACCCCAAGATCTGCCAGTCGCGGTACGGCCGCGAGAACTTCACTAAAACGAAGGTGATCAATGGCCCGATGAAACGTCACGTGCATGCGCTCAGCTGCTTTGACCATGGTTTCCACGGCTGCGTAATCAATTCTTCCGTCAGCTGTCAACGCGCCGATTACTACTCCGAAGGCTCCGCCATCACGCAGGGCTTTGATCTCTTCCACCATGAGACGGACCGTGGCGGGGTCGTAGACATAGTCACCGGGACGTGGGCGTACTAATGCGTGCACTGGCATTTCAGGCACCTTATTGCGCACGCTAACGATCAGCCCGGCGGATGGGGTGAGTCCACCCACCTGTAGGGCGCAACACAACTCGATGCGGTTTACGCCGTACTTGGCAGCTAGTTCTGCGCCTGGGACATCTTGGACTGCAATTTCGAGCTGCACTCCTAGTGGTCGAATCCAAGGGCGAAAGCAGCATCCAAGTCGTGCTGGGAATATGCGCGGAAAGAAATTTGGGTAGTCGTTGACATAACGGATTCGACTTTGGAGAGTCTGTCAGCGATAACGTCGGCAAGGTCTTCGTGCTTTGCAACGCGAGCAATGGCGATCAGATCCCATTCGCCCGTTACGGAGTACACCTCGCTGATACCTTCGAGCTCGGATATTTCCTGAGCGGATTCTGGAATGCGTGAAGCGTCGGTCTTGATCAGGACGAATGCTGTAATCACAAGAAGTTCCTTGTCAGGGGGAAGGTATCTGGGGGTTTGTTTCTGCTTTGATCGTAGCCCAATGGCTTACAAAACTAGCGCCGTGTTGTGGATCGGATAACGAGAGCTGTGATGATGCGGTGTCCCAGTAAGAACAGCCCCAAAACGAGTGTAGCCACGATGACGAAGGGGATAGCTGCGGTTTCCCCTGAAAGGACGCGCAGAGCCATTCCACCTGCGAGAGTGATCAGCCAGATGCAGACCCCATTTGGCCACAGGAGGATGGGGGAGCGCCAGTTGCGCGTCACCAGCCAGCCGAGCAACAAAGCGGCCAAGAAAGGCCAAGCCGTCCATGCCACTCCACCGATGCTCAGGCTCTCCGCGTGGGAGGCACGACCGGAGACTGCGAAGACGAGGACGAGCACGAAGTCAAGAATAATGGCGTAACCCAGCAATTTTCGAGCCGGTGCCGGCGTCTCAGTTGAATTCGGGGCTGCTGTCGATTTAGCGTTAGTCACCCCAATAGTTTAGTCGCTAAGAACCTTTGTTGGAATCTCGATGCTCAGCAGTGTCGACCATGGCTTCAGCCCATCCGGGAATGGGAAATGATCAAACCGATGGGTGCGCTGACTAGCAAAATGACCACCATCGTGCGAAATGCCCAGAGCAGGACTACAGAGTGGCGAGTGTGGCCCCGCACACCCCAGACAAACAATGCCAGTGCCACGACGAGCAGCGCGGCGCCCACGTACGTCAAAAACGGTGCCGCTAACAACGTGCCAAGGAGCACAGCTGCACTTGAGGCGTTGAAAGTTATTATCTGCCAAGCAATCACCAGCGTGCTCGGGATCCGGCTCGCAAGGTTCGCTTGCCCGATTCCCAAAACTAGTTGGGCGAATCCCGCCACAAGCACGAGGTAGGCAACAGTCCACGCAGAAAAATAGTTTGGCCCGCCAGCACTAGCTGCTGAGATCACACCACCTGCGATGATGCTGAAACTGCCAAGGACCACGAAGGGGAGCGCTGAACGATTCACGTCTTTGAGCATATTCCTTCCTGGCCTTAGCAGCTGACTATTTGCAGCGTGGGTATGACTCTAGACCGCAGTGTCGACTTCCGGTATGGGCGACTCGATTGGTTCGAGCCGGATTCCGATCATGTTCACACCGTTGTTGTCCCACTTCGAGTCGACGACGGATAGGCCCTCGATTGTGAGGCACAGCTATCCAATCCTGGAGACGTGAATTTGAGAGATCTCGCTGCGTATCACCTTCCAATAGTGCAGGCTTGGGTACGGTTCTTCGCCGTCACGGTGCAGAATGAAGGATTCTCCAGCTGCTCCGTTCACAAGTGTTTCCTTCATGCCAGCGGCACGATCCTTGAATTCAGTCTGCGAAACGGGGGCTAAGGCATCTGGATGTTCCCAGACACTGTTTTGTGACTAGCCAATGTCAACTGCAGCTTAGAACTGCCTCTGGCTGCAGTTGGCTTTGACCGTGTGGAAAGTGTTTTTACCAATGGTCAGTCGCCCGGATTTGGCGCCGTTCAATGTCCTCAAAGACGCGTTGAACCACAGAAGGACCCTGAAGCCCTTCATCCGTTGTGGAACAAATAAGTCCGATCCGTCTCTTCCATGAGGTTTGGTGTCAGTGCTTTAGAGGATCAGGGTGCCAGTTCTGGGAGATATAGTTCACCCACACTAATCTCCGTGGCAAGTCGGTTATGGGGCCCCGGAAGGGGACATGCCCACGTCTCGTCGTAGGCGCATGAAGGGTTGTAGGCAAAGTTGAAATCCAGAATGAACGCGTCACCTACTCGACCCAGAAAGGCACCCTTGATGGTGTCCAGCAAGTACCGTCCGGCACCGTAGCTGCCGCCAGGTTGTCCAGATCCGGCATCCCGAAAGGGAAGAAATATGCCGCCTCCGTAACTGCGCAGCTGCCATGCAGCCAAGGATCCGATCCCGGGGATGCGGAACGTCCCGATTCGCTCGAATGGGACGGACCCATCCGTACCTGTCCGGACCAACATTTCCTCCCCGGCACCTTCTTCCAAGAGCGTGGACTCAAAGGAGAAATTAGCGTCGTAGTCAGACACCCGCAGACCCCGAAAGCGTTTCTTCTTCTCCGGGTCTAAAGCTGACGCTGCATGCGTAGCGAATAGGGAGTTTCGTTGTCTAATCCAAAGGGCGTGAGCCCCAGTCCTGTCACCTGACTCCATCAGCGCCCGGACCTCGGAATAGAGCTCGAACGTGCGCAGCCTCCAGTCCAGCGTGGATGTAGCGGTGGTTGCCTTCGTAGTCTTGGCTTTCTCATGCATGATCTTTTCGTCTCCAAATCTGCAGTTGTTGAGGTCGAATGTCAGCTCGTGGGTGACGACTCCTATTGCGACGGTGCTTTCATCGCTGCCACTAGGAACGCCATTGCCCAGCGTCGGGTCGATACACCGGAAAGTTCATCGCTGCTATCCAGCGTGCCCCGGTTATTCATCTCTATGCGGTCCACGGCAACCACTGCAAGGAGTCCTCGCATCCGAAATTCCAACTCTGCCGAGGAGATGTTGGGTAGTGCACGCATGAAAGCTGTCCGGTATCGATCACGAACGGCGGCCTCAGTGGAACCCATCCAGTTGCGCATTTCCTTGGCCGGGTCAGTGATGATGGTCATGATGAGCAGGGACTTCCGGGAGCCGCCGATGTCGTCGGCCGGTATCTCGTCGAAAAGAGGCCCCACAAAGGCACTTACCAGGTCTGCCACTTGCGGTTCCGGGGCTTGTTCGAGGAGCCGGTCCAACCCGACGTTTTGGGCTACGTTGATCGGTTCGATAACACGGCGAGCAACCGCGGCAATGAGGTCCCGCTTTGATCCGAAGTGGTACCCGACGGCGGCCAAGTTTACGCCTGCGAGATCGGTGATCGCACGAACCGAGGCGCCGCTGAAACCGCGCTCAGCGAAGATGACTTCGGCAGCGTCGAGAATTTGGGTGCGAGTGTCTGGGGATGCCACAGGTATAGTCTACACAAACGTTCGTTTCATACGATCGTATGAACTCTAAAATCCAATGTGAAAGAGACATGACATGAAAATACTTGTTTATGGGGCCGGAGTTATCGGCAGCCTGTTCGCTGTCCGCCTCCATGAGGCAGGGTACGACGTCTCACTCCTTGCCCGGGGTGAACGCCTAGATTCCCTGCGCAAGCACGGGGTACAGCTCGCCGAATCAGACAGCCCTGACATTAGGCGGGTTATGGTTCCAGTGGTCGCGGACCCAGCCGGCGGGTACGATCTCAACTTCGTCTTCGTCCGTGCCCAACATATTGGCCAGGTGCTCAAGTCGCTCCATGGTCTAACAGGCGACGTAGTCTTCATGCTCAACTGGGCAGCTGGCCCGTTGCCGCTGGGGGAGGGGATCGGTCCCGAGCGGGTGTTGCTCGGCTTCCCCACGGAAGGCGGCACCATGGACGGCCAGGTGATCCGATTTGTTCCAAAGAGCTTCCTGACACGCATGGTCTCAATGCCGATCGGCGAACCCGATGGACAGAACACGCCACGATTGGAACGCATTCTGCAGCTTCTTCGCGCCGCGGGGCTCAAGGCTAAGTCCGAACCTCAGATGGACGCCTGGCTAAAAACACACGCAGCGTTCGAAGTGCCGCTCGGACAAATGGTGCATGCTGCGGGCGGCCTCGAAGCTCTGGCTGGAAATCCGGACGCCATCCGCGGCATGCTCCGGGTGATGCGGGTGAATCTTGCCTCCATGCCGACGCAGCCGACGCCGCGTATCTTCAACGCCTTGCGCATAATCCCCGAGGTGGTACTCGTTGCCCTGTTCCGCAAGTTCTTACACAGCTCGGCGGCAGCGCCTCTCGGTACAGAATCGCTTGCGGCGTCTGCAGAGAACCAGCTGCTGGCCGACCAGATAATCGCCAACGCAACGCCCTGTGAGGATTCTCCAAAACCATTTTGGCGAACCATTTGCTGACTAATCCGCTCGACGCATGTTCGGCAGAGCTACCGACCAAGTGAACGGTATTTATAGTTTGGTGATTTCTATTAGTGTGTTCACTGATTCTTGGTTTCCGGTGATAGTGATGCCCTCGGAGCTATCGAGGGCGGCTCCGCCGATGACGAGGCTCTTCCATTCGCGTGTGCCGCTGTGCACTTCCGCGTCGGCGCCATCGGTGATGGTGGTCTTATTGATGGATGATCCTGCGCTTGTTAGCGTTGCCAGATATGTCACCGCTTCCCGGCCAATGAAGCGGGAGTCCGTGAGCTTCAGGGCGATCTTGAGGCTGGTTGAACCGGCGGGCAGTGGGTGGGCGTGGGCCCGCATCGCCAGAACCAGCGTGTCTGGTCCCATGTCGGCCTCGAGCGGCAAATGAGGTGATTGTGCAGCCCACAGAGACAACGCAGTGTTGACTTCTTCCAAGCCGCGCCCCCACGCGGTGAGGCCGTAGACCGTCACCCGTGCGGGATCAGGCAGTAAGTTTCGTTCCACGACGCCGGTTGCCTCGAGCTCTTGTAACCGTTGCGAGAGCGGGCCCGGGCCGAGTCCGGGAATGTCGCGCTGGATGTCTACGAAACGCTTTGGCCCTAGCAATAGCTCTCTGACCACGATGAGTGCCCAACGCTCGCCAATCAAATCAAGCGCATGGGCGGACGCACATCCGTCGTTGTAGGAACCGTATGTTCTTCTGCCTGCCATCTGAACATATTACTTCTTGACAATGAGTCTTCGCTACTGTTTCAATAGCGAAATGAAGAGACTACTAGGTTCCGTGATCTGGCCGGTAGTCCACGACGAGCGTCAAGCATTAATGTACGACTTGACCTCAATCGCATCCGAGGAATGGCGCACCGGCTCATTGTGTCCTGGCTGGGGTGTACACGACGTGGTGGCTCATCTACTTGATACTGCCAAGACAACGCGGCGGGGTTTCATCAACCGAATGTTAGCTGCCGGATTCGGCTTCGATCACGACGATGCGGTGGGGGTGACCCGAGAGAGAGCGCCAGACCCGCTTGAAACCTTGGCCAGTTTCCGGACGACGCGACTGCGCACGTTAACCTCACCGGCCGCATTAGAGACAAGGCTGGTGGAAGCATTCGTGCACGGCAAGGAACTCAGCGGGCCGGGAGCCGCGGCCTTCCATGCTGTAACTATCCGGGAGCCGGCATGACAAACCCAAGCCAAGCGAACCACACCATCGACGTCACTTTCGTGGCCACGGTAATCGCCGATTCGAATAGTGGGTGGCTCTGTGTGCAGATGCCCGACTCTGCAGAGTTCTTTGGCACCAAAAAGGCCGTCAAGATTGGCGGTACTGTTGATGGGTACGACTACGACGCCACCATGTTGCCGGTGGGTGGAGGTACCCACATGATGCCATTGCGTGCTCCATTTCGGAAAGTCCTGCAGAAGGGCTTGGGCGAGCAGGTTAGCGTACATCTGACCCGCCGAATCACCTAAGAGCCTCCTGCTGCATAAGCAGCCGTGGGAATCCTCGGCTGCTTCGAGAGGACATAAGAACTTGAGAATCAGTGATTTTTCCCCATGAAATCCGTCGTTACCTATGCTTTGGGTTAGGTGTCGGGAACGCTTGATTGCTCGTTTTCTAGGGCTGCGCTGATGGCGCCTGGGGATGGCAGGGTGGCTTGTTCATTGGCGGGAAGTGCTTCGTAGGTGTAGGACGTGACGGGGAGGGGTTGGGTTGAACCGTCGAGTGCGTAGCGTACGGTTCGTTCGTTTTTGGATCCGCAGACGAGGATTCCGACTGTGGGTGTTTGGCGGGGAAGTTTGAGCATGTCGTTGATGGCTGAGACGTAGAAGTTTAGTTGGCCGAGGTGTGCGGGTTTGAATTTTCTGGCTTTTAGTTCCACGACGACGTAGCGGTCAGGCGGGACGTGGTAGAGCAGGAGGTCTATGAAGAAGTCGTCTCCATCGACGTCTAAAGGGTACTGGCGGCCGACGAATGCGAACCCGGATCCGAACTCGCCAGGGTCTGTGCCATGCGTAGTGTCATGGCTTCTTCCATGGCATGCTCTTGGGCTTCCTCGGTGAGGCCGAGGAAGCCCAAGATCAGAGGTACCTTGGCAATTTCGCGTGCTAGGTCTCTGCCTTCTTGGGCTAGTCGTGCTTCAAGGTTGTTCGGGGCTGAACCGGTGCGGCTGTGGAGGCCGGTAGCGATTTGGTGTTCGAGGACGGCTACTCACCAGCCATTTTCGAGGGCTTTGAGTGCGTGCCAGCGGCGTAGTTCTTGGTTATCTAGTTTGTTGAGGAGTGTGACGTTGTGGCTCCAGCTCAATTGTCCAGACGGTGTCTGGACAATTGGTTCTGTATCTTTCCACGCTGCGGCGAAGGCTCGTATGTTGTACATATTGGTGCGGGAAAAGCCCTTCATGTGTGGGAACTCTGTGCGTAGGTCATGGGCGAGCTGGTCGAGAATGTTACTGCCCCACGGCTCGTTGGCTTGCCTGGCAAGAATGGTTCGTCCGATGTTCCAATACCGTTCGAACATTGCCGTGTTCACGACCTGTTGAGCGCGGTGTTGAGCCTGGCATACAAGGTCTTTAGGGTCGTCAGCGCGGCGGCGTAATCTATGGAGCGGTCCGGTTCGAGCTCGGTCATGGGCCGCCCTAGTTGGCCCGATACTCCTGAACGTGTCATGAGATGCCACCTTGGGGTATGCCCGGCCCTCGATACTGTGGAACAGTATCCGGCGCTAACGGCCCTGACCGTTTGCTCGTGTCGGGCCGAGACCAGACCCAAGGGGAGTATCGATGGGGACACTATCCACGAAGCTCTCCCCATCCGAACCCGCTCTCCGCAACGAAATCCTGCAATTCACTATGTAGACGAGTCGTGAAGCCGTTGATGCCTTCGGGTGGATAGAGCCAGAACCCCATTTGCTCGTCGTACACGAAGACTCGGAGAAGAAGGTCCGCGCTGACGATCGTTGATGCCGTGACCGGTTCACGCTTCGTCGTCACCACATCCAGACGGGTACGCTCGAGCTCAATCGGAGTCAGAATTGCCTCAAGCGCGGGCTGAGCAGCGAGCAATATTTCTTCCACGATCATCATGTCTACATACTCGCAGCCGGGGGAAGTCTTGGGCTAGAGAGGTGTCTGTTCAAGGAACTCCTAACAGGAGCCGCCCAAGAGCTCGTCCAGTTCCACTGTCTGCGTATCCCTGCTCAGTGGGCGGGGGACGACTATATGCTCATCTAATGACTTTAGAGAGGTGGGAGCGAGCTGCAGAGTGGCCGCTCATCATAATTTCCGTCCTTTTTTTGGCTGCCTACTCAGTCCAGGTCCTGGCAACTGGCCCGATGGCTGAGGGCGCCGGGCAGTTCATGACGATCACCTGGGGGCTGTTCCTGGTCGATTACGCGGTATCGCTCTGGCTGGCACCGCGACGGCGCAGCTGGTTCTTCAAACACCTGCACGAACTGGCCATAGTGGTACTGCCGATGCTTCGACCGTTGAGGCTCTTGCGCCTTGTCACCCTCATCGGTGTTCTGCATAGGGTCGCTGGCAACGCGCTACGCGGCCGGGTGATTACCTATGTCATCGCCGCGTCGGGATTGTTGGTCTACATCGGTGCCTTGGCCATGTACGACGCCGAGAAGGCCACACCTAATTCGTCCATCCAATCCTTCACGGACGCCCTCTGGTGGGCCATGGTCACGATCACCACAGTGGGCTACGGGGACCTGTCTCCGGTAACCGCTACGGGCCGGCTCATTGCCGTCGGGCTGATGATCGGCGGGATAGCTCTGCTCGGCGTTGTCACGGCAACGCTGGCGAGCTGGTTGGTCGAGAAAGTCTCGTCCCAAGACACCAAATCGCAGGCACTGACAACCGAACATCTGGAACTGCTGCGCGATGAAATCAGTGCTCTGCGCCTTGAACTACGAGAAATACCGCCATCCATAGGCCCGGCAACCCCACTCAACACGGAGGCGCCGCAGAAAACGGAAAAAATCGTGCACTAACGGATTTGGGGACCATCGGTACCGTGGTTGGCGCTAAGCGTGTGATTGTGCTCTTTAGCTGCGCGTCTTCGCGTGCGGTTGAGCCAGGTAGCCACTGGATTACAGCTTGCCAATGGAAGCCGTGCAGAGCCTGACCGTAGCGGAACCGCTACCGGGACGAGTTGTCCGTATTCTGCCGAGCGGTCTGACTTTCCAGAATGGCGAGTGCTTTTTCACTCGCGTTGCGAATCCGATGCAACGCACCAACAATGCTGATGCTCGCAAACAGCACGATGAGAATCAGAACGACGAGCAACAAAGTGATATCCATGGACTCACTCTGTCAGATCCTGCAGCTGCATCGAAAGTGGTTCGCTCATCATTGGCGTCAACTTGCATATGGGCGTACTGATGAAGTGGTCAGTGGGCTTAACTCTCGTCCCAATGAGGAACCTCCTGCGGGACTGTTTAAGGCTCGGGGGACAAGGACCCAATGGACTTCTGAATATGTTCTGAACTAGACTCGAATCATGAACACACCCACCCGTTCCCGAACTACGTTTCAGTCTTCTGAATTGAGCCGCTCATCCGCTGAGGTCTTCGCGGCTGCGGCAGATCATCCTGTTGAGGTCACTCGTCGTGACGGTGAATCTCTGGTGCTCATGTCCGGCAGTGCAGATCGAGCACGCACTAATCTGCTGGAGCTGGCAGCCCAGCTTGTTGCGGTTTCAACGAGCACCGATGGAACTCTCGTGACGCGCATGATCGACAGGTTCCCTTGGATGCTGGCGCTGAGCCCGGCCGATCAGCAGGCCTGTGCCAATGATATTTTGTCCGCCTCACGCGCTTCGTTCGGGACCAACCAGCCGCACCTGGCCATTGCTGAACTCACAGCTTGGCGCGAGACGGCGACGGCTATCGCCGCCGGCCTCGGACAGGAGCCCGTGGAATGGCTCGATGACTCCGTAGGCGTTGAGCGCCCCTAAGGGATGGCCAAGAACCTGAAGGTCGAGCGGCCAACGAAGAAGTCTGAATACGAGATTTGCTTCGCCTCTACCCAGGCCCAGCGTGGCTGGATGAATCTAAAGGCCACGATCAGGGGCCCCTTGGCCGATGCTTGGGATTTTCTAACGAGGACACCTCTGGCTGTTACACCGACCAATTATCACTTGCGTGGTGAACACGGCGCCGTGACCCGTAATGGCTCCACCCATGAGCGATGGCAGCACAAGCCAACACTCAAGGGCGATGCTCGTATATGGTTCTACGTCGAGGGCCCGGTGGTCTATCTGGAGCAGGTCCATACTAAGCATCCCAACGAGACCAAGTAGGGATCTTGGGAAAAGAAACCATCCAACGGTAGCGCCTCTCTCAGTTGCCTAACCACTGGACCACAGCCCGGTCGGAGCAAGCCTCCAAGAGTCCATTCGCAGGGGAACCTCCTACGGGACGATTATGTGAGCCACGCTTCTATTGCAGGCACGTAGTTGAAATGATTTGTATCCGAGTTCGCTCCGATGAGTGTGAGTTGACGGCCACGATCTTGAGTGAAGCCAGATAGGTTTGTCCAATGAGAAAGCATCTTAGACACTTGCTCATCATTGCTGTGTCCTTGTTGGCATTCGCATGGGTGGCCAATGTTGGATTGACCTTCATCGACGAGGGTAAAACGCCACCTAGTTCAGCGTTCCCGGGCGTCCCCGGGCCCGCTGTCGTAAAGGGCACGTCGAAGGAGTGCGGTTCAGGAGGATGCTGGCGCGAAATGGTCATCGAGGCCGGTTCGCCTCAAGTGGCTACCGAGCTCATCAATCAGATGAACCTCTCCCAGGAGCGCTGTAGCGTCAGGAATCTGCTGACATTGAGCCGGATTTGCACCGGTTCCAGATACGCGGCCAATGAGTTGCGTGTATTCCTGCGCTACGACTACTAGGTGGAGCCACATTCGGCGTTGACCTTGAGTCCGCATCACGAGATCGGCGGGGGACGCTAAGTACCTGGGCCTAGGCTTCGAAGTCCGAGCCAGGCGTCCAATTTCGCGTACACGACGGCTACTTTCTCGCAAAGGGAACGTTCTATGGGACGGGAATCTAGATCTTGAGGTCTTCCCACTCGAAATGGGTCACGGTTCCGTTTTCCCAGTCCTGACGCAGGATTGAGTAGGCGATTGAGGCGACTCGCCCGCCGCAGCTAGTTGGCCAAGCCAGACGGTAGTGGGCCTCCTTGAGGAAACCCGCCCGGAGGAACGTCTTGCGCATGGCGATGTTGTCTTCTCGCGTTTGTCCCTCGAAGCGCAGCGTGTCCGGCATCGTATCGAAAACCATGTCACAGAGTGCCCGCAGCACTTGGACTCCCAAGCCTTTGCCGCGCTGGGCTTCGTCGAGACGCAGATCGAAAAGTGGGGAGTCATCTTCCTGCAAATCCTCCAGAGCGGCCATGCCGATACGGTGGCCATCCTGCAATACCCAATAGCCCTGAGTGTCTGCATTCCAGAAACGGCCACCCTCAATCTTCATCCGTACGTCATTGGCCTGTGGGGCCGCCTGAACATGGAACGGGAAACGGTTTGAGGTCAGGAAATCGATGAGATCTTCGGTGTCGGCTGGTGTCATTGAAACGAAGGTGATGGACATACTCCGACTCTATCTGCATCGACGAAGACTGACCCCGCAAGCGGAACGTTCAGCGAGACGGTCGACGGCACCACTGCGTGACTACGCGACGGAGCCGTTGAACGATGCAGAACTCATTCCGCGCTGTTGGCTTGGGCGTAGGCTTCCACTTCGGCAAAGAATCGTTCGTCCTGAATTCCGATACTTAGAGAGCTGCGGCTGTCGTTGTAGGTGACGTCAATGTCGATACCGTTGACGTTCCACATCTTCCGAAGGCCTCTCTGGCCGTGCCATGGAATGGTTGGTTCGCCGTGGAGGTCAGTAAGTTGGCTGAGAATGGCGTCGAAGCACTGGGTTGCTTGGGGGTCTGGCGGCGCCGAATCCAGTCGAAGCTGTACATGTATTGATTCGATGAGTCCGTCAAGTTCCCGTGAAGTGGCGAAGATGGGAGGGCCGTCGTCCCTTGGTTCTAGGTGAAAATGATCCGCTATGTCACGAGCATCGTTAGTGTTCGCGGGAGACTTTTTTCCGTGACCCCATCCCAGACGATTGAACAAGGCATCCTTTTCAGCCTGATTCTTGGGCCAAGGATGACGGACCGCTATTTCAACCAGGTCAACGATGGCTTCAGGCTGCGGAATTTCTCTCACAAAACGATCTATCAATGTCATCCTGCCACGCTATGCCGGAACATAGCGGATGACCAGAGGCCCACTGGAAATCAGCCGGGCAAGAAGACAGAAGCTCTATACACAGCAGCTCTAGCCCAAAGTGAAAAGGCCAATGCTATTTAGATGCCCTATTTGCTGACACGTGTCCGCAAGGGGTATCCCGTATAGACGTTGGCAAAGTGTCCCACAAGCCGGTCCACCACCGGCTGGTCGGATGGCCTGAAGCAACAGTGGCTGCGAGTTCTATTGGGGCGCCCGCTGGGGAACCTCTATCGGGCGGATTTCTGTATGAGCAGCTTGACCATGACGAGCGTGGGGCCGTCCCAGTCGATTCGCTCGAATTCTTGGACCGGCAAGAACCCGAATTTGCGATAGAAAGCCCTGGTCTGGGAGTATGCGGCATCCTCAAACGAAGGGCCAACGGTATGGACTTGCAGAAGCTGGCATCCGTCGATAATGAGCGCTGATTCCATAGCCTCGAGCAACGTCTTTCCGACGCCGCGGCCACGGTATTTTGCATCTACGGCAATAAGCGTCAGCTCCGCTGATTCCTTGAAGTGACGCGTCAGCAAGGCGACTCCAACGGTCATGTCATTGACCACGGCGAGGAATGACTCTTGTCGTGACGCGCTGGCCGTGTATCCCAAGATGGCCTCCTCGACGCCAAACCATTCAGGCAGGGAACGTAGTATTCGGTCCACGGCGCTGGGATCTTGACGGGGTTGAATCTTTATGTCTGGCATGCCCCCAGTTCATCACACCGCGAATCCATCAACGGCCTCAAAAGCTTAACCGCCTGCGGGACAGGTTTCGGTTAGCCCTTTCTACTCAACCGAGGACTAGTCTCACCACGGCTCTTGGTCTATTCGGCAATGACGTGGGTCGGTTCGCTAGTGCTTTAGATGCGGGCCCGCGGCTTCTGCATGATTGCCATCGTCTCTGCAGGCTCGAATCCGATGTTGGCATTGATTGCTTGCATCCAGATGTTGGTATCGTCGCTGCTGGTCTTGACGTAGTCCGTTGCCTCGTGCTGCTTTATCTCACGGAGACAGGCTATTTTGACCGCCGCACCGAGACCGTTACCCCGGTGTTCGCTAAGGACGAGCGTTCCCTCGATCTGTGCCGGAAGGGCTCGGTCTGTTGGTGCGACGATGCAGGTCCAAGCCACGACGTCCCCGTGATCGTCGGTGGCGATCGACTCGAAGACGGTGTCGCGTTGGGCGAGCCAGAGATTCATTTCCTTGGTGTAATCCTCAGGTGTCACAGGGGTTGGGTTCCATCCGAGGGTTCCATTGGGTGCTTCCGCATCCACCAATCCCTTGATCTGGCCCACCTGTTTCCTGAACTGTTCCGGTATCCCGTTCAGATAAGTGCAAACTTCGTAGCCATCTGTAACTTGTGGAATGCTCAAGGCGGCGGAACCGATATGTAGTTTGACGACCGTTTCCGTTGTGGCAATCTCATAGCCGAGCGGTCCAACAAATCGGCGAACGAGTGGTTCGATCTCATCCTGGTCTGCCCGATAAGCACTGGAGACAAAGCGAGTAGCTGATTCCGGACTGGCGCTTTCGGCAGCTTGTACTAATGCTGTCCCCACGCCCTCTCTTTGGTGGGCAGGGTCGACCCACGCGAACACCCAGGTAGTGTCGGGAGTGTCTTTTTCGGTCATGCTTGCGGCAAATCCAAGCAGCTGTCCTCGGTCCCATGCCCCGAGTAAACGATTGTCCCATCCGTCGTCACTTCGCCATCCGAGAATCCTTGTCTTTTCATCAACGCCTTTCCAGTTTGGTCGGGCTTCGATGTTTGCTGCGCATTCGACCTGGTAGGCGGCGGCGAGGGCGGCATTGTCGGCAAGGTCTAGCGGGCTAATGTTCACCTGTGGCAGCCTACAAGCTGGACTCCTGCCGGGCAATTGGTGGCGCGCCAGAAACCGAACCTTCTGCGGGTCAAGGATCACTAGTTTTGATTGAAGCTCGATGCTTGGCAGGATGTCAGCATGATCCGCGCTGTAGTTTTCGACCTCGATGGAGTCATCCGCCATTTCCTTCCGGAACAGGCGGTTGAAATTGAACGTCGACATGGTCTCGAAATTGGTAGCCTCGACGCCACAGCATTTTTCAGCCCCTGCTCACGGAAGTTACAACGGGACTCATGTCACGAGCTGAATGGGTGCACGAAATCGGGCGGACCCTTGGCACATACGATGCAGCGGAAGAATGGGGGAAACTGAGTCCTCAGCCTGATCCTGCCATGTTGGAAGTGAGCGATGAACTGCGTAGTCGCGGAACGATAGTGGCAATTTTGACGAATGGCACTGATACCATCCCCACCGAAATTAAAGCTCAAGGCATTCAGCAACACATCGACTACGTATTCAATTCCGCAACTATTGGTTACATCAAGCCGGACCAGCGCGTATTCCAGCATGTTATTGACGCGCTCGGTCTTGAAGGCTGAGAGATCTTCTTCACTGATGATTCCTTGTCCAAACTTAGCGGCGCTGTCGACTTAGGTTTTGTTACCCATCACTTCAGAGATGTTCATTCGCTTCGTGATGCTTTGCTCTGCGCTGGAGCATTATAGGGAACGATGAGCGGGGCAATCCTCGGGTGACGGTGTTTTCAGCGCCGAGTCAAGGCTCTCCACACTCGGGAGTCTGTCAGGAATGCGACGGCTGTGATGGAAGTAGGAACCAAGAGCCAGACCCATCTGCTGGTCCACCCGATTCCGATCCTTTCGCTGCTGGAGAATGCCTCGACTTAGATAAAGACGAACGTGGAGTGCGCTTCCGCAGGCTCTACACTGTTCATGGCCGCGAGTATGCCGCCCGTATAGGAGAGGAAAACTGCCCAGTAGGCCAGTAGGCCAGAAGGGCGATTCCCGCGATGATGACCCCTATCGACCATAGCGGGCGTTGCTGTCCCTCGTCTGCGTACCTTGCCGCGAGAACTCGGGGCGCCCCGAGATCCACCAGAGCCGTCGTCAGGTTTCTCGGGTCGGCCAAGAGTTCACGGCGCAGTGTTTTAGTGGTGGCCTTGCGTTCGGCTCCCGGCAGGACCCCTTCGAGATGCCATGCTAAGCGGGTCAGGTAGCTTTCGATCCGCATGCGGTCGCGAATGGATCGCCTAAATTCCTTGGTGCAAGGCGAAATAGTCATTGTGGTTTCCTTCGGGTGCGAGGGCATTGTGGACGGCGGTGGACATCAGCTGCCACTGCTGGCGCGCCGAAGCGCGCGCCTTCTGTCCCTCGGGGGTGAGCGTGAAGTACTTGCGGGGTGGGCCGCTGGTGGAAGAGAAGGTGCAGGTGGTGACAAACCGGTCGCGCTCTAGCCGGGCGAGCTCAGTCTGGATAACCGTTCAACGATTTCGTACCCGTACGACTCTCGATCCCTAATAAGGGTGAGGGTCAGCAGAGGCAGCGCCGAGCGGATAATCTGTGCATCCTGCTGCGCCTGCATTCTTGACATGCTATTAGCAAAATACAAATACTAGATTTGCGCAAGGATGTTAAATGGTCCCGTTTGGGTACCCGCCGGCACACCATCAATTTAGCGCCGCCCCGTAAGCCATTCGGCGCGCGGTTCATTGACAGCGCGGCGGCACTTTGGATGGGTCGTTGTTGGCTGTGTGCCACTGGGGAACCCTCAGTGGGACGGTCTTGATAGGGCCAACAATCCTCCCTAGGAGCTTGCCGCATTCTCGATTCGACTCAGCAGTATCGCGAGGGTTGATTGCTCCGCGCGACTCAGCGTTGACAGGATGGCACGTTCAGTTTCAAGATGATCCGGCAATGCCTTCTCGATCATTACTTTCCCGGTATCAGTGAGTACGACAAGCGTGCCGCGGCCATCGTTCGGATTTGGCTCGCGGGCCACAAGCCCACGGCTTTCCAGCCTGTTTAATCGCTGCGCCACGGCGCTTGTGGAGATCATTGCTTCGCGCGCCAACTCCATCGGTGATATTCGATAGGGTGCACCGCTGCGCAGCAGTGTAGCGAGCACGTCGAAGGATGACGCATCCAGTTGGTGCTGCACGAAAGTGTCCACCAATCGGGATTCGACGGTGAGTGCTGTGCGGCTCAGTCGACCAATGACGGCCATCGGTGAGACGTCAAGCCCAGGCTTTTCCCTGTGCCACTGTTCGATGATGCGGTCCACTTGGTCAGTCATGGGCCAAGTCTATGATTTAACTAAGCACTTAGCTACACTGGCTAAGTGCTTAGCAATCGAATTCTCCTGATCTTGACCACCGCTCTGGCACCCGTATTATGGGGCACCACCTATCTCACGACCACCACGTTCCTGCCCGAGGGTCGCCCACTGCTTGCAGCGACATTGCGCGCACTTCCGGCTGGGCTGCTGCTCTTAGCAGTCTGTCGCCAGCTCCCGCGTGGTGCATGGTGGTGGAAATCGTGGGTTCTTGGAGTTTTGAACATCGGGGCGTTCTTTGCGTTGCTCTTTATCGCCGCTTATCGGCTGCCGGGCGGTGTTGCCGCGATCGTCGGCGGCATTCAGCCGCTTGTCGTCGCACTGTTGGCCAGCAGGATCCTTCGCGAACGACTGACTGCCCGTGTTCTGGTGGCTGGAGTCACCGGCGTTTTCGGTGTTGCCCTGATAGCACTTCAGGCCCAGGCCCGCCTTGATGTCGTTGGCGTCCCGGCCGCCCTTGCTGGAGCCCTTTCCATGGCCACCGGCATCGTGCTTTCCAAAAAATGGGGGCAACCCGCCTCGCCGCTGACAACCACGGCCTGGCAACTCATTACCGGTGGACTCAGCCTCTTGGCGATCATGCTCGCCTTTGAGGGGCTGCCCTCAACAGCGCTGACGCCGTCAAACTTCGGCGGCTACGCTTATCTATCCATCGTCGGTACCGCATTTGCGTACGTCATGTGGTTTCGCGGTATCTCCAAGCTTCCCGCGAGCACCACGGCGTTCCTCGGGTTACTAAGCCCGGTGGTGGCCATATTGTTTGGATCGGCGGTCGCAGGGGAGAGCTTCACGCCACTCCAGATACTAGGAATCTGCCTCGTCCTGGGCTCCGTCACTGCCGCGATCATCGCCAAGAGCGCGAAGCCTCCCGTTGAGAACGAATTATTTGCAGAGAAGCGTTCCTTATAACCGCTGCGTAGCTGAGCCACTAGAGAGTGTCACGAAAAATTCGGAGCGCAATGTCTGCTAGATGACAACACTGCCCTGTATACCGGTCCTTCGGGCGGATGGGCTGAACGCCATTGGAGACGATGCCAAAGAGGCGTATGAGCCTGTCCGCTGGGGAACGCTCTGTGGGACAGTTCTGCAAACTCTTGGAGGGGCAATCACAAATACCGTAGGGCTAGTCGTCTAATCCGTAGCTACGAGCCAGCGAAGTTACTGCATTGGGGTCTCGATGGCGAACCACCAGGTCGCCTGTCTCACTGTCCAGCACGGTCCATGAATCGAGTTCGATATATGTATTTTCGAGCACGGGCCCGTTCGTGATCTGGACTTGTTTGATACGGGCTACGGCAAACAGGGCCATGGTTTCACCGCTGTGGTTGTCCGCAAGGATACGGCGCGTGACAGTGGCCACCGGGTCGTCCTCAGCTCGGAAAAGGACGGCACGAGCACGAGGGGCAATGGGGATGGGGTGGTCCGGGGCTCGGCCTAAATTGTCCCTGTCGGCAGGAAACATGGTCTGCCATCGTCGTGCCGCCTCGCCCGGAAGCAAAGTAATGTCTTTGCGAGCAACCAATGCGCGGATGATGTGTGGGTCGCGCAGAGAGGGCTGATCCTCTTCATTGACCGCCAACGATTCCGCGGACCTGACTAGCTCGGCAAGTGCATCCATGAGCCAAGTCTAAACATGCATAAATTGGGACTGCCCGAATTCCAGCGGATGGAATAGCCCATCCAACGCACCCGGAGCAGGAACCCTGAGTGGGCACTTCTTGGGGTGGGAATGTTGTGCGAGAAGTTTCTCGTGTTTGGGGAACTTAACCGTTGCCCGTGGACACTACTAAGTATGAAACAAATCGAAGACAGCGATGCTGCGCTGTGGGAGCGCTGTGCGCAAGGGGATCCTGATGCCCTTGGTGCACTGTTCGACAAGCACGCAGACGCTCTATTCCGGTACGCGCTCAGTAGGACGCGGTCGTGGCATGACGCCGAGGAACTAGTCTCCTTGACGTTCCTTGAGGCGTGGAAGCAGCGAGCCAGGCTCAAGCTGGAGAGGGACACCCTGTTGCCCTGGCTCCTGGGTGTGGCGAGCAATGTTGACAGGAACCGGGCGCGTTCACGACGCCGCCACGAACAGTTCCTGACTCGTCTGCCGCACTCGGAACCAGCCATGGATCATGCAACAGAGATTGCCGAACGTCTGGATGCCGAGGCTGAGGTTGCTCGTCTGCTCAACGGTACCGCCGGGCTGACATCCGGTGAGCGTGATGCCGTCATCCTTTGTTTCATGAACGGTTACAGCTATGAGGAAACGGCCACAGCGTTGCGGGTAAGACTCGGCACAGTCCGGTCCCGACTTAGCCGGGCCAGGAAGAAACTCGCGGCCGCTGCACCCCACCTTGCCCCCGCTGAACGGTTGACCATACCCTTGGAATCGAGGATTTCATGAATCTCTCCGACATTACCTACCCCTCCAGCACCAAACAATCCGTGCGGAACCTGATCGTCCAAGAAGCCCGAAGGTCCGCGAAACCTGCAAAGCGTTGGAAGAGACCCCTGGTAATTTCTGTGGCGGGCTTGGCGCTGGCCGGGACGACGGCGGCCGGCATCTACGTGGCCACCAAACCCGTTGAGGACAAACGGGACATCCGTTGCTATTTCCAAGCCGATCTGAACACCCAGTACCCGATCAAGACGAATCCGGGGGAGTTTATGCCGCCATACATCACTGCTGGGATCTTCGAGCCAGGGTTCGATGCGAAGAAAAACCCGAACCCAGGCGACAAGAACGCCGGCATGCTCCAGGTTAGCGATCCAATCAAGATCTGCGCCAAGATGTGGGATACGGGCGACATGAACCCGGACGGCATCACCAACAATCTCATCCCCAAGGGCTTCGTGCCGCCTCAGTCTGTGCTGGTCAAATCTGATCCTCGGGATCATGGCCCGGACGGTAAGCCATTCCCTGACCAGATGGTCTACAACGTTCCCGGCCACTACATCCCGCCACTGGTTGAATGCGTCGTGGAAAACACCGTCGCCGTCATCCCCGGACCCCCTCAAACGTGCGCGAAACTGAGCATCCCCACGTTGGAAAAATAGTTGCTCAATCGCCCTTGAATAGAAGCTTGAACAGAAGTAGGAAAACATGAAGAAATCATCAACAATTCTCTCCATTGCAGCCATCACCTGCGCTACCGGAGTACTCGCAGCAACAGCCACTTTGACATTTGGCCTCGGCTCCGGCATCCCGACAGCGCACGCCGACAATGCGCACACAGTCTCAACACAAACCGCGTATGAGCGCACCCTCGAAAACGTTGCGACGATCAATCGATCAGTGCCGCCTGAAGGAAGCATTCTCCAAGCTGTCGAGGACAAACGGGACATTCGCTGCTATTTCCAAGCCGATCTGAACACTGAATATCCCAGCAAGGAAGATCCGGCAGTGAAGATGCCCCCATTCATTACGACAGGGATCATGGACGTCGGGTTCGACGCGAAGAACAACCCAAACCCCCAGGATAGAAACGCCGGGATGCTCCAGATCAATGATCCAGTCAAGGCCTGCGCCGCGCTGTGGGACACGGGCGACATGAACCCGAACGGCATCACCGATAACCTCATACCGCAGGGATTCGTGGCGCCAAAGCCGGTCATGGTCCCCTCAGATCCGCGGGATCATGGCCCGGACGGAAAGCCATTCCCCGACCAACTGGTCAGCAACGTTCCCGGCCACTACATCCCCTCATTGGCCGAATGCGTCGTCGACAACGTCGTCGCCGTCATCCCCGGAAGCGGCGACGTCTGCGCAAAAATGGGAGTACCGGTACTCAAGCAGTAAGTGCAAACAGGTCATCCAGAGGCAGCACGTCTCCGTTCATTTCTAGTTCGGGACGCAGGGTTAGAAGACGTGCGCGGACACGGCATGATGAGTACAACATTGGCCGGATGCTCCAGTGATCCAGCAAATTTATGGGCTGCTGTTCAAACCCTCCTGCGGCCCACCAAACCTACTGCCCACCGTGGCCAGTGAAGCATGACGCGGATTATTCGCGCACCCAATATTCTCACGGGGCGCGCCCCAATAGCTGGCTGTGTGGGTGTCTCAACGAACGGGGACACCCACACAGCCCACATGCCCTCGACCCTTTGATAGCGGCGGACAATCCCTCCTCCCATCAATGATCAATTCAAGAAGCCATCACGACGCTGTTGCTGGATCTGCTGACTCAGTGCCGGGAAAACGTGTCCCATATAGGCAATTGAAACTGTCCCGCAAGCCGGTCCTGCAACAGACACTCCTGCCGTTGAACTGCTGCTTTGAAAATGGTGGGTCATGCAGTGTCCGTTTAGGGTGTCCGGTGATAATTCCGGTGACGGGGCGTCTTACGATACGGGCTAAATGTCTTTGGGTGCCGTTCATCCGTGTGGGGGAGTGGGCTGGTCTTTTTGAGTGTTCTGTACTGGGTTTTGTGGGGTGAGTGTTTGTGCGCGCCGGTAGAAGGTCGCGCGTGACATTCCGAGGTCGCGGGCGACCTGTGCTGCGGGTTCGCCGCTTTCGACTAGCCGTACAGCGTTGTGGATCTGGCTGTCGGTGATACGGCGGGGCCGACCGCCTAAGTCTTTGCCGGCTTCTCTGCGTTTGTCGATGGAGTCGGTGACGCGTTCGCTTTTAATGTCGTGTTCCATTTGAGCCAGGGCGGCCATGATGGTGAAAAGCATTGATCCCATAGGTGTTGAGGTGTCTACGTCACCGCCACCGAGGTTGAGGACGCGTAGGCCTGCGCCGCGTTTGTTTAGCTCTTGTGCGAAGTTGAGCATGTTCTGGGTGGATCGCCCGAGCCGGTCCAGTGTGGTAATTACCAAAGTGTCACCAGCAATCAGAGCATTCAGTGCCAGGTCGAATTGGGGCCGTGATGCACGGGCTCCAGAAATGCCGTGGTCAATGTAGAGGTCATCGACCCGGATGCCGGCGGCGAGAAGGTCAGCTTGTTGGCGGTCGGTAGATTGCCGTTTCGTTGATACGCGGGCGTAACCGATCAGTTTCCCCACAAGGTGCTCCAATGTGTCTCATAACTAGTAGTGAATACATCAATTCAACCAGATAGTTTCGAAACATAGTTACGAGAAAAACTGCTTGTAGGTAATTCGTTGTGATCTGGTTGTTTTTGAAGCACGTGTCGGGGGAGTTGCTCGCCACCAGTGAGACCTCTCGTATCCCTAGAGTTACAAGACGCCGAGAACGTTGTAGTTGGAATTTCACGTACCTTCACAGGTCATTAAATCGTGTAGGTGAACCGTCCCGGATTTGATGCCGCTGTCTTTTTTGAGAAAGAT
>NZ_JAJJBU010000031.1 GCF_020905375.1 Arthrobacter cryoconiti
CACCACTACACAACAACACCCCCACCCCTACCAGGCACACCCCACACCTCATTACGCTGCTGACCCAGGCCGAAGACGCATCCCCGGCCCAAAATACCGGGCCGAATCGTTCCCACCATTCGGATTTCCGGATCCACGATCGCTTACAGGAGCTCGTTGAGCCCGGCGGGATCAATGGCGGGAGGCCAAAGGGAAGCGGAAGGGCTCGTAGGCCCGAATATTGACGGTGACTTCCTGCAGATAAGTAATGGGGGTTTTGGTTAGTGATTGTGGGTCCGGACTCCACGCTACGGACGGACTCACTATCGACAGTTACTGCAGCGCCATCTTCACACTGAGTGATTCCTCACGTGGAGGTAATATTGTGGACCATTTGACGTGGTCCGGAACGTGATTTTCGGCACTGCTAACGTGCTGTTCCTGAACGGCCAGAAGGCGGTTCCCCATCTGCTACTAGGCATGAGGCTGCGGTGAGTCGGCTCTCTGCCAGATTGCGTGAGTGAGCGTCCCCCCAAGGGAACAGGAGCGTCGGCCGGAGCGATGAGTCGCCATTTGGCACCAACCGTATTCGTCCCGCCAACAGGCCTGAATGTCTGGATTCTTCGTAGCGTTTAAGGACCGAACTTGGCGCGCACGGTATTCACGCAGCTGTGCAATGAGCCGTGGGCTGAACACTTAAGCTCCATTCGGGACGGCCTATCGCATATTCGTCCAGGCGCTTCATCACATGCGCGAATACGGCTCGGCACCTACTGTAGACAAAGACCCGTATAACTGGACCAGCACAAATCATCGTAGGATCATAAAGGCTGGGCCCAATGAAGCCTGGGGTGCTGAAGTACCCGCAATGCTGTTCACGGCCTGTGTCCGACTAGACTTTTCGCAGTTTCGGTTTTGTCCCCAAAAGAAATGGATCTCGGGTGGATCTCACCTTCATGGTCGTGCTTGTCATAGCATTGGCCCTTTTCTTCGATTTCACCAATGGTTTTCACGACACCGCCAATGCCATGGCGACGCCCATCGCAACCGGGGCCATTAAGCCCAAAACCGCGGTGACACTTGCTGCGATCTTGAACCTTGTAGGAGCATTCCTCTCGACGGAAGTGGCAAAGACCATCTCTGGTGGCATCATCAACGAGAAGGAGTTCGCTATCACTCCGGCGATTATTTTCGCTGGTTTGATGGGGGCAGTGCTTTGGAACTTGTTCACGTGGCTCTTGGGCCTGCCGTCTAGTTCTTCCCATGCTTTGTTTGGTGGTTTGATCGGTGCTGCAATTGTGGGTACCTGGAACTTTGGGGCCGTTAATTTTCTAGTGGTCTTGTCAAAGGTAATTTTTCCAGCGTTGCTGGCGCCCGCCGTTGCGGGGCTGGTGGCTTATGCCTGCACCAAATTGGCGTACGGCATCACCCGCCGCTCAGACCCGGATTCAGGGGATAAGCTCACCCAGAAACGTGGTGGCTTCCGTCGTGGTCAGATTTTCAGCTCCTCGCTTGTGGCACTGGCACACGGCACCAATGACGCCCAGAAAACCATGGGTGTCATCACCCTGGTTCTCATTGCCTCCAATTTGCAAGAGTCGGGGACCGGGCCGCATATCTGGGTCATCACAGCTTGCGCCCTTGCCATTGCCGGTGGAACGTATGCTGGCGGTTGGCGCATCATTCGGACACTGGGGTCTGGCCTCACCGACGTCAAACCTGCTCAGGGCTTCGCCGCTGAAACCAGCACAGCTGCAGCAATTCTGGCGTCCAGCCACCTCGGCTTCGCACTCTCGACCACGCACGTTGCCTCCGGCTCCGTCATTGGTTCTGGGCTTGGCAGGAAAGGGTCAACGGTGCGCTGGGGAGCTATCGGGAAGATCAGCCTCGGCTGGTTATTCACGCTCCCTGCCGCGGCTGTTGTGGGTGGGCTCGCCGCCTTGCTCATTCGGGTAGGAACCGTGGGCCTGGTAATTGTCGGCATTCTGGGCCTCAGTGCAATTACTTATATGTTCTACCTCTCTCAGCGTCAAACCGTTGATCACAGTAATGCCATCAGCGATGTTGATGCAGTGGGTGAGGCGCTTCACATCCCCAGTAAGAAAGAACGTGAGCGGCTGGCCGCACAGGTCCGCGCTGCGGAGAAGGTTGCCGAGAAGGCAGCCAAGCGCGCTGCCGAGACGGCAACGGTGAGAGCCAAGGCACAAGCTGCACTGGACCAAGCAGATACCGCGGTGCTGAAAGCCATGACCAAGGCCGCCCACGCAGCTGAATTTCCCAAGAACGCTAAAAAGCAGTCCATCAAGAAAGACAAGTGATGCAAATGTCTGTGGCCTTCAACCTTGCAGCTCACAGCCTGGCTGCACAGGCGCCGGATGCGCCCGTGATTGATTGGATGGGCTTCGTCGTTGTCGCCGTCGTGACCATGGTCGGAGCCGGCTTCGTGGTGGTCATGTATTCGTTGGGCGTCCGGCTTGGAGCGGTCAGCGACGATGTTGACGCCAGCTCACCCCGCCTAGCTAAAACAGGATCGTACGTGTGTTTCGCGTTCAGCATTCTGGCAGTCGTCATCGGCGTCGTTCTGATCGTTCCGCCCTTTTACAAATGGGCCATGCACTTGTTCGGTGTCGCCGTCTAAACCGTTCTGAGCAGAATTATGCCGAAGTTTAAGAACGACGCCGGGCACTCACCCACCGCAAGCTGCGAAAAGTGAGTGCCCGGCGTCGTCGTTTAGCGCAAAGCTGGGCCGTGCTTTGGCGGACTCAGTTGTCCAAGATCAAGTTGGTGATTCGTGCTGTGGAGAGCTTGCGTCCCTGCGAATCCGTCATGACGACTTCGTGGGTGGCCAGCGTGCGGCCCAGATGAATAGCCGTAGCAGTTCCCGTCACCAAGCCTGACTTGATTCCGCGGTGATGTGTGGCGCCAATTTCGATCCCCACCACGTGGCGCTCTGGCCCGGCATGCATTGCCGCAGCAAACGAGCCAAGGGTTTCAGCCATGACCAAATGTGCGCCGCCGTGCAAAAGGCCAGCCACTTGTGTATTACCTTCCACCGGCATGGTGGCAGTCATAAACTGCGGCGTCATCTCGCCAAATACGATTCCCATCTTCTTCACAAGCCCGCCAACTCCCATCTCAGAGAGCCATTCATGCATCGACAATGGCACCCCCGCAGCGTTGAGTTCTTCCGTGTATCCATGCGGCGTGAAATTATTCTCCATGATGACTAGGCTGACACCTGTGAGTGAATCTGCCAAGACGGCCACCAAAATGCCCAAAACCGCTGCCAATACTGATGCGTCCATCAATGCTGGAACGCCGCGCCTATTAGTGCTTGACGGACACTCCATGGCATTCCGCGCCTTTTATGCCCTGCCGCCAGAGAACTTCGCCACGGATACGGGCCAGCACACCAACGCCGTCCACGGATTCACCTCCATGCTGCTGACCATGATCCGCCAGCAGAAACCCACGCACGTGGTGGTAGCTTTCGATTTGGATACACCCACGTTCCGCTCACTGGAGTACGCGGAGTACAAGGGGGGACGCAATAAGACCCCGGAAGAGTTCTACGGGCAAATCGACCTGATCATCAAGGTCATGGCTACCATGAATATCCCCACGATCTCTGTCGACGGATTTGAAGCTGACGACATTATCGCCACTCTTTCTGTTCAGGGCGAGAAGGCTGGCTGGGATGTTCTCGTCGTCTCTGGAGACCGCGATGCGTTCCAGCTCATCACCGAGAAAGTGCTGGTGCTTTACCCAAAGAAGGGTATTTCAGATATCCCGCCGATGGATGCTGCAGCAGTAGAGGCCAAATACCTTGTCCCGCCAAATCGCTATTCTGATCTGGCTGCGCTGGTGGGTGAGAGCGCGGATAACCTGCCGGGAGTCCCAGGTGTTGGGCCTAAGACGGCAGCGAAGTGGATAAATCTCTATGGCGGCCTCGAAGGAATTTTAGAAAACGTGGACTCCATTGGCGGCAAAGTTGGGGAGTCCCTCCGCGCCCATGTGGACGACGTGAAGCGCAACCGCCGCCTGAACCATCTCTTGCGGGATATGGAGCTGCCGGTCGCCCTCGACGATATGGTGCTGCAAGCGCCCAACCGTGACGCCGTCGAAGAACTCTTTGACGCTTTGCAGTTCAATACCTTACGCAAGCGCCTCTACGATCTGTTCGCCGAGGAAGAAGAAGTGGACGACGGCGTCGGCCACGAGGTTCCTGCCCACCAGCTGGTCACTGACGCAGCCGCGTTGACGGTATGGCTCGACGGGAAGAGTGCGCAGCCCGGCGGCGCCACAGGGGGAGAGCAGTCGCTGACCGCTGTTGAGGTGCTCAGTGAGCCGTTGGGCCTTTTGCGAGAGGCCACAGCTATCGCGCTGGTCCGCACGGACTCGGCTGTCGTCGTCGAGCTCGGAACTGCGGATGAAGAGCTGGATACGGCCCTGACCGCCTGGCTCGGCGGAGACGCTCCCAAAGTGGTCCACGAATACAAGGAAGCACTCAAAGCACTGGCTCCTTGCGGCCTCAGACTCGAAGGTGTCATAGACGACACGTCGCTTTCCGGGTACCTCATCCAACCCGACCGCCGCAGCTATGACTTGGCCGATCTAAGCCAGGTTCATCTCAAGGTAACCTTCGCACCGGCTGGGCAGGAAAGTGCCGGGCAACTGGATTTGGGATTGGAAGAGGACACTAAGTTTGCCGTGGCGGTCCAACGAGGCTACGTGGCACTGTTGCTCAGCGAACACTTTGCACCGATGCTAGCCGAGCGGGGTGCTGCAAACCTACTGACAGAACTGGAACTGCCCGTCGCAGTGGTCCTGGCGCAAATGGAATTGACCGGGAT
Source organism: Arthrobacter cryoconiti (assembly GCF_020905375.1). Classification (GTDB taxonomy): domain Bacteria; phylum Actinomycetota; class Actinomycetes; order Actinomycetales; family Micrococcaceae; genus Specibacter; species Specibacter cryoconiti. Next base: position 4,833 of record NZ_JAJJBU010000031.1, read on the forward strand.
CGACGTCTCCCGGGAGAGACTGGACACCCTCATGGCAGACTTCACGAAGGCCATGAATGCGGCGCAAGAAGCCGCTTTTGCTGCGATCGGCCACGAGGTGAACCTTGGCTCGCCTAAACAGCTGCAAGAAGTGCTTTTTGAGGAATTGGCGCTGCCCAAAACGAAGAAGATCAAAACCGGCTATACGACTGATGCTGCGTCGCTGAAAACTTTGCTGGAGAAGACGGGGCACGAGTTCTTAGCCCAGCTCATGGCCCACCGCGAAGCGTCCAAGCTCAAGCAAATGGTGGAGACTCTGAAGAAGTCGATTGACACCGATGGCCGAATCCACACCACATACGCTCAGAACGTGGCTGCAACGGGCAGGCTTTCCTCCAACAATCCAAATCTGCAAAACATCCCCATCCGTAGCGAGGAAGGGCGCCGCGTCCGGGACATGTTCGTTGTCAGCGAAGGCTACGAGTGCCTGCTGGCCGCTGACTACTCCCAGATCGAAATGCGCATCATGGCCCACCTTTCCGGTGATGCTGGGCTAATCAAGGCCTATGCGGAGGGGGAGGATCTGCACCGCTATGTGGGTTCCCACGTTTTTGGTGTCCCGCCGCAGGAGGTCACCTCCGCTATGCGTTCCAAGGTCAAGGCGATGTCCTACGGTCTGGCCTACGGGTTGACGAGTTTTGGGCTATCTAAGCAGTTGGAGATCTCAGTTGACGAAGCCCGTACCCTTGTCAAGGACTATTTTGACCGTTTTGGTGGGGTACGTGACTATTTGCGGGGCGTGGTCGAGCAGGCACGCATTGACGGCTACACGTCCACCATTGAGGGCCGTCGCCGCTACCTGCCTGATTTGACCAGTACAGACCGCCAATTGCGGGACCTTGCCGAGCGTGTGGCACTAAATTCACCCATTCAGGGATCCGCAGCTGACATCATCAAGCACGCCATGCTCGGCGTTGCCACCGGTCTGGAGGCGCAAGGCCTGAAGTCACGACTGCTCTTGCAGGTACATGACGAACTTGTTCTGGAAATTTGGCCTGGAGAACGCGAAAGCGTGGAGAAAATGGTGGTTGAGCAGATGGGTGCCGCTGCCGAGCTCAAGGTTCCTCTTGAAGTTCAGGTTGGTGTTGGCGCCAGTTGGAACGACGCCGGACACTAAGTAAGTCTTTCCAGTCCCGTACCGCGCATATTGTTTGAGGAGAGTCCGTGATCACTGAACGCCCTGCCACGCACCGTAACCCGAGGTCCTTCCCCTACACGCTGCGTACTTTCCCGACCCGATTAGTGGACGGTGAAGTCCCTGACGAAGTGCTCAACTGGACTCACGCCGTCGCCCTGGGGTTCTATGGACCGGCACCAACAGATGCCGATATTAAGAAGTTCGTCCTCTCCGAGCAGGTGGATGGGCGGATGGTAACTGGGGCGTACCTCACCGATGCTGGTTCCCCGGCAGGAGCTTGGGGTCCGGAGTATCCGGTCGCCACGTACGCGTATCACCGCAAGGACGTCAATGTTGGTGGCGGGACGCTTCTGCCCGTTCACCAGATCACAGCCGTCACTGTGCGACCCAGCCACCGACGTCGCGGTATTTTGCGAGCCATGATGAGCTCGGATCTAGCCCAAGTGAAGGCCGCCGGCATTCCGATGGCAGCGTTGACAGCGTCCGAGGCCACGATTTATGGACGCTTCGGCTTTGGCGTAGCTACTCACAAATGCAAGATTGAGGTCGCCACCAATGGTGGTTTGGAGTTCATCGTTCCGATGTCCGCCGATCACGGAACTGTGGAGGTTGCAGACGCAGCTGTGGTGCGGGACCTGCACAATGAGATTTTTACCCGCGTCCACGCCACCACGTTCGGTTCCATCGGTAGACAGGATATGTATCGACTGCTGATATCGGGGCAGGGCGGTTACGAGCACACTGAGCCCGTCCGTAACGTCAGGGCTGCCCTCCACTATGGCCAAGATGGAAGTGTCGACGGCTACGTCACCTACACAGTCGACGAAAGCCTCACACCTGCCACAGCCATTGTGAAAGATCTGTTAGCCGTGACGGGTGAGGCATATCTGGCGCTGTGGAAGTTCCTAGGGTCCCTGGATCTGATTGAGCGTGTCAGCTGGGACAGCGCTCCGGTCCAGGACCCGCTGGAATGGGCTATAGCTGGCAAACGCCGCTACCAGCGCAAAGGGATGGAAGACCACCTATGGCTACGTATTTTAGACGTGCCCGCAGCGCTGGCAGCTAAGGCCTACACGGTGGACGGAACAGTGACCGTCCACGTAGGTGATCCTTTGGGGCATGCATCTGGAATTTTCCGCATCGAAGTGGTTGAGGGCACTGCAACTGTTACTCGGTGTCCAGAAGATGGTTCGGTAGAAGCGGATCTGGCCATGGGAGTCAGCGAACTCTCAAGCCTGTACCTTGGTGCCGTGAGTGCCCGGACTTTAGAGGCTGCGGGACGCCTTCGCGAGGTGCGTCAAGGATCGATCGTCACGTTTGACGCACTCTTCTCCTCGTCGCTCGTCGCCCACAGTATGGCTGACTTCTAGTGGGCTGTCCGCGGTAGCCACAAGTTGTGGGCCCACAGCCACAGCGCCAGTGACGCCGTGACAGCGTTGACTAACAAGAGCGATATCAGTACCAATAACTGGATGAGTCCGGCATCCAAAGGCGATGCGCCACCTAGAATCATGCCGACAAACGCCCCTGGAAGCGTCACGAGTCCGGCGGTACGAGTCTGATCGATAGACGGAAGCACCGCCTCACCTGCGATCGGGCGGGCCACCATTAGTCGTGCTTGCGGCCACACGAAACCCAGTGCCACGGCTGCCTCGACTTCACCCCGGCGCAGCCCCAGCTCGTCCCGGATTCGCCTACCGCTCAGCGTGAGCGTAGACATGGAACCACCTATCTGTTGCCCCAAGACAGCGATGATGGCCAGAGCGCTAAACGGCAGAACGCCAAAGGCAAACATGAGAACTGCAACCGGCACCACGCCAGCAGCCATCGGAAACGCCGCCATCCACCAGCGGCCGCCGGGGGCTACGCGGTGTCCGGAAGTCCACACGCCCACGGCGAACATAAGAGCAACGAAAGCAAAGGCCAAAGCCCCTCGCCCCGACAACCAGCCTATGACCAGAGCCACGGCAGCCAATTGGATAAGCGCGCGGACCCCCGCGAACAGCATTTGTAGTGGTGGGCGCTGCAAAGCTGAACGCCAAACAACGGCCGCTAGAACAAGAAAAACAACCAGCAAAATCCATGCGTTGGGGCCAAGACGTAACAAGGTTGAGTTATCCACAAACGCAATTATCGCCGTCGTTCACAGCTTTTGCGCTCTTAGGCACGAACAACTAGACTAAACGGGCATGTAATGGGCGAAAACAGTGGCTCGAGCCGCTCGATTCTCGGATTTACGTGTTCATCATCGGCAGGAACCCCTGCAAACATAATAATTCCGGGCGCAGTCCGGCAGGAAGCGATTTTTCGCGAGCTGCTTGTGTCCGGCGAAACCAACTATCCACATCGGAGCCCCTACTACATGACCATCACGACCCCCGAGAAGACTAGTACCACTCCAGTTGTTGCGATCAACGACATTGGTACTGCTGAAGAATTCCTCGCCGCAGTAGACGCAACCATCAAGTACTTCAACGACGGCGACCTCGTTGAAGGTGTAGTTGTCAAGGTTGACCGCGACGAAGTTCTGCTCGACATCGGTTACAAGACCGAAGGTGTCATCCCCTCCCGTGAACTCTCTATCAAGCATGACGTTGATCCCGGAGACGTAGTCTCCGTTGGCGATCAGGTCGAAGCTTTGGTCCTCACGAAGGAAGATAAAGAAGGCCGCCTGATTCTCTCCAAGAAGCGCGCACAGTACGAGCGCGCCTGGGGCGACATCGAGAAGGTCAAGGAAGAAGACGGTGTCGTTACCGGTACCGTCATCGAGGTGGTCAAGGGTGGTCTTATCCTCGACATCGGCCTGCGCGGCTTCTTGCCGGCATCGCTGGTCGAGATGCGCCGTGTGCGCGACCTGGCTCCGTACATTGGCCAGCAGATCGAAGCCAAGATCATCGAGCTCGACAAGAACCGCAACAACGTGGTCCTGTCCCGCCGTGCCTGGCTCGAGCAGACCCAGTCCGAGGTTCGTTCCACGTTCCTCAACAAGCTGGAAAAGGGTCAGGTTCGTCCCGGCGTCGTGTCCTCGATCGTCAACTTCGGTGCATTCGTGGACCTTGGCGGCGTAGACGGACTCGTTCACGTTTCCGAGCTGTCCTGGAAGCACATCGACCACCCCTCCGAGGTTGTCGAAGTTGGCCAGGAAGTCACCGTCGAGGTTCTGGAAGTGGATCTGGACCGCGAGCGTGTATCGCTCTCGCTCAAGGCTACGCAGGAAGATCCGTGGCAGACCTTCGCCCGCACCCACGCCCTCGGGCAGGTTGTTCCGGGTAAGGTCACCAAGTTGGTCCCCTTCGGTGCTTTCGTTCGCGTCGAAGACGGCATCGAAGGCCTCGTTCACATCTCCGAGTTGGCTGTCCGCCACGTAGAGCTGGCCGAGCAGGTTGTCTCCGTAGGGGATGAGCTGTTCGTCAAGGTCATCGACATCGATCTGGAACGCCGCCGCATCTCGCTCTCCCTCAAGCAGGCTAACGAGGGTGTCGACGTCGACTCCACCGAGTTCGATCCGGCACTGTACGGAATGGTTGCTGAGTACGACGAAGAGGGCAACTACAAGTACCCGGAGGGCTTCGATTCCGAGTCCAACGAGTGGCTTGAAGGCTACGAAGCTCAGCGCGCCGTTTGGGAGCAGCAGTACGCTGACGCCCAGGCACGTTGGGAGTCCCACAAAAAGCAGGTAGCACAGCACGCTGCAGAAGATGCAGCAGCTGACGGCGCAGCTGAGGGTGGCGAGTCGGCAGCGGCCAGCTACTCCTCTGAGCCTGTAGTCGCCGAAGCCGGAGCCGGTACCTTGGCATCCGATGAGGCACTTGCGGCACTGCGCGAGAAGCTCACCGGAAACTAATTTCGGTCACTTTCGCACGAGTGTGAATGAGAGCGGGTCCCCCACCAGAAGGTGGGGGGCCCGCTCTTTTTATCAAGCGCACCACTGACCATTTATGTATGCCGCTGCAGTCCCAGCCATCAAGGAGGAATCCACAGATCATGTCTGCTGCATCATGGATGAAGGTGACCCGGCCGGTCGACGGCGAAACGGTCGGCTACCTCCAAGCCCTCGCCAAGGACTGGTCCCTTGTCCAACCGCGCAGCCTGCTTGGTCACGATGTGGGGCCGCCAGCAGAGTTCCTCGAGGCAGAGCAGAGGCTTCTGGAGCGGGGCATATCCGAGCTGGCGGAACGTTGGCAGCTCAAGGATGCGCAGCCGGATCTGCGTAACGGTGTTGTCATCCTTGAGGTTTCCCCTGATGGCATCGTGGTGGCGCATGCGGACCTAATGAAGGCGATGGTCTTTGGCCAGCGTGTCACGGTTCCGTGGCCGGACTTGACAGGGGAATTGAGCCGGGACGCCTAGCCCAGCGGTGGGCTGTCCACCCAGCTAGAGCCAGCAGGCACCAAGTTAGCGTGTCCACCCGTTAGGGAAGCCAATCTGTCTGCAACTGCATCTATTACAGCAGCCTGGTCCGCCACAGCAAACCCTATCTTCGTCTCCTGCGCCCCATAACTATTGCCGGTCATCGAGTAGCCGGCACTGCGCAGTTCGTTCTCGATTCGTCCGGCATCGCCATGCGCAAGAGCCACAGTGAATCGTTGCAGCCGTTCCCTGCGTACCAAAGAAGCCGACGCCAGCGCCCCGCTGACAGAATCGGAATAGGCCCTTACTAACCCACCGGCTCCCAGAAGCGTCCCACCAAAATACCGTACGACGACGGCGCAAACGTCGCTGAGCTTCGCCGTCGGTAGGTGGGTATTGGGGGCTGCCCCATTTTCTTCTCGGGCCGGTGCCTCATATTTGAGCAGACTCCCGAGCATGGGTACTCCGGCGGTCCCTGCGGGTTCGCCATCGTCATGGGAACGTATGATCTCTCGCTGCGCGCCAAGGACCAACGCGGAGCAATGATGACGGGCGCCGTAAAACTCGTGCCGCAGTTCAGTCTCTAGGACTCGGGCGCCGGCTTCATCGTCGACGCGCCGGAGCACTGTGATGAAGCGAGAACGTTTGATGGATAGTTCACTGCGGTAGTCACGGCCCGCGGCCAGTGTGGTATAGATACTGGCGGCACGGGACGCACCAGAGGCAGCGGTAGCGGGGGAGTGCGGTGCCTGGCTCACACTTTCAGTCTAGTGTGGAGGCATGCTTTCGATTGGTCTCACGGGCGGCATAGCGTCCGGCAAGTCTTTGATGTCCCAGCGGTTCCGTGAGTTAGGGGCTGTGGTGATCGACGCGGATCAGCTTGCCCGTGACGTGGTGGCTCCCGGAACTGCCGGCCTAGCTTCTGTCGCTAAGGAATTCGGTCCGGGAGTATTGCAAGAGGACGGATCACTGGATCGTCCTGTGCTGGGCGCCTTGGTCTTTGCCGATCAGAGGAAGTTGGCAGCCCTAAACGCAATCGTGCACCCACTAGTCCGTGCCGCCGCGGCGGTCCTCAAGAGCGCAGCGGAAGCCGACGCCATTGTGGTCCAGGATATCCCTCTGCTGATTGAAACCGGGCAGGGAGCACACTTTCACCTAGTGGTGGTGGTAGATGCTCCGGTCGAACAACGGATGGCACGGATGGTGGCGAACAGAGGGATGTCCCCGGTGGAAGCAGTGGCGCGGATGGACGCCCAAGCCACTGATATAGAGCGAAAGGCCGGTGCCGATGTCATCATTGATAACAGCGGCACTCCCGAGTCCGCGTTGGTAGCACTGGACGAGCTGTGGAACAGTCGGCTAGCTCCGTTTGCCGCGAATCTGGCCGCGAATAGATGTGCCGTAAGCCAAGGTCCCGCTGTGATTGTGGCGCCAAATCCAGCTTGGGCGGAGCAGGGGGCGCGGCTGTGTGCCCGGATTATGCTCGCGGCGGGGCAGAACGCTGTGGCAGTGGAGCACATTGGCTCCACCTCTATTGCTGGGCTTAGCGCAAAGGATGTCATTGATCTGCAACTGTTGGTCCGTGATCTATCAGATGCCGACGCAGTTACGAGCGCGTTGGCCCAAGCCGGCTTTCCACACCGGAGCGGGCAATGGTGGGATAACGGGCATGACTTTGCTGGCGGTTCGGTAGCGCAGAGATGGGAAAAGCGCTTTCACAACGCAGCAGATCCGGGGCGCCCTGTAAACCTTCACGTCCGCGTGGCTGGATCTCCGGGAGCGGTTCTGGCGCTCGAGTTTAGAAACTGGCTCCGAGCGGATTCAATAGCGCGTAAAGACTACGAGAGTCTTAAGCGTCGTGTGGCTACAGAGCATTGCGCCGACGCTGACACCGCGGGTTATGCACAGGCCAAAGAAGGCTACTTCGCAACGGCCGTGCCGAAGTTGTTGGAATGGCTACGCCAAACCGGACAGGCGTGAGTGTCGTAAAAACACGAGGTTAAACAGGAAGCGGCCCGCGGAAGGCGGGCCGTTTCCTGTTTGGAACCAGTTACTTAATTCCTGCGCAGGAGATCAGCTGTCCGTTGATTACAACAGTGGGATCGCCATTGCTGCACGCGTCCACTAACTGTTGCGCTGCCTCTACACCGAGCATAATGCCTACGATGATGAGAACGATTGTGACCACTATGGCCAGGATGCTGATAATGATTGCCCAGAAAGCGAGCTTGTTATTGAATCCTGCCTTCTTGGACTTCACTTTGGCTACAATGCCCAGGATCAAGCCCACGAGGCCTAATCCGACGAACGGTAGGATGATGGCGATGATCGCCATCGTCTTGCCGGGGTCTACGTTAGGGGCGCCGTAGGGGGCAGGCTGCTGCGCGTAAGGCGCGCCCTGCTGCGCGTAAGGCGCAGGGGCCGCCGCTGGATCTTTTTGCCCATAGGGGTTCTCGGTACCGCTTGATGTCATGTTTTCCTCCAGAGTTGCATGTGATGATGCAATCCATCCTTGCACGGGAGTGCAGACTGCGTGGGGAAATCCGATGGGAAGTTCTACCCATCCTGGACACACGTTCCTTGGCCGCGTTTCATTTCACGGAATATGCTTGGTCCACTGCATGGCACTGTGTGCTGCCGTCCTGAGGGGGGGTAGCGTTATCCGTATGAGCCTTGCCCAAGAAATACATCGTGTTGTTGCCCCTTTTGAGGTCATTAGTGACTTTCAGCCAGCAGGAGATCAGCCTGCGGCCATCAAGGAACTGACCGAGCGCATCAACAACGGAGAAAAGGATGTCGTGCTCTTGGGGGCGACCGGAACAGGTAAGTCCGCTACGGCTGCCTGGCTGATCGAACAGGTTCAGCGACCCACTTTGGTTATGGTGCAAAACAAGACCCTTGCAGCGCAGCTAGCCAATGAATTTCGGGAGTTGTTGCCGAACAACGCCGTTGAATACTTTGTTTCCTATTATGACTACTACCAGCCGGAAGCGTACGTACCGCAGTCGGATACGTTTATCGAAAAAGACTCCTCCGTCAATGAAGAAGTGGAACGGCTGCGGCACTCCGCCACTAATGCCCTCTTGACACGACGCGACGTTATTGTGGTGGCCACGGTTTCCTGCATCTATGGTTTAGGAACGCCGGAAGAGTACGTGGCAGGCATGGTGACACTGACTCGTGGCGCCACGATGAACCGGGATGACTTGCTGCGCAAGTTCGTTTCCATGCAATATGCGCGCAATGACATTGACTTTCACCGGGGGACTTTTCGCGTGCGCGGGGACACCGTGGAAATTATTCCTATGTACGAGGAACAGGCCCTGCGCATTGAATTCTTCGGCGACGAAATTGAAAACATTTACACCCTGCACCCACTGACCGGACAGGTCATTCGGGAAGAAACGGAAATGTATGTGTTCCCCGCGTCTCACTATGTAGCAGGGCCGGACCGAATGGCCCGTGCCACGAAGCAGATTGAGGACGAGTTGGCTGCGCGCACCAAGGAGCTGGAAAGCCAGAACAAGTTGCTGGAGGCCCAACGGCTGCGAATGCGCACCACCTATGATCTTGAAATGATGGAGCAGATGGGGTTCTGCAACGGAATAGAAAACTATTCCCGGCACATTGACGGCCGTGGACCCGGTACTGCCCCGCACTGCTTGCTGGACTACTTCCCCGATGACTTTCTGCTGGTCATCGACGAATCGCACGTCACCGTTCCGCAGATCGGGGCCATGTACGAAGGCGATATGTCTCGTAAACGGACTCTGGTTGATCATGGTTTCCGTCTGCCGTCGGCCATGGATAACCGGCCATTGAAGTGGGATGAGTTCCTCGAACGGGTAGGACAAACCGTCTACATGTCCGCGACCCCCGGAAAATATGAGTTGGGCAAGGCTGATGGCACTGTTCAGCAGATCATCAGGCCCACAGGTTTGGTGGACCCGGCCATCATCGTAAAGCCCTCCAAAGATCAAATCAATGATCTTCTTTCAGAGATTCGCACCAGGACTGCCAAGAATGAACGAGTGCTGGTGACCACCCTGACTAAGCGGATGGCTGAGGACCTTACAGACTACTTGCTTGGCAACGGGATCAAGGTCCAGTACCTGCACTCGGACGTAGATACTCTGCGTCGAGTGGAACTGCTGCGAGAACTGCGTATGGGTGTCTTTGACGTCCTGGTGGGTATCAACCTTTTGAGGGAGGGTCTAGACCTTCCCGAGGTTTCGCTGGTGAGTATTCTCGATGCAGACAAGGAAGGCTTCTTGCGTTCAGCGACGTCCTTGATCCAGACGATTGGTCGTGCAGCACGTAACGTCTCCGGCGAAGTACATATGTATGCGGACAGAATTACAGACTCCATGCAGTTCGCCATCGACGAAACAAACCGACGACGCGCTATCCAAGTTGCCTACAACACTGAACGCGGCTTGGATCCTCAGCCATTGCGTAAAAAGATCGCTGACATCACTGATCAGCTGGCCCGTGAAGACGCTGACACTGCGGCGTTGCTCCAAGAAGCCCGGACGAAGTCGGAGAAGAAGAAGTCGGCGATTCGGGTGGGCGGACTTGCTTCCCGGCCAGCAGCAGATTTGGTAGGGCTGATCGAGGAGCTCACTGCGCAGATGCATGGGGCTGCCGCCGAGCTGCATTTTGAATTAGCGGCCAGGCTCCGCGACGAAGTGGGAGATCTGAAGAAAGAGCTACGGCAAATGCGTGAGGCTGGACACGCGTAGGAGGACCCTAAAGTAACCGAGCGTTGGGTGGAAGTGCCCCTAAAGTAACCGAGCGTTGGGTGAGCGGACCAACTCCAGCAGGCGGGCAAAGATGCCCTCCCCGTCGTCGGCGATCCCGTCATGGTGGAAGTCGGCACTTTCCCACACATGTAGGCCCTTGACAGCGGCAGCTGTCGCGACGGCGATGTCCCTGTCGACAAAGATGTCTTCCGAGTACACGGCTGCGGCCACCGGAACCGTATTGCGGCTCAGCGCAGACAAATCGTACAGATTTCCCCAACCCTCCGTACGGGTAGCCAGTAACTGCGCTACCTCTGCCAGCGGTACCAGCGCTGGATCCTGCTCGAAGTACCACGGGTACACGGCTTCGCCCGTTAGCAGGGGTTCATTAGCATCGGGGTGAAACTGGGGGTGCTTGGCCAAGACTCGAGCCGCGGCCCAGTTACTCGCCTTACCCTGAACGTAGATGGACTCGTGCATGAGTGCATAGAGTGGATTCGCGCCCCGGGTGACCTGAGCCCAGACCTGGGCGAGGAAGCCATCAGAGAGGCGATCGCCGTCGGGCGTGGGAACAAACGCATCCTCAAAGAGGAAGTGCAACGCGTCGATCCGGGTGTTCCCACCAAGGTAGTTTCCCAGCATCTGCACGCGTTCGGGGGTGAGGCGTTCACCCGAGGGCAGAAACTCTGGAACGGCTACGACGTGAGAGATGATTTTGGTGAAAACGGCCCTGTCTTGGGGATAGCGCGCAAAGTACTCGGCGTTCCGGTCCAGAAGCCTGGCGAAGGTAGCTTCATAGACTTGTTCTGGCGGTCCGCTAAGGGGTCCCAGACCACCCGTGATGAGCGCCTCTTTCAGACCCTCTGGAGCAAAGGAAAGATAGGTCAAGGCGCAGAATCCGCCATAACTCTGGCCGAAGATGGTCCAAGGTGCAGAGCCAAGCTCATTCCTGATGAGCTCGGCATCGGCCACAATGTCCGTGGCGCGGAAATGGGAAAGGTAATCAGCTTGGGCGCGCGGATCTCCGATGAGCGGCAGTGTTTGCCGGTTGGCAGGAGTGGAAAGACCCGTCCCGCGTTGGTCAAGCATGAGGACGCGAAAGCTCTTACAAGCCTCCGCCAGCCAGCCATTGAGACCCAGGGGCCGGTTGCCGCGCCCGCCCGGACCACCTTGGAGGAACAACAGCCAGGGTAGCTGCTCCTTCTCTAAGGCGGGATCAAAGAGTTCCCGCGCAAAGACCTCGATTGTAGCTCCGCTGGGCTCCGCGTGGTTCAGCGGTACAGTGAAACGGTGGTCGCGCATGGCTACGCCACGGACAGTGTATTTTGCGCTCATGCGTTGACACCCACGGAAGTTGCCCCGAAGCTGCCCAGCCCCGCTCCGTCAAGACGGAAGACGTGCCAGCCGTCCATGGGCGCGGCCCCGATGGACTTATAAAAGTTGATTGATGGTTCGTTCCAGTCCAATACGCTCCATTCAACGCGGGCGTAGCCACGTTCAACGGCTATCTGCGCCAGGGCGCGCAGCAGCGCCTTTCCGTAACCACCGCCACGGACCTGCGGACGTACATAAAGATCCTCGAGGTAGATGCCCATGGTGCCCTCCCACGTGGAATAGTTCAAGAACCACAGGGCGAAACCGATGATGGGCTCTCCGGCGGTAGGGTTATCAACCACGTGAGCATAGATGCCGGGATTCTCGCCAAACAGGTTCTCGTGGAGCATCTCCACCGTGTTCTTAACGGCATCTGGTTCTTTTTCATAAACGGCGAGATCATGGATCATGGCCAGGATCGCGGGAACGTCAGAGGGCACAGCGGTGCGGATCAAATTCATGCTTCGAGCATATCTGGTGCACCACTGTCCGCGTCTACATACGCGCGAAATCCAGTATTTGTACGACGGCGGCGCCAGCCTCATTGGAAGCCTCAAGGTCAACGGTAGCCGTGATTGACCAGTCGTGGTTCCCCTCTGGATCAGCCAACGTTTGGCGTACTTTCCACGTTTCTGCGCTCTCAGTGATCTCCAGCAATGCCGGTCCGCGTGCTGCTGGGCCCGACTCGATGAATTCGTGTTCGTCCCAGTACTCGTCCAGCGCGTCAGCCCAACGGTCAGCGTTCCAACCGTGATCGCCGTCGAGCTCACCCAACGCTGCAAAGTCGTCATGGGCGGCTAGCTCCACTCGGCGGAACATTTCATTGCGTACCATGACCCGGAACGCACGGTAGTTATCGCTCAAGCGTGGGGGAGTGGGAGGACCGGCCTGTTCTGTAGCCAGTTCTTCGACATCGCCGCTAGTCATCTTCTCCCACTCATCCAGGAGGCTGGAGTCAACTTGCCGGACGAGTTCACCCAACCAAGAGATGATGTCTTGGAGATCTTCCCGGAGTGCGTCTTGGGGGACTGTTTGTCGCAAAGCTTTGTAAGCGTCCGTGAGGTAACGCAGAACGATTCCTTCGGACCGGGCCAGCGAGTAATACTGGACGTATTCGCCGAAGTTCATGGCGCGCTCATACAGATCTCGAATGATCGACTTAGGGCTTAGCTCAAAATCTCCGACCCATGGTGCACCCTTGCGATATACATCGAAAGCGCCAAACAGCAGCTCAGCTAGCGGCATCGGGTACGTGACCTCGTCCAAGATGGCCATACGTTCGTCGTATTCGATGCCCTCGGCCTTCATCGCCGTGATTTTTTCAGTCCTAGAGTGCCTGAGCTGGGCGCTGAGAATCTGACGTGGTTTCTCCAACGTGGATTCTATGACGGAAATGACGTCCAGTGCATAGCTGGGGGACTCGGAATCCAGAAGGTCCAAAGCTGCTAACGCGAACGGAGACAATGGCTGGTTCAAGGCAAAGTTCATTTGCAAATGAGTTGTCAGACGAACGGTGCGTCCGTCTGACTCCAATTCGTCCGCCGGGATTCGTTCCACAATGCCTGCACCAAGCAATTCGCGGTAAATACCCAACGCTTTACGGAACAACGTGCGTTGGGCCGACGGCGATTCATGGTTCTCACTCAAGAGCTTGCGGGCAGCTTGGAACGGATCCCCGGGGCGTTCGAGCAGGTTCAGCAGCATGGCGTGAGTGAGCACAAAGCTGGATGTCAGCGGTTCGGGGACCGACTCGGAAAGCCGGATAAAAGTGGGTTCACCCCAGCTGACAAAGCCCTGCTGGGGCTTTTTCTTGACTACTTGGCGCAGCTTTTTTGCATCGTCACCAAACTTAGCCATCGCTTTAGCCATAGCTTTAGTGTTCTCAATGACATGCTCAGGTGCCTGCACAATGACCGTACCTGCCGTGTCATAACCGGCGCGGCCGGCCCGCCCGGCGATCTGCTGGAACTCGCGTACCTGCAACACGCGGGTGCGCACGCCGTCGTACTTACTCAGTGCTGTCAGCAGAACAGTACGAATCGGGACATTGATGCCCACCCCCAAGGTGTCAGTCCCGCAGATGACCTTCATCAGTCCGGCCTGGGCCAACTGCTCAACAAGCCGGCGGTACTTAGGCAGCATTCCAGCATGGTGGACGCCTATACCGTGACGCACCAGGCGGTTGAGAGTCTTGCCAAAACCTGCTGAGAAACGGAACCCGGCAATGAGCTCGCCGATCTTGTCCTTCTCTTCGCGGGTACAGACGTTGATACTCATCAGATTCTGTGCCCGGTCAATGGCTTCGGCCTGGCTGAAATGCACGACATAAACGGGGACCTGCTTGGTGGCGAGCAGTTCCTCCAAGGATTCATGCACACCAGTCGTGACGTAGTAGTAATGCAAGGGGATGGGCCGCACGGCGGATGACACGGTGGTGGTAACCCGGTTTGTCAGCTGCGTCAGTTCCTTTTCGAAACGGCTGACATCACCCAACGTGGCACTCATGAGCAAGAACTGCGATTGCGGCAGCTCCATGAGTGGAACCTGCCAGGCCCAGCCACGTTGCGGGTCCGAATAATAGTGAAACTCGTCCATGATGATGACGCCTACATCGGCATTTTCGCCTTCACGCAAAGCAATGTTTGCCAGTATCTCCGCCGTGCAGCAAATAATCGGTGCGTCTTGGTTTACGGAGGAGTCCCCGGTGATCATGCCAACGTTCTCGGCGCCAAAGATCTCGCAGAGAGCAAAGAACTTCTCGGACACAAGCGCCTTGATCGGTGCCGTGTAGTAACTGGATGCACCCCGAGCCATGGCGTTGAAATGTGCGGCGATCGCAACCATCGATTTACCGGATCCCGTGGGCGTGGACAGGATCACGTTGTTGCCGCTGACCAACTCGATGGTGGCATCTTCCTGGGCAGGGTACAACTCCAACCCACGGTCCATGGTCCACTCCAAAAATGCTTCCAAAACGTCATCGTCGCTGGAGGTCTGTGGGTCAAGGCCGGAGAGTTGTTCAAAAAGATTCATTGTTCCTCCAGTCTAGGGGCGTCCGCTGTGACAAGATAACGCCAGGGTTATACAGCCGTCCACCTGGGATCCGGCAGAATGGGACAGCGGCAGTCCACCCGCAAAATGAGCTCACAGAATATGCCCACAGAAAAACTGCGCTGACAGTACCCCTAGTACTGGAGTAGTTTGTTAGCTGAAGCAACTAGTGCCCGCGGGTACCCAATCGCAAGGAGAATCCGTGCTGTATCGGTTGATAGCGCGAAATCTGGCGCCGCATAAAGCGCCGTTAATAGCCATCGTGGTTTTGCAATTCCTTTCCACTTTAGCGTCCTTGTATTTGCCAACCCTTAACGCGGACATTATCGATGATGGTGTAGTCAAGGGAGATATCGGGACTATTTACAGTCTCGGCATGTGGATGCTCGTCATAACGGCTGGCCAGGTGGTCGCTGCTATCGCCGCAACGTTCTTGAGTGCACGGCTGGCCATGGGTGTGGGGCGGCAAATTCGCAGGGACCTGTTCAACCAAGTGGAGACATTCTCCGCCCAGGAAGTGGGAACCATTGGTGCTCCCTCCCTGATTACCCGGACCACCAATGACGTCCAGCAAGTTCAAATGCTGACGCTGATGTCTTTTACTCTGATGGTGACGGCCCCCATCATGAGCATCGGTGGAATCATTTTGGCTATGAAACAAGATGTTCCGCTGTCGGGGCTGCTTCTGGTGATCCTGCCGGTGCTCATCATCGCCATTGCGCTGATCGTGCGGGTACTGGTTCCCACGTTCCGCAAAGTCCAGCACCAGCTCGATGACATCAATGGTGTGCTCCGAGAGCAGATCACCGGTATCAGTGTCATCCGCGCTTTCGTGCGCCGTGACTATGAGGCGCAGCGCTTCGATACTGCCAACGGGGCCCTGACCGCCTCACAGCTGCGAGCAGGGCGTTTGCTGGCCTTGATGTTCCCGACCATCTTCTTCGTCGTCAATGTCACCAGTGTGGGCGTGCTGTGGTTTGGTGGGCAGCGGATCGACTCCGGGAGCATGCAGATTGGTGCCCTGACAGCGTTCCTGAGTTACATCATGCTCATTCTCATGTCCGTCATGATGGCCATGTTCATGTTTATGATGATTCCTCGAGCCGCCGTTAGCGCTGAGCGAATCCAGGAAGTCTTGGATCTGGTGCCCTCTGTTGCTGACACCGTTGATTCCGTGCACGTGGAACACTTTGACGGGCATCTGTCGGTACGGGATGCGTCGTTCAAGTATCCGGGTGCGCAGGATCCTGTACTTGCCGGCGTGAGTTTTGATGCGGCACCAGGAACGACGACGGCGGTGATCGGTTCCACGGGTAGCGGCAAGTCCACACTGATAAATCTCATACCCCGGCTCTTGGACGCCACCGTAGGCCACATCGAACTAGGTGGCCACAACATCACAGAGGTGACGCTGGAATCCCTGCGCAAATCCATCGGTCTGGTGCCGCAAAAGGCCTATCTGTTTTCGGGGACTGTGGCCAGCAACGTTCGAATGGGCAAAACTGGGGCCAGTGACGAAGAAGTTTGGGCAGCGCTGGAAGTGGCACAGGCTGCTGACTTCGTCCGTGAGATGCCAGAGGGCTTGGACGCTCCCATCGAACAGGGTGGTTCCAATGTTTCCGGGGGACAGCGTCAGCGCCTTTGTATTGCGCGCGCCGTCATAGGAAAACCTTCTCTTTATCTCTTTGACGACAGCTTTTCAGCCCTTGACTATGCCACTGATGCGAAATTGCGGGCCGCGTTGAAGCCAGTGACCACGAATGCTGCTGTGTTAGTGGTCGCCCAACGGGTAGGTACTATCAGACACGCGGAAAACATCCTGGTGTTGGATGAGGGCAAGCTCGTGGGACAGGGCACTCACGATGAATTGATGCGTTCATGCCCCACTTACCAAGAAATTGTGACCTCTCAAATGACTGACGAAGATCAGGAGCAATCGGTATGAGCATGATGAGGGGCGGGGGAGGCCCGCCGCAAAAAGCGATGGCGTTCGGGCCCAGTCTTAAACGAATTCTTCGGCTCATGGCCCCGGACAAGCTACGGATCGCCTGGGTGGTTTTTCTGGCTGCGATCTCCGTAGGGCTTTCGGTCGTAGCACCAAAAATCTTGGGACAGGCAACCGACATCATCTTCAATGGTGTGGTGGGGCAGATGTTGGCCAAGGAATTCCCGGCTGGGACTAGCAAAGAGGCGGCTGTGGTGGGCCTGCGTGCGGCTGGTCAGGGCCAGATCGCCGACATGCTCAACGGTATGAATGTAGTCCCCGGTGTAGGCCTGGACCTTGGCGCCCTCGGCATTGTGCTGATGATCGTTTTAGGTCTTTACATTGTGGCGTTCTTCTTCAACTGGTCTCAAGGATTCATTACGACAGGTATTGTCCAGCGGGCCATGTACAGGCTGCGTAGGGACATTGAAAACAAGCTTGACCGGCTCCCCATGTCGCATTTCCAGCAAGAGTCTCGTGGAGATGTGCTCTCACGCGTCACCAACGACATCGACAATTTCTCCCAGACGCTTAACCAAACACTGACCCAGTTGCTGATCGCTGTGCTCACCGTGGTGGGCGTCCTTGGCATGATGTTCTCAATTTCACCACTACTAGCGGGCATTTCCTTGCTGACGGTTCCCATCATCGCCGCACTGACGGTGGTGATCGCTAAACGCTCACGGGTGCAGTTCATGATGCAGTGGAAGTCCACTGGTGATCTCAACGGTCATGTGGAAGAAATGTTCACCGGTCACGAGGTCGTCAAAGCCTTCGGACAGCAGGACGCTGCCATCGAAAAGTTCAAAGTCTCCAACGACGAACTCTACGAGTCCAGCGCGAAGGCACAGTTCATCTCCGGGATTATCATGCCGAGCATGAATTTTGTCTCCAACCTCAACTACGTTGTGGTTGCCGTCCTGGGCGGTATTCAGGTGGCATCTGGCATCCTCACGATCGGTTCGGTTCAGGCGTTCATTCAGTACTCTCGCCAGTTCAGCCAGCCGATGGCGCAAATTGGAAGTATGATCAATCTTCTCCAATCCGGGGTCGCTTCCGCGGAGCGGGTTTTCGATCTACTTGATGCACCGGAACAGAGTCCGGATCACCACCCAGCGGAAACTTTGGAGAGGGTCGTTGGCCGCGTTGTGTTTGATCACGTGAACTTTGGATACACACAAGGAGAACACCTGATCAAAGACCTATCCTTGGTGGCGGAGCCCGGAGAAACTGTGGCGATCGTAGGTCCGACCGGCGCCGGTAAGACTACGCTTGTCAACCTCCTGATGCGGTTCTACGAGATAGATTCCGGCACTATCACGATTGATGGGGTAGACACCGCGAAACTCACCCGGGATGATCTTCGCAGTCAGTTCGGGATGGTTCTCCAAGATGCCTGGCTCTTTGGTGGAACGATCCGAGAAAACTTGGCGTACGGAAAACTCGGTGCCACCGAGGAGGAGATTCTGAGTGCGGCGCAAGCCACGCATGTTGATCACTTTGTGAGGTCCCTGCCGGATGGCTACGACACCGTCTTGACCGACGACGGTGGCGGGCTCAGCCAAGGGCAGCGTCAGCTGATGACCATCGCCAGAGCGTGGATCGCGAATCCCGGGATCCTGATCTTGGATGAGGCGACGAGTTCCGTGGATACCCGCACAGAGGTAATGATCCGCCAGGCCATGAATCGGCTCCGACGGGATCGCACAAGTTTTGTGATAGCTCATCGACTCTCCACCATTAGGGACGCCGATCTGATTCTCGTCATGCGTGATGGAGAAATTGTGGAACAGGGAACTCATGAACAACTCCTAGAACACAAGAATTTCTACTACGATCTGTACATGAGTCAATTTGGCGATCCACTTGTGGAAGAAGTAGAACTGGCGTGAACGCCATGGAGACGATTGAGCGAAAATGGACGCTGGACCCAGAATCGTCGGTCCCGCCCTTTGATCAAGTGCGCCTGCGGATTCTTGACCTTGCGGCCTCAGGGGCGTTGGCTGCTGGCACCAAGTTGCCCTCTGTTCGGTCCCTCGCAACGAATCTGGGAATAGCCGTGAATACGGTGGCTAGAGCCTACCGGGAGTTGGAACAGGCAGGGATTGTTGCCACAGCCGGGCGCAGCGGGACGCTCATCACCTCAGGCGGGGATGTGATCGCGGAGAAGGTCGCAGCGGCGGCGGACGTTTTTGCCGCCGTCGTGCGGGAAGTCGGGATGCCGACACGTAAAGCCATAGCCTTGGCGTCTGCTGCTCTTGAACGCGGGATGGACGCGTAAAAACATCGCAATGCGTTCGTGTGAACGCCCGGACTCTCTTGCTCATACACACGTCTATTCGAATGAACTTTCGAGTATACTAATGAGCGTTGGTGCAGTACTACGTCTGTTGTTTAGGCGGCAATTCAAAGGAAACAATGCCCCAGTCTGATAATTTGCAGCCGGCCGTAAAGCGCCCGGATCTTTCCCGGTTAGTGGTCAAGGGAGCGCGTGAGAACAATCTTCGCAACGTTGATCTCGACCTGCCCCGTGATGCCATGATTGTCTTCACCGGCTTGTCAGGTTCCGGGAAGTCCTCACTAGCGTTTGACACGATCTTTGCCGAAGGTCAGCGCCGTTACGTTGAGTCTCTCTCAGCCTACGCGCGTCAGTTCTTGGGTCAGGTGGATAAGCCCGACGTTGACTTCATCGAGGGCCTCTCCCCGGCCGTGTCGATTGACCAGAAGTCGACCTCGAAAAACCCAAGATCAACGGTGGGTACCATCACCGAGATCTATGACTACATGAGACTTTTGTGGGCACGGGTTGGTACTCCGCATTGCCCTGTCTGTGGTGAGCCGATTGCAAAGCAGTCCCCGCAGCAGATCGTAGATCAGCTTCTGGAGATGGAAGACGGCACCCGTTTTCAAGTCTTGGCCCCGGTGGTACGTGCCCGTAAAGGTGAGTTTGTGGATTTGTTCCGGGAACTCACGGCGAAGGGTTACTCACGCGCCAAAGTGGATGGGGAGCAAGTGCAGCTCTCAGATCCGCCAAAACTGAAAAAGGCATACAAGCACACCATTGAAGTGGTCGTGGATCGACTTGTGGTGAAAAGCGGAATTCAGCAGCGTCTCACGGACTCCGTGGAGACAGCCCTGGGCTTGGCTGAGGGTCGGGTCGTCGTAGAACTGGTCGATCTCGCGGAGGACGATCCCGGACGTCTACGCCAGTTTTCGGAGAATCTCGCCTGTCCTAATGAGCACCCGTTGGCCATCGATGAAATTGAACCGCGCTCCTTCTCCTTCAACAATCCTTTTGGCGCTTGTGCGGCATGTAGCGGCATAGGCACCAAGCTTGAAGTCGATGAGGAACTCGTTGTTCCGAATCCTTTTCTTTCCCTGCGCCAAGGTGCGATCGCACCTTGGTCCTTGGGTGTAGCCACCACGGAATATTGGAACCGCCTGCTCGAAGGACTAGCCGGGGAACTTGGTTTCAATATGGAGGTGCCCTGGAATAAGTTAGACACCGCATCCCGGACGGCTATTCTGTACGGCAAGGACCACAAAGTAGTTGTGCAGTACAAGAACCGATTTGGTCGCGAACGCAAGTACAGTACGGGCTTTGAAGGTGCTGTGCAGTACATTCAGCGTAAACATACGGAAACCGAATCCGATTCTGCGCGGGACCGCTACGCCGAGTACATGCGCCAAATTCCATGCCCGTCCTGCGGCGGCGCACGACTGAACCCGGCGTCGTTGTCGGTGCTCATCAATGGCAAGTCAATCGCTGAAGTTTGTGCCCTTTCAATGCGGGACTGTTTTGGGTTCCTCTCAAATCTGGTGCTGACGGGCCGCGAAGCGCAGATTGCCAGCCAAGTACTCAAGGAGATTCAGGCGCGCCTGAAATTCCTGCTCGATGTCGGGTTGGAGTACCTGAGCTTGGAACGGGCCTCGGCCACTCTCTCGGGCGGAGAGGCGCAACGCATCCGTCTTGCGACTCAGATTGGATCAGGGCTGGTCGGAGTGCTGTATGTGCTCGACGAGCCGTCCATTGGTCTGCACCAGCGAGACAACCGTAGGTTGATCGAAACCCTCACTCGTTTGCGGGATCTTGGCAACACCTTGATCGTGGTTGAGCACGACGAAGACACGATCTCTGAAGCCGACTGGATCGTTGACATAGGCCCGGGCGCTGGCGAACACGGCGGCCAGGTAGTGCACTCAGGATCCCTGGCTGGACTGCTGGAAAATACCAACTCTCTGACTGGCGACTATCTTTCCGGACGGAAGTCCATCGCCATACCTGCCAAACGCCGCAAGTATGACAAGAAGCGCGAACTGAAGGTTATTGGGGCCAAGGAGAACAACCTGTGCACCATCGATGCAGCCTTCCCGCTTGGCCTACTGACCGCAGTGACCGGGGTTAGCGGTTCAGGTAAGTCCACTTTGGTCAACGAAATCCTCTACAAGGTGCTTGCCAACAAGCTCAATGGTGCCAAACAGGTCGCCGGACGGCATCTGCGTGTTGACGGTTTGGAGCACCTGGATAAAGTCGTCCATGTGGACCAAAGCCCGATCGGGCGGACACCGCGTTCCAACCCTGCTACATACACGGGCGTCTTTGATAACATCCGAAAACTCTTTGCCGAAACCAATGAATCCAAGGTTCGCGGCTACCAGCCTGGACGTTTTTCCTTCAACGTCAAGGGTGGACGTTGCGAAGCGTGCACGGGTGACGGAACACTGAAGATCGAAATGAATTTCCTCCCGGATGTCTACGTCCCGTGCGAGGTATGTCACGGTGCTCGCTACAATCGCGAAACCCTGGAGGTGCACTACAAGGGCAAGTCGATTGCGGATGTTCTGAATATGCCCATTGAGGAAGGTGCCGAGTTCTTTGCCGCCTTCACGCCGATTGCCAGGCACCTGCGGACCCTGGTGGATGTGGGGCTCGGCTACGTCAGGTTGGGGCAGGCCTCGACCACACTTTCTGGGGGCGAAGCGCAGCGTGTCAAGTTAGCCGCTGAACTACAAAAACGTTCCAACGGGCGCAGCGTCTACGTCTTGGATGAGCCCACCACCGGGCTGCACTTCGAGGACATTCGCAAGCTGTTACTCGTGCTTCAAGGGCTGGTTGAAAAAGGCAATACCGTCATTGTGATCGAACACAATCTCGACGTCATTAAAAGTGCCGACTGGATAGTAGATATGGGCCCCGATGGTGGAGTGGGTGGTGGACGCATCATCGCCACGGGGACGCCCGAAAAGGTCGCTAAGAGCACTGAAAGCTACACGGCTTCCTTCCTGGCAGAAGTGCTCAAGGCTCAATAGCACAAGTATTCCCTTCACGGAATGAATGATGCCCTTCGAATGTGGTTCGTGCGAAGCTATTGACGTGACTACTGCCGTTTCGGTTGTTTGCCGCGAAGATTTTCCTCTGCCGTGCTTCTCAAGCTTGGTGGGGGCATCGTTGATCATGCATGGTGCTAAAGCCGCTGTGGAGTTTAAGCGAAAGGCCGTTCATGGCACTGTATGACTTGACACGCGTCGTGACGAAAGGTGCCATCCGCGGTCTTTGCAGACCGCGCGTCCTGGGGCTGGAGAACGTGCCTCTGGAAGGGCCAGTGATCGTTGCTGCCAACCATCTCTCCTTCTTAGACTCGGTAATAGTCCAAGCATTGACACCACGGCCCGTTTCCTTCTTTGCCAAGGCAGAATATTTCACGGGCAAGGGCATCAAGGGTCAACTGATGAAGTCATTCTTTGAAGCTGTGCACTCCATCCCAGTAGAGCGTGGGGAGCAAGCAGCCAGTGTCAAGGCACTTAAAACGCTCGTTGAGATTCTCTCTCGGGGCGACAGCATTGGAATCTATCCGGAAGGTACTAGGTCCCGGGACGGTATTTTGTACCGGGGTCGGACAGGTGTGGGATGGCTCGCTCTGACGACCGGTGCTCCCGTGGTTCCAGTGGGCATCATTGGCACCGAAAAACTCCAGCCAGCCGGGCGGAACGCCATAAAGCCTGCTCCTTTCACGCTAAAATTTGGTGCGCCTCTACATTTTGAAAAAACCGGTCCAGACCACTCATTGCCCGCCCGCAGAGCCGTGACCGACACCATCATGGATGCAATCGCAAAATTGAGTGGACAAGAACGCAGCACAAAGTACAACCAAAGCCCAAGCCTGGAATAGTGCAGGCAAGCACTAGTGCCATTTTGTGGGCCGGCAGTTCGCCGCGGCACTACCCACGGTGACAGAATAGAGATGTGGCAGATCCAGCAAGTTACCGGCCCCGACCCGGCGAAATTCCTACCGACCCCGGTGTGTACAGGTTCCGTGACGAACATGGCCGCATCATCTACGTGGGCAAAGCAAAGAACCTGCGTTCCCGGCTCAACAGCTACTTTGCTAATCCGGCAACGTTGCTCCCTAAAACACATGCCATGGTCCACCACGCCGCCAGCGTCCAATGGACCACGGTCGGCAGTGAACTTGAGGCGTTGCAGCTCGAATATACGTGGATTAAAGAATTCGCACCACGGTACAACCTTGCGTTTAGAGACGATAAAACCTATCCGTACCTGGCCGTGTCCATGGGGGAGAAGCTTCCTAGAGTCCAAGTCATGCGTGGGGAACGCCGCAAAGACACCAAATATTTTGGTCCTTATACGGCAGGTGCCATCCGGGAAACCATGGATACTTTGCTGCGCGTCTTCCCCGTCCGTAGTTGCAGCACCGGAGTACTGCGACGAGCCGAGCGTAGCGGACGCCCTTGTCTGCTTGGCTATATCGACAAATGCGCTGCTCCCTGCGTGGGCCGCATCAGCGTTGAGGATCACAAAGCCCTAGCGCAAGATTTTTGTGACTTTATGGGCGGGGAAGGCAAACGGTTCATTGCCAAGCTGGAAAAGGAGATGGCCTCGGCCGTCTCGGAGCTCGAGTACGAGCAGGCCGCCCGGCTACGAGATGACATCATCGCACTGCGCAAAGTGTTCGAACGCAACGCAGTGGTCCTAGCGGAAGACACCAACGCAGACATCTTCGCTGTGGAACAAGACGAACTTGAGGCGGCTGTTCAGGTATTTCATGTCCGCGGCGGACGCATCCGTGGACAGCGGGGCTGGGTGGTGGAAAAGGTGGAGGACGCCACTGAGGCGGATCTCTGGGAGCACCTCATGCAGCAGGTGTATGGCGGTCAGGGCGAACAGTCCGATGTCATTCCTCGCCGAATCCTGGTACCCCAGCTACCAGCCAATCATGGCGAGTTGTCGACCTGGCTTGGTGAGATTCGCGGAGGCAAAGTGAGCATTTCTGTTCCTCAGCGGGGGGAGAAGGCGGCGCTCATGGGAACTGTCGCCCAAAATGCTCGTCAATCCATGATTTTGCACAAGTCCCGCCGGGCTGGAGATCTCACGAGCCGTTCTTTGGCTTTGCAAGAGCTACAGGAAGCATTGGATTTGCCGATGCCGCTGCTACGGATCGAGTGCTACGACATCTCTCATGTGCAGGGTACCAACGTGGTCGCTTCCATGGTGGTCGTTGAGGACGGGCTGGCGAAAAAGAGTGAGTACCGAAAGTTTTCCATCACCGGTGAGGCCGCAATTGACGACACCGCCTCCATGCATGATGTGATCACACGCCGTTTCCGCAACTATTTGGCCGAAAAAGCAGCCAGATCGGCGCTGGCAACGAGCAGTGGAGAAGTTCCCCGAGCCCAAGTAACGATCCCAAACATTGATGTGCCGGGCCTTGGTGTATCTGGGCAGGAGCTACCCGCGGAGGTGCCCAAATCTAAGTTCGCCTACCCTCCCAATCTGGTGGTGGTCGACGGTGGCGTCCCACAGGTCAATGCGGCCCAGAGAGCGCTATCCGAACTGGGGATCACCGATGTGGCTGTGATCGGATTGGCAAAGCGGCTGGAGGAGGTGTGGGTACCCGAGAGTGACTTCCCAGTTATTCTGCCCAGATCATCCGAAGGACTGTACTTGCTACAGCGCATCCGCGATGAAGCCCACCGTTTCGCGATCACCTTCCATCGGGCCAAACGCGGCAAAGCGATGACGGCTTCCGTCTTGGACTCCGTGCCGGGTATGGGCTCAGCCAAACAAAAAGCTTTACTGTCCCACTTTGGGTCCCTGAAAAAGGTGCGTGGTGCAACGGTGGAAGAACTGGCACTAGCTAAGGGCATAGGGCCAGTGCTGGCACAGGCGATCCACGAGACCGTCAGCGCTGAGCAGGCAGTACGCGCAACCCCATCCGTCAACATGGCAACTGGGGAGATCCTTGACTAAGCTTCTAGTGATCGACGACAACCGGTGGTCCCGTGACGGATAGTCTCGGAGCCCCAAATTTTTGGCATGACCGCACCACCCCAAACTGCACCACACCACGAACTCACACTCTACGAGACGCACCACGACACGAGGACAAGCAATGACGGAGCATCCACACTCGCCCCAGGTTGACGACAGTGGCATGACGCCGATCAAGCCGGTGGAAGCCGAGCTTTTGGTGGTAACTGGTATGTCCGGCGCTGGCCGGAGCACGGCAGCCAACGCGCTTGAGGACCATGGCTGGTATGTCATTGAGAATCTTCCACCTCAGATGCTAGGAACATTAGCGGAGCTGGTGTCGCGCATGCCCGCGGCTCTTCCCAAGCTGGCCGTCGTGGTTGATGTTCGAGGTAAAGCGCTCTTTGCCGACATCCGCGAATCTCTCAATGCGCTCTCCGCGGCCGGAGTTAGCTACAGGGTGTTATTTCTGGATGCAAGCGATGAAACCCTTGTCCGCCGTTTCGAACAAGGGCGCCGTCCTCACCCATTGCAAAAGGACGGCCGGATCCTTGACGGCATCGCTGCGGAGCGTGTTCTCTTAGCTGAGATGAAGTCTCAGGCAGAGATGGTGTTGGACACGTCAGGGCTGAACGTACACGAACTTGCTTCTGCGGTGACGGAATTATTCTCCGAAACCGGACCAGTAGTGCTCAGCTTGACGGTCATGAGTTTTGGCTTCAAGTATGGACTCCCGGTGGATGCGAACTACGTGGCGGACGTCCGCTTTATTCCCAACCCACACTGGATTCCGGCCCTGCGCCCCCTGACGGGACAGGACGCAGCGGTCAGTGAATTTGTTCTTAACGACAATGGGGCAGCAGAATTCGTGGACCGTTACGTCCATGCCTTGGAGCCCGTACTGGCCGGATACCGTCGCGAAAACAAACACTATGCCACGATTGCGGTGGGCTGTACCGGCGGGAAGCATCGTTCGGTGGCCGTTGCCATTGAGCTTGCGAAACGCTTAGGCCAGCTTCCCCGAGTGACGACCAGTATCCGTCACCGCGATCTAGGCCGGGAGTAGGCGTGTACACGGGCATACTGCCCATCATTCCGGCCGGCGGACGGCTACCTGGCTTAGAGACTGGCATACGCGTTACAGCGCTTGGCGGTGGACACGGGCTCTCTGCGTCGTTGTCGGCATTGCGGCTGTTGACGAGCAACATTACGGCGGTGGTAACCGTTGCTGATGACGGCGGATCCTCCGGAAGATTGCGTGAGGAATTAGGAGTTCTTCCGCCTGGCGACCTTCGTATGGCACTGTCCGCGTTATGTGACGACACTGACTGGGGACGCACATGGCGCGATGTCATGCAGCATCGCTTCGCCTCAAAGGAGGGCGTCACGGGTTCTCTGGACAACCATGCTCTTGGCAATTTGTTGATTGTCACTCTATGGGAATTGCTGGGGGATACCGTTGCAGGTTTGCGCTGGGCGGGTGCACTTCTGGGCGCGCGGGGCGAGGTCTTGCCGATGGCGAGTGTCCCCCTGACCATTGAGGGCCGGCTAAAAGCATCCGTAGACGCCCTACATCCGCAGGGACGCGTGATCACAGGACAGGCCAGGCTGGCTAAGGCCGGGGAACTAGAACATGTGCGCCTGCTACCAGTTGATGCACCTGCCTGTGCGGAGTCAGTGGCCGCCATCCACGCCGCAGACTGGGTGGTTCTAGGCCCAGGTTCCTGGTACACCTCGGTGCTCCCTCATTTGCTCCTGCCACAATTGCGAACAGCACTGTGTACCACCAAGGCAAAACGGTTACTGACCATGAACCTGGATGTGGACGATCAAGAGGCCGAGGGAATGGACGCTGCGGACCACCTGCACGTTATTTCTAGGTATGCGCCCGAGTTCGGAGTGGACGTGGTGTTAGCGGATCCATCGTCGATTGGCGACGTTAATAAGTTCACGGAGGCTGCCGCGATGATCGGCGCAGAGGTAGCGTTCTGTAAGGTAGGAACCCCGGGGGGGACGCCCATTCACGACCCGCTCCGGCTTGCCGCAGCGTATCGGGACATATTCGGGGAAACGAGCATTTGAAAGTGGGAATCACACTATGGCGCTGACAGCGGCTGTCAAAGAGGAACTGTCCCGGTTGGACATCAGAAAGTCCTCGGTACGTAAGGCGGAAGTATCAGCGCTGCTGCGGTTCGCTGGGGGACTGCACATTATCTCCGGGCGCATCGTGATTGAAGCAGAAGTGGATTCAGCAGCGACAGCCAGGCGGCTTCGCATTGCCATTTCAGAAATCTACGGTCATCAGAGCGAGATTGTCGTCGTCTCTGGTGGGGGCGGGCTTCGCCGAGGCAATCGGTACATCGTACGCGTAGTGCGCGACGGGGAGGCTTTGGCTCGCCAAACAGGCCTGTTGGACGGGCGAGGCCGCCCAGTCCGGGGCCTGCCTTCAGTAGTGGTCAACGGCTCTGCTGCCGACGCGGAAGCCGTCTGGCGGGGCGCATTCCTAGCTCACGGCTCCCTGACGGAACCTGGCCGGTCCTCGGCCTTGGAAGTCACCTGTCCTGGGCCAGAGGCGGCACTGGCCTTGGTCGGAGCCGCACGCAGGATTGATATTGCCGCTAAGGCTCGAGAAGTCCGTGGGATTGATCGTGTTGTGATCCGCGACGGCGACACGATTGCTGAACTTTTGGTGCGGATGGGTGCCCATGAAACCCTGTTGGTGTGGGAAGAACGTCGCATGCGCAAGGAAGTACGTGCCACGGCCAACCGGCTAGCAAATTTTGATGACGCCAACTTACGTCGTTCGGCCCAAGCAGCAGTAGCTGCCGGTGCCCGCGTAGACCGTGCCTTGGAAATTCTCGGTGAAGATGTTCCCGAGCACCTCAAGTATGCCGGCGAGCTCCGGGTTGCCCACAAGCAGGCAAGCCTGGATGAACTGGGTCGGCTAGCCGACCCGCCGTTGACGAAGGACGCAATCGCAGGGCGGATCCGTCGCTTGCTAGCGATGGCAGATAAAAAAGCCATCGACTTGGGCATTGCCGGCACCGAGTCCAGTGTCACGTTTGAGATGTTGGAATCATAAATGTGCCTAATATGAAAGAGTAGAAATATAACCGACCACCACGTTGGTTATGCAGTTTGTCTGTGGGAGCAATCCCATACATAAACCCACCAGAAGAATCGCTACGGAGGAACCGTGACCAAGTACACACTTCCAGAACTCAGCTATGACTACGCTGCACTGGAGCCCAACATTTCCGCCCGAATCATGGAGCTGCATCACAGCAAGCACCATGCGGCATACGTGGCTGGCGCCAATACCGCGCTGGAAAACCTCGCCGAAGCACGCTCCAGCAACAACTTCGCCAATGTGGCTAAGTACTCCAAAGATCTCGCCTTCAATCTGGGTGGACACACCAACCACTCCATTTTTTGGAACAATCTCTCTCCGGAGGGTGGCGACAAGCCTGAGGGCGAGCTAGCCGCAGCCATTGATGATTCCTTTGGTTCCTTCGACGCCTTCCGCGCCCACTTCACCGCGGCAGCCATGGGCATCCAGGGTTCAGGGTGGGCATTGCTCTCCTACGAGGGCCTCGGCGGAAATATCCTCATCGAGCAACTCTTTGATCAGCAGGGGAACGTCCCTGTAGCTACCACGCCGTTGCTGATGTTGGATATGTGGGAGCACGCTTTCTACCTCGACTACGTCAACGTAAAGGCTGACTACGTTAAGGCTTTCTGGAACATTGTGAACTGGGCTGACGTTGCCAAGCGTTTTGAGGCAGCACGTAAGAATGCCACCGGACTGATCCTGCCCTAACGGACAGGCTAAAACCGGCCAATTTGTGACCAATATGTGGACGCCCGCCCCGCCTGACTGGCGGGGCGGGCCCCTTGGAACGTAATATGGATCACGGCGTCTGCATCGCAACGCGCGCCAAGAACAATCTCTGCCCAACGTCGTGCGGGAACCACCGGTTGAATAATTTTCATTCAATCTGACAATGGGTGCCGGTTACCGGCACCAAGGAGAGAGAATCAGTGACTACTCGTATTGGCATCAATGGATTTGGCCGGATCGGACGCAACTACTTCCGCGCAGCGTTGGCACAAGACGCTGACCTTGAGATCGTTGCCGTCAACGACCTCACCAGCCCCGAGGCCCTAGCGCACCTGCTCAAGTATGACTCCGTCAATGGACGCCTTGGCGTTTCCGTTGAGGTTGTCGACGGCCACCTGGTCGTCGATGGAAAAACCATCACCGTATTGGCAGAACGTGACCCTGCAAATCTCCCCTGGGGCGAGTTGGCTGTTGACATCGTCATTGAATCCACGGGCTTCTTCACCAAGGCATCGGACGCCCAAAAGCACATCGATGCAGGAGCTAAGAAGGTGCTGATCTCCGCTCCCGCCTCCGACGAGGACATTACCATTGTGCTCGGAGTCAATGATGAGCTCTACGATCCTGCAACACACCACATCATCTCTAATGCCTCCTGTACCACCAACTGCCTAGGCCCGCTGGCCAAAGTTCTCAACGACAACTTCGGCTTGGAGCGTGGCCTGATGACCACCATCCACGCTTACACTGCTGATCAGAACCTGCAGGATGGCCCGCACCGAGACCTTCGCCGTGCCCGAGCTGCAGCGATCAACATGATCCCGACGTCCACTGGTGCTGCCAAGGCCATCGGCTTGGTTTTGCCCGAGCTCAAGGGAAAACTGGACGGCTTTGCCATCCGCGTGCCTGTTCCAACCGGCTCCGCCACGGATTTGACTGCCACGCTTAGCCGTGAAGTCACTGTCGCGGAAGTCAACGCTGCATATAAGGCGGCAGCGGCGGAAGGGAAACTGGCTGGCTACCTCACTTACACCGAGGACCCCATCGTCTCTTCGGACATCGTCGGGGACCCGGCGTCGTCAATCTTTGACTCGGGCCTGACGAAAGTCATCGGCAATCAGGTCAAGGTTGTTTCCTGGTATGACAACGAGTGGGGCTATTCCAACCGCCTGGTCGACCTGACCGAACTCGTAGCCTCTAAGCTCTAAGGAACCGAATGACACTTCACACCCTCAACGAACTCATCGATGAAGGTGTCCGCGGGCGGCACGTTCTAATCCGTTGTGATTTGAACGTGCCGCTTGACGGCTCTGTAGTCACTGATGATGGCCGCATCAGGGCCTCCCTGCCTGTGATCAAGGCACTGGCCGACGCCGGGGCCAAGGTTCTCATTTGCGCCCACCTAGGCCGACCCAAAGGTACCCCTGATGCTAAGTATTCTCTGGCGCCTGCTGTGGCACGACTTGCCGAGCTGGCTCCGGAACTGAAGGCGACTCTGGCCGGTGACACGACAGGTCCTGCCGCTGTGGCCGCCTCGGCCGCACTGGCCGAGGGCTCGGTACTGGTCTTGGAGAACGTCCGTTTTGATGCGAGGGAAACCTCCAAGGACGATAATGAACGGCAATCGTTTGCTGGCGAGCTCGCCGCTCTAACTGGTGACCACGGGGCCTATGTAGATGATGCCTTCGGCGCAGTCCACCGCAAACACGCCAGTGTTTTTGACATAGCTAAGCTCCTGCCGTCCTACCAAGGGGATCTGGTACGCACAGAACTTTCGGTTCTGCGCAAGCTGACAGCTGACGTAGCACGTCCCTATGTAGTGGTTCTTGGTGGTTCTAAGGTTTCCGACAAGCTCGCCGTTATTGAAAACCTTCTGGGGAAAGCCGACACCATTATGGTCGGTGGTGGGATGCTGTTCACTTTTCTGGCAGCTCAGGGCTACAAAGTCGGCTCGTCACTGCTGGAAGTTGATCAGATCCCGGTCGTTTCGGACTATTTGTCCCGAGCAGCTGATGCAGGTACCACCTTTGTGCTTCCAAGTGACGTCGTCGTGGCCTCTAAATTTGGCGCCGACGCCGATCATGAAGTTGTGCCGGCCAACGCCATCGAGTCTTCCTCGTTCGGAGCAAATGGCTTGGGGTTGGACATTGGGCCGGAGTCCGGAGCTGTGTTTGCCCAGGCGATCGCAGGCGCTAAGACTGTTTTCTGGAATGGGCCCATGGGTGTTTTTGAGTTCGCTGCGTTTGCGGAAGGTACGCGAGCAGTAGCCAAGGCATTGGCATCGAACAGTGCCGATGGTGGTTTCACCGTTGTAGGCGGTGGCGACTCGGCCGCGGCTGTCCGAACCCTCGGATTTGCGGATTCTGACTTCGGGCACATCTCCACTGGTGGTGGGGCTAGCTTGGAATTCCTTGAAGGCAAGGTCCTTCCAGGGCTGAGTGCACTGGAGCGCTAGTAGCTATGTTTGGTGGCGGGAGCGATCCCGCCACCAAACCCCAACCCGCTGCGGGTCAATTTTTTACTGAAGTATATTTTTCAAGCTATGCCAAGGAACGAGAGAGCGATGACGACTTCGACCAACGGGAAATTTGACCGTACACCCCTGATCGCCGGTAATTGGAAGATGAATATGGACCATGTCCAGGGCATCACCCTGTTGCAGAAGTTGGCGTGGACGCTCTCCGATGCACGGCACGATTTCAGCCGCGTTGAAGTGGCCGTCTTCCCACCGTTTACAGATCTGCGCGGGGTGCAGACCCTAGTCCAGGGAGACAAGCTTAAACTGGTCTATGGGGCTCAGGACCTCTCTGAAAAAGACTCGGGCGCCTATACCGGAGATATTTCCGGTGCCTTCTTGAAAAAACTCGGTTGCAGTTTTGTTCTGGTCGGTCACAGCGAACGCCGTCAAATACATGGTGAGGGTGATGAACTTCTCAATGCCAAAGTCAAGGCTGCATTCGGGCACGAGCTAACGCCAGTGCTTTGTGTCGGTGAAGTCTTGGAGATTCGCCAGGCAAAAACTCATGTGCAGCACACGCTCGCGCAGGTCCGTGCCGGTGTAGCTGGACTCAGCGCAGAGCAAGCTGGCTCGCTCGTAATTGCCTACGAACCCATTTGGGCTATTGGCACCGGCGAAGTCGCTGGCCCTGCCGACGCCCAAGAAATGTGCACCGCCATCCGTGCTGATCTGGCGGAAATTTTCGATGCCGCAACCGCTGCCAAGACCCGCCTGCTGTATGGTGGCTCCGTCAAAGCCAACAACGTGGCGTCTATTATGTCTGAGCGCGACGTTGACGGTGTGCTTGTTGGAGGTGCGAGCCTTGATGCGGGTGAGTTCGCCAACATTGCCCGATTTGAAAGCCACCTCCTCACCAAGTAGTAAAGTTCGCCTGATTGACACGGGTGTTTATTGGCTTTGTACAAGTTTGCTCGGATAGACTAGCTTGCGGACTTCAACTCTGTTGAGACGGTTTTTTCTAAAATGATTGTTGGACCACGCTGAAAGGCCCCTAGTGGAAGCATTACACATTGCCCTGCAGATCCTGCTGGGCATCACGAGCTTGTTGTTGACCTTGTTGATTTTGCTTCACAAAGGTCGTGGCGGTGGATTGTCGGACATGTTTGGTGGCGGAATGAGCTCCAATCTGGGCTCCTCAGGTGTGGCCGAACGCAACTTGAACCGCTTCACTGTCATCCTTGGCATCGTCTGGGGAGTGATCATCATTGGCTTGGGACTCATGATGTCCTATGGTCCGGCCTGATCAACTTACACAAAAAAGTCCCGTCCAGCAGTTCAAACTGCTGGACGGGACTTTTTGCTTAACCCTAGCTTTCGCGTCGCATCAACTGTTCGGGGACTTTGGCTGCGGCGTCCTGATCGATCAGCCACATGGTCTTATTGATGCCCTTGGCCCCGGAAGCTGGGACCTGAACCGGGTTGGCGCCAGCCAATCCTAGGCCTACTGCTGCGGCCTTGTCAGCACCTGCAGCCACTATCCAGATTTCCTGGGCCGTGTTGATGGCTTCTAACGTCAGGGAAACGCGCGACGCCGGCGGCTTGGGAGAGTTCGTCACAGGTACCACGGGCACTCCGAGGGACCGGATGCCTGCCATCTCCGGGAAAAGTGAGGCGATGTGAGCGTCCGGCCCCAGACCTAGCAAGAGCACATCAAAACGGGGTACAGCAGGCGCTGACTCGGTGGAGTCGTCGTCGTTCTCCCACTCATGCAGAGCGGCTACGGCCAGTTGAGAAATGTAGTCCGCAGCTGCAGCTTGGACATCTTCGACTTCATCAGAGGCGGCCATAAAATGAACTCGGGCAGGATCAACGTCAATGGCGTCGAGCAAAGCCGACGCAGCCTGTCCGGCATTTCGCTCCGGTGACTGCGCAGGAACGTACCTTTCGTCGCCGAACCAAAAGTTGACCTTGGACCAGTCAACGGCAAGTCGCGCCGGGGACTCCTTGACGGCACGCAACGTGGCAATACCCACGCTTCCACCCGTGAGTACGACTGTCGCTTCGCCTCGTTCACTCTGGACATCAAGGAGGCGTGTTATCAACCGTGCCGCCGTGGTGGCTGCGAGCACGTCGAAGGAGGGATGGAGGGTGATGCGAACATTGGGGCTCATGCCTTCACAACCTTTTCTTCAGCAAGCAGTTTGTCCATACCGGAGGTGACGACCTCACCGAAAACATCGTCTGGGTCCAGCCGCCTTAGTTCCTCCGCCAGACAGTCCTCTAGGGTTCGCCGTGGCAAGGACAATTTCTGCGAAGGTTGGCCGGACTGGTTCAGCACAGCTTCCAGAGCACCCGGGCGGAACAGCTCCACGTTCCCGTGGGCGCGTTCCATAACGACGCGACGAATGCCAGTTCCCTTCGGGTCCTCCTTGACTGTGATGGGCACCTTTAGTGCTCCATGCAGCCAGGACGCCAGCAAGAGGGTGCTAGGGGAGTCTGATGCACCCTCAACCTGAAGGCCGGTCACCGGGCCGCCTGTATCAAGCTGGTCCAGTACGGCAGCGAGCTGGATTCGCCAATTCGTGAGTCGAGTCCAGGCTAAGTCTGTGTCACCAGCGGCATAGCTGGCCCCGATGTGCCGTAGCGCTTCGCGTGGATCTGATTGGTTAGCGGAGTCGGTGATGCGCCTGTGCGCAATCCGTCCGATCGGACTCTTACTAGCCGATTCCGGAGATTCTCCCGGCCACCACGCCACGATCGGTGCATCAGGCAAGAGCAGCGCGGAGACTAATGATTCACTCTCAGAGGCAAGCTCACCGTGCCCACGCAGGACAATCACCTCTGACGCACCCGCGTCACCGCCCACACGAATCTCGCCGTCGAGCCGGGTAGGTTCTTGCGGAGATCCGCTAGCCAAGACAATGATTCGGCAGGGGTGTTCGCGACTAGCTAGGTTAGCGGCCGCAATAGCTTCCTCTTCCTGGCCCATGCGGGTGATGACCACCAGTGTGAGGACGCGTCCCAAGGTGACCACACCGCCTTGTTCGCGCATCTTGACAATCCGCTTGGTGATCTTTGAGGTGGTTGTATCTGGCAGTTCTACGATCATGGCCGGCGCCACGTCCTTCCATCACGTTTCAAGAGTTCATCGGCGGAGGCGGGGCCCCAGCTTCCTGGTTCATAGCTTTCAGGCGCAAGGCCTTCACTTGCCCAGAACTCCTCGAACGGGTCAAGGATCTTCCACGACAATTCAACTTCCTGATGGCGCGGAAACAGGGGAGGCTCTCCCAACAGCACGTCCAGGATCAGGCGCTCGTAGGCCTCAGGACTGGACTCCGTGAAAGCATGTCCGTAGCCGAAGTCCATGGTGACGTCGCGGACTTCCATTTGGGTTCCGGGAACTTTGGAACCGAATCGGATCGTCACGCCTTCGTCAGGCTGGACGCGGATGACCACGGCATTTTGGCCGAAGTCGTCGTCACTGTGCTCCGTGAAGAGCAGGTTGGGGGCGCGCTTGAAAACTACTGCGATTTCGGTAACACGGCGGCCCAAACGTTTGCCGGTGCGCAAATAGAACGGCACCCCTGACCAGCGGCGGGTGTTGATGTCTAGCCGTATGGCGGCAAAAGTTTCCGTTATTGACTCGGCCGGGATGCCGTCTTCTTGGAGGTATCCCTTGACTTTTTCCCCACCCTGCCAGCCACCAGCAAATTGTCCCCGTGCTGAATGCGTGGACAGGTCCTTCGGGAGCTTCACCGCTGCGAGTACTTTCTCTTTTTCGGCGCGAAGGTCCTCGGCATTGAAGGAAATGGGCTCCTCCATGGCCGTCAAGGCGAGCAGTTGGAGCAGATGGTTTTGAATGACGTCACGGGCGGCACCTACGCCGTCGTAGTATCCGGCACGACCCCCGGTGCCGATGTCTTCGGCCATGGTGATCTGGACATGATCAACGTAGTTGGCATTCCACAGTGGCTCGAAGAATTGGTTGGCAAAGCGCAGGGCCAGAATATTCTGGACGGTTTCTTTGCCCAAGTAGTGGTCAATGCGAAACACAGAGTCGGGAGGGAAAACGGATTCCACGATGCCGTTTAGGGCACGTGCAGAGGCCAGGTTGTGGCCGAAGGGCTTTTCAATGACAACCCGTCGCCAGTTCTCACCATCGCTTTGAGCTAAGTCGTGGTCGGAAAGTTGCCGGCACACCAATTCGAAAGCCTTGGGTGGTATCGAGAGGTAGAAGGCATGGTTGCCCTGTGTTCCGCGTTGTTCGTCGAGTTCGGCGAGGGTGGTTTTGAGTCGCTCGAAAGCGTCGTCGTCGTCGAATTCACCCTGCACAAAACGGATGCCCTGGCTCAATTGCTTCCAGACGGTTTCATCAAAGGGGGTCCGGCAATGTGCTTGGACGGACTCCTTGACTTCTGCCGCAAAATCCTCGTCAGCCCAGGATCGCCTCGCAAAGCCCACCAACGCGAAGCTCGGCGGGAGGAGACCACGATTTGCCAGGTCGTAGACGGCAGGCATGAGCTTCTTGCGGGAGAGGTCTCCTGTTACTCCAAAGAGCACCAGCGACGATGGCCCCGCCACCCGGGATAGTCGGCGGTCCCGGCTATCCCGGAGGGGGTTTGCATGATGTGTTGCGTCGTTCTTCGCCATGGAGAGGTTTCGGCCTTATGCGTCAGTGTGGTTACCGGCAAGCGCCGCGACCACGATCTTTAGTTGTTCAACTCCAGCATCGATGTCCTGAAGGTGCAAACGGAGCACGGGTCGTTGATGGTCTGCTAGAACCTGTGCATCACCCGCCGCCTGCGCGGCGATCAGCTCCCCAAAGGTAAACGGACGCTCGGGAATAGCCAAATCCGTCGTCGCAGTGCCCGTAACTTGCAAGAACACTCCGACTCCAGGTCCACCCTTGTGGAACTGCCCCGTCGAATGCAAAAATCGCGGTCCCCAGCCAAATGTCACAGGGCGGGCGGTGACACGGACCAGTTCGTCGCGAATCTCTGCCAGCGGTGCGTTGGCAAGGCGGTCCAGGTATACCTGAACGCTGAGGTAACCGTTGCTTGGCAGAGTTCCTGCGAGTGCAGTAATCGCTTGTGCAACGGTGGTGGCACCGTCAAGCCAGCTCGCATCCAAGCTGGCGCTACGAACCTCAATAGCGCCATCGGTAAAGAGTGCATTGGTTGGTGCAGGGGTGGAGTCAAGAAGCCCGCGTGCAGCTTTCTTGGCTGCTTCCACATCCGGCTGGTCGAAAGGGTTGATCCCCAGCAGGCGTCCGGCCACAGCGGTGGCGAATTCCCACACCATCATTTGGGCGCCCAGGTCTCCGGAGATGGCGATTTCATTCTCTCGAAGTTCGACGTCGGTAGCCTCAGCCACCAGCCGAACTGTGAGAACGTCGTGTGCGCCGGAACTCACTTCGGGCGAGTCGGGCCCGGCAACCACGGGCAGAACACCTTTGCCCAACTTTCCCGTTGATTCGGCGATGAGCTGTTCCGCCCAGTCCGGGAAGCCATGAATCCCGCTGCCTTCGTCCACGATCACGATCTTATCGCGCAGCGGCGACGTCCCGCCTAAGGCGGCCCCTAGGCGCAGGCCTATGTTATCGGGGTCGTCCTCTCGCAAGAATTCAGCGGCTTCGGCGGCAGAGTCGAGTAAAGCAGCCACGTCAACGCCGGCCAAACCTGACGGAACCAAACCGAAGGCGGTGAGGCCGGAGTAGCGACCACCAACGTTGGGATCGGCGTTGAATACCTTGCGGTACCCACCTTCACGCGCGGAGATATCCAGGGGCGAACCCGGGTCGGTGACGATCACGATCCGGGACTTGGCATCGATCCCGGCCCCTGTGAAAGCCTGTTCGAAGATGCGGCGCTGAGAATCTGTTTCGAGAGTTGAACCAGACTTTGAAGAAACCACAATGACGGTCGTGGCAAGACGGTCCGAGATTGCTGCGCGGACTTGGCCGGGCTCAGTGCTGTCCAAAACTGTCAACTCAACCCCGGCCGTAGCAGTGATGACCTCCGGTGCCAAGGAAGAGCCACCCATACCGCAGAGGACAAAGTGATTGATACCTTCGGCAACAAAAGCAGCACGCAACTCAGCAATTTCGGCGATGAGTGCGATGGAGACCTCGGGGGCCTCCACCCAACCTAGGCGGATGGCAGATTCATCCTGCGCATCCGCACCCCACAAGGTGGAGTCCTTGGCGAAGATGCGTGAAGCCACACGGTCTTGGACCATGGTTTCTAGATGTGCAACACCGGCTGCTTGCGCTGCTCCCGTGGATGCTAAAGCTAGCGACGTCATGTTCAGACCTCCCTAGCAGCTTCGTCCAAGGCATCCTGAACGTGGTTCAGGAGCTCTTTCCAACTGGCCACAAATTTATTCAGGCCTTCGGTCTCCAAAAGGGTGACCACGTCGTTGTAGGAGATTCCGAGACTCTCAAGTTCATTGAGCAGATCATTGGATTGTGCATAACTGGTGGTGATGGTGTCTCCAGTGACTACGCCATGGTCGAAGGTGGCGTCGAGAGTCTTTTCCGGCATGGTGTTGACTACGTTCTTAGCCACCAAACCCGTCACATAGAGAGTGTCAGGGTAGGCAGGATCTTTCACGCCGGTGGAAGCCCAGAGGGGACGCTGAGGAAGGGCGCCAGCATCTGCCAATAGTTCCCAGCGTTCCGAGGAGAAGGCTTCTTGGAAAATCTGGTACGCCAGACGTGCGTTGGCCAGCCCAGCTTTACCCTTGAGGCTCTTTGCCTGCTCTGTGCCCAGCGCGTCAAGACGCTTGTCGATCTCAGTGTCGACGCGGGAAACGAAGAACGATGCGACGGAGTGGATATCTGCTAAATCATGGCCGTTGGCTTTGGCCTTTTCAAGCCCGCTCAGGAAAGCATTAACGACTGCGCGGTAGCGGTCAAGCGAAAAGATCAATGTGACGTTGACGCTGATTCCTTCGGCGAGGGTTGCCGTAATGGCTTCAAGTCCCTCAACCGTTGCGGGGATTTTGATGTAAACATTCTTCTTATTGACCTTGGAGTAAAGACGCTTGGCCTCAGCGATGGTGCCTTCGGTGTCCCACGCCTTGCGCGGATCCACTTCAATGGAAACGCGCCCGTCTACCCCGTGAGTGGACTCAGCGACAGAAGCGAATACGTCGCAACCGTCCGCGACGTCCGCCGTCGTAATTTCAAAGACGGCTTCCTCAGATCGGATTCCTTGTGCGGCAAAGTGGGCAAGTTCAGTCTTGTAGGCGTCGCTCTTGGTAATTGCGGCCTCAAAAATACTCGGGTTTGTCGTAACGCCAACGACGTTCTTCTCTTCAATAAGCTTGGCCAAGCTACCGGTGGTTAGGCGAGTGCGGGAGAGGTCATCCAGCCAGATGGAGACTCCGGCGCTGGAAAGTTGTGCTGTGGGTGTGTTCGTCATGTCTCTACTTCTTCCTAAAAATAATCTGCAGGTGACGTGGAGGGCGTCGCTGGGAACTTTTGGCTATGCCCAACGACGCCCTGGGTGTAGGTGAATACGGGGTTTTAGCTGTTTGCGGCTGCTAGGGAATCCTTGGCTGCTGCTGTGACCGCCTCGGTCGTGATTCCGAATTCTGTAAACAGGCGTTTGTAGTCAGCGGACGCTCCGAAGTGTTCAAGCGAGACTGAACGGCCGGCGTCGCCCACAAACTCGCGCCAACCCAAGGCCAATCCTGCCTCAACGGACACGCGTGCCTTGACGGTTGCGGGAAGCACTGCCTGACGGTATTCGGCGGACTGTGCATGGAACCATTCCACACACGGCATTGAGACCACGCGGGCAGCGATATCCTCTGCTGCCAAAGCTTCGCGGGCTTCCACGGCCAACTGAACCTCAGAACCGGTTGCAATCAAGATGACGTCGGCCGTGACCACGGCGCCGCCCCTGACAGCCTCAGCAAGAACATAACCGCCCTGAGCTGCTCCGGATGCGCAAGCAAATTCGCCAGCGGTGGCAACGCCCGTGCCGCGGGCGTACGTGGGAATATTCTGACGCGTCAGCACAATACCCGCCGGGTTGTCCTTGATTTCTAAGATCTTCTTCCACGCCACAGCCACCTCATTCGGATCGCCGGGGCGGACCACGTCTAAGCCTGGAATGGCGCGCAGTGTGGAAAGCTGTTCCACCGGCTGGTGTGTGGGGCCGTCTTCACCTAGACCAATGGAGTCGTGGGTCCATACGTAGATGGAACGGACACCCATTAGTGCCGAGAGCCGGATTGCCGGGCGCTGGTAGTCGCTGAAGATCAAGAACGTGCCAGAGAATGCCCGAGTTGGCCCGCCCAAATGGATGCCATTGACGACGGCGGCAGCAGCATGCTCCCGGATACCAAAGTGCAGTACGCGACCGTAGGGGCCGCCAGACCAGGTATCTGTTTGCCGAGATGCAGGAATGAAAGAACCAAAGCCCTCAATCGTCGTGTTATTGGATCCGGCAAGATCACACGAGCCGCCCCAAAGCTCCGGCAGGATTGCTCCGATAGAGTTCAACACTTTCCCTGATGCTGCCCGGGTTGAAACATCCTTGCCCGCCTCAAAGACTGGCAGATTTTCTTCCCAGCCTGCCGGTAATTCCTTCTTCTCAATTCGCTCAAGCAGTGCTGCGTTCTGCGGGTTGGCGCTCTTCCATGCTTCGAAACCAGCCACCCATTCCTGATGGGCTGCGGTACCGCGCTCCAAGAGTTTGCGGGTATGGGCTAGGACCGCAGGGTCAACCTCAAAGTGCTTCTCTGGATCAAAACCAAGTTCCACCTTCAGGCCAGCAACCTCAGAGGCGCCGAGCGCTGAACCGTGGATACCGCCCGTGTTCTGCTTCTTGGGGGACGGGTAACCAATGATGGTGCGCAGCAAGATGATGGAGGGCTTAGTGGTCTCTGCCTTCGCGGTTTCCAGAGCAGCGTTCAACTCGAATACGTCTTCGACGTATTCGCCCGTCTTGGTCCAGTCGACACGCTGCACGTGCCAGCCGTACGCTTCATAGCGCTTCAGGACATCTTCGGAGAAGGCAATGTTGGTGTCGTCTTCAATCGAGATGTGGTTGGAGTCGTAGATGACCACCATGTTGCCCAGTTCCTGGTGACCTGCCAGCGAGGACGCTTCGCTAGTAACACCTTCTTGAAGATCACCGTCTGAGGCAATGACCCAAACAGTGTGGTCAAAGGGGCTGGTGCCGGGGGCTGCGTCTGGGTCCATGATCCCACGCATACGTCGCTGGGAATATGCGAAACCAACTGCTGAAGCCAAACCCTGGCCCAAGGGGCCGGTGGTGATTTCCACACCCTTGGTGTGTTTGTACTCGGGGTGTCCGGGAGTGAGCGAGCCCCAGGTGCGTAACTCTTGGAGGTCTTTTAGCTCAAGTCCAAAACCAGAAAGGAAGAGCTCAATGTAAAGAGTCAGTGATGTGTGTCCTGGTGAGAGGATGAAACGATCTCGCCCCATCCAGTCCGGGTTCCTTGGATCTATCCGCATGACTTTTTGGAATAAAAGATAAGCAGCGGGGGCCAGGGACATCGCGGTTCCGGGATGACCGTTGCCTACCTTCTCCACGGCGTCTGCTGCCAAAACCCGGGCAGTATCAACTGCCCTTTTGTCGTCGGCAGTCCAGGTCAAAGGTGTTGATTGCAGATGTGACACTTATTTG
Organism: Arthrobacter cryoconiti; assembly: GCF_020905375.1. Lineage (GTDB taxonomy): Bacteria > Actinomycetota > Actinomycetes > Actinomycetales > Micrococcaceae > Specibacter > Specibacter cryoconiti. The sequence continues at coordinate 45,741 of NZ_JAJJBU010000031.1, forward strand.
GTCCCTCTCGTTAAGCGCAGGCACTAATCACCCACTGCGCAGCGGACGGGCACGCGGTCAAGAACGAGTCCAGGCCTTAGGGCGTGCACTGCTGCGCATTCAAAAATTTCATCCATCTTCAGCTTAGTGCCACTGGTACTCCTCTGAGCGAAAGCAATGGGTTCTGGTGTATTCACAAAGTAACGATGGGACTGACATATGATCTATTTCCGGTGAAGTTGGCGCGAAGCCTTGACATCTGACTCTTCACACGTTTTCCGCTCAGGCCAGCTATGATATTTAGAGCGTTTCCGCCTGCCTTCCGTGCGCGTAGTGAGCACTCGGTACTTTATGAGCCGGAAGCCTGCAGACTTTAGCAACCTAAGAAAACATGGTGACATTACACGTGAGTGCAGCACATGCTCCGACGGCCGGAACTCCAGCACCAGCACCTTTGGTGAATGTGAGCTTTTCGGAAAAAGCCAAGGGCTACCTTGCCCTGACTAAACCCAGGGTTGTGGAATTGCTACTGGTGACCACCCTGCCCACCATGTTTTTTGCGAAGGGCTACTCCGGCAGGGCGGGGGTCCCAAGTCTTTGGCTCATGGTTGCCACCATGGTGGGTGGAGCGCTGGCTGCCGGCGCCTCAGGTGCTTTCAACTGTTACATTGATCGTGACATCGACAAAGTGATGAACCGCACGTCCAAGCGCCCGCTGGTGACGGGCATCATCTCCCCTCGTGAAGCACTCGTTTTCTCCTGGATCCTGACGGTCCTAGCTGTTGCCCTCTTGTGGAGCATCAATCCGCTAACCGGAATCCTGGGCGTGGGGGCAATCTTTTTGTATGTGGTGGTGTACTCGCTAATCCTCAAACGCCGCACCACGCAGAACATCGTCTGGGGTGGGGCGGCAGGTTGCATGCCCGTGCTGATTGCCTGGGCGGCCGTGACGGGGACGGTTCAGTGGCCAGCCATCATCTTGTTCATGATCATATTCTTGTGGACCCCGCCGCATTATTGGCCGCTATCCATGCGTTACGGGGATGACTATAACGCCGCCAACGTACCCATGCTCGGCGCTGTTGCCGGCTCCCGAACGGTCGCAGTCCAAGTGGTGTTGTACACCTGGGCGATGGTTGCCTGTTCACTTTTAATGGTCCCGCTAGGCGGCGCGGGCCCCGTCTATACACTGACGACCATTGCTGCAGGTATCTGGTTCCTTGTAGAAGCCCACAGACTCTACAACCAAGCGAAGGAGGACCTCGTGACGAAGAAGAGTGCCATGAAGGTCTTCCACGCCTCAATTACATACCTGACGTTGGTGTTTCTTTCCCTGGCTGTTGATCCGTTTGTCGGCTCGGCGCTCATGGGCGTAGCCGCCTAAGTTCTGGGGTAAGAATGGCACCCACCTTTGAAGGTGGGTGCCATTCTTATTCGTGCAGCTAGCAGCTAGCAGCTAGCAGCTAGCGGAGCCGGAGCGGATCCTTGCCGCGGGCCAACGCCAGATCCATGATGTTGGTGCCTACGGCTAGCAGGAGCGAGGAGCCGACCATGTGCAGGCCTACCAAGAGCGCTGGCACACCGGTGAAATATTGCCAGTAACCAATCACACCTTGGTAGATGATAGAAACAACCAGCAAGATGGCGGCATTGCGGAGGATGTCTGCCTTGCCGCGGTGCCATAGCAGAAGCAATAGAACTATAGCGACGGCGACCAATAGGTAGACCGGGAGCACGTGGATACGTGTGACCAAATAGCCGTTGAGCCCAATCCGAGGAGACGTTGAATCCCCTGAGTGTGGGCCAGCTCCGGTGACGAGAGTGCCAAGCACGACTGCCAAGTACGTGCAGATGGCGGCGAGGACGCTCAATTGGCGAACTGTCGCGCGGGGCCTGATTGCCGACTCTGGAGCGCTCATACCCGTGCGCCCATACGCGCGGTTCACTAGCAGCATAGAGAATACAACCAGGGCCGCGGAGACCAAGAAGTGCAGGCTTACCACATAGGGGTTTAGTCCTGTCAGCACGGTGATGCCGCCAATGACGGCCTGCGCCGGGATGCTTGCCAGCAGGCTGAAAGTCAACCAAAACAGGTCTTTTCGTTCTTTGCGCAGGTTCCACAGCATAACGAGAAGCGCCAACGCTACAGCTGCAAGCGCAAAGGTTAGTGTCCGGTTCGTGAACTCGATGATGCCGTGGATGCCCATGGCAGGGGTATTTGTGAGCGACTCGGCTGTGCATGTGGGCCAAGTCGGACAGCCCAGGCCGGAACCTGTGAGGCGGACTACTCCACCGGAAACAATGAGTACGCCTTGACCGATAAGAAGTCCCACGGACAATCGGCGGATTGCCGGTGTAAGGCTTGTAGGTAGTTTGTCGGTGAAAGACTTCATGGCGTTACTTTGACTCACTTCATCACATCTTTCAGTTCCATTTGAACCATTTGACTGCCGCCATGGTGCCGGCAGCGGCCCAGGCGCACAGGATGACTGTTGCAAAAATATCAATCCGGCCCTCTAGAAGTGCTGCACGCATTGCATTTCCCAGGGCTCCTGAGGGCAACCATTCCACGATCCCCGCCATTGTGTCGGAGAACTTCTGTGCTGGGAGCACGATACCCCCGAGAGCAGCCAAGAGAATCCAGCCGAGGTTTGTGATGGCCAATGTAGCTTCTGGGCGGACTGTCCCGGCAATCAGCAACCCCAATGCTGTGAATGTGCCGGCGCCGAGTATTAGGAACAAGAGTCCCAACACGATTCCAACCCCAGAGGGGCGCCAGCCCAAGAAGCCGGCGACGACGGAAATAATGAGCACCTGGATGGACAACGCCACCAGGACGGCGATGACTTTGCCGGCAATGAGACCGCCCTTGCCCAGGGGAGTGGAGGACATGAAACGCAGCACGCCGTAACGCCGGTCGAACCCGGTTGCGATCCCTTGGCCGGTAAACGCCGTGGAGAGCGCGGACAAGGCCAAGATTCCAGGGGTTGCAATATTGATGCGGGAATCACCCATGCCATCCAAAATTGGGGTAACGGCGAGAGCGATCAGACCCAAAAGTGGCATGACAATCATGAGCACCAGCTGCTCGCCGTTGCTCAGCATGGCGGCGGCTTCATAGCGCCCTTGGCTTAGTACGCGTCGTCCCAGCGACGCGGGAGCAGCTCTCGGGGCATCGGAAAAGAAGATGCTCATTGCTTGTTCCCTTCGACAGTGAGTCCAGACTGTTCCTGTGCTCCGGCGATAGCTAGAAACACGTCTTCTAGGGATTGGGAGGCAAGGTGAACGGATGTTGGCATGACGGCTTGCGCAGCACACCACTGGCCGAAGTGCTCCAGATCGGCAGGCTCCAAGCTGCCAGACATCCGGTAACTTCCGGGCCGAGTCTGCTCACACGTGATTCCAGATCGGCTTAGCGCCGCGGTATCCAAGCCGGGTTTTGCCTCAAAAGTCATGACACGATGACTTTGGGCTGAGGTGGATTCGCTGAGCAATTCGGGCACAGTTCCCTGGGTCACTGACTCGCCTTTGTCGACTATATAGACGTAGTCGGCAAGTCGTTGCGCGTCATCAAGGAGGTGTGTTGTCAGTACGATCGCCTTGCCGGCGTCACGGAGCTCGCGGATCAGTTCAAAAACCATAAGACGCGACTGCGGATCCAACCCCGCACTGGGCTCGTCCAAAAACAGCACCTCTGGGTTCCCCAGGAGGCTCGCGGCAAGGGCAACGCGCTGTTTTTGTCCCCCGGAGAGCCGCCGAATGGTGGTATTGGAAAATTCGCCGATACCCAGCCGATCCACCAGCGCGTCTACTGAGAGGGGGTGTGAATACAAGGATGCTACGTGCCTAAGCAGGGCCACCGGCCGAGCCGCCGGAGGAAGGCCGCCGTCTTGGAGCATGACACCCACACGGGCCCGCAAGGTTGCGCTTGCGTTTTGGGGATCCTCACCCAGGAGGGTGATGGAACCATCCGTACGGTTTTGCAAGCCCTGAGCGCATTCGATGGTGGTGGTTTTGCCAGCACCATTGGCGCCAAGGAGGGCAGTTACCTGACCAAAGTTTGCTTGCAGGCTTATATTTGAAATGATCCGTTTCATTCGACCCTCGAGGGCTGGAATTGGACCAACATCCTTAACGAGCCCAACGATGTCCAGGGCGGGGGAGGGGAACTGATTCACGATCCTATTCTACGCGACGTAGTACCCCGTGAGGGCAAGGCAGCGCCAGAGGGGTTGGGCCACGTTAACGGCTAACCTTCGTGGGTAGGCTCACCTTACTGGCGTCCGGGAATCAATTACGACATAATAGTGTTGTTTATTGGTGGATGGTGTCAGGCTTTAAGAATCAGCAGTTTTGCAGCCAACAGAATTTTTTGCAGCCAACAGGGCGGAGGTGTCAGGTATGACTCAAGTCGAGCTCGGGATGGATCCCGAGGAACGAACCCGCGATCGCGTTCTCACTGCGGTCCTTGAACATGGCCCGGTCAGTGCCGCCCAGATGGGCAAGCTCTTAGGGCTTACTCCCGCTGCCGTACGTCGCCACCTCGACACTCTTTCGCGGCTTGGCGTCATTGAGGTAAAACTGATCAGCAACGCAAAGTCTGGTGCGGGACGCCCGGCGCGTCGCTACGTTGTCTCCAAGCGCGGTCAGTCTGAGATCGGAGATGACTACCTTCAGATTGCTCGCTTGGCGCTGGATGAGATCCGGGCCGTCAAAGGCGAGCAGGGAGTGGTGGACTTCGCCAAACGCCGGTTTGCCCTCATGGAGGCGAAGTACCGTCCTTTGGTGGACGCGGCCGGAAAAGACGTCGGTGCCCGATCTCTCGCGCTTGCTGCTGCATTGAATGCGGATGGCTTCGTCGCTAGCTCAAATTCCCTGAACTCCGGCACGCCCATGGCAGCAGAGCAACTGTGCCAGGGTCACTGCCCTATCCAGGAACTCGCTACTACCTTCCCTCAATTCTGCGACGCGGAGACGGATGTTTTTTCCCGTCTTCTCGGCGTTGACGTGCGCCGGCTCTCCACCATGGCCAGTGGTGGACACGTGTGCACTACCCATGTGCCAACGGGCCGTGCAGTCATCCGCAAACGCGTCAGCGTTCCTGCAGGGATTGCGCAACCGTCAAATAATATTTCCAACCATCAGCAAGAAAGGCCGTGATGACGGATCAGATAGCGCAAGAAGTACGCGCCAATGATGTGGTGGAAGATTCCACCAACCACGATATTCTCGAGAGAAATCCGGAGCTGGAGGGGCTGGGTAACTACGCCTTCGGCTGGTCGGATAAGAACGCAGCCAGCGACAATGCCCGTCGTGGTATCAGCGAAGAGGTCGTCCGCGACATCTCCGCTAAGAAAAACGAGCCGCAATGGATGCTGGACATGCGACTGAAGGGCTTGAAATACTTTGACCGCAAGCCCATGCCCACGTGGGGAGCAGATCTCTCCGGCATTGACTTCGATAACATCAAGTACTTCGTGCGCTCCACGGAGAAGCAGGCCCAAACTTGGGAAGACCTGCCCGAGGACATCCGCAACACCTACGAGCGCATCGGCATCCCCGAGGCTGAGCGCAACCGCCTCGTCGGTGGCGTCACAGCCCAGTACGAATCCGAGGTCGTCTACCATCAGATCCGAGAGGATCTCGAAGCGCAGGGCGTTATCTTCACAGATACCGATACCGGCCTACGCGACTACCCTGAGCTCTTCCAGGAATACTTCGGCACCATGATCCCGGTGGGCGATAACAAGTTCGCGTCCCTGAACACGGCAGCCTGGTCCGGTGGCTCCTTTGTCTACGTCCCTCCGGGCGTCCACGTGGAAATCCCGTTGCAGGCTTACTTCCGCATCAACACCGAGAACATGGGTCAGTTCGAGCGCACGCTCATCATCGCGGACGAGGGCAGCTATGTCCATTACATCGAGGGCTGCACGGCCCCGATTTACACCACGGATTCTTTGCACTCGGCCGTCGTGGAAATCGTTGTCAAAAAGAACGCCCGCGTTCGCTACACGACCATTCAGAACTGGTCCAACAACGTGTACAACTTGGTAACCAAGCGTGCCATTGCTCACGAGGGCGCCACCATGGAATGGGTCGACGGCAACATTGGCTCTAAAGTCACCATGAAGTACCCGGCCGTTTACTTGGTTGGCGAGCATGCAAAGGGAGAGACCCTTTCGGTAGCTTTCGCCGGCGAAGGCCAGCATCAGGACACTGGATCCAAGATGGTCCACATTGCGCCTAACACGCAGTCCTCCATTATTTCCAAGTCAGTGGCCAGGGGTGGCGGCCGTTCGGCCTACCGTGGACTCGTCCAGATCCGTGAGGGTGCAAACCACTCTGCCAACACTGTGCGTTGTGACGCATTGCTCGTTGACAACATCTCCCGCTCGGACACGTACCCATATGTTGACGTTCGTGAAGATGACGTCTCTATGGGACACGAGGCAACCGTCTCGAAGGTCAGCGAAGAACAACTGTTCTACCTGCAGTCGCGTGGGATGCCCGAAGACGAGGCCATGGCCATGATCGTGCGTGGCTTCATTGAGCCCATTGCGAAAGAACTTCCCATGGAATACGCGCTGGAACTGAACCGCCTCATTGAACTGCAGATGGAAGGGGCCGTCGGTTAAATGACCGAGCTCACAGAAGAAAAAGTAGCAGACGAAAAAGTCTGGTCCCAGGGATTCATCAAGGGTATGACCGAGGAAGGCGAGCAGCTCTCCGAAATCAACCCGGAAACTGGCCCCTTGGGCGGCAGCGCTGCCAAGGCGCACTCGCACGGAGATAGCCATGGTGGTGGCGTCGGTATTCCGGACAGCTCACGTGCTGGACGCCTGACTTCATACAAGATGGCCGATTTCCCGCTTATCACCGGTCGCGAAGAGGACTGGCGATTCACTCCGCTTAAGCGTCTGCGTGGCTTGGACCGAGTCGGAGTGAAAGGTCAGGAGATCAATGGTGCGCCTCCTTCGGTGGAGGTATCCTCCCCAGATGGCGTCATAGTAGAAACTGTGGGCCGCAGTGACGCCCGCATTGGCAGGGCTGGTATCCCAGAAGATCGCGTATCGGCTGCCGCATGGGAGCACTTCGCGGAAGCCACCGTGGTCACTTTGCCGGCTGAATACGCCGGGACGAGCGAGAACGTCACAACATTGACTCTCACAGGCCAGGGTGTAAGCCCTGCGGCGTCGCACATAGTCGTCCATGCCAAGAAGTTCGCCACCGGCGTGGTTGTGCTGGACCATCGCGGCACCGCTGTCTTGAGTGAAAACGTCGAGATCCTGGTTGAAGACGGTGCCAACCTGACGGTTGTCAGCATCCAAGACTGGAATGACGATTCCGTCCATGCCAGTGCCCACCACATTCTGGTTGGCCGGGACGCAAAGGTAAACCACGTGGTGATCAACTTGGGTGGGGATCTGCTGCGCACCACACCATCGGCGCGTTATAGCGGTACCGGTGCTGAAGTTGAAATGTATGGTCTGTACTTCGCCGATGCCGGTCAGCACCTTGAACAGCGTCTGTTCGTGGATCATGCCACTAACAACTGCAAGTCCCGCGTGGTCTATAAGGGTGCCTTGCAGGGCGACGGCGCCCACGCCGTGTGGATCGGTGACGTACTGATCCGCAAGCAGGCAGAAGGCACCGACACCTATGAGATGAACCGCAACCTGATCTTGACTCAGGGCGCTCGAGCCGATTCGGTTCCGAACCTGGAAATCGAGACCGGCATGATTAAGGGTGCCGGTCACGCCAGCGCCACTGGTCGTTTCGACGACGAGCAGCTTTTCTACTTGCAGGCTCGTGGTATTCCTGAAGATGTTGCACGACGGTTAGTGGTGCGTGGCTTCCTCAATGAGGTCATCCAACACATCAAGGTACCTGCCTTGGAAAAACGACTCCGTGACGCTGTAGAGCGCGAACTGGCCGCAGGGACAGTGTAATGACCGACTCCTCCACGCCAGCTGGCGTCGTAGTTTGCCAAGCTGAGGACGTACAACTTAAGTCCGCGGTCCTCGTTGAGGTAGACGACTATCCCATCGCGATAGTTCGTGATTCAGAAGGAGTGCTACACGCGATCGGCGATACTTGCTCCCACGCTGAAATCTCGCTCAGCGAAGGCGACGTGGAGGAGGACACCATTGAATGTTGGGCACATGGCAGCTCGTTCGACCTGAAAACAGGCGCGCCGTTGACGCTTCCAGCATTTGAGCCCGTACCAGTCTTCGCACTATCCGTTCACGGCAGCGATGTTTACGTCGATGTCACCCACATCCTCAACGGCGTCAGTGCGGAATAGTTTTCCGCGCCTCGCCCGCCACACCATAATTCTTAGGAGAAAATAGAGTATGTCCACTCTTGAAATCAAGGACCTGCACGTCAGCATTGAGACTGAGCAGGGCACGAAGCCGATCCTCAAGGGCGTCAGCCTGACCATCAACACCGGTGAGACCCATGCCATCATGGGCCCCAACGGTTCCGGTAAGTCCACGCTAGCTTCCACGATCGCCGGGCACCCACGGTACTTGGTAGTCGGTGGGTCTATTACCCTCGACGGTGAAGACGTTTTGGCTATGAGCGTCGATAAGCGTGCTCGCGCCGGGTTGTTCTTGGCCATGCAGTACCCTGTTGAAATTCCTGGTGTCACCATGACGAATTTCTTGCGTACAGCCAAGACAGCGATCGACGGCGAAGCACCTAAGCTGCGTACCTGGACTAAGGACGTCAAGGCTGCCATGGCCCAGTTGCGGATCGAGCCTGAATTCGCTGAGCGCAATGTCAATGAAGGTTTCTCCGGCGGCGAGAAGAAGCGCCACGAGATTCTTCAGCTTGAACTGCTCAAACCGAAGTTCGCGATTCTAGACGAGACCGATTCGGGCCTCGACGTTGACGCACTGAAGGTTGTTTCCGAGGGTGTAAACCGTTCCATCGAAGCCGGTGGCTTGGGCACGTTGCTGATCACTCACTACACGCGTATTTTGCGCTACATCAAGCCCGACTTCGTCCATGTGTTCATCGATGGTCACATTGCTGAGCAGGGCGGTTCCGAATTGGCCGACCGACTAGAAGATGAAGGCTACGACCGTTACTTGGCCGCAGCTCCGGCATCGGCTTAGCCACTCACCCCTTTCATTCGAAAGCGAAGGTAGGAATCATGACGGATATCAGTGAAACAAGCGCTCCCGCAACGCAAACTGATCTCGAAGACGTTGAGGAAGCTCTCAAGGACGTGATCGACCCAGAACTTGGGGTTAACATCGTCGACTTGGGTCTGCTGTACGGTCTTCGCTACGGCGACGACGGAGCGCTGCTCCTGGACATGACTCTGACCACGGCAGCTTGCCCGCTGCAAGACGTCATTGAAGAGCAGGTGGAGAACTCACTTTCCCCCATTGTGGATGAGTGGCGTATCAACTGGGTTTGGATGCCGCCGTGGGGTCCGGAACGGATCACGGATGACGGGCGCGATCAAATGCGTGCGCTCGGCTTTAACATCTAGGAGCCTGTAGCCGCCGTCGACCTGGGTTTTTGCCCTGGCCGACGGCGGCTTTCTTGCGCTATCGGCTAACGCATGGGCATCTTTGAGGTGCGACGTCGCATAGCATGAATGCAATGCCATTCATCGAACAGCTCCGCCATTGGGCACATACGCGCGCCGACCACGACGCGGTCTTCGTCGGCGAAAAGCGCCTTAGTTATGCAGACCTTGCGGCTGGCATGGGCGGGGCGAGCGGACCCCGGTTTGCCCTTATTGAAGAGGAAAACGGTGCCGACTTGGCTCAGGCCTTCTGCGCCGGCTTGGTGGACCATGGGATCGTAGGCGTACTTGATACCCACTGGCCCGGCCGTGTCCGTGATTCCGTGCGCGCTGCCGCACTTGATTGGGCGAGGAAGTCTCTGGCGAGTCCATCATCCTCTGACGTGTTTCTTCTAGGCTTCTCCTCGGGAACCAGCGGCGTGCCCAAAGGATTTGTTCGCTCACGGTCTTCATGGGCATCTTCACTTCTGGCCAGCATGGCGCATTTTTCACTCTCGCCCGACGACGTCACGTTGGCGCCAGGCCCCGGCGCGGCCAGTATGAATCTTTACGCTCTGGCGGAGTGCCTTGCCAGTGGTTCGACGTTCATAGGCTTGGAACATTTCTCTGCCCGTGCCGGACTCACTGCCATAGACAAACATCAGGCCACGCGACTAGTACTTGTTCCATCTGTGTTAGGCCTCTTCGCCGACGCTGCCGGGCGCGTTGGGCACCAGGCGCTAGGGATTCGCAGCATTGTGTGTGCTGGCTCAGCTCTGCCCCCGCAGACTCTGGCCGCCGCCCGTCAGTGGGCACCCAATGCCAGGATTGAGCAATATTACGGCGCAGCGGAACTGGGCTTTGTGGCCGCCAACGTCCTCGCTCCTGCACCGCCGGGTCAGATATTGGTGCACAGCGTAACCCAAGGTCAAAGCGAGAGCGAAGATGCCGGCGTCGGCCTTCCTTTTGATGGTGTGGAGGTAGCCATTCTCGATGCCACCGGTGAGCAGCTTCCCTGTGGCCAGCCCGGATCGATCTTTGTCCGTAGTCCCTATGTATGTGACGCCTACGCTTGGGGCGACGACGCTTTAGCCTTCACGCGGGTACCAGCAGGTAATGGCGAATCCGACTGGTGCACCGTGCGGGACCAAGGTTTTCTCGATGCCCACGGCCAGTTGCACGTGCTCGGCCGGGAGTCTGACATGGTGCTGGTAGCTGGGAACAATGTCTACCCACAGGAGATTGAATCCGTCTTAGCAGAAGGCGCACAGTCCGGCTCAGTGATCGTCACAGGTACCAAGGACGACCGGCGCGGACAGAAATTGGTCGTTGGCTTGGACGCACATGACCCCAGGTTCGCGAGCGTACTTTCTTCTGGCGAGGTACCGCAGGCGCTCCGAACCCAGGCTACTTTGTTGCCTTTTACACACCGTCCAGCACTGTATTTTGCCCTGACCGAACTACCGTACACCGACTCCGGAAAGCTGAGCCGGGCGCTGCTGGCCGCATGGATCGAGGACGGTGACGGCCGTGCCCTACAGCTTCGATGAACAACACACAGCCGTCGTAGTTTCCGCTAGAAGAATACCCACAGCAAGGGCAGGAGGGGTCTATAAGGACATTCGTGCCCACGATTTGGTGGCACCTTTGCTGCGTGCTGTTGTCGCGGACATGCCGTTTCCGTCGGAGTCTGTGGCTGACGTGATCCTTGGCAATGCCACAGGAGGAGGCGGAAACATAGCTCGACTGGCAGCCCTTACGGCGGGCTTACCAGTTAGTGTCCCCGGAATGAGTGTGGACAGACAGTGCGGATCGGGACTCGAGGCAGTGGTCTTAGCCTGCCGGCTTGTTGGCGCCGGGGCTGGGGACGTTTATCTTGCCGGGGGAGTTGAGAGCATCAGCACCGCCCCAACCAGGGCTTACCGCAACAGCGACGGAAGCCTAGACTTTTACGAACGGGCTCAATTTGCACCACTCGCGACGGGAGACCCTGATGCGGGGGTTGCGGCGGAGAACGTGGCCAGCTATTTCGGGATTAGCCGTGAGGCGCAGGACGCCTACGCGTTAGATAGTCATCGCCGGGCCGTAGCGGCTGCCGCTCAGGGTAGATTTGAGCAGGAATTGCTACCACTGGCCGGGATCTCCGCGGATACCGGACCACGGGCACACCTGACCGGAAAACTCATGTCACGTTTTCCGTCCGTCTTCGTTCCAGGCGGAACTGTCACGGCCGGCAATTCTTGCCCTTACAGCGATGGGGCAGCGCTCGTCGTGGTGACTTCCTTAGCGTCGGCCCGTGCCCGGGGCCTATCCGGATTGGTATTTGTGGACAGTGCGGTAGCGGGCAACGACCCGAATCTGCTCGGGGTAGGCGCAAGTGCCTCAACACAGCTCCTGACACACCGGCTCAACCGCGAGCTGAACGCAGGCCTACTTGAATACAATGAAGCCTTTGCCGCTCAAGTCCTTGCCACCGCACAGATTCTGGGATGGGATCCACACCAGTTCAACCTCGACGGCGGTGCCCTGGCATTAGGGCACCCCTATGGCGCATCGGGAGCTGTTTCGATCACGAGACTCTTTGCCCAGGCACACGAACGTGCCGAGCAGGGACTGGACGCCCTGGCCATGATCAGTATGGCTGGTGGAATGGGAATCTCCGCGCTCTTTCGATGGCGGCAGGCTTAGCGAGCCAGCGGTTCGACGCCGTTGCCCCCACTGGGTTCGCAAGCTTCTCCTAGGCCGCGGGCTGCCAAGGCTTCACCCGTGGCTCTCGCGTAGCCGACGGTAGCAATGACTACGGGCAGTGAACGCGCCAAGAGGTTTCGCTCCAAGCCGCGAGCCCGCGCCGCGTCCTTGACATCGCTGAACGCACCAAGGATAAATGGGATACTTCGCAGCATCAAAGCAACCGTCAGGGAAAACCTTTCAGGGTCCGCCCCAAAGCGTTCCAACGGCCGTATCAGAGCACCCAGCCCATCCAGGAGTTCATCGATGGCAGTAGTGGACGTGAGAATGTTTGAGGCCACTACAGTAGCCACAATGGCTGCGATGACCGTCCAGGCGGTGGCCGGACCAAATTGCCACCATTGATAGACCCCGATGAGAAGCAAAAATATCAGCATCAGTCGGACGGCGCGCCACAACCTCGACCAGGGGAGCCTTGCCATGAAATGTGCAAGGACCACGGCCACCAGCACAACACTGGTGACAATGGTCCCCACCCACACCGGAAAAGCAGGAAAGGAGAGCACTAACACCGCAACGAGCAGGAGTAGTACGGCCTTGCGCCAGAGCAGCATTCGGTGAAAAATCGATGTTCCCGGCACATAGCCAGCTATTAGTGAGGCGTGACCACGCATCAACCCACCGACTCCCGGTACCAGCCCACGGCTTCGTGGGGACCGCCATCGAAGGCAATTCCTGCGTCGTCAACGACCAGGACCCGTTCACACATGAGAGCCAATGCTAGGTCATGGGTGGAGATGATGAGCTGTTGCGGCAATGCAGTCAAGCGTTCCCGAAGGAGTTTAGTGTTCCGCAAGTCCAGAAGAGTCGATGGTTCATCGAGCACTAGTATCCCCGGATCTACCGCCAAGACGCTGGCTAGGGCTACCAGTTGGCGTTCGCCTCCGGAGAGCTCGTAAATGCTGCTGTGCGCTAAATGGTCCAGGCCGTAGCTGCTCAGCACCGACATGGCAGCATCACGCCGTTCTCTTTTACTCAGCTTGAGTCGGCGCAAAGACAGCTCAACGTCTTCCACCGGTGTGGGCATGATCAGCTGTGAAAGTGGGTCGGTGAAGACAAAACCAACGAGGCGTCGAACGGCAGCACCCTGAGTTTGAGTGTCGAGTCCATTGATCCTGACAGTACCGGAGGTAGGCAGTACCAATCCGTTGAGGAGGCGCAATAACGTTGACTTGCCTGATCCATTGGCACCGATCACAGCGATGCGGCGTTCTGTGAGTTCCAATGAAAGCGGACGGAGAATTGTCTTCGCTCCAGCCCCGGATGCATCCAAAGGTGCAATTTGCACGCCGGCATCTGCTAGGACGATTGACTCGTTGGCAGGGAAACTCACTGGCGGCGGCGAACCAAAATGTCAGGGAATGCCCGGTGCAGGCTCAAAGCGATGGCGACGGCCACCACGTTCTTGAGGATATCGCCGGGCAGATAAATGAGGTCCGCACCTACGGCTGTGAGCAGCGCCATACCTTTGAACATGAAGCCAGCAATGCCAAAGACGTGGATAACCAGTGTTCCCACCATGGCTGCGCTAAACAGTGCGACAGTTTTGGATCGTGAGCGCACCGCCCAAGTCGCTAAGAGGCCCACGGTAGCTGCACCAAAAATGAAGCCGACAATGTAGCCAGCTGATGGACTTGCTAGCACCGCCGGCCCGGCACGGAATCCACTAAAGATGGGTAGGCCCACTAGCCCAAGCAGAATGTAGAGACCCACAGCGGCGGTGCCCCTGGCGAAGCCGAGTACCAGCCCGCACAAGACCACCACGAGTGTCTGTAACGTGATGGCCACGCCTAAAGGACCCACGTTGATGCCCGGAACTGCTATCGAAGCAGCCAACAGGGCGGCAAAAACCGCAATGAGCGAGATATCCACTGCACCCCAGCGTCGGCGTTGTGAACCGATGTTTTGGCGACGATCAGTGCTGACCGTGGCGCTTGTTGGTAAGGGGCTTGAAGGTGATATTCGATTCATTCTTCATACTTTCAGTTGCTAAGGGACTTTTGTTGTACGGGAACCTCGGTAGACTAGAGCGGTTGTTCATCCGCGTCTGCCGTCCCATCCGGGAACCCCGGCCGTCTAACGCACATGTCCAACTTACGTGAAAGGTTACTACGTTGATTACGGTCCAAGACCTTGAGTTACGCGCCGGAGCGCGCCTGCTCATGGACGAAGTGTCATTTCGGATCGACAAGGGTGACAAGATCGGCCTGGTGGGACGTAACGGTGCTGGCAAGACGACGCTGACCCGAGTCTTAGCAGGAGAGGGGTTACCGGCTGGTGGAAAAGTCACCAGCACCGGCGCCATCGGCTATCTGCCGCAGGACCCGCGGACCCCTGACATGGAGCAGCTTGCCCGTGATCGTATCCTGGCCGCCCGTGACCTTGACAAGGTCATCACTAAGCTGCGCACAGCTGAGCTTGATATGGCCAGCGAGGACTCAAACATCCGCGATAAGGCAATGCGTCGCTACGACCGCTTGGAGAACGAGTTTCTAGCGGGCGGCGGGTACGCGGCTGAGGCCGAGGCTGCAGCCATTTCTTCGAATCTTGCGCTTCCGGAACGAATTTTGAATCAACCGTTGAAGACGCTTTCTGGCGGTCAGCGACGTCGTGTTGAACTAGCCCGAATCTTGTTCTCCGGTGCGCAGACTATGCTCTTGGACGAGCCCACCAACCACTTGGATGCGGACTCTATTACGTGGCTTCGTGAATTTTTGAAGAACCATCAGGGTGGGCTGATAGTGATCAGTCACGACACCGAACTTCTTGAAGCAACCGTTAATAAGGTTTTTCATCTAGATGCCAATCGGGCCACGATCGACCAGTACAACCTTGGGTGGAAAAAGTACCTAGCCCAGCGGGAAACCGATGAGCGCGCACGTCGACGCGAGCGGGCTAACGCCGAGAAGAAGGCTGGCGTACTCATGGATCAGGCGAACAAGATGCGGGCTAAGGCCACTAAGGCTGTCGCTGCCCAGAACATGGCGAAACGTGCTCAACGGCTCCTAGACGGCCTTGAAGACGTTCGCGAACAAGACCGAGTTGCCGCGCTTCGCTTCCCTGACCCGTCCCCATGCGGCAAGACTCCTCTGATGGCCGAAGGGCTCAGCAAGTCATATGGTTCCTTGGAAATTTTCACCGACGTCAGCTTGGCGATCGATCGCGGCTCCAAAGTGGTCATCTTAGGCCTCAACGGTGCCGGTAAGACGACTCTGCTCCGTATGCTGGCCGGTGTCTCCAAACCGGACACAGGAGAAATCATCGCCGGTCACGGGCTGAAAGTGGGCTATTACGCTCAGGAACATGACACCTTGGACACCAGCCGGACGGTGCTTGAAAATATGCGTGCCAGTGCAGGCACCATGAACGACGCCGAGGTTCGCGGTATTCTGGGATCTTTCCTATTCTCCGGTGACGATGTCAATAAGCCTGCCGGGGTTCTCTCCGGTGGCGAAAAGACCCGACTGGCCCTGGCCACGATTGTCGCCTCATCAGCCAACGTACTGCTACTGGATGAGCCCACCAACAACTTGGATCCTGCCAGCCGCGCAGAAATCCTTGGGGCCTTGAAGAACTACTCGGGAGCCGTGGTGCTGGTGAGCCACGACGAGGGTGCTGTGGAAGCACTAGATCCGGAACGCGTGGTTCTGCTGCCAGACGGAGACGAGGATCTGTGGAGCCAGGACTACCTGGATCTGATCTCGATCGCTTAGCACTTAGCACTTAGCACCTAGCGGGACGTTCGCAGACGATTTGCGCGAACGGCCCGCATTTATCCTCAAAGCGAGGCTGCACGGGCTAGTAGCCCTGCGAGTCCAAAATAGCGTCCTCTGCCTCCTCTGCCGTGGCGCGAGCACCAACTTTGCGAACTTTCGCATGACGTTTAGGGTGAAACGCTGAGCCTCGTCCGTAGAGTTCCTCGACGGGAACGCCTGTTTCACCGGATTCTTGTTCATCGTATTCGTCGTTACGTCGCTGCATCCGTGCGGCATAGCCAAAGCCGACAAAGGCCAGTACCCCAAAGCAAATCCACTGCAGCGCGTAGCTAAGGTGAGATCCCTCGTCGATTGATGGAGCGGGGAAGGGAATTGGGTTCTGCGCAGCGGCAGGGGACTCACTCACAATTTGGCCGTAAGCGCCGGTTTTAATTGAGTAAGAAAGCTGTGAAGCGTAGTCCGCCAAGTCGATAGAAGCAATCTGTCCGGCAGGAGCCCCCCGGTCAAGCTTGGGTTCCGGGGGTCTGAGCCTGGCAATGACGCTCACCGTCCCGGAGACAGGTTGCGGCACAACGTCCGGATGTCCAGCTTCTCTGTCACCTATCGGGAGCCAGCCACGGTCAATAATGATGGTCTGGCCGGTTTGCAGCTTCAATGGGACCAGAACTTCATATCCTGGTGTCCCGTTGAGGGGACGGTTGCGAACCACGCGTTGGTCAGCGGTGAGGTACTCACCACGGAGAGTGACCTGCGTCCATTCTTTGGCAGGGTCCAAGTGATCGAACTGACCAGCAAGACTTGCGTACTCGAGCGGGGCGCCGGAATAGTTGTTGGTGATTTTGGCTATATTGGCCACGACGTCGTTGCGGCGGCTCATCTGCCAGTTCCCCAGAGCAACGCAGGCAATGGCAAACACCAGGGCGAGGGCAAAGTAGCCCGCCCATTTGCTAGAAAATAGGAACTTATACGTCTTCATGAACTACGCGGAATCCTTGGGTGTCAACGGCAAAGTTTCCTTCCACAAGGAGCGGCTTTGCAGATAGTCTTCGAGCCAGGCAACATGTTCGTCACAGGCGAGCCAAATCTTACGCCTCTCCGGTGTGTGAATCTTAGGATTGTTCCACAGCAATTGCATGGTGGCACTTTGCCGGCAAGCTTTGCGAGAACAAATTCTCTCACCCGGTTCGGTGGTCGTAGTCGCCCGTTGATCCTGCGGCAGGTCGCTGTTGCCAAGCATGTCGATGAGGTTCATGCGGGCTTGTCCTCACCCTTGCCATTCTCATTACCGGCCTCTGCCACGCCATCGTTGTCGGTCTCCATTAGAACCTCACCGCGCAGGATGTCTCCGGAGTCGTCGCCATTGGCGGAATCCGGAGGAATTTGGCCTTCGTTGAGTTCATAGGCTGGTGCCTGATCAAGGAGCTCGGTGGTGTTTTGATGATTGACGTCAGCACCGCCGTTTGCAATGACCACGGCCACCCATGGCAAGAGCACTGCACCCGCTACGGGAATCAATTTGAACCAGCCATCGACGACAAAGATCAGCACTATGCACACCATGCGGATACCCATGGCCGTGGCGTATTTAACGAGACGTCCGTGCATTTCTTTGCTGTGAGCATCGGCGGCGTTGGTGATGGAGACTACTGGTGTTGAAGCGACGGCGCGGTGGAAGAGCTTGTGCCGCTGTGCTGCCGCCGCTGATTGGTCTCTCATCACACTCCAAGTAATAACCCTATTCTTCCACTGCCTGCTGTTACATCCAAAAGCACCGCTAGGTCCGATCGATCGTTTCATCGTAGGATTCAATGCGAGAACCAACCTATGGAGGATTAGATGAGTGAATCCGTTTCGACGCCGCCACCCGGGCGCAGCGTCCTGGTCACCGGCGGTAATCGCGGAATTGGACTGGCCATCGCGCTGGCCTTTGTGGCGAATGGGGACAAAGTTGCTGTGACATATAGAAGTTCCTCGGCACTTCCAAGCGGGATCCTTGGGGTGCAAGCGGATGTCACTGATGCCGCATCGATCGATGCTGCTTTCACTAAGGTGGAGGCCGAGCACGGACCCGTGGAAGTCTTGGTAGCAAACGCCGGGATCACGAAGGACACTTTGCTGATGCGGATGAGCGAGGATGACTTCACGTCAGTGGTGGACACCAACCTCACCGGAGCCTTTCGCGTCATCAAGCGTGCCAGCAAAGGGATGATCAGGCTACGAAAAGGACGGATCGTGTTGATCTCCTCCGTAGTGGGACTTTACGGCTCCGCCGGACAGGTTAATTACGCCGCGTCCAAGGCCGGACTGGTGGGCATCGCCCGTTCCCTCACTCGGGAGCTAGGGTCACGGAACATCACCACCAATGTTGTAGCCCCAGGCTTTATAAACACTGATATGACCGCTGCGCTGGCGCAAGACACCCAAAAGCAGTACTTGGCTACCATCCCCGCTGGCCGTTTCGCCAGCGCGGAGGAAGTGGCGAACGTAGTCCGTTGGGTTGCCAGCGATGAAGCGACCTACATCAGCGGCGCTGTCATTCCAGTTGACGGTGGACTAGGCATGGGCCACTAGGGCGCGTAACCAACGCCAACAAGAAAAATTTTGTAACTCGAATAAGGGATTGTTTATGGGAAAGCTTGACGGAAAGACAGCGATTGTCACAGGGTCATCGCGCGGCGTGGGTGCCGACGTGGCCAAGTTCTTAGCGGCTGAAGGGGCCGCGGTAGTTGTCAACTATCGCCAAAAGGCGCCGCGTGCTAACAAAGTCGTCGAGCAAATTGTTCAAGCTGGCGGCAGGGCTGTAGCCGTAGGCGCAGATCTGACGACCCGCGACGGCGTCCATGCATTGGTTAGCGCTGCCATGGAGAACTTTGGCTCCCTTGACCTTGTGGTTCTCAACGCCTCAGGTGGCATGGAAAGCGGCATGGCCGAAAACTATGCTCTGTTGCTCAACCGTGATGCGCAAATAAACCTACTCAATGCCGCACTTCCTGTCATGAAAGCCGACTCGCGGGTGATCTTTGTCACGAGCCACCAGGCGCACTTTATTGAAACTGTGCCGACAATGCCCGACTACGAACCAGTAGCACGGAGCAAGCGTGCTGGCGAAGATGCTTTGCGTGCTTTGATCCCCAATCTGGCAGCTGAAGATATCTCCTTGGTGGTTGTATCCGGGGACATGATCGAAGGCACCGTAACAGCCACACTGCTGGACCGTGCCAACCCGGGGGCTATTGAGGCCCGCCGTGCGGAAGCAGGAAGGTTGTATTCGGTCGCAGAATTTGCTGCCGAGATCGCCAAGATGGCCACGGCCGACGTAGAAAGCGGGCACACCTTGTATGTGGGTGGCTCAGACTACTTCAAGTAGGCAGCCGGTTTTATAATCAATCTTTGTGAACGTTAGTTTTTGCAGTACCTAGGATGGCTCCCGCATTTTTGCGGGAGCCATCCTAGGTACTGCTCTTGGGTATGGCACTGCCCATAGGTACCCGCTAGATTCCAGCTAAGGCCAGTGCGACGTCGAGGTTCGGCAGGTTGATTTGCGCGTCGGCCAGCGCACGGACGGCAGGTTTAGCGTTGAATGCGACGCCCAGAGCTGCAACGTCGAGCATGTCTAAGTCGTTGGCACCGTCACCAATTGCCATGGTTGCCTCCAAAGCGATGCCCGATTCAGCGCTCCATCGCCGAAGGCACTCCGCCTTGCTCGCCTTGTCCACGACAGCGCCAATGACTCTTCCCGTGAGACGTCCATCAATGATTTCTAGGTCGTTGGCAAGCGAATAGTCAAGCCCCAAGTGTTCTGCTAAGGGATTTAGAATTTGAGAGAATCCGCCGGAAACAGCGGCGACTATATGCCCTGCCCGCTTAGCTTGCGCCACGAGCCGTTGCGCACCCACCGAGAACTCAACTTTGGCGACGACCTCGGGCAGCACTGCCTCCGAGAGTCCCGCCAGTGTCGCGACTCGTTGATGGAGGCTCTCCGCAAAATCCATTTCGCCTCGCATAGCAGCCTCCGTCACCTTGGCAACTTCCTCTTCGGTGCCTGCATATGCTGCGAGCAATTCAATGACTTCTTGCTGAATTAGCGTTGAGTCAACATCCATAATCAGGAGTTTGCGGGGAGCGTTGCGTAGCGAGTGTAAAACGACGGCGGTCTCTATATCAGCGGGGCCAGCGTTGGCGAGGACAGTTCGAAGTGAGGCAACGGCGTCGCTCTCGTTGCTGTGTGGCCCGATGAGCTCAAAGGTGACCGTGTTAAACCCCGGGTAGCTCCTTGGCTCCTCATCGCGAATCGTGAGACCGAGGCCGTCAAATAGCGAACGGAGCGCCGAGAGAGCCTGTGGAGCAATTGTCTGGGCGTAGCTGACTGCAGTGAAAGGAGAAGGCATGCGTTGATTCTAGCTAAATCCGTTCACTCGGGTGGTTGAAAAATTACGCAGTTCGCGCAGTTCCCCTCCGGTGTCATAGGCTCTTGACTTATGAGTGAAGTTTTGGGTTTGGCCGGTGTCAGCGTGGTCCGCGGCACCAAGACACTATTGGATTGCGTAGACTGGCGCGTTGCCGAAGGGGAACGTTGGGTCATCTTAGGGCCCAACGGTGCGGGCAAGAGCACGCTCTTGCAGATTGCAGGTGCCCGCATGCATCCTACCCGTGGGGTGGCGGGCATCCTTGATGAGGTTCTCGGTGCCGTTGACGTCTTTGAGCTGCGTCCCCGGATTGGCTTGGCTTCGGCGACCTTGGCTAACCAGATTCCAGAACATGAGAAAGTTCTCAACGTTGTTGTAACGGCAGCATATGGTGTCACGGGCCGCTGGCGTGAAGCCTATGAGCGCGACGACGAACGCCGCGCGTTCGCCCTGTTGGAAGAATGGGGTATGTCCACGTTCATGAACCGGAAATTTGCGTCCCTTAGCGAGGGCGAGCGCAAACGCGTCCAGATTGCCCGAGCATTGATGAGCGATCCCGAGTTACTACTTTTGGATGAGCCCGGAGCGGGCCTGGACTTGGCGGGCCGAGAAGACCTCGTCAAGCGTTTGAGTGAACTTGCCGCTGATCCGTTGGCCCCCTCCACCATTTTGGTTACTCATCATTTAGAGGAAGTTCCGCCCGGCTTCACTCATGCTCTGCTGCTGCGAGATGGCGGCGTTGTGGCGCAGGGACCCATCCAGGAAGTTCTGACCGAAGAACATCTCAGTGCAACATTTGGCATGCCACTGAGCGTAAGTTACAACGCGGGCCGGTACACGGCCACGGCACGGCGTTAGCGCCATAGTATTTTCTTCTTGTTCCATGGCGCGCGGACAGGCGACGTAGTCAGCGCCGTAGTCAGCGCACGGTCGGAAGTTAGGCGTACGCTCGAGCCATGAATATAGGCGATGTGGTTGTTGATTTTGAATTGCTTGATCAAAATGGGACTCCTCAGCGGCTCTCTGAGCTCGCTCACAAGGGCGCTGTTGCACTCTTTTTCTATCCGTTGGCGGGCAGCGGTGGATGTACCAAAGAGGCATGCACTTTTAGGGATATGGCCGGAGAATTCGCAGACTTGGGTGCCTCAATCGTTGGAATCAGCACAGACTCACCAACTAAGCAGCTTGAGTTCGCGACGAAAAACCGTTTGGGCTATCCGTTGCTCAGCGATCCGCAGGGGGAAGTCGCAGATCAGTTTGGGGTCCGGCGTAGACTCCTGGCCAAAACGCTTCCCAGTAAGCGTGCCACGTTCGTTGTTGACTCGTCGTTGAGGATTCGTTTCCAACTTTCGAACGAAACGAATATGGGTATCCACGCCGCTGGAGCGCTCGAGGCACTTGCCACGCGCGGATCAGCTTGGTGAATGAGGCCTCCAGCCGGTAAGGTAAGTAGCTGGCCCCCGGGCCATAACATTCATCAGTCTGGCAAAAACCAGACGATTACACTTTTGAGGCACATAGTGAAGCAGAACACGCACCCCAAGTATGAAGCAATCGTTTTCCATGACTTGGCTTCCGGCACAAAGTTCCTGACGCGTTCCACCGCGACATCCACCAAGACCATCGAGTGGGAAGACGGCAAAACCTACCCGGTTATCGACGTTGAAATCTCCTCGGAGTCACACCCGTTCTACACGGGTAAGCAGCGCATCATGGACAGCGCCGGCCGCGTGGAGCGCTTCAACGCTCGCTTTGCTGGTTTCGGCAAGAAGTAAGCTCGCTTCACTGGAACTATTTTCTTCAAAGACCCGCACCTTTGGTGCGGGTCTTTTTGCACATCCGGGCCAATGATTGGGAAACTAGTCTCATGGCTTCTCTCATGCATGGTGAATATAAAGTCCACGGTGGAAAACTGGTGGTTGTGGATCTCTCTGTGGCGGGTGGCAAGCTTTCTACAGTGTCCGTTAGTGGCGATTTTTTCCTCGAACCCGACGAGGCACTGGATGACATCAACGCAGCTTTGACTGGGCTTTCCACAGAACTGAGCGCAGCGGCGTTAGCCGACGCCATCACGGCCGCCCTGCCAGAAAATGTAGTCCTTTTCGGCTTCTCCGCACAGGCAGTGGCTATTGCAGTGCGCAGGGCATTGGCTAAGGCGAGCAGTTGGCTAGACCACGAATGGGAGATCATTGCTCCTACTGTGCTGCCCACGGCAGTCAATGTGGCTCTGGATGAAGTTCTGACGCGAGAAGTTGGAGCCGGCCTCCGCAATCCCACGTTGCGTTTCTGGGACTGGGAGGAGCCCTCAGTGGTGATCGGCAGTTTCCAATCTGTGCGCAACGAAATTAATCCGATCGGCGTCGAAAAATACGGTATTCATGTGGTGCGCCGTATTAGCGGTGGCGGGGCCATGTTCATGGAAGCTGGCAACTGCATTACGTATTCTCTGTACCTGCCGCAGAGCTTGGTGGACGGTTTGAGCTTTGAGGACTCATACAAATTTTTAGACAGTTGGGTCATGGCGGCGCTGGAGTCCATCGGTGTACGAGCCTTCTATGTACCGTTGAATGACATCGCAACTGAGCAGGGAAAGATTGGCGGGGCTGCGCAGAAGCGTTTAGGCAACACTGGAATGGTTCACCACGTCACCATGAGTTATGACATTGACGCGGAGAAAATGGTTCAAGTCTTACGGATTGGTCAGGAGAAGCTCTCAGACAAGGGTACCCGTTCGGCTAAAAAACGGGTGGACCCGCTGCGTCGTCAGACGGGGCTTGATCGTGACGCCATTCTCTCAACCATGATGGCGACCTTTAGGGACCGTTACAACGCTAAAGAGTCCGTATTGACGCGTGAAGAGTTGGCAGAGGCTGCCCGTTTGGTCCAGACGAAGTTTGGCACAGAGGAATGGCTTGTGCGCATCCCATGATGACGGATAATGCTGAGCCAGCCCCGCGACTTGCCGTGTCCTTGCGGTGGTGGCTGAGGCAACCTCCGGCGGCTTTCTCCTTCGTCATGGCGACGGGCATCGTCTCAGCGGCGTTGACGGATGCCGGGTGGCAGTTAGCGTCACAGATCCTCTTGTGGATTGCAGCAGGAGGCCTCGTAGTCCTCACCGTCGGTCTTGTGGGCAGAATTTTGAGCCGCCCCCGTGAGGTCGTAGCTAACTTCCGCAATCCCCACTTGGGATTCGGTTACCTCACCATGGTGGCCGCCCTTAACGTGGTCGGAGCCGGCTTCCATGAAACTGCGCCTGTAGTTACCTGGTGGTTGGCGGCACTGAGCGTCCCCTTATGGCTGTTTTTAGGTTACGGGGTTCCGCTGTCCATGATGTTGCGGACCGAAGTAGGGGATAGTCCGTTGCCGAGGCTGCTGGCCGTGGACGGTACATGGTTCCTTTGGGTCGTTTCCACACAGTCACTTGCCGTTGCCGCGGCCACACTGGCCGGGGACGGTGGGAACGCACGTATACTCAGTGACGCCGCGGTGGCTTTTTGGGGTATCGGCATCATGCTGTATCTGACATTGACCACGCTGGTCATACTGCGGCTTCTGACGGGTGGCGAAAACGCTGGTGGAATCGTGCCCGCTAACTGGATTTTTATGGGCGCCACAGCCATCACCGTACTGGCTGGGTCCATGATCCTTCACCTTCCCCGCGGAGTACCTGTCCTGGACCTAGCTGGTCCCACTGTAGGCGGGATCAGCTACCTTCTATGGGCCTTTGGTCTGTGGTGGGTACCACTGCTGGTGGCATTTGGTATCTGGCGCCACATGGTCAGAAAAGAACCACTGCGCTACAGCACAGCGTTGTGGTCAATTGTGTTCCCTCTCGGGATGTTCTCCGTGGCGACTTTCCGATTCGGTGACGTCAATGACATGCCGTTGGTCGCCGTTATTGGATCGTGGGCCAACTGGGTTGCGGTGGCTATCTGGGCGCTGGTGGCGGCAGGGATGATCCGCGCCGCCACCGTCTTCCTTCGTCGGCGTTAGACCATCACCCTATTTGGGCAGTGAGCGAGCGTACCAACTGATCACGCTGTTCAAGCACTAGGCGGCGCAAGCCTGTCGGCGCAGTGTCATTGTCTGCGAGCCAAGAATCGGTTCGCATGACCACGGGATGCTGCGTCGGTTGTGCGTCGCTTCCCAGATCCTGATGGGATGGGAAGAGGCCCCGCACTAGACGCGAAGCAATTTCAATACTGCGCTGCTCCCAGATATCAATGAGCGCAGAGAAGTACGGCTCCACGTAAGGATCAAGCAAGTCGTGGCTGCCAACCATGAAGCCCTCGATCGTGGCGCTGAGCAGTTCATTTGTCAGCTCCATCCCGGTGAGCGCATCAGTCCACGCTTTGGCTTTGACGTCAGGCTGCGGGAAGGAAGCAAGCGCTATTACCCTACCCACTCGGGTCTCCGCCGTCGTAGCAGCCTTAAGTTCGGCGTCGAGCTCGCTGACCGTGGCCTCCTCGTTGGCAGCTAGGGCTTGCCAGCAGGACCAGCGAAGTTGGCTGTCAACTCGCAGGCCCTCCGGAACGTCGAAGCCGTTGAGAAGGCCGCGGATGCGTGTGTTCGCCGTATCGGTGCTCCGGCCCAGCGCTGCCAGCGTCCTCGCCCAAATAAGCTGTTCGTCACTCCCAGCCTCGGCGGCATCAAGGTTATTTTCTACCGCGGAAAGGAGTACCGCCCGCAATTCGCCGCGCTTGGTGGGTGGACAAAAATCGCGGACAGCACTCAGTGCGTTCTCCGACAAGGACTGCAATAGGGCGATGTCAGACTCTCCGGCGGCCTGCTCGCAAACAGCCTTCACATATGTACGCACGGGCAGGACGGCGTCGCGGGTTGCGTTCCATAGCGAGGACCACACCAAAGACCGCGCCATCGGCTCCGCAACAGTGCCCAGGGAAGTCAGTGCTGTTGACAGGGAGGTCACATCGAGTCGGACCTTTGCGTACGTTAGGTCTTCATCGTTGAGCACCACCAAATCCGGGGCTGCAATCCCGATCAGGACTCCAACGTCCGTCTGCGCACCAGCCACGTCGATGGTGACTGAATGTGTCCGGCGTAGTTGAGAGTCTTTGTCTTTTGTAAAGAAGCCAACGCTTAGACGGTGCGGGCGTAAAGCTGAAAGGCCGGTGATCGGATCCACCGCTTCTTGAGAGATCGAGAACGCAGTTATCTTCCCATCCACGATCTCCATAGTTGGCGTCAGGGTGGAAATGCCAGCCGTCTGAAGCCATTGACCGGCCCATGCACTCAAGTCGCGACCAGAAGCTTCACTGAGGGGAGTGAGGAGGTCTGTGAGGGTGGTGTTTGCATACTCGTGGCTCGCAAAGTAGCTGCGTGCACCGGCCATAAAGGCATCCTGACCTACGTAAGCGACCAGCTGTTTGAGGACTGATGCACCTTTTGCGTAAGTAATTCCATCGAAGTTCTGCTTGGCCGCTTCAAGATGCGGGATATCTGCCACGATCGGATGGGTGGTCGGAAGTTGGTCTTGGACATAAGCCCACGCTTTACGCCTACTGGCGAACATTGTCCAGGATTTCGATCCCCATTCGGTGGCGTCGGCTACGGCCAGGTGGCCCATGAAGTCGGCAAAGGATTCCTTCAACCACAGATCATCCCACCAACTCATGGTGACGAGATCGCCAAACCACATGTGTGCCATCTCGTGCATGATGGTGTTGGCGCGCTGCTGGTATTGGGTGTCGGTGGCTCGCGAGGTATGGATATAGGACTCTGTGAACGTTACTAAGCCCGGATTTTCCATGGCACCAAGGTTGTATTCGGGAACAAACGCCTGATCGTATTTGCCAAAGGGATACGGGTAGTCAAAGAGTTCGTTGAAGTAGTACAAACCTGCTTTGGTGACGGCAAAAATGGGGTCAGTGTCAAAGTTCTGTGACAAGGATGCGCGGCAGTAGGCGGAGAGTGGGACTTCCAAGGTGGTCCCGGCGTGTGCGCTCTCCGGACCGAAAACCATACTGAAGTGATCGTTGACCTTGTAGTAAGGACCGGCCAAAATGCTAGTGATATAAGTTGAAATTGGCAGTGTGGTAGCAAAGTCCCACCACGATGTGGAGGGACTCCCGTCTTGGTCCATCTCCTGGGTACTGGCATTGCTCACCGACTGATTTGAGGCTACTTCCCAGTTCGCGGGCGCTGCCACGTGGAAAGTGAACGGGGCTTTCAAGTCAGGCTGTTCAAAATTAGCGAACACACGCCTGGCATCAGCGGGTTCGTATTGGGTGTAGGTATATACGAGTCCATCGGCGGGGTCTTGGAAGCGATGCATGCCCTCTCCGCTGCGGGAGTAAGCGGCAGTGGCGCGGATAAGAACTTCGTTCTCCAGAGCTAGTCCAGGAAGATGGATTCGAGCATCATCAACCACGTCCGCAACGTTCAAAGCGCGCCCGTTAAGAACCACCGATTCTACGCTGATCCCAATAAAGTCCAGGAACGTCTCTGAGTCTGGCCGGGACGCAGAAAAAGTGATGGTACTTTGGGTGGAAAAACCTGGCTCGGTTAGACATTCGGCATTTCCAATATCGACTCTCACGTCATAGTGGTTGACGGAAATTAGAGATTTGCGCGCTGCCGCTTCGTCACGGCTCAAATTTGAATTAGACACTATTTCATTTAACCACGGTTGCCGTAGCCTTCTTTTCTCAGGCGTAGCGAGCTCACTTAGGCTGACATGAGATGGACGGCTCCGAAGGCAAGAGTTGCAATGAGAGCCCAAGCGCACAAGGCCATAATCGTGGCCCGGGCACCTGTTCGTAGGAGCGCACTGATGCGCACCGACGATCCAAGGCCAAACAGTGCAGCCCCGAGAAAAACGTCCTGTGCCACTGACCCAATCTCGATGGCACCGGCCGGCAGCCATCCGAGCGTTCGCAGAGCGATCATAGCTAAGAAACCTATGACAAACACGGGAACAATGGGTGGAGACTTTCGCTCTGTCAGGGTATCTGCGCCAACACCTTGGGCCCTGTTGGCCGCGGTTGTGAGTCTGCGCCTTTCGAAAGCGCCAGCCACACCCACGATCGGAGCCAGAAGTACCACTCGTGTGAGCTTGATGATGATGGCGGCACTGAGAGCGACTGAACCAGCTGTTTGAGCGGTGGCAACGACCTGGCCGACGTCGTGAACGCCTGCACCGACCCATTGGCCGAAGGCTAGGGGAGTGAGTCCGAGAGGGTGCATCAGCAGAGGCAGGACACCGATGGCCAAGGTGCCGCACAGGGTGACTAGAGCAACCGGTAATACGGTGTCGCTGTGCTTCGTTCCCCGCACGGCGGCCATGGCGCCAATGGCTGAAGCGCCACAGATCGAAAATCCGGTGGCAATCAGAAGCGGGGTGTCCCCTTCAAGTTTGAACAGTTTCCCTAGTGCATAGGTGCCGGCAAAGCTGAGCATCACTACCGCTACGACAAGTGCAACTGTTCTCCACCCGAGGTGGAGGATGTCCCCAAGACTTAGTTTCAGACCCAGAAAAATGATGCCGACTCGCATGAAGTGCTTACCGGCGAAGTTCAGGCCAGCACGCCACGGGCCAGCGCACAGCGAGGCGGAACCGGGAAGGTTGACTGCTGCAATACCCAGTACGACGGCGACTGTCATGGCTGGGAGCATCGGAACAGCCGTATGGATCACTAGCGAAACCACGACAGCGAGCAAAGCTGCGGCTAAGCCTGGAACTAGCGGGCGGGTGGATGCTGCCAACTTTTCCCAAATGGGCACTGCCGCGTTCACCAGGCACTCTTGCGATAATCCTTGAGGAATACTCCATACTGGTCTTCCCCCGACTCACCCATGACGATGGGATCGTAGACGCGGGCCGCGCCGTCGACAAGGTCAAGAGGAGCGTGAAAACCCTCCTGGGCCAGGCGCACCTTGGTATAGTGCGGTCGTTCATCCGTGATCCAACCGGTGTCCACGGCTGTCATAAGAATGCCGTCAGTATCCAACATCTCCGCAGCGCTAGTGCGTGTGAGCATGTTCAACGCCGCTTTAGCCATGTTGGTGTGCGGATGCCCGGGGCCCTTATAGGCTCTGGAGAACTGGCCCTCCATGGCAGAGACGTTGACGATGTATTTCCGCCTGGCTGTGGAGGCGGCCATGGCCGGGCGGAGACGTGAGACAAGCAGGAATGGTGCGGTCACGTTGCACAGCTGGACTTCAAGCATCTCCAATGAATCCACCTGATCGACGACTTGTGTCCAGCTATTCACGGTTGACACATCAGGCACCAGGCCTCCGGCGTCGATGGCTGTTCCGGCGTCCATCCGTTCCAAGGAGGCAGAGCCCATCGAGAGGGCAAGGGCGGCAATCTGATCGCCACCAAGTTTGGGGTGCTCGGAGATCTGGCTGGCAAGGGCGAGCGGATGCTTGTCATGTGCGTGGCCGAACGTCAGCAGTTCTGGCATCGGAGTATCGGTGGGGAGCGGTTCAAGCTCAGCATCCACCAAGGGTTGGTACGCATTACCTGAACGGCGCACAGTCTGGGCGGCGTTGTTGATGATGATGTCCAGCGGCCCTGCGTCGGTTAAGGAATCGGTCAGAGCTATCACCTGACTTGGATCGCGAAGATCGATTCCCACCACACTTAGACGGTCAAGCCACTCAGAGCTGTCTTCCATCGCTGCAAAGCGACGAGCCGCATCCTTGGGGAAGCGGGTGGTGATGGTGGTGTGAGCACCGTCCCGCAGGAGCCGGAGTGCTATGTACATGCCTATTTTGGCCCGGCCACCAGTTAGCAGCGCCCGTTTGCCGCGTAGATCCGTGCGCGCATCACGTTTGGAATGGTTGAAAGTAGCGCATTGCGGGCACAATTGATGATAGAAAGCGTCCACCTGCGTGTAATGCTGTTTGCAGATATAGCAGGGGCGGGAACGCTGGAGCGTCCCCGCCACTTCGCCGCTCGTGGATGCTTTGAGCTTGTTTCCACGAGTTTCGTCATCGATTCGGTCAGGTGCCGCTGTGGCTGTCTTTGCAATGACTGCTCGGTCGGCGTCGTTGACGGCATCTCTTTTTTCCGTACGACGATGTCTTTTTACAGCCTTGAACATCTTGCCGGTTGCACGGCGGACATTGACGTAATCAGGACTTTCTTCGTCGTAAGCGTGAATATTCTCCAAAACCTTGATGCAATTTTGAATTTCTTCCGGGGTCAGTTCAGCAGCAGTCACTCATCAATTTTAGCCTCTTCCCGCACCGATTCAGACTCAGTGGCGCTGATTTGGTTTTCAACGACCAAATCCAACGCCTCTCTGGAGAGCCTATTGGCCGCAATAGCCAGTTCCAGTGCTTCCGGGAGAGCAGCAGCTGCCACTTTTGCCAACGTCATTTCTGCCGCGTCAGGCACCGGAACTACTTGACCCTTGCTAAGAACGGTGATGCCTGACTCGGTGACAGCAAAGCCACGTGCTCGGTCCAGACCCGGGTCCACACCAATGGTTGCGCCGGCCGGAACATGTACGTTCTTATCAAGAATTGCTCTGCGCACCACGGCACCAGCACCCACCACCACCTTGTCTAACAGCACAGAATCGCTGACCCTGGCACCGGTACCGACAAAGACATCGTTGGAGAGAACCGAGTTCTCAACAACTCCACCAGAGACGACTACTCCGGGAGCGACGATGGAATCCAGAGCAGTTCCCACCGCGTTGTGTGCACCGTGGACGAACTTTGCCGGGGGAGAGGTGGTGCTGCGTGTGTAAATAGGCCAGGCCCTGTTGTAAAGGTTGAAGATGGGCAATGGAGAGATGAGGTCCATATGGGCGTCGTAGTAGGAATCTATGGTCCCCACATCTCTCCAATAGTTGCGGTCTCTATCGGTGGCATCGGGTATGTCGTTCGTGGAAAAATCATAGACGAAAGCTTCCCCGCGATTAACGAAATACGGGATGATGTCTGCCCCCATGTCATTCTTTGTTTCGCTCTTTGCAGCATCCTGCTCCAACGCTTCTATCAGGGCATCTGAGTCAAAGACGTAGTTGCCCATGGAGGCTAGGAATTGTTCCGGAGCGTCGGGCAGGCCCGGCGTGGAGCTTGGCTTCTCTACGAAGGCCGAGATTTTGTGGGCGCCATTCACCCCGGTATCGACGGAGCTGTCCACTTCGATGACGCCGAACTGGTCAGCCATCTCGAGGGGCTGGCGGACTGCGGCCACGGTGGCTCGAGCCCCCGACTTAATATGGTTGTCAACCATCTGCTCGAAGTCCATCCGGTAGACGTGGTCTGCTCCGACCACCACTACGATGTCCGGCTCGGCATCCCCAATGAGGTTCATGGACTGGTAGATTGCGTTGGCGCTGCCTAAGAACCAGCTCTTCCCGCGGCGCTGCTGCGCCGGAACACTGGCCACATAGTTTCCTAGTTGTGTTGACATCCGCCACGTCTCCGAGATGTGGCGGTCCAGGCTGTGCGACTTGTATTGGGTCAAAACGACAATCTTGAAATACCCGGAATTTGCCAGATTAGATAAGGCAAAATCCACTAACCGAAAACCGGCAAAAGGGACTGCAGGCTTGGCGCGGTCTGCTGTCAAAGGCATCAACCGTTTGCCTTCACCGCCCGCCAGTACAATCGCAAGAACTTTTTTGACAGACATTGAACAACCTCCGACAGCTTGAATGTTGCTACGAATCGCTCCCCGTGAACGGGTCCAACACCTTCACACTAGAACAACGTGTTCAAAGACACTACATTGGAACGGTGCGTATCGATATTGTGACCAAAGAATTTCCGCCTGAGATCTATGGAGGAGCCGGCGTCCACGTTGCCGAGCTCAGCCGCGTCCTTGCCGCGAAGGTAGATTTGCGAGTTCATGCCTTCGGCGCCGAACGCGCCGAGGACTTTCACGGGGCAACCGTGACTTCCTATGGCAATCTCCCCGAGCTGGCAGGCGCTAACGCCGCGATGCAGACTTTGGGAGTTGATCTACAAATAGTTCCTGACATTGCAGGGGCGGATGTGGTGCACTCCCATACGTGGTACGCAAATATGGCGGGGCACCTCGCCTCACTGCTCCACGGCATTCCCCATGTGCTCAGCGCACATAGTTTAGAACCGTTGCGCCCTTGGAAGGCAGAACAACTCGGTGGGGGATATGCGATCTCGTCGTGGGTTGAGAAAACAGCCTATGAAGCCGCGGCGGCAATTATTGCTGTCTCGGATGGTATGCGCCACGATATTTTGCGTAGCTATCCCGACGTAGATCCCGCCAAGGTCAAAGTGATTCACAACGGAATCGATGTGGAGTCTTGGCGCCGAGATGAAGACGAGGACGTCGTTCGTTCTTTGGGCATTGACCCGGGCAGGCCCAGCGTCGTGTGGGTGGGTCGGGTAACTCGTCAGAAGGGCCTACCGTACTTGTTGCGTGCGGCGGCCTCACTTCCCCCGGACGTGCAGTTGGTTTTGTGTGCTGGCGCGGCGGACACCCCCGAGCTTGGCGCGGAGGTCAACTCGCTGATCGCGGGTCTCAAAGCAGCGCGCGACGGCGTCGTGGTCATTGAACGCATGCTGCCAAGGAAAGAACTTGTCCAAGTTCTTAGCCATGCGACAGTCTTTGCTTGTCCTTCGATCTATGAGCCGCTTGGTATTGTCAACTTGGAAGCTATGGCGTGTGGTGCGGCGGTGGTGGCCAGTGCCACTGGCGGGATTCCCGAAGTCGTTGCCCACGGAGAAACCGGGTTATTAGTACCGTTGGATCAGGTCCCTGACGGCACAGGGTCCCCGTTGGACCCGGAGAAATTCGTGGCGGACTTCGCCGCTGCTCTCCTTGAAGTTCTCAATGATCCTCCCCGTGCCAGGGCCATGGGGGAGAAAGGTCGCCAACGCGCCAAGGAGAATTTCTCCTGGGAATCGATTGTGGAGGCGACCCTTGAGGTGTACCGAAGCGTCTTGGCACACTAACACGTTGTAGACAGCGAATTAGACGTGTACTGGGGGATGGGTCATCGTCCCAGTACACGTCTAGGTCGTAGGGTCGCTATTTCTTGGAGCGGTCCTTTTCCTTAGCGAGCATCACTTTCTCATCCACCGGAGCATCCTTACTAGCGCGCAACGCGCGGAAGTAATCTCTGGCTTCGTCTTGGCGATCACGTTCGATGCCTGTTGCTATGGTGGCCCGAAGATGTTCTGGGCCGTAGCCGAATGCATCGACAAGATCCAAGGCATGCGGGCGCAACTTCTCTAAGACGCGATTGATGTACGGTGCCAATGTTCTAGCCCGCTGCATTGAGATCCGTCCGTTCATGAGGTACCAGTCGAGGTGCTTTTCAATGAGCGTCAGGCCAAGCAAGTCC
The DNA here is from genome assembly GCF_020905375.1 of Arthrobacter cryoconiti. Taxonomy (GTDB): domain Bacteria; phylum Actinomycetota; class Actinomycetes; order Actinomycetales; family Micrococcaceae; genus Specibacter; species Specibacter cryoconiti. The sequence continues at coordinate 78,427 of NZ_JAJJBU010000031.1, forward strand.
CGCAAGCGGGTCAGGACGCGGCGGGTACCCGGATCCTCGAGGGAGCGCAGTGCCCTGGTGAACGCTTCCCACTGTAGTAGCTCAGCGTGAGCCCGGGCCGCTTCAATTAGTTCGTTTTGGTGTTGGTTGAAGACTTCAGCGCCCTTGTCCTTGGGGAGTTTTGCAGCTCCTTTCAAGGCGGCCGCGACGTCCGCGACCATTTGTTGAACCCTGCCAGCGAGCATCTCGTGTTGGGTGTCCTCATCCTTGAGGGCTTTTGCGGACTTCTGCGCGGACCCGGAATCAGCCATGAACTGAGCCGCCTGCCGCAGTCCCGTCTTATTGATGGTGAGGTCAGCGGCTTGGCCAACAACGAATCGGGCCAAAACACCAAAGTCGAGGTTGCGGAATTCCTTACTGTAGTCAGCAAGTAGTCGCTTAGCCACCAGCTGGAGCAGGACCGTATTGTCGCCTTCAAAAGTTGTGTAGACGTCAAGGTCTGCGCGCAGTGATGTGAAACGGTTTTCGACCATGAAACCTGCGCCGCCACAGGCTTCACGGCATTCTTGCAATGTATCCAGAGCATGCCAGGTCGACATGGATTTCAGTGCTGCCGCGAGCGTCTCTAAATCCTGGCGGTCTTCATCGCTGTCATGGAGACCGGAGAATACGCTGTCGAACTTCACCAAAAGTTCTTCGTGGGCGAAGGCTGCCGCGTAGGTGGTGGCTAGACGGGGGAGCAGTCTTCTCTGGTGGCGCTGGTAGTCCATCAGCACGACTTCCTCTGTCTGCGAAGCCGCGTTGAACTGCCGGCGCTCTGTCGCGTACTTAACCGCAATAGTTAGCGCCACCTTGGACGCAGCCACGGCGGCTCCGTCGAGAGAAACACGACCCTGAACCAAGGTTCCGAGCATGGTGAAGAAGCGCCGGCCCGGACTCGCAATAGGAGAAGAATACGTTCCGTCAACCGCCACGTCCCCGTAGCGGTTGAGGAGGTTGGTACGCGGAATCCGGACGTTACTAAAGTGCAGCCTTCCGTTGTCAATTCCATTCAGACCACCCTTAATATTGTCATCAAGGCCGCCAACACCGGGTAAGAACTCTTTACTAGTGGGATCACGTAACTCAACATAGAAGGCGTGAACTCCGTGGTTCACTCCGTTGGTGATGAGCTGTGCGAAAACGACGGCCGCTAGTCCGTCTACTGCTGCGTTGCCGATGTATTCTTTCCATGCCGCACTGAACGGAGTGTTGATAATGAATTCCTGTGTGGCAGGGTCATAAGTAGCCGTGGTGGCGATGGAAGCCACATCGGATCCGTGGCCTATCTCCGTCATGGCGAAGCAGCCAGGAGTTTGCAAGTTCATGATGCCGGGGAGCCACTTGTCTTGATGTTCTTGTGTGCCAAGATGCATCACGGCTGAGCCGAAAAGTCCCCACTGCACTCCGCCCTTAATTTGCAGGGACGGATCGGCGATGACCAGTTCTTCAAATCCAGCGACATTGCCGCCATGATCGTCGCTGCCACCCAGACGGGTGGGGAAAGCGCGGTGGACGCCGTCCTCCCTGACCAGAATGCCCAGCTGAGTAAACACGCGCTTGCGATGTTCGGTGTGGCTGAGCCCCTCGACTTTGTGCAACTCTGGATTGCCAGCCAGCTTGCGGGCTTGGATCCGAACGTCGGACCACCTACCCAGAAGTGCCTTGCCAAGTACGGCAACGTCTACTGCGGAACCATCGTCCGTCTTGGCGCCCGGGGTTATTAGGTCAGTCATGGAAATCCTTCTGCTGGTATCTACGGGACATTGATCAAAAGTTGTTCTTCGGAGCCGGTATGGGGAACTTGCTGCCACACACCGTCAAAAAGCCATGCTGAAATCTGTTCGGCCATCACGCTATGACTGGGTTTCGTCGGTGACGTTGGGGTCTTCAGCCAGAGTTCTCCGGCTGTGCGGACCAGTCCGATGGCGGCGGTGGGCCAGTACCCCAATAAGGGCGAGTCTGATCCTCCTAGAAGATCGCGCAAAGGCTCGCTAATCATCAGGGTCACTGCGTCAAAAAAGCCGGTGAGTGCACCCGTGGGGAGGGAGCCTGCATCGGAGGTAACGGTGACAAAGGTATAGACGTTGGGGGAAGTCTGCGCCATTTGCAGGTATGCGGTGACCATATTGACAAGGCCCTCGCGCGGGGTCCTTGCCGTCATGCCAGCCGCGAGGATTGCGTCTTGCATTTGGCCTATAACTACTTTTCCGACAGCCAATTGGAGCCCCGCCTTGTCCCCAAAATACCTATAGAACACAGACTTCGAGGTGCCAGCATTTACGGCAATATCCTCCATGGACGCTTCGAAACCAAGATGGTGCACGGCCCTGCGGGCTGCCCTGATGAGATCACGGCGGCGTTCCTCGCGGTGAGCTTCCCACCGTGAGGATCGGCCGTCCACGGTTGAGCTCGGCGCGGTCTCGTCGTTCATTCTCATGCCGCGCGAAGGAGAGGTCTCGCAATTGCGGCCAGCGTAAGCCTTGGGCGTCTGGTCTTGCTGTGACAGCTCCGCAGGAGTAGGTAACATGTTCACGATACCCAGCGTATCAGGTACGCTGGGTATCAGTTATATTGGCCTCAATCCAAGGAGAAAAGCCCATGAGTACACCCACGGCAGAGAATAGCTATACCCCCACGGTCCGCAACGCGGTCATCGTTGGCGGGAATAGGATCCCATTTGCCAGATCAGGTGGAGCATACTCACACTCTTCAAACCAGGACATGCTGACAGCTGCATTGGATGGACTTGTGGCTCGTTTTGGATTGCAGGAAGCCGTCATTGGCGAGGTTGCCGCGGGCGCCGTGCTCAAGCATTCCCGCGACTTCAATCTCACGCGTGAAGCCGTGCTCGGTTCGGCCTTGTCCTCGCAGACTCCGGCCTATGACCTTCAGCAGGCTTGTGCGACCGGGATGGAAGCCGTTATTGGCCTATCAAACAAGATCAAGCTCGGACAGATTGAATCTGCGATCGCAGGCGGGGTTGACTCCGCCTCAGATGCGCCAATCGCCGTCAGCGAGGGTCTTCGTTCAGTTTTGTTGGATCTGAACCGGGCTAAGACTGTCATGGACAAAGTCAAAATTGCCGCTCGGATTCGGCCCAAGGACCTCTCTCCTGATGCTCCGTCTACTGGCGAGCCGCGAACGGGTCTTTCGATGGGTGAACACCAAGCGCTGACTACTGCCCAGTGGAAGATTAGCCGCGAAGATCAAGACAAGCTGGCATTGGCTAGCCACAAGAATCTTGCAGCTGCCTACGATCGACACTTTTTTGACGATCTCTTGACTCCCTACCGCGGGTTGAGCCGGGACTCAAATCTGCGTGCCGACTCCAGCATGGAGAAACTTGCCAAGCTAAAGCCCGCCTTTGGCCGGAATCTAGGCGAGGGTGCCACGATGACAGCGGGGAACTCCACACCGCTGACCGATGGTGCGTCCACCGTTTTGCTCGCATCCGAAGCTTGGGCACAGGCCCACGATCTACCGATGCTCGCGAATGTTGTTGACGGCGAGGCGGGAGCAGTGGACTTCGTGCACGGCAAGGACGGTCTTTTGATGGCACCAGCATTCGCAGTACCTCGCCTGCTTGCTCGAAACCAGCTGACCCTGGCGGACATCGATTACTTCGAAATCCACGAGGCGTTTGCTGGCACAGTACTTAGCACGCTGGCAGCATGGGAAGACGAGGAATTCGGTAAGGAACGGCTCGGGCTATCAGGTGCGTACGGAACCGTGGATCGAGCGAAATTGAATGTTAATGGCTCCTCTTTGGCGGCGGGTCATCCGTTCGCAGCAACGGGTGGTCGTCTTGTTGCCACGCTGGCAAAGATGCTCCACGAACGCGGGCACGTGGATGGTCGCCCTGCCCGCGGCATCATCTCCGTCTGCGCCGCTGGTGGTCAGGGCGTCGTAGCACTTCTAGAAGCGAGGTAGAAGCGATGACTGCACAGAAGAGTGCCCAAATAGACAAATACACCCAGTTCGTAAGTCGGGGGTTCGGCAAAGACCTCGCCAAACGATTAGGCCTCCCACAGCCAGCCATTTTGCGCCGGTACAGTCCAGGGGCTCCTCTCGTGGAAGGCCCTGTGCTAGTGGTGGGCCACACTTCTGGCGCTGATTCCGTTGCAAGTGTCCTGTTGAGCTGGGGCTTGGATGTACGCCGGCATGCTACGCCGAAGGAAAAGTTGGGCGCAATCGTCCTAGTCCTTGATGAGCTGGCTCATCCGGACCAACTTTCCGCACCTCTGCTTGTTGCCGGGGCATCCGTTCGGGATTTAGCGCGCAACGCGCGCGTGGTGAGCATTTCCCGCGAAGCAATTGCCTCAGACGTCCCGGAGATGGCTGCTGCTCGTAACAGTATTGATGGGATTGTTCGCTCCCTCGCCAAGGAGCTTCGCGCGGGGGCTACCGCCAACGGCATTGTGCTCGCCAACGGCACTGGTGCCGCTGACCCCAGCCCTGTCTCGGCCATGCGCTTTTTTCTCTCGGGGCGTTCAGCGTTCGTTGATGGGCAATTCTTGAGGGCGTCCGGGGAAGGCAGTACCGAGCTTGTTGACTGGGATCGACCGCTGAAAGGCAGGGTCGCCGTCGTAACGGGTGCCGCCCGCGGTATTGGTGCCGCCATTGCCCGGACTCTTGCCCGCGATGGAGCACAGGTAATTGTGGTGGATGTGCCCGGTGCTGGGGACCACTTGGCTAGCGTTGCTAATGAAATCCACGGGACTGCACTGCAGCTGGATATTACTGTGACGGAAGCTGGCGCGCGCATTTTGGACCACGCTACACAGCGGTACGGTCGCTTAGACATCGTGGTGCATAACGCTGGAATTACCCGGGACAAGCTGCTGGCGAATATGGATGCGTCCAAATGGGACTCAGTTATCGCCGTGAACATCAGCGCCCAATTGCGCATGAATCAAGCGTTTCTCGCCAGTAGTCACTTCACAACACATCCGCGGATCATTAGCGTGGCATCTACTAGCGGAATCGCTGGCAATCGTGGCCAGACCAACTACGCAGCTTCCAAGGCAGGGGTTATTGGTATGGTCCGTTCAACGGCGCCGTTGCTGGCAGAGCGAGGCGGCACTGTCAACGCCGTCGCCCCGGGCTTCATTGAAACGGATATGACTGCGAAGATCCCGTTTGCAACCAGGGAAATCGCTAGAAGGCTTAACAGTCTCCAGCAGGGCGGAAGGCCCTCGGATGTCGCGGAAGCCATTGCGTACTTTGCCAGTGAGGCTTCATCCGGAGTCAGTGCCAACGTATTGCGTATCTGTGGTCAGAATTTGGTCGGAGCTTAGTCGTGGATCAATATCTGAACGAGATGCCTCTTTTGTCCAAGCTTTATCTCAATGCGGCGTCCTCAGCCGCAAAACAGCGTCTCCTTCGGGCCACACCAGTAGTGGCGCTACCCTCCCGCGCGGTGGAGGTTCGGGGGGTCAAGGCCGATCTAAAGAAGTTGACGGAATTCGCTCATCTTATGGGCATGCCAGCACGTGATGTCTTGCCATCGGGATACATTCACGCGCTCACATTTCCCGCAGCCATGAGTGTGATGGTTCAGGACGACTTTCCCCTGCCGCTGCTGGGAATGATCCACTTGTCCAATCAGGTGGACCACTTTGCGCCGGTGCACTTTGAGCAAAGCCTCACTGTCCGAGCATGGGCGCGAAACCTGACTGGACACCGAAGTGGTACACAAGTCCAGATTGTGGTGGAAGTCCTTAGCGATTCTGGACTAGAGCTCTTGTGGCGTGGGGTCTCCACGTATCTGGCCAAGGGAATATACCTACCCGGTTTAGATAAACCTAACCATCAGTTCGCGTCCGGGGAACGGCCCATGTTCTCGGCGCCGAAGCCTACAGCCCAATGGCACCTCGGGGTAGATACGGGGAGGGCATACGCAGCGGTATCGGGCGATTTCAACCCCATTCACCTCAGCGTAATTTCGGCCAAAGCACTGGGACTGCGTCGCTCGATTGCGCATGGAATGTACGCGGCTTCGCGAGTGCTGGCGGACATTGCAACCCAGAGACCCGACACCTTCAATTGGGAGATTTTCTTTGAGTCTCCGATGTTTCTTCCTGCGACGGTTTCTCTACATATAGCTGACGTAGTAGCTGATGACGGTGGCTGGGCGAAATCAGAATTCACTGCATGGAATGCGCATACTGCCAGACCCTATTTCCACGGCTTTGTTGGAGCGGGTCTCTCAACTCGCGCTAGAGAAACGGTTGCATTCGAGTAAGTGACTCCTGGAGCCTAAAAGGTAAAGACTCAGCGATTACTCCACACCCCGTGCCCGCAAGCTACGTCAGCGCTTGCGGGCACCGTCATTGGCGTGATGCATGTCTCACCGTTACTTAGTTGCCCTAAGGAAGTGTTCAACTTATAGTTGTTTGAGGCAACTTTAAGCGGCTCTCTTTCCTGACTGTCGTTATTACCATTTGATTGCACCTTGACGACGGGACAGTATGAAAAGACGATCCACTACGACCGCACCGAACCCAGCGGCCGTGGCGACCAGCGATACAGGCATGACTCACCGTCAAGTGCTTCAGGCCTTGACAGGCCTGCTGGCAGCCTTTTTTACTGCCATTTTGTCGTCCACCATCGTTGCCAATGCGCTGCCGACCATCATGGATCAGCTACATGGAACGCAGACAGACTTTGCTTGGGTGATCACCGCATCCCTGTTGGCTAATGCGGCCACCACACCCATCTGGGGAAAGCTCTCCGACCTCTTCGACAAGAAGTTACTGGTTCAGCTGAGCATCATCATCTTCGTGGCGGGCTCGGTTATGGCGGGGTTCGCAACGACCATCCCGTTCCTTCTGACCGCCCGCGTGGTCCAAGGCATCGCAATGGGCGGCCTGACGGCGTTGGCCCAAGCCATTATCGGCACCATCATTTCCCCGCGTGAGCGAGGAAGGTATTCCGGATATATGGGTGCCGTGATGGCAGTAGGCACCGCAGGTGGCCCGCTTCTGGGCGGATACATCGTGGATAGCCCGCTCGGATGGCGCTGGACGTTCTTTGTTTGCGTACCCCTCGCGGTGGTTTCTTTGATTCTGCTTCAGGTGACGCTCCACATTGAACATATTCCCCGCCCCGTCAAAGTTGACTGGGCAGGTTCTCTGCTCCTAGCTTCCGGCGTCAGTTTGATCCTGATCTGGGTCTCCTTTGCTGGACAAGCTGGCTATTACGACTGGATATCGCTTCAATCAGCGCTCATGGTGGGTGGCACCATCGTCTTGCTCAGTGCACTGATCCTGGTGGAAACCAAGGTCTCCGCCCCGATCATTCCGCTTAAGATCATCCTGACTCGGACTCCTGCGCTGGCCATCATCGCATCGGTCAGCGTCGGTGTTGCCATGTTCGCGTCGTCCACGTATTTGGGCCAGTATTACCAGGTATCCCGTGGGGCCACCCCCACACAGGCTGGATTGCTTACCTTGCCCATGATTGCAGGCAATTTGATCGGTGCTGTTTTCTCCGGTCTTATGGTGACCCGTTTCGGAAAATGGAAGCGTTTCCTAGTAGGCGGGGCCGTCCTGCTCATCATCGGGCTTGGCCTATCAGGGACCATAAGTCACGAAACGAACCTCATCCTCGTTGGCTCCTACACGTTCATCTTTGGCTTGGGGTTGGGCATGATGATGCAAAACCTCGTCCTTGCAGTGCAGAACACCGTCGCCGTAAAAGACATTGGCTCGGCGTCGGGAGCCGTTGCATTCTTCCGTACGGTGGGTGGGGCCGCAGGCGTGGCTGTTTTGGGCGCCGTCATGGGTACCCGCGTTTCCAGCTTGATCTCCGAAGGCCTGGCGAAGATCGGCGTGAATCCTAGCGGCAAGTCAGCAGCAACCATGGACTTGACCAGCCTGCCGGAGCCGGTGAAGATCATTGTTCGGGCAGCCTATGGTGACGGTGCTGCCTTGATCTTCATGATCAGCGCCGTCATTTGCGTCGTTGCGCTCATCGCGGTCTTGCTCATGAAGGAAATTCCACTACGCCGCACCATTGACATCGTCAGTACCAAACCGAACGACGCCGCACCGGAGACTGCCGCTGAAATAGCGGGGGAGTGCGTTGAGGCGTTTGCGGAGGCAGTCGTCGGCGGTTCAGAACCGGCGCGGCAACAAGTCCGCTAGATTGAAGTCTTCTTCTCACATCGCCTCTTGGGATGCAACGTGGGAAGAAGACGTTTAGGGCGGGATTCTCGAACCCTATACCGAGAACGTTCTCTCATCGTCGTGATGACTCCCGGCTCTGCGCATCCGGCGGTGTTGATACAAGAGGATGCCACGAGCATGAGTACCAGTAAGGCACTTGGGAACAGCCCTACCCAAACGCCCTGAACGAGAAGGGCGACGTTAGCCCGAAGCAACTGCGCCAGCTGGCGCGCCGTAGCTGATTCCACGGAGGAGTCTCGTAAGCTCGTATGTTCCGTGGCTACTCGGCACCGGGCCTCGAGGATATCGAGAAGAACAGTGGGATCTGAGGAGTACGAAATGTCTGTTGTGATTGCTGGCTGTGGTGACCTTGGAACTGAGACCGGGTTGCGGCTAGCTTCTCTGGGCCACAGGGTGATAGGACTTCGGCGCTCAGCGCAGAAACTTCCAGCCGAAATCGAAGGTCAGGCTATTGATCTCTCCTTCGAGGTTCCGACCCTGCCGGCCGACACCGCCATCGTGGTGATAGCCATGAGCCCTGATGAGCGCAGCGTGGACGGTTATCGAGCGGCATACGTTAAGAGCGTTCTGAATCTCGTCGCTGCAATCCGTAACGACTGCGCTTCGCGACCGCGAGTGCTGTATGTGTCGTCGACAGCGGTCTACGGCATTGACGATGGATCCTGGGTTGACGAGACGACGCCGGCTCGACCGAGTTCGCCGACGGCAGTCGTGTTGCTAGAAGCGGAAGAGACGTTGCTCCAGCATATTCCCGAGGCCACGATTCTGCGCCTTGGCGGTCTTTATGGGCCAGGACGCACTCGGGAAATTGATCGTATACGTCAGGGCGTCGCGACGATCTCTCCCGAGCCTGAATTTACTAGTCGGATGCATCGTGACGATGCCGCAGCAGCCATCGTGCACCTCACGACCATGCAGAATAGACCTGAGACTCTGTATATCGGCGTCGACGAATCACCATCGGATCGCCGCGAAGTCCTTGAATTCTTGGCACGCAGTCTCGACCTGCCAGCACCGGAAGTTGCCAACGATTCCCTGCGCGTGCGGGGTAGCCGCGGCAAACGCTGCCACAACAACCGGCTACTGGAGTCAGGGTTCGTGTTTTCCTACCCTTCCTATCGGGAGGGATACGCGGCCGTTCTCGCTGGTAATGGTGTGCGCCATGCCTAGAAGGCGTAGCGCACCCTGCCGTGATGTTCAGAAGGTGCCTGCATAGAATGTCTGAGGTCGTCAGGGCGCATGTATCGCGCCGGATCCAGGCGACTACCGTGCTGTACGGTATTTACTCGCAGCGGGTGCTGCTATAGGTGGGTTTCTGACAGATTGGCAGGGTTCCGCAATGCTTGCAAATTGCTGGCGCATGGCGGGGCCGCAACCTTGGCTAAATCGTCCTGCACACCGAGGGCACTTGGTCTGTCCCTAATCTGGAAGTTCCAAAGTTTTGATCAGGGCGCTGGCCTCTGCCCTTACCCAGAAAATCTGAGCGGGCATGATCAGACTTTTAGTCTCCCGTTTCATTTCGCCGGAGTACCTTTTTGCGTCTCGTAATTGGTCAGTTCAACCCAACTTAGCCTCCCGGTAACGTGATCCAGGTACGCATCGATTGGAGGCGCTCCTGATCCGAACGCGATTCTGCTTGTTCATGCAGGCTGAAAGTTGAATACGGGAGAATCGTCGAAGGTCATGCGCTAAGGAATCACACTTCCGTCTTCAGCATTCCTCTGCAATGACCGCCTGAAACCGCCCATTTCAATGTCTCGAATAGTCGCATCACCTTCAAGCGCGGGCCAACGGCCAGGCGCGCATCGCTCAGCTAAGAGACAAGGAGACGTTTTGCGGCGGCAGTCACGGAGAAAGCTCCAGAATGGCCACTCAGAGTGATGTGTTCCGCGGTCAATGTCCAAGGGATTCGATCATCCTTGCGAGTTGGTGAAAGTAGTCGCGGAAGTGGGTGAGTTGTGCGCAACCCTCGTCAGAGAGGGCAAGATACTTCCGCTGCGGACCAGCCGTTGATTCCCTCCACTCGTGTGTGGGGGAGCCCTTCGCGACGGAGTCGATTGAGTAACGGGTGCAACGTCCCATCCTGCACCGGAAACTCGGCATCGCGAAGAATCTGAGCAATCTCTCCCGCCTAACTAGTCTCACCCTCAAGAGCAGCCAACACCACAGGTTCCAACATCCTCCGACGTAACGCAGCAAACTTTGGCTCCATGCAGGTGCCGTAACACAAACAGGTACCTGCACGGAAGCGAGATTGCGGCCCCAAGTGGAACCCTCTGCGGGAAAGCCGGCGTCATTGGGTGAAGAGGTGAAGGAGCCGTTGAAAAATGCGGACCTCATTCCATCCGGTTGTCGCGGGCGTAGGCTTCCACGTCGGCAAAGAATCATTCGTCCTGAATACCGATTGAGAGCGAGCTGCGGCTGTCGTTTTAGGTGACTCAATGTCGATGCCGTTGACGTTCCACATCTTCCAAAGGCCTCTTTGGCCGTGCCACGGAATGGTGGGCTCGCCGTGTGGGTCCATGAGTTGACTGAGTATGGCCTCGAAGCGTTGGGTTGCCTCTGAGTTTGGTGATGCTGAATCCATCCGGAGATCTAAATGGATCGCTTCTATGAGGCCGCCCAATTCCCGTGATGTGGCGATGATGGGAGGGCCGCCGTCCCTTGTTTCTAGTTGCAGGTGATCCGCGGCATCACCTGCAATGTTGGTGTTCGCGGGAAACTGTTGTCTATGGCTCCACCCCAGACGCTTGAATACGGCCGCCCTCTGCCTTAACTTTTGGACCAGGGGTAGCGGGTCAGTTCTTCAACTAGGGCTACGACGGCGGCCGACTGCGGGGTTTCGTTAAGGAACCGTTCTCGGGATGTCATCCCGCCACGGTATGCCGAAACTCGGCCCATCACCAGAGGCCCAGTAGATATCGACCAAATGCGGGGCATGCCTGTGAACATATCCGCCAGGTAACGTTCACCGGGCGAAGCAAGCTCGTCGGAGTTTCAGTCGCTGAATGCATACCAGCAAATATCGTTGCGGCGGGTTTGGTCTTCCAGGACGAGGTCGTAAAGACTGTCGGGAATTTGTCGTCGCTGCCAGTCGCGCTCAGCCTGGCCCGCCTCATGTTCCTTTCCTCGAGGAGCCGTGACCTGAACCGCTTTGATGGCGTAGGCCGCGGCTCCGAGATCGTGTTCAGGAACGTGAGCAACGCAGGCCGCTTGACCCGCGGCGTACGCCGCAAAGCGCGCAGCGCCCCTCAAAGGGCGCGCAGCGCCCATGGCCTGCCCGCCGATCGCACGGGTGTACATCATCTTTTCTTGGCCGCGAGCCCACGCTCGTGCCGCTTCAATCGCCTCACGAGGTCGGGAGTCCCCTCGGTTCGACTCCTTGAATAAAGGGAGTACATGTTCGGCACAGATGGCCGCCCACACGGCGAGAAGTTGGTGGTCTGTTTCGGAGAGCGTCCCCCCGCGGCGGATGCTCACGAGACGAGGGTCGCGAACAGCGGGGAGGATCATACGGATACTTTAGTCCGTCAGGAGGCTTGCCGCGTCCGGAGGCTGCGGGGATACCGGGCCCTGTTTATCTGTGAGTCGAGCGTATCTGCGGCTGGCGGCCAATATTGGTCCCTCTGGCTGACCGCGGTGGTCGGGCAAGTTCAGTTTCGGGCCAAGATCTTCGATGTTTGCGTAGCTCGTTGCTGGGCAGCCTCAAGTCGGTGGCCCTTACCGTTTCTGGAGTACTTAGCGTGCTTTTGTCGCCGTGGTAACCCGTTGACGGTTCCCATCAGTTGGTGTGTGGAGGCGAAATGACCGTCTCTGGAGATATGGGAAACTCCACTTAGTACACCGGTTGCGGCACTGTATGTGGACGAGAGCTCGAAAGTGGCGGTGATCTGGGCATGACACCATCTTGGGCTGCTAAGTTGGTGCCGTGAGAATGCATAAATTCAGCGAAGTCGATGTTTTTTCCCCAACGCCCTACCTTGGAAACCCCTTGGCAGTCGTCCATGATGCAGACGGGCTAACCGCCGAAGACATGCAACGTTTTGCAAAATGGACCAATCTGGCCGAGACAACGTTCCTTCTGCAACCCGAGGACCCCGTGGCCGATTACGGGGTTCGGATCTTCTCCGCAACCCAAGAGTTTACTTTTGCCGGGCATCCGACCCTGGGCTCGGCCCTTGCCTGGCAGACGGCAGGAGGAGTCCCGAAAATCAACGGTGAAATCGTTCAGGAATGCGGGGCAGGGTTAGTAATAGTACGTGTGGAAAACCAACGGTTTGCTTTCAGGGCTCCACCCATGACTCGTTTTGAACCCGTCGAGGAGTCGTTAGTACACCAAGTCGCCTTGGCATTGGGCATACCCCGAGAACGCATCGTTGACGCCTCCTGGTTAGTCAATGGTCCAGAGTGGATAGGGGTAAGACTACCCAGTGCACACGAAGTGCTTTCGCTACAGTCGGACCCCATGGGCCTGGGGACACTCTCCATTGGAGTGATCGGCCCGTACCTGCCCGGACATGATTCCCAGTTCGAAGTGCGTGCTTTCCTAGGCGGGGATCCGGTGTGGGAAGACCCGGTCACAGGAAGCCTCAACGCGGGGCTGGCTCGGTGGATGTTTGATGCTGCGATAGCGGATAAGAGCTACGTTGCCGCCCAGGGAACTGCCATCGGATACCAGGGGCGGGTTCACGTTTCCATCGAGGGTGATGAAATCTGGGTTGGCGGGAATGTCACTAGCTGCGTCCGTGGTGAAGTCAACATCTAACTGCGTGGTTTCCAGTGAGTTCGTCTTGAAAGCCACGCTGACACTTTCTAAAGGCGACTGCACCGCCTAGATGCGTTCCGCCGGTGGAAGCCTATGCGGGGAAGTTGTTACCACCTTTCGTGTCTTCGGCCTAGCTGTATGCATCCTTGACATGACATCACGTTGTCAGCAACGATGAGCCAACAGGTCAGTGGCTGACGGATCCGGCCAATCCTTACATTTAAGCAATGTCTTGGGGGCAACATGTCGAGCACACAACAAACCACCAAAAGTCCGCTCTATGCTCTTGGACGGCTGGTAGTTATAGTCCTTCTACTCGTCGGCACTTGGTTCACACTTGTGCTGCCACTAGTCTCAATGGTTTTCGGACTCATTGTTCCTGGTGCCATCGCTTTGATTGCCGGAGTTGGCATCATCGTCATAATGCGCCGCTACAGAACTGCTTAGCTATCGCTGGCTCATTCAATGATCTGAAATGACTGCTTTAGATTCGGTACGAGCAATCAAGCACTCTTAGGTCGAACGCTGACTAGGACGGTGGATGGTGCGAACGGTTCCGGACCGCCAATACGGCAATCTTGCGCTCCTGACCGTTGTGACGAAGCCAGTTGTATCGGTCCTTAGCGGCAACGCCGAACCTGATCCATTCACGGTCTGCGAAGGGGGCCGCCACCATTGACCGGCCTCGATAGGATGGTGATCCCGCATGTCAAAGACAAGGACCTCATCGGTGAGGCCTTCAAGGACCTCAAGATAGCGATCTGCAGCATGGTCGATCCTCATATTCGCCCTCGTCCTGTTCATGTTTGGGCTCAGCGTCATGGTGGTAGCGTTCTGGACGCCCATCGATTAATTCTTCGTCAATCGAGCGGACAAGGCAGGAAACATGAGCCTGTTGCTTCCGTACCAGAGCTGACTGTGGCTCGTCCTCCACGCGCAGGCCTTCGCTGCTTTCCTTGCATCCGTGTTCGTCTTCGTCACAATGTGGAAATCGCGGCAGGAGCGCGCCAACCTCAATAGCGGCCGCCGGACATCCAATCAACTGTGCCTACCGACTCAGGAGCATGATCTTGCCCCGGAGGGGAACGGTGCTTGAGACAGGTTATTGCTTTGACAAGTGGTCGACCAGATATGCCAAGGCTTTTAGCGTGAGACGGGGTTGGGCCGCCCGCAGGCATCGTAATGCTGTGACGTTACGGTCTGCTGGATCTGCCCCAGCTTCGTCAAGAACATTCTTTGCCCATTCGTGTGCGGCCGAGGGTGGTCCTGCTAAGTCTGACGAACCGCCAATGATGCTCTGCAATCGCTGTCGACGCCAAAGATGCGTAGGAGCCTGCCCGCTGGGGGACTCTGAGAGGACGGTCAACGTGGTGTTCGGCCGTATCCCGACCGTTGATTCGTGCCAGCAGTTCTTCCTGTCCTGGGTAACTGTGGTCATTGATAACCGGACTGTCATACTTTGTTCATGACAGGCTCCTTTGAATGCACGACTCGGACCAGCATGCCGAAACTGCAGCTTTTCAACCTTGCCCGCAGCATCGATGCGCATAAGGAGTCGATGGCGCAGTCTCGCGAAAAGGCTGTTGGGGGTGTCACGTCAGGTCTCATTTCATTGGGAGAAGAAGTGATATGGCGTGCGTGGCATTTCGGTGTTCCCTTGCGTATGACGAGTCGGATAATGCAGATGGTGGCGCCGGATTATTTCGTAGATGAGCAAGTCCAAGGCCCATTCCGTACTTTTCGCCATGTTCATGAGTTCACCGATGATGCAGATGGAACCACGATGGTTGATCGTATCGAGTTCGCGGCACCCTTCGGCCCGCTGGGGCGCCTTGTTGAGAAGCTGATCCTCGCGGGCTATATACAGAAGCTAATTGAGACGCGGAATCTCCACCTCACCCGGGACTTCAGGGACTGAAGACTACTCTCAAAAAGGGAATCTTGAATGGGATAGGCAAAGCCGTTCTGACGGCACCAGAGCAGTTACACGTATCCAAAGTGTGAAGTGGGTCGGCGCTTCGATCTACGTGCCAGGTAGGCCGGGCTCATGGTCATCTTGGAATATGCGGGTTAGAAGGCCGCGCTTCACGGCGGTCCTGAATCGACGAGACTCAACTTAAGTCCCCGCGAAATGGGGTGCGTGCCTCATTTGAGAAATACTCGCGAAGTCTCTGGCGCATGTGTGGGTGCTTTGGTGTGCTGGTGTGCTGTAAGGGTTGTCATTGTCTGCGCGCAGTGAAATTACGAAGAAGGAAGCCGGCGCCCATGCGACGGCGTTGAAGAAGGCTAAGGGCGAGAAGGTCCGCAACCCTAAGCGCACCATCCCGCGCGCGATCAGGATCGCCCTGGTCATCACCGTCGTCATTTACGCCATCATCGCGGTGACGCTCCTGGCAGCCATCGGACCTGCGGGAGTGGCCGGGAACCCCGCACCCCTGGCAGCGGCCGTAGCGAACGGATCCTGGGCCTGGGCTGCCCCCATCGTCGGCGTGGGTGCGGCAGTAGCCGCACTCGGGTCGTTGCTGGCCCTCATTGCCGGGCTTGGCCGGACCAGCCTGACAATGTCCCGCGAGCATGACCTACCGCACTGGCTAGCCGCCGTACACCCCCGCTACAAAGTCCCGCACCGGGCCGAAGCCGCCTTAGCCGTGGTGATCTGCGCAGTCATAGCCGTCGCAGACCTGCGCGGCGCGATCAGATTTTCTTCCTTTGGCGTGCTCATCTACAACCAAGTGGCCAACATCGCCACTTTCACCCAGCCCACCACGGACCGCCGCTACCCCAAAGCCCTCCAAGTGATCGGGGCACTGGCCTGCGTGGTCCTCGTCGCGACCCTTCCGCCACTATCGGTAGGGCTCGGCATCCTCATGTTCGCCGCCGGCATCATCCTGCGCCTCATCAGGCTGCGCAAAAGCCATCACCCAAACATCCAAGCTCCCTGAGAATGCCCAACGGCGCGGAGCCCGGCAACCAAGCGGCGTCCCAGACAGGTCCCGGTTAAGAACCAACCAAACCAAACCCCGTGAAACACCAACGAATACAGACCACTTGAATAGCGGTCCCTACCAGTAAGCCACCCCTATACGGCGAGCCCAGCACGCGTTCTGGGCTCGCCCGGAACTGGGCGTAGGGTCCTAGGATTCGAGAGTTGAACGAACCTTCCCCGGCGTGGGCTATCACTCCACACACGCACCAAGGTTGTGGCAGGCTGTTCTCGATTTCGTCACAAGCAGCGCCGAACGCCTCCCCGCAACCTAGACCAAACAGCCGATCAGCGACGAACCGGCAGCATTTCTCACCGCGCATGGGCCCACAAAGTGGAGCGCGCGACTGACAATTAGCCCAGCGAGAACCCTCCCGTATCGCCGCGAGTCACACCCTTAGCGTGAATTTCCGAACGAATCATCCCGTTCCTTGGTTCTCAGGAGCCAAAGCTTCCAGCCCGGGATCCCGCACGCGGACGCTTTGAGGTGTGTCAAGGATCTGGGACAGTTCGTTTTGTTTTTACGGG
>NZ_JAJJBU010000032.1 GCF_020905375.1 Arthrobacter cryoconiti
ACGAAAGACATGGTGACGGAACCACCGCCTTCCGCCTTCCGCCCTCCGCCCGTCGACCCGAGGGCAGCTTCTCGGATAGTGGCAGGAGAACCCTGCCA
This sequence comes from Arthrobacter cryoconiti, assembly GCF_020905375.1. GTDB lineage: Bacteria > Actinomycetota > Actinomycetes > Actinomycetales > Micrococcaceae > Specibacter > Specibacter cryoconiti. The sequence continues at coordinate 99 of NZ_JAJJBU010000032.1, forward strand.
ACCCAGCAGCGAACCCGTTGTAACGCCACGGAAACCGTTCAATCCTGGAAGTTCAATCCTCAGCATTCAGAACTCGGCTAGTCCAAACGACGCACCCAAACAACACGCCTGAATACCACACGCCTGCGTTGCTACGTTCCGAGCTCTAGTGAGCTAAAAAATGAGTATCGGCTCCCCGCATCAACGCCAGACTCTATGTTCCAAGCACAAGGAGCTAGGCCCAAGATCGAGTTCGGACAAATCGGGAGCTGGCCCCCGCTAGACCTTGACCGAGTATTTGCGCCGATACACGGCCAAAAATACGGAAATACGTCGAACAGCCTCTTCTATGTCATCTACCGAAGGCAGTATCACGAAGCGGAAATGGTCAGTCGTTGGCCAGTGGAAGGCGGTGCCGTGAGAGACCAAGATCTTCTGGTCCTGAAGCAGGTCAATCACAAACTGCTCGTCGGAAGTGATCGGATACATCAACGGGTCCAATTTGACGAACAGGTACATGGCGCCGGCTGCCGGAACACAAGAAACTCCCGGCAAGCTATTGAGTAGGTTTGAGGCGCGGTCGCGCTGTTCATGCAACCGTCCACCAGGCTTAGTGAGGTCGTTGATGCTCTGATACCCACCCAACGATGTTTGGATGGCGTGCTGAGCTGGCACGTTGGAACATAACCGGAGCGAGGCAATCAGCTCCAGCGCTTCCCTAAAATCTGCCATGGCGCTCCGCGGTCCAGTCAGCGCCACCCACCCAGCGCGGTAGCCGGGCATTCTGTACGCCTTGGAGAGCCCACTAAAAGTGAGCATACATACGTCATCGGCCATGGATGCCATATGAATATGCGTGCGGCCGTCATAAAGAATTTTCTCGTAGATTTCATCGGCGAAAATCACCAGATCGTGATTCCTGGCCAACTCCACGAACTGCTCCAAAATGTGCCGGGGATAAACCGCGCCGGTTGGATTATTCGGGTTGATGACAACAATGGCTCGGGTAGCTGGCGTAATCTTCGCCGCGACATCGGCCATATCCGGCCACCATTCGTTGTCTTCCTGGCACATGTAATGCACAGGGACACCGCCGGTCAGCGTGACGGAGGCAGTCCACAGCGGATAGTCCGGAGCGGGGATAAGAACTTCATCACCGTTTTCCAAGAACGCCTGCAACGTCATAGAAATCAACTCGCTGACCCCGTTGCCGACAAAGAGGTCCTCGACGCCTATCTGCATCAGCCCTTTGGTCTGGTAATACTGCGAGATGGCCGTACGCGCCGAAAAGATCCCCTTCGAGTCACTGTAGCCTTGGGCGCCCCGCAGGTGATGGATCATGTCCGTCACAATAGATTCTGGCGCTTCCAACCCAAACGGTGCCGTGTCGCCCAGATTCATGCGCAGAATCCGATGCCCCTCGGCCTCCATTTTTTTGGCAGCAGCCAAGATGGGACCGCGAAGCTCGTACCGAACATTTGCCAATTTACTGGAGTGTTGCATGGGGCGCATGCCTTCCATTTTCACACAAAGACGTGGCTTTCAGCCGTAATTAAACAAGTCTCGTCCGTCTCAAAACAGTTTCGCCACCCGCAGACTGACAATCAAACTGCCTGCAAGAAGCAAGACAGAAGCACGACGTCGGCCATTTTGCAGGTGCCCACAAACGTACTGAACACTCCCGCGCTGTTGAGTTTCTCACAATCTGTCTCTAGTGAGAGGGGCTAGCACACCACTTCATCACCCATGAACAAGGAAAAATTGGTAGAGTGAGTCGTTGGACCAAGTCGCTTATGGGGAAGCGCAAAACCCCACCTATCCACCCTCAAGGAGACCTAGCCCTCAATGACTTTCGTGGCAACTGAATCACTGCGTGAACAGCTTTGGAGTCGTCGTTATGACGAGAACATTGCACCCGTAACCGAACTGTGCGACTCTCTGGCCGAGGCTCGGCCAGAGCAACGAGTGGCGTATGTGGATCCGGTTCACGACATCGATGAGTGCCGCATCATCAGCTTGTTTTCCAACGTGGGCGAGATCGACTCATCAGGATTTGTCACAGCCGGTGACGAGCAGGCGGCAACTCGCCTACTCGGAATCCATTGGCAAATAGGCTTGCGGCCTAGCTACGTCATGCCATGGAACGTCCACCCTTGGTTTACCCCGGGGCAGGCCAATGGCCGTTTGAGCGCACCACAGATCGAGCAGGGCCTACGCCCCTTGGTCAAGTTTCTGACCAAGGTGCCTCGCGCCACGGCCCTTGTTGCCCACGGCACCGAGGCTCACCGTTTAGCCGATCAGCTGCTGAAAGCCCAAGGTCCCATGCTTTACAAGCGCGGTTTCGGCATCTGCAAGGTTCGTTCTCTCAGCGGGCGCAGTTTCGCCGGTTCCGCAGAACGCCAGAAACAATGGCTGGACGAATCAGCGCAAGCTTATGCGGAGTCAATGACCCGCAACGGCATCCGGGTCAAGGGCCGCTGAGTTTTTCCCGCACGCCGAAGCTGATGAGCTACCTCAGGTGGGGTGCCACCAGCTCGGCGTAGCGGGCTTTGACGCTCTCAACAACGGAGGCATAGGGCAGCGCCCAAATGTCTTCATTAAAAATCTCAACTTCGACGACGCCGTCGTATCCTGCGTCCGCAACCCACTGGCTGATCTGGGCAAAGTCGATCACGCCGTCGCCCATAAACCCACGGGATAACAGTGCGTCCGCGGCAATGGGAAGATTGAAATCGCAAACTTGGTAGGAGGCAATTCGGCCCTGCTCACCTGCCCGTGCAATCTGCTCGCGCAGGTACGGATCCCACCAGAGATGGAACGTATCCACGACGACGCCGACGGCGGCGGCAGGGTGCGGGGCGGCAAGGTCCAGGGCCTGACCCAAAGTGGATAGCACAGCACGATCTGCGGCATACATGGGATGTAACGGCTCAAGTGCCAGCCGCACCCCATGATCCAGGGCAAAAGGCACCAACTCGCCAAGGCGGTCCGCAACGCGCTGGCGTGCCAGGACAAGGTCTTTGCCCTTACCTCCCGCGAGAGCTGTGGCGGCTCCCCCACCATCCACGGCGCCCGGCGAAACGCTAAAGTCCGGAAGTCCGCCGACAACCATGATGATTTCTGCGGCCCCTAATGCGCCAGCCTCAAGAATGGCAGCCTTATTATCGGCAAGTGCGGTAGCCTGGCCGGGTGCGTCGGCCGCCGTCAAGAAGCCGCCTCGGCACAGACTAGAGACCGTCAGACCTGACGCCTTCACCATCTCAACTGCAGTGTCCAAGCCAACTTCGGCCACTTTGTCCCGCCACAAGCCAATATGGGACAGTCCGGCAGCAGCCGTATGTTCCAGGGCCTGCGCCAGCGAAGCCTTTTTGATCGTTGCCGTGTTGATGGAGAGCTTTTCGAAAGTCGTCACGCGATTACCTTTCCGGGTCCGTCGAAGCCACAACGCAGGCAATTCCTACAGTATTGAGAAAACATGCCATTCGAGTGGCTGCCAGTGGTGGATCCATCAACAAGCCAGCTGAGTTTGCCAAGCGAAATAGTTTCACCAAATGGTTCACGTTACGGCCACACTGCAGGCCCCCAACCATCGCAAAACCGTCTTGGTATCCGTTAAGCCACGCCAAAAATACGATGCCGGTTTTGTAGTAATACGTCGGTGCGGCGAAGATGTGCAGCCCCAGTTCTCGCGTCGAGTCCAAGATGGCTCTGGCTTCGGTGGGACGGCCAGCGTCGTACTCTTGCAGCGCAGCAGAAGCCGCTGGCGCAATCGCAGCAAAAATGCCCAGCAACGCGTCCGAGTGGTGGGTGCCGTCGCCGTCGATCAGTTCCGGATAGTTAAAGTCATCACCCGTATACAAACGCACACCGTCGGGTAGGCCCCCACGCAGCGCCACTTCATGAGAAGCGTCGAGCAAGGAAACCTTCACCCCGTCTACCTTGGCTGCATTCGCTTGGATGAGCTCGTTGAACGTGCCGGTGGCCGCTGCGATATCTGTGCTGCCCCAATAGCCAGCCAACGCCGGATCGAACATGGTGCCAAGCCAATGTAGAACCACAGGTTCCTTGACCTCGGAGAGCAGCGTGCCATAGAGGGAGAGGTAGTCAGCGGGCCCGGAGGCCACTTTAGCTAAAGCTCGCGAAGCCATAATAATGACCTTCGCCCCAGACGCCTCAACCACCGCGATTTGCTCCCGGTAGGCCTCAAGAACGGCCGCAAGGCCCGCTTCGCCAGGCTCGACGTCGGCTGGATCAAGTTGGTCTGTCCCGGCGCCGCAAGCGAGCAGATCGCGGACAGTACGCTCCGGGGTTGCGATGAGGGCGGCCTCCGCAGCGGAACGGTTGATGAGCTCTTGCGTGGCAGCCCAGTCAAGTCCCATCCCCCGCTGCGCGGTGTCCATGGCATCGGCGATGCCAACTCCCCAACTCCACAGCTCACGGCGAAAAGCTAACGTGGCTTCCCAATCGATGTCAGCGGGGGCACCGGGAACGTTATTCCCGAGCGTTCTGGGAGTTACATGAGCGGCCGCATAGACCTTACGAGAGGTGATGAGGTCTGTGGGCTTGCGCCACGGGCCCGTCGGGTTCAACGTGAGGGCTTCGAGGCTACCCTCTGGTGAGGGCAAAGTCAGTGAGATGTTCATAGCAGCCTTCCCTACAGCGCTATTTCAGGGATATCCAGCGTGCGGCGTTCCACCGAAGACTTCAGGCCAAGTTCGGCCAATTGCACGCCTCGAGCGGCTGAGAGCAAGCCAAAGCGGTGCTCGCGGCCAGCGACGGCGTCGCGGAGAAACTCCTCCCACTGGAGTTTGAATCCATTGTCCAAGTCCGCGTTCGCGGGGACCTCGGACCACTGCTCACGGAACGATTCAGTGACAGGCAGGTCTGGGTTCCACACCGGTTTAGGGGTATTGGCTCGCTGCTGGGAAACACATTTGCGCAGTCCAGCAACAGCGGAACCGTGGGTTCCGTCGATCTGGAACTCAACGAGTTCATCACGGTAGACACGGACAGCCCAGGATGAGTTGATCTGGCCGATGACCTGTTCCCCTGCCGGCGTCTCCAGCTCAAAAATTCCATATGCGGCGTCGTCGGCCGTAGCCTCATACTCTTTTCCGGCTTCATCCCAGCGTTCCGGGATATGCGTGACGGTCTTGGCGTTGACACTTTTGACCTTCCCGATAATCCCTTCCAAAACATAATTCCAATGGCAGAACATGTCGGTGGTCATGCCGCCGCCGTCTTCCTTGCGGTAGTTCCAGGAGGGGCGCTGGGCGGCTTGGTGGTCGCCTTCAAACACCCAGTATCCGAATTCGCCACGGATGGAAAGGATCCGGCCAAAGAAGCCTTCCTCAACAAGGCGACGCAGCTTGACTAGCCCCGGCAGGTACAGCTTGTCGTGAACCACACCCGCCGTGACACCGGCGTTCTTTCCGATCCGGGCCAACTCGATGGCCTCTTCCAGTGTCTCTGCCGTCGGCTTTTCGGTGAAGATGTGCTTGCCATTGGCCATGGCCTTCTTCAAAGTGGCGGCACGCAGACTTGTCATGGATGCGTCAAAGACAACGTCAACAGTCGGATCAGCGATGACTGCTTCCAGATCAGTGCTCCAGTGCTCCACATTGTGAAGTTGTGCCAGTTCGCGCACTTTAGCCTCATTGCGGCCCACCAAGATCGGCTCTATTGCAATTTTGGTGCCGTCGTCTAGCGTGAGGCCCGAATCCCGTAGGGGCAGGATGGATCGCAGTAGATGCTGGCGGTAGCCCATGCGACCGGTGATGCCGTTCATGGCAATACGGATGACAGCAGGATTATTGAGGGTCGATGCTTGGCCGGTAGTTCTCTGATTTTGCTCAGCGGCGCTCTGGGTCACTGGTTTCTCCCTTAGTGGTGTGCAGGGTTGCCAGACCGTAAGAATCGGCGTGGCCTCAAGCTTGGAAAGCGCTTTCCAATATATGCTGTAGAAGTAGCAACGTCAAGGGTCATTCTGGCTAAGATGTAGAGATTTTTTCATTCAACGACAAGGACACTTCCGTGCCTGTGAAACTCACCGAAGTAGCCCGCGAGGCCGGGGTATCGCTCGCCACCGCCTCTCGTGTACTGAACGGCTCAGCGAGGACCCCTGCAGAAGATATAGCCAAACGGGTGCGGGCGGCCGCAGAAGAATTGGGATACGTGGCGAATGCGCAAGCACAAGCCTTGGCGAAATCGACCACCGGGCTTGTGGGGCTTGTAGTTCATGACATCGCAGACCCTTATTTTTCAACATTTGCCCACGGTGTACAAAAAGTCGCCAGCCTCTCCCACCATCAGGTTCTTCTAGCGGGGACCGATCTTCCCAGCGAGGATGCCCCCCCCGGTGACGCTGAGTTGGCAGCTGTGCGAGCATTCATCTCTTATCGCACGGATGCCATCATTTTGGCGGCGTCCCGCGTCACTGACGAAGACCCTCGTTTGGCTGCGGCTTTAGAGCGTTACATCAATAGTGGGGGCCGCGTAGTAGTTCTGGGAGCAACCAAGATTGCAGGGGCTAGCTCCCTCATGGTTGCTAACAAGGCCGGTGCCATGGCACTGGCAACCGCACTCATCGAACACGGAACCACTCACTTTGCCATTTTGGCAGGACCGGCGGAACGCAACACTGCCCGTGCCAGGGTGGACGGTTTTGTGGAGGGCCTACAGGCGGCCTCTCTCGTGCCGTTGGCCACAGTCCATGGCCCCTTCACGAGCAGAGGTGGCTACGACGCGACTGTTGATTTGATACACAGGCTCGGCCTGCTTGCCCCCACTCCAAACACCACGACCGGCGCAGATACCAGCAGATTCCCTAGCCCATCAGGATCTCCTTTGTGTATTTTGGTGGCAAACGACGTCATGGCCCTCGGTGCAATGACGGCACTGCGAACGCACGGATTCCGCATTCCGGACGACGTTCAAGTTGCGGGCTTTGATGACATCCCCACACTTCGCGACCACTCCCCCGCGCTGACCACATACCGGCTACCTTTGGAACAGATGGGACAACGGGCTGCGGAACTGGCGCTGGAACCACAATTGCGCAGTCCAGTCACGATCACCGGCGAGGTTGTCTTGCGCGAAAGTGCCGGATTTACGGCTCCGACAACCGGAAAATAGGGCATAATCAACCTCATGAACACCGACGAGCAGCCCGGCCACGCCATCACCGCAGAAGACGCTTGGCGCTACGTGGAGCACACCAGCTTTGGTCGGCTGGCCCTCAGTGTCGCGAACATCCCTGACATCTTCCCCATTAATTACTTAGCCCACGAAGGCAAGCTGTTGTTACGGACCAACCCTGGTACCAAACTCGCAGAATTAGCCGTCAATGCCACGGTTGCCTTTGAAATTGACGGTCTGGAAGAAAACCATGCCTGGAGTGTGGTGCTCAAGGGAACTGCGCGGATCGTTGAGTCCCAAAACGAGATTGACACCTTCGACAAGCTCCCACTCGCACCCTGGATTCCAACCCGAAAGTACACCTACGTTCACATTGCTCCCGTGAGCATCAGTGGATACCGTTTCACGCTCGGAACTGAACCGGAACGCTGACCACGAAGCTGACATGATTCACAGATACACATGAGCGGCGCCACACACACCCCACAAGAAGGGAAGCAGCCGATATGCTGGACTAAACCAGCATTGATCGGAGTCCACACGCATGTCCGCGCCACGTTCAAAGCGAGTTCACCACGGCATAACACGGGTTGCTCTGGACGGCACAGATAGCGCACTTGCGGCCCGCGCCACAGGGACTTCATGGCGTGATTCACTTCTGCGCTACTACTCGCTCGCTAAGCCAGGAGTGCTGTACGGAAATGTCATGACAGCGGCCGCGGGTTTCTTGTTCGCCAGCCCCGGGTACATTGACTGGTTCCTGTTCCTTGCCGTTTGCCTGGGTACTACTCTGGTCATCGGCTCCGCGTGCGTGCTGAACAACGTTCTTGACCGTGACATTGACAGTGTTATGGAGCGGACCAAGAAACGTGCAACCGTCACCGGAGGTGTACAGGCGCGAAACGCTGTCATCTACTCTGTTGTACTCGGGGTCACCGGCATGACCGTGCTCGTGCTTTGGACGAATGTCTTAGTAGTGGCCGTGGGATTATTCGGATATCTGGCCTACGTGGTGCTATATGGCATGCTGTCCAAGCGAATGACCCTCCATGGCACGCTAGTGGGCAGCGTTTCAGGGGCGGCACCCATCCTGGGCGGCTATGTGGGAGCTTCAAATGCACTCGACGCTGGTGCGGTGATCGTCTTTCTCATACTGTTCTTCTGGCAGCTACCCGCTTTCTACTCCATCTCCATCTACCGCCACAGCGAGTACTCCAAGGCCGGGGTACCCGTGATCTCAGTGATTCGTGGCATCTCCTACACCACAGTTCAGATTCTGGGGTACACGATAGCTTTCGTTGCAGTATCACTACTGCCCCAAGCATTTGGCTACGTGGGATGGAGCTACACGATCGTCATGGGTACACTCGGAATCGGCTGGATTATTATGAGCGTTGCCGGGCTAAAAACCGCCAATCCACAGAAGTGGGCGAGGCTAATGTTTCGGTGTGCACTGGTAATCATGACCAGCATTTCGCTCATGCTTTCCATCGGTCCTCGCCTACCTTAGAACTCAGACGAAATTAGAGCCGTGACGGCACGGAGGTCGCCTTCTCTGTGGGACACCTCTGGAAATGCTGAGAAGTTGCCTTAGGATCTCTCATCCCTCCCGCTTTACCCTTGACCAAACCATAGAAAGAGCATGGAATGGAGACAGGGACCGGCTCGATCGGACCGCGTGCAGGCAGGCGTGCCAGCAGTCCAGTCCCGTGATCGGGAGGCGCAAAAATGATGGGATCAGCTTTAGCCGGATTTCTAGCAGTGGCCATACTGGTGGTGGTGACAACAGCTGGAACTATCTGGCTGGTAAAAGTCCGGCCAGCAATGGAGCGTGATCCCGACACTCAGTTTTGGTACTGCTTTGCCGGGATGTCTATTCTTCTTCCGGCAATTCTGGGGACAGCAGTGGTGAACCGATGGGCTGGCGCGGCCATGGTGGCAATCGCTGCGGCCACGTGGTGGCATGTCAACAAGATGGTATGCCGGCGGCTAATGCAGGCCAAGGAACTATCCGCAAGCGTGAGTGCGGATGCCGTCCTTGCTGAACTTTCAAACCGGCACAATGCGGTTCTCATGCGCTGGAGCCACTACGAACTGGACCCAGCAGCGGCCATCGACTTTCCATCCATGAGCGACGTCCATGTCCCGGAGACTTCGGCGCTAACAAAGGCCTACGCTGTGGCTAGCAAGATGCGCCAAGATACCGCCGACGGAGAATTTCATGACTACGAAGCCGCGGTGACGTCACTGGAAATTAGTTTTGTGATAGCCGAAGATGCAGCCCATGCGAGCGCTGAGACCTTTGCTTCGGAGATGCTAGCGAACCACCATGACGGGGCAGTGCGCTTGGTTTAACACCGCTGCGCCTGCTGAACCAAGAAGTAAGCCCATGACGCCACCGCGTCCACGGCGTCCTACTACGACGTAGCGGGCGCCTTCGCTAGCAGCCACAAGAACAGTAGCGGCGGAGCCCCGCTCAACCCTGCTGCTCAGTAGGGCCGGGAGGCTCTCCCCAAAGGCTTCTGCCAGAGCTCCGTCAAGAACGTGTCGGGCGCCTTCGGCAAAGCTGCCGATCCCCAAGGCTTCGTAGCTGGACCCCTTTGTTGGTGGCTCCCACGCCGCCACGGCTTCAACAACGCCACCCAGTTCCGCCGCGAGACGGACGGCTTCTTGCACGGCACGGACGGATGTTTCCGACCCGTCTACACCCACCACTATCCGTGGCTGTGCTTCCGATCGCATGCCGACGCTCAAGTCAGTCAAGGCGGGCTCCTTTAGGGGCTCATTTTGCTCCGAACCCCTAGTCTTACCCAGAATCTCCAAAGACTGAAATCACTGTGCAAAGACACCCAAGGATTAGTTGCCGTTCCCAGCGCTCGGCGTGCTGGTACTTGTCCCATTTCCGTTATCGTTGCTGGCCGCTGGTGGAACTACCGTCTTCGCCGGGGCACGATCGCTTCCAAGAGGGTCGTTCGAACCAACAACGAGGGGCGGTGTAGCCGAGAGCATGATCGCCGGAGGCCGCTCCAGACTGGCTGCTTGATATGCGGGGTTGGTCGCTGCCGCGTTCATGATCGCTGACCACTGGGTACCGGCCAAGTTTGCGCCATCCACCACTGGCCAATAGCGACCGTTGATGACAATGTTCTGGTTCGCCCAGGCCTTCCCAATACCCTTGTAACTGCCAAACCATGAAGCCGTTGAGATTCCGGAGTTAGCCCCTACCGTCCAGGTGTTGGCGTTGTAGTCGGTGGTACCCGTCTTCGCAAACGTATTCGCCTTGTCATTGAGTGGAATTTGATAGCCGGAGCCGCGAACCAGTACCTGCTGCAACGCAAATTTCACTCCGTTGGCAACATCTTTATTGATGGTCTGCTGGCAGTTAGCCCCCGGCACCGGGTAGCTCTTGCCAGCAGAATTCGTTACCGAAACTAAGGCGATTGGATCGCACCGAACACCGTTGTTGGCAAAGGTCGCCATCATGGTCGCCATATTCAATGGGGCCACATTGGGTGTTCCGATCAATGCTGGGATCGAGGAGAGGTCATAGGGTTTGTTGGTCCCACCATCCAGGATCCCGGAAGCCGTCGCCATTTTCTGTATGTCACAAAAATCCAAAGCCGCCGCTGTTTGGAACGTGATGGTGTTGATCGAGTTATACAGTCCTTCCAAAGCTGTTTGTGGGAAGTAGTGATGGCTATCGTCATTCGGGAGGAGATTGGACCCTGGTACTGCAGGATCATAGGCACCCGAGGTTGTGCCACAACTATTTTTCCACGGGAAGTTTTGCGGGTATTTCTGGACCGCCCCATTCACCATCGTCATCATGGAATGTCCCGAGTTTAGCCACTGCGCAAAAACGATCGGCTTGAACGTTGAGCCAATTTGGAAGCCGCCAGCACCATGCAAGGGATTCCCATTGAGATCATTCACCGGCAATGCAAAGTTGCCCATATAATTCCCGGGCACATTGGCCGGGTTGTACACAGTGTTTTGGGCCATGGTCAAGACTTTGCCCGTGCCCGGTTGAACGCTGACGACGGCGGCACCACGCTGCAGGGGGTCGGTCGCACCCATGGTCGCATTTACCTGGTCCTGTGCTACCTGCTGCAAAGCAGGGTCAAGTGTGGTGGTGATGGTCAGTCCGCCCTGGTAAAGGGTATTGCTTCGGTCATCCGCTGTGGCACCAAATGCCGGATCGTTGAGTACCAGCTGCTGAACATAGTCACAGAAATACGGGGCCGTAGCGGCCGCAACGCAACCTTGTGTGGACTTGTGCACGTCAAGAGTAAGTGGCGTCTTCAGCGCCGTGTCATAGTCCGCCTGCGTGATCTTCTTTTGCGAGAGCATCTTGGAGAGGACCTCGTTGCGCCTTGACGTGACATGTTCTGGCTGTGTTAGCGGGTCATAGTAGGCGGGACTGTTGACGACGCCGGCCAGGGCTGCAGCCTGGGCCAGCGTGAGGTCCTTGGCCGACGTGTTGAAATATAGTTTCGATGCCGCTTGAATACCGTAGGCGCCATTGCCGAAGTAGATGATGTTCAGATATCCGGCCAGGATGTCGTCTTTTGACATCTTCTTTTCCAAGCCGATGGACAACTTAATCTCGTTGAGCTTGTCCGCAATCGTCTTTTGCTGGCCCAGTTTGGCCGCGTCAGTGTTGCCACTGGAGACTAGCTTCTCGATGATGACGTTGTTGACATACTGCTGAGTAATGGTCGAGGCACCTTCGCGGCCTCCCTGCGCTGTGGCGACAAGGGCGCGGGCAATGCCAGTGAGGTCTATGCCACCATGCTCATAAAACCGTGAGTCCTCGATCGAGACAACACCACTTTTGATGTAGGCAGACATGTCAGCCAAGCTAACGTCTTGCCGGTCTTGTTCGTAAAACCTGGCAATGGTGGAGCCATCACTGGCCAAAACCTTGGTGGATTGTGCCGGGGCCTTGAAGTCCAGCGTGCTCGGCAGTTGATCCAACATAACGTTGGATCCGGCAACAGCCGCCGTAGCCAATGCACCGGCAGGAACGAATAAGGCAGCCACCAGAACTCCGCAGAGACCGCAAACCAAAGCAAGCCGAAGGAGGTTTCCCACAGCGAACCCGCCACTACGCCAGACGGATGATGAGTTCTGCGCTCCGCGGTTTGGTTTGCTCATAGGGATTTGGCCTTCCTGGTGACAAAATTGCTGCCTGCGAGAACCAAAATCTCACAAGGCACATGAGCAGTCTGCACCCTTAACGTGAGAATTTGCTGAAAACCCGGCTAATGCCTGCCCGCCAGCTCCTGCGGCAATGACTGTGACCGGCGGTGATAGCTTTGAAAGAGAGCAATTCCACTGCTAAAGGAACCACTATGACGCCGCCAGCAGAAGCTGTTTATCCCTCCGCTAACACTGTTGCAGATTTTGCGAAACGTCTGCAACGAGTCAAGGACCGCATCAAAATGGCTGCCGGTCGGGTGGGTCGCGCGTCCTCTGACGTAACACTGCTTCCCGTGAGCAAGACCGTGGATTCCGAACGTATCCGAATTGCCCTCAGCGCTGGCATCACCGACTTAGGTGAAAATAAGGTCCAAGAAGCCTTGAGGAAAAGTGTCGAGCTCGCTGACGTAGGCGGCTTGCGATGGCATGTCATCGGGCATCTCCAGAGCAATAAAGCTAAATTCGTGGCGCGGTTCGCCCACGAATTCCAGGCCCTTGACAGCCTCAAGGTGGCCCGTGCCCTCAACTCACGCCTTGAGATTGAAGACCGCACCCTAGAAGTATTCATTCAGGTCAACACGTCAAAAGAGGACAGCAAGTATGGTCTGCCGCCAGGCGAAGTCGCCGCGTTTTTAGCCGCGTTGCCGGCGTTCGAGCGGCTCAAGGTCAAAGGTTTGATGACCCTGGCCATCAACAGTGACGACACAGAGCGGGTGCGAGGCTGCTTTAGAGAGTTGCGCCAACTCCGTGATGTTCTGCACCAAACCGCGCCCGACGGCGTCGAGCTCACCGGTTTATCAATGGGCATGTCCGGCGACTTCGAGCTCGGCGTAGAGGAAGGCGCCACAGTGGTTCGCGTGGGTCAAGCCATCTTCGGAGCCCGGTCGCTGCCGGATAGCTACTACTGGCCAGGCCCGTAAAAATAGCGCAGCCAGTGTCACAGACGTAAGCTAACGACATGGCCAAGTTCCTAGACATTCACCCGCAAGACCCCCAGCCTCGAGCAGTAGCCCAAGTGGTGGAACTGCTTAAGTCCGGAGGCTTAATCGCCTACCCCACGGACTCGTGTTATGCCCTTGGCGCTCAAATTGGAAATCGGGAAGCCTTGGATAGGATCCGCTCCATCCGACACCTAGATAGCAAGCACCACTTCACACTGGTCTGTAAGGACTTTGCCCAACTGGGCCAATTTGTCATGGTAGATAATGACATCTTCCGCAGCATCAAGGCCGTCACCCCGGGACCCTACACGTTCATTCTGCCCGCCACCAAGGAGGTACCGCGACGTCTGGCTCACCCCAAGAAGAAAACAGTAGGCGTGCGTATCCCAGACAGCCCCCTCATCCACGCTATTTTGGATGCATTGGGCGAACCTTTGCTCTCCAGCACACTCCTGCTCCCGGATGAAGAAACACCGCTGACGCAGGGTTGGGAAATTAAAGAGAGGCTAGAACACGTAGTGGATGCCGTCATCGATTCCGGCGACGTGGGAGCGGAACCAACAACTGTGATCGATTTTTCCAGGGGTTATGCTGAGGTGGTTCGGCAGGGCATGGGTGACGCCGCTCGGTTTATTTAAGCTCCATCCGGCTCTTTACTTTGGCTGTAGCTCGGGCCGTCCACGGATCCTCCGGCCAGGGATGTTTGGGGTAGCGTCCACGCATCTCCGCACGTACTTGAGCATAGGGCCCAGACCAAAATGAGGCCAGATCCCCTGTTACAGCGAGCGGGCGCCCGGCTGGAGACAGCAAGTGGAAAAGCACCGGTACTCGTCCTGCAACGATCTTTGGCGTTTCTGCCCAACCGAAGCACTCCTGCAGTTTCACCGCCACTACCGGATGGCCCGTTGCATCCGCGTCGGCGTAATCAATGCGGATCAAGGAACCACTAGGCACCCTCAGGCGCTCAGGCACCAGTTCTGCCAGCCGAGCCGCCTCCGGCCAGGGCAAGAGCCTGCGCAAGGGCTCAAGGAGATCCACTTTCTCAACGAGAAGCCCAGCTGAAATCGCTTCAAGTTCTGGCGTGAGCCAGTCCGCAATCCGCTCCAATAGGCCAGCATCACTCACGTCTGGCCAGGGATCCCCGAGCACTCGGTGGAGCATGGCTAATCTATGCCGCAGCCCGTCAGCGGCCATAGACCAGCGCAGCATTCCCATGCCTTCTACCTGAAGGGCTTGGGCCACTGCAGTACGGCCCTGCTCCTTCGTAGCTCTAACGGGAGTGGATGAGCGCAGGATGGCCCCTAGCTTGCGTTCCCTGCGGGCGGACAGCTTGCCTTTGCTAAATTGCACCACCACTGTGTCCGTGGCAAGGTGCCTGGCTCCGAAGCAGGCACTCTCAACACTCAGGGGTGCTGCACTTCGGATCACCGCACCGGTTCCTGCCGCGTCCAGGCCCGAAGCCCTTGATACCTCGGCCACGGCAAGCCATTCGTTCCCGGATAATGTGCTGGAGAGCGGCAGCCCGGCACGAGTACCTGAGGCGAGCAAGTATTGTCGGGTGTCCCCAACCCTCCGAGCAACCCGATCCGGATAGGCAAGCGCCACAACGAGGCCCCAGCAGTCATCCGCTCCTGCTCCACCGAGATCGGCTACGTTTGGCAGCATTTGTCTTCGTGCAATTTTCTCCATCCGGGACGTGTCCTCAACCCATCGGCGTGCCGACGGATCCCGTCCAGAGCGCAGCGATGTCAGCAGGCGGGGCAGGTCAGCTCCCGGTGCCCTGTAATCTCCAGCTACAAGCGCCACAGTCTCAGCAGCCTTGCGTGGGCCCACAGTTGCAGCTCCGTCCAGCAGTGCGCGAGCTAGTCTGGGATCCGCCGGAATCCGGGCCAAGGTCTTACCCAGAGGAGTAGCTTGGCCTCCGGCATCTACAGCACCCAGTTCGGTAAGTACTTCGATGGCCTCTGCCATGGCTGCCTGGGGCGGCGCCGAGGGTAAGGCCATCCCTTTTCCACCGGGCGCTCCCCAGCAGGCAAGTACCAGAGCCGCGGCACTTAGATCAGCGACTGAGATTTCCGGTAATTGGTTTGCGGCTGCGGCGCCGAACGTTTTTTCCGCGTAACAACGAACTACGGTGCCGGGGCCTTGCCGGGCTGCACGGCCGGCTCGCTGGACCGCCGATGCCTGTGAACAGGACACTGTGACCAGTCCGCTCATGCCCCGACCGGCGTCCCGGCGGGGTTCTCGTGATAGCCCTGCGTCGACGACCAAGCGAACTCCCGGAATGGTAAGCGAGGATTCGGCGAGTGCTGTGGAGACAATGATGCGTGGCGGACCGCCGGGCAGCCTCCCTGACACGGCACGATCTTGGGCGCTGGCGGGCACTTGCCCGTGCAGTTCAATGACTTCGGCTACCAGACTCCTCGCGCGATCGGGACTTCTGGCACCAAGTTCCCGCAGGCGTGCTGCAACGTAGCTAACTTCCCAGGCTCCGGGGGCAAAGACCAACGCGTCCGCTTCAGTGTTGCGGGCCAATGCCTCGGCATGACTCTGCTCCGCGACAGACGCCACATGGTTCAAAAATGCCCTGCTCACCCCGCGCTGATCCATTCGTGGTCCCTGTGCTGGCGCCCACACACATTCCAGGGGAAACAGCACCGACGGGGAGGAAATGATCGGAGCCGGGTTGCCGGCGTCGTCCTTCAAAAGGGCCGCAAAGAGCGGTGCCTCTACCGTGGCAGACATCGCCACCAAGGTCAGGTCCCCCCGCAGTTCGCGGACCTCTGCAAGCATTCCCAACAGCAGATCGGTTTCAAGCCCCCGTTCGTGGACCTCATCCAGGACGACGGCGGCCACGTCGTCTTGCCCCGGATCGCTCAGTAAGCGCCGCAGCAAAATCCCGGGCGTGACAAACTCCACTATGGTATTGGGCCCGGCGTGGCGTTCACCTCGAACGGTATAGCCAACCCGTCCGCCCAGCGCGGTGCCATCTAAGGCAGCGAGTCGCCTGGCAGCGGATCGGGCGGCCACCCGGCGCGGCGCGGTGACAATGATTCGTCCGGCACCTCTCTGACGCAGCGTGGCCAGCAACGGGGGAACCAGCGTAGTCTTCCCAGTTCCAGGAGGTGACTGAACGACGGCGGCCGCACCCGGTGCGCAGACAACCTCACGAAGGGCTGGCAACGAACTGGCAAAAGCCAAACCCGCACCAATAGAATCCAGATCAAAGAGCATCAGATCTAGCCGATCTGTAGCTCTCCCATTTCACCCCAAGAGTCGCCTTCCACTTTCCGCGAAACAATCTTTGGGGTGGCGGCCAGAGCGGGACGCATGTCCTCCATGGCCGCTTTGAAATGGGGACTGCCGACATGTGCGCTCGCAGCGGCATCGTCAGCGAAGGCTTCCACAAGCACGAAGTCCTCAGAGCTCTCCACACTTCGAGACCACTCGAACCAGAGATTGCCAGCTTCCTGACGTGTAGCTGCAGTGAACGGTGCCACCATATCCATAAACCGTTCGCTGAACCCCGGTAGGGTATGGAACTTTACAACGATGAAATACATAGTCCTAGCTTAGCCAGCTGCGCAGCAACGCGAATCACCAGCCGCGCTCACGCCACAGTGAAAGCTCGGAGCGTTCACTCCCCAGCGTGGTGGCTTCGCCGTGGCCTGGAAGCACCGCGGAGTCCAGCGGGTACACATCAAATAGGCGTTCTTGTACGTCGTTGAGCAAAGAGATAAAGCGAGCAGGGTCCCCTCCGGTGTTACCCACTCCCCCTGGGAACAGTGAATCGCCGCTGAAGATGAGCGTGGATGGCCCAGCTTCCAAAATATAGGCCATCGAGCCAGGCGTATGACCCCGTAGATGAACGGCCGTGAGGATTAGGCCGTCTGCGTCCAGAACATCTCCGTGATCAAGCAAGCGGTCTATTCCCACCCCGGTTTCCTCCTTGATACTTGCCGCATCCTCTCTGCCCACAGCGGTGGGAACACCCGTTTGCACTGTGATCTCTGCTAGCGCCCGGATGTGGTCCCAGTGGCTGTGGGTCGTAGCGATGAGACACAGACGCGGGGGAACGTCAGCGTCATGGGAGGCATCTGAAAGTAACCGCTGGATGGCCGGAGCGTCGTCAGCGGCGTCAATGAGTATTTGTGCGCCATGGCCCTTGTGGGTGATCAGATAGACGTTGTTCGCCATGTCCGAGACTATGGTGCGGCGGACGGTGACGGTGGGCAGGTCGTACAACAACGTGGAATCGCTCATGGACCAAGGTTAGCTGTCCGTGGTCGCTTGGGAAGTCTCCTTTCATCGGAGATCTCGCAGCTAAATCTCACAGACGTCCCTTGACGGGAATAGCGTCTGTTCCCATCACGTTCACCTTGGAGTACACAGCCCAGATTTTGGGAACCAATGATTTTGGAGCGTCAATGAATCTGTTTTCCCCCGTCACACTTGGCGAACTGAAGCTGCCCAACCGTCTCGTCATGGCGCCCCTTACCCGGTCCCGTTCTGGCCGGGACGGCGTTCCAGGCGCAGACGTCGTCGAGTATTACCGGCAGCGTGCGTCCATGGGCATGATCGTCTCAGAGGGCACGTTCCCCAGCTTCGCCGGTCAGGCCTTTGTGCGCCAGCCCGGCCTCGTGACGCCTGCCCAATGTGAAGGGTGGAAAAACGTCACGGACGCCGTGCATGCAGAAGGCGGTTTGATCATCGCTCAAGTCATGCACTCTGGGCGTGTGACACACCCGTCCATCACGGATGGACGGACTGTGGTCGCCCCAAGCGCCATCGCGATCGAGGGCATGACCCGCACTTATGACGGAAAGGTGCCCTATCCCGTCCCGCACGCGCTCACGACGGAGGAACTTCCGGGCATCATTGAAGAGTTCGTTCAGGGCTCCCGTAACGCCCTGGCCGCTGGATTCGACGGCGTGGAACTCCACGGCGCCAATGGCTACCTGCTCCACGAATTTTTGGCACCGTCCAGCAACCAACGCACTGATGAGTACGGTGGCACAGCTTCGAACCGCGCCCGCTTTGTTCTCGAAACGGTCCGGGCAGTGGCAGCGGCCATTGGTGCCGGCCGGACGTGGTTGCGTATTTCGCCAGAGCACAATGTCCAAGGCGCCATGGAAGTTGATGCTGGCGAAACAGCAGCGACATACGGAGCACTCATGGAGGGGCTTGCTCCGCTGAATCTTGCAGGCCTCAGCGTCCTCCACCAGGACACGACAGGTGCACTGCTCACTGCGTTGCGCACCAGCTTTGGCGGACCATTCTTACTCAACACCGGTTTCGGCACCATCACATCATTGGCGGACGCGCAGGCAGTTGCTGCCAACGGTTTGGCGGACGCTGTGGTGGTAGGGCGCCCTGCCTTGGCCAACCCGGATCTGGCACGGCGCTGGCGCGAGGGACTGCCTCTGAATGAGCCGGACTACTCCACTTTCTACACCGAGGGATCCAAGGGGTACACGGACTATCCGTTCTGGGCTAACTAATATCCGGTATTAAGCCGATTCGAGAGTGATGGCTAGCTCACCAGCTACGTCCACCAGTCAGTATCCGGACCATTCAGGAAGTACTACGCACTCACCGGTGTGGGAGAACAGGCACGCAAGGATTCGGCCCAAAATTGGCGGGACATTGCCGCAGTGGCGCAGTGGGGCCTGCCACTGTGAACATTGAAGTGGAGCGCAAATCGGAACGGCGCATGCCATGAATGTCGAGGGCAAGAGCGCGGATGCAGTCGTTCACTCCCGGCCGTGCGGAAGTGACAACTTCGACAAGCCGGCGACCTGGCAAGCAGTTGCGCCTAAGGCACCGAAAAATCACGGCCACTGTGGACAGCGGGTGCAGTGTCCGCGCTCTGCACGCTCATGATTTACTGGATGTTCCTCTTCACCTATGACGTAGGAATGCTTGCAGTGAACATGCAGGCAGGCGGGGAATTCCATTCCCATTTCTTCTTCCCCAACGTCACGACCTTCTCCGGCGGCAACGGAGTCGGCTTAGGGTGGAGCGGAAATGCCGCGCTTTGGTTCCCGCTGTTACTTGCCGCCGTAGCCTTCATTTCCGTAGCTCATGCTCGGCGCGTCTTTAGACCCAGGCAGGATTGATCCAGCGTGCTCTTGTGAATATTCCTCGAGTGCCGGGTTCCCCGCGATTCCCGAGACTAACTGTTCGTGCATTTGGGCAGATCATGAATTCTGCCTCTCTCAGTCGTGGCTCGGCTTGCCAGCCTGCTGCGCAAACACGATGCTCTCGCGGATGAGGTCATTCAACCCGCTTGGTATTGCCTGGTCGCGAAAAAGCCGCAGTACGGGTGACCCCACTTGGTATATTCGTTCAGCCTGCAGGATTCTCTCATCATGCTCACCACGGAATCGGCCATCTGCCGAGGCCAAGAGTCAGGCAGATGGCCCAGATAAAGATCGACCAAGGACTTCATGGGTCTGATCCGGACAGACACAAGCAACACGTACTGCGGATAGATCAGTAGACTCATGCACTGATCTTGCGCAGCCGCATGTTACCTACTCCAAAATTTTGGATCGGGTCACGGTCATTGAAGGCCGGCGCAGCACCGACACTCGCTGAACGTGAATTCCCGTGTCTCTCCTTTCTCAACTGAAAACCCCGTAATGGAGAGAAACTAAGAAACTCCCCGCGCTCAATTGCGATGCCTGGGTTCGGCTAACCCGTGCTACAGCGGATTGGCCCTATGCTGGTGCCATGACAGAGACGTCAACGCTGAACGCAGCAGAGCTCTCCAATCTACTAGCCTCCACTGGCTATTTGGCTGATGAGGGTCTGTCAACAATTGCCTACCTAGCGTTAGCTATGGAACGGCCGCTACTGCTTGAAGGAGAGCCCGGCACAGGCAAAACTGGCTTAGCCGAGGCACTTGCGCAAGCTTTGTCGCTGCCGCTGATTCGACTCCAGTGCTACGAGGGAATCGACGCCACTCAGGCGCTTTATGACTGGGATTTCACAGCGCAGATACTTCACCTTCGCAGCGTGGAAGCTGGAGGAAATCACTTCGGTAATGGCACCACGATGAGCACAGCAGAGCTCGAAAGCACCCTCTATGACAAGCGGTTCCTACTCGCCCGACCCATCCTGAAGGCACTCCAACAAAGCCCAGCCGTCCTGCTCATTGATGAGATTGATCGAGCTGACGATGAATTCGAAGCCTTCCTGTTGGAAGTCCTCTCCACCTACCAGGTCTCCATTCCGGAGTTCGGTACTGTCCGGGCTCAAACTCCCCCCATCGTTGTCCTCACCTCCAACCGGACCCGCGACTTGCACGACGCACTCAAACGACGCTGTCTCTACCATTGGATCGAGCACCCCGGTCTGGCACGTGAAGTGGAGATAGTGCGCACTCGACTCCCCGGTGTTCCAGCGCTTCTCGCCGAACAAGTGGTCCGAGCCGTGCAAGCGATTCGGGCTACCGACGATGTCCTCAAGCCCCCTGGAGTGGCAGAGACACTTGACTGGGCCAGAGCCCTGCACCAATTGGGCAGCGCCGAACTGGATCTTGCCTCCGCGGCCGCCAGCATCGGCGCTCTCTGCAAGTACCGCGAGGATACAGAGCGGGTCATGGCCACCCTTGCCCGGATTCTGGGATGAGCCGTGAATGCCTCCCGCGTCCTTGAAGCCCACTCGGCCGAGGAAATTTTGTTGGGCTTCGCTTCCGCGCTGCGCGCCGGCGGAGTGAAAGTCACCCCTGACCGCGCACGCAGCTTTGTGGACGCTGTAAGCCGCCTTGATATGGGAGTCCGGGCGGACGTCTTCTGGGCCGGACGGGCCACTCTCTGTGCCGGTCCCGAAGAGATGGAAGCCTACAGGCGAACCTTCGAGACGTGGTTTGCCCCGGTGCATCGAGGCAATGTGGGCCCTGATTCCAGTGCCACGACAGTCCGGCAGGCATCCCTAGCCGACGACGGCGGCACTGGCAGCGAAACATCTGACGAGGCTCTGCGCCTACAAGCCAGTAGTCGCGAAATGCTCAGGCATCGGGACGTGGCCACCCTGGACCCCACGGAGCGTGCAGCACTTAACCGAATCTTCGCCACCTTGGAATTCACCTTGCCCACCCGGCGCGGAAGGCGCAAGAAACGCAATCGGCACGGTGAGATCGACAGGGTCCGCACACTGCGTGAACAGTTACGCCGCGGTGGTGAACCGGGACCACTTCGCCGTGCCCGCGCCCCTCGAGCCCCACGCCGGCTGGTCTGGCTCATAGACGTATCTGGTTCCATGGCTCCGTATGCGGACAGCCTTTTGCGTCTGGCACACCGTACACTCCACGCCGACCCAGACCATATCGAGGTCTTTACGCTTGGCACCCAACTCACGCGCGTAAGCGCCGCACTTCGCCGCACGGATGCGGACGATGCGTTGGCCCAGGCTGGGCGCACTGTTCCCGACTGGTCCGGCGGGACCCGGCTAGGGGAAGTCATGCGCGCTTTCAACGACCGTTGGGGGCAGCGGGCCATAGCCCGAGGTGCTATCGTCGTCATCGCCAGTGACGGCTGGGAACGTGGCGATCCAGCCCTTTTAGGTCGGCAAGTTCAGCGTCTCCACCAGCTCGCCCGACGCGTCATTTGGTCCAACCCGCATAAGGGCAAGCAAGGCTACGAGCCCGTGCAACAGGGCATCAAAGCTGTCCTGCCTTTTGTCGATGGCTTCATCGGCGGCCATTCTTTGAAAAGCTTTGAAGAACTGTTGAAAGTGGTGGGCGATGCGTGAAGTGCTAAAAGACCTTCTGGACGCCGTCGAGGCAGGTCAGACAGTAGGGCTGGGGACCGTGGTTCGTACCCTGAAGTCTGCCCCACGGCCCGCCGGAGCGTCCATGATGGTCGACGCCGGCGGCCGTGCTGTCGGTTCGGTCTCGGGTGGCTGTGTGGAGGGTGCCCTTTACGAACTCGCCACAAGCGTCGCAAGGCTAGGCCAGCCGGTCCTCCAGCGTTACGGGATCACCGAAAATGAAGCTTTTGACGTGGGCCTGACGTGCGGGGGAATCATGGACGTTTTTGTCGAACCCGTTTCGGCACACACCTTCCCTGAGCTGGCGGCGGTGGCACGGAACGTCCAGGCTGGCGACCCCGTAGCCGTGGTCACCGTGATAGAACACCCGGACCCCGCGTGGTTGGGTCGGCATTTGGTGGTGCGCCCGGATGGTTTCCTCGGTTCCCTAGGAAGCGATCGCGCTGACCACGCCGTCAGTGATGACACCATGGGACTACTGGCTGCTGGCCGCAATACCACACTCATGTATGGTCCAGATGGGGAGCGCCGGGGTGAGGGAATGCGCGTTTTTGTGGCTAGTTTTGCCCCGCAGCCGCGCATGCTTGTCTTTGGGGCTATCGATTTCGCTGCGGCAGTTGCCCAGCAGGGCAGCTTTCTTGGGTATCGGGTCACTGTGTGCGACGCACGCGCAGTTTTCGCCACAAAGGCACGGTTTCCGGTTGCGGATGAGGTGGTAGTTGAGTGGCCGCACCGATATCTCCAGGCCCAGATCGACGCCGGGGCAATCGATGCGCGCACAGTCATTGCCGTTTTGACCCATGATCCTAAGTTTGACGTTCCGTTACTGGAAGTCGCCTTACGCCATGAGCTCGCTTATGTGGGAGCCATGGGCTCACGCAAGACCCATGTGGAGCGGATGGAACGGCTACGGCAGGCTGGCTTGAGCGAGGATGAATTGGCGCGGCTGTCCAGTCCCATCGGTCTGGATTTAGGTTCCCGAACACCCGAAGAAACGGCAGTGTCCATTGCCGCTGAGATCATCTCCCAACGATGGGGTGGACAGGGTGGCCGGCTTCGCCATATGGATGTGCGCATCCACCACGTTCCACTGGCTGACGCCGATCACGAGTAGCTGCTCGCGATATCTGGGCCCCTAACATAAAGCCAGCCGGTGATGTAACGTGACTCACATCAGGGTTGGAGGCGGGCAGATGCGTGTCTCCTTGACGATGAGGAGTCCTCAATGGCGAGTTCGAAAAACATCACCGTCGAAGTTGACGGAGCCAACTACAACGACGACGTCGAACCAAGACTTTTGTTAGTCCAGTACCTGAGAGAGCGGCTCGGCAAGACAGGCACACTCATAGGTTGTGACACCACCAACTGTGGCGCCTGCACCGTCCATCTCGACGGCGTCAGCGTAAAGTCCTGCACAATGCTGGCGGTCCAGGCGGACGGTCACAAGGTCACCACTATCGAAGGGATGGCACAGGACGGCAAACTGCACCCTTTGCAGGAAGCGTTCCACCAGTGTCATGCGTTGCAGTGCGGGTTTTGCACCCCCGGCATGATCATGGCGTCCGCATCACTTCTGACCGAAAACCAGCATCCCACCGAAAAGGAGATTCGGGAGGGCTTGGAAGGCAATCTCTGCCGGTGTACCGGGTATCAGAACATCGTGGCCGCGGTAAAGAGTGTGGCCGACGGCGTCGAATATGACGACTCCGGAGTGCAGTCCGGAGCAGACAAAACGGCAGGTGTGTCATGACTAGCACCACAGAATCCAGCCCAGCGGCAGCGCAAAAGCCAGAAATTGGCAAGGCCAGACTCCGGAAAGAGGATGCGCACCTGATCACTGGACGCTCCCGATTTACTGACAACATGGTTCTCCCCGGGATGCTTCATTTGGCCATGGTCCGAAGCCCATTTGCCCACGCCAAGATCACGGGCATCAACGTCACCGCGGCGAAGTCTTCTCCGGGCGTCTTAGCAGTACTGACAGGTGCCGACGTAGCACAGGAACAAGGCAGTCTCCCCAACGCCTGGCCTGTGACGCCTGACCAAAAGGCCCCGGCTCACCCATCCATCGCCGTTGACGAAGTCGCCTTTGCCGGGGAGGTAGTGGCCGTCATCATCGCCCGCAGCGTGGCCGCGGCCCGCGACGCCGTCGAACTAGTGGACGTGGACTATGAGGAACTACCCGTTGTCTTGGATTTAGAGGAGGCGTTCACCGACCAGGTGTTAGCGCACTCCACATTGGATTCAAATAAGTCCGCTACCTGGATTTTTGACTCGGCAGAGGCCGGAACCGGCACCTCCATCGCGGATGCTTTGGCAAATTCGGAGGTGGTGGTGGAGCGAACCCTCTACCAGCAGCGAGTGATCCCCGCTTTCATGGAACCCCGTTCAATCGTGGTGGACCCCACGGGTGAACAGCTCACCATGTGGAGTTCCACTCAGATACCTCACATCTTGCGCCTTATGCTGGCTTTGACGTTGGGCATCCCCGAAAGTAAGGTTCGCGTGATCGCCCCCGATGTGGGCGGCGGATTTGGTGGCAAGCTTCAGGTGACTCCCGAGGAGATCATCACTGTTCTGGCAGCGCGCAGGAGTGGGAAACCCTGCAAGTTCACTGAGACGCGCAGTGAGTCCTTGCAAGTAGGCCACCACGGCAGGGCACAAGTGCAGCGGTTGAAGATCTCCGCCACCAAAGAAGGCATTGTTACAGGATTGAGTGTGAACCTGCTCGCCGACATGGGCGCATATTTGGGGCTGATCACCTCAGGCATTCCCATCCTTGGCGCCTTCATGTACAACTCCATCTATAAATTCCCGGCTTACAGGTTTGAGTGCAACAACATTTTCACCAACAAACCCTGGACGGACGCCTACCGTGGCGCTGGCCGGCCTGAAGCAACGTTCGCCATCGAACGCATGATGGACGAGCTAGCTACAGAGCTTGGAATGGATCCTTTGGAACTCCGGGCCAAGAACTGGATCAGGCACGATGAGTTCCCATTCACCACGGTGGCGGGACTTGAATACGACACCGGGAACTACGAAGCCGCCACCGATAAAGCAATTGCACTCTTCGATTACGACGGCATGCGAGACGAGCAAAAGCGGCGGCGGGAAAATAACGATCCGGTGCAGTTGGGCATCGGCATCTCCACGTTCACCGAAATGTGCGGGCTCGCCCCCTCCAGAGTGCTCGGATCCCTCAACTACGCGGCAGGTGGCTGGGAACATGCCCAGGTAAGGGTGCTGCCCACCGGGACCATCGAGGTGGTCACCGGTTCCTCCGCGCACGGACAAGGACACGAGACAGCGTGGAGCCAACTCGTTGCGGATCGGCTCGGTGTGCCGTTCGAGAACATACAGGTACTCCATGGTGACACGGCGATTTCCCAACGCGGCTTGGATACCTACGGTTCCCGATCCCTCAGTGTAGGCGGCATGGCCGTGCTGGCTGCCGCCGACAAAGTCATTGAAAAGGCCAGAGTTATTGCTGCGCATATGATGGAGGCCAGCGAAGGCGACCTTGAGTTCGCTAATGGCAGTTTCACCGTCAAAGGCACAGAGCAGTCCACGACATTGGGAGAGATAGCCTTCGCCGCCTTCTCTGCCCACAATATGCCTGAGGGCGTAGAACCAAACCTCGATTCCGAAGCCACTTTCGACCCCGTTAATTTTTCCTACCCCCACGGCACGCACCTGGCCGCAATAGAGGTAGACACGGAGACGGGTCACGTGAATGTTTTGAAATATGTTTGCGTCGATGACATCGGGGTGGTGGTCAATCCTGTCTTAGTTGAGGGCCAAGTCCATGGTGGACTGGCCCAAGGAATCTCGCAGGCTCTCTACGAGGAAGCCGTGTACGACGACGCCGGGACCCTAGTCTCTGGCTCCTTCGTCGACTACCTGGTGCCCGGCGCACCTGACCTGCCGCACTACATCACCGACCGTACCGAGACACCGGCAACATCGAACCAACTGGGCGCCAAGGGCGTTGGTGAGGCCGGCACCATCGCCTCCACGCCTGCGATCGTGAACGGCGTCTTGGATGCCCTGCGGCACTTGGGTGTGAAGGACATCAAGATGCCGTGCACACCGTCACGGGTGTGGCATGCATTGGAAGAGGCCAAGACCACCGGAGGTATGCAATGATTCCGAGCGCATTCGACTACGCTGCCCCGTCCACTGTGGAAGAGGTGTTGGCCATGCTGGCTGCGGCCGAATCTGCCGGAGACGAGGTGAAATTGCTGGCCGGTGGGCAAAGTCTGCTTCCCGTGATGAAGCTGCGCATGGCGGACCCCGCGCTTGTCATCGACTTGGGCAAGATCAGTGAACTTGTGGGAGTGAGCGAGCAGGAAGACACCCTCCTAATAGGTGCCATGACACCTCATCATGAGATCGCGACCAACGCGTTGCTGGCAAAACATCTGCCGTTGCTTCACAAAGCTGCGGCGACGGTGGCAGACCCTCAAGTCCGCCACAGAGGCACCTTCGGCGGGGCGCTGGTGCACGCCGACCCTGCCGGGGATATGCCTGCCCCGGTCTTGGCCACAGGTGCGACGTTTATCTTGGCTGGCCCCCGCGGTGAACGACGGGTGGAAGCATCCGACTTTTTCCAGGGCTATTTCACCACCGCGGTTGCTGACGACGAGATCCTCACACACATACAGGTACCTAAATTCACTGGGTGGGGCGCTCATTATGAAAAGTTCACCCGTGTGGCCCAGCAGTGGTCGATCGTGGCAGTTGCTGCCATGGTCAAGATTGAGGATGGCACTTTCACACGAGCGCGGCTGGGATTGACCAACATGGCCAGCACTCCGCTGCGGGCCACAGCGGTAGAACAGGCACTTGTGGGTTCGAACGCAACGCTTGAATCCATCACTGCGGCGTGCAGTTTGGCCGCGGAGGGCACGGAGCCTGCCAGCGATCTCAACGGTGATAGCACCTACCGCAAGCATCTCTCCACAGTGCTTGCCAAACGCGCTGTTCTGGCCGCAGCCGGCCTCTAAACACCATAAAGAAAGGCAGCGATGGAACTCAAACATCACTTCAGCGTCCCAAGTTCCCTAGCGGAAACGTGGCATTCCTTCAACCAGCTAGAAGAGATAGCTCCATGTTTCCCGGGCGCCGTCCTCACTTCGGTAGAAGGAGACACCTTTACGGGTACCGTCAAGGTCAAACTCGGGCCCATCGCCATGTTGTACACGGGGACCGGGGAATTTCTCTCCCGTGACGAAGACTCGCACACGGTCGTGATTAGCGCCCAAGGCAAAGATAAACGCGGAAATGGAACCGCTGGGGCCACTGTGACTGCTGTTCTAACTGCCGACGGCGACGGCACAGTAGTGGACGTCTCCACCGACATGAACGTCACGGGCAAACCAGCCCAATTTGGCAGGGGCGTTATTCAGGATATTTCCGACAAACTGCTAGAAGCGTTTGTGCAATGCGTGATCAGCAAAGCAACCGGTGCCGAAGAGGACGTTAGCGAACCGGCCGCTAGCCACACTGACGAAGCCGCGGCCAGTGCGACTCCTCCCCTGCAAGACCGCGCAAGCAAAGACAGTGTCAGCAAAGACAGTGCCAGCAAAGACCGCACCGAAACCGACCAACCCGAATTGGACCTCGGTTCAGCCGTGCTGCCGGTGCTGGCAAAACGTTTTGCTCCCTTCATTGTGGCCTTGATCGCGGTCGTGGCGCTCGCTGTCTGCCTCGGTCAGGGCAAAAAAATGGGCGGGTGTAAAAAACCCAAGAGACGTTAAACCTCAGCGCGAAGCACCCCGAGACGTAAACGGCCACACCCAAAAGGGTGTGGCCGTTTACGTCTCTTGCTTAGTCGCTGGTGCTCGGTTCGTGCGTAAGAACCGGCTCATGCGCTATGTCAGATTTTTTGGAAGTCGTAGACTTCCCCATGCCTTGGAGCAACGCAATCAGATCCAGTCCGGTGGAGTCTTTGATCAACTGCGTGGTCTGCTGGACACCGTCAGAAACATTTCGACTCAACTTGCTGGCACCGTCGTTGGAAACTACCGTCATATTCTTGATGGCAGACATTGGGGCTGCAACTTCACGCGCCATCGCAGGGAGGACCTCAAGGACCTTGCTGAGGATGGCAGCCTCATTGAATTTCTCATAGGCCTCCGCCTGGGCCGCTATACCTGCCGCTTCCGCCAGGCCCTTGGCTTCCGTGGTCCCTGCCTCCGCTTGACCACGGGAACGGATTACTGATGCGTCTGCTCGTCCCTTCGCTTCAATGACAGCAGCATCCGCGTTGCCCCTGGCCGTGTTGGCAGCGGCATCTGCCTCGGCACCAACCCGGTCACCCTCAGCCGTGAGTTTCCGCTTGGCAAGTTCCACGGTTGCCTCAATCTCGGCTGCTTCAGAAGCGCGACGGCGTTCCTCCAGTTTGGCGTCTGCCTGCTGGATGAGACGGTATTTTTCGGCGTCCGCAGGCTTGCGGACCTCGGTGTCCAGTTCCTTCTCGCGCAGTTCTGCACGGCGCAATGCGACCTGTTGCTCGCGAATGATGACCTGCTCTTGCTGCTCAGCTGCGGCCAGCGGTCCCGCGGCATCAGCCCTAGCCTGCCGAGCGTCTGCTTCTTCCTTCAGCTCTGCCCTTTTGATGATCAGCTGCTGCTGAGCCAACGCCACCTGCTCGTCGGCGATTGCCTTAGCCTGCTCGGCCTCCTGTAGCGACTGGGCCTCCGCAATTTTTGCCCTTTTTTCAGCTAAAGCAGCCTCCGGACGGCCAAGGTTTAGTAGGTATCCGGAGTCGTCGTCGACCGACTGGATCTGAAAGGTATCAATTTCCAGGCCCTGATTGTGCATTGAGTGTTCGGCTTCTTCCTTAACACTCTTAGCAAAAGACGCCCTGTCCTTAATGATGGATTCCACCGTCAAGGTACCCACAATTGATCGCAGCGAACCTGAAAGGGTCTCCTGCGTGTAGTGGTCAATGGCATCTTGCTGATTCAAGAAACGCTGGGCAGCTTTCCGCACGGCGTCCACATCCCCACCAACCTTCACCTGAGCCACACCCGTGAGGTGAAGCTTGATGCCATTTTGTGAGATGCCTTCAATCTTCAGGGCTACCTGACGAGAGGCTAATGAAATCGGATATGCGCGCTGCGTGAACGGATTGATGAAGATCCGGCCAAACACCACGCTCTGGCTATTGGGGTCCGGCTGGCTCTTATTGTCCTTGGAGGAGATGATCAAAGCCTGGTCGGGGCTGGCGATGTGCAAGGCCATCTTCGAGACGACGGCAACTAAGCCAAGGACCACCACCAGTGCGGCAATTCCAATGAACAAGGGGATGAGTGTGAGTATCATGAGGCCCTTACAAACGTTGTCGAGTGTGATCGTGGGCGCTAACGATCGCTAACGCCCATGACTCGATCCTACGGAAGTTGCCCAGGTTCTCCACATGATGGAGAAAAAGGCGGGCCCGGCAGTGTCTCAGGCTAGTTGAGCCCGCACCATCTCCGAGATTGCCTTTCCATCAAAACGTCCGGCGATCTTCGCCTGAACAGGCTTCATAACTTGGCCCATCTGGCGCATAGTCAGCGGATCCCCGGCTAAGACTTGCTCTGCTATGACTTCCTGAACAATGGCGCGTGCCTGGGCTTCGGTCAACGGCTGAGGCAAGTACCCTTCAATGACTTGTGCTTCAGCAATTTCGGCAGCAGCACGGCCAGCTTCCCCCGCATCCGCGTATATAGTGGCGCTCTCGTGGCGCTTGAGAGCTTCTTTCTGAAGCAGTGTAATGAGTGCTGCGTCGTCGAATTCAACCGGGGTCTTGCCGGACTTCTCCTTCGTCTCAACTTCGCCCAACACATTCCGGATAGTAGCCAGCGCCACCTTGTTTCCAGCCTTCATGTGAGCGACGACATCGTTCTTAAGCTGCTGTTTCAGCGAAGACATTGTGTTCCTTTTCTCGGGGTTGAAAGAAGTGACCGTTAGCCACCCCAGCGTCAATTATCCTCCGTGCCAGTTCGAATGCTGCGCATCGTAGACTGGGGTTCCACCACCCACGAAAGCGGCATGACATGATCACCCTCCTCCAAGACTCCGACGGATATATCCGTATGAGCAAGCATTTCCCCGCCAGCGTGCAGGTCTCCATCACGTTTAGTGACGGCACGGCACAGGAATACTCTGGACGTCGGCTCAATGGTCTTTATGACGACGCCCTCGCCTCGTATCGGGCGGGCAACCAGCTTGATGCCAAAGGTTATAAGCGAAACGCCCAGAAAATCGGGCACAAGCGCAACGCTGTGGACCACGTACCCGTCCAAAGTGGAATGGCTCACTAACACCCATTGCCTTGAAACACCCGGACACGACTGGAGCTACCATGCCTGAGATTTCAGATCTTCTGAATCTAGATTCCCTCCTGAGCGCCGAGGAGTTGGCGCTGCGCACGCGAGTTCGTTCCTTCGTGGACACCGCTGTCCGGCCCAACATTGGCCAGTGGTATGAAAAAGCACACTTTCCGCCAGAAATCGTCATTGAGCTGGCTGGACTCGGACTGTTGGGCATGCATCTTTCCGGATATGGCTGTCCAGGAGGCTCCGCCGTCGAATACGGCCTTGCCGCCCTGGAATTGGAAGCCGGAGACTCGGGCCTACGCACTTTCGTCAGCGTTCAGGGGTCTTTAGCCATGAGCGCCATACATAAACACGGCTCCGAGGAGCAAAAGAACGAGTGGCTGCCCCGGATGGCTGCTGGAGAGATCATCGGCTGCTTCGCCCTGACAGAACCAAGTGCGGGATCCGATCCCGGCAACATGCTCACGTTCGCCCGCCGGGACGGAGCGCACTGGATCATCAGCGGCACCAAACGTTGGATAGGAATGGCGTCGATCGCTGCCATCGCCATCGTTTGGGCACAGACTTCCGAAGGCGTACGCGGCTTCATTGTGCCCACTGACACGCCAGGCTTCACGACGTCGAAAATCGAGCCAAAACTATCCCTGCGAGCTTCCATCCAATGCGACGTCGCCTTGGTGGACGTCCGGCTACCTGAAACGGCAATGCTCCCCCTGGCGAAAGGCTTGCGCGGACCCTTCGAATGCCTCAATGAAGCTCGATACGGCATAATCTGGGGCGCGATGGGAGCTGCTCGCGACAGCTTCGAAACGGCGGTCAAATACTCTCAAGAACGACTCCAATTCGGCAAGCCACTGGCTGGATACCAGCTCACTCAGGAAAAGTTGGTTAATATGGCGTTGGAGATCAACAAAGGCATGCTGGTGGCATTGCAGCTGGGCCGGCTCAAGGATGCCGGCGCTTTGTTACCGCACCAGATTTCATTGGGTAAA
The DNA here is from genome assembly GCF_020905375.1 of Arthrobacter cryoconiti. Taxonomy (GTDB): domain Bacteria; phylum Actinomycetota; class Actinomycetes; order Actinomycetales; family Micrococcaceae; genus Specibacter; species Specibacter cryoconiti. The sequence continues at coordinate 31,455 of NZ_JAJJBU010000032.1, forward strand.
CTCAACAACGTCCGCGAAGCGATCTCGATTTGCCGCGATGCGCGAGCCTTGCTCGGTGGGAACGGTATAACTCTTGATTACTCGCCCATGCGCCACGCGAACAACCTTGAATCCGTGCGTACCTACGAGGGCACCGATGAAGTCCATACGCTGATCCTTGGTCATCACATCACCGGTATTCCGGCGTTCCGATGATGCTAGCCGGCGGAACAGACTCGCCACCGTGTAAGACTTGATACATGGACCTGAACGTTTCACCTGAGCTGATAATTCCAGCAGCTGAGCTGGCGTGGAAGTTCTCCCGGTCCTCCGGTCCCGGCGGTCAACACGTCAATAAAACGGAGACCCGAGTAGAACTCTCCTGGAACATCACCGGATCATTGGCAATTTCCGAGGAACAACGGGATAACATTAGCGCCAGGTTGGCGGCTCGCTTGATCGCAGGAACACTCATCGTGACCGCCTCCGAACATCGCTCACAGCTGCGCAACCGCGAGATTGCGCTGAATAAAATGGCAAAAATCCTCGCCCAGGCGCTTGCCCCGCAGGGGCCGCAACGCCGTGCTAGCAAAGCAAGCCGTAGCTCACGCAGACGCCATCAGGCCGCAAAGCAGCAACGCTCAGCCACCAAACAGCTTCGCCAGCGACCGTCCGCCGATTAGATTGCGCTCTCGGTGCCTGCTTCTCCCCCGCTAGGCTGGAAGTTGCAAAGAGACAAGCTGCGATCAAACACAGAGCTCAAACACAGATAGGAAAGCACCGCCATGACCCAACGTCGGATGAATGTAGAGTCTTTCAACCTCGATCACCGAAGCGTTCAGGCACCCTATGTGCGTGTTGCCGACCGTAAGGAACTTCGTCATGGGGACGTCATTACAAAATATGACGTGCGATTTACCCAACCAAATGCGGCCCATCTGGCTATGAAGACTGTCCACTCACTTGAGCATCTCTTTGCCGAACATTCGCGCAACCATTCACAGGCCGTTATCGATTTCTCTCCGATGGGATGCCAAACGGGGTTTTACCTCATCATGGAAGGCGAGCCTGATATCCCTGCCGTGCTCAGTCTCATCGAAGCGACCCTGACGGATGTATTGGCCGCTGTCGAGGTACCTGCCGCCAACGAAACTCAATGCGGGTGGGGTGCCAACCACTCACTCGAGGCAGCTCAGGACGCCGCCCGCGCGTTCCTCAAGGAACGTGCTCAGTGGGAGAACGTGATCGCGTGAAGCACGTTGACGTAATTGTCATTGCAGCCATGGAAGAGGAAATTATTCCCTTCTTAGAACGTGCCACCGCGGTCAGTGATGCTGTTCATCGGGGCAACTCAATTCACCGCACAGTTAGTATCAAGGGCGCTAACGTGCGGTTGGTACAAGGTGGAATCGGACTTGTCAACGCCGCGGGCGCTGCAACTTCAGCCCTACTCGGTGCCGGTTCGCGCGAGCATAAAGCGCCGGCTCCGCTCGTTATTAGTGCAGGAAGTGCAGGTGGGCTCGGTGAGCAGGTACGCGTAGGGGATGTGGTGGTGGGAACAAATCACATCAACGCCGACGCCGACGCCCGGGCGTTTGGCTATGAGCTCGGCCAAGTCCCGGGCATGCCAGCTTCCTACCCTGTCCCAGCGTTTCTTCGCGATGTCAGCACTTTCGTTCCACCTGCGGAGGGGCTAGTTGCTCGAGTGCATCATGGACTCATCGTTTCCAGCTACGCCTTTGTTGGTCACGAACGGGCAGTGCTCATCAAAGGCCAGTTTGAACAAGTTCTGGCGACAGACATGGAATCCTCGGCAATCGCGCAAACGGCTCGCGCTTACGAGGCGCCTTTTCTAGCTATTCGCGGGATCTCCGATCTGTGCGGGCCAAGCGCCGATGCGGACTTCCTGAGCCATGTTGACGATGCTGCCGAGCGCTCAGCCGAAGTTGCGTTGAGCGTCATGGACTCTTGGCTGGCCAGTCTGTCACAGCGGGTGCAGGCCCCCACAACGGCGTAGTGGCGCAGCCGAACGTTGAGCACATACCCTTAGATCATGTCCGTCTCTGATTTATCCACGAGTACTCAGAACTACCTCAAAGCTGTGTGGAGTCTGGCCGAGTGGTCACAGACTCCGGTCACCGCAACCTTGATCGCGGCGAAGACGGAACTGAAGCTATCTTCCGTTTCGGACGCGGTGCGCAAGCTTTCTGCGCAGGGGCTATTGGTGCATTCCCCGTATGGGTCTGTTGAACTAACGCCCACGGGGCAAGAGTATGCGTTGGCAATGGTACGGCGGCATCGATTGATCGAGTCATTTCTAGTGAGTGTGCTGGGCTATGGTTGGGATCAAGTACACGATGAAGCGGAGAACCTGGAGCACGCGGTCTCCGATTTTCTGGTGAACCGGATCGATGAGTTCCTTAATTTCCCCTCTCGGGATCCCCACGGCGATCCCATCCCGGCCGCTGATGGCACAGTCGTCTTTCCTGACGCCGTCCAGCTGACGGAAGTTGGTGCTGGTCAGGCTGTTCTGGTGGAACGGATCTCGGATGCGGATCCACTTCTACTGCAGTTCTTCTTAGAACAAAAAATCGTCTTGGGGGCACGGCTTCAGATCGGCGCTGGGGCGCCTTTCTCAGACTCGATAGACGTTCGGGTGGCTGGCTCTACTTCATCGCTCGCCCTCGGCCGCGCAGCCACTGATGCCCTGTACGTCTCCATTGTCCAGAATTGAACGGTTGTCACTCTAAAAAGTACGACGGCGGCAACCTTGACCTTAGCTAGAGGGCTCTAGGGATCCTCGACGTCGTCGGGCCAATATCCGTTGACCCACAAGCCCATGCCGCGGACTGAAAAGGTAAACGGCAGTGAAAGCTGCCCCTTGAGTGAGAACCACCATGCCCCCGGAGGCGGTGTCTAGGTAATAACTCAGGTATAGGCCAATGCCAGCGCACATCGCTGAAATTACGGGAGCGATGACCAGCATCCGTCCAAATCTATCGGTGAGAAGGTAAGCCGTAGCCCCAGGAATGATGAGCATCGCGACGACAAGAACCACTCCCACCGCTTGGAGTGCGACCACAGCCGTGAGGGCAAGAAGACCCAAGAGTGCGGCGCCAAGCAACTTGGGGTTGAGCCCGATGGCGTGAGCATGGGTGGGGTCGAAAGCGAAGAGGGTAAAGTCCCGGCGTTTGATCACTAAAATCGTGAAGGTGATGGCACCCAAGACGATGATCTGGGTGAGATCCGCCCATGAGACACCCAGCAAGTTCCCGAAGATGATGTGGAACAGATCTGTCTGAGATGGCGTGATGGAAATCAGGACAAGGCCCAGAGCAAACAAGGTGGTGAAGACGATTCCGATCGCGGCATCCTCCTTAACCCTGCTAGTATCGCGCACCAAACCGATGAGTCCCACGGCAAGGAACCCGAAGGCAACTGCGCCAACCGCAAAGGGAACCCCCACGATGTACGCGAGAACAACCCCTGGTAGAACCGCGTGAGAAACGGCGTCGCCCATTAATGACCAACCAATAAGAACAAGCCAACAAGAGAGTAGTGCACACACTATTGAAGCGATCAGCGTGGTCGCTAGGGCCCTAACCATAAAGTCGTAGCTGAGAGGTTCGAGGAAGAAAACTATCAGGTTCATACTGTGGTACCCCTGTTCAGAACGTCCAGACCAAAGGCGAGGGCGAGGTTGTTAGGTTTCAGAACCTCATGTGGATCTCCGTGCATCAGCACCCTGCGCATGAGCAAAACTGCCTCGTCCGCCAAGATGGGAACAGCGTGCAGATCGTGGGTAGAGACAAGGATCGTGGCACCGTCAGCAGAGAGTTCGCGCAATAAGGTGGTCATCGTTGCTTCCGAGCGTTTGTCGACCCCAGCAAATGGTTCATCCAGCAGGAGAACAGACGCACCTTGGGCAATTCCGCGTGCCACGAAGGCACGTTTTTTCTGCCCGCAGGAGAGCTGCCCGATCGCACGCGACGCGTAGTCAGTGAGCTCGACGCGTTCAAGCGCATGATCGACGGCGTCGTTGTCACTCTTCTTTGCGTGTCGTCTCAATCCCATGTGGCCGAAGCGTCCCATCATGACGACGTCTCGCACCGACAGCGGGAAATCCCAGTCAATCTCCTCACTTTGCGGCACATACCCGATTGCACCACTCTTGCGGGATTTTAGCGGGCTTGCCCCGTTAATGAGCACTGTTCCCGAATCTGGGCGAACCATACCCATAATCGCCTTAAAGAGGGTGGACTTCCCTGACCCGTTCATCCCCACAAGTGCGCAGACGCGGCCCGGATCCAGAGTGATGTTGGCGTGGTCCAGTGCCAATACTTCGCCGTAGTGGACCGTGACGTTGCGGACCTCTATGGACGGGACGCTCATGAATTTTTCCCGGTGAGTGCCTTGATGATCACAGCTGAATCATGGCGGATCAGGTCCAGATAAGTCGGTACCGGACCATTCGCTTCTGAGAGCGAGTCAACGTAGAGGGTGCCACCAAAGCTCGTGCCGGACGCTTCAACGACTTGGCGCATCGGTGCGTCAGAGATGGTGGATTCGCAGAATACAGCCGGCACTTTGTTGGCCTTGACATACTCGATCGCAGACACGATCTGCGCCGGCGTGGCCTGCTGTTCGGCATTAACAGCCCAGATGTACTTCTCACTCAATCCTGCGTCGCGGGCTAGATAGGAGAAGGCGCCTTCACAGGTAACTAGTGCCCGCTGGTTCATTGGAAGCATTGCCAGCTCTTTGACAAGCTCATCCTGGATACTTTGGAGCTTCTGCTTGTACTCATCACCATTGGCCCTGTAGTCCCCCGCATGCTGTGGGTCTAAAGCGCTAAAAGCCGTGATCATGTTTTCAACGTAGATCTGCACATTCAGGGGGCTCATCCACGCGTGTGGGTTCGGTTTACCAGCATATGCGTCCTCGGTGATGGAGAGTTCGTCAATGCCAGCACTGACCACAACATGCGGAACTTTCAACCCGTCCAAGAACTGACTAAACCACACTTCTAAGTTCAGCCCGTTATCAAGAATTAGGTCCGCCTTGCTGGCTTTTTTGATATCCCCCGGCGTTGGTTCGTAGCCATGGATCTCTGCCCCGACTTTCGTAATTGACTTAACTTCCAGATGCCCTCCCGCGACGTTCTCGGCCATGTCAGAAAGGACTGTGAACGTAGTCAACACCAGTGGGCGATCATCGCTGGCCGCGCTTTCGGCGTCGGCGTTGCCGCAAGCAGACAGCACGAACGTAAGCGCAGCAACGCATAGGAACGAGAGGGTGCGGCACGCGTGTGGAATCAACTGTCGGGGCATTGGTCTTTGTTCTTTCTTTTGCACGGCGGCTCAAGATTTGAGGGCCAGTCCTTTGGTCACTCGAATACCTTCATCATATTGTTCGTCTAGACGTAGTTGCAAATTACAACCGGACGTAGATAAGCTGTGATTGGTCATGTAGTACTAGATGTGGTGTCTGAAGCAAGTTTGAACCACAACATGTAGTCGCGCTGAATTGTCGTCAACGAAGGAGGTCTCTATGGTCGCGAAGGAAACCACGGACTTCCCCGTGCCGTCACAACTGCAAGCAACACCACTTTCGGTGAGCATTATGCCCTAGCCCGGCCATTACCTCCGCCAGGTGTTATGTTCCCCAGCTATATCGCTTAGAGCTTCTTGGCACCGACCGAGGTACCCTTCGCGGACGCGAAGACCTCGCGGATTTCGGGGAGCGCAACCCCATCGCCACAACACCCGCCGCCACACTATTGAAGGAGCCCTCATGAGCACCTCTACACAAAACCCATCCCCCGCTATGCAACCGGTATCCATGGGAATTGGTGCACGCAAGAAATACCACACACTCAATGCTGCGCTGAACCTTTTCACACCTGAAGGATCCATCCAGTTCGAGAAGGACCACGAGGCAGTAGCTCTCTACATGGCCCAGCATGTTGCGCCGAATACTCAGCGGTTCGCAAGCCTCAAGGAGAAGATCGACTACCTCATCAACAATGAGTACTACGAAGCTGCACCAATCCAGGCCTATAAGTGGAGGTTTGTGAAAAATCTATATCAGGAGGCCTACGCACACGGTCACCGGTTTGCATCTTTTCTTGGCGCGTTCAAGTACTTCACCAGCTACGCCATGAAAAGCTTCGACGGGAGCACCTACTTAGAAGGTTTTGAAGATCGGGTTGTTTCTACAGCCCTCTTCCTTGGCAAAGGTGATGCCATACTCGCTTCCAAGTTGGTGGAAGAAATGATGACCGGCAGGTTCCAGCCAGCCACACCAACCTTCCTTAACGCCGGAAAGGTCCAGAGAGGCGAACTGGTCTCCTGTTTTCTGCTGCGCATGGAGGACAATCTCGAGTCAATTGGGCGCAGTATCAACTCCGCTTTACAGCTCTCCAAGCGTGGCGGAGGCGTGGCTTTGCTGCTAACGAATCTTCGCGAACAGGGTGCACCGATCAAAAAGATTCAAAACCAGGCCTCAGGGGTGGTCCCCGTGATGAAGCTCCTGGAAGACAGCTTTAGTTACGCCAATCAATTGGGCGCACGACAGGGAGCAGGTGCGGTTTATTTGCACGCCCACCACCCCGACATTCTTCGCTTCCTAGACACGAAGCGGGAAAACGCGGATGAAAAGATCCGGATCAAGACTCTCTCCCTCGGCGTCGTGATACCCGATGTCACCTTCGAGCTTGCCAAACGCGGGGCAGACATGCACCTATTTTCGCCTTACGACGTTCATCGCGTCTATGGGGTTCCGCTCTCTGATCTGTCAGTGAGCGAGAACTACGAAGACCTCGTTGCCAACCCAATGATCAAGAAGACCACGATCAGCGCACGCGAGTTCTTTAAGACCATTGCCGAGCTAGGATTCGAATCTGGCTACCCCTATATCTTGTTCGAAGACACCGTAAACCGCGCAAACCCTCTGGAGGGACGGATCAATATGTCGAACTTGTGCTCGGAAATCCTTCAGGTCAACACCCCCTCTAGCTATGACAGCGCCGCCGGGTATCAGGTCGTAGGGCGCGATATTTCGTGCAACCTCGGTTCGCTCAACATCGCGGCGGCCATGGCATCACCCGATCTTGGGGCGAGTATCGAAACTGCCGTACGGGCATTGACGAATGTCTCCGATCACTCCAACATCGACGCGGTTCCCTCCATCGCTAACGGGAACAAACGTTCGCATGCGATCGGGCTCGGACAGATGAACCTCCACGGCTATCTCGCCTCCCAATACATCCATTACGGCAGCGAAGAGGCTCTAGACTTCACCAACATCTACTTCTACACGATCACCTACCATGCGATTCGTTCCTCAAATCAAATCGCGATCGAACGCCAAACCGCCTTTGAAGGTTTTGAGAGAAGTACGTATGCCGATGGGTCCTATTTCGAGAAGTACGTTCATGGTTCCTGGTCGCCATCAACTCCAAGAATACAAGAACTCTTCGCTTCTGCCCGGGTGCGTATCCCTACTCCAGAAGACTGGGGAATTCTGCGGGACTCGGTGCAGCGCCATGGAATTTACAATGCCTACTTACAGGCAGTTCCTCCCACAGGATCAATTAGCTACATCAACAATTCCACCGCGTCGATCCATCCAATCGCCGCGAAGATCGAGATTCGCAAGGAAGGCAAACTTGGCCGCGTATATTTCCCGGCACCACATATGACGGCACAAAACCTCGAATATTTCACAGACTCCTACGACATCGGGTACGAAAAAATAATCGACACCTATGCTGCCGCGACGCAACACGTCGACCAGGGGTTATCGTGCACTTTATTTTTCCGAGACACAGCCACCACCCGGGACATCAACAAGGCGCAGATCTACGCCTGGCGCAAAGGCATCAAAACCCTTTACTACATTCGGCTACGCCAACTCGCACTTAGTGGGACCGAAATCGAGAACTGCGTCTCCTGCGCGCTGTGAAATCCACTCCAAGAAAAGAAGGTCCCACCAAAATGAACGCCATCCAGCCATCCCCCGTCCACGAAGGTCTACTTTCCGTCTCCGTGACACCACCGTCCTACCGGCATGACCCCAGTTCCCGTATCCGCCCCATCAACTGGAACCGTGTCACCGATGAGAAGGACCTCGAAGTGTGGAATCGACTGACAGCCAATTTCTGGCTCCCGGAGAAGGTTCCGCTCTCCAACGACATCCCAGCTTGGCAGAAACTCAGTCCTGAGGAGCAAACGCTCACGATGCGGGTATTCACGGGTCTAACAATGCTTGACACTGTTCAGGCCAGCGTCGGTGAGATCGCCCAGATCCAGGATGCCCGCACCGAACATGAGGAAGCCGTCTATACCAATATTGCTTTCATGCAATCCGTACATGCCCGCTCATACTCCTCTGTGTTTTCCACTCTGACCAGCACCAAAGAAATCGACAACGCCTACGAGTGGGCAGTGGGTAATGATTTATTGCAAGAACGGGCGAAGAAGGTGTTGTATCACTACTTCGGCGATGATGCACTCAAACGCAAAGTGTCTTCCACCCTGCTTTCTTCACTTTTGTTATATGCCGGCTTCTATCTACCACTGCACTTCTCCGTGCACGCAACACTGACAAACACCGCCGATATGATCCGACTCATCTTGCGTGATAAAGCCGTCCATGGATACTACTCCGGCTATAAGTACCAGTGTGGACTTCAAACACAGACACTTGCTACCCAGGACGCAATGCGCAAATTCACTTATGACCTTCTCGACGAGCTCTATGAACTCGAACTCGCATACTCCGGAGCGCTCTATGAGCCACTGGGTCTCATGGACGACGTCGCGGTCTTCATCAGATATAACGCCAATAAAGCACTGATGAACTTGGGTTACCCGGCACGGTTCACACCGGAGCAGACAGCAGTGAATCCGGAGATCATGGCCGCGTTGTCACCTAACAGCGATGAAAACCACGACTTCTTTTCGGGATCAGGGTCCTCGTACGTGATGGGCAAAGGAGAAGACACAACGGACTCTGATTGGGAATTTTAGCTCCCTGACTCATCTTTTTCCATACTCGTCTGGCCCAAAGCTTCCCAGAAGGCGTCCACCACATCCGTGGGGGCGCCTTCTGCGCAGAGACCGATCACTTTACGCGACAAGGCAATTTCCGGAACCTGGACGACGGTGATGCCAGCAGGGCACTGTGTCATGGCCAGTTGGGGGACCAAGGCAACCCCATGCCCAGCCGCCACTAATCTCAACGTGGCGTTGAAGTCATCACTGGAAGCAACAACTTTTGGATGCATTCCCCCGTTGGCTAATACTGACTCCACAACATTTGAGTCGCTTGAGCCACGCAAATGCAGAATCCATGGCATCTCGGCGATGTCATTGGCTAGAACACGCTCCCCGGCGGTCAGCCCCCATTTTGCCGGAACCAGAACTTTGTAGGGATCCTCGGCCAGCCAGGTTCGTCTCACTCCTTGTGGAAGGACAAGCCCCGACTCCCCCACTTGATACACGATGCAAACGTCCAGTTCACCACCGGCTCGCAAACCAGGCACGGTGGTACTGGGCTCTCCAATGACAATGTTCAGGCTGACATTTTGCCTCTGCCACTGCGGGGATTGCAGAACGGTTGGCAAGAGGAACGTCGCCGCAGAAGGAAAAACGCCGACCCGCAGTGTTGCCTCCGAGCTACCTCCCGCGGAGTTTCCAGCAGCAACCAGCATCTCCGCATCGCGCAAGAGTTTACTGCCATGCTGACTCATGGCCTGTGCCGCTTGCGTTGGCTGAACGCTCCTTGCACTCCGAACAAATAGGCGTATACCCGTCTCCCGTTCCAAGGACGCCATCTGCTGTGAGACGGCCGAGGCTGTGTACCCGAGACGATTCCCCGCCGCAGTAAACGATCCAAGCCTCACAACCTCGGTCAGAGTCCGAATATGAGCCAAATTGAGCATTAGATTTCCTTGAAGTCAGTGGAGCATATTGTCAGCGTGCAATAGCTCACATTTTGACACAAAATCCCCTAGAGTTAGCATTCAGCGCTTTCGTGACTCTCTCCTATTTTTCCTGAATCAACGATTCCTCAGGCGCACTAACACTCGAAGGATTAGTAATGCTTGAACAAAGCCTGTTCGTTAACGGACACTTCCATACCAACGGTCGGGATCGTTCAACCCCTGCGGCCGTTCTGGTCCGCGGCGAGAAGATCGTGGCTATGGGCACAGCCGAAGAGTTGCGACAGCACACCACCGGGAAAATTGAGGTCATCGATCTTGGCGGTTCCACCGTCATCCCTGGCCTGACGGACGCCCACATTCACACCGCGAATTTGGCCAGGGAAATGGCCGCCGTTGACTTACGCGGCACCGCGAACGTAGAACAAGCCCTAGAAAAGATCCGTGACTTCGCAGCGGGCCTGACACCCGGTGCTTGGATTTTCGGTGGGCGCTGGGATTTCAATTCTTGGACGGTTCCCATACAGCCCAACCGACAGGCTCTGGACGCTGTGACAAGCGGACACCCTGCAGCACTTCCCAGCGTGGACGGACACACGGTCTGGGCAAATACGGCAGCACTTCGCGCGGTCGGAATTACGGCAAAGACCCCGGATCCGGTGGGCGGGGAAATACTACGCGATTCCTTTGGAGAGCCGACAGGAATACTGCGCGAAACCGCTCACGATGCCCTCTCAGCCATCATGCACAGTGCCTCCGCCGGAGATTTGCGTGGCCAACTCAAGAGTGCGCAGGAGTTCTTGCTCTCTGTCGGACTGACCGGTGTCCACGACTTCGATGGCGAGGAATGCCTGACTGCCTACAAGGACCTGCAAGCCTCCGACGAACTGAAACTGCGCGTCTACAAATCGATTCCTGCAGAGGCGCTCGAGCAGGCCATCAGCGAGGGCAGGACTACCGGCAGCGGAACTCCATGGCTTCGGACCGGGCCAGTGAAACTATTTTCCGACGGCGCACTGGGCTCGCACACCTGTCATGTCTCCGAGCCGTTCCCGGGAGAATCCGGAAATCTTGGCATCGAAGTTATGCCCTTCGACGACTTACTGCGCCTTGTCCGTCGCGCGGCCGGCGCCGGCATTGCTGTGGCCACCCATGCCATTGGCGACCGGGCTAATCACTTGGTACTCAACGCTTACGAGCACCTGTCCAACCATCCTCTTGAAGCGTCCAAACAGACACCTGGATCACGCCAACTCCGGCATCGCATTGAACACACTCAACATCTACTTCCAGAGGATGTCACCCGTCTGGCTCGGCTCGGCGTCATTCCTTCCATGCAACCCACGCATTGCACCAGCGACTACCCTCTTGTCTCCACCTTGTTGGCCGGACGCAACGTGGCTTCGTACGCATGGCGGTCGTTGACCGACGCCGGCGCGATCCTGGCTTTCGGCTCCGACGCTCCCGTGGAGGGACCCAATCCACTCCACGGCATCCATGCGGCGCTCACGCGGCAGGACAAAAACAACAAACCCGACGGTGGTTGGCAGCCCGCACAACGTCTAACACTTAGTGAGGCGATCGCCGGATTTACCAGCGGCGCCGCCCACGCCTCCGGAGAGGAAGCGATCAAGGGCCGAATAGAACCTGGAATGCTGGCTGATTTCACAGTCTTAGCGCAGGATCCCTTCAAGGTTTGCGAAAAAGACGTGCGCGACCTTCCCGTAGAAGCCACCGTGGTGGGAGGAAAAGTGCGGTATCGAAAAGATGCTTGACACGTCCACCGAAGTCACCTGACGAACTTTAGAACTCACCATTTTTAGCGAACAAAACTACTGAAAGAGAAATACTATGCACAGTTCATTGAACACCTCAACGAAGAGCGTGTCCCGCTGGGTATTGTCCTGCGTTGCCGTCAGCGCACTGCTCATGACCACTGCATGTGGCGGGCAATCCCTCTCAGGGAATAGCCAGTCTTCCGCGCCGGCAGATAGCGCATTTACCGCAACGCCGGCGCCAACAGAAGATCTAGCCAAAACCGCCATCGACGCCATCAAAGCCGATCCAGCCCTGACCGCGATGCTTCCGGCGTCCATGAGGTCGAGCGGACTTCGCATGACAACTTCCGAAGGCTACCCGCCCATGGAAATGTTCGCCACAGACGGCAGTACTCTCATCGGGGTAGACCCTTCACTTGGACGCGCAATTGCCAATAAACTCGGCGTCGCTATTTCCATCAAGAATGAAGATTTCAATGCCCAAATACCTGGTATTACGACCGGACGGTATGACATCATCATGTCTTCCATGACGGACAATCCGGAACGGAGAAAGACAGTTTCCTTCGTCGACTACGTCCAATCCGGGTCCGGTTGGGTGGTCAAGAAGGGCAATCCTGCCAAGCTAGGCGCTCCTGACACCGCGTGTGGGAAGACGATCGCCGTCATCGACAACGGATCTTCTCTTGCACTCGTGGAAGGATTCAATAAAGATTGCGTAGCGGCTGGGAAACCAGCAATCAACATCCTCAAATTTGCCGGCGACCAAGAGGCGATCCTCCAAGTACGCAATGGTCGCGCAGACGCAGGCGTCAACGACTATCCGGTGGCAGCCTACCGTGCACAAACATCTGATGGCGTCTTGGATGCCGCAGTTATCGATGGGCCCACCAGCCCTTGGGGTATCGCCATGAGTCAAAAGGACCCCAAAGTCGTTGAAGCCGTCCAAAAGGCTCTTCAGGCACTCATCACTGAGGGCAGCTACGGAAAAATTCTTGACGCGTGGAACGTACAGAAGATGGCTGTCACATCCGCCGTCGTCAATGACGGCAAGTAGCCAATGCCCAAGCAACGCGTGTTACGTCCAGCCCAGTTGAAGGGCCCCGATGGAGCCCTCGCGCCGGTTGTCAAACTCAGACATTTGGATCAGTGGTTCGTCGGGGCACTGGCCCTCGCCGTCTTCGCCTGGCTTGCCTTCACATTGGCAACCAACCAAAATATCCGTTGGAGCGAGGTGGCCGGATACCTGTTTTTCCCAAAAATCATCAGCGGTATCTGGGTCACTTTGATGATCTCTGTGGTGGCGACGGTATTGGGTTTGCTGCTCGGCATCCTCTTAGCTGTGATGCGGCTTGCCCATAACCCGGTTTTGAATTGGCTAGCCACTCTTTACATTTGGTTTTTCCGCGGGACACCGGTGCTCGTTCAGCTGATCTTCTGGTACAACTTAGCGTTCCTGTTCCCGCATTTGGTAGTGAAGATTCCTTTCACCACGATTGGCTACATGTGGGACACCAACGACGTCATGACAGGCTTCACCTCGGCACTTCTCGGCCTTGGGCTAAACCTGGCGGCATATTTTGCCGAGACTGTTCGTGCCGGTATTCAAGCTGTTGACACCGGCCAATCAGAGGCGGCGCTCGCTCTGGGTATGACAAATGGCAAGCGCATGCGCAAGATTGTGCTTCCGCAGGCGTTGCGGATCATTATTCCGCCTACCGGCAACGAATTCATTTCCATGCTCAAGACCACATCGTTGGTCTACGTCGTGGCAGGAAATGACCTCATGACCAACGCATCCCAGATTTACAAGCAAAACAACTTAATCATGGAACTGCTGATCGTCGCCTCGATTTGGTACATGGTTATGACGGCCATAGCCACGTTCTTTCAATCCAAATTGGAGGCCAAATTCGGAGCGGACGCGGTCCGGCTTGTCCGGCGGCCCGGGTTCATTCAGCGGCTATTTTTGCGGGTAGGCAGCAATGCTGAATCCTCGGCACCGCAGCCGGCACATGTTCGCGAAGACGTTACCACCATGGGCAAGGAGATGTCATGAGTTTGCCGCTTCACGTTCAGGCACAAGGGGTGACCAAATCCTTTGGATCACACCAAGTGCTAACCGGAGTTAATTTCACAGTGGCCCCTGGGGAGGTAAGTTGCATTATCGGGCCCTCCGGCTCGGGCAAATCTACCTTCCTTCGGTGCCTCAACGCTCTCGAGACGTACGACGCCGGCACCTTGGCAGTGAATGGCCAACAAGTCGGTTATGACTACAGGGATGGAAAATATTATGAATGGTCGAACAAACAATTCGCCGCGTTCAGGTCCAAACTGGGCATGGTCTTTCAGAGGTTCAACCTGTTCGGTCACCTCAGCGCAGAGGAAAACGTTGCGTGCGCACTGGTAGAAGTGCGTGGTATCAATAGGTCCGCCGCAAGAACGCGTGCTTTAGAGGAGCTTCGCAAGGTCGGCTTAGCCAACCACAGCCATAAGCGCCCGCACCAACTCTCCGGGGGGCAACAGCAACGGGTGGCAATCGCGCGCGCACTAGCCATGGATCCAGAAGTCATGCTCTTCGATGAGCCCACGTCAGCACTTGATCCGGAGCTGGTTGATGAAGTCCTGGAGACGATGAAGCTACTGGCACAGGAGGGCATGACGATGATTGTGGTGACGCACGAGATGGGATTTGCCCGGGAAGTGGGCGACACCGTGAACTTCTTCGACAACGGGGCGATCGTGGAATCGGGAAAGCCCAACGATGTTTTATCTAACCCACAGATGGATCGCACCAAGGCCTTTCTCGCTAAAGTTCTTTAGCTCACAGAAATAATGCGGGAGAGAGTAGTTTCTCTCCCGCAGCGCGAGGCAGGACCAAAGACCCTTCCCCGGGAGCTGGCCCCGCCGGATGATCAACGTATGAACACTATTGCGAAGCCGGGCCCATCAGAAAAGTCTCCCGGCCAGCTGGGCCTCCCCGCCGCGTCTGCTTTGGTAATCGGCTCAGTCATAGGCACCGGTGTCTTCGGTATCCCCTCTGCCCTTGCCATGTTCGGCCCCATCAGCCTCGTTGCTTTTGTACTCGTGACCATTGGAGCGTTGGCACTCGCGATCGTCTTCGGGTGGCTTGCCCAAAGGATTCCAGGATCCGGTGGCCCCTATCTCTATGCCCGCGACGCGTTCGGGGATTTCGCAGGATTCCTCACTGGCTGGTCGTATTGGGTTACTGCCTGGGTGGGCAACGCCGCTATCGTGGTCGCATTGACCGGCTATGTTGAAGTCTTTATCAATAAGGATCACAACATCGGTTGGTCCATCGTGATCGCTACCGTGGGCTTGTGGATCCCGGTGCTCATTAACGTGGTGGGCATCAGAACTTTAGGTGCGGCGCAGGCAATCTTCACGCTTCTAAAAATCGTGCCGCTGGTCTTCATCGCCATTGTGGGCCTGTTCTTCCTCAAGGGAGCGAACTTTGGCGCATTCAACTCCTCTGGCACCAGTGGCTGGAGCGCAATTGCAGGGGCCGGAGCGATTGCGCTCTTCGCTTACCTCGGCATTGAGACAGCTTCAGTGGCAGCGGGTCGAGTCCGCAACCCCGAGAAGAACGTTCGCCGGGCCACCATTTGGGGCACTGTCGTCTGCGCCGTCATTTATGTGCTGGGGACGCTAGTGGTCTTTGGCACAGTCAATAATCAGGCGCTTCGGCTCTCAATCGCCCCCTTTAGTGATGCGGCAAATGCCATCTTCGGTGGAACCGTCGGCGGCCAGCTCATCGCTGCCGCGGCAATCATCTCCGGCCTCGGCGCTCTGGTTGGTTGGACCTTCATTGTCGGCGAAATGCCGTACGCTGCGGCCAAGGATGGAATGTTTCCACGCATTTTTGCCGGCGAGCGCCGCGGTCTGCCAATCTTTGGCATTCTCTCCTCCACGATCCTCGCCACGCTGCTGACGGTTCTTGCCTATACAAGCTTCGCCAATGTATTCACCACGGTGCTGCTACTGACGGTGTTTACCGCTGTGATCCCCTACATGCTCTCCGCTGGCGCGCAAGTGTTCTGGTTACTCTCGCACCGTCGCGAAACTTCCTGGGCGCACTTCGCCAAGGACGTCACCATCGCAAGTGTTGCCCTAGCCTTCACATTTTGGGCACTGGCTGGAAGCGGAGCCCAAGCTGCCTACTACGGAGTCTTCTGCTTTCTTCTCGGTGTGCCCCTGTACATCTGGTTGCGGGTATCGACCCCGCACGACGGCGAAAAGCCCCCGCTCGGCCCTGTGGCCGACAGCGCCACCATTGCCCAACCTTTGACCACTTCTCCCCCGTCTACCCTTGAAATTGGAGTCTTCCCATGACAATGCCTACCGTTGCACTTAGCGAGCATCCGGCCGGAGCCGCACCCGCTCAAGGAAACGCCGTTCAGAACTTGGGCGTACATTCCGAAGTTGGCAAATTGCGCCAAGTGATCACTCACCGGCCAGGCGCTGAGCTCAGCCGGCTGACACCGCAGAACCGCGAGGAACTGCTCTTCGATGACGTTCTGTGGCCGGCCCGAGCCCGCTCGGAGCACGATGGCTTCGCAGACGTCATGGTCTCACGCGGGATCGAAGTCCATCATTTTTCCGATCTTTTGGCGCAGACCATGGAGATCAAAGAGGCCAGAGACTTCGTCCTTGATCGACTCTGCACACCGGATTCATTCGGACCAACATTTTCACCACACCTTCGCAGTTTCTTAGCCACTCAAGCGCCTGACAGGCTGGTCGAGTTGCTCATAGGCGGCATCCTGGCGGAGGACCTTCCGGACGCATCTGAACCGAGCCTCTATGGGCAAGCCCTCAGCGCCGACGGGTTCCTAGTCGCCCCCGTGCCAAACTCTTTGTTCCCCCGGGATAGTTCTGCCTGGATCTATGGTGGGGTCAACGTCAACGTAATGGCCAAGCCCGCCCGTGTTCGCGAAACTGATCACGTCCGTGCGATCTACAAATATCACCCAATGTTCGCCCAGAGCACCTTCCTTGAGTACAACGTTGATGAAAGCAGGATCCACTCCACCATTGAAGGTGGTGACATCCATGTCTTGGGATACGGGTGCGTGCTCATCGGCATGGGCGAGCGGACAAGCCCAATGGCCGTCGAACTACTCGCCCGGCAGTTGTTCGCCACGGGGCAGGCGACCTCCGTGATCGCCATTAAACTCCCAAAGTCACACGCTCTGATGCATTTGGACACGCTCATGACCATGGTCGATGTTGACACTTTCGTGCTGTATCCCAACGTCGAAGAATCATCATTGCGGGCATGGAAGATCACGGCCACACAGGAGCCAGCAAGTGGAGCACTCCTGGTGGGTCCGGAGCGAGGGCTCTTTGAGCTCATCAGCGAAGCCCTGGGAAAGCCCACATTACGGATACTGAAAGCGGACGAAGACAGTAGAGCCGCGGAGCGGGAGCAATGGGATGACGCCAATAACTACCTAACGCTCGAGCCCGGAGTGGTCATCGGCTACGACCGAAACGTCGCCACCAACACCCTGTTACGTAAAAACGGGATAGAGGTCATTACCGTGGCCGGTAGTGAACTGGGCCGTGGTCGCGGCGGATCGCGCTGCATGTCCTGTCCCATCCAGCGCGACACCGCAGAGTAGGGACACCCCCATGACCATCACAACGACTCCGCAGACAGCCACTATCAAGCATCTGCTGCGTGACACCGACCTCTCCCGCCCCGTCTATGAGCAGCTACTAGCGGACGCCGCCCTCCTCAAGCGAGAAAAAGCCTCCGGGAGCATTCAGCCACACTTGTGCGGGCTCAACGTCGCCGTCATTTTCGAAAAGCCCTCGACGCGTACACGCAGCGCCTTTGAAGTGGCACTGCACGAGGAGGGGGCCGGATGTACCTACATGGATTCAGCGAGCAGTCACTTGGGCAGCTCCGAGTCATTCGAGGACACGGCGCACGTGCTGAGCCGTTTTTTCGACGGCATCGCCTACCGCGGGTTCGCCCAGAGTGGGGTCGATCAACTCGCCGAGCATGGTTCAATCCCCGTCTGGAATGCACTTACTAATGAATGGCATCCCACTCAGGCACTGGCTGACATGCTCACGATGCGAGAGACCAGCGAAAAACCACTCAAGGACATCGTTGTCACGTTCCTCGGCGACGGTCACAACAATGTGGCCAACAGCCTCATGACGTCCGCGGCAATCCTCGGCATGGATGTGAGAATCGGGGCCCCAGAACTCCTCCAACCAGACCCAGCAGTCATCGACGCCGCACGTCTTATAGCGAGCCGTTCCGGGGCTCGGATCACTGTCACCACCGATGTTAACGCCGCGATCGCCGGAGCTGACTTTCTCTACACGGACGTCTGGGTGAGCATGGGTGAATCTGATGAGCTCTGGGATCAGCGTGTTCCGTTGCTCTTGCCCTACCGTATTGACGTGGATCTGATGCATGGGACCGGAAATGCGAAGACTCAGTTCCTGCACTGCTTGCCCAGCATCCATGACAGCACCACGGTCTTGGGGAAGAAGATCTACGATCGCTTCGGACTGGACGGGGCTGAAGTGAGCAATGACGTCTTCCGCTCCCCCGCCTCACGTGTCTACGACCAGGCCGAGAACCGCATGCATACCATCAAGGCGATCATGCTCGCGTCCTTCGCCCCGATGAATACCGGCAGCTGATATGAGGATCGTGGTCGCGCTGGGCGGTAACGCCTTGCTAGAGAGAAAGGACAAGCCAGATGCCGCCGTCGAACGCCACCATATCCGTGACGCAGCAGCAGCGCTGGCCCCTTTGGCTCACGATCATCAACTCATTATTTGTCACGGAAATGGTCCTCAAGTGGGGCTGTTAGCGATGGAGAGTGAAGCCGATCCCGCACTGAGCCGGCCCTATCCACTAGATGCGCTTGGAGCCCAGACTCAGGGCATGATCGGTTACTGGCTCACCCAGGAACTGCGCAATTGCGGTGTCGTGAGCCCCATCGTCGCCGTCATCACCCAAACTCTGGTTGATTCGTTCGATCCAGGGTTTGCCTCTCCGACGAAGTTCATTGGACGCTCCTATTCCCATCAGGAAGCTCTGGAGCTGGCCGCACGCCATGGCTGGGAGGTGCGTGCCGACGGCGCCCGGTGGCGTCGGGTGGTTGCCTCGCCGCGGCCTATCGGAATCATCGAACAAGACTCCATTTCACGTCTTTTAGACCTAGGCACAGTGGTCGTGTGTGGCGGCGGTGGCGGATCTCCCGTGATCTTGGATCCCGCAGGCCAGCTGCGTGGAGTTGAGGCTGTGGTCGATAAGGACTATACCTCCGCACGCATTGCCGTCAACGTGGGTGCGGACAGACTGCTCCTGCTCACCGACGTCGAAGCCGTGATGAATGACTTCGGAACGCCAGCAGCACGTGCCATTGATCGCATCAGCGTTGACGAACTAGCAACGCTGAACCTGCCAGCCGGTTCGATGGGGCCCAAGGTCGCGGCAGCGGCATGGTTTACAGCCCGAACCTCTCACCCGTCTGCCATTGGGGCCCTCGTACAGGGCGCCGAAGTTCTGAGCGGGCGCGCAGGAACCACCATCACGTCTCACCCATGACAAAAGGAGTAAGCGCATGACTGAGCCGAAAAAGACCACCAACACAGCAATTTCCGTCCCCGCCGCAGCAGCACACCCAGAAGGCACCGCACTGGAGCAGGTTCTAGATCCACACTTGTTATCCAGAATGGATGCGTACTGGCGTGCGGCCAACTATCTGTCCGTGGGACAGATCTATCTTTATGAAAATCCCTTACTCAAACGTCCCTTGGTGTTCTCTGATGTGAAGCCTCTGGTGGTCGGTCATTGGGGAACAACACCGGGCCAGAATTTCATCTACGTGCACTTGAACAGGGTGATCGTCAAATACGGGCTGGACATGTTTTATGTCGCAGGGCCCGGGCATGGTGGGCCTGCGCTGGTAGCCAACACGTACCTAGAAGGTAGCTATTCGCAGATCTACCCTGACATCAGCCAGGATGAACAAGGGATGAAGAAGCTGTTCAAGCAGTTTTCTTTCCCGGGCGGTATTTCAAGCCATGTCGCTCCCACCACCCCAGGCTCCATCCATGAAGGCGGAGAGCTCGGCTACTCACTCAGCCACGCCTTTGGTGCCGCTTTCGATAATCCTGAGCTGATTGTTGCCTGCGTGGTCGGCGATGGTGAGGCAGAGACCGGCCCTCTGGCTACTGCATGGCAGTCCACAAAGTTCCTCAACCCGGTCAGTGACGGGGCGGTCCTTCCGATCCTGCATCTCAACGGCTATAAGATCAGCAATCCAACCGTGCTAGCCCGGATTGAGCACGAGGAATTGGACCAGTTCTTACGTGGCTGTGGCTGGGATCCGCGCTACGTCGAAGGCGATGATCCAGAAGTGATGCACCAGCTGATGGCCAGCGTTCTGGATGAAGCCATCGAAGATGTGCGCTCAATCCAGTCTGATGCCCGCGTGGATGGCTGCACACTGCGACCACGCTGGCCCATGATCGTGCTGCGCTCCCCCAAAGGCTGGACCGGACCGAAAATGGTTGACGGGGTGCAGATCGAAGGCACCTACCGCTCACACCAAGTGCCCCTACTTGTGGATGAGGCACATCCTGGGCACGTTCAACAGCTAGAAGATTGGATGCGCAGCTACAGGCCAGAAGAGCTTTTCGATGACAACGGCCGGTTGCTGCCCGCTCTCGCAGAGCTAGCCCCTTCCGGAGAACAACGGATGGGCTCCAACCCACACACCAACGGCGGGTTGCTCTTGGTGGAACTGCGGATGCCCGATTTCCGTGTCCACGCAGTTGCGGTCACCGTTCCTGGGGCGGTGACAGCTCAGGACACACGTGTCTTGGGAGGTTTTCTGCGCGATGTCATCTCGCTGAATACGGAACGACGCAACTTTCGCGTCTTTGGCCCCGACGAAACTCTTTCAAACATGTTAGATGCGGTTTTTGAGGTCACAGACCGACAATGGGAAGCTAGCGTCGTCGAAGGGGATCAGTCACTGGCACCATCCGGGATGGTGCTGGATTCGATGCTCTCTGAGCACCAATGCCAAGGATGGTTGGAAGGCTATTTGCTCACCGGCCGGCACGGGCTGTTCAACTGCTACGAGGCATTCATACACATCGTCGACTCCATGTTTAATCAGCATGCAAAATGGCTCAAAATTACCAAGGCTCTTCCTTGGCGGCGTGACATTTCTTCGCTTAACTACCTGTTGGCTTCGCACGTGTGGCAGCAGGATCACAATGGCTTCACCCACCAGGATCCCGGTTTCCTTGACCATGTGGTCAATAAGAAGGCAGATATCGTCCGGGTCTACCTCCCACCGGATGCCAACTGCCTGCTCTCTGTAGCCGATCATTGTTTGCGAAGCCGCCACTACGTCAATGTCATCGTCGCCGGCAAGCACGCGATGCCGCAGTGGCTTTCCATGGCGGAAGCTGAGCTCCACTGCACGAAAGGAATAGGGATCTGGGAGTGGGCCAGCAACGACAAAGGGACTGAACCCGACGTCGTTCTGGCGTGTTGTGGGGACACGCCCACACTTGAGGTACTTGGTGCCGTCTCCATCCTGCATGAATATTTGCCTGAGCTAAAAATAAGGGTGGTAAACGTGGTGGATTTGATGAAACTCCAATCTGCCAGCGAGCATCCACACGGCCTCTCCGATGCCGATTACGATTCGTTGTTCACAAAAGACAAACACATTGTGTTCGCCTTCCACGGATATCCGAGCCTTATCCACCGCCTCACGTACCGGCGCACCAATCACAACTTGCATGTGCGCGGGTATAACGAAGAGGGCACCATCACCACACCCTTTGACATGCGCGTACAGAACCGCTTGGACCGTTTTCATCTAGTCCAAGACGTGATCGATCGGCTGCCACAGCTTGGCTCAACCGGAGACTACCTCAAAGAAAGAATGGCCAATAAGCTGATCGAACACAATTTTTACATCAATCAACACGGCCAGGACCTCCCGGAGATCCGTAACTGGACTTGGGCCCCCCACGGTGCGGAAAATGCCAGCTGATACAGTGTCAGCATTCGTCCCGGGAGGAACCGGGAACATGAACACGCCTGCAGAAAGCTTGAAGACGCTGCCGCTGCCGGAAGTGGAGCGGCTCCTGAATACTTCCGCTGCGGGAATCACGAGTGTCGACGCCGCGAAACGACTCCTCAGCTTTGGGCCAAACGAGATCACGGAGCACAAGCGCAATCCGCTCTTGCAATTCCTCTCATACTTTTGGGGACCGATCCCGTGGATGATCGAGGCCGCGGTGATCCTCTCCGGCGCGGTAGGACACTGGCCCGACTTTTTCATCATCTTCGCACTGCTGCTGGCCAATGGCGTGGTTGGTTACGCGGAGGAGCATCAAGCTGGCAACGCCATTGCAGCGTTGAAAGCCAAACTGGCTATCACTGCTCGTGTGCGGCGCGATGGTGAATGGGCAGCCCTGGCCGCCTACGATCTAGTCCCAGGGGATGTGATCCGGCTGCGGCAGGGGGACATCATCCCCGCGGATGCCCGTCTTCTTGACGGGACACAAATTGAGGTCGATCAATCTGCCCTCACCGGAGAGTCCTTGCCCATCACGTGTTCACCGAGCGATCCGGTGTACTCGGGATCGATCATTCGGCGCGGAGAAACCGGAGCGCTTGTCTATGCAACCGGAACGCACACGTACTTCGGAAAGACTGCCCAACTTGTTGCCGACGCCCGCACCGTCAGCCACTTCCAAAAAGCCGTCCTGAAGATCGGCAACTACCTCATAGCTCTGGCGGGCGTGTTCGTGGCGGTGATAGTGCTCGTCTCCCTGATGCGTGGGGACGCACTCTTGACCACGCTGGAGTTCGCACTTGTGCTCACGGTTGCTGCGATCCCGGTTGCCATGCCCACGGTGCTTTCGGTGACCATGGCTGTTGGTGCCCGGCTGCTAGCTCGCAAGAAGGCGATCGTGAGCAGACTTGTCGCCATTGAAGAGCTTGCTGGCGTGGACATCCTGTGCGCGGACAAGACAGGCACACTAACGCAGAATTCACTCACGCTCGGTGAACCGTTCGCTCTGGAACCAGCCAGCAGTTCCGACGTCATCTTGGCAGCGGCGCTGGCCTCTCGGGACGATAACGAAGACCCCATCGATTTAGCCATTTTAGCTGCGTTGAAAGAGGACAACTCACTAGAGCCATACACAATCAGCCACTTCGAACCTTTTAACTCGGTCGATAAACGCACCGAAGCCACCGTGCACACCAACGACGGGAAGACGTTCAAGGTCAGCAAGGGCGCGCCGCAGGTCATCCTCAACCTAGCTACCGGAAGCGCCAAAAACACGACGGCCATAGAAGCTGCGGTCAACGATTTCGCTAGCCGCGGCTACCGCTCCCTAGGGGTAGCCCGGACCGATGACGAGGATCGCTGGGAGTTTTTGGGGGTGCTCCCCCTCTTCGACCCACCCCGTCCGGACGCCGCCGCCACGATCGCCACCGCCACAACCATGGGCGTACGCGTAAAGATGGTCACCGGGGACGCAATCGCCATCGCCAAAGAGACCGCGGCCAAACTCGGTCTGGGCACCAATATCCTGGATGCCGCGGGTCTGGGCGACGTGAAGAAGCAGGAGAGTCCTGAGAGCGTACGCACCATAGAAACCGCAGATGGGTTCGCCCAAGTCTTTCCCGAGCACAAATACCACATCATCGACGTCCTCCAACAGCGTGGCCACATCGTTGCGATGACCGGCGACGGCGTCAATGACGCCCCTGCCCTCAAAAAGGCCGACTGCGGTATAGCCGTTTCCGGCGCTACGGATGCAGCCCGCGCCGCCGCCGCGATCGTTTTACTCACCCCTGGTCTCGCTGTGATCATCGACGCGATCAAAGAGAGTCGCAAGATTTTTCAGCGGATGAATTCCTACGCCATGTACCGCATTGCCGAAACGCTGCGTGTGCTCCTTTTTGTGACCGGATCTATCCTTGTCTTCAATTTCTTTCCCGTCACAGCCATCATGATTGTGATGCTGGCACTGCTCAACGACGGCGCAATTCTCTCAATCGCCTATGACAACGTCCATTTCAAGATGAAGCCCGAAGTCTGGAACATGCGTATGGTGTTGGGGATCGCAACCGTCCTAGGCGTGGTGGGCCCTATCGCCGCCTTCTCCTTGTTCTACCTCGGCGAGCGAGTGTTCGCATTGGACCGTCCACACTTGCAGACCATGATGTACCTAATGCTTTCGGTCGCC
The DNA here is from genome assembly GCF_020905375.1 of Arthrobacter cryoconiti. Taxonomy (GTDB): domain Bacteria; phylum Actinomycetota; class Actinomycetes; order Actinomycetales; family Micrococcaceae; genus Specibacter; species Specibacter cryoconiti. The sequence continues at coordinate 55,443 of NZ_JAJJBU010000032.1, forward strand.
GGTCACCTCACCATCTTCCTCACCCGCACTCGCGGCCCGTTCTGGTCAATCCGGCCAGCTCCCATCGTGTGGATGGCAGTGCTGGGAACCCAGATAGTGGCGACACTTATAGCCGTCTATGGATTGTTTATGACTCCACTGGGCTGGGGTTGGGCAGCGTTCGTCTGGGGCTATGCCATCCTTTGGGCACTGGTTAGCGACCGTGTCAAACTTCTCGCCTACCGCGTCCTTGATTCTGCCAACGCACACTCTTCGCCTCATCCATCCGAACAGTCGGTTTATTAACGCCCGCCTCATGAAAGGTTTCAGATGATCAATCATCCGGCGTACACGCGGGAGCCTTGGTGTCTTCGCGAGACCTGCCTTGACCTCGATGTGCTGGCGCAAAGCGAATCTCTATTTGCGCTATCTAACGGTCATTTGGGATGGCGTGGAAACCTGGATGAAGGGGAACCTCACGGTCTCCCGGGAACGTATCTGAACGGGGTATACGAGTCCCGGCCCATGCCTTACGCCGAAGCGGGCTACGGATACCCTGAAGCCGGGCAGACTGTCATCGATGTCACCAACGGCAAACTCATCCGTCTACTGGTCGATGACCAGCCCTTCGATATCAGGTACGGGGACGTCCTCTCCCACGAACGTGTTCTTGACTTTCGGTCCGGACTGCTGACCCGTGAGGTCCACTGGGTATCCCCGGGTGGGCATGGCGTGCGGGTGAAATCTCAGCGGCTGGTGTCTCTGACACAACGCGCCATAGCCGCAATCTGCTACGAGGTGCAAGCACTAGACCAAGAGGTTCGGATAGTACTCCAGTCCGAGTTGGTGGCCAATGAGGCATTACCGCCCAACGGAGGTGATCCTCGCGAGGCCGCCGCACTTTTATCACCTTTAACGTCGGAGCGCCATGACTGCCAAGGCTTGGGTGGATCGCTGCTCCACCACACCCAGGTCAGCGGACTGCGTGTGGGCGCTGCTATGGCACACACGGTCCACGGTCCGGCCGCTGACGCGTTAGACCGGCAGAAGGTCACAACGCTCGAAGAAAAGCACGCGGTCACTGTCTATGCGGAGAGCTTCCCCGATCTGGCACGGGTGACGTTCACGACCACCCTAAAACCAGGACAACGACTGCGGCTCATCAAATTCGTCGCGTACGGCTGGTCAGCAATTCGCTCCCAGCCGGCAGTTGCCGATCAGATCGTTGCCGCGCTCGCGGGCGCGCAGCAGAGCGGATGGGATGGTTTGGTGGCCGCGCAGCGAACGTATCTGGATGACTTCTGGGCACGGGCGGATGTCAGCCTAGACGGTGATGCCCGTGTGCAACAGGCAGTGCGGTTTGCCTTGTTTCACTTGCTGCAGGCAGGCGCTAGAGCCGAGGGCCGAGCCATTGCAGCGAAGGGATTGACCGGGCCCGGTTACGACGGCCACGCCTTTTGGGACACCGAAAGTTATGTTCTGCAGGTGCTTAGTTACACAGTGCCCGAAGCCGCACGCGATGCCCTGCGGTGGCGGCATTCAATTCTGCCCCAAGCGTGTAAGCGAGCTGCGCAGCTCGGGCTGGCAGGGGCAGTCTTTCCGTGGCGCACCATCGACGGGGAAGAGTGTTCCGGGTACTGGCCGGCAGGCACGGCAGCGTTCCACGTCGGGGCAGACATCGCCGATGCTGTGGTGCGCTATGTCAATGTCACCGGCGACCACACGTTCGAGCATGATGTTGGTATTGAGCTCTTGGTGCAAACGGCACGGCTATGGTCCTCATTGGGACATTACGATGCGCAGGGTGGTTTCTGCATCGACGGGGTGAGCGGTCCAGACGAATATTCAGCGGTGGCAGATAACAACGTCTACACCAATCTCATGGCGGCCCACAATCTCCGCAGCGCGGCCGACGCCGCCAGCCGCTACCCGGATCAGGCTCGAGAACTCAACGTTGACGAGGCGGAATCTGGAGCCTGGCTCGCTATGGCATGCTCCATGGTCATCTGCTATGACCGCAAACTGGGGGTGCACCCCCAATCCGAGGGATTCACCCGTCACGCGATCTGGGACTTTGCTGCGACCTCCGCGGAGCAGTACCCCTTGATGTTGCACGTGCCCTATTTCGATCTTTACCGCAAACAAGTCCTCAAACAAGCCGATCTCGTCCTTGCCATGCATCTGCGCGGGGAGGCTTTCACTGCCGCGCAAAAGGCTCGCAACTTCGCCTATTATGAAGCACTCACAGTCCGCGATTCATCCCTGTCTGCCTGCACTCAAGCGGTATTGGCCGCGGAGACTGGTCATCTGGAACTAGCGTATGACTACCTGAGCGAAGCCGCTTTGATGGACTTGGGCGACCTTGAACACAACACCCGCGACGGACTGCACGCAGCGTCACTCGCTGGAACCTGGATAGCGCTCGTTCCTGGCCTGGCTGGCCTGCGTGAACGTGAAGGCACACTGGCTTTCACTCCCCGGCTGCCTCCGGGCATCACCGGGTTGAGAGTCAATCTCTGCGTACGTGGGCAGCGGTTGAGGGTGTCAATTACACTGAGCACCACAACCTACAGCTTGTATAACGGCGAGCCGCTGTCCCTTGTCCACAATGGCGTCCCTTTTACGGTTAAGTGCGGGATCCCGATTAGCCTGCCGACTGCGGTCCGTCAGAAGGCTGTGGGTCAGGAGCCGACGCAGCCCGTCGGCCGAGCCCCGGAGCACCAGCACGCCAGACCCTAATGAATGGGCGAGTCTTACAGTTCGCCAGAGTGGGCGCTCCTGAACGTCATTTAGCTTTTAACGCTCACGACAAGTTCAGGAGGATGCTCACCTGGCTCTCCAAACTCGTCAACTATTCTGTTGACCAAAGGTTGTAGGAGCAGCCGTCCGAACTGGCGCACAAGAGTAGTCAGAGTTTGCTCGGTAACACTGCGATCAGTTGATGCTAAGCCCATTTCTCGCAGGGCCTTGACCTGCTCCGCGGTCAGCACCGCCAGCCTACTCAGCACGTCACCAGTTTGTCCTTGGCCCGTGAGCAAGGAACGACGAAGATAGTCGACAATTGTTGGGTTCGCCGCCAGCATCTGGGCCACCGCGCCATCGCGAAGGGTAACGATTTCCCGAGCGGTGCCACTCATGGGCGCTGAGCGAAGGGTATCGGCGAAGAGATCAACAATGAGAGTATCTACCGCTTCGCGTAAGCCCTCTTTTGTGCCGTAGTGGTGGGCAACCAGCCCGACGGTCACGTGCGCCTCTGTCGCGATTGCGCGCAATGAGGTGCCATCCTGACCGTCTCGGGCAAAAAGACTCAGGGCCGCATTACGAATGCGTGCCTTTGAGGTCAGATCGTCTGGTCCCCAGGAGGTTGAAAGTGCGTCCGCTGTTCGTTCTTTCTCTGTGCTCACCCTTTAATGCTAGACCACAAACCCTTGAACTAATGTACGGAGTGCTGTACAAATGTACAAACAGCACTCAAGACATTGATGTCAGGAGCAAATATGTCCCAGCCGCTTTCCGGAATCGTTATAGTTACCGTGGCCATCAACCTCCCGGGACCGTTGGCAGCCTCGAGGCTGACCGAACTGGGCGCAAGGGTTATCAAGGTTGAGCCGCCCACCGGTGATCCGCTTAAGAGCGTGGCTCCTGCATGGTACGCGGAGCTGACAGCGGGGCAGGAAGTCATTGAGCTTGACTTGAAAAGCCCGTCCGATCGATCCCGCTTTGAAGATCTATTAGTAGACGCCGATATGCTTTTGACGTCTATGCGACCTTCCGCGCTAGCCAGGCTCAACCTCGAGGAAATCCTCAAGCGCAGGAGAATCGCTCTGGTGGAGATCGTGGGTCATGATGGCCCACGGGCAGAACAGCCCGGCCATGACTTGACCTATCAGGCAACTCAAGGGACACTTCAACCCCCGACCCTGCCTCTCGTGCCGATCGCAGACGTACTTGGCGCCGAACGCGCTGTGGTCGCTTGCCTCTCCGCATTGCGTCAACGGGAGCAGGGTGAAACTGATGTGCGCGAGAGGGTAGTGCTTGAAGAGGCCGCCCGCGCGGCCTCAGCCGGCGTCCGGCACGGGCTAACATCCCCTGGAGCCATGCTCGGTGGCGCTTCGCCTTTATACGGAATTTATCCAACTGCAGATGGCTTTCTCGCCGTGGCCGCCCTCGAGCCACACTTTGCGGCCCGGCTCGCAGCACACGTCGGACAAACTCGCCAGGACTTGACGCGAGAGTTTGCCCTTCACCCCACAGCGCACTGGACCGAGCTGGGCCAAATCCACGACATCCCACTGGTCGCCGTCCGCGAAGCTGCAAGGGCCGTTCCCGAACTCGCTCTTGCCCAGTCCCTCCCCACCAACAACCACGAATCGGAGTAATCATGCCTGATCTTGCAGGAATTCTGGCGCGAACGGCCCGCAGCTGTCCCGACCGAATCGCTTTGAGCTACTGCGGGGTGAGTCACACTTATGCAGAATTTGACCGGCGAGTGAGCCAGCTCGCCAACGAGTTAATCGGCCGCGGTCTCCGGAAGGGAGACAGGCTACTGCTCGTCTCCGGAAACAGTGACGTATTCGTAATTGCGCTTTATGCGGGACTGCGGGCCGGTGCAATTGTTGTTCCTGTGAACCCGCGATCAGCGCCCCGAGAGATCGACTACTTTCTAAGCGACACAGAAGCAAAAATCCTTGTTTTTGGTCCGGAGGTAGTGAGCACCATTTCTGGGTGGATGTCCATGGAAGGGCGTGCGGCAGATGTCCCAGCCCTTGCCCTAGGAGTGGCACCCGGCTACGAGAATGTACTCGCCTGTGCAGCCGATCAGCCAAGCGAGCCGCCCGTCGTCGACCTCGCAGAGGATGACGACGCGCTGATCATTTACACCTCCGGCACCACCGGCCGACCCAAGGGCGCACTGTTCGATCACCACCGCATCATTTGGGTAGGCATCAACTCCTCCGTAGGCTTTGGTCTCAGGGTCGGCGAACGGCTCCTCCATGTCGCCCCGCTCTACCATTCTGCCGATCTGAACCTGGTACTTATCCCCGGCATGATGCTAGGTGCCACGCACGTCATTTTGCCGTCCTTCGATCCAGAAACAGTGCTGGAAACCATCGAGCAGGAGCGCATCGGCTTCTTCTTCGGCGTCCCCACAATGTACGCGTTCCTGATGCGAGCCCCCAGCTTGGCGACTCGCGACTTGTCAAGCCTGCGCATCTGCATGTACGGCGCAGCCCCTATGCCAGCCGGGCTGGCACAGCAGATCGTGAAAGCGCTGCCTAACGCCTGGATCGTGCAGGCGTGCGGTCAAACAGAAGGGGGGCCGGGAGGAATTCTGCTCACGCATGACGAAGTACTTCAGCGGCCATCCGCGAGCGGTCGTTTTGCCATCGCCAACACTGAAGTCCGGATCGTCGACGCCGACGGCAACGACGCCGTACCCGGGACGGTAGGGGAGATGATCATGCGCGGAGAGACCATGATGAAGGGCTACTGGCGCAAGCCCGAAGCTACAGCTGCAACGATCATCGATGGCTGGGTTCACACCGGCGATCTAGCTCAGGTGGACGCAGAAGGATTCATCACGATCGTTGATCGGTTGAAGGACATGATCATCACCGGTGGCCGCAACGTCTACTCCGCCGAGGTCGAAAGCGCGCTAGCCGACCATCCAGCGGTAGGCGACGTCGCCGTCGTCGGCCGTCTACACGATGAATACGGCGAAACGGTGGTCGCGGTGGTGACTCCCCGGGAAAACCAGACCGTAACGCTGGAAGAACTACGCGAGTACGCACGGGAGAGAATCGCCGACTACAAGCTGCCACGCGAGCTGGTGATCCCTGCTATTCCGCGCAACCCTTCCGGAAAGATCCTCAAACATCAGCTCAGGGATCAGGTCCGTGGCTAGGGAGGCGACGCCTCTCATCTTTGGCACCCCTGACATCTGAGCTGGGGCGCCCAGGCACTTGCCCGCACTGCCGAGAACCGAATTTTTCATCTGCGTAGGAGATCGTTCATGAACCGAGAAGCAGTCATTATCGACGCCGTGAGAACGCCCGTGGGCAAGCGCGGTGGACAATTACGGCAGTGGCACCCAGTGGATTTACTGGCCCAAAGCCTTTCATCTCTTACGGACCGCACAGGGATCGCGCACAGTTCCCTTTCAGATGTGATCGTTGGCTGCGCGATCCAAAGTGGAGAGCAGGCAGGGAACGTTGCCCGCAACTCCATCCTCGGGGCCGGTTTCCCGGTGTCATTGCCGGGAACCACGCTCGACCGCCAATGTGGATCTGGGCAACAGGCAGTGCACTTCGCAGCTCAAGCCATCAAGTCAGGTGAATACAACTTCGCTATCGGTGCTGGCGTTGAGTCGATGTCACGCGTTGATTTGGGTCCGCTCTTCATCCCGGGCGGGCCACGCGGTCAGTGGTACGGGGAAAGGGCACTGGCGCGCTTCAATGGCACCATTCCAGCCCAAGGTCCGTCCGCAGAACTCATCATCAAAAAGTGGGGATTTACTCGCGAACAACTTGATGACTACAGCGTTCGTAGCCATCAACGTGCCGGTGCAGCAACTGATGCCGGCTATTTCGCCTCGCAATTGGTTCCGGTGGAGGGCACCACCAAAGACGGCCTAGTCACTGCCATGACCCGCGACGAAGGCATTCGATCCGCGATCGATGCGGCACGTATGGCCACGCTCACCCCGGTGTTCTCCCCCGAAGGCAGTATTACGGCAGGGAACGCATCCCAGACGAGTGACGGCGCGGCCGCCTTGCTGATCGCTGACCGCGCGCATGCTGAGGCAGCCGGGCTGCGCCCAAGGGCGCGCATCGTCTCAATGGCGGTTGGCGCTGACGATCCAGTACTGCAATTCACGGCAATAATCCCAGCGACCCAACGGGCATTGGATCAGGCGGGCCTGCGTATTGGCGACATCGACATCGTTGAAGTCAACGAAGCATTCGCCCCCGTACCCCTCCTTTGGGCGCACGAATTCGGTTACCCGCAAGACCAACTCAACGTCAACGGAGGTTCGATAGCCATCGGTCACCCCCTCGGCTCCACAGGCGCCAGGCTGCTCACCGCGTTGCTCAACGAACTTGAGCGACGCGATGCACGGTACGGTCTCCTGGCCATCTGCGAAGGCGGCGGCATGGCCAACGCCACCATCATCGAAAGAATCTAGGTAGGAGTAACTGTGGAAATTAAGAACCGCACGTTCATTGTCACGGGAGGAGCCTCTGGTCTTGGCGCCGCGACCACCGAAGCCCTGCTGGAACGCGGAGCATACGTCATCGCAGCCGACCCGAGAGGCCCAGCCTCTGAAGGTGCCGTCTTCGTAGAAACTTGCGTCACGAATCCTGATCAGGTGGCACATGCCATTTTTGTAGCTTCCCAGCAACCCGGTCCGCTCTCAGGCATCGTCAACTGTGCTGGAATCGGCATTGCCACCAAGGTGTTGGGCAGGGACGGCCCCCCTCCTCTAGATGAATTCCTGCGGGTCCTCACCATTGGAACCGCATCCGCGGCAGCGTTCGATGGCCAAATCGGTCAGGGTGGCTATGAGTTCGCTGCACTGGCGGCTCACATTGTAGAAAACCAAATGATCAACGGCGAGGTGATCCGTCTTGACGGGGCACTGCGTATGGCAGCTAGGTAAAGGAAAAAGTCACGATGCATTCACAGCGAATTTTTTCCGGATTTCCCTCCACTATGGGCGACGACGTCCAACTCAACACCACCACACTGATCCGCCATGCCGCCCGCACCCACGGAGAGCGCGAGATTGTGTACCGCAGCGCTGACGGTGGTTGGGAGCGGTATAACTATGCGGGCGCATATGAGCGAATAAAGCGCGGCGCCAATGCGTTGCGCAAGCTAGGAGTTGGCCCGGCCACCAGGGTTGGAATCATTGATTGGAACAGCCGCCGGCACTTTGAACTGTACTGGGCCATCCCCGGTATTGCTGCCGTCATGGTCCAACTCAATCTTCGACTGGGGCCTGAAGATCTTAGCTACGTCATCAGCGACAGTGAAACGTCTGTTATTTGCGTCGATGAATCGCTGTTGCCGTTGGCAGAAGCCGTGGCTCCGTCTATGCCCAGCGTCACAACGTGGATCATCATGACGGACAAGCCAATGTCTCAAATCCAGACTACGCTCCCCAATGCCCATCACTACGAGGACCTCATCGCTGCCAGCTCACCGGAGATCGATTGGCCAGAGATTGACGAGCGTTCCGCCTACAGCGCCTGCTACACCACCGGCACAACGGGCCGCCCCAAGGGCGTCTTCTACTCACACCGGGCCATCTACTTACACTCCTACGCGATTGCGGCGAACACCGGGATGACACTCAACGACTGCACCATGTTGATCACCCCGATGTTCCACGGACAGGCTTGGGGCCTGCCACAGGCTGCAACGCTAATGGCTAACAAGATCATCTTGCCGGGCCGCTACCAGGCAGAGGACACCGGCGCTTTGACAGATGCGCTCATTGCCGAGGGCGTCACCATCACCAACGGTGCGCCGGTCATCTTCATCCCCATGCTCCACTACATCCGTTCACTCGAGGTTGCCCCGGATCTGAGCCGCTTGCGCATGTTATCCGGTGCCACCGAACCACCTTTAGCCCTGATGCGCGGCTTCGAGGAGCTCACGGGCGCTGAGACAGTGCACGCCTACGGCGCTACAGAAACAACACCACTGGTAACGATGAACCGGTATAAGGCAAGTGTCCGCGAACACCTGACTTCGGAGGAACTCCTTGATCTTAAACGTAAGCAGGGACTGCCCGTATCTGGCGTCGATATCCGTCTGCTCGACGGTTCCGATCAGGATGTGGTGTGGGATGGTGTGACCCAGGGAGAGATTTGCGTACGCGGACCCTGGATCACGCGCAGCTATCACAATATGCCCGCAGAGGATGCGGAGGGTCGCTTTGTTGACGGTTACTGGCGTAGCGGCGATGTGGGAACAATAGACTCTGATGGCTATTTGAAGGTCACCGACAGAATCAAGGACGTCATCAAGAGCGGTGGAGAGTGGACTTCCTCGATCGACATGGAGAATCTGCTGCTGAATCATCCGGACGTCGCAGAGGCCGCCGTCGTGGGTCTTCCCCACCCCAAGTGGCAGGAAAGGCCCTTCGTGCTTCTGGTGCCTACGAGCGGGGCAACCATTACGCTTGAGGACGTCCGGACACATCTGTCTTCCGCATTCGCTAGCTGGCAACTCCCTGAGGCTATGGAACTTGTGAACGAAATCCCGCGCACCAGTGTGGGTAAGTTTGACAAGAAAGTCATCCGTAGCCAGCACTCGGACGTTTACGCGAGAGCGTCTTCGGACACCTGACCGGCGGCCCCGCCAGCGGCACCGGGCACTCGATAGTAGCTATGGGTCTTTTCGCCGAAGAAATTACCTATCAACGCACGCAGCACTTGAAAGAAAATAGGAGTACCACCATGATTTTAGATAACTATGTTTCGCCGTGGCACACGGAAGAACTTGATGATCTTCGGGACATGACGCGTGCCTTCTTGGAAAAGGAATCTGCGCCACACCAAGCCCGTTGGGCTCAGCAACATGCGGTCGATCGAGATTTTTGGCGGCTAGCAGGGGAAGCCGGGCTGCTGTGCATCAGCATTCCGGAGGAATACGGTGGAGGTGGCGGCACCTTCGCCCATGAAGCCGTCATCATGGAAGAACAGTCCCGCATAGCTGACTCAGCCTGGGGAAATGTGGTTCACAGCACCATCGTGGCACACTACATTGCCGCATTCGGCACGGAAGAGCAGAAGCAGCGTTGGCTCCCCGGCATGGCCTCCGGCGAACTCGTTGGGGCCATCGCGATGACCGAGCCGACCACGGGCTCCGACCTTCAAAGTGTCCGTACCCGGGCCAAACTGGATGGTGAGAACTACGTCATCAACGGCGCCAAGACGTTCATCACCAATGCCACTCATTGCGATCTTCTGGTTATCGTCGCCCGCACAGGCGATAATAAGGGCGGTAAAGGATTGTCTCTGATCGTCGCCGAAACCACAGACCTGGCCGGGTTTGAGCGTGGGCGCGTCATGGAAAAGATCGGCATGCACGGTCAGGATACCCGCGAGCTCGCGTTTGTGGATATGCGAGTTCCCGCAGGCAATGTGCTCGGTGGCGTAGAGGGCCACGGTTTCATCCAGCTTATGCAGCAGCTTCCGCAGGAACGCCTTGCGATCGCTGTAGCGTCCGCTGCCGAGTGTGAATATGCGCTCCGCGAGACGACGGCGTACGCGAAAGATCGCGAAGCCTTCGGCCAGAACCTATTGGGTTTCCAAAATACCCGGTTCGTGCTCGCGGAATGCGTCGCCGACAGCCTCGCCGCCCGAACACTGATCGACCACTGCATTAGTACTCATGTCACTGGGGATCTCGACGCGCCGACGGCTTCGTTGGCAAAGTTCTGGTGCACCGATATGCAGAACAAAGTCATCGATCGCTGTCTGCAGATCTTTGGGGGCTATGGATACATGATCGAGTACCCCATAGCCCGCAGGTTCGTGGCAGCACGTGTTCAGAAAATCTATGGTGGAACGAACGAGATCATGAAGGAACTGGTCGCCAGATCGCTATGACGCCTAAATTGTCACGGCTGGCCGCGGAGCACCTTCCCGTTGGTCAGAGCGTCGATCTTGGCTCCCATTCAGTCTCCGAGGCGGAGATCATTCGCTTCGCCTCGGAGTGGGACAGCCAGTACTTTCACACTGATCCCGAGACCGCCCACGAAAGTCATTTTGGCGGGCTGATTGCCAGCGGCCTGCATACGCTTTCAATTTTTCAGCGACTTTCGGTGCTGGGCGTGCTTAACGTAAAGGGGTAGGCTGGAACGGCTCGGAGAATTCTGGGTTTTTGTTGTCAGCGTCGAAGACCACTGATATCTAGCCAACGCCGCCGTCCCCACAACAACGCAGACAACGCTTTCCCTGTCACTGGAGAGCTGAGGCGCCCCCTGACGTCCATGACGGCAGCGTTCCACACTCCGTCCGAATACGTGGGGTAAGGATGAGTTGTCCCAGCGATGTCTGAAGTGCTCAAGCCTTTCTGGACAGCCAGCGTCAATTCGGCCAGGGCTTCCCCTGCCCGCGGTCCGACGATGGTGCCGCCAAGAACTTTTCCACGACTATTGACCACCAATCTGGTGAACCCTGTTGTGTCATCTTCGGCGACGGCCCTATCCACGTGCGCGTGGGAAACACTCACTATGCGGTGCCCTGAGCTTTTTGCGGCTGTGGTAAGCCCGACGGCGGCCACTTCCGGGGAAGTAAAAGTCACTCGAGGCACGGTCTCGCTAACGCGGCGTTGCAATCCAAGGACTGCATTGGCAGCGGCCACGGAGGCGTGGACGCCCGCCAAATGCGTGAATTGTGGGTTCGCCGTTACATCCCCAGCAGCCCAGATGAGCGGGTTACTGGTCCTCATCCTCGCATCCGTAACAATGTGACCGCCAGCGTCCAAGTCCACACCCACCCGTTCTAGGTGAAGTCCGCCCGTCCGGGGGGAACGTCCTATAGCCATCAGGACCTTGTCAGCTTCAATGGTCTTTCCGTTCATCAGTCGGAGTCGGGTTCCCCGTGGCGTGCTTTCCGCACTCGTAATCACGTCACCCTCTAAGATTTTGACGCCGTCAGATTCAAGCGAACTTTTCACCAGCATTGCCGCCTCCGGGTCCTCCTGTGGCAGAAGGCAAGATCGGATCACCAGGCTCACTTCTGCTCCCAGACGGGCTAGGGCCTGACCAAGCTCACACGCGATGCGACCACCCCCCACGATGACCAGCCGCTCCGGAAGCCTTTCTATTTCCCACACGGTCTCAGAAGTCAGCACCAAGTTCTCAGCCAACCCGGGGATCACATTAATTCTCGGTGTTCCACCGCTGGCAACGAGCGCTTGCCGGAAACTATGCCGCTCGCCGTCGACCTCCGCAACACCAGGGGCAAGGAACGTCAAGGCGCCCTTGACCACGGCTACTCCGGCTGCTTCTAGCGCCTGAGGTGAATCAACTGGCTCGATGGTTTTGATGGCGGCCAAGATTCGTTTTTGGACGTCAGCGAATTGTGGTGATTGCCCCGTCAGCGTCCGAATGGTCGCGGCATGCGCAGCTGCTGAAAGCAGCGTCTTGGACGGAACACAACCAGTCCATAGGCAGTCACCTCCTGTACGCGACTGCTCGACCAACATGGTCCGGGCCCCGAACCCGGCAGCCGTCATGGCACCCACTATTCCTGCCGTACCTCCACCGACTACCAGCAAGTCAACTTTTTGGTGCTTGACTATCATGGTGGACTCCTTTTCAGTGAGATTGAATGCTGTCATAAATCCGTAGGAGGCGCCTCTGCCGGAGCCACTGCCGAAGAAGCCCTGTGTGCAGAAGCCCTGCGCAGAACGAGCCCGAATGTACAGAAAGGAACCGCCGTGGGAGACCGTTACACCCGCTTTGCTCCTTTTTATAACTTACTCTCCGGGGAATACCCCATCTATCATTCTGGGAGGGTTCTGGGTATCACTGCGTTAGCTTCTGGTAACGGCCAACAAGTGCTGGACATCGGCTGTGGAACGGGGCTTAACTTCGCTCTACTGCAACAAAGCGTCGGCGCCAGCGGTACGATCATCGGCATTGACCGCAGTGCCGCAATGCTCCACCAGGCCCGCCGCCGCGTAGAGAATCACCGCTGGGACAATGTCATATTGTTGCAGGCGGATATGGCGTTGACGGACCCTGAAACTCTCTCCACACGCATCCAGGAGGCAGGAGGATCAGCTTTGTCTGGTGCTGCGTTGGCCACCTATTCGCTCTCGCTCATGAACGACTGGCAGCGAGCCTGGAAGACCATGACCGCCCTTCTTGATACGCACGGCAGGGTCTGTGTAGTTGACATGGCGGACCCCCTAGGTGGAGCACGTTGGCTGACGCCGCTTGCTCGGCTTGCCTGCGCGCTGGGCGGTTCCAACATCCATGCCGCCCCCTGGCGGGCACTCGAAGAACAGTGCGCCGACGTCGTCCGGGGATCGGCGCGTGCTGGCCATCTCCAAATCCGGTCAGGAACCACACTGCCGCTGCACAACGAATGAGGACCTTCGACTCTATTGGTGGCTCGTCATCTCCACTTAAAATTGACGCAGCTACAGTAGTAAACCGTTCTGAGTTCTCCATGAAAGGGGCATTAGATGGGAAACCATTTTGAACGGTATGCAGAGGTGGCACAAGTTTTGGTGCGGCATGGCTTGGGCTCCGTGGCCGCAAGGATGGGTCTGGGTCGGCTAAACCTTGGGTCTGGGCCAGAGCGCAGCGAGGAACTTTCCAATCCAGAACGGTTGAGGCGTGCACTAGAAGAACTCGGGCCGACCTTTATTAAACTAGGCCAGGTCCTTTCCACACGCCCTGATATGTTGCCGCCGGACTATCTGCGTGAGCTGTCCAAACTTCAAAGTAGCGCTCCAGAAGTGCCTGCGGCCATTATCAGGTCCCTGATCGAACAAGAGTTGGGGGAAACACCAGAGAAACTTTTTGCCAGCTTTAGCGATGTTCCCTTGGCAAGCGCTTCGATTGGTCAGGCTCATGCAGCAACCTTGCATGACGGGACCGCTGTCGTGATCAAGGTCAGACGTCCGGGAGTCGTGGCAGCAGTGCAGGAGGATCTGGAAATCCTGCAAAACTTGGCCCAGCAGGTGAGCCGCAACTGGGCTGCCGTCGCCGATTACAACCTTGAGGCAATTTCTGCCAGCTTCGCTGCAACGCTGCGCGCCGAACTCGACTACCTGCAAGAAGGACGCAACGCAGAACGGTTCGCCAAGAATTTCGCCGACGATCCCAGCATCCACATTCCCAAAATTTACTGGTCCACGACCACGTCCAGAGTACTGACAATCGAGCGAATTTTTGGCTTAAAGATCGACGACGAAGAAGTCCTTGCCATGCCAGCTGCCGAGAAAAATATTCTGGCGGATCTAGCAGCGAAGGCTGCCGTCAAAATGATCTTCGACGACGGTTTTTTCCACGCAGATCCGCACCCTGGCAATCTGTTTGTTGAATCAAGTGCTCGAATTGCCCTGATCGATTTTGGCATGGTGGGTGAAGTCGACAAGGAGCTCCGTGGACACCTGGGGAACTTATTGTTGGCCCTGAGCTCAAACGACGCAGACCGGATCGCCCGAGCACTGGTGGAACTCTCGATCAATCGCCCCACCACGGATCGTGGAAAGTTCCGCCAAGACATTCGGCGCTTCATTAAGACATATCAAGGACGTCCGTTGGGCCAAATTGAAATTTCGCCTCTCATTGAACAAATCTTGGGTATTGTGCGAAACCACCATCTTCAACTGCCCAGCGATATAGCCATGCTTACCAAAATGATTTTTATGACTGAAGGAATGGGTGCCCGACTAAATCCGAACTTCAACTTAGGGACAGTCGTCAAGCCTTATGTCAGCCGGCTAGCTTTCGACCGCGCGATCCCCCACGACTTTGTCCACAACCTCTCCCAGTGGGGATTGGATGCAGCGGTTCTTGCCGCCGATCTGCCAGAGAGGTTCCGCAGCTTAGTTGATCACTTGGACGACGGCGTCGAGGTCCATTTGCGCGCGGCCGAATTGGCTCCTCTGGTGGCTCGGGCTGAAAGAATAGGCAACCGTCTTGTGGCTGGAATGATAGCTGCCGCGTTTCTGCGAGGGATTGGTGAACTGACAGCAGCGGACCAAGACAAGCTGCGGACGTGGCAAAACCCCTTGGTTGCCGGTGGTGTTGGAGTAGTAGCGGCCTTGGGCGGCTATCTGGCTTGGACTTCGCGGCGCCGACCCGGTGTCAACTAGGCGTTGCTTTCTCTTCACCACCGTTTTACGGCATGATCCACCAACCCATCAGCGGTAAGAAAGGCCAGTACGATGAGCATCGTCGTCGTCTATGAGTCCATGTTCGGCAACACACGCAAAATTGCTGAGGCCATCGCTGAGGGGCTCACCCCCTTCGGCGTGGTTGTCACAGCCAACGTCAACGATCCACGCTCCGGGGAAGCTACGCGCTTTGCTGATTTGTTGGTTCTGGGCGGGCCTACGCATGTCCACGGCATGAGCCGATCGTCGTCACGCGAAGAAGCAAGAGCCCGGACGAAGGACGCTGCTAAGAGCCTAGCGCTGGAACCATCATCACCCGGAACGGGGGTACGCGAGTGGATGAAAAGCCTTGATCTGGTCCCCGCACTGTGTGCGGCGTTCGACACCCGAGTAGATATGATGCAGATCCTGACGGGAGCTGCCTCCGGGCACATAGAACATGCGCTAACAAAACGAGGCTCGCGCGCCGTCGTATCTCCCATGAGCTTCTTGGTGTCAAAAGAGAACATCCTCCCTGAAATAGAGCTAGCTAGAGCTCGCGAATGGGGCACCAATGTGGGCAAAGCCATGGAAACGTACATTCACCACTAAGACTGCTTGACACGGCCCTGTGCATAGTGACCACCGATCTATTCGTCCCGGGGCCTAAGCCAACCGCGCCTCAGCGCAGGTTTAACAGCGCAGGACTAACGCTGGAGCACTTCTCCTGGCATCGTTTTAGGGCCAGGAGTACCGTGGCTAAATGACTGAAGAACTGCCTTACCAAGTTATCCGTAAGTTCGAACACTTTGAGGTCCGGCTCTACCCGGAACATATTGTGGCACAAGTCAACATTGAGAGCTCATTCGAGGACGCCGGGAACCGCGCGTTCCGGTTTCTTTTTGCCTATATCGCCGGAGAGAACCGGACCAACCAGAAAGTGGCAATGACCGCACCTGTGGTGCAGGACGTGGCTTCGATGAAAATTGAAATGACTGCCCCGGTTCTTCAGCAGGAAGTCTCAGATCCGGCTACGGATATCGGATCCGAGAGTTATCGGGTTGCCTTTGTCTTACCGGAAGGTTTCACACTTGAGAATGCTCCTTGGCCGACTAACCCTCGCGTTGTTCTTAGGGTAGTTCCGGAAAGCACTGCGGCGGTCATCCGGTTCAGCGGCAGATGGAGTGCGCAGAGTTACGAACGGCACTTGACCACTTTGAGGAGTGCCATGAAAGAGGCTGGCTTCAGCTCTCTTGGTGCGCCACGTTTCGCCAGGTTCGATCCGCCGATGAAGCCTTGGTTTATGCGCCACAACGAGATCATGATTAATATGGAAAGTTCAGTCTGAGTCTAAGGCGGGCTGCCGACTCTAGAAAAATTAGTGGATAACATAGCTCCATTTTCGCCTAAACCGCGTCTTCGAGCCGTCAGCTGTAGCTTGCCCAGCTCACCACGGTCAAAAATTATGAACACCCATTGTACGGAAACATAAAAAACCGTACAGTTGTTCAACATAAGCCAAAACCCAACGGCTTATCAGGGAAATACCTCAATAGTTCTTTGTTGTCGGTATGGGTCTGAACTGTGCAGATGGCACCACGGGAACTACCGTCCTCTACGCCGCTTGCAAATTTGGCACAGCGTGTCAGGAGCTGTACGAGCAATGATGTCTCGACGATGGAGGAACATGTGAAACGACCAACGAATCCCCAAAAGCACGCCAAAACCCGCAAGGTCATCTTTGCCGCTGCAACGGCCTGCGCTCTTCTTCTTGGATTCAGTGCACCAGCCCGGGCGGACGTTCCTGAGGGTGGCATAGCAAATTCAGTCTTCAAATTTGTGGCATCCCCCGACACGAGCGTTGGTACCAACGACTGGAACTGCAAACCTACCGCTGAGCACCCTAATCCAGTCATTCTCATTCCGGGCACGTTCTTCAATCATGGAGCGACATTTGTGAAGATGGCACCCCGTTTGAAGAACTCAGGTTACTGCGTCTTCGCCCTGAACTACGGCTTCAACTCTGCCTCGCTTGGGCGCATGTCCGGGCTTGCCCCAGTAGAGAGTTCCGTTACCGAGCTCGCCGCTTTCGTTGAGCACGTGCGCACAGCTACCGGTGCTAGCAAAGTAGACATGGTTGGATGGTCCCAAGGCGGGCTGCTCCCCATCGCCTACATCAAGCAAGCAGGCGGTTCGGACAAAGTCGCCCACTACGTCGGCTGGGCCCAGAGTTCTAACGGAACCACAGGATCTGGCCTGGATTCGCTCAGTAAAGCCATAGGAGCCCTAGGCTTCATCCCGCCGCAGTACGCAGTGCTCAGTGCACAGGGCGTCCAAGATCAGCTCGCTGGCAGCCCGTTCATCACGAACCTCGCGTCAATTCCACTTCCCGCGGGCCCAAAGTACACCTCTATTTTCAGCACGTATGACGAGGTTTTGACCCCTTACACCAATGGAGTTTTGCCCACACCTGCCCACAACGTGCACATCCAGGATTACTGCCCGTTTGACCTCACCGGTCACATTGGCATGTACCTTGATGACCCAACTTTGCAATTCACCATGAATGCGCTCAACGATGGTCCCAGCAGTTTCAGGCCATCATGCCGCGACTACGGAACACCGTTCTTATAAACAACTGTGATACCGGGTGCCGGTTTCGTCTTCGGACGGGACAGGCCCTCGGCTAGCAGCCTGCCCCCGGACTATAGATTTCTGCCCGACTAGCGAACGTTTCGTTTGCTGCCGTGTTCACTTGGCCCACGGTTCTAATTTTCGGCACTAAATTGATCACTCAGGGCGGTAATGAGCCGTTCCAGACGGGCGATTCCCACGAACCTACCGGCGTTATCGGTCACCAACAGAGGCTGAAATCTACCGGATTCCGGACGTGTAATTGCTCGTTGCAAAGCCTGGCTTACGGGTGTGTCCAAGTTGACCCGCATCCCAGGACTTACCACTCCCAGCCGCGCTTCCGTGGCGCCTAACAATGCCACAGGGCGGTTATGTTCTTCTAAAAGAACCACATGCTCCAGCGAAGGATGTGCCTGAAAAGCGGACAATGCTGCAGTGACAGTTAGTTCAGCCTTTGCAGGTTCTATGATATTGCGCAGGGTATTTTTGGGGGAACTGATGGATCTGGACGCAAGACGGTGAGCTACGTCTACGTCGAGTGAAGCCCATGCCGGGGCTGGCCGCGCCAAAACGTAGCCTTGAACCAACGGAATCCCCAAAGAAGCTAGGACATCTAGTTCCTCAACTGTTTCTACGCCTTCGGCAAGAAGCCACGCGTCAACTTGGGAAGCGAACATACCCAACATGCGGATGAGGGCACGCTTTGCCTCATCTCGATCCACACCTTGAACTAATTCGCGATCGATCTTAATAAGTGCGGGTTTGAGTGCTAAAAGGTGCCGCAACCCGGCATAGCCTGCCCCTGCGTCATCAACTGCAATCAGAGCTCCTGCGGACCTAAGTCGGTCAAGGTCTGGTTCCAAATCAACGTAGGACTCTATGCGGCTTTGCTCAGTCAGCTCGATGATGAGCCCACCGAGGTTCCCTTGTTCACCCCACAAGGACCGAATCTCCTGCGTTGCAAGCAGCTCAGGGGACACGTTGAGAGTGAGGAAACAATTAGGCGGTAATAGCGGACGCATGTCCAGCGCTAACCTCAGCGCCATAGCTTCGAGCCGGGCAGACTTACCGAGGCGTCGAGCGGTAGCGAACCAAACTTCTGGGTTCTTTTCCACGAATCCCGGAAACCTGCACAGGGATTCGTAACCAACTATTGTTCCACGCGCAGTATCGACAATGGGCTGGAAAACTATTTCCAGCCCATCCCCTCGGCACGCAATCTCTAAATCAGAGAGCCAGCGCGCCTCCGCCGGCCCCAAGGTGTCTGCCTGGCTGACTGCGCCTTCTCCGGACGTCAAGAAACCGTGGTGATGGCTTCTTGAACTGTTTTCACCATTTCCGCGGATACATCGTGAATTCCGTGGGCTGAACCAGCATGCCCAGCCAAACTAGCAAGGATTTCATCTTCAGTGCTACACACCCAGACTGCTTCGCAACCGGGAACAACATCGCCACAGGCAAAAGACTTCAACGCACACCCCTTATTATTCGATAGACGAAAGAAGTATACGGGTTTGCGCAATCCCCTGTTGACGTCTAAAAGGGGAGTCTCTCGCGGCCAATGCTGGCCCCTTTATCCCCAGTCCCCACATGCAGTGCACCGGACCGCGCAGTGCAGTGCAGTCTTAAATCAATTTTCTGCTGTGTACATCTAGGCGGGAACATCGCACCCATCCCCCCGGATACAACTAGCAACAGCACGGCTCAGACAACGTTGAAATGCCGCCCTGGGGTCATTCGCATAGTCTCCAAAGAGTTCGAAAGTGTACTGACCTTGATAGCCGGAACCTTCAAGATGACTGACGTAGTCAGCCAGTGGCAGGTAACCATCTCCCCAGGCCAAGTGGCCGCTAGGCTTACCGTCCACAAGGTGAACGTGCCCAATTCTCTTTTTGAATCGGCGCAAGTAGTCTTCAACCGAATCTCCGGCCACGGTCACAGCCACGGTGTCGAGGACTACCTGGACGTTTGCCCGGCCGATCTCCCCGAGCATCTTATCGAGTTCCGCAGCGGTCGTTACGATGTTTGATTCGCTCCTCTGAAGCGGTTCCAGAAGCAGGCTAATCCCTTCGCGGTGTGCCTTATCCGCTAAAATGCCCAAAGACTCCAGGGCTCTCTCCCATGCCGGCGCAATGTTCCGATGTTCGTATCCCCGTCCGGCAGTGACAAGCATGAGCGGAGATTCGAGCTGCGCTGCGACATGGATCGCTTCCTCCATGCTCTGTCTGCTAGAAGCCAAAAGCCAGGGCTCCTCCGCGGCCAAGTTGATTGGATACATCACCTGCTCCGGGGTAAAACAGTGAACTACCAGTTCCCGTTCGCGAAGCTGTTTGCTTATGTGCGAAGCACCGTTTCGCGCCAATTCGGGGACGGAGAGATGCGGTGCGATTCCCCAGAGCTCGAGTTTGCTCCGGCCCAGCTCGACCATGTCATTGAGGAAATGTGTGAAGGGAAAGTATTGGTAGGCAAAATTGGATCCGCAAAACCTCGGATCGGCGCGTTTATCGTCATTCATGGCTATTTACCCATCCCGTCCGCCAGCCCCCGGATGAAGTAGCGCTGACTTGCGAAGAACAGTACGACGACGGGTATCGCGGCTATGACCATCCCGGCGAAAACGACCGGATAGTCAGTGCCGTTTTTGCTCATCAGGGACGTCAGCCCCACTGGGAGCGTTTGAAAGTCTCCCCCGCTGGTGAAGACCATCGCGAACAGGTACTCATTCCAGGTGAAGAGGACGTTTAGCACCACGGCGGAGACGATGATGGGCCGGCACATTGGCAAGATGACACGCCAGAATGTTGCTGCTGGGCTGGCACCATCCATCTCGGCAGCTTCATCGACTTCTCTGGGAAGGTCCAGCATGTAGGAGCGGATGAGGAAAGTGCAGAAGGGTATGCGGAAGGCGGTATAGAGGATGAGCAGAGCCCAGTAGGTGTTGTAGAGACCCAAGGCTTGAAATAGCTTGACCAGCGGTACAAGCGCCACTGCGGGGGCTAACATTAGGCCGCCCAAAACGAGGGTCGTCATTAGCCTGTTGAATGGGATAGCCACGCGTGTCAGCCCATACGCGGCCCATGCGCTGATAAGTATGGTGGTAAGTGTTGAGGTGACCGTGACGAGGATGCTGATCGTGAGGTAGCTACTGACTCCCCTATTCCATGCTTTGACATAGTTTTGCCAGTTCAGTTCGCGCGGCCATGAGAACGGGCTGGAGAGCATATCCCCGTTGGATTTGAAGCCGTTCATCACCATCCATAGCAGTGGGTAGATAACAACGACGGCCAGGCATAGTAAGAACGAAGCTATAAATATGCGTCCGATCGATCCCATGAACTTTGTTTTTGACATGGTCTTAGTCACCATTCCACCCGCCTCCTACGTCCGTACCAAAGCTGAATCAGTGCCAGGACAATGGTGACGACGAAAATGACGGTGGCAATCGCAGCTGCATAACCAAAGTCGTTCCGAACGAAACCGCTCCGATAAAGCCATGTTCCCAATACTTGACTGGAGTTGTTTGGCCCCCCTGACGTCATGACCATGACTTCGTTGAAGACCTGAAAGGACCCAGCAACGGTAACTATCATCATCAGCCCTGTCATCTCCCGCGTGAGTGGCATGGTGATTGTCCAGAACTTCTTCAGTCCGCCGACGCCGTCAATGGCCGCCGCGTCGTAGAGTTCGGAGGGTATCCGCTGGATCGCAACCGCGAACAAGAGTGTGCTGTAGCCGAAGCCCTGCCACTGGCTCATCGCAATGATGCCCCAAATCGCGGTGTTCTCCTGACCAAGCCACGCTTGTGTCAGCTGGTTCAGACCCAGCGAATCTAGCAGCCCGTTGAGCAGACCCAACTCTGGCTCATAGATGAAGTAAAAGAGCAGACCAGCTACTGTCAGCGAAATTGCCGAAGGAATGAAGTACGTTGCCCGAAGAATGCCGCGCAGGCGCTCGCTACGCAGCCCTTCGATGACAGCCGCGAGGGCCAGAGCTCCGGACACCTGAACAATCACGGAGACTACAGCGTAGAAAACATTGTTTATCAATGCTGTCCAGAACACCGGGTCGGCCATCATCTTGCTATAGTTCCGAGCTCCTACGAAATCTTGTTCATTGCTATAGATGTTCCACTTGGTAACGCTGAAAAACAGATTTTGTATCAGCGGCCAGTAAACAAAAGCGCCCAGAATTATGAGAGCAGGCAGGATCCAGACAAGATTTTGCCATCGCGGAGTATGGCGGCGCGGTGAAATTTGAACACGGGGGGCTGACCTCTGGGGCTGGGCTACTGGCTCAGTCGTTAGGATTTCCCCCTGAACGGCTATTTCGCCCCCGCAGATGCTTTACGAACTTGGTCCATTACTTGGCTTGGGGTGAGGTTTCCGGTGATCAGGCCTTCAGTTGCACTCAACCACGTGTCCGCAACGTCTGGAACGTTTGCGGTGTCAAGCCAGGGAACCAGGACATCTGCCTTGTTGATCTGTTCAACTCCAGCTGCCACCGAAGCTGAGGAGTTGGAGGAATCGACGGCGCCCAAGACGGTGCTCGGTTGCCCATAGGGTGCAGATGACAGGAGTGAGGCGTTTTCCTTCTCAGTGACGAACTTCATGAAGTCCACAGCGAGTGCCACGTTCTTCGACTTTGCATTGATCAGATAGCCTTCCGGCGCTCCTTCAAGAGCTTTCGAATCCCCACTGGCACCGGACGGCGCTGGGAGTTGAAAGAACCCGAACCCGTCCTTACTGATCTGGTTGGCGGGCGCATCGACGTTGTCGAACTCTAGGATTTCTTGGTAATACATTGCAGCCTGGCCAGAAGCGAGAGCCTGCTGAGCCGTGCTGTAAAGCACTCCATTGGACTGGGCTCCAGATCCGGTGCATTGATCAGCCAATTCCTTGAACTGCCCCAGTGCCTTGACGTAGCCCGGATCGTCAAACTTTGCGGTCGAGGGAATGTAGTCGGCCGCAAGTATGGCGGCCGGCACGTTGTATGCCAGCAATTGCTGCACGAAGTGCAAGGCTGGCCAACCGTCTTTGTTGCCGAAGGCGATGGGCTCGTAGCCTGCTGACTTGATCTTTGCACATACGCCCAAGAGCTCGTCAAACGTGCTTGGGACGCTGATTCCGAGTTTGCTAAAGATTGCCTTGTTGTATCCCATGAATTTCGCGTCGTTGTAGAGCGGCACTCCGTAGTACTTGCCGTCGAACTTGAAGGCGTCGACAGAAGCAGCACCGAAGGTCTTCCCCCACGCAGAGTCCGGGCCGATTACCGCGCTCAGGTCTGCAGCCAGCCCACCGCTGACAAAATTTTCTGCCCAATTTCCCGTCCAGCTGAAATACACATCAGGCAGCGCCCCGGAGGCGGTGAGTGTTTTGGTCTTATCTTTGATGCTCTGGTCAGTTTCCTGTATGAGCTGGATCTTCACCTCTGGGTGCATTTTCTGATAACTCTTGGCGATCTTCTCGAAATACGGCTGGAGCGGGTCTCCCCCAAATTTCGTCAGGACGGACAAGGTACCTGAATAGTCCACAGTGGCTTGCGGGTCTGCGGCGGACGGTGCAGCCGCAGTGGATCCGCAGCCAGAAATCATGGTCACTACGGCCGCAGCAGCGGCAGTGGTGAGGAAAGTCCTTCTCTTCATTACATTCCTCCATTGGATTCAATCCGTGTAGTACAGGGCTTTGCTCCCGCTAAGGACAGCCGAGTGGGTGTGAACTAGATTACACAAAAAAACCTGATACCGGTATCATTTTCACTAAATATTTTTTTGTTTCCTGAAGTTCACCGCGGAACTCGGCCGCTACATTGCTTCAAACGTGATCCACATTGGCCGATATTCAGAGCTCATTGGCAGTAGCTTATTGACTGCACAACCTTTACTGTGCAAACATGACATTCGAGTGATACCGGTATCACTGTGCGTGAACCAACGCCTCCGTTTGGGAACCCTGAAAGGACCCGCCAATGCTCAGCTTTGATGAAACCGCTTTCCTACAAAAGTCCCGAAGCACCGTTGCACTGCGCCCGCAGATCGAAGCACTCGTCGACCGGCTGACCACCAAAGGAATCCGCAATGTGCTGCTAGTCGGGGCCGGTGGAACCTTTGCGGCCGTTTGGCCTTATGAACATCTAGCGCATCGTTTCTCAACCCTGCCCGTTCGTTCCGCTATCGCCGCCGAACTCATCACCTCTGGAGATGCTTCGCTCGGAGAAGGCACAGTAGCCGTGTTCACGTCTGTGTCAGGAACCACAGATGACGCACTCCGCGCCGTCGAATACTGCAAGGCGCATGGCGCGCTGACTATCGGGTTCACCGGCTACGCGGAAAGTCCACTGGCCTCAATGGTTGACGAAGCTCTCATCTCGGAGCCCGAAGCCTGGCCATTTGATGTCCAGCTCCTGCTCTTCACTACGCGGCTCCTCTCAAACCGGGGAGAGTTCTCCGGCTACGAAAAGTTCGCCGACGAGCTCGCAGCCATCCCTGAAATCATGGTTCAGGTGGCCCGGCAGGCCGATGCCCCGGCCTCCGACTTTGCGCTCAAGCACAAAGACACCAACTACCATTTCCTCTCCGGAACCGGCAATCTTTGGGGATTTACATACCTCTACTCCATGTGCATTCTGGAAGAAATGCAATGGCTGCACACCACGAGGGTGCACGGCGCAGAATTCTTCCACGGTTCCCTTGAGTTGATCCAGGAGGACACAAGCCTGCTGCTATTCCGCGGGGAGGACGAGACCAGGCCCTTGATGGATCGGGTCGTGGATTTCGCCAACAAGTACTCCCATAACGTCACTGTCGTCGATACCGCCGACTACCCATTGGAAGGCATCAGCCCCGAATTCCGAGGCTTGCTCAGTCCGTTGGTCGCTGATACCGCAGCTTCTCGGATCAGCAAGCATTTGGAGAAGCAACGCGACCACTCGTTGGATCTCCGTCGCTACTATCGAGTAGTCGAATACTAAGACCTCCAAGAATTCGCCAGCGGCCGGCGGAGCTCCACATGAGTTCCACCGGCCGCTATCCCCCGAAAGATCGCTCAGATGAAAGTAATAGGTTTCGGTGACAACATCATCGACCGATTTGTGGACCGAAGGATTCTCTACCCGGGTGGCAACGCCCTCAATTTTTCTGTATTCGCCAGCCGTCTCGGAGCATCCTCAGAATATTTGGGCGTCTTCGGTACGGACATGCTAGCTGACCATCTGCGTGCCAGTCTGATCAAGGAGGCCGTCGGCATGAGTCATTGTGTGATCAAGACCGGCCCCAGCGGGTGGGCGAATGTGAGCTTGGTGAAGGGTGAGCGAATTTTTGGCGCATGGAATGGGGGTGGCATAACGACCGCAGAGCCCATGGACTTAGATTCTGGCCAACTAGCTCAGATCGCTGGCGCTCGGCTCATCCACTCCAGCGCGTACTCCCGCGTTGAACCTTCTCTTCCCGCGCTGGCTGCCACGCAATCATTGCTCAGTTTCGATTTCTCCAGTGGTTCCAAATACCGCACCCACGAGTACTTATCCTCCGTGTGCCCTTACATCGACTTAGCTTTGGTGTCATGCGCTGGTTTAGACGAACCCGACATCCAGTTGCTCATGACGGCCATGGTTTCCCACGGCGCCGGCAGTGTGTTGGCGACCATGGGCACGGAAGGTGCCATATTTTTTGATGGAACGCAGTACCACCGCGGATATTCCGTGCTTCTGGACCCTAACGACGTGAAAGATACCATGGGGTGCGGTGACGCATATCTGACCGCATTTGCCCTGGAACTTCTTGGCGCAGGTTGGACAAAAGAGCACTTGCCAACTCCGGAGGCCATCAAAGGCGCATTCAATGCTGGTGCCGAGTATGCGGCGCAACAGTGTTTGACGGAAGGATCATTCGGGTACGGAATCCCATTCCGAACAAATGAGTCTCAAGCCCGTGATGCGACGCCGACAGTATGATGAATTCATGACGACCAACCGCCACGTCCCAGCGTCGGCACCGACTATCTCGGAAGTGGCCAAGGCTGCAGGTGTGGGCCGGGCGACGGCGGCGCGCACACTGGGCGGTTACGGCTCTGTCGGGGCAGAAACCCGAAACAAGGTTGAGGCTGCTGCTTTGCGTCTCGGATACCAAACCAACGAACTTGCCCGCAGTATGTCAACGGGGGAAACCAAAACGCTTGGAGTCGTCGTTGCCGACATCGGCAATCCGTTCTTTGCCGGCGTCGTGCGCGGAATCTCAGACTATTGCGAAAACCGTGGATACAACATCGTTGTTCTCAGTACAGACGAAAACGTTGCGAAAGAACGTTCAGCAGTAGAATTGCTGCGAAATAAGCGCGTTGACGGGCTGATCGTAGCGTCCGCAGCCATCAAAGCCCAATCCGCTGACCACATTAGTGCGGCAGTCAAGCGAGGCACCCCGGTGGTTCTGGTGGACCGTGCCATTCGAGGGCTCGATTTTGACACTGTATTGATCGATAATCGTGACGCAGCGCGTCTTGCAGTGGCCCACCTCATCAGCCATGGTCATCGAAGGATTGGTTTTGTCTGGGGGCCTGAGACCGCGTCACCGCCAGTCTCGGTCTCCGAGCTCCTCGCTGCCGCTGAAAACGCTCTGTGGAGCGACGGCGAACGTCTGCAAGGTTACTTAGCCGCGTTATTTGAATCAGGAATAGAATTCGACGCCGATCTGGTGACGACTACACCCAAAAACCGGGAGGACGCGGAACGCGGAGTTGCTAGAATGCTCGCACTTCCCTGCCGTCCCACGGCACTTTTTGCCACCGAGGCGGACGCAACCATCGGAGCCCTGAATGCGATCCGGCGTGCCGGTCTTGGCTACCCGCGGGATATTTCGCTCATAGGATTCGACGACAATCCTTGGGCCGGAGTCATTGATCCACCCCTGACCATGGTGTCCCAACCTATGCTAGAGCTTGGTCAACGCGCTGCCGAACAGCTCATCAACCGGATTGACGGAAACCGAGCCGAACACTCCGTCGATGTTCTCTCCACTGTGCTCATCGAACGATCTTCCGTCACGGGTCCCCTCAATGCCGGCGAGTGAGGCACTGCACCTCCCGTGCCAGACCCTTAGGGTTTCCGTGACAGTGCTCGAGAGATAGTTCGGCGCCCGTAGGGAATTTTAGTCTGTCCGTTAGGGTGACTCACTCAACGAATAGCAAGAAGCCGCCCCACGAACGGCACCGATGGATCCTCGATTGATCAATGTGGCCGTAAATTCGGGAATTTCAGATTTCACGCCCGGTCTCTGGATCCTTTGAATCAGCGCAGCCGCGGCTGCAGCGCCCATGTCGTACACAGGCTGTGAAATGACGCTTAGTGGCGGATTCGTCAGTCTCGTCCACGCCAAGTCGTCGTACATCAAAAACGACACGTCCTGGGGAATGGAAAGCCCCATCGTCTGAATCCCTTCAACCACTCCGAGGGCCACCAACCCATCGGAGGCAACAATTGCGGTTGCGGGAGCGGGACCTCGAAGTAGATCTTGGGTTATGCCCACAACCGAGTCAGAGTTACCGGCATTGAGTCTGACAAGATCCGAGGGAAAGGAGTGCCCAGCGTCATGGAAGGCCAAAGACATCCCCTTCAAACGCTCCGCGATGGGGGTCGAAGAAACGTCCATTCCATTCCAGAACGGCTCCTGCGATTTTAGTGTCGAAATGAAGGCAATGCGTTCGTGACCTGCGTGAATCAACTCAGCGGTCGATTTTCGTGAAACTTCCGTCATATCAGTAGCGACAACGTCAACATCGAGGCCATCAACTTTGCGGTCGAAAAGGACCAAGGGCCGACCAGAAGCGCAAACACGTTCCAGGTGGCCCTTTTCGGGTGACGATACAGGCGCAACAATAAGCCCATCCACGCGCTTGTCCAGAAGGACACGTACTGCGTCAGTCTCTGCCCTAATATCCTCCCCGGTATTAATCAAGATGACATCAAAGCCGGAGGCCTTGGCCCTATCCGAGATTCCCCTCATGGCCAGTCCAAAGTGTGGATTTTCGATGTCGCCGACAACAACACCAATGGTGTGAGACTTTCCAGTGTTCATAGTCCGCGCCAGCTCATTAGGCCTGTAGCTAAGCGATTCGGCGGCCGCCAATACACGCTCACGGACATCTTCGCTAACTGCGCCGTAGCCACCCAATGCGCGGGCTGCCTGAGCTTTCGATACCAAGGCTGCCTTGGCGACATCGGCGACAGTAACGTCTCGTCGTCGAGCCGATGAGTGGGTCATTTTTGCCTTTCGGGGACATGTTGACGGGCGGTGTGAGATGAATTACAGTTCTACTAAACATTGTGAGTCCGGTCTCAAGCTTAGATCGTGAGACCGGACTCAGCAAGAGTAGTCACGATATTTCCCCCACGCAGTTCAATCCCTTCGTTGAGCTCTTCTCCCCAAGATAGGAACTAGAAATGTTCAAACGCAACAAACACCGATTGGCAGGCGTCACAGCGGTTGCCTTGGCCACCGTACTCACGTTAACCGCCTGCGGTGGCGCATCCTCGGCCAGCTCGGAGGCAAACCCCTTTGGACTTATCCAATCAGGGACCATTCGCGTAGCGAGCCTCGGAGACGCCAAGCCCTACACATTCACAGATGCTCAAGGCACCTTCACGGGCTTCGATGTCGAGCTCTTCAAGGACGTGGCCCACCGCGCTGGAGTCGACAACGTCGTATTCACGGGCCAAGACTTTTCCGGCCTGCTTTCCGCCGTCGCAAACGGCCAGTTCGATGTCGGTGTGGCTGCCATCGGCATAACCTCAGAGCGCAAGGCAACTGTTGACTTCTCGGATGGCTACCTAGCCGGGTATCTCACCGTCATCACCACCAAAAAGTCCGGTATCACAAATGCCAACGGATTGGACGGTAAGCGTCTTGGCGTTGTCCAGGGCACCTTGCAAGAGGCTTACGCTGTGAAGAACTTTCCCGCCGCCAACCTTGTCCGATTCCCCGATAACAACACGGCTATTTCAGCCCTGAACAGCGGCACAGTTGACGCTCACTTTCTGGATTACGAGAACGCGAAAGCCTATGCGGAGCAGTTCGGCCTAGTGAGCGCAGCCGACATTCCGTCCTTTGATGCCCCCGCAGGTTTCGCGGTTGCAAAGAACAATCCTGCCTTTCTAGACGCGCTAAATAAAGGGCTCAAAGCAGCCATGGAAGACGGCACCTGGAAGAAGCTATACCAGAAATGGTTCCCGGGCTCACCAATGCCCACGCAGTACCTGCCCACGGCCGAGCAAGCCACCAGTGCGGCACCAGCTAGCTAGTTGACCCAGTGGTGTGGGCCGTCACGAACTTCCGCCCGGCCCACACCCATTTCCTGAATTCCCCAAAACTATCTCTGAGAGCAATCCATGGACTGGTTCGACACCATCACTCATACGTTCTTCGATTTCAAGGCAATGGCCGATGTCATGCCCCAGCTGCTTGCTATCGGTCTGCTTAACACACTCATCATTTCTCTCGCTTCGACCGTTATAGGCGTTGTCCTCGGGATGATCGTGGCCGTGATGGGCATCTCGCCATCCAAATGGTTGCGGATCCCGGCCCGAATCTATACCGACCTGTTCCGAGGCCTTCCAGCCATTCTGACCATATTGCTCATAGGACAGGGCTTTGCCAGACTTAGCCAGTCCGTGTTCGGTCCCTCGCCGTATCCTTTGGGCATAATTGCACTGAGCCTGATCGCGAGCGCCTACATCGGCGAAATTTTCCGCGCAGGAATTATGAGTGTGGACAACGGGCAAATTGAGGCATGCCGGGCTTTGGGTATGAGCTACACCAAGGCGATGGCGCTTGTGGTAATTCCCCAAGGAATCCGCCGAGTCCTACCAGCCCTAGTAAATCAGTTCATTTCAATTGTCAAAGACTCCTCGCTGGTCTATTTCCTCGGTCTAATGGTCGGAGAACGTGAGCTGTTCCGGGTCGGTCAGGATGCTGCGGTTCTCTCAGGAAATCTTTCCCCTTTAGTGATGGCCGGAGTTTTCTACCTCATCATCACGGTTCCGCTAACCCATCTGGTCAACTACTTCGACAACCGTTTCCGCACTGGCCGGCGCCGCGCAGCACCACCCATCAGCGGACTCAATGAAGTGAAGGAACTCAGTGCGGCCTCGCCGCTAACTAACGGGAGCAACACATGAGCAATAGCACAAACACCGCATCAGCGGACGTCGAGACCTTTCGCGGTTCAAGTCTAGAACTTAAGAATCTCAGCATGGCCTATGGAGATATTGAAGTTCTCCGGAATGTCTCCTTTACAATCGCACCCGGGACCACGACCTGTATCATCGGACCGTCTGGCTCCGGGAAGTCCACCCTTTTGAGGGGCATCAATCGTCTTCATGAACCCAAAAGCGGGGACGTCATTCTTGACGGAGACAGCGCACTGGGCCTCAAGCCCGATATTCTGCGGCGGCGAATCGGTATGGTGTTCCAACACTTCAATCTGTTCCCGGACCATATTGCCCTTGAAAATGTGGCCCTCTCGCTGCGCAACGTGAAAGGTATGTCAAGGGCCGAATCTAAGGAGCGAGCAATGCGCCGCCTAGTCGAAGTTGGTTTAGCAGAGCGCTCCGAGCACCGACCACGCGACCTTTCTGGTGGTCAACAACAGCGGGTGGCCATCGCTAGGGCGCTGGCTATGGAGCCGGAAGTCATGCTGTTCGACGAAGCGACAAGTGCTTTGGACCCTGAACTTGTCAAGGGAGTGCTTACTCTGATGGCTGGTCTTGGCGGACGTGGCATGACAATGGCTGTTGTCACTCATGAGATGGGTTTCGCACGCAAAGTCGCTGACCAAGTGATCTTCATGGACGAGGGCGAAGTCGTAGAAGCTGGGAGCCCTGAGGATCTCTTTGACCGGCCAAAAAGTGACCGTCTGCAGCGATTCCTCTCGGAAGTCCTCTAGTGACCGATACGTTCTCGAGCACCAAAGCAATCCGAACTGCCGTGATGGGGTTCGGCGTCTCCGGCAGAGTCTTCCACTCTCCCCTGATCGCCGCCGACCCAGCGTACTCGTTGGACGTGATCGTCACATCCAACCCGGAACGGGCTGCTCAAGCCGCGGCACTGCATCCCAACGCCCGGGTTGTGGCCACCGCCGAGGAACTATTTGCCGACGCCGGCAACCTCGACTTGGTCATTATCGGCACTCCGCCGGCAACCCATTTCGCCCTCGCATCCACCGCCATCGAACTCAATCTCAACGTAGTGATTGACAAACCCTTTGCCGCCAACTCGGACCAAGCCCAAGAACTCATCGTCCAAGCTGAGAAGGCGGGCGTCCTGCTCACCGTGTTTCAGAACCGTAGATGGGACGCGGATTTCCTTACCCTCCAGCGGCTCGTCAAGAACGGTGAGCTAGGCGACGTCCGAACCTTTGAGTCGCGCTTCGAATGGTGGCGCCCGGAGGGTTTCCAAAACTGGCGGGATGAGGCGAAGCTTTCAGAAGGCGGCGGCATTCTCCACGACCTCGGTGCGCATCTGATCGATCAAGCCGTCCGCCTTTTTGGGCCAGTAGCCCAATACCATGGCGAAACCGGACGGATCAATGAACCCACGACTTCAGATGCGGACCAAGAAGCCTTCGTTTCCCTCCTGCACAGTTCAGGCGTCCGGTCCAGACTGTGGATGAACGGGATGGCGGCTCAGCTCGGGGCACGGTTTCATGTCCTAGGGTCGGCTGCGGGATACACAAAGTGGGGACTGGACATCCAAGAGCCATTGTTGGACGCCGGAACTTTTCCGACGGAAGACCATTACGGCGTCGAGCCGGAAGAAAACTGGGGACGCTTAGGCGTGGGCCCGGACACGAAGCAGGTGCCGGCGGATAAAGGATCTTATCCAGAGTTCTATCGCATCCTGGCCAGTGCGCTTCGTGGCGCAGGCCCGCTGCCAGTAGATCCGGCTGACTCCCTTGAGGTCCTGCGCATCATCGAAAAGATCCACCAAACTGCCTCAAGCCAGTCGCTTACTCGGGCCACACCTGCACTGACCATCGCCACCTAATTAAGAAGAGAGAATCACCATGTTAGTCGAAACAACCACCAAGCACGTCGCCGTCATCGGCGGTGGAATCCTAGGCGTGTCCACCGCCGTGCATTTACTGCGCGAAGGAGCATCAGTCACGCTACTCACCGAAACCCTCTTAGCCAGTGAAGCAACTGGTCGATCCCTCTCTTGGCTCAACTCTGCAGGCAAACGCCCTCGGCCATACCACGACCTTCGGATGGCCGGCGTCGATCGCTACCGCACGCTTTACACTTCCGACCCGACACGTGAATGGCTCCAATTCGGCGGCGGTCTCCAGTGGGCGCAGACCGGTCATGAAGAAGACACTTTGGCTCGTCACTCCTACGAAACGGCTCAAGCCTACGATTCATGCTTGCACTCCCCCAAGTCTGTAACAGAAGTCGTCCCCAAGGTTGATCCGCAGGCTGTACCCGCACAATCGATCTTCAACCCGGGCGAAGGGTGGGTTAGCCTTCCCCATCTTGTGGACTTCCTCATGGACGAGTTCAACGCCCGTGGCGGCAAACTGATCCTGAACGCTGGCAAGGTTACGGTAGATATCAAAGACGGTCATGCTACTGGCGTCACCACCGGTGACGGTCAAAATTATGCTGCCGATGCCGTCCTGGTGGCGTGCGGGGCAGCAACTCCGGAGGTCGTAGCTCCCCTTGGTGTGACTATTGCCAACGCCTCACCAATTTCCATGCTGGTCATCACCGAACCCTTCGATCATGGACTAAAAGCCGTAATGAACACTCCTCGTGCGGCCGTCCGACCCAATCCTGGCAATACACTTGCTTTGGATCATGATTGGTACGAATCCGACATCACAGAACACGACGATGGTTCGTTCAGTATTCCCGAAGAAGTCGTCCAGGAACTAGCCAATGAGGCAGCCAAGCTACTGGAAGGTACCCCGGACGTAAAAGCGGCATCGTGGAAAATTGGGCGGAAGCCAATTCCCGGAGACGGGGAACCAGTTTTTGGGCAGCTCGAAAAAGTACCAGGATGCTTCGTCGCCTTCACACATTCAGGGGCAACATTGGCTCTGATAGCCGGAGAATTGATGTCTCACGAGATTCTGACTGGAAACCGTCATCCCATGTTGGCGACTTTCAGGCCGGAACGGTTCAGCTAGCTGATTGCTCCCGCGCATGAGAGAAACACCCGGCGTCGCTGATTAAGAAAATGAAGGCGTCCGGTTTCTGGCTGTGGAACGTGTCTAAAGTTCCATAGCCAGAAGCCGGACGCCTGCTTCTTATCTCATCGAGATACTGTTTTTCAGCGTCGACCGTGTACCGTTCCCCCTTGGTTCTTTTCCGCGGGCGCTATCCCTTGACTGCGCCTGCGGTTAGCCCCTGGACGATGAATTTGCTGGCGAAGGCAAAGATCGCCAGTGCAGGCACCACTGTCAACACGGCGGCGGCGGACATGGAGCCCCAGTCAATGTTGAAGCTGGAGATAAATCCAGCGAGGGCCGTCGGAATGGTCTTGTTCTCATCACTGTTCATCAGTGTCACGGATAGGAACAGCTCGTTCCAGCAATTGACGAAATTGAAGATAAAGCTTGCTGCAATACCGGGAAGCATGACGGGTACTAGAACCCGGAACAGTGCTGTGAGGCGGGAGCACCCATCGATCATGGCGGCTTCCTCCAAGGCATCGGGGACGTTTTCAAAAAAGCCCCGGAGCATGATGGTGCAGAACGGGATACAGATGGCGATGTAGACCAAGATCAGGCCGGTCTCGGAATCGACCAGGTTCATGTTGGTCATCATTATGTACAACGGACCGAGCGCGATGAATCCAGGAATCATCTGTGTAAGCAGAAAGGCAACCATCACAGCACCGCGACCGGCAAAGTGGAAACGCGCAAGCACGTACGCGGACAAGAGCGAGATGAATGTGGCGACTGTCGCAGCGACGGTGGCCACCAACAAACTATTGATCATGTAGCGCCCAAAATCAGATTTTGTAAACAGGCCTACGTAGTTTTCGAAGGAAATTTCACGTGGCCAGTAATCCAGCGGCAGCGAATAGATGCTGCCGGGTGCTTTCAACGATGTGACGACAATCCAATACAGCGGAAAAACTGTGACGATCAGGCACAAGGACAAGAAGATGACCTTGCTGATCCTCCCGAACGTACTTTGCTTATCAATCATCTATTTGCCTTTCGAGGGCGCATGGCCATCAAGTAAAAGACCGCGAACAACATCAGGGTGAACACCACAATGAGTCCCAGCGCTGATGCCTGACCATAATCGCCCTCCTGGGTAATTTTGATCATGTAAGTGGTGATGATGTGGGTCTGATCGGCTGGCCCGCCGCCTGTCATGGCCCAGATAATATCGGGAAAGTTGAAAATCCAAATCACTCGCAAAAGGATCGTCAGGCCTAAGGTCACCGAAATGGCCGGCAACGTGATGCTGAACAGAGTCCTCGCTTTACCTGCCCCATCTAAAGCCGCCGCCTCATACATGTCCTCAGATACTGATTGCAGAGCAGCCAGGATCATGATGGCGAAGAATGTCACTCCGTACCAAATGTTGGCGATGATCACCGCCGTCATAGCGAAGCCGGGCTCAGCCAACCACGGAATAGGACTCTCGATGAATCCCGCTTTCATTAGCAGATCATTGACCACACCGAATTCTGCGTTGAACATCCAGCGGAAAAGCATGCCTATAAGAAAGCCGGAAACGGCCCAAGGGAAGAAAATAAATGCTTGGTATCCGCTGCGAAACCTAAACCTGCGCTTAAGGAACAAAGCCAAGGCAAAGCCGATCACGACTTGAGGCACGAGGGAACCCACAACCCATACGACCGTATTACGCACAATCCCGCCAAACTCCGGTGATTCAAAGAGCTTGATGAAGTTTCCCCAACCCACCCACGACGTATCGGAGAGGTCGTTGAGGT
The DNA here is from genome assembly GCF_020905375.1 of Arthrobacter cryoconiti. Taxonomy (GTDB): domain Bacteria; phylum Actinomycetota; class Actinomycetes; order Actinomycetales; family Micrococcaceae; genus Specibacter; species Specibacter cryoconiti. Next base: position 89,863 of record NZ_JAJJBU010000032.1, read on the forward strand.
TCCAGTTGCGGAAAGCCATTTGGCTCCCCGCGATCATCGGGTAGTAGGTGAAGATGCCGACGAAGATGGCCGCTGGCGCCATGAAGGCTAACAGGGTCAACGCTGTCCTGGTGTTAAACCTTTTCTTGCGTCGATGGATCGCCTGGGGCTGCGGTGGTGCGGTGACAGTGTTCGGTCCACGCACCACCATGCGTTCAGAATTGATGGCCACTATGGACTAGCCAGCCATCTTTTCGGTCCAGTAACTATCCCAGCTGGCCAAGAGTTCGGAAGTGCTCATCTTGCCGGTCAGGACGCGCTGGAGTTCACCGTCGGACTTCTTGATCCACTCAGTCCACCAGGACACGCCGCGTGGTTGGACGGCCGAGATGTAGGTGCCAGGATTTTCGGTCATAGTGACGTAGGCAGCCCACGGGCCGGTGCTGTAGAACGGGTCCTTGGCGGCTGACTTCAGGATTGGCACCAAACTGTTGTCCTTGCTGAACTCCGTTGCTGGCTCGCCTTGAGAGAGATATTTGATGAGCTTGACAGCTTCGGGCTTGGCTTTGCTGGATTCAGCAATGCCCCATCCGGCAGTGGCCACTGGCTGGATCGCTTTTCCGGTGGGTCCAACGAGCAGCGGAGCCACATTCCATTGCTCCGCTTTGAGAGACTTAGACTCCTTGATCGTGGCGATGACCTCTGGATCCTGCAGCAGAAAGGCCGTAGACCCATTGCTGAAGCCCTGGACCATTTCCGGGTAACCCCACGCCACAGACGACGGCGGTGAGCCCTTTTTGAAGATCTCAAGGTAGTCATCCATGGCCTGTTGCGCCTCCGGCGCGGAGAAGATGGTCTTTCCATTGGACAGCTTGAACGCGTTCTCTTTGTCCACCTGATCAGCGGTGTAGGCCTCTATCACGGCCACGGCATTAGAGTTCGCGTTGGCTCCCCCGCGGAAGGCGTAGCCGAACTTATTCTTGCCCGGATCGTTGAGCTTCTCGGACTGTGTCAGCAGGTCATTCCAGCTGACCGGTGGCTTAGAGAACCCAGCTTCTTTGACCATGTCCGTTCGGTAGAACAGGGAAAGACCATAGAAACCGTAAGGAATATAGTAAGTCTTTCCATCCTGTTTGGAATAGTTGACAGCGTTCTCAGTTAGGTTCCCCCAACCATCCCAGCCCTTCAGATCTGCTGTCATGTCATAGAGCCACTTGTTGGCACCAAATGAACCAACAGTGATGTCCCTGGCTTCAACGACATCGATCCCTTTGCCCGATTGGAGCATCTGCTGAATTTTCTGGTCTGCTGAGTCGGTGGGAGGTGAAATCAAGTCGACCTTGATATTCGGATTTTCCTTTTCAAATCCCGCGAGTAATTTCTTGATGGTGTCAGTACGGGTCGGGTTGGTCAGGCTTTCAACCATTTTGAGGGTGACCTGGCCGTTGGCACCGTCCTTAGTGCCTGCGCCACCTCCGCATGCGGAGAGCGTCAAGAGAGCTGCCAGGCCCACTGCCGTTATGGTTGCTAGTTTCGATTTCATTCGTGACCTTTCGAAGGGTAGTCAGGTGAAAATCTAGTTTTGGTGAATGTGAGAAGTACAAGGTGCTTTTGGTGCCGGGCTAGCTGGCTCTGGCGAGCCTGACAAGGTCCGGAACGGCCCGCTCTGCGAACTCTTCATAGTCAGCAGGAGTGTTGTAAAGGTGCGTTGAGAGTCGCAGGAAACCCGCTCCGCCGAAAGTAGTAATGGCTGTTTCAATATCCAGTTGCTCGGAAATATAGGCTCGCACCGCATGCGAATCTTCATGTGTAGTGGCAAGCCCGCGCGGTAGCCGCACCATGCGCAGTGGATCAATCTGCATGCCGACGTCGACTCGGCTATCTTCACCTGTCAGGGCAGAAAAAGCGTCCTGCACGATGCGTTGGCCATAGTTCGCCAACGATGCTGCGTAGCTGCGGAAAGTGTCCCAGCCGTAGTGCTCCTCAATGGTGTCAAATGAAGTCGAAGCCACCATCCACGAGGTGATGTCTTGCGTTCCCACATGATCAAAGCTCTCCGGGAAGGAGTGTGGAAAGCCCCACGAATCAATGAGCGGATCTACGAGTTCTCGCAATGGACCGCGAGCCACCAAAGCGGCTGTTCCTCGCGGGGCACAGGCAAATTTATGGAGGTTTCCAACCCAGAATCCTTCGAAGTCTGGGATTGGGTCAGCCAATACTCCGGGAGCGTGGGCACCATCAACTAAAAGAGGAATACCTCGCTTGCTCGCTTCCTTTGCAATTTGTTCAATTGGGAAGCGTCGTGCCGTCGCAGAGGTAATTTGGTCGACAACTATCAGTTCCGTACGTTCTGTAATCTGGGCGACTATCAGCTCGCAGACAAGTGCGGCATCAGCGTCGAGCGGAACATCGGCAATTCGAACTTCCCCATTGTGCGTTCTGGCAAGGCGCTTCGCTCCTTCTAGCACGGCACCGTAAGCATGATTCGTTGTGACGATCTGCGTGCCGTTGCTAAATGGCAAGGACTTATAGACTGCGCTGACGCCGGCACTGGCGTTAGTCACCAAGGCAAGATCATCCGCGTCTACCCGAAGAAAGTTCGCAACACCCACCCGTACAGGCGGTAGGGATGCTGCCTGGCCCATGAACCAGACACAAGGGTTGGCTTCCATTTCAGCCTTGAGTTCCAGCTGCCGCTCCTGCACGCGGCGTGGGACGGCACCGTAGGAACCGTGATTGAGGTGGATCTTCCCCGGGGTCAGAGACCAGTCTGTAATGGCCAGGTGCCCCGAAGGTGCCAACATGGGCGAAGGTGCTGTTGCTGCGGAAATTGCCACGAGTTGCTCTCTGCTCGAATGTCTACGAATTCTCTGTAAGCTACATCACAGAATTGCCCGAGACAAGGGTTTGCTCGAATGATTCATCATATGACTTTTACTATTCGTCGGTCATTCTGGTCTTTTTAGGATCAAATGTTCTAGATAGATCAGATGACTTTTTGAAGAGATATGATGACTCATAGTGTGAGTGCAGCTCAAAATGGCTGGCCTACTTAGATGAAAGAGGGCTTTTAGAGTGAGCGCAGTTGACGATGCCATTCAAGGTCTGCGGGCCAAAATTGCCTCTGGTGAACTGGCCCCTGGCCAAAAGTGCCCGCCCGAAGGGGAACTGGCCACGCAATTGGGAGTGTCCCGAAGCTCTCTCAGAGAGGCCATCCGCGCCATGTCCGCCTTGGGTGTCATGGAAGCTCGCCACGGTTCTGGCACTTACATTTCTTCGCTTGAACCCGCTGAGCTCCTACAGGGGTTCTCGCTCCTGGTGGATTTGTTCCCTTTGGATAGCGTCATTGAATTGTTTGAAATTCGGCGCGTCCTGGAATCACACGCCGCCGCTGGAGCGGCTGCACGCAGCACACCTGAACTGATCGCGACGTTAGAGGATCTCACCGCAAAAATGGAGCAGAGCGAGAAGTCCGCTGACATCTCTCACCTGGACGCACTCTTCCATGACGCCATTTGCCAGGCGAGCGGAAACGCGACTCTCGCGGCACTTGTAAAACTGTTCCGCTCGCGTGGGCGCCACTTTAATGTTCTCGACGGTGTTGGGGGAGAAATTGTGCGCCAGTCCAGCAACAAAGGACATCGCACGATTCGCGAGGCCATTCGCGATCGTGACCCCTCGACGGCGGCAACTGCGACGGCTGCACACATCGCGCAGACCGAGCACTGGCTCAAGACCATCAGACCCGAACCCCACCTCTAGGTCCCCCCACCACCAAGAGACTTCGTCGAAAGGGGCCCACAATGGCCGACAACCGTACCGACGGAGCCGTCTTAGTGAGCCCCTAACCCAACTTTTGGTGTCTAGGGAAGATCTTAAACACGAAGACCCCCTGTAACCAGGGGGTCTTCGTTGAAATGTGCCCGAGGTAGGACTCGAACCGGCTTTTACCCCTTGCAGACTCTGGGAGGTAACGGATTCCTGCGGAAATACAGCCCACTTCCACACAGTCCGAGCCAGTCCAACAGGAAAACTGTTCCCGGCAGGAACAAGCCCATTTTCATGAATCTTGATTAGGTACGCCCGCCGACTCCGACTGGGGCCTGCCGTCCTAGCCATGGGTTAACGAGGAACAATATGGGATACGATCGCCGCGGCCGATTGTTCCAATCCAATATTTCCAGCGGCCGCTCCCAAGGCAAGGTCAAACGCCTCGTTTGTCCCGAAGATGTGCTTGTATCCGTTGATCCAAAGAAATGACACCATCAGTGTCCAGGCAGCGCGCTTGTTTCCGTCCAGAAGCGGGTGAAACCTCGCCACCGAATCCAGCAACGCCGCCGCCTTCAAGGCAAGGTCCGGATAAGCTTCCGTTCCCAGCACGGTGGTTCCCGGACGGGCAAGGGCGGAGGCAAGCAGACCGATGTCCCGGTCATGAAAGCCATAGCCGTCGACAACTTGAAGAGCATCCTCAATATCGAGAAACGCCGTCATGCATCAGCGAGACGGGTCAACAGCTCGGCATCATGGCTCTTGACGAACTCAATGCTCTCAGCGATCTCACGACGACGCCGATGACGTTGCAGCACCATCTCGGCGCCCTGAAGCAGCAACGCGGACTTTGAGGTATGTTCTTCAAGAGCAAGCTTCTCCAGCTCTCGATCCAGCTCTTCGGGTAATCGCAGATTCATAGCCATACCTCATGGTACCAATCCGGTACTAGCGCTGTTCATCAATCCAGAAGATTCGACCCGGCTCGAGTGGTCCCGCTCGCCACAGGAGGCACCCAGACGTCGGCACCTACATTCCCCACAATATCGCCACGCGCCGAACTCTAGCAAAAGGCCAACATGCCCATTTTCGTCAAAATAGGCGGAGGCATCATTTCCGGGACAGTTCACTGCGCGCGATCGAGGACGCGAAGGTCATTGACACGTTACGCAGC
>NZ_JAJJBU010000033.1 GCF_020905375.1 Arthrobacter cryoconiti
GAACTCGGCTAGTCCAAACGACGCACCCAAACAACACGCCTGAATGCAACTCGCCTGAATACCACACGCCGGCGTTGCTACGTCGCGAAGATTCTCAGTCTTCTGGGCTGAGGATTCTTTGGAAGAGCTGGTGGTCTTGCCACCATCCATTGATTCTGATGTACTTTTCCGCAATTCCAATTGAGGTGAAGCCACAGCGGGTCAGAACCTTCTGAGAGCCGACATTGTGGATCAGAGTCCCTGCCTGCAATCGGTGTAGGCCGAGTTCCTCCAAAGCGTAGTTGCAGACGAACCTAACAGCGGCTGTCGCTAGGCCCTGTCCCTGATGGTCCTCAGCAACCCAATAGCCCAGATGACCGTTACTAAAGGCTCCTCTGACAATATCTGTGAGCGAGATCCGCCCTACCGCAGCACCGTCATGGAACAAGATCCAGAAGAGACTGCGCCGTTCGTGTTGCAAGGCAACAGAGTCAGCAAGGAGAACCTCTTGGCCTGCGAGAGTGTAGAAGGAATCCGGGCGGATCGGCTCCCACGGTTGGAGAAACGCCTTATTGCGGGCACTAGCTGTTGCAACTGCCAATGCGTCGGCTGTGGTGAGCAGCCGAATGGATACGGTACTGCTCAACGCACACCCGTCTGCTTCCGGAACGGAAAGGTGTTGAGTAGAAGAAGCAGAACCAATCAAGAACTCAGACACTGACCGTGATCCAGTCACCGTCAATGGCCGCAGCGAATCTGGGCAGCGCCTTCTTTGCCGGACCTGTCACCACTGTGCCGTCAGCACCCTTGAACACTGAACCGTGGCAGGGACATTTGAAGTTGGTTCCGCTGGGCGCGATTTGGCATCCGGCATGGGTACAAATATCGGTGTAGGCAACTACCTCGGTCTCCGAAGCACGGAATATAACAATATTCTGGCTCCCGGCTGTACCGGTGGCAGTTGTCCCGACCGGAACGTCAGCCAGCTTCCCGACTCGGGTGGGAGTTCCTGTCGTAGGAATAGCAAGCGGCGAAGTCGCCGATGATGAACCGGAGGTCCCGGATGGTGCGCAACCTGCCAGTGCTAAGGCGCAGACACCTCCGGTAGCAGCGGTGGTGGACGTGAGGAGCAAACGGCGGCTCAGTGTTGATTCAGCACTCATAGGCCCATTCTTTCAGTTCTAGCTGGAGGAAACCCCCAAACGGCACGACGCCGGTCGCGCCCAAAGTGCGCGGCCGGCGTCGTGTCGTATCGATCGTGGTGCTTGGTGAGAAAAACTAGCAGCTACGCTGTGTGGAACTTCTTCCCATTGACCCGCTCTGAAGCGCCAACCCGATCCAAGTACGGGGTGATTCCGCCCAAGTGCATGGGCCAGCCAGCTCCAAGGATCATGCACAAGTCGATGTCCTCTGGCCCGGCAACGACGCCCTCTTCAAGCATGAGACCGATTTCTTCGGCGAGGGCATCTTGGGTCTTGAGCAGCAATTCCTCCGATGTGGAGGGAGTGTTACCAAAGGTCAACAATGCCAGGGTGTCTTCCGGGATGGACACTGAACCGTCCTCCGCAGTCACCCACAGACTCTTCTTCCCGGCGTCGATCAGTGCCTGAATATTGCCAGAAACCGCAATCCTGTCGCCAAAGGCTGCATGCATGGATTCGGTCACGTGCTGGGCCACCGGCAGTCCCACCATGGCCAACAAAGTGAACGGCGTCATCGGCAGACCCATGGGACGCAGCGCGTTATCTGCGACGTGGGCGTCAGTGCCCTCGTCAAACGCGTTGGAGACCTCAGCCATCAGACGCAGGAGAACACGATTCACCACAAATGCTGCGGCGTCCTTGACCAAAACCGCCGTTTTGCGCAGTGCCTTAGCTGTGGCGAACGCTGTAGCGAGTACAGCGTCGTCAGTTTTCGGAGCACGCACAATCTCCAACAGCGGCATGACGGCTACGGGATTGAAGAAGTGGAAACCGACCACACGTTCGGGGTGGATAAGGTCCTCGGCCATGGCGGTCACGGACAAGGAGGAGGTGTTGGTGGCGAGGATGCACTCGGGCGAGACTATTGCTTCCACTTCGGCGAACACCGCCTTCTTGACGGTAAGTTCTTCAAACACGGCTTCGATGACGAAGTCAGCGTCGGCAAACGCTTCCTTGGAAACCGAACCTGACACCAGAGCCTTGGTGCGGTTAGCCGCGTCTTGGCTCAAGCGACCCTTTGCGAGCAGCTTATCCACCTCGCCGTGAACGTAGCCAACACCCTTGTCTACGCGCGCCTGATCAATGTCCGTCATGACGACTGGGACCTCCAGCTGGCGGGCAAATAGCAGGGCAAATTGACCAGCCATGAGCCCGGCTCCCACCACGCCAACCTTGGTCACTGGCCGAGCAAGTTTGGCATCGGGGGCACCTGCGGGGTGCTTGCCGCGCTTTTGCACCAGATCCAAGAACGCGTAAACGGTGTCGCGGAATTGCGGCGTCTGCATCAGGTCCGCCAGAGCCGCATCCTCTGCAGCGAAAGATTCTGCCTTGGTGTAATGCTTGCCCTTTTCCAACAGCTCAATGACGCGCGCCGGGGCGGGGGAGGCGTTGGAGGTTTTAGCTTCAACAAATTTCTTGGCACGTACGACGGCGGCGTCCCAGGCCGCGCTGTCTTCCTCGCTGAGCGGTTCGGAGACCGCGTTGTTTCGGGCCGGTGATTCGGTGCCGGCCAGCACGCGGGCGGCCCACGTCAGGGACTGCTCTACGAAGTCGGCTGGCTCAAACAAGGCGTCGGCAATGCCTAGCTTGTAGGCAGCCGCACCGCTGAGTGTGCGGTTATTGGAAAGTGGGTTTTCAATCATGACCTGAACGGCATTGGCCGGGCCGATCAACCGGGGGAGCAGGTACACGCCACCCCAGCCTGGTACCAAACCAAGGAAGGACTCTGGCAGGCCCAACGCTCCGGCGCCCGTGGAGACCGTGCGATAGTTCGCGTTAAGAGCGATTTCCAGCCCTCCACCAAGTGCCAGGCCGTTGATGAACACAAAGCTGGGAACGCCCAGATCATTTAGTGTCGAGTAGACATCGTGGCCCAACTGGGCCATCCACAGTCCGGCCTCGCGGTCCTTGAGGCTCTTCACGGCTGACAAATCGGCGCCAGCGGCTAAAAAGAATGGCTTTCCAGTCACTCCGACGCCAGCGATTTCGCCCCGGCCTGCGCGCTCACGCTGGGCTTGAAGTACCGTACCGAATTCAATGAGCGTATTGGGCCCCAGAGTGGAAGGGCGCCTGTGGTCTAATCCATTGTCCAATGTGATTAGGGCAAAGGTACCGCCGCTGGGGGCGCCGTCCACACTGGGAAGCGCGATGTCCACAACATACGAGTGCGTCACTACCTCGTCGGGGAAGAGGATCGCTAGTTTATTGAAATCCTGGGCGCTCATGCTGCGCTCCCATCGGTGTTAGTAGGGGCCACGGCAGCAGGGTTCCCTGGCCGAGCTTGCGAAGGTAGGGAGCTGTTGGGGATGTAGTGCGGATTTTCCCAGATGACGGTGCCTCCCATGCCCAAACCAATGCACATGGTGGTGATGCCGTAGCGAACGGAAGGGTCTTCCTGGAACTGGCGCGCCAGCTGATTCATGAGGCGAACCCCCGAAGATGCCAGTGGGTGGCCCACGGCGATGGCACCACCATAACGGTTGACGCGGGGGTCATTGTCCGCGATGCCAAAGTGGTCAAGGAAGGAGAGTACCTGCACGGCGAAGGCTTCATTGATTTCAAACAGCCCAATGTCCTCAATGGTGAGTCCCGCCAGTTTTAGGGCCTTTTCGGTGGCCGGAACGGGTCCAATTCCCATAACCTCCGGAGAAACCCCGGCAAAAGCGTACTGGACTAGGCGCATCTTTACGCTAAGACCAAGTTCTTCTGCTGCTTCGGCGGAAGCGAGGATTGCCGCCGTCGCACCGTCATTGAGTCCAGCGGCATTGCCAGCGCTGACGCGGCCGTGGGCGCGGAAGGGTGTGCGCAGCGCTGCCAGATCAGCCATGGTGGTCCCTGGACGCGGCGGCTCGTCCACGGTGTTCACATTCCAGCCTTGCTCCGACTTGAGAGTTGCCACTGGCACCATGTCTGGCTGGATCTGTCCGTTGGCGCTGGCGGCAGCGAATTTCTCTTGGCTGGACACGGCATAAGCGTCCGTGCGGGCCTTTGTAATTGCGGGGAAGCGGTCGTGCAAATTTTCGGCCGTATTACCCATGTTCAACGCGGCAGGATCCACCAGGCGCTCAGACATGAAGCGGGGGTTCGGATCGGCTCCGGCGCCCATCGGGTGGTGGCCCATGTGTTCCACGCCGCCGGCAATGACGACGTCGTACGCGCCGAAACCGATGCCGGACGCGGTGGTGGTCACAGCGGTCATGGCACCTGCGCACATCCGGTCAATGGCGAAGCCGGGCACGGACTTTGGTAGGCCAGCCAGCAGCGCAGCTGTTCGCCCGATCGTCATTCCTTGATCGCCAGTCTGGGTGGTCGCTGCGATCGCGACATCGTCAATGCGCTCTGCCGGTAGGGACGGGTTGCGGCGCATGAGTTCGCGGATGCATTTGACCACAAGATCGTCGGCGCGGGTGGAGGCATAGATGCCTTTTTCCCCGGCTCGCCCGAAGGGGGTGCGGACGCCGTCAACAAACACGACGTCCCTGATCTGCCTGTTTTGGCTCACCTTGTAACTCCTCATAACGAAAGACATGGGTGTACTGCCCGGCATGGAAGTAGGCCAGGCGACTGTGTCACATATCATGTTACTCGGCGGTAACTTAGACTTCAACCGCCTGCGGGTGGCGCTGGCACAAGTTGTCAGTCGCTGTGCGCGTGCTCCTTGGCTGGCAGCGGGTCCGGATGTGCCATGGCCTCGGTGAGTAGAGGCGCGGCAAGCTCAACTTGCCAGGCGCGAGCTCCCAGGACAGTCAGTGCGTCAGCGACATTTTCCACGGTGATGGACGACGGCGGTCTCCAGCACACCCGCCGCAGATAGTCCGGAGTCAGAATATTTTCCGCCGGGATGTCCATTTCCTGCGCCAACGCGTTCATTCGCGGCCGCGCAGTAGCGAATCTGGCCGCTGCATCGGCGTCCCTCTCGGCCCATACGCGCGGAGGAGGCGGAGCGTTGGTGGAAAGCTGCAAAGGCGGAAGATCGCTTGCGTTTTTTGCCGTTTGCAGAGCATGGAGCCACTTGGGGGCGTCACGCTTGGCGGCCCGTCCGTGGAAGCCTGAAAGCCCCAGTAGCGCTGGAACTGTGGTGGGCATTGCCTTGGCGGCTGCAACGATCGCTGAGTCCGGAATCAGTCGACTGGGAGCGATGTCACGGGACTCGGCCAATTTTTCACGTGTATACCAAAGCTCCCGGACAGCCCCGAGCTGGACGCGGTTGCGAATGCTATGGGACCCGTGCGTGCGCCGCCATGGGTCAACGCGCGGAGCCGGGACGCCAGCGTCGATGAGGTGTTGAAATTCTTCGGCGGCATATTTCAACTTGCCACTCGCTGCCAGGAGCGCCGTGAGCTCCTCCTCCAGTTCAGCTAAGACCTCCACGTCCAGAGCAGCATAGCGCAGCCAAGGTTCCGGGAGCGGCCGCGTAGACCAGTCCGCAGCGGAGTGTTCCTTGGCCAGGTGATAGCCCAACAGGGATTCGACGACGGCGCCTAACCCCACTCGCGGCAGCCCAGCAATTCGCGCTGCCAGTTCCGTGTCAAAGAGCTTGTCCGGCCACATGCCGACACCGGCCAAACAGGGGAGGTCCTGACTGGCTGCATGGAGAATCCATTCCACCCCGCGCAGTGCCTGATCGATGATCTTCAGATCCGGGAACGCTTCGGGATCAATTAGCCACGTACCGGCGCCGTCGCGACGAATTTGCACCAACATTGCCCGTTGCCCGTAGCGGAAGCCCGAAGCCCGTTCGGTATCGACCCCTGCCGGACCGTGCCCAGCGGCCAATGCTGCAGCACATCGCTTAAGTGCCGGTTCGGTGGTGACGACTTCCGGGATTCCGTCACGGGGAGTGTCCAGGTCCACCAGCGGCGGAAGTTGGGCCAAATCCACGCGTACGCCGTCAATCAGCACAGAGGTCAGTGGGGCTTCAGTGATCTCCTGGGCCTCTGTGGACTGCGGCGCTGTCTTGGACGCGGCCGACGGCGATGGCGGGCCGGTTTGTGCGGGCACAGGGTTCAAAGCGGTTGTTTTCCTGGCCCGCGTGAGCCTGGGGACGGTAGGAGAAGGTTCTGTCATGGTGCTTTCATTCTAGCGACTGGCACAGCGCAGGCGTCTAACGCCTTCTGCGCTGGGGAAGTAAGGTGACGCCGTCGGGCACGGGCGGAAGCCCCGCAAAGGTGCACACCATCTGCGCCCATGCCTCAAGATGGGACTGCACAGAAGGTCCGACCGGCGTCCAAGAGGCACGCAATTCAATGTCGACGACGTCGGCCCGAGCCGCCAGCGTCCCGTAACTTTCGGAGAGAATGCGTGTGGCAGTGCCTCCGGCGTTACGGTACTGGGCATCATGTTCTTCTAAGGCCTCCACCAGCCACGCCCAGGCAACATTTCCTAACAAGGCATCATTGCCGATGTCCGGTTCTAACTGTGCGCGGATATAAGTCACCATCCGAAACGTACCGTCCCACACGGGGGACCCGTCCGGGTCATGTAACAAGATAAAGCGGCCAGTGGCAAGCTCCTCGCCATCGACAACAACTTCGGCACCAAGAGCTACCCCGAACGGCGCCAGCCTCGTGGGGGCTGGGATCTCCTCGAGGCTGAGTTCACTTCTATTGCGGGCAGCTCGCAGTGACTGCAGCGCGTGCGCAAAGTCGGAAGGGAGCTGGGATTGTTGGCTCACCTTCGCAGGCTATTGTGTGTGTGCGGGCTTACAGCGCAGGCGCGCCGTAAACCCGCGCACACAACTCGGAAACGGGCGCTATGCCGTCTCAGCACGGATGGCAGCAACAAACGCGTCGATGTCAGCCTCCGTCGTGTCAAAGGAGCACATCCAGCGCACTTCGCGAGCGGCTTCGTCCCAATCATAGAAGCGGAACTGCGTGCGCAGGCGCTCGGCCAAGCCCTCGGGGAGAACGGCGAAGACGCCGTTGGACTCGGTAGCTTGAGTGAGGCGCACCTGTGGAATCTGTTCCACTGCCGCACGAAGTCTTGCGGCCTTGGCGTTGGAGTGCCGGGCGGACTTCAACCACAGTTCGTCTTGGAGCAGGGCCAGCATTTGGGCTGAGATGAAGCGCATCTTGGACGAGAGTTGCATGTTCATTTTGCGCAAGTAGATCAGGCCGTCAGCGGCTGATGGATTGAGGGCAACGATCACCTCGCCGAACAGAATCCCGTTTTTAGTGCCACCAAAGGAAAGGATGTCCACCCCGGCGTCGGAAGTGAACTCGCGCACAGGTACGCCAAGAAATGCTGCGGCGTTCGCCAACCGGGCGCCATCCATATGGACCTTCATGCCCAAAGCGTGAGCATGCTCGCAGATGGCTTTAACCTCTGCCGGGGTGTAACACGTCCCGAGTTCTGTGGTCTGCGTTATGGAGACGGCCAGGGGCTGTGCGCGGTGCTCGTCGCCAAAGCCCCAGGCCTCCTTGTCGATCAGTGCCGGGGTGAGCTTGCCGTCTTCGGTGGGTACCGAGAGAAGCTTCATTCCACCCACACGCTCCGGGGCCCCGTTTTCATCACAATTGATGTGAGCGGTAGCGGCGCAGACCACTGCGCCCCAGCGCGGCAACAGAGATTGGAGTGCTGTGACGTTTGCTCCGGTGCCATTGAATACGGGGAAGACCTCAACGTTCTTACCGAAGAGTTTGCTCATGGCTTCCTGCAAAGCGGCCGTATAGACATCTTCGCCGTAGGCGATCTGATGTCCCTCATTGGCATCGGCCAGTGCGGCCAGAACCTCTGGGTGTACTCCGGAGTAATTATCGGAGGCGAAGCTGCGCAGAGCCGGATCGTGGAGGCGGGAGCGCGAAGAAATGGTGTCAGTGGTCACTGCAAACCTTCTAGTTGAGTACGATGCGGTCGCCATTGAGCTGCGCCGCCGGAGTGGAAAAGAGCCCAACAACAGTTTGCCCCATGACTGCCACGTCGGTGAAGCCGGGGAACTTTCTTTCCGGTGCCTTGGCTCGCATGGCATCGTCCACCAGTGCCTTGACCACCAGGACGACGGCGGCTGCTGTGTTTTCGGTCGTTTCACCGGCAAGTCCGGAAGCCAGGGCCTGAACCCACGTCTCAGCGGCGGCCTTGATAGCAGCGTAGTTTGCGTTCCCAAGTGTTGGGGCGGTGACTGAGGTTGAGGAAACGATGGCGATGCGGCCGACGGGGGACGCTGCGATGTCCGCATAAAACGTGCGGGTGGTGTTGCGCAGCGTAGTCAGGACGGAGTGGTGCAAAAAGTCCCAGTCCGCGTCAGTCTGGGCAGCGAGACCCTTGCCTCCGCGCCAACCGCCTACTAGATGGATGAGCCCGTCAACGGTGCCGTGGTCATGGTGGATCTGTTCCGCTAGAGAGGCAACGGATTCTGGATCGGCCAAATCACAGGTGAATGGCAGTGCGCCGCCCGTTTGGTCAGCGGCCGCTTTGATGCGTCCGGCATCGGAGCCAACAGTTGCCACACGGAAGCCGGCACTCACCAATGCCTGAGCAACGGCCACGCCGGCGGCACTGCTGCCGCCGGCGATCACAACCAAAGGGGGATGACTCTGTTCAAAAGCGTTAGTTATAGCCATGCTTGCAACACTACCTACTTACGCTTCGCTGGAACCGGTGATACCTGAGGTGGACTCGATGACGCCAGCCATCTTCTTGGATAGTGCCTCGTAGAACATAGACAGTGGGAATTCGTCGTCCATCACCTGGTTAGTCATCTCGCGCAACGGAGAGGTCAGCGGCAGGGCATCGGGGCCCTTGGCCCAGGTCGATGCGGGATTCGGCGTGACTGTCGCGGAGACAAGTTCGTACGCGGCCAACCAATGGGATAGCTTCGGACGGTCGATCGAGCGCCAGTACAAATCCTCGATCTCATGGCCCAAGCTGATCACGACGTCCGGGACGTTCTCCCAGTCAATTGTGAGTTTCGTGTCGGTCCAGTGCAGCACGTGGTGCTGGTGTAGCCAGGCAAAGAGCAGCTGACCGCCCAGACCGTCGTAGTTGCGCACGCGACTACCGGTGATGGCAAAACGGAAAATCCGGTCAAAGATCACAGCATATTGAACAAGTTTTGCGTGCTTGCGGGCCTCGGGGGAGGCCTTTTCGTCATGTTCGACGGCGACCGACTCGCGGTAGGCGGTCAAATCACAGCGTAATTCCTCAAGGGAGTAGAGGAAAAAGGGCATGCGTTGCTTGATCATGAACGGATCGAACGGCAAGTCTCCACGCATGTGGGTCCGATCATGAATCAAATCCCACATGACGAACGTCTCTTCGGCCAGCCCCTGATCTTCCAGCAGCGCTGCGGCGTCAGCTGGCAGTTCCAGCCGGGTGACATCGGCGGCCGCCCGGACCACGCGACGGTAGCGCGCGGCTTCACGGTCCTGAAAAATGGCGCCCCATGTGAACGTTGGTGTTTCCCGCACCGCCACGCTTTCGGGGAATAGTACGGCGGAATTTGTATCGTAACCGGGGGTGAAATCCACCAGCCGCAACGGCACGAACAATTTGTTGGAATAGCTTCCGGCCTCCAGCTCACTGATGAATTCCGGCCAGATAACCTCTGCCAGCACAGCCTCTACCAAGCGAGAGGTGGAGCCGTTTTGTGTATACATGGGGAACACCACCAAGTGGCCCAGCCCATCAACACGGTGCTCGGCGGGATTGAACGCCAGGAGTGAATCGAGGAAGTCGGGGACGTCTAGGCCAGCTTCGACCCATTTGCCAAAGTCTGCCACGCATAGACGTAGATATTCGCTGTCGTGGGGGAAGTGCGGAGCCAACGCGCTGATGCTTGAGGTGATCGTCTCAATGAGTGCCTTTGCGCGGGGATGGTCTTCGGTATTGGGGACCGAGCCGTCCTTGATCTGCAGCGACTGCAGCTCTGTGGCGGCGTGCTTAAGGTCCAGCCATGTTTGATCGGTGGCAATTTCCGAGTAGTGGATTCCAGCGGAAATGCCGGCGTCTTCCAAGGTAGTGCTCATGGCCATTTATCCTTTGCAACTTCGGGGCTCTTCTGTGATGTCGAGCCTAACAATAGAACAGTAAAACTTATGATCCATATTCTCGAGCATCAGTAATTCTCGTGCTTAATAGCGCAAAAAACCGGTGCTGCACCAGCATTAGCAATGCTGGTGTGGCACCGGCGTTCAGGAAATGGTTACTGTTGCTCGACCGAGCGAAGCTTGAGGGATACTGAGTTGACGCAGAAGCGCTCATCCGTGGGCGTGTCATAGCCCTCACCCTTGAAAAGGTGGCCTAAATGGGAATCACAGGCGGTGCAGCGGACTTCAATCCGTTCCATTCCCAGCGTGTTGTCGTGCAGGTACCTAACGGTGCCATCCGCGAGAGGTGCATAAAAAGAGGGCCATCCACAGTCCGAGGCAAACTTCTCCTTGGATGTGAATAGCTCCGCTCCGCAGGCCCGACATTCGTACACGCCTTCTTGGGCAGAATCCCAGTACTCGCCCGTGAACGGCCTTTCGGTGCCGGCTTGGCGCAGTACCGCAAATTCCTCAGGCGTCAGCTCGGCGCGCCACTCGGAATCGGACTTGATAACTGATGGTGCTACAAATTCGCTCATACTTCACACAACGCTTAAGAGTCGCCAATAAATCCCGAGCCGGAATAAAGGTGCAGGACGGGCAGGCCTAACTTGCGCTGTGCTTGATGCGCCCAGTCTTGACGGAAAGTATCTGCCACAGCATGTGGACGGGTAACAACCACTGCCTGACGTGCTTGTGAATCGGTGACTTGTTCCACCAAAGAGGCCACCGCGTCGCCTTGGGCCACGCGACCGGTCGCCTTAGCCCCAGCAGCCAGGAGGACCGTCAGCGAAGCTTTGAGGATGTCCGCAGCGTCCGCCTGGACCTCTTCGGCAGAGGGCCGTTCCCGGAACTCGCGCAGCGCAGCGGGAACGTCCAGCATGGTCAGCTGATCAATCACGTCCACCAGGAGGTTCCGCTTGGTGTCAGCCGGGACCAGCAGGACTAACTCGACGTCGTCCTCTGGCCCATATAAATCAGTGATGTTTTCGGCATCGATGGCACTTAGTGGTTCTTCGGTCAGGATGATGATCGACTCGCTCATGGCACCAGCATAGGCGTCCGTGGACGCAGTAGGCGCACCGCACCGCTAATATCGTGGGCAAAATCTCTGCGAAAGTTCTTCCCACGCCGGTGCGCCGCTGAGCGGGTCCCTCTGGGGCTGGGCACAATGGAAGCATGGGAACTTCGGTGCAAGCATCCAACAAGTGGTTCAAATGGGGCATTCTGGGCGCCAGCATCGTGGGGGCAGGGTCAGTGGTGGTTGTCACGGCAACATCCGCCCTTGCCGGTTACTTTGCCCGCAAAGTGGTAACCCCGGAAAAGTCCCGCGTCGATGACGTCTCCATTCTGGCGGTGATCCCGCACGGTCCGGCTCTGCACGTTGTCCTGGAGTCCACTGCCGACACCATCATCGAGGGCACCTATGCGATCTACTTCAACGGCGGCTTGGCCCACGCGGTTATTGGCCAGATCATTTCGCACGTACCCAGAGAGGGTAGCGTCACCCGGGAAGTCCTGGAAGTCCACGGTGGGGACATTCGAACTGCCACGCAAGGCTGGTGGTCTGGCATTGTTTACGCCCATCCGGATGAGATGGGATTGGAAAGTGAAGACGTCACGCTTTCACTGCCCGACGGCCCAGCTCCCGCCTGGTTGGTTCGGGCTCCTTCGGCCATCGATACGTGGGCCATCATGGTCCATGGCCGTGGCAGCACACGGGCCGAAGGGCTAAGAGCCGTTCCTGCTGCACACCGCTTGGGAATGAACGCGTTGTTGATCTCCTACCGCAACGACGGCGAAGCACCTCCTGCGGCTGACGGTCGCTATGGGCTGGGGATCACTGAATGGAAAGATGTAGAAGCTGCGATTGACTTTGCCGTGAGTCGCGGAGCTAAGAACGTGGTTCTTTTTGGGTTCTCGATGGGAGGTGCCATCTGTCTCCAAAGCGCCGACATCGCACGGAACCGAAAACACGTACTGGCTATGGTTCTGGACGCACCCGTCATCAATTGGGTCAACGTGCTGGCACACCAAGCCGCGATGAATCGAATCCCGGACTACGTTGGGCGGTACGGGCAATTCATGCTCAGCCATCAGCTGGGGCGACGAATCACCGGCTTAGCGGCGCCGGTGAACCTGAAAACGATGGATTGGGTTAGCCGGGCAGTTGAACTGCGCACGCCAACCCTGATTCTGCACAGCATCGACGATGACTTTGTTCCCTACGAGCCCACCGCCGAACTGGCCAAACGCAATCCCGAGATGATTACTTTTGAGCCTTTCAGTAAAGCCAGACACACGAAAGAGTGGAACGTCGATCCGGATCGCTGGGAGAGCGCAGTTCAAAGTTGGCTCCAGCCCCGGTTGGGACGCTACGGATTACCGCGCGACTGAGTTGCCCGTGGCCTCATTGTGCTCGGTGGGCTATCTTGGCTGTTGTTGCTTGCGTCATCGCGATGAGGTCGGTGGGGGCCAGCTCCACATCGAATCCGCGGTGGCCGCCGGAGACATAAATGGTGTCAAAGAGTAGTGCGGATTCCTCCAAGACCGTGGGGGAGGACTGGCGCTGGCCGAGGGGAGATATTCCCCCCAAAACGTAGCCCGTCCGCCGCTGAGCTAGCGCAGCTTCGGCCATGGTGGCTTTTTTGTGGCCGGTGACTTGGGCCACTGCTTTGAGGTCAAGGGTGCCGTTGACGGGCACGATCGCCACCATCAAAGTGCCGTCAACGTCGATCATGAGGGTTTTGAACACTCTTTGTGGATCGACGCCCAACAGCTGCGCCGCCTCCTTGCCATAGCTGGGCGCAGAAGGGTCGTGGGCGTAGGCATGGGCGGCGAATACCACTCCGGCAGCTCTCAAGGCGACTGTGGCAGGAGTTCCGATGCTTCCAGCAAGTTTTTTCTTAGCCATAAAGGTCAGTGTTTCACTTTGTTCCCCAAGTCTGACTCCACGACCGCGGCCCATCACTTAAGCGGCCGGACTGACCCCGTTGGCGATCTTACGTTTAACCCGACCGAGCATGGCGGACATGCCGCGCATACGAAGAGGGGAAATGGCGCGGGTGAGCCCCAGCAGTTCTGGCATGTCGTCCGGTACCGCCAGAATTTCTTCGGCGGAAAGCCCGTCGAGTCCCTCATAGAGCACTGAAGCAAAGCCACGTGTTGTGGGTGCTTCTCTGGGTGCCTGAAAGAACAGTCGCATGCGATCTCCGTGGTCGGATTTTTCCGCTTCCACTGTTAGGAACAAGGGTGACTGACATTCCACCACTTGTTCCAGGAGCTCAGGATGGTTGCTGAGACGTTCCGGCAGGGCTGGCAGAGATCGGGAGAACTCCAAAAGGAGTGTCAAGCGATCACGCTCTTCGAGTTCTTGGAAATCGTTCACGATCTCTGCCAGTGCCTGCGGTAGTGCTTGTGAAGTAGTCATCACCTAAAGCGTACGTTTCTTTTCTCGTGTAGGTCTAACAGCGCTGTATTAGTTGATGGAAGGAACGTCTCCGCGTTCAATTCCCTTAGCGATCGGGACACGCACAGAGTTTCCCCACTCGGTCCAGGAACCGTCATAATTGCGGACGTTTTCAAAGCCCAGAAGGTACTTCAAGGCGAACCAGGTATGGCTGGAACGCTCTCCGATGCGGCAGTAAGCCACGACGTCGTCGCCCGCCTTCAGGCCGGCCTCGCCCAGGTAAAGGGCCTCAAGCTCTTCACGGCTGCGATACGTGCCATCAGAGTCCGCGGCGCGGCCCCACGGGATGGAGGCGGCCGTCGGAATATGGCCCCCACGCAGGGTTCCTTCCTGTGGGTAGGAAGCCATATGCGTGCGTTCTCCCGTGTACTCCTCGGTGGAGCGAACGTCAATCAACGGCTTGCCTAGGTGCGCAAGAACATCATCCTTGTAGGCGCGGATCGGAGCGTCGTTGCGCTCCACCACTGGATATTCTGATGCCGGCGTGATCGCAGTGGCTTCGGTCGTCAGCTCGCGGCCTTCAGCCGCCCACTTTTCACGGCCACCGTCCAGGAGCCTGACGTCTTCATGACCGAATAAAGTGAAAACCCACAGAGCGTAGGCGGCCCACCAGTTTGAATTGTCTCCATAAACCACCACGGTGGTGTCGCGAGAGATTCCCTTGGCGGCGGCGAGTAAGGCAAAAGCCGCGCCGTCGATGTAGTCGCGGGTGACGTCGTCGTTCAAATCGATGTGCCAATCGATCTTGACCGCACCCGGGATGTGTCCAGTCTCATAGAGGAGCACGTCTTCATCGGATTCAACCACTACAAGACTGCCGTCTTTCCCCGCGCCGCTGGCCAGTGTCTGGGCTAGCCATTGTGTGGACACCAGGCGCTCCGGATGCGCGTAGGTGGCAAATTTTTCATTCGTTTCAACAGCAACAGGCATGGTGCCCCTTTCGTAGGCAGTCCTCGCATTTTCCCAGCGAGGCGGGAAAAGTTTTTAGTGCGGGACTGTGACTTGATGAACGCTGTAGATGTGCAGCGGAGTGTGGTCCTCACCTTCAACAGTAACGATTCCTCGCGTTGAATACTTCCCACGGTTAACGTAAGGCAATATCCACGTGGGTATTCTTATAACCAGCCCCCGCAGTCCCATGACGCATATTTTTCTTTTTCCAGATGAACGGATCAGTCCTTGTTACAAGTTGAGCAACTCTCCACCCGCCGCCCGGCTGTGTCAGTGGAGGAACTGCTAAAGGGATTTGTCCCGTCCCCCCGTTTTGGGGAAGTTTCCTTCGCCAGCTACCGCCCCGATCCTGCCCAGCCCTCACAGGTGGAAGCACTCAGAGTGCTCCAAGAGTTTGGCTCTCATGTGGCGGATAAGCCGGTATCCGGGCTTCGTAAGCTTTTCAGTGGGAAGTCCAAAGCGGCCACCCCACGTGCCGGTATCTACCTCGATGGCGGTTTCGGCGTCGGTAAAACCCACCTGCTGTCCGCTTTGTGGCATCAGGTGGAGGGTCCAAAGGCCATTGGCACATTTGTGGAATACACCAACTTGGTCGGTGCGCTTTCCTTCCGCAAGACGGTAGAGGCGCTGAGTAGCTACAAACTCGTGTGCATCGATGAATTTGAGCTGGACGATCCAGGAGACACGGTTCTGATGTCCCGGCTGATGCGTGAACTAGCCGACGCCGGTGTGAAGTTGGCTGCTACCTCTAACACCCTCCCAGGAGCATTGGGAGATGGACGGTTCGCCGCAGTAGATTTTCAGCGCGAAATCCAGGTACTTGCCGAACAATTCGATATCTTGCACATTGACGGGGAGGACTTCCGCCATCGCGGCCTACCGATGCCTCCGCAGCCGTTGGCTAACAGTGACCTCGATGCCGCGATGCGCCGTGAGTTTGACGGTAAAACTGTTGCCGTGGATGACTTTGGCACCCTGATCGCCCATCTTGCCGGGGTGCATCCGTCCCGCTACCGCCAAATGTTGGAAGGAATCGACGCCGTGGTCTGGCGCAATGTACACACCATCACCGAGCAGGCGGTTGCGCTACGTTTCGTCGTTTTGGCGGACAGACTCTATGACAGGGACGTGCCGATCCTTGGTAGCGGCGTCGCCCTAGACGCTCTATTCACCTCGGAGATGATGGCTGGTGGTTACCAAAAGAAGTACTTCCGCGCGGTTTCTCGCCTGATGGCATTGGCCAGAGAAGCGCAGGAGGAGACGCCGCAGGGCAAGACGCCGCAGGCAGCTCCGGTCACCGGTGCGGCACCTGCTGTGCCAGTGACTGAGTCAATCACCGGCTGACCAATCGCTGAACCCATGGTTGAACCCACGGCTGGGTCACGTGACTTGGCAAAACGACTGAGTAAATTGCCTGAGTAAATTGACCGGGTAAATTGGTTGAGTCAACGCGAAAAAGGCACCGATACCGTCTCTCGACGGGATCGGTGCCTTTTCTTGACGCCTAAATCACGGGCGAAGGTTGGGAACTACTTAGCAGTGCGATCGAGGAAGTCAGAAGCTGCCTTCTGGACTCCATCGACCTGATCCTTGAACTTGGCATCGGTCTTGCTGTCGATGAAATCGCCAGCCTTCTCTACGCCGTCCTTGATCTTGTCTTCGTTGCCACTAACGAGATCCTCCGCTTTGCCCTTGATATCGTCAAAAATAGACAACAGGCACCTCCCTTCGCTCGTGGGGCCATTGGCGCCCCAAGTCCATTTATCCTACTGCTGCGCCTACCGAAGTCAATGCGTTCCCTGGTTTAGAAGTGTTAGTGCGCCCAACAGATCTTGGATTTAAGGTTGGCGTGCTTTGGGTGTGTCACCATTGGGGGAGCCCCCAGGCACCCGGACGAGGTGCGCCGTACCCGGCCAGCGACAAGACGGCGCCTAAGGAGAGTTCGCCATGGCGTGGATTGTGTTGATAGTTTCCGGGATGTTGGAGGCCGTATGGGCCACGGCGTTGGGAAAAAGTGAGGGGCTTAGTAAATTTGGCCCCACCTTCGTGTTTGGCGCTGCCCTGCTTGCTAGCATGGCCGGTCTTGCCTGGGCCATGCGCACACTGCCAACAGGTACCTCATATGCCGTGTGGGTGGGTATTGGCGCCACCTTGACGGTTGTCTACGCAATGGCCACGGGGACCGAATCTGTGACGGGGCTGAAGATTTTACTCTTGTTGGGCTTGGTTTCTTGCATAGTGGGCCTAAAACTGGCCCACTGAGGCGAGGCGCGGAACAAAAAATAAGAAGGTCCCGCAGCTGTGGTTCACAGTTGCGGGACCCTCTCGTGTGTGGGCGATACTGGGTTCGAACCAGTGACCTCTTCGGTGTGAACGAAGCGCGCTACCACTGCGCCAATCGCCCAAATCTAGCTCTTCGCCTAGCGGTATTCCTACCGCATGAGCGCTAGCTTTGATTCGTTGCGTTCAACAGAATAGCTCAAACTCTCTGATGCTCATAATCGATTGGAGGACGCATGGGGTTGGCTAGTCGCACGCTCGGCGAGTGTCAACGATCATCAAGGATCTCCGCGGAGGCACTATAGATGTGACGATGATCACAAATGTCGCGAAGCCATAAATGGGGCGCTAATGGCCTGTTTGGGGGCTGTGGACGGGTTGAAATGACATTGTTGTAGTTTTCTAAGATGCGTAAAATCCCTTGTCTTTGCTGGGCTCCGGGCGGTAAAGCCGGGATGGTGCCAGCTTGAATTGAGACTCGATTTGGCATTTAGTAAAAGGCTCCGGTAATGTTTTCACCGCAGCAACACGAACTACCGAAGCGGAGACGCAAACGGATAGGAAATGTAGCTCAAGTGGTCGTAGCTCAGCTGGTAGAGCACCACCTTGCCAAGGTGGATGTCGCGAGTTCGAATCTCGTCGACCACTCGCAGGAAACCGTTGAGTATTCACGGTGGGGTGGCCGAGAGGCGAGGCAACGGCCTGCAAAGCCGTGTACACGGGTTCGAATCCCGTTCCCACCTCCATTCTTGGCTGAACCAAGGCATTTCACCGAAGCGTTATTGTGTACAGTGGAATGCAATGGGCGATTGGCGCAGCGGTAGCGCGCTTCCCTGACACGGAAGAGGTCACTGGTTCGAACCCAGTATCGCCCACGCAACGATGAAAAAAATAGTTGACTATTAAGCCTTTTTTGGCGGTAACTTGCGGATGTGGCTCAGTGGTAGAGCATCACCTTGCCAAGGTGAGGGTCGCGAGTTCGAATCTCGTCATCCGCTCGGTAGAGGTCATGAAGTTGTCGGAATCTAAGCGATTCCGACATTTTTTATGGTCCGGCATTTTTAGGGTCCTAGATTATAGAACTCTATTCATGTGTTGGTTAAAGAGTAATAACACGGGCGATTGGCGCAGTGGTAGCGCGCTTCCCTGACACGGAAGAGGTCACTGGTTCGAACCCAGTATCGCCCACAAGACGAACATAAGACGAAAAGGCATCCCGTAGCGGGATGCCTTTTTCTCTGCTTCACATCCGGCTAATGAAATAGTAGAACTATGACGGCACCAGCTTTAGCACACAGCACAGACC
>NZ_JAJJBU010000034.1 GCF_020905375.1 Arthrobacter cryoconiti
ATCGCCCACAAGACGAACATAAGACGAAAAGGCATCCCGTAGCGGGATGCCTTTTTCTCTGCTTCACATCCGGCTAATGAAATAGTAGAACTATGACGGCACCAGCTTTAGCACACAGCACAGACCTCGGGCGCATGTACGCCCGCTCCTTGACGGATCCGCCAAAGGTTCCCTCCATCACCACAGTTATTGGCCAGCAGGCAACGAGCCTTGAGGGCTGGATTGGCTATATGGCGGCTAGTGCCGTTGCTGGGCACCCGGGCCTGGAGGCCGCCGTCGGCAATCCCGGGCAGATGCGCACAGTAGTCCGGGATAGTTCTCATGCCGCTGAACAATTTCGAGACGCAGCAGCGGCCCGCGGGGACCGGGTTCATTACTACTGCGAGCAGCGCGCTCTGCGTGATCTTGACCGGCCGCACCAGATGGATGAAGCCCGATCAGCCCTGGCCGAAAAGGACGAAGAAAACTTTGCCGCCCGGTTTGATGCCTGGTGGGAGGAATGCAGCGTGGTGCCGCTGGCCCCGGAGATAACGGTGTGGAACGACTCAGTGGGCTACGCAGGAACCCTTGACCTGGTGGCAACCATTGGCGGGAAACTATGCGTCATCGATTACAAAACCAAAGGCACAGACCGTAACGGGCAAGTGAAAAGCCTCGATGCGAAAGTCGTCATGCAATTGGTGGCGGGTATGAAGGCCGAAGAATCAGTCCTCGATGAGGCCGCAGGCTTATGGGAGCCATGGAAGTATGGCCAAGATCCGGTGCTATTGGGTGTGGCCATTGGTGAAACGGAGGTACGCACCCTCAGAGCGAACCCTGCCGTGCTCAAGGAATACTGGTATAAGTTCACTTCGCTGCGCCGCGTGTGGGAAACCTCGCAGGAGGCAGCGAAGGCTGGCGTAGCTCTTTTGCCGATTACCCCTCCTGCCCGCTGATTACGCGGAACTAGTCAGGGGCATGGGTGCGGGGTGTTTTCGCTCATGAGTTCATCCATGGCTGGGGCAACGTTCGTTTCTTGCTGGCCAACTAGACTGGTGTGACGGTTATTGAACCACCGGTATCAATCCATAAGTGAGGTCCATCCATGGCTATCCTGAGCATCCGCATCATCGGCGATCCCGTGCTGCGCACTACTGCCGAGGAAGTCACAGACTTTGGCCCAGAGCTGGCAAAGCTTGTTTTCGATATGGCAGAAACGATGCACGATGTTGGCGGTGCCGGTCTGGCTGCGCCCCAGATTGGTGTGAACAAGCGGATCTTTACGTATTTCGTTGACGGCAAAGAGGGGCACGTGATTAACCCTGTCATTGTGGCAAGCGACGACTTTGCTCCAGACGAAGCCGAAGGGTGTCTCTCCGTTCCAGGTCTTGGTTTTCGCGTCCGTCGCCACCGTTGGGTACGGGTGAGCGGTGTGGACTATGACGGCAATTGTGTGGACGTGGAGGCTACTGGCATGTTGGCCAGGTGCTTTCAGCACGAAACAGACCATCTTGACGGCAAACTCTACGTCGACCGGCTCGAAGGCGATGATCGCAAGAGCGCCCTTCGCGCCATCCGAATGGCCAATTATCATGATGTGACGGCGCAGACCGTGGCTAAACGTTCGCTCACAATTGGGTCCGCCTTCGGCGCTGGAATTGCCAAGTGAGGGTACTGTTTGCCGGTACGCCCGCCGTCGCCCTGCCATCGCTAGAAGCTCTAATGCAAGCGGGCCACCAAGTAGTTGGCGTTCTGACGCGTCCCGACGCGCCATTGGGTCGCAAACGAGTGCTCACGCCTTCGCCGATAGCTGCGCGAGCACAGGAATTGGGTTTGCCCGTCATTAAGGCAGATCGAGTAGACGACGCCGTGCAGGAGGCCATCTCCGCTACCGGCGCCGAGGTTGCTGCAATTGTTGCCTACGGTGCGTTGGTGCCCGAGGCTGCTCTAGGCCTTGTGCCCCATGGATGGATCAATCTACACTTTTCCCTGCTGCCAGCTTGGCGCGGAGCTGCCCCGGTTCAGCACGCGGTTATTCACGGGGACGAATTTACAGGGGCGTGTACTTTTTTGCTAGAAAAGGGCTTGGACACGGGCCCTGTCTATGGCACTATGACCGAGGCTATCTATTCCAGCGATACGAGCGCCCTCCTGCTGGAGCGTTTATCCCACAGCGGGGCCGTGCTGCTGCGAGAAACCATTGCGGGCCTGGAAGCCGGGAATCTCACAGCAGTGACGCAGCAGGGGGAGGTCTCGCTGGCTCCCAAACTAACGCTGGAGGATGGTCATGTGCGTTGGCACGAGCCAGCGTTGTCGATTAATCGCAGGATCCGTGGCGTGACAACTGAGCCGGGAGCATGGACTCTGCTGGAAGGTCAACGCTTCAAAATGGGACCCGTGGAGCTGTGTCCGGAGGTCACAGAGTTGGCACCTGGAGAACTGCGAATAGAAACAAAATCCGTGCTGGTAGGCACCGGATCCCATGCGGTGGAACTGGTCTTGGTCCAGCCTGCAGGGAAGAAAATGATGAATGCAACTGACTGGGCCCGTGGCCTGGCCAATAAGGAAGATGTGGTATTTGAATGACTGCCAACCATCCGGGCGGCAACCGCCGTCGCGACGAAGCTGGCCGTGAACGGAACCGCAGCACCGGCCGTAATCGCACAGCAGCAGCCCCGGCAGAGCGTACACGCGCCGCCGATCCGGCGCGGCTCGTGGCTTTTGAGGTCTTGCGCGCCGTCTCCGAAAAGGACGCTTATGCCAATCTGGTCATGCCGGCACGCATTCGACATCACCATCTTGACCGCCGGGATGCGGGCTTTGCCACCGAACTCGCCTACGGTGCGCTGCGCGCGCAGGGTACCTATGATGCAATTCTGGCGCGTTGCGTGGACCGTCCTTTGGATGAACTGGACCCGGCAATCTTGGATGCACTGCGCATTGGCGTGCACCAGTTGGTGGCCATGCGAGTGCCTGCTCACGCCGCCTTGGATCAGACGGTGGGATTGGCGCGTGCCGTGATTGGGGCGGGCCCGTCGGCACTTATCAATGCTGTACTGCGGAAAGTTTCCGCCAAAGATTTACCGGAATGGGTCGCGGAGCTGACAGAAGGGCTTAGCGACGAGGTCGCTATCGCGGCCCTTGAACATGCCCACCCCGAGTGGATCGTTCGCTCTTTGCGGCAGGCCCTGGTGGCTCATGGCCGTGACATCTCCGAGATCACAGCGCTACTGGAAGCCGATAACGCCGCACCTGTGGTCAATCTGGTTGCTTTACCGGGGCTCGGAAACCTGGATGAAGCCTTCGACGCCGGGTTCACGCCTGGAGAGCTGGTCATCGATTCGGCGTTGTCCTCCGGAGGGGATCCTGGACGGCTTTCTAGCGTCCGTGAGGGCACGGTCCGCGTCCAAGACGTGGGCTCGCAACTGGTGGCCCGTGCCCTGGCTGAGGCCCAAATCAAAAGTGAGCTAACTCAGGGTGAGGAACGGTGGCTGGACTTGTGCGCCGGGCCGGGCGGAAAAGCTGCTTTACTGGCATCTTTAGCGGCTGAAAAGGGGGCTTGGATACTGGCTAACGAGCCCACCCCTCATCGTGCCAAGTTAGTGGCCCAAGCGATGGCCGCAGTACCCCAAGACACATGGACGGTGCGCACCGGTGATGGCCGCGACATAGGCGTTGACCATCCGGAATCTTTTGATCGAATATTAGTAGATGCGCCGTGCACCGGGCTAGGGGCATTGCGACGACGCCCAGAGTCACGCTGGCGGCGCAAGCTTTCTGACGTCTCAGAACTGGGCCCCCTGCAGCGTGAACTGCTCAACTCTGCCATCGACGCGCTCAAACCAGGGGGAGTAGTTGCCTACGTCACCTGTTCCCCACATATTGCCGAGACCACGGCGGTGGTCCAGGATGCCATGCGCAAGCGCGATGATTTGGAGCTACTCGACGCCGGAGCGGCCTTGGACGCGGCAAGCCTCACCGGCAATTTGGGTGCTGGTAACGCGGGGTCACCGGTGCGCACTGACCAGATGAGCGCTCAATTGTGGCCGCACCTGCACCAAACCGACGCCATGTTTCTGGCGTTGATCCGCAAGCTCTAGTTCCGCCGGATTCGAAAGGCTCGACATGTCAATTCACCCATTGCAGTGTTGTATCAACCCCAGCATCCTCTCCGCAGACTTCGTCAATTTGGAAGCAGAACTTGCCCGCATTGCTAATGCCGATGCTGTCCATGTGGACGTCATGGACAACCATTTTGTGCCCAATCTGACTATTGGTTTGCCCGTGGTAGAGCGGATTGCGCAGGTTAGCTCCATACCGTTGGATGCCCACCTGATGATTGCCGAAGTAGATCGCTGGGCACCTGCATACGCCGACGCCGGCATCGCTTCTGTGACCTTCCATGTGGAGGCTTCCGACGCGCCTATCAAATTGGCCAGAGAACTACGCGCCCGCGGGTCCAAAGCGGGCATGGCTCTGCGCCCCGCAACGCCGGTGGAACCATACCTGGACATGCTCACCGAGCTTGATATGCTCCTGATCATGACCGTGGAACCCGGTTTTGGGGGGCAGTCGTTCCTGGACGTGACTCTGCCGAAAATTCGCCGTGCCAGGGCCGCTATCGATGGTTCTGGAGCCAACGTAGCCCTGCAGGTCGACGGCGGAATCACCGACGAATCGATCACACGGGCTGCGGAAGCCGGCGCGAACATCTTTGTGGCAGGATCGGCTGTTTATGGGGCGCCCTCACCGGCAGAAGCCATCGAATTGCTGCGGACCAAAGCGCGTCTTGCGTTTGGGAAAAAACAGAGCGAATAAATCAGTGCCACTTGCGGTTCTAAAAAGGTGAAAGCAATCGACGCTTGAAAGAGTGTCATAATGAAAGAAGTTCCTGCTTCGGCGGGTTCTAGAAAAATTTATCAACGTGCTCCGGGGTCGGTGTAATTCCGAACCGGCGGTTATAGTCCGCGACCCGCGCGCAACCAGTTGGCAACAACAGGTAGCGATCGGTTGATCTGGTGAAATTCCGGAACCGACAGTTAAAGTCTGGATGGGAGAAGCACGAACACTTTTGGCCGCCAGGTCAGGGGTGCCACAGTTTGTGGTGCACCGGAAACCTGTCAGCGCGCCAAAGCTGGACGTTATCCCCGGAGCCATCGCGGTTCGAAAGGGCAAGGTAACGATGGACTTTCTGCGATGGCTCTTTGACGCAAAACTTGAATTCGCCGGCGGCGGATTCTTGCTCTGGCGTGAAGTCATAGGCAATCTTTTTGGGCTGGCCAGTGCCCTCGGCGGAATGCGCCGAAAAATCTGGGCGTGGCCGGTGGGTATCATCGGCAACGCGCTCCTGTTCACCGTCTTCATGGGCTCCGTGTTTGGTTCGCCCGTGTATGCGAATCTGCTAGGACAAGCAGGGCGCCAAATCATGTTCATTGCCGTCTCCGTCTACGGATGGAACAGGTGGCGTCAGAGCCGAGGTTCGAAGAACGACAACGGTAGCTCCATTGCGGGGGCAGTCGTACCCAGTTGGGCTGGTACCAAGACCAGATGGCTGATACTCGTGTCCATGGTGGCTGGGACAACCGTACTGACCCCGATCTTCCGTGCCTTGGGATCTTACGAGCCCGTATGGGCTGACGCCTGGATCTTCATGGGCTCCCTGCTTGCAACTTATGGGATGGCTAAGGGGTGGGTTGAGTTCTGGCTTATCTGGGTCGCTGTGGACCTTGTAGGGGTTCCGCTGCTCTTTAGCGCTGGGTACTACGCCTCAGCCTTTATGTACATCTTCTACGGCGCGTTCACGCTGACAGGGTTCTTTGTGTGGTGGCGTGTCCGGCACGCTAAAGACAAAGCCGAAGCACACGCGAGCGAAGTCTATGTGGACACAACGTTCCCTGACATCACGGTCAACACGGTCAACACTGCCAGCAGGAAAGAGATTAAGTCATGAACTGGGAAGAGTCGATGGATGCTCAGGGCGAGAGTGCCCAAGCCGATCTGAGAGTGTTCAGCGATGCTGAGGTCTTGGGCATGGAAACTGCGCTCTCAGCTGCACGGCAAGGTGTCCGCGGTGCGAATCCGCTGGTGGGTGCTGTCATCATTGATGCCGATGGCACGGTCCTGGCCATTGGGCACCATCGCGGCGCCGGCACGCCGCACGCCGAACTGGATGTTATCAACCGGCTCTTGGGCACCGGCGTCAAACGTGACCTTTCAGCTGCCACCATCATCGTGAACTTGGAGCCGTGCAACCATCAGGGACGTACGGCTCCTTGTACACAGGCGATCATTAACGCAGGTATTGGCAACGTCATCTTCGCTATTCACGATCCCCATGCCCCCGCCGCCGGAGGTGCAAAAACTCTACGGCGTGAAGGCATCAATGTCCGCTTTGGGCTCATGGAGAAGGAGTCCCAAGATTTGAACCGCCAGTGGTTCGTCGCTGTGGCGGCCGGCCGGCCCTTTGTCACTGCGCGGTTGGCGCAGACAGTGGACAGCCGGATTGCCGCAGCCGATGGCACCAGTGCCTGGATTACGTCCGCACAGTCGCGGCAGGACTCGCACACCCTGCGTGCGCGGGTGGATGCCATAGTCGTCGGAACTGGCACCATCATTTCCGATAATCCACGGTTGACGGCGCGTGCCGCAGACGGGTCCGAAGCAGACCATCAACCGTTGCGTGTGGTGATGGGTCTGCGCGAGGTGGCTCCGGATGCGGCAGTGCGCCATCAGAACGGGCCAGGCTTCGTGCAACTCAAAACCCATGATCCGGCGACCGTTCTAGCGGAGTTGTACAAGCGCGGGGTAGGTCACCTGATGATCGAAGGAGGCTCCAAGATCAACGCTGCGTTCCTGGCTGCTGGTCTGGTCGATGAGTTGGTCGTGTACTTGGCGCCCACACTGCTGGGTACCGGCATGCCCGCCCTGAACGACCTCGGCATCAGCACGCTGGCCCATGCGCAGCGTTGGGAATGGGACGGAACCACTACGGGCCCGGTGGAACGCCTGGGACCAGACCTTAAACTCACCCTCATGCCAGCACGGGTGCCGGCAGTTCCTTCCGCAGAGAGCGACTAGACATGTTTACCGGAATTATTGAAGGCCGCGGCACGGTGCTCGCGCTTGAGCACAATGCTGGAACGGACAGCGCACGGCTGGTCTTCTCCGCGGAACCGGCAGCAGCCACGCTAGAAGGTTTTGCACTGGGCGGGTCCATCGCAGTCAACGGAGTTTGTCTGACAGCGGTGCGCATTGATGGGACGACAGTCGAGGTGGATGTTATGGGCGAGACTCTCTCACGCACCACCACTGGCGAGTTGGAGAAGGGCAGTCAGGTCAACTTGGAACGCTGCGTGCCTGCAGGTGGTCGACTGGATGGACACGTGGTCCAGGGCCATGTGGATGGTGTGGGCATCTTGCTAGAACGAGAAGAGCAGGGCAATTGGCACCGACTGCGCTTCGCCGTGCCAACAGTGTTGTCCCGGTATATTGCCGAGAAGGGCTCGATCGCGGTCGACGGGGTGTCCCTCACCGTGACCGCCGTCAGCCCGCCGTCTGAACGACAGCAATGGTTTGAGGTGGGATTGATCCCCATAACTCTTACCGCTACCGGCTTGGGTGCAAAAACTGTGGGTGGGAACGTCAACGTAGAAGTGGACGTCTTGGCCAAATATGCCGAGCGTTTACTGGAGTTTGCCGTACCAACCAATTCAGCGAGGACTCAATCATGAGAGCAGATACCAATCCCGTGACACTGCTGGATCCTGTATCCGCTGCCATTGCTGCGATCGCAGCTGGTCAGCCCGTCCTTGTGGTGGATGACGAGAATCGCGAAAACGAGGGCGACATTATCTTTGCCGCCCAGCACAGCACCCCTGCGCTGATGGGGTGGACCATCCGGCATAGCTCTGGAGTGATTTGCGTTCCCATGGACGATGACCGGGCGGACCTGTTGCAGTTGCCTCCCATGGTGGCAAATAATCAGGACGCAAAGCACACGGCCTATACCGTCAGTGCTGATGCCGCTCACGGCGTGGATACGGGTATCAGTGCCACTGACAGGTCACTGACTGCCACAGTGCTGGCCAGCCAGGACTCAAGGCCGGACGCACTCACCCGGCCCGGCCACATGTTCCCGCTGCGAGCCGTGGCCGGAGGAGTGCGGCAGCGCCCCGGTCATACCGAGGCGTCCGTCGAGTTGTGCAAGCTAGCCAAGTGCCAACCCGTGGCCGTTATTGCTGAAGTAGTGGACGACGCCGGGGAAATGGTACGACTTGCCGGTCTGCGAGCGTTCGCAGACAGGGAAAATCTGGTTCTCATCTCCATCGCTGACTTAGCTGCGTTTCTGGCGGCAACGGATGCGGCGGAAAGCCTGATGGCTGCGACGGAATCGCCCACCAGAAACAAGGCTGCACATGAGTGAGCGGGTTGGATCGGAGCAGATCGGGGAATCGATGGTGAAAGGTGGGCCAATAGTGAGCTTGCCCACACGTTATGGCCGATTCGATGTGCAGGCCTGGGTGGATTCGTCTACCGGAGCCGAGCATTTGAGCGTCAGCTCCGCCGGAGATGAAGCGCAGCGCCAGAGCGTCCCCCTAGTCAGACTTCACTCCGAATGCCTCACCGGAGACGTTTTTGGGTCCTATCGATGTGACTGTGGGGAACAGTTGGACTATGCGCTGGCCATGATCCACCGCGAAGGAGGAACACTTGTCTATCTGCGCGGACACGAAGGCCGGGGGATCGGCCTTGCCAATAAAATGCGTGCCTATAGTCTCCAAGAAGCCGGTGCCGACACCGTGGAAGCCAATGAGCAACTAGGTCTGCCGGTAGACAGCCGCGACTATGCCGCCGCTGCCTCAATCCTGCATTCCTTGGGCCTTGTGCACATACGGCTGTTGAGTAATAACCCGCTCAAATCCGAGGACCTGTCCCGGCACGGGATTACTGTTAGCGATATTGTGCCCACTCACGTGCCGGCCAGGGCGGAAAACCTGCGGTACTTGCAAACTAAGCGTGACCGCATGCACCACGCCCTGGAACTTAGCTCCGCTGAGTCCAGGCTGGGTAGCAAAGTCGCTGTGCCTGAAAGCAATGCTGTGCACGAAACCAACAACGAGCGGAAAGGACCTGCCCTATGAGCGGTCACGGAGCACCCACCATTGGCTTTACCCCAGCGCAGAAGGTGCAGGCGTCAACCACGAAACTTGCGATCATTGCGGCCAGCTGGCATACCGAAATCATGGACGGCCTGCTAGCCGGAGCCCTGCGTGGGGCCGCCGACGCCGGAATCCAGAACCCGACCGTTCTGCGCGTTCCCGGCACGTTTGAGCTGGCCGTCGCAGCAGCGCGGTTGGCACCAACGTTTGACGCCGTCGTCGCCCTCGGAGTGGTGATCCGTGGCGGGACTCCGCACTTTGACTTTGTCTGCCAAGGCGCGACGATGGGTCTGACGGAAGTCAGCGTACGCACCGGGGTACCCATCGGATTCGGCGTGCTCACCTGCGACACCGAGCAGCAGGGCTTGGACCGTGCAGGATTGCCGGGTTCAGTGGAAGACAAGGGCCACGAGGCGACGACGGCGGCCTTGGCTACAGCGATGACTCTGGCCAACTTGGGTGTCTGAATTGAAGCCTGCGGCGCACGGCTGTGCGGAGGGGTCCGTTCTGGGAGAAAGTTCACATGACGGACATTGCAGCTCGCAGAATCCTTGAACACGCACTGAACCCAGTAGGCTGGAAACCGTGAAAACCTTCGAATCCCTTTTTGATGAACTCAGTGCGAAAGCCGCAGCCCGGCCCGCTGGTTCCCGTACCGTTGCGGAACTAGAATCCGGCGTCCACGGTATTGGCAAGAAAGTGGTGGAGGAAGCTGCCGAGGTGTGGATGGCTGCCGAATATGAAACGGATGAGGCCTGTGCACAAGAGATCTCTCAGCTTCTCTACCACCTCCAGGTCATGATGATCGCGAAAGGGCTGACCCTCCAAGACGTTTATAAGCATCTTTAGCCACACGCTGTGGCTCTTGATGACTTAAAAAGGCGTCGGCACGACCGCCCACGCCAAAAAACGCTTGATTCGAGACGAAAGATCCTTCCCATGCTTAGAGTTGCCGTTCCCAATAAGGGTGCATTGTCCGAAGCTGCCTCAGCGATGTTGGCCGAGGCTGGCTACCGTCAGCGACGCGACAGCCGCGAATTGGTCATGGTTGACCCCGAGAACAACGTTGAGTTCTTCTTCCTGCGCCCGCGTGACATTGCGGTTTATGTAGGGGCAGGCACCTTGGATGTGGGCATCACCGGCCGTGATCTCCTCATGGACGCCCAAGTTGAAGCCGACGAACTTCTCCCACTCGGCTTTGCCGTGTCCACATTCCGCTTTGCCGGTCCTGTGGGACATTTCAAAACGGCGGCCGAGCTTGAAGGCAAGCGCCTGGCCACCAGCTACGACGGGCTGCTGCGCGAGTACCTGGCCGAACTTGGCATCAACGCCAAAGTGGTCCGCCTGGACGGTGCAGTGGAATCCTCCGTGCGTCTGGGTGTGGCAGACGCCATTGCCGACGTCGTTGAAACCGGCAGTACGCTCAAGGCCGCGGGTATGGAAATCTTCGGTGAGCCGATCCTAGCCTCCGAAGCACTACTGATTGGCCGGCGCGGCGTCACCTCTCCTCCCGGAGTGGAAGTACTGATACGCCGTCTACACAGTGTCCTGGTGGCGCGGCAGTATGTGCTCCTTGACTATGACGTTCCCAAGATACTCATGGAGAAAGCAACAGCACTGACACCTGGATTGGAATCGCCTACTGTTTCGCCATTGCGCGACTCGGACTGGGTGGCGGTGCGTTCCATGGTTAACGCCAAGGACACCAATCGGATCATGGATGAACTCTATGACCTTGGCGCACGCGCCATTTTGGTCAGCAGCATTCACGCCTGCCGCATCTAGTTTTTACTACAGCTAAGGGAACCAACCATGAGTGTTGCCATCAGGGTCATCCCGTGTCTGGACGTCGACGGGGGTCGCGTAGTCAAGGGCGTGAAGTTCGCGAACCTACGCGACGCCGGAGACCCAGTCGAGCTCGCCCAGCGCTATGACCGTGCCGGAGCCGACGAGCTGACGTTCCTTGACGTGACGGCATCTTCAGGTAACCGGCAAACTACCCTTGACGTGGTGTCCGCTACAGCGGGCCAGGTCTTCATCCCGCTGACCGTGGGCGGGGGAGTGCGCGAGGTTGCCGACGTTGACACACTCCTGCGTTGCGGCGCGGATAAGGCATCCATTAACACCGCGGCCATCGCCCGCCCGGCGGTCATCGATGAGATCACTCAGCGTTTCGGCTCCCAGGTACTGGTGCTTAGCGTGGATGCCCGGCGCACTCGAGACGGGAACACGCGCTCAGGCTTTGAGGTGACAACCCATGGTGGTCGCAAAGGCACTGGCATAGACGCGATCGAGTGGGCCCGTGAAGCGGCAGAGCGAGGGGTGGGTGAAATCCTCCTGAACTCAATTGACGCCGACGGCACGAAAGAAGGCTTTGACCTAGAACTCATCAGATTAGTCCGTGCGGCCGTCAAAGTGCCGATCATTGCTTCGGGTGGCGCCGGGAAGCCAGAGCATTTCCCGCCCGCGGTAGCCGCGGGCGCCAACGCTGTCCTGGCGGCCTCCATCTTCCACTTCGGCCCTGACCATGCCATCGCTGACGTGAAGAAAGCCATTCGAGACGCCGGCTACGAAGTCCGCTAGCGACGCTCGGTTACTTTCGGGGCGTTTCCCCTCGACGCTCGGTTACTTTCGGGGCGTTTTTGGAAGACGCTCGGTTAGAGACCCACGACGGCTGTTTGCAAAAGTGCGACGGCGTCCGGCTGACCTTCGAAGGAGACGAGGGCTTGGCCTGTGCGTCCGTTGGCATGCATTATCAGCTCACCGGGGTCACCGATGATTGCCACAGAGACAGCGGCCCGCTTAGCTACGTGCCGCGGGCCGGCAGAATTGACGAGTACTACGCCTAGGTCCACGCTGCGGTATAGGATCGCGGCGCGTTTGATGAGCTCTGCCCACAAAGCTTGGGAGTAGTCGGCATCTAGCGCCCGTGGTGCCCAGCGATCGGTTGCCCGGCGAATATCTTCGGTGTGAATGAAGAACTCTATGAGATTTGCGCTGTGGTCCACCCCACGCAGTGACAAGGGTGAGAGTTTCGGTGGGCCGGCCCGGAATTTATCGATCAAGATTGCGAAGGTCTCGGGTGTGCTGGATTCGGCTGCCAGCTTCGCTGTGGCCTTTTCAGAAACTTTTTTCCATGGCTTGAACAGTAATCCTGCACCAACCCGGGGATTGTGTTCGCGCAGGTAGAGGTGTGCGGCCAGTTCCTGGGTCCGCCATCCGTCGCACAGTGTTTTGGCACCGGGACCGGCGGCCAGCAGGGTCTCGGCGAGGACTTCACGGGATGGTTCTACAAATTGCATCACTTGTGAAATTAGCATGTATTCACGCCGGTGGCACTGTGAACCGCCGTAATGTGTCCGGGAGTTGCGCGCGGGCGTTGAGACAGCTGGTCGGGTTCGTGCCACTGGTGGGATGGAGCGGGTTTTTGGCACTAGAATTGGTGATGATGACGCATAGTTCAGAACCCCAATCAGCGCTGCCCTCCGCCGTGGCCACTCTGCTCAAGCGAGACGCGCAAGGGCTGGTAGCCGCCGTCGTACAGCAGTATGACAGCCATGAGGTACTCATGCTGGGATGGATGGATGAAGAAGCCCTGCAACGGACTTTGACCAGCGGCCGCGTGACTTTCTGGTCACGGTCCCGCAGCGAATATTGGCGCAAGGGTGATACATCCGGGCATGCCCAGTATGTGAAGTCCGTGGCGATCGATTGTGACGGTGACGCACTGCTCATCAAAGTTGATCAGATCGGGGCAGCTTGTCACACCGGAACTCGCACCTGCTTCGAAGGCAGAGACTTGCCCGCCACCGTCGGCAACGCTTAGCCGAGCACCGCGTCGATTCGCCTCCACATGTCCGTTTGAAAAGAGAGCCTTTCACTTCATGCACGATCTAGGTGTCATTAGTCCCTCCTTGGAGGAATTCCGTGAGCTCGCCCGGACGCGCCGCGTGGTCCCTGTTCATCTGAAAGTTCTAGTGGACGCGCAAACGCCGATCGGCCTCTACCGAACTCTGGCCGCGGATGCGCCCGGGACGTTCCTTATGGAGTCGGCGGCCGTCGGCGGGGTTTGGTCGCGTTATTCGTTTATTGGTGTTCAGTCGCTGGCTACCCTCACCACTGACAACGGGGCAGCCCGCTGGCAGGGCGAACCTCCCGTGGGTGTTCCGCTGGAGGGTAATCCCGTAGCCGCGTTGGAAGCGACCTTGAAGCTGCTGGCTACCGAAAGGCTCCCCGGGCTTCCTCCCTTTACCTCTGGCTTGGTTGGCTTCGTCGGCTGGGAGGCTGTTCGCCACTGGGAGCGGTTGCCGCTACCTCCTGTGGATGATCTTAAGCTGCCGGAGCTGGCTCTAAATCTGGTGGCCGACATGGCGGTCCATGACAATGCTGAAGGCACGGTCATGCTGATCGCTAACGCGATCAACGTCAACGGCACCCATGAGAACGTCGATTCCGCCTGGTATGACGCCGTGGACCGGGTTGAGAAAATGGTGGCCAGAATGCGGCTCCCAGTTGCCCAAGCAATGTCGGTCATGGACGTTCCGTTGGAATCATTCGCTGAAAGTGTCCATGAGCGCTGGGACCGCACAGAGTATTTGAAGTCCATCGATCGTGCCAAGGAGGCGATCGTGGACGGCGAAGTGTTCCAGGTGGTGATTTCACGCCGTTTTGAGATGGCCTGCGAGGCCTCTGCGCTGGATGTCTACCGGGTGTTACGCAACACCAACCCGAGTCCGTACATGTACCTCTACAACTTCGCTGACGCCAATGGCCGTCCCTACTCGATCGTCGGTTCCTCCCCGGAGGCGCTCGTGACGGTCCAAGGCGGGGACGTCATCACGCACCCGATAGCTGGTTCGCGCCCCCGCGGCTCGAGCCAGGACGAGGATAAAACGCTGGCGAAGGATCTGCTGGCGGATGAAAAGGAGCGTTCCGAGCATCTCATGCTGGTGGATTTGTCACGCAACGACTTATCAAAGGTCTGCGAGCCCGGCACGGTGGAGGTCACAGCATTCATGGAGGTGGAGCGTTTTAGCCACATCATGCATCTTGTTTCCACCGTGGTGGGGAAGCTGGGGAAGAGGAAGAGCGCGTATGACGTTCTGGCCGCGACATTCCCGGCAGGGACGCTCTCTGGCGCCCCCAAACCCCGTGCCCTGCGCCTGCTCGATGAACTCGAACCTCACCGCCGTGGAATTTACGGCGGTGTGGTGGGCTATCTGGACTTTGCCGGGGATATGGATATGGCCATCACTATCCGTTCGGCGCTGCTCTTGGACGGGACAGCATACGTTCAAGCTGGTGGCGGCATAGTGGCCGATTCCGTCAATGAAACGGAAGCCGAGGAAACTGTCAACAAGGCTGCTGCACCTTTGCGGGCAGTCTACGCGGCGGCATCGCTGCGTACTTTAGACGACGGTGCCGTGCAAATGCTCCAGAGTCGGTTGGGAAAGTAAGTTATGAATAACGTCAAGGCAACGCCTGTGTGGGCGCGTAAATCGACACTGATTTTGCTGGCCGTCATAGCGGCTTTGCTCGTTTTTGGTACTACCACTCAGACGTGGATTCACGTTTCTTTCGGGCAAGGACAGGTGGAGCAATCCGACCTCAATATTGCCGGTAGCAAGGCAGCGGTTTCCGTTTCGGCGCTGGCGCTCGTTGCGCTAGCGGGAACCTTGGCGTCAACTATCGCTGGAAAGATCTCCCGGATCATCACCTCAGTGATAGTCATCGCCGCAGCCGTCGGGATCATCGTCGTCGTCCTCGCTATCCTGGCGGACCCTTCAACGGCGGCCATGGCCGAAGTTGGTAAAAGCACAGGAGTAATTGGTGTGGCCAGTAACGCCAGCACCACGTGGTTTCCGGTGGCAGCTGTAGCTGCCGCCGCGCTCCTGGCAATCGCGGCAGCGCTGATTCTTTGGTTTGGTCGAGGATGGGGACTACGAAGCAAATATGAGTCTGCATCACCTCTGGCCGCGAACGTGTCTTCGGGTGTCCCTGTGGATGACATTGACAGTTGGGATCAGCTCAGCCGGGGAGAAGACCCAACGGACTAGCGTGAGTCCACGTCCTGGGCTTCGCGCCGGTTCGGTTTCCACCAGTAACTAATGGCAGAATGTATTGCAGTATCCGCGTCAAAGGGAGATTTACTATGAGCAACAAATCGGCCACCACCTCCACCACCGTGTCAACGCAAGAGCCCATGGACCATAGTGTTGA
Organism: Arthrobacter cryoconiti; assembly: GCF_020905375.1. GTDB lineage: Bacteria > Actinomycetota > Actinomycetes > Actinomycetales > Micrococcaceae > Specibacter > Specibacter cryoconiti. The sequence continues at coordinate 15,357 of NZ_JAJJBU010000034.1, forward strand.
AATTGGTCATGGAAACAGCCCTGCTGCTTGGACCTGCGTAGCTATCATGCTGGTGGGCACGATCGTTGGTTGCGTTGCGTTCACCATCGGTGAAAGTGCCACTATTTTGTTTTGGGTCGGTGTCGGCATCATTGCTGTCGGTCTCGTTGCGGGTATCGCCATGAAGGCTGCCGGCTACGGCGTCGAGGGAAGCAAGCTGAAGAACACCGGTCACTGAGGTGAGCGTTTTGCAGGACATCATTGCTGGCGTTCGGGAAGATCTGGACGTCCGCAAGCAGGCTGTGAGCCTTGAAGAACTGCACAAGCGCGTAGCACTAGCTCCTCCGGCCCGCGACGGTCTGGCGGCGTTGGGCGGCACTGATACCGCCCGTACAGAGCTGAAGGTTATCGCTGAGGTCAAGCGTCGAAGCCCGTCAAAAGGTGATCTGGCCGGTATAACCGATCCAGCGGCATTGGCAGCCCAGTACAACGATGGCGGAGCGTCGGTCATCAGTGTCCTGACGGAGAAGAGACGCTTTGGCGGATCCCTAGCGGATTTGGATGCCGTGCGTGCGGCCGTTGATATCCCAGTACTGCGCAAGGACTTTACCTGCGATCCCTACATGATTTGGGAAGCCCGCGCACACGGAGCCGATCTAGTGCTACTGATCGTTGCCGCGCTTCGCGATGACGAATTGCGTGACTATCTGGCCCTGACACACGAACTAGGCATGAACGCGATCGTCGAGACGCATACAGCCCAAGAGATAGAGCGGGCAGTTAGTGTGGGGGCAAAGATCATCGGCATCAATGTGCGCAACCTCAAGACCCTTGACGTGGATCGCGGCGTTTTTGCGGCCTTGGCCGGGATGATTCCCCAGGGGCAAGTAGTCATTGCCGAGTCCGGCGTGCGGGACGCGGAAGATGTGGCACATTATGCTAGCCACGGTGCCACTGCCATTCTGGTCGGGGAAGCTCTTGTTAAAGACGCTACTCCGCGAGAACGAATCACCGAATTCAAAATTGCCGGGGCCCAGGCAATCCGGCGTGGGCTCATTGGCGCCGAATAGCCCACAACAATTTTCCGCTACAGCTACGGACATCATTTTCCCGCAACACCAATTACGAACAGGACGGTAGAACTGATGGCCCCTATGCCCACAGCTTCGTCATCAGATCCCGCTGACATGAATGATGCTGCCACGGCGTTCCTCGCAGGCAGCGCCGACGGCGGCGGATTTGTCCAAGAACATTCCCTGCGCCACGCCCCTGGCCCGTACTTTGGCAGCTACGGCGGTCGCTGGATGCCCGAGTCCTTGATTGCGGCTCTGGATGAACTTGAAGAGACCTTTGAGAAGGCCAAAGTAGATCCGGATTTTTTGGCGGAAATCGCCGAACTGAACAAGAACTATTCGGGTCGTCCTTCTCTGTTGACCGAAGCGAAGCGTTTTAGTGCCCATGCTGGCGGTGCCCGGATATTCCTCAAGCGTGAGGACCTCAACCACACGGGTTCGCACAAAATCAACAATGTTCTGGGCCAAGCCTTATTGGCTAAGCGCATGGGCAAAACCCGCATCATTGCTGAGACAGGCGCCGGCCAGCACGGCGTGGCGAGCGCCACAGCTGCCGCCTTGTTGGGTCTGGAATGCGTGGTCTATATGGGCGCGGAGGACTGCCGCCGCCAAGCGTTGAACGTGGCCCGCATGCAACTGTTGGGAGCCACGGTGGTCCCCGTGACTAACGGTTCGCAGACACTCAAAGATGCCATCAATGACGCTCTCCGTGACTGGGTGGCCAACGTGGAGAGCACGCACTATCTGCTCGGCACGGTTGCTGGTGCTCATCCATTCCCCGCCATGGTGCGATTCTTTCATGAGGTAATCGGTCAAGAAGCCCGCGAACAAATCCTCACTCAGGTGGGACGGCTGCCCGATGCGGTATGTGCCTGTATCGGTGGTGGTTCCAACGCCATTGGCCTCTTCCACGGTTTCTTAGATGACGACGACGTGAAAATGTATGGTTTTGAGGCAGGGGGGGATGGTATCGAAACAGGTCGTCACGCTGCCACCATCACCTTGGGTAAGCCCGGCGTCCTCCATGGGGCTCGTTCGTACGTGATGCAGGACGACGACGGCCAGACTATTGAATCGCACTCCATCTCAGCCGGATTGGACTATCCGGGAGTAGGCCCAGAGCATGCCTATTTGGCCGATTTAGGGCGGGTGAGGTACGAGCCCATTGACGACGCGGAAGCGATGGCTGCGTTCAAGCTACTCTGCCAAACTGAGGGCATCATTCCTGCCATCGAGTCGGCACATGCACTGGCTGGCGCCATGAAGGTCGGCCAAAGGCTCACCGAAGGTGAGTCGACGCCGTCGGACACCATCATCATCGTCAACCTCTCCGGTCGTGGAGATAAAGACGTGGAGACGGCGGCGGCTTGGTTTGGCATGTTGGATGAGCAGGGCAATGTGAAGGGCACCATGCTCTCTACCCGCTCTGCGAAAGGTGCCACCACGATGGACAACAACGCAGAGGATGCCACGAATGAGTGAGAGCCTAACTCCGCCAGCAGATGGAGCTGCGTTCGTCAGCAAATCGGCCGCAGCAATCGATCGGGCTAAAGCAGCGGGGCGGAAGGCGTTAATAGCCTACCTGCCGGCCGGTTTTCCGGACAAACAAGCATCAATCAATGCGGCCATCGCTGTTGCGCGTAACGGTGCGGACATCATCGAGATTGGTATCCCGTATTCAGACCCGGTCATGGACGGTGCCGTGATTCAGGCGGCTACTACGCAGGCTCTCGCCCAGGGTTTCCATGTTGCCGACGTCTTTGATGTGGTCGCTGCGGTCACCGCGGAGACTGATGCCGCCGTACTGGTGATGACTTATTGGAACCCTGTACTGCGGATGGGTGTCGACGAGTTCGCTCGCCGCCTCGCCGAGGCTGGGGGAGCCGGGCTCATCACCCCGGACCTGATCCCAGATGAGGCGAGTGAATGGTTTGCGGCCTCCGAGAAGTATGGTCTTGATCGGGTCTTTTTGGTTGCACCGTCCTCCACCCCTGAACGGGTTGCTATGACAGTTCAGGCCAGCCGCGGATTTGTTTACGCAGTCTCCATTATGGGCGTCACCGGAGCGCGGTCATCGGTCTCCAATGCCGCGCAGGCCGTGGTAACTGCAGCGCAGCTTGCCGGTGCCGAACGCGTGTGCGTCGGTCTGGGAGTCTCCAAGCCCGAGCATGTGCGGGAGATAGCTGCCTACGCCGACGGTGTCATTGTGGGTACGGCACTTGTCGTTGCACTGCGCGACGGCGGTGTCCCCGCAGTGGGAGCACTCGCCAAAGAACTCTCCGGCGGCTTGAGCACGACAGCGCCGTCAACTTCATCCACTACGGGAGTATAGGAAGCAATGATTTCAACGCAAATTATGGCAGCAACACTCGGGGCTGCCATTCCGGCCCCCGTCTGGTCTGGTTTTGACCTAGGGCCGCTGCGCATCCACGCTTATGCTCTGTGCATACTGTTGGGCATCGTGGCAGCCATCTGGCTCACCGACCGTCGATGGAAGCGGAGAGGAGGGCCAGAAGGCTCCATTTGGGATATCGCTATTTGGGCGATTCCCTTTGGCATCATCGGTGGGCGCCTTTATCATGTGTTCTCCTCGCCGGAGGCGTACTTTGGTCCAGGTTTTAACGGCACGGGCAACTTGGCGCTGATCCCGCAAATTTGGCTTGGCGGATTGGGTATCTGGGGTGCAGTGGTCCTGGGCGTCGTTGGTGCTTGGATCGGTTGCCGACGTGCTGGCGTGAAGATCTCAGCCTTTATTGATGTGGCAGCTCCAGGAATTTTACTAGCCCAGGCAATCGGCCGTTGGGGAAACTATTTCAATCAAGAACTCTTCGGCGGTCCCACCACCTTGCCGTGGGGCCTGCACGTTGACGCGGCCTTTGTACCAGTTGGATTTAGTCCCGAGACGCTATTTCACCCCACATTCCTCTATGAATGTATTTGGAATCTGCTAGGCGTGGTGGCCCTGCTGCTGCTGGATAGAAAGTTCCGTCTCCGCGGTGGCCGTTTATTCCTGCTCTACGCCATGATCTACACCGCTGGACGCGTCTGGATTGAGTTGTTGCGGATAGACACTGCCGAGCAGATAACGTTCTTCGGTATTACGACTCGTCTGAACGTCTGGACCAGTATCCTTGTCTTCCTGGTGGCGCTGCTCCTGTTCTTGCTACTGACGTTCTTGCGCCGTGGCTCGTCTTCCTCGCTTGAGACCGTGTACCTTGCTGGCCGTGAACCCGATCTCGACAGCGGAGTTGGCGTGGATGACGGCGCTGCGGTGCCGGCAAGCGGTCCTGATGAGGGAAAAATGACTGATGGAAAAGCTACTGACGCAGTGTCTGAGACCGAAGCAGTAGAGCCCGCCGCGGCAGCGCCGGCTGCTGACGCGGTAGCTGAGCCTGCTGCAGCTAACACAGCTACGGCTGACGTGACGCCCGCGGTGACTGAGCCCGCTGACGTGACGCCCGAGGTGGCTGAGCCCGCTAAGGATTCAAAACTCTAAGACACGAACAAACGTAGTTCGCCACTTCATAGATTGACGGTTGAATAAAAGGGACGGTCCCACGTGGGGCCGTCCTTTTTACGGACAAGACCGAAGTATTACTGATCGTGCAGATAAGATCATTATGTGAGATGAGTGTATTCATCGAACGGGACTGAGTTATAGAGTGGGAATCGCCGCGCGACCGGATGAGAAACGATCGCCGTCGGTAATTGTGCACTTGCATCACGGAACGATCTTCCAGCTGCTTTTGCCACAGTGCTAGATGTGCCGTACCGCCATGGTGGGGAGGTTATTTACTGTGGTGACCAGCACCAAAAAACGCTACTGAGCGATAATTCCTCGGTAGCACAGGGCCAGAGACGTCCCCTTTCAACCGCTCGACCAGGGGAAGGACTTCATTGTCATGACTGGAACCTCACAGCTTCACCACCGCGCCACGCTCACGGGTGCGGCAAAGCCCGCAGAGAGCGCAGTATCTCCCTTCGTGCGATTTGCCGCTATTCCCGACGATGCTGGACTCTACCGCCAAGAAGCGCAGAAAGATGCGTGCGGGTTGGCGATCGTTGCCACCCTGCGAGGGACTGCTGGCCATGACATCGTGATGGCAGCCCTGGTGGCATTGCGTAATCTAGAACATCGGGGTGCCGTTGGAGCGGATGAAGGAACTGGCGATGGTGCCGGAATCCTGACCCAGATTCCCGATGAGTTCTTTCGTGCTGTCAACGATTTTTCACTCCCCGCTGCCGGTGAGTACGCCGCTGGGATAGCGTTTCTTCCTGCCGATCCCAAGGAAGCCGCGGTTGCCCGAGACGGGATGCAAGCGCTGGCACACAGCGAGGGCTTGGTAGTTTTGGGGTGGCGTGATGTGCCTATCAAAGCCGAGTTGGTGGGTGCCAGCGCACGCGCGTGCATGCCGTATTTTTGTCAACTGTTCGTGGCGATCGATCCGGAGCGTGAATACGCCCGTAGGGAAGAGAACGCACTTGACGCTAAAGCATTCCGCCTACGCAAGCGCTCACAGCACAAGTACGGCGTGTATTTCCCTTCTCTGTCTTCCAAGACGATTGTTTACAAGGGCATGCTCACGACCGCCCAGCTAGAACCTTTTTACCCGGATCTTTCGGATGCTCGCTTTGCTACAAAGCTGGCTGTGGTGCACTCACGCTTTTCCACGAACACGTTCCCATCGTGGCCGCTGGCTCAGCCTTTCCGCACCATTGCCCACAATGGTGAGATCAACACCGTTAAAGGCAACCGGAATTGGATGCGCGCCCGTCAGTCCACAATGTCTCACTCACTACTGGGCGAGACGCCGGAGGAACTGTTCCCCATCTGTACACCCGGTGCCTCAGATTCTGCTTCCTTTGATGAGGTTGCTGAATTGTTGTGGCTTTCCGGCCGGCCCATCACACAGGCCATCATGATGATGGTCCCTGAAGCTTGGGAAAACCATGCCACGATGGACCCGGATCGCAAAGCCTTCTACGAATACCACTCCTTGATGATGGAGCCGTGGGACGGTCCAGCTGCTATTTCCTTCACAGATGGCGCCCAGGTAGGAGCCACGTTGGATCGAAATGGTCTGCGTCCTTGCCGGTACTGGGTCACTGACGACGGTTTGGTGGTGTTCGCCTCCGAGGTTGGAGTGCTGGATCTTGACCCGGCCAGCATCGTTGAAAAGGGCCGTGTTGCTCCCGGCAAGATGTTCGTTGTGGACACTGAGGCTGGCAAGCTGGTGCGCGATGAGGAGATTAAAGAGGCGCTGGCTGCTGCCAACCCGTGGGCGGAGTGGGTGCGAGAGAACACTATCCGGTTGGCTGATCTGCCAGAGCGTGAGCACGTAGTGCACACTAGCGCCTCGGTACTTCACCGCCAGCGTACTTTTGGGTACACCACAGAAGAGTTAAGGATCCTGCTTGGCCCCATGGCGAAGACCGGGGGAGAGCCACTAGGAGCCATGGGAACCGACACCCCCGTGGCTGTCCTTTCGCAGCGCCCGCGCCTGCTCTTTGACTATTTTGTGCAGTCGTTCGCTCAGGTTACCAATCCTCCTTTGGACGCCATCAGGGAGGAGCTGGTGACGTCCTTGAACACTGCAATCGGTCCGCAGGGTAACCTGCTCTCTCAAACCAGGGTGAAGATGCCCCAGGTGGCGCTGACGTTCCCCGTGATCGACAATGACGAACTCGCCAAGATTGCCAACATCGAATCCCCGGTTCAGCCGGATGGGACGGGCGGGGAGCATATTGCCGTGAAGGTGCGCGGCTTGTACAAGTTCGACGGCGGCGAGGCGGCCTTGCGTGCCCGGCTTACGGAGATCTGCGAACAGGTTTCCGGTGCCATCAACCGCGGTGTGCAGTACGTGGTCCTTTCGGACCGCGATTCTTCAGCTGCATGGGCCCCTATTCCATCGCTGTTGCTGCTCAGCGCCGTCCATCACCATTTGTTGCGTAGCGCCAACCGCACCAAGATCTCCTTGGTGGTTGAGGCCGGCGATGTCCGTGAGGTCCACCATGTAGCGGTATTGATTGGTTACGGTGCCGCTGCAGTGAATCCGTATCTGGCCATGGAAAGTGTTGAGGAACTTATCCGCACGGGGGAGATCACGTTGGTCACGGCTGAACAAGGCGTCCGTAATCTCATCAAGGCCCTGGGCAAAGGCGTGCTGAAGATCATGTCCAAAATGGGCATCTCCACCGTGGCCTCTTACTGCGGGGCGCAGACTTTTGAAGCGTTGGGCCTCTCGGAGAAATTGGTCAGCGCGCACTTCACGGGCACTGTTACCCAGCTTGGTGGTGTGGGCTTGGACGTGATCGCTGCGGAGGTCGCTGCGCGGCATACGCTGGCTTACCCCGTGGACGGCGTCGATGTTCCGCACCGCCCATTGCTGGGCGGCGGCGAATATCAATGGCGCCGTGACGGGGAACCACACCTGTTCAACCCGGATACTGTTTTCCGGCTTCAGCATTCCACGCGGGAGCGCCGCTACGACATCTTCAAGAAGTACACACAGGGGATCGACGATCAGTCCAAGGACCTTATGACGTTTCGGGGACTGCTCGAATTCAAGGACGGGATTCGCCCAGCAGTAGCCCTTGAAGAGGTTGAATCGGTCAGCTCGATCGTCAAGCATTTCTCGACTGGCGCAATGAGTTACGGTTCAATCTCCAAGGAGGCACACGAAACCCTTGCCATTGCCATGAACCGTCTCGGCGCCAAATCCAACACTGGCGAAGGCGGAGAGGAAGTGGAAAGGCTCTTGGATCCGCAGCGATGCAGCGCCATCAAACAAGTGGCTTCTGGCCGCTTTGGTGTGACCAGCCTGTACCTCAGCAGCGCCCAAGACATCCAAATCAAGATGGCCCAGGGGGCCAAGCCCGGCGAGGGCGGGCAGTTGATGGCTAACAAGGTTTACCCGTGGATCGCCGCCACCAGGCACTCTACGCCAGGGGTGGGACTGATCTCTCCGCCACCGCACCACGATATCTATTCCATCGAGGATTTAGCACAGCTGATCTACGATCTCAAACGGGCCAATCCTGGCGCCAGAGTCCATGTCAAGCTGGTCTCTGAAATGGGGATAGGGACGGTGGCGGCCGGAGTTACTAAGGCCAAGGCCGACGTCGTACTGATCTCAGGGCACGACGGCGGCACGGGAGCGAGCCCGCTGAACTCGCTCAAACACGCTGGCATGCCGTGGGAGCTGGGCCTCGCCGAGACCCAGCAGACGCTGCGTCTTAACGGTTTGCGTGATCGCGTGGTGGTCCAGGTTGACGGGCAGCTCAAAACGGGTCGCGACGTGGTGGTTGCAGCCTTGCTAGGTGCCGAGGAATTCGGCTTCGCAACTGCACCGCTGGTGGTTTCTGGCTGCGTGATGATGCGCGCCTGCCACTTGGACACCTGCCCTGTGGGGGTGGCCACTCAAAATCCGCTGTTACGTGCCCGCTTCACCGGTAAGCCGGAGTTTGTGGTGAACTTCTTTGAATTCTTGGCGGAGGAAGTGCGTGAGATTTTGGCGGAATTAGGCTTCCGATCGCTCGCGGAGGCCACTGGCCAATCGGGAGTGCTGGACGTGCGCCGCGCTGTGGATCACTGGAAGACGGAGGGGCTAGATTTGTCCCCGATCATTTCCGATGCGGGCGTCCAGGCCGATGTGCCCAGACGGAACCTGAAAGCTCAAAATCACGAGTTGGAAAAGCACTTTGACCAGCAACTATTGACGATGGCTGCAGATGCACTGCAAGAACGTAAGCCGGTCAAGATCAGTGTTCCCGTGCGCAACACGGATCGTTCGGTGGGCACAATGTTGGGTCACTACGTCACGAAGAAATTTGGGATCGATGTCTTAGGTCCAGACACGATCGACGTGACTCTGACGGGATCGGCCGGACAATCGTTGGGCGCATTCTTGCCCGTCGGTGTCACGCTGCGTTTGTTCGGCGATGCGAACGATTACGTGGGAAAAGGGCTTTCGGGTGGGCGCATCACCGCTCGACCAGACCGAACAAATACGTTTGTGCCGTCCGAAAACGTGATTGCTGGCAACGTCATTGGCTACGGCGCGACCAGCGGAGAACTGTTCCTGCGGGGACAAGTGGGGGAGCGCTTCTTGGTGCGCAACTCAGGGGCCACAGCAGTGGTGGAAGGCATCGGCGATCACGGCTGCGAGTACATGACGGGTGGGCAAGCTTTGGTGATTGGTCCCACTGGTCGTAATTTTGGCGCCGGGATGTCCGGAGGCACAGCTTTTGTGTTGGATCTGGAACGCGGCAATATCAATCCGACTGCTCTGGCAGCGGGGGAACTGAAACTGCTTCCTCTGGATCCGGCGGACCAGGAAATAGTCCACGATCTATTGCTCAAACATGCGCAGGAGACCGGATCTGAAATAGCGTCGGCGCTGCTTGCCGACTTTGCTGGTGCCGTGCAGCGCTTTACTAAGGTTCTTCCGAGGGATTACGCAGCAGTATTGGAGACCCGGCTGGCGGGCGCCGCCCGTGGAGAAGACCCGGATGGCGACGCCGTCTGGCACAAAATTTTGGAGGTTACCGGTGGCTGATCCTCGCGGTTTTTTGAAGAATAAAGAACGTATTACCCAAACTCGGCGCCCCGTACCGGTGCGCATCATGGACTGGAAGGAAGTCTACGAGAGGCAAGAAAAGGGCGTACTCCAAGGCCAGGCTGGGCGGTGCATGGACTGTGGTGTTCCCTTCTGCCACCAGGGCTGCCCGCTCGGAAACCTGATTCCCGAATGGAATGATCTCACGTGGCGTGACAAGGGCCAAGACGCTGTGGAGCGTTTGCATTCGACCAATAATTTTCCCGAATTTACTGGCCGCCTGTGCCCGGCTCCGTGTGAAAGTGCTTGTGTCCTGGGTATCAATCAACCTCCCGTCACCATCAAACAGGTTGAAGTCTCCATCATCGATGAGGCGTTTGACCAGGACTGGGTGGTTCCCCTTCCTCCCGTCCGACTCACCGGCAAGACGGTTGCCGTCGTGGGTTCCGGGCCTGCCGGTATGGCGGTGGCACAGCAGTTAACGCGGACCGGGCATACGGTGGCAGTTTACGAGCGCGAGGACCGAATCGGTGGCTTGCTGCGCTATGGCATCCCGGACTTCAAGCTGGAGAAGGAGAAGCTGGATCGTCGTTTGGCGCAGATGAGCGCCGAAGGGACACGCTTCCGCACTGGAATCGAGGTGGGCAAAGACGTCGGCTGGGACCAACTGCGTAAGCGCTACGACGCCGTCGTGGTGACCACGGGTGCCACGGTGCCGCGAGATCTTCCGATCCCTGGGCGGAATCTCACGGGGGTGCACTATGCCATGGACTACCTGACGCAGTCCAACAAGAGCGTCGCTGGTGATGCGGTGGAGGGCCAGATTGATGCGCGGGGCAAGCACGTTGTTATTCTGGGTGGAGGTGACACGGGAGCGGACTGTTTAGGGACCGCGCACCGCCAGCATGCGGCGTCAGTGACCACGCTGGCCATCGGCAATCAACCGCCGGTGGAACGCGCTGCTGGGCATCCGTGGCCCACGTTTCCCAATCTCTTCGAGGTCGCTAGTGCGCACGAAGAAGGAGGAGAGCGCACCTTCCTGGCTTCCACGGTAAAATTTGTGGGCGAAAACGGTGTGCTGACGGGACTGAAAATCGCAGAAACGGAATATGTCGACGGACGTCGGGTACCCAAGGAAGGTACAGAACGCGTGATCCCTGCAGATTTGGTGTTCTTGGCGCTGGGGTTCACTGGACCGGAGACTGCTGAATTGACGCACCAATTGCCTATTTTGCTGGATGAGAAGAACAACGTGAAACGTGACGAGTTTTACATGACGAGTCGCCCGGGCGTATTTGCTGCTGGTGACGCTGGACGCGGGCAGTCACTCATTGTTTGGGCCATCGCTGAAGGCCGCGCATGTGCAGCCGCCGTTGATGCGTTCTTGATGGGAGAGACGTTTTTGCCCGCACCCGTCTCGCCCAGTGATCGCCCTATGAGTGTTTAGAGCAGAACAGCTAGGCTAGATACAGGAACCATAGATTTCCACTACTAACCACATCACTAGGTAGGTAAATTGAGACGCGCAAAAATTGTGGCCACTTTTGGGCCGGCTATTGCCAGCTACGAGAACACACTTGCGGTACTAGATGCGGGCGTGAACGTAGCCCGGATGAATATGAGCCACGGCGATTACACCGTGCACCAGAACACTTACGACAACGTACGCAAGGCGGCAGGTGAACTGCACAAGAGTGTTGCCATCATGGCTGACTTGCAAGGACCCAAGATCCGGCTGGGCCGTTTTGCTAACGGTGAAGGTTACGATCTGGCGGTTGGCGATGTTTTCACCATCACGACTAAAGACGTCCCGGGTACCAAAGACATTTGCTCCACAACACTGAAGTCCCTGACCGAGGACGTCAATGTTGGGGACATTCTGCTGATCGACGACGGCAAGGTTTCTTTGCGCGCCACATCCGTGGATGCAACTGATGTTGTCACTGAAGTGACGGTGCCTGGAAAAGTCTCCAACAACAAGGGCATTAACCTGCCCGGTGTAGCCGTCAACGTGCCGGCATTGAGCCAAAAAGACGAGGATGATCTTCGCTGGGCATTGGCATGTGGCGTTGACATGGTGGCTCTGTCATTTGTGCGCGACGCCGCAGATATTAAGCGTGTACACGAGATCATGGACGAAAAGGGTCGCCGGGTGCCGGTGATCGCCAAGATCGAGAAGCCACAGGCAGTGGAGAATCTCGAAGCAATCGTTGACGCTTTTGATGCCATCATGGTGGCCCGCGGCGACTTGGGCGTGGAGCTTCCTCTGGAAGACGTCCCGCTGGTTCAGAAGCGCTGCGTGGATCTGGCTCGACGCTGGGCCAAGCCCGTCATCGTGGCCACCCAGGTGCTCGAGTCAATGATTGAAAACCCGCGCCCCACCAGAGCAGAAGCTTCAGACTGTGCTAACGCCGTCCTCGACGGCGCCGATGCAGTCATGCTCTCCGGCGAGACCAGCGTGGGCAAGTTCCCCATTGAAACCGTCAAGGTTATGGCCCGCATCATCGAGGCCACCGAGACGGACGGTCTCACCCGTATCCCGGACTTGGGAACCAAGCCCAAGACACGTGGAGGGGTGATCACCGCTGCAGCTGTGCAGATCGCCGATCAGCTTGAGGCGAAGTACATTGCAACGTTCACGCAGTCCGGAGATTCGGCTCGCCGACTCTCCCGCCTGCGGCCCTCCAAGCAGGTTTTTGCGTTCACACCGGATGAGCACGTCCGTAACCAGCTGGCGCTCACATGGGGCATTGAGCCGGTCCTGGTACCGACTGTGGCCCATACCGATGCCATGACTGAGCAAGTTGACCGCACGCTGCTGGAAAAGGGACTGGTGGAAGAAGGCGACATGGTCGTCATCGCCGCTGGTTCTCCTCCCGGACAGGCTGGCACCACCAACCTGGTCAAGGCTCACAAGGTCGGAGATTTGGCTGACTCGGGCAAGAGCGGGAATGGCGTTCGCGGGAACAAGGAAAAGGTCGGCCCCTGGCCGTCCCTCTAACTTAGTCTTGCCAAATTGGGCCCGCTAAGGTCCTGCCCTGCAGCACTGGGCTAAATAACTGTGGGGCCCTCATCCGTTGGTTCGGATGAGGGCCCCACAGTTATTTGTGAGTCGGATTCATTGGAAAGCTGTGGGCGAGTTAGTTGACCTGATTGATGATGGTCTCGGCGACCTCGCGCATGCTCAGGCGGCGGTCCATAGAGGTCTTCTGGATCCAGCGGAACGCTTCAGGCTCCGTCAGTCCCATCTTGGTGGTGAGCAGGCTCTTAGCGCGCTCTACGAGCTTGCGGGTGGCGAACTGCTCCTGGAGGTCGGAGACCTCGTTTTCGAGGATCTTGATTTCCTCGTGGCGTGAGAGAGCGATCTCCAAGGCAGGAATGAGGTCCGCCGGGGTGAAGGGCTTGACGACGTAGGCCATGGCGCCGGCGTCGCGAGCGCGTTCCACGAGTTCCTTCTGGCTGAAGGCGGTTAGCAGGACTACGGGAGCGATGCGAGCCTTGACGATTTGTTCGGCAGCTGTGATTCCGTCCATGACGGGCATTTTGACGTCCATCAGCACAAGGTCTGGCTTTAGCTCTTTGGCGAGCTGGACGGCCTTTTCACCGTTGTCCGCTTCGCCGACGACGTCGTAGCCTTCTCCGCGCAGGATCTCCATAATGTCCAAGCGGATTAGGGTCTCATCCTCAGCAACGATGACGCGGCGCGCTCGGGTTGATTCCGTTTGTTCAGACACGTGGGCTCCTTGAAAGCTGTATTTCAGTGGTATTTCCATGGAAAATCGAGGTATTCAACCGGTAGGAAAGCACCGGTTCTACGAAATAGCCTATCTGCATGTAGAGTAGTTTCGCGCACTTGTTCAGAACAGAGTCCTGAATGAGGGCGTGATCTTTGCGACGTTGTGTATTCCGACAACGATGCTAAGGCCCGAGTGGCGGAATGGCAGACGCGCTGCACTCAAAATGCAGTATCGAGAGGTGTGTGGGTTCGAGTCCCACCTCGGGCACAGTATCATCGCAGGTCAGAGGCATAATTACCTCTGACCTGTGGACAAAACCCGTCACGGTGTGGACACCGTTCCTAAAGTTATCCCTATGGCCAGCATCAGACGGCGGGTGAAAAAGGACGGTTCCCCGTCCTTCACCGTGCGGTGGCGTGATCCAGTGACCCGGGTCGAGCAGGGACTCTCCTTCGGCACAGAGATCGAAGCCACCGTTCTCGAGCGCCTCTTGGATGCTAACGGCCAGTCCTTCACGATCTCCCAAGACGCCGTCAAAGCGCAACGTCAAAAAACCCGGACGGTCACCGACGTTGTTAAAGAACACCTTGAGCACCTGGTTCGTCCCTCGTCCGGGACGATACGGACGTATCAGCCCATGCTGGAGCACCACATCGCACCGTTGATCGGGACCATTGCCGTAGCTGACCTCGATGAGCGGCACCTGACGCACTGGGTGCGGGCCATGCAGGCCAAGGGTAGTAGCCCCAAGACGATCCACAACGTCCATGGCCTGATCTTTTCGGCGATAGAATTCGCCATCCGTGCCGGGTACCGGCCCGATAACCCGTGTCGCGGCATGCGCCTACCGGTGGGCGAGACGATCGGCGATGACGCCCAGTTCCTGACCCCGGATGAGTTCGCAGTTCTCCCGGACAAGATCCCATTGGGATACAAGGTGTTTGTGCAGTTTCTCGTCATGACCGGCACCCGCTTCGGTGAGGCCAATACCGTGACTATCGACGACCTAGAACTGCCATCCCACCCGGCGACGGTGCAGATCACCAAGTCGTGGAAGCGGGACGGCAACAACGCCTACTATGTCGGGCCAACCAAATCGCGCGCCGGAAGACGCACCGTCTCCCTGCCACCGGTTCAAGTGGAACAACTCACCCTGCTCATAGCGGGGCGGGGCGGAAGTGAGCTGGTATTTGTCTCGGAGTCGAGCGGACGGATCGTGCACAGCACCTTTTGGCAGAAAACTTGGGTACCGTCCGTGACAGCTGCCCACGACGCCGGCTTGGCGAAAACGCCCCGGATCCACGACCTCAGACATACACACGCGTCCTGGCTCATGCAAGACCGCGTATCGCTCTTTACGATCTCCGGCCGACTCGGACACGCTTCCACACGCACCACCGAGTCCATCTACGGTCACCTCATGCCACAAGCCCTCCAAGACGCCGCCGACGCCGTGCAACGATCCGCCACACTGTGGAAACAATAGAGACTGATGTGTGTCAGGGATCTGAGGCGTTGATACGCGAGGGTCTGCCCAAACTTTCAACAAAACCTTGGGCAGACCCCAGCCGCCGTTAGGTCTACGCCCAGCCATATGGAGGTGCGTCTTGTTGCCGTGTCAGGCTATTGAAACGGATTGAGTGCATGTTTCATTATTGAGGCCATCCACTAGTTGGTAGCTTGCCGGGCCGTGGCCCCTGCCAGCAATTTTCGTCGGCTTGCTCGTGAGTATTGACCAGCGTGTTCAGCCGTGCCGCGGTCGACGGCCGGGATAAGGGGAACTCACAACCACGTCGACGGCAGGTATCGAAAGACGGCGCTTGTCTCCGGGCATGGCTTGTGAAGCGATAGTGCCGCTGCGTTCGTGTCAGTGCGACTCGAACTACTGCCGTATCGCACATTCGGGGGCGGAAGGATCCCCGCCAGTGCCCGTCTCCCTGTGTCTGAGATTCTGGCCGAGAGTCGGCGCTGTTACGGAATGTCACCGACGATCGCGTAAGGCAACACTGATAGTATTCTGTTCAAATTCATAAAAGGTATGCTGTATTTTCGAGCACTATTCGCCGAATTAGATTTGTTCTAAACCATAAGATTTGTTAATTTCAAGCCGTTTCCTAAGGAATCAGAGCATGTCTTCCCGAAATTCCCTCGCAATGGCGGTAGCAAGTCCAAACTTTGCCCTTCATACTCTCGGGTGGAGGGCCTTTCAAGACTTATGCCTCGTTGTCTTGCGTGAGGTCCTCGGGCAGACTGTGCAAGCGTTCGCGGATTCAAATGATGGTGGGCGGGATGGGGCGTTTGAGGGCACTTGGGATCCTGTGGGTGTTCCGAACAGTGCATTGACTGGCCATCTCGTAGCTCAGTGCAAGGCGACTACCAACTCCAGCGGTACTGTATCGCTTTCAACGGTGAGTGACGAGATCGCTAAAGCCAAAATCCTAGTCAACAAGGGTCGATGCGACTCCTACGTCCTAATGACAAACGCAACAGTTTCGGCCGCATCTGCAGCGAAGATTGAAGACGCGCTCAAGGGTGTCGGCGTAAAACACGTTCTCATCTACGAGCGAAATAGTATTAATCTTGCAATAGCGACCAACGGTCGATTGCGGCGGTTTGTTCCGAGAGTTTATGGATTGGGCGACTTGTCAACGATTCTTGACGAGAGGCGCTATGAGCAGTCTAAAGCGCTCATAGCGTCCATGGGACAAGACCTTTCTACGTTTGTTCCCACGGAATCTCACAGGCGGGCTGTGGAGGCAGTCGAGAAGCATGGTTTCGTAATGCTGCTGGGCGATCCGGCGTCGGGCAAGAGTGTCATTGCGTCTACTTTAGCGGCGGCTGCCATGCATGAATGGGATTGCCTTGTTCAGCGGCCAACGACGCCGGGCGGACTTGTGGAAGGCTGGAATCCAAATGAACCCGGTCAGTTCTTTTGGCTGGATGACGTGTTCGGGTCCCTTCGCTATGATCCATCCTTGGCGCAAAGTTGGGTTGCAAACGCGGCACACATCAAAGCGGCCATCGAAGGCGGCGCAAAAGTCGTGCTGACTTCCCGAGGATACATATGGAATGAAGCGCGGAAAGTCCTCAAGACATACATTTTCCCTATGATTTCAGAAAATCAAGTTGTGATTGATCTTGCCGAACTGACTGCCCTTGAAAAACAACGAATGCTTTACAATCATATTCGCCTAGGGAACCAGAGTAGGGATTTCAAGAAGGAACTTAGACCATTTTTGGCAGAGGTTGCGAATATGCCCTCTTTCAAGCCGGAGATTGCACGCCGGCTTGGGGCCAAGGAGTTTACAAGTGGCCTTTCACTATCCCGCTCATCTGTGAGTCACTTTTTCACGCACAATGAAGAATTTACAGTGGCGGTTCTTGAACAGCTCGATGATCACTATAAAGCGGCGCTGTCTCTCGTCTATATGAGCGTGGACGGGCTGCAGTCACCGGTTGCACAGAGCGGAATTGCCGAGTCCACTTTGCATGGTCTGGGTAGCGATCTCGGGCACGTGACGCAAGCTCTGAACGCCATGGACGGCTCATTCGTGCGGCTTGTCGACAACGAGAATGCGCGGCACTGGCATTTCTGGCACCCGACCTTGCGCGAAGGTTTTGCTGGTTTGATTTCAAGTAATCCAGAGCTGTTGGGAGTTTTTGTCGCCGGTCTCCGACCATCAAACATCGTAGAGCGTCTGAACTGCGGTGGTGAAAAGCACAAAACGGGCTATGGCAAAGTGGTTTCAGTCCCCAGCTCTCTGTATCCCCAAGTAGTGGATCGACTCGTTGGCTTTACACCAGAGATGGACCATGAGGTTTCGATGGATATTCAGGGACGTCGGTATGCAGATTTCCTCTTGAGTAGTACCTCTGACGAGTTCCTAAGCATGATGGTAGCTGCGGATCCGCTACTGGCCAATCGGTTGCTGCCCATTGATGAGCGCTTCGACTCCTCTCCAGTTGTCCGACTCTGCGCCCGTATGCATGGCATGGGGCTGTTGAACGAAGCCGCCCGTTTATGGATAGTTGGCCAGTCACTAGCAAGAGCCGCAGACGTTCCGGACGACAGCTGGGTCCATCACACCGTGCTAGATCTTCACACCGAGGATGAGCGTGCCGAAATCGAGCGACGTGTCAGCGCGGAATTGGGTCCAAATGCCAATGAAGTGATTTCTTCATGGGACAGCCGCTGGGATTCGTCGGACGATCCGGAATCCTATTTTCTACCTCTGATTGAATGCTTCGACAACTATGCGGACTACTTTGAAGAGGTCGGGCTTTCGACTATTGGCGAAACCTTTCGGGAGGCTTCTGCCGACGCTGAGGAGGTAAAAGATTGGGCACGTGAGAACTACGATCCAGCAGGTCAGGACGACTGGGACGATGATGATCGCGGCATTTCACCCGCTCAGGATTACAGTGGGCGGGATGTTTTCGACGACGTCCACCGATGACGCTGACGGGTCAGGGTGGGGTCAAAAACGCATTCTTAGAGTGCCATCTAGATTGCCAATCAGGCCCGGGACTCTGTCCCTTGTCGTTACTCGCCGCTACAAAAAGGTTTTTGGTTTGCGAAAAGACGGCAGCCCCCGCCGCCGAACATCAACCCTGATATGGACCGAGACTCTCCCGCAGTCATCGACGTTTGATTCCCTTAGGCTGTTGGACCAGCTTGTCAGCTCGCTCCCGCGCATCTTTGAGCATCGCGACGTCAGGCTTGGCCATCAACTCAACAGCTAGCTCCAACGGAAAGTGCAAATGTGTGCGTTCGCGCACGAGCGCGGAGGGATCGACTACCCCCGGTCGCTAACAGCAGCCTCTGCCAACTTCGCGAAGCCAAAGTAGAAGTGGGAGAGTCCAATTTGAATGTCATGAAACTTTAGCTCACGAAGTTTGGCATATACAGGATATTGGAGAATAGCCGCGTGCTCCTCGCGCTTATTGCCCCAGTGAATGTATTCCCCATACTGAAACATCGAAATTAGCTCGCTCGGCGTGTGGGTGTTCTCGGGAAGTGGCACCTCGAATCCTGGCCGCTCCGCTTGCAGCACCTTCATCTGGACGATTTCCATGAGGGAGAACTGCAAAAGCTTGGCGCGAGCGCGAGACCACTGTCGGATGTAGTCAAGACCGGGGGATCGGACGGCGTCGTCTTCCCGCTTGAGCCTGGACGCTAAGATGCTCTTCACAACTTCGTAGCTAGCTTCATCCTTGGAATGGAGCTGGCGGAAGAGGGTTGCATAGCCCCTCAGAATCTCTTTTGGTGGCATGGTGTAGTCCAAGCTCACGGGCTTGCCTTCGGCCTTGCTGAGGCGTTGAATTCGATCACTTCCCAGGAGGGTGTACGTGGCTAGTTCTTGACACGACAGGACGTATCTCGCGATCGCATTGCGATCTGCGTCCTTCAGGGGAAGCGTCAGCGCCGGAAAATGGTTCGGATCCGGAAGACCAAACGCATATCCAAGTTGTCTCCAGTAGTTTTCAAACTCCGATGGCTCAATGGCGAGCTCCATATAGCGCGGCGGAAACCGCAGACGCAACTCAGCTTCGTCCGGCCATATGATCTCCGCCGTAGTTGTTCCATTTGGGTGCACGTTCCTAGGGCGCTCTGAATTCACGGCCGGTACTTCCTTCCGTCCATATGTATTGCGTAGGTAGCATCGGTAAGTGTCCTGCTCGGTATGAGGCAATAGCCAGTGGTGGGGCCTGAAATTCCTTGGTTAGGGGAGTCCGGCGGCATCCCAGTCCCCTTGTCGACCTTGTTTCGCCTGCTGGTAAGTATGTCGGCAGCGCCAGCGAATTGCTGGGCGGGCGTCAAGACATTCAGCCAGTCCGAGCATGTGGTCTTCGAGTAGGCCTTCGTCCAGGTCTGCGCGTACTTGTCGACGGTCGGTGCCGCACTCGGGCTCTTGCTCGCCGGTGTATCGGCTCTCCCGCTGCAAGCGGTTAGAACGAGGGACGACAGTGCCAGCGGCTCGAGTAGCTTCTTGATGATTTCCCCCCCAAAAGAATGAAAATAGACAATAGCCGGATCTTATCCCGACCTACGTCCGCTAATGAGCATTGGCCAA
The DNA here is from genome assembly GCF_020905375.1 of Arthrobacter cryoconiti. GTDB lineage: Bacteria > Actinomycetota > Actinomycetes > Actinomycetales > Micrococcaceae > Specibacter > Specibacter cryoconiti. The sequence continues at coordinate 34,778 of NZ_JAJJBU010000034.1, forward strand.
AAAAATGCAAAAAAGCCCCTCTCGCGGCCTAGGGCATAATGTCTCGGCTGTGAGAAGGGCTTCTTGCTCGGGGCGGGGAGGGCGATTAGCCCCGGTCGTCAGCGGCAGCCTCAATGCCGTAGGGGTCGTATGCCTCTGTTTCAGCGTCCTGGTCTTGCTTCTTGATTGGTGAGGTCGGTGTGGATCGGGCGGTCAGCGTCCTAACATTTCCTGCCAAACGTGTGTATTTGGCTGGCCTTTGCCAATGAAGGGCTATTCTTATATCAGAAATATTAAATCCAAGTAGATGGGGCTGCGTGACCATGTCGAAAAAGATACCCGGTCAAGATCATGATGACAATCGGGAAATTTCGATAGGTGTATGCATACCGGAAAACTTAGACGCCGTAGTTGAATTGGGAAACAGATTCAAGAAATATCTCGGGCTCTACCCGTCAAGTGCGATTATGGAGTCGATAAAAGGCTACAGAGTCATTGGGGCATTTGAAAATGAAACACTCGTTGGATATGTTCTGTTCGACTTGCCATACGCAGATATTCGGCTAGTACATTTGTGTGTTAGCGATTCACATCGATCGATCGGGATAGCGCGCAAACTCGTAGATTCGATCCAAGACCGACATGGGGACCGACAGAGAATCCGGCTCAAATGTCGTCGTGACTATGGCGCCCACAAAATGTGGCCAAAGCTCGGATTTGAGGCGCAAAGTCTTCCGACGGGTCGCGGTCTTGGGAAGGCTGAAATGACCGCATGGTCTCGTAGCTTCGGTCAGCCTGATCTTTTCTCATCGGCCATTGAAGACGATACTCGAGTGCAAGCGGTACTCGACACGAATGTCGTCCTGGACCTCGTCTTAGAACGTAACGCCCTAACTCGGGAATACTTTGAGGCTCCGGCTTTGGATGGAGAAGTGATGTATTGCACTACTCGTTCAATAAATAATGAGCTGTCCGAGACTAAGGTGCTGAGCCAACGACGTAAAGTCATGGCAGCCATGTTGAGATTTGAGAACCTTGCTTCGGACTTGGATCTATGCGAGAAATTGACCGAGGAAGTCATAGCGGAGATCAGTCCTCGGATTTTGGCAAGAGACAAGAGTCTCGGCAATGACGCCCGCGTACTGGCTGAGACGATTACATCGGGAGCATCGGTCTTGCTAACAAATGATGACAACGCCGCAAATGTTCTTCGTCCCATAGCGCTCAAGCATGGCGTTGAAATACTTCATCCGTCCCAGTTGGTTGTCATGATCGACAAGCTTCGAGATGTCCGTGATGATTCTCCCAATAGGATTCAGAATACATCGTTCACAATTTCCACGGCCTCGGCAGGGGCAGACAGAGACCTAAGCCACCTGGTTAGTTCGTTCAGCGGTGAGTCCAAGCCAGAATTCATGAAGCGCATTCGGTCCACTTCGGTTGCTAATATTCGCGTCGTTCATGCCACCGATAGCATCCTTGCAGATGGAATCGTCTCAACGTGGATTATTGGGAACGCACTCATGGTTGACCTCCTTCGTGTGCGCCGATCACCGCTGAGTCGGACTCTTCTAAAACAACTGGTTTTCCAGCTCAGACACGAAGCGCTTGAGTCCGGGCTTGCTCGGATCCTAGTAGTTGACCCCCATCCAGGTGGAGGGGAAGCTGCGGTCTCTGTCTTCGTTGATGAAGGTGCTAAGCAGACTAACGGTAACTGGACCTTCGAAGTTGTTGATGCACAGCTGACCTCCCGAGACCTGGCCAACGGACTTGTCGGGGATTGGGACGTTCGGCCGTGGCTAACTCAGACACCTGAAACCGCTGAGAGCTGCGCGCGATTGGAGCGAGAACTTTGGCCGCTTAAGATTCTGGATGCACCACTGACCTGCTACATTGTTCCCATTAGGCAGCATTTTGCTAGCGAACTACTTGGTTACGACACGCCTCTACTTCCCAGAGAGTCAAGTCTCGGAATCAGTCGACGTCACGTATACTACAAGGCTGATGGAATACGTCCTCAAGCTCCTGGCCGAATTCTCTGGTATGCCAGCGGCGCCAAGGGAGGACAGATCGTCGCGGCTTCACAGCTCTTGAGTTCTCATCGTGGCCGTCCTGAGTCCTTGCACGCGCGGTTTCAAAAATATGGTGTATGGACGCTGACTGACGTGAATCACCACTCACAGAGGACGGGTGTAGCAATCGCAATTAGATTCGGTGACACGGAGGTCTTACGGCATCCAGTCAAGTTGTCAGAAGCAGAATCTATTGTGGTGAGTTATGGAAGCTCGCTCGGTCAAGTACCGACAGCTCGGGCGATATCTGCAGAGGCTTTTACTGAAATTTATGGAAGGGGAATGAACCGTTGACACTGAGGAATTCATCCACTTCCGACCGCAGCGCTGTTCTCATGTCCATTCAGACAAGGTACGTCAGGCTCATCCTAGATGGCACTAAGAAGTTTGAACTCAGGCGGAGGGTGCCAAATCGGGCTACTGGAATGACAGTTTTCGTGTACTCCTCGGGACAAGATCGCGCCATCATGGCCCATGCCAAAGTCGCAGATGTGGCCACCGGAACCCCGGAGTCAATATGGAAGAGATTCTCGTTAGAGCTAGGCGTGAATCGGCAAGAGTTCGATGATTATTTTCAAGGAGTCGAAATTGCGTATGCCCTTCAGCTCAGCGAGGTGACACCTAGCCAGAGGCCGGTTAGCTTGGCTGAACTCCGATCTGATCTTGGGCTAGAGCCCCCTCAGAGCTGGCGCTATCTGGGCTCTGATTCACATGCTCGCCTATTAGCGACCACAGCATAGTCAATGCCAAGATTTGGTACCGCCTCCGCCTGACACGTACGTGCGCGGCGGTAATCGGCAGAGGTTGTAACTTGGGCCGTCCTTTAGCTAGCAAAAGTCAAATTTATGACATACCGCGCCATATCGTCAAGAATGGCGTCTATCTTCGCCTGCACCGGAGCGGCGGTTCTGCCATTAGTGCACTGTCAACAGATCATTAGTGTGTGGAACTCTTCGAAATCGTAAAAATAGCTGGTGCCGTTCTCGCGGCACTGATTGCATCCAGAACCATATGGTCTGGAACCAGAAAGTGGTATCTGAAAGGCTGGGGTAGCCGCCGTGTGTGGCGGAAGAAGCTCAATCTCATATCCAACTGGGTTACTGACGAGTATGTGAAAGATCTACTTGGCACACCAGTGTTTCGGAATCAAGGCTCCGTATCAGATGGTACCCAAGGTGAGAAAAAGGCATGGATTGACCGTGTTTATTCGACGCCACATGCCTTCGTCGCCACTCGCAGCATAAACGAGCGAGTCGAAGCGTGGTCGGTCACCGTCATTGACCCGAAGTTTTTGTGGAGCGTTGAGAATGCAACGTTTGGCATCATTAGGGGAAAATTGGGCCGCTCGACTTTTGAGTCACTCAATGCGAAGCCATCTGGATGGATTGAGTCGTGTGGTGCCAACACGTATGAATACGCCGAAGTAAGCTATTTGGGTAACCCTGGCGGGTACCAGAACTTCACCTTCATGCATACGCAGGCTGGAATCGGCGCTATCCATCCAAGCGGTCACAGCCTAGTGATCGCTGGAGTTTTCTCCGGTGGCACGGATTCTTCAAAAGTCCATGCGCAGGCACCGCCAGATGAAACCCGTAAGAAGACCACTGTGAACACCATTTTGGTGACGTCCCCCAGTCTTATTGTCAAAAACATTCCCAAGCATGGCTGGCCAGTCGCAGGTCGTGAGCAAACCAGATTGCTCCATCAATACCGTCGTCCTCATGTTTCTTGGCCGAAGAGACTAATTGAATGGGGGCGTCAGAGATTGACGAGATTAGGAACATGATATTGGTACGCTTACCTGGGAATTCGTGCCGAGGATGGGGAGTATCTTGAAGGTCTTTATTAGTTGGTCAGGTGACCGGAGTAAAGCAGTAGCGAGGGAAGTTAAGACTTGGGTCAAGGAAGTCTTTCAGACTTCGATCGTCTTCATGAGTGACGAGGACATCAGCGCTGGTACCAACTGGTCAGAGCGGATTAAGAAAGAACTGGCGGATACGAAAATCGGTATCATCTGCCTTACCCCCGAGAACCAGGATGCCAAGTGGATTAACTTCGAGATGGGCGCGCTATCAAAGGCTGTCGACGGCGACGACACTCGCGTTATTCCGCTGCTAATCGGCTTTGAAAGCACAGGGCAAGTTGGTCAGCCTGCCGTGTCATTCAATATGATCAAGATGGACCAGAACGGGTTTAGGAAGGCGGCCAAGTCCATCAACGAGGTCATCATCGAGGCCCACCGCCGTGACAGGGCGTCGCTCGAAAACGTTTCTGACGTCTGGTGGAAGAAGATCAAGCGGGAAGCAGAGAAGGCGGCGGCCAAGCTGCCAGATGACCTCCCGGCCCCGCGAGACCAAGCGGAACTCATCGAAGAAGTCCTTTATACGGTTCGAAGTATTGAGAAACGTGCGATCGTTTCTGGGCTTGTGCCCATATCCATGCTCAACGACCAAGAACTAATGGCGCGTCAGAAGCAACAGCTTCAGAACGAGATCGGTTACTTGATTGCCGCTGATGCAAAAGAGCCTCGCCGGAAAGGTGACTTCTCACAGGTCATGCTCAATGACAAATGGGTGCGGGTTTCAACACGCTACGAACTGTCTCAGGAGACCAAGGGCGAGATCCGTCGCATTGTCGTCAACATTCTGGGGCAGGATCTTGATATCGCCTTCGTGCAAGACAATGGCGTAGAAGCCATGAAGAATTATTTGAAAGCGTCAGAAACCGGGCAAGGCTAGGACTGAATATTGGGCTCTCAACGTTTCCATTGAACTCCCAGGAGATGGTAATGCGATGAACTTCGTCGCCACCAGGGCACCATAGCAAGTAGCTGACCTCGTCACCATGACTTTCTATGCATACCCTCCTGACTTGTACTCCGTCACTTTCTCACCTACTACATAAGCTGCAATGCGTTCCGCAGGCTCAGCGGGTTCGTTTAATTTCTGGTTTGCAAGTTCATAGCGGCCTTCGAGTGCGGCCTTGACTACCTTCGCTAATTCGGAATGATCGCGCGGTGGATAGCCTCAGTTGGTACCGGTAATCCACGTAGTTGGAGTGTCACCTCATGACTTCGTGGACACCGAATCTCGTGATTTCGTAGGCAGTGAGTCTCATGGCATCAAGTACGTGGACTACCTGTCCCAAACAGGGCTATCCGCCAGTCTGCGGGTCGAATCCGGTAGGACAATGCCATCGCGCATGGTCCTCGTGGTGTCACGATCCTGAGGCGCCGTTGAGGACTGCTTTGCAACTTAGGTGCGTATTTGGTGAGGGGTGGATAGTCGAGGCTTAAACGTTCGGATCTGGTGTGTTCCCGCCGGGAACACTTTTTTCTGGACTGGCCCGGACTGTGTCGTACTGGGCCGGAAATCCGCAAGAACCCGCCACTTCCGTTTGTTTGTAAGGGCTGAAAGCCGGTTCGAATCCCACCTTGGGCACGGTAAACCTCCTGGTGACAGGGGGTTTTCGTGTTTAAGTGTTGACACGATGTTGGCAAGTGTTGACAGGCGTGGATACTCTGTTGAGGTCTTGTTATGCAGCGTGATGGGTTTCTGACGCTGATTTAGCTGTTTGTTATTGGCAGCTCTTTTCTGGTTGTTTCGGCGGGGCCGTAATCCGCTTACTACCTTCTTCATAGTCATTCGGGGCCGATTCCTCATGACCGGGGCTGGGTTGCTTGGGTTGCCGCTGGACCGGATGACTGGGCAGGGGAGCGGGGGGTGAGTTCTTAGATCCGTTCGAACTGCTTCTGTTGCAATGACCATTAGAATTCAATCCTTGGTGGGCAGAAACTCATGGCCCTTGACAGTTGAGTTGGGCCAGCAATTCTGGGCTACGTTGACGTGCTGCGCGGATAGTGAACCGTCCCGGATTTGATGCCGCTGTCTTTTTTGAGAAAGAT
>NZ_JAJJBU010000035.1 GCF_020905375.1 Arthrobacter cryoconiti
TTGTCTTGTATGAGGAAGATTTTGACTTCGACGAGGCCTCCGACGCGGCCATCAAGACAAATAATCAGGTCAAGATTATGGTGAACACCCTGGTTAATTGGTTAGCTGAGGAGCACGAGGAAAGCCATGTCCCGGCATCGCGGCGTCTGCACCTGCACTTCTTGCATACGCCTGTTGAGATTATGGGTGTGGATGGCCAGGTCACGGGTATCAAGTTTGAGCGTAACGAGTTGGATGGCACGGGTAACGCCCGCGGCACTGGCGAATTCATCGACTACCCCGTCCAGGCTGTATATCGTGCAGTAGGTTATCTTGGCTCGGAACTGCCCGACGTTGACTTTGATGATCGCCGGGGTGTCATCCCCAACGATTCCGGAAGGGTTCTGGATAGCAAGGGTGCCCAGGTGCCGGGGCTGTATGCGACGGGTTGGATCAAGCGGGGTCCAGTTGGTTTGATCGGCAGCACCAAAGGCGACGCCCTTGAAACCATTGGCTGTTTACTGGAGGACCGTTTGAACCTCCCCCTGGCCGAGCACGCCGGTGAAGAAGAAATCGTGGAACTGCTGCGCTCACGCGGCGTCGCCTATACCACTTGGGCTGGTTGGAACAAGCTGGATGCCCACGAGCGCGAACTCGGAAAGGGCTACGTTCCTGGGCCCGGCCTGGAAGTGGTACGCGAACGCATCAAGGTCGTGGACCGCGATCAAATGGTGAACATTTCCAATCTCTAACAGGCGCGCTTTTTTATTCGTGTCTGTTTGCGCCATTTGTGGCGTCTCACAATGTGAGACGCCACTGTCCCCAAAATGAAGTCTCTGCTAATAGTTCGCTACAGTCGAGAGGTTGAAAAACCGAGAGATTGAGCAATTATTATGAACTTGTTTCGCACCAAATCCATTGAACATTCCCTTGCAGACGCCGATGAGCCCGGGCGGACATTAAAGCGGTCCCTGAGCACCTGGGACCTGATGATAATGGGCATCGCCGTGGCGGTGGGTGCAGGAATTTTTTCAGTTGGCGCGAAGGCTGCGGCGAGCTATTCAGGTCCCGCTGTGACGCTCTCCTTTGTTCTGGCCGCGGTGACGTGCGCGCTGGCAGTGATGTGCTACGCCGAATTTGCAACGGCAATCCCGGTTACCGGTAGTGCGTACGTCTTTACGTACGCCACGATGGGTGAGCTGTTGGCGTGGATCATAGGCTGGAACTTGATCTTGGAGTTACTTATGGCAGCTTCGGTGATCGCCAAATATTGGGGTGTTTACCTAAGTAATTTCTTAGAAGTTATGAATATCAATATTCCGTCAAACTTCCAGATTCTGGGGTTGAATGTCTATTGGGGCCCGCTGGTGGTGGTTTCGGCCTTCACGGTGGTGCTGGTGCTGGGCACCAAGCTGTCCGCACGGATCAACAACGTCTTCACCATGATCAAGATCGCGATAGTGCTGTTCGTGATCGTGGTCGGTTTCTTCTACGTCAAGGCAGCCAACTTCAGCCCCTTCATCCCTACCTCCGAACCAGCGCCCACAACAAGTGGTTCGTGGGCTGAACAGCCGTTCCTGTCCTTTTTGACGGGAGCCAACCCCACTATGTACGGGTTTACAGGTGTCATCTCCGGCGCCGCTCTCGTCTTTTTCGCGTTCATTGGTTTTGATGTGGTTGCCACCAGCGCCGAAGAGGTTAAGAATCCGGCCAAGACCCTTCCTCGTGGCATCTTTGCTGGACTGGGAGTGGTCACCGTTTTGTATATTCTGGTGACCTTGGTGGTTACTGGCATGGTGTCCTATAAGGACTTGGCCAAAGAGGCGGAACCTTCTCTGGCAAGTGCTTTTCATCTGGTCGGCGCTGACTGGGCCGTCGTGGTGATTTCTCTGGGCTCCTTGATCGGCTTGACCACAGTGATCATGGTGCTTTTGATGGGCCTTGCCCGAGTTGCCATGGCTATGAGTCGTGACGGAATGCTCCCACGTGCTCTCAGCCGCACGTCGGCGAAGCGGGGCACGCCGGCTAGAACACAGATTCTTTGTGGTGGAGTTGTGGCACTGCTGGCCGGCTTCACGCCGGTGGAACTGCTCAGCGAAATGATCAACATCGGCACGCTGAGCGCGTTTGTGATGGTCAGCATTGGCATCTTGGTTCTTCGTCATAAACGCCCTGACCTCAAACCCGCTTTTCGAGTGCCGTTGGGGCCGGTTATTCCTGTACTGTCCGCACTTTTGTGCATCTACCTGATGTTCAATCTAGCCACAGTGACCTGGGTTTTCTTCGCCATCTGGGTGGCTTTTGGCCTGGTCATCTACTTCTCCTATGGGCACTGGAACTCGCGGTTGCGCCGGGAAGAAGCCGCCGGAATCGTGGATTCGGTATCCGTGGAGCTTCAACGCTAGAGCGACTTTCTGCGCCCTCATTAGTGGGAGCGGCCTACCTAGACACTGAAACTCTGCGCACACGCCAACCGTGCACTCCGTTTCGGTTCAGGGGGCCGCATACCTAACGATCCAATCCACGAGTGGGCGCAGTTGCTCCCAGCGGGCCGCCACCTCTTGTGCTGCCGCTGGCGTATCTAGCCACTTAGGGAGACCTGGCAGCGTGGATGCGCTCAGTGTCTTGTGCCGGAGCAGATCTGCCCGGGGGTGGTCCCGGGCGAAGCCTCTCGGCACAGTCTTGAGCGACTCGCAGTCGATGGTGAATCCCTCTTCCACCAAAGACTTCACGATTTTGACGAGGATCTCTCCGCTGACGGGAGCGTCAACCGCCGTTCGGTATCTGGCAAGCTGGGCAGGGGAGTAGGAATGGTAGCCTCCGCCGGTGGATAGGCCCGCCGCGCTGACCCTAAGGTAGAAGCCAACGCCCTCATAATTGGAGGCAAAGACGCCTTGTTCTGTTTTGTAGGGGGAATTATCTGGTGAAAATCGCTTATCCCGGTAAGGCCGGAAGAATTTGCTCTGACCAAAGACGGGAGCCAATTGCGCCAGGAGACTCTCCAAGGGGAGCCTGACAGCAGAGTCGTAAATATCCTTGTGAGCTAGCCACCAGTGGCGGTTGTTATTCTTCGCCAGCTCGGCGTAGAACGTCGCCGCTGCAAAGGGGATACCTGTAAAAGTGTTCATGCAAGGAGCCTAGGTCGCTCTAGGTGCCGGCGGCAGGGGACCCATCGATTATGTGGGTCACCAGCGCTTCAGAGGTGCCTGTGGAGGATTTCTCAAGGAAAGTTTATTGGACTCAGTCCAGAAAACATGAGAGTGTGGGTCGCATGGTCGATGTACGGGAACCCGAAGAAATGCTGCGAGCAGCCCAGCTGCGCGTGACGCGTCCTAGGCTTGCCGTCCTGGAAGCGGTCAGGGCACAACCCCATGCTGATGCGGATACCATCATTGGCGCCGTGCGCGAGGTACTGGGAACTGTGTCAAAGCAGGCGGTCTACGACGTCCTGGCGGCGCTGACTCAGGCTCGCCTGGTGAACCGAATCGAACCTTCCGGTTCGCCGGCTCGCTATGAAGCGAGGGTGGGTGATAACCACCATCACGTGATCTGCCGCAGTTGTGGCGAGATTGCCGACGTCGACTGTGCAGTGGGAGAAGCGCCTTGCCTGCATGCTTCAAATGACCACGGCTTTGCCATCGATGAAGCTGAGGTTATTTACTGGGGCACCTGTCCTGCCTGCGTTGCCAAGAAGACTTTAGAAAATGAATCCACTTAGGAGCGAGAACACGCATGGCTAACGAGAACACTTTGCCAATGACAACCGTTGCAGGCGCACCGGTTGCAAACAACCAGGACAGCCTAACGGCCGGTCCCCGTGGTCCGCTGCTGCTTCAGGACGTCTGGTTCCTGGAAAAGATGGCTCATTTTGACCGCGAAGTCATCCCCGAGCGTCGCATGCATGCCAAGGGATCGGGTGCCTTCGGCACACTGACCATCACCAATGACATCTCCAAATACTCCAGCGCCAAGGTGTTCTCCGAGGTTGGCAAGAAGACCGAGTTGTTCACCCGTTTCTCCCTCGTTGCGGGTGAGCGTGGTGCAGCCGACGCGGAGCGTGACATCCGTGGCTTCGCCGTGAAGTTCTACACCGAGGAAGGCAACTGGGATCTGGTGGGTAACAACACCCCGGTGTTCTTCTTCCGCGATCCGCTCAAGTTCCCTGACTTGAACCACGCCGTCAAGCGCGACCCACGCACAAATCTCCGCAGCGCCGAGAATAACTGGGATTTCTGGACTCACCTACCTGAGGCGCTACACCAGGTCACGATCGTCATGTCAGACCGTGGCATTCCGGCGTCGTACCGCAACATGCACGGCTTCGGATCGCATACGTACAGCCTGATCAATGCGGAGGGCGAGCGTTTCTGGGTCAAGTTCCACCACGTCACCCAGCAAGGCATCAAGAACCTCACCGATGAGGAATCCGCAGCCATGATTGGTGCAGACCGCGAATCGCACCAGCGTGACCTGTTCGACTCGATCGAGAACGGTGACTTCCCCAAGTGGAAACTCATGATCCAGGTCATGCCGGAGGCCGACGCCGACACCTACAAGTACCACCCCTTCGATCTGACAAAGGTCTGGAGCAAGAAGGACTACCCGTTGATAGAGGTTGGCGAGTGGGAACTGAACCGCAACGCCGAGAACTACCACGCCGACGTCGAGCAGGCAGCGTTCTCCCCGGCGCACGTTGTCCCCGGCATCAGCTTCTCCCCGGACCGCATGCTTCAGGGCCGCCTGTTCTCCTACGGTGACGCTCAGCGCTACCGTCTCGGTGTGAATCACCACCAGATCCCGGTGAACGCCCCGAAGAACCCGACTAATTCCTACCACCGCGACGGTGCCATGCGCGTTGACGGGAACCAGGGACGCACCCCTAGCATCGAGCCGAACTCCTACAATCGTTGGAACCAGCAGCCCACTTATGCTGATCCGGCGCAGGCTATCGGTGCCGTCGCTGATCGCTTCAACTTCCGTGACGACGATGCTAACTACTTCGAGCAGCCAGGCATCTTGTTCCGCGAAAAGATGGACGACGCCCAACGCCAGGTCCTCTTCGAGAACACTGCGCGCGCCATTGACGGTGCGTCACAGGCCACCATCGAGCGTCACATTTTCAACTGCACGCAGGCTGATCCAGCATACGGCGCAGGCGTTCGTAAGGCTATCGAGGCCCTCCAGGCGTCAAAGGGCTAGCTCTTAATCAAGGCCGACGACGGCGACAGTCGTCGAGGGCGTGCCAAAGCGGCGGGGGCGTGGGAAATTTCCCACGCCCCCGCCGCTTTGGCACGCCCTCAGCTGAGCCGCGTGGGTATTTTCAGCCCAGAAGGTGTTCGCGGCCAAACATGGTGGCTGCAGCGCGGGCTGAAGGGGTTCCGGCGTCGAGATCTGCGCTGGCGGCCACTAAAAGGGTAACCACAGCGTCTTCGCCCTTGAACAGTGCTCCAGCGATGGGGCTCTGGTCCCGGTTGTTACGAATGTTTGCGTCCGCGCCGCGTTTTAGCAGCATTGACACCGTCTCTACCTGACCTTTGTAGGCGGCGAGCATCAGCAGTGTGTTCTCTTCGGTGTCCAAGACGTCCACAGGGAGCCCATGGTCCAGGAACTGGGCAAGCTCGGCTGTGTTACCTTCCCGGGCAAGGTCCATGGCGATGGCCGTGACTTTAGAGCTTTGTTCTTCACTGAGAGAAGGAGAATCAGTCATTTCTCCACACTAGGCCAGCGCGGCAATGTACGGGAAATTCTCTTCGTGTAAGCCCTCATTGAGGCAGGTCGAGCCCACCGCCGCTGACAAAGTGCGCCACGTGCTGGTGAGGATCCGAATGCAACCTGGTAAAAATGTTGAAAACAGGTGAGTTCTGTTCGGTGTCCGCCCATGAGTCAACTACCCAGATAGTGATTGCCGTGCCAGCGGAGCCGCGCACAGGCGCCAGCGAGTGAGCCCCTAGAGCCTCAATGCTGTGGGCCAGATCCAGAATGGCGGTGGGTTCTAGAGCGTCCAAATAGGGTGTGGGCACTACAGGGGTGGCAGTCCATTGGCCCGGGAGAGAATCCCTGCTGGAGCTGGCGGGCGTCAGGCAGAACGCCGCGCCGGCGCTCATAGCAGGTGCACTGGTAGCTTCGTCGGCCTGCGCCAGAGGTGAAGCATCCGACGCCGGTGGCACGGCGGCGGAGGCCGCGAAGTGCAGGCGTAACGCGGAGTCCAAATCGGAGGTCTGAGTCACGGCCTTACGTTCGTATGCTGGCACGCACAGAACACTGCTCGCTTTGGCGCTGTCTGGCCAGTGGAAAAATACGTGAACGGTGGGTGTGGACGTCTCCGCCAGCGGCTCGCCCACCGCGTCACCAACGGGCTGCCAGTTCAACGCCAGATAAGAGCAAGCGCCTTGTGCCCCGCGAAGTGCGGACAAGGCCTGACGCAACGCGCCGTAGCACCCTAAAAGCCCCGCCGCAGATTTGGGCCCGAAAGCGATGATGGGGTCATTGAGTCGGAGGACAAAGTGTCCCTCGGTCAGTGGAAACTTTGGTCGCCCAATACTCCAGTAAGTGGAGGAGTACAGAAGAGAGCGCACCATTATGATCGTCGTCCTCCCCATGGCTGATTGTTGAATACAGTGCCAGCATAACGTGCGCAACTACGCTGTATCAGTGGCCAAGATTTTTGCAGATATCACCCCCCTGCGCGAAAGTGTGCCGTTTAGGCGTTTGTGGGTGGGCAATGGACTCTCTTCGATTGGCACGCAGCTAACGGTGGTGGCCGTTAGCTTGGAAGTGTACGACCTCACTGGCTCCACTTTGTCCGTGGGGTTATTAGGACTCGTGGCGCTCCTTCCATTGGTGTTTTCTGGGCTGTACGGCGGAGCAATTGCGGATGTCCACGACCGCCGAAAGGTGGCCCTGCTTTCGTCTGCAATCTTGTGGCTTGTGACAATTTGTATTGCCCTGCAGGCCTGGTTGGGGCTTGGCAATGTGGGGATCCTTTATGGGTTGATTGCCATACAATCGGCTGCTGCGGGAATCAATGGTTCAGCCCGCAGCGCCATTGTGCCACGGCTTGTACGCATTGAATTGCTGCCTTCCGCGAACGCATTGAGCATGATCGTGATGGGCTTGGGCACCACCATCGGTCCTTTGATGGCTGGCATTTTGGTAGCCAACATTGGCTATGGCTGGACGTACACGGTGGATGTTTTGACGTTCACGGCGTCGTTATGGGCGCTGTTCAAGCTTCCGCCGCTGCCACCTTTGCCCAGGGCTGGTGAGAACGACGGCGGTGCTCCAGCTCAGCGCGCAGGGTTGCGGACCGTGTTGGAAGGCTTTGCTTTTTTGGGCAGCCGCAAGAACGTACGCATGACATTTCTTGTGGACCTTTGTGCAATGGTTTTCGCTCTCCCGCGGGCGTTACTTCCGGCTCTGGGGGCTGTGTGGCTAGGTGGCGGTGAACAGACCGCTGGCTTGCTGTTAGCTTCCATCGCTGCTGGCTCATTCTTGGCCGCGCTGTTCTCCGGCCCATTGGGCAGCGTGCGGCGCCAGGGATTGGCCGTGGTCTGGTCCATTACCCTGTGGGGTGGGGCCATTATGGCCCTGGGAGGATCGGTGTTGTTCGGCGGGCGGACCCATGACGGAGTTATCTCGCCGTGGATAGTGGGCGCGGTAGCCGCCTTAGTTGTGGCTGGTGTGGCTGATTCCATCAGCTCAGTGTTCCGCTCCACTATCTTGCAGGCGGCCACTCCTGATCACTTGCGCGGCCGGCTACAGGGGATCTTCGTTGTGGTGGTGACGGGTGGACCGCGCTTGGGTGATGTTTTTTCCGGGACCACAGGTTCTTGGCTGGGCGAGGGTTGGGCAGCCGTGGTGGGCGGGATACTGTGCATCGCTACGGTGTGGGGGCTTGCCTCGTGGCAGCCGAGCTTTTTGCGCTATGACGCCCGTCATCCACAGCCATGAGCTGTGAATACTCCCCAATGCGGAATCCTGGATCGCCCAGATAATCGTGAACTGCGCCGGGTCGTTAGCGCTGGGATACGCAAGCAAGGTCCAGAGTTCTAAGACAGAATAGAAACATGCGACTGATTTTGATACGGCATGGCCAGACCCCGAACAATATCCTAAGCCTGCTTGACACGGCTGCCCCGGGTCCCGGGCTGACGGATTTGGGGCACTCGCAGGCAGAGGCTGTCCCTGCCGCGCTGGCCCAAGAAGAAGTCGAAGGTCTCTACATTTCCAATCTGACGCGAACCGCATTGACAGCGGCGCCGTTGGCAAATCAGCGTTCATTGCAGCCTCTAGTCCGCGAAGGACTCAGGGAAATCAGTGCCGGCACATTGGAAATGAAGGGGGATCTGCCCTCGGTGATGGCTTATCTGGAGACAGTGAAAGCCTGGCTCTCCGGTGACTTATCCGCCCGTATGCCTGGTGCCGAGACGGGCTTTGACGTACTGGAGCGCTTTGATGCGGTAGTCGATGAAGCCGCTGCCAGCGGAGCCGGAACCGTAGCCATGGTCAGCCATGGAGCCATGATCAGGTTTTGGGCCGGGTACCGGGCCACCAATCTGGACTGGTCAGAGGCCAAGTACCAGGAACTCTCCAACACCGGAATTGTCACCTTGACCGGTGCCCCATCCGGCAATGCTGCCCCGGGGGGATGGGACATCCTTAGTTGGCAAGGCACCCCGGCAGGTGGTGTCAGTGGGACTGACGGTCCGACGGCGGAGCCCAGCGCGCTCCAGCAATACGTCAGCGGTGGCTATGAAAAATCCTGACGTCAGTACGTTCCAAACGGCACCATTTAGCACTGTCAACCTTTGGCGGCTGAAGAAGCTTAGCTGGGTGTGGTTGGGCACGGCAGTGGTGTGTATAACGCTGCTGGCTGTTGGCGCGCCGTTGAACACCAATCTGTACCAGATGGTGTTGCCGCTTGGTCTGGGCATGGCGATCTTGCATTCGGCCTCGTTGGGGCTGACCGCAGCACGCCCCGTGGCAGGCGTCCTGGTTTCCTTAGTCCCCCTGTTGGTCATGCCGTTGGCTGCACACTCTGTGGGTGCTGCGCCTTTGCCGTTCAGCGTGGTGGCCATGCTCACCCAGGTGCTGGTAATTTGTGTGGCCGGGCTGCGCAGCCATTGGATGGTGGCGGCCGCCGCCTGGTTACTCAGTGTCGGGGTGGGTGTTGTGGCAAATTATTTGACCATGCCGCACTTCCAATCTCAGGGTGCCCAGATCAATGTGGTCATCTTCGCGTCGGTTTCTGGCGGGCTCATGGTGGCCTCAGTGGTGGCTCAGCAGTGGCGGCATCTGCGGGGGGAACTTGCCGCCGAGCGAACGGTGAGCGCCGAGGAACAGTCCAGACGCAGACTGGCCGAAGAACGCACCCGTATAGCCCGCGAATTGCACGACGTCGTGGCGCACGGCATGTCGGTTGTGGTGGTGCAGGCAACAACTGCGGCCTACCGTCACCCGGGTTTGAGTGAGGAGCTCAAAGCCGAGTTTGACGACATCGCGGACAACTCCCGCCGGGCGATGACGGAGATGCGAAGCATGCTTGGCTCACTTCGAAATTCTGGAGCGGGCCGCGAGTTGGGGCCACAGCCGGGCATCGCTGACCTGCCCGGTCTGCTGGCATCGGCTCGGCGCGCCGGAGTGTGTGTGGACGATCCGGACCTCTCCGGCGTCGAACTGGACGGTGTGGGAGAGATTATTGCCCTGACCGCCTACCGCATTGTGCAGGAGGCGCTCAGCAACGTCATCCGCCACGCCCCGGGTGCCACCGCCAGTATCACTCTGGTCAGCACCGGCAATGGGCTGGAAATATCCATTATCAATACCCCCTCCGCAGTGGGGGCAGTGATGGCACAGCTGGACCGTGGCGCCCACGTGGGCCAGGGGTTGATCGGCATGCGGGAGCGGGCCGCAATTGTGGGTGGATCGGTCATCTGCACACCCACGCGCGACGGCGGCTTTTCGGTTGTAGCGACCCTGCCCCCAACAAGCGCCACTAGTTCAGCCAGCGTGACGAAGAACCGAAACGGACGGGGGCTCTGATGAATATCAGGGTGTTAGTGGTGGACGATCAAGCAATGGTCCGTCAGGGCTTTGCTGCGCTATTAGGAGCCCAGCCGGACATCGAAATTGTCGGCCAGGCCGAAGATGGGGCCCAAGCCGTAGCGCTGGCTGCCGAGCACCACCCCGACGTGGTTCTCATGGACGTGCGCATGCCGGTGATGGACGGCTTGGAGGCAACTCGCCTGATTTTGGCGGACGGTGCGCGCACATCGGGTGGAGGCGACGTTCATGTACTGATGTTGACCACTTTTGATGTGGATGACTACGTCTACGACGCGTTGAAGCTTGGTGCCAGCGGCTTCCTCCTCAAGGATGCGCTGGCGGATGAACTCGTGGCGGCCGTGCGCATAGTTGCCGCCGGTGAGGCGTTGTTAGCGCCCTCGGTGACAAAGCGTCTCATTGAACAGTTCGCTGCGGCGTCACCTCGGGTGGAACTCTCACGCGAACCGTTGGAGGCTTTGACGGAGCGGGAACTGGAAGTGATGACGTTGGTGGGAAAGGGGATGTCCAACCACGAAATTGCGGCAACACTTTTCATTGCTCAACAAACCGTCAAAACTCACGTCAGTAAGATCCTGGCAAAGCTGGTGCTCCGGGACCGGGTCCAAATGGTGGTGTTGTCCTACGACACCGGGCTCGTAGAGCCCGGTGGGTAGGACGGTGGCGCCCATTGGTGCTGGGTAAGGGCGCCTTTTAGCGCATGTTCACAAACTGTAGATCCGCGTCTTCGAACTTACGCAGCATCGCCATGACTTCCTGCAGATCGTCCCGGCTCTTGGAGCTGACACGTAGTTCGTCGCCCTGAATGGTGGATTTGACTCCCTTGGGGCCTTCGTCACGGATGAGCTTGTTGATCTTCTTCGCCACGTCCTGGGCGATTCCTTCCTTAATCTCGGCCTCCAGTCGGTACTCCTTACCAGAGGCAAACGGCTCACCTGCATCGAGGGACTTCAACGAGATGCCACGCTTGATCAGCTTGGATTCAAAAACGTCCATGATCGCCATGACACGTTCCTCGGAGTTGGCCTTCAACAGAATTTTCTCGCCGCTGAAATCGATCTCGGCGCCCACGCCCTTGAAGTCGTAACGCTGGACGACTTCCTTCTGCGCCTGGTGCAGCGCATTGGCGACCTCCTGCTTATCAACCTTGCTGACGACGTCGAACGTTGATTCACTTGCCATTATTTTCCTCCACTGTGTGCGGACATGATTGCGGGTTGGCACCTAGCCTATCCGGCCTGACCCGAGCGCTCACAGTTTGCTTTCAGCGGATGCGTGGTGGGATCACATCTTCTCGGGGCATTGTGGAACATGTGATCCCACCATTTGCAGGAGGACCGATGAGCAAGGCCAAAAGTACGACGACGGCACGTGGTGCGGCGGACGCCCAAAACAACGCTGTGGCGCTTACACGCAGCAAACCTGGAGTGAAAACCGCTGTGGGCACTGCCGTGGCCGCGGCCACGCTGGCAGCTGTAGCGGTCCTCTCGGGTCCGATCTACAGCGCTGATGCGGTGTCGATTCTGGCCGCACCAGCGAATTCGGTGCAGTCGCGAATTGCAGGCGTACAGCAGGATATGGCCAGGGCCGTGGCGTTGCAGCAAGTCACGCCGGAGCAGGCGGCCTTCTTGGAAGGTCAACTGGTCAGGCGCATCCAGTCAACCTAGCCGGGATGAGTTGGACCGGCATGAGTCAGGATGAGTTACACGGCCGAAAATACTCGATTCGATTCTTCGGCAAATACCTTGTATTGTTTTACTGCTCCCACTTGATGGGGGCGAAAGTTGGACCTTTAGTATTATTGGTCTGGCTGGCCATGGCAGATTACCCGAGCGGCCAAAGGGGGCTGACTGTAAATCAGCTGGCAACGCCTTCACTGGTTCGAATCCAGTATCTGCCACCAGTGTAAAAGGACTCGTCGTCACCGCAGAATCAGTGCGGGACGGCGGGTCCTTTTCACTTTTGTCTCCGAATCCCCGGCGAATATTCGCAAATCTCTGCCGGGGGAGTCCGCTCTGGGAACTAGAGTTGAGCTATGGAATACCTTGTGCCCCTGCTCATAGTGCTTGTCATTGTCGTCCTCGTACTGGTGGCAGCCAAGCTCATGGGCCGCAAGGGCCGTGCCGTGCAGGACGCCGCACCGTTGCGAGCAAAGACTGCGAGTCCGGAGCAAAGGCCAGCGCGGCGTGGGCGGGAGGTCACCCGGGAGATGGCGGAGGCTGCCAATGCGCGGCTGAACGCCGCCTCGCATCGAGTCGTATATTCGCTCATTGCGCGCCAACAGGTACTCAACGCTGTCAAGGAGTATCGGAAGGCCACCGGTTCCAGCTTGGGGCAGGCTGCCGCAGCAGTGGCGGCCTTGGCTCAGTTCCCGCAGACGGCGCCGGGGGAAGCTGCAAAAGCGCCGCAGAAGGCGCCAGATTCAGCGCAGGCCCCAGCTCCTGTCAGCGGATATCGATACCGGGCCATTGTCTCGCGCGGGGATCAAATACGGGAAGTTGCCAGTACCAGACTCAATGAAGAGATCTTTACCCGTGTCCAGTCCATGGCTAGAAAAGGAAACTACGACGGCGCCGCCCGTCTGTTGCGTGAACACGCAGACATTGACGAGGCGGCAGCGGACGAATTTGTTTCTATGATTGAGCGGGAAAGCCCGCAGTCAAGCTAGATTTCGTTTTCTAGGACAAATCCGTCTTGGTGGTGAAAGAGCTGACGGCCCATGCCGGAGTCGAGTTGAATCCACAGACATTGGCGGTCGTGGCTGAGTGTTTCCACTGTGCCGGAGAGGCGCCAGCCACGGTCATTGACCAAGGCGATTGGCTGGTCGGTTTGTAGTGCGGGCCAGACGTCATGGTGGTCCGGGTTGATGAATGCTCGGTGGTGTGTAGGGCGGGTCATGGTTCCTCCTGCTGGGAAAGTCGTCGCTGCTTTCTTTATTTCAAGTCAACACCGTCAGCATGAACGAACAATGTGAATGTCCGGTGAATTGGGAGTGTCTGTGCGGCCAGCATTGGGAAAAGGATCAGCACCGACTGCGACCCCTACGTTAAGTTCGGCTTGTTCACGGCAAAGACCAGAGAGTCCAACCACGCCCCGCGAATGAGCCGGTCATTTTTGATTCGGCCGGTTTGCACCATGCCCAGCTTGAGTAGGACCGCGGCCGAACCGGTGTTTTCCGGTCTGCACGTGGCGGTGATTCGGGCCAGCGAGAGTTGCCAGAAGCCGAAGTCGCGCAGAGCCCGCGCCGCCTCGCTGGCGTATCCACGACCCCAGTGATCTGGGTGGAGCGTGAATCCAATTTCCCCCTCGTCCCATACCTGGTTCCGGCCACGTGGAGTAAGGGTGAGTCCAATGGTGCCGATGAGTGTTCCCTCTAGAAGTTGGATCGCCAGAAGGTGGCCCGTACGGGGTGTGGTGGTTGCGGCGGCGCTGGCGAAACGCAGAAAATCACGGGTTTCCGCTTCGGAATTGGGCCCCCAATCCATAAACGTGCTGCTCCGTGGATCAGAGGCGAAGGCGTGGACGCTCGCAAAATCGTCGGCCGTAAATTCACGCAGTTTCAGCCGTTCTGTGGTGAGAAGCATTGGTCAATGGTAGCGCTGTAAGAGCCGGTAAAACTTGCTTGCCGCTTGAAATATTGTTAGACTGCCTAACTATGAGCGAGAATCTAGAAGAGCTGTCAGGCCGGTACCGGGATATCCTGCGCCAGTCCGTGTATCTTGTCCGGTCCATTGATGCTGATGGCGAACTCAGCACCGGGCAGGTCAGTACTTTGAACATGATTTTTGTTGAACCTATGCGAGTGAGTGCCATTGCGAGGTATGCGGGCATCAAGGTTCCCAGTGCCACCGAACAGGTCATCAAACTCGAATCTGCCGGCATGGTGGAGCGCATTGCGGATGCCTCGGACGCCCGGGTGGTCTTGGTCAAAATCACGGCCTTCGGCAAGAAGAAATTGGCCGTGGCCAACAAGCGTCGCAATGCCAATATGGCGGCGGCGCTTAGCGAACTCACGTCGCAAGAACAGCAAGCCGTCGCCGATGCGATCCCTGCCATTGCCAAACTCAACATCGCACTTGCCGCTAGGCTCTAGCGCTTGCCTGTGCAGCGGCGTCGTCAATAAATTTGTGAACAGTTAGAAGGAGAGAATCGTGCAGCCCACACCGGCAGCAGAAACGTTCAAGCAGATTGAGGAGGTTGTTGAGGATGAGAAGAAATCCATGCTCAAGCAACCAAAAGCTGTTTGGGCGGTGGCGTTCGCGGCAGTGTTCGCGTTCATGGGGATCGGCCTCGTTGATCCGATTCTGCCGGCTATTGCCAAGAACCTGAGCGCAACACCGAGCCAAGTCTCGCTACTGTTCACCAGCTATTTTCTTGTCACGGCGATCGCCATGCTGATTACGGGCTTTATCTCCTCGCGAATTGGTGGAAAAAAGACGCTCTTGATCGGCTTGTCCATCATCGTCGTCTTCGCTGCGCTGTCTGGCATGTCTAACACCGTGAGCGAGTTGGTGGGCTTCCGCGCGGGCTGGGGTCTTGGCAATGCGCTATTCGTGGCAACGTCGCTGGCCGTCATGGTCGGTGTTGCATCCGGTGGTGCTGCCACAGCGATCATCTTGTATGAAGCGGCCCTTGGTTTGGGCCTCTCCTTGGGCCCGCTCATGGGAGCCCTTTTGGGTGGTTGGCAGTGGCGCGCACCCTTCTTTGGCACGGCTACGGCGATGGCGATCGCCTTCGTGCTGGTGGTTATCCTCTTGCCCAAGACGCAAATTCCGGCTAAAAAGACCCGGCTTCGGGATCCTTTGGTGGCTCTCAGTCACAAGGGTCTGCGCACCACAGCTGGCAGTGCGTTGTTCTACAACTATGGCTTCTTCACCATCTTGTCCTTCGTGCCTTTCATCCTTGGCTTTGACGCATACGGAATCGGCGCAGTGTTCTTTGGTTGGGGAGTTTGCGTGGCAGTCTTTTCCGTTTTCGTCGCCCCGATCGTTCAACGACGCTTCGGCCCCACCAAGGCGCTGATGGGATCTTTAGTGGTCTTGATGTTGGTCCTTGCCGGAATTGCGCTGGCGGCCGGACACTCGGTTACCGTAATCGTGGTCTTGACGATCGTCTCCGGTGCCCTACTGGGCATCAACAACACCCTATTCACTGAGATGGCCATGTCTGTCTCCGATGCGCCGCGTCCCGTGGCCAGCGCCGGATACAACTTCGTGCGGTGGATGGGCGGCGCTCTGGCCCCGTTCCTGTCAGCGAAAATTGCGGAGCATTCCAGCGCTGCAGTGACGTTCTATGTGGCAGCTGCCATGGTGTTAGTCAGTGCTGGTGTGATCTATGGGGGACGCAAGTTCCTCACCGCCCATGAGCCGCACGGAGTATAGGCGGGGTTTAGGGTTAGGGCCCGACCCAGGGTCCGCCCTCGGGCCCGACCGGCAGGTGAATCGACGGCGTGTCTGACGCGCTCAGCGAAATTTCTAGCCATACTTCAGGCTCTCCGCGTACCGTGGAAGGATGGCAACAGTAGAAATTACCACCGAATCATTTGGCACCACTATTGAATCCAATGACATTGTGTTCGTTGACTTCTGGGCTTCCTGGTGCCAGCCCTGCGTCCGGTTCGCCCCCACGTACGAGGCTGCTTCCCTCAAGCACGCTGACGTTTTGTTCGGGAAGGTGGATACCGAAGCGCAGCAGCAACTCGCTGCCGAAGCCAATATCACCTCTATCCCGATGCTGATGGCGTTCCGCGAAAAGGTCATGGTCTTCGCTCAACCCGGAGCCCTCAGTGGCACCGACCTAGAGAAGGTGATCACCGCCGTCAAGGAACTGGATATGGCGGAAGTCCATGCGGCTGTCGCAAAGCAGCAGGACGAAGCCAGAGCCGCAGAAGGTTCGGCGGCGGAGGGCTCAGCTACTGAGGAAGAAACCGTGCAGGATAAAGCAGGCGAATAAGTACTCCGAAATAGAACTGGTATGAAAAAGGGGCTCCCGTTGGCGGGAGCCCCTTTTCTATGCCTTAGAAACGTTCGAGTTTTACAGGTTCGGCCAGCAAAGCGCTGAGGGACTCATTGAGGTCCTGCACAGCAATTCCCTTGCCGTGCGCAGCCAGATGTTCTTCAGAAGCCCATTGTTCGCTGAGGACTATCTGCTCTTCTGATTCCTGCGTGATCTGGTACTGGAGGCAACCCGATTCGAGCACAACTTGCTCGATCGCGATCTCCAACGCGAGCTTGACACGGAAGAATTCGCCTTGGTTGGGGATGAAAGTTGCCTGCAGTGTGATGATCTGGCTCATGAGAAAAGCCTAAGCGATCCGCCCAGCGAAATGGGAACTAGTTCCGCACTGTGAACACTAGTGAGTGCTGTGGTCTTGAATTGTCATGCGGGGGCCGAAGGTGGGCTTGCGGAATCCGCTGAGGTAAAGCATCCGTACGATCCGTTGACGGTGTCCACGCCACGGCTCGAGCAATTTCAGCATGCCGTCATCATTCACGGCTTCTCCGGCCAAAGCCCAGCCCACATAGGCTGCCAGGTGGTAGTCGCCCACTGCCACCAGATCCGGGTCTCCGTGCGTGCGTTGAGTGACTTCGGCAGCGCTCCACACACCAATGCCGGGAATGCTGCGCATCTTTGTGGCTGCCTCGTGTGCTGGCAGGCCGGCAAGACGTTCCAGGCCCGACGCCGAACCGACCACGCGCATGACCGTGGCCGAGCGCTGTGGTCCAACACCGGCTTTATGCCATTCCCACGAGGGAATATTCGCCCACTGTGCCGGTGTGGGTGGGAGCATTAAATCGGTGGGGACGCCCAGGTGTTCGCCTGCGCCGGGGGCCGGCGCACCGAACTTGCGCACCAGTGAGGCAAAGCTGCGGCGCGCCTGTAGCGCTGTGACCTTTTGTTCCAGGATCGCCGGGATCAACGCATCAACCATGCGCCCGGTGGAAGGCAGACGCAGGCCCGGGTTCTTGCGTCGTGCTTCCCGGGCAGCGTGTGGCAATGACGCGGTAAACGCCGGCGCGTCGAAGCGGGACCAATCGTCATTTGCGCCCAGGAGCGCTGGAACAGTACGAAGTGCGTGTTCGGCGCCCGGCCCCCATGCCTGGGCCCGGAGCTCGGTGCCGTGCGCACTGATACCCAGAGTTGCCGGGCCGTCGGGGGTATTGAAGGCAAGCCACGCCGCATCGGGGGTGAGTCGCATGGTCCGATCCCCGGGCCCCCGGCCGATGATGCCCAGAGTTTTGTGCAGAGAATAGGGCCCTCCAGCGTCCCAGACCACGACGGGACGTGGGTGCGTGGGGGCGGAAGTCATGGTTCCATAATGACACGGTGGGCCTGTGGTTGTGCCACCCGCAGCAACCAGGCGCGCCACCCCGCAGCTGCTGCGCCTGGCACCGGCAGCAACCGGAACAAGCGCGCTGGAGCGAGCCCGCCGGCGTCGTACCTGGAAGTTCGTGGGAAGCTACGCCGGCATTCCGGCAGCCCACCACAGGGCCACGATTGAACTGGGGATCAGAACTACTACCAGGCACAGCCCTGCCAGTGCGTAGCCGCGCCAGGAAATGGTGATGCCTAAAGCCTTGAGCCGACTGTGCCACAGGAGAGTCGCCAGCGACGCCCACGGGGAAACCAGCGGGCCAAAGTTGACGCCAATCAAGAGCGCCGCCAGCCGGAGGGGGGAGTTCGCCAGCGGCTCCAACGCCAGGTACCCCGGAAGGTTGTTGACGCCATTGGCCGCAACGGCGCCCACGCCGGCAATTTGGAGCAGACTGGCCAATCCGTCCCCGGTTCCTGCAAATCGGGAAAACGCTTCGGCTAAGCCGTGGTCCTGCAAAGTCGCCACCACTAAAAATAATCCCATGGCCAGCAACAATGGCTGGATGGGCAGCATGCTCCAGCGCAAGGCTGCGCGCTGGCGTACCAAGAACACGACGAGTAAGAATGCTGCGGCAAATGATGCCGGAATCCAGACAGGCATGCCCGAAACAAGCGCTGGCAATAGCGCAGCTAACGTGATCCCGGAGAGAAGCAGCAACGCCTTATCCGTCACTGCTGGAACCGCTGGCGGCACGAAGCGTCCACGGAATTGCTTGCGGAAAATTAGGAACAAGAATGCAACGGGAACGGCCACACCCACAAGCGCCGGCGCCCACATGAGCTCGGCAAATTGTGCCGGGCTGATGTTCAAACGATGTTGAGCTAGTAAGTTCGTCAGGTTTGAGACTGGAAGTAGCAACGACGCAGTATTGGCCAGCCACACTGTTGTCAGCGCGAACGGCAGCGGATGGATGCGCGCATGCTTGGCCAGGGATACCACCACTGGCGTTACCAAAACGGCCGTGGTGTCTAGGGAGAGGAAAATTGTACTGACCGTGGCCAGTGCCACAACCAACAACCACAGCAGGAGTATTCGTTGGCTTGGCGCCGCGGCTTTCTCTCCCTGTGGATCGGATCGAGGCACTCGTTGGCGGCCGCGAGCCAGCTTAGCGGTGACCACCTTGAATACGCCGGCCGATTCGGCCAAGTCAGTGACCACAGTCATCGCCGCAACGAACAGCAAGATCGGGACAGTGCGCCCCGCCAGTTGTGCAAAAGAGTTTTCGCTAAGCAGGCCGCTCGCCACCAGAATAATCCCAGCGCCAAATAGGCCAGCGGTGAGTAGTTTTCCAGGCAGTGCGCCCGCCATGATATTTTTCATGCTCCGGCGGGGGTTTCTGCTAGCTCTTTCGCCGTCTGCGTCAGGATTTCTCGACAAGCCAAGATCGCTGGACGACGGCGACTGGCACGGCGCACCGACGTGAAGACGGTCCGCCGTGGCAGTCCTGGCAAATCGATCAAGGTGAGTGCGGGGGTTCGTTCTGTCCACATGAGATCGGGCAGTAAGGCAACCGCATTGCCCGATTCAATGAGCCGAACCTGAGCTTGGAGGTCGGCAGTTTCAAAACGTACATCCGGTTCGAACCCTGCTTGCCGGCAGGCCTGCTCCGCCCAATGACGGGAGGCTGCGCCGCGCGGTTCCATGACCCATGGTAGTTCGGCGGTGTCCTCAATGTGGGTGATGGATTCTGCACGCAGGCGTTCCACAGTGCCCCGGGTTCCGCATGCTGGAACGGCTAGACGGATTGCGTCAGTGGTGAGCACCAATCGATCCAGCTCCGGATGGCGGGGAGCGCCATGACCGGGATACTGTTCCGCGACCACCAAGTCGAAGTCTCGAGCCCACGTTTCATACAGAGCCGTTTCAGGCTCGCGTTGGGTCATCTCAATGCGAACGTTTGGATACTGCTGGCTCATGGCTGTCAGTAGTCCCGGTAAGAGAGCCAGGGCGGCGGATTGGAACACCGCCAGCTTTACGGTACCTGCCACTGTGGTCAAAGAAGCCGACATATCAGCTTCAGCTCTCTCCAGCGTTTCCAGAATTTCTGCGGTGTGGGCCACCAAGATCTCTGCTTGGGGGGTGAGCTGAACCCGCCGGCCCACTTTTCTCAGGAGCTTGACCCCTGCTTCCTTCTCCAAAAGAGCCAGCTGTTGGGACACTGCGGAGGGGCTGTATTGCAGGGCCAGAGCCACATTCGCCAGCGTGCCGCGGATGTGTAACTCACGTAGGAGTCGCAGTCGTTTGACGTCTAGCACGGGCCCTCCAGTTAGTTAAGTTGATTTGACTGATATTGATCAAAAAACAGCACTTTTGCTAATTGAACATTAGTCTCATACTGGTCTTAAGGGAACCATTGGCGGACCTCTATCCGGACGTGCCAATTGTCCTTGACCTTGTGCCGTATGCCAGTAGAAAAGACCACACCAGCCGCCATGACAAGTACCGCCACAACAGCCACTGCCGCAGATATCCCAGTTCCCGGAAACGATCTTGCCGAGGAAACTATTGCCCTTGTGCGGCGCTGGCTCACGCAAGCCGCCACATTCCCCGCGGACGTCTCCGCCCAGCGCTTAGCCGGAGTTCTAAAGGACCCCAACGGCTTGGACTTCACAGTCGGCTTCGTGGACGGTGTGATCCGGCCCGAGGATTTGAAGGTGGCAGCGCGGAACTTGGCAGTTCTGGCGCCTAAAGTGCCCGCCTTCCTGCCGTGGTACATGCGAGGTGCAGTTCGCATGGGTGGGATCATGGCACCAGTCGTTCCTCAAATCGTCATCCCGATCGCTCGCAAGGTACTGCGGGAAATGGTGGGCCACCTGATCGTGGACGCCACTGACGCGAAGCTGGGACCCGCCATTGCCAAAATCCGCAAAGACGGCGTGGACCTGAACGTCAATCTCCTCGGTGAGGCAGTGCTGGGCGAACACGAAGCTGCCCGCCGTCTGGAGGGAACCAAGAAACTGTTGGCACGTGAGGACGTCACTTACGTCTCCATCAAGGAATCCTCCACCGTCGCTCCTCACTCACCCTGGGCATTCGACGAAGCCGTAGAGCACATCGTGGAGAAACTCACCCCGCTTTACACGTTGGCGGCCTCCTTCCCCAAAGCCAAGTTCATCAACTTGGACATGGAGGAGTACAAGGATCTCACCATGACGATCGCCGTATTCAAGCGCATCTTGGATAAGCCGGAGTTCAGGAACCTCGAGGCCGGGATCGTGCTTCAGGCCTACCTTCCGGACACTCTCGCGGCCATGATCGACCTCCAGCAGTGGGCTGCGCAGAGGCGGGCCGACGGCGGAGCCCCCGTGAAGGTCCGGATCGTCAAGGGCGCTAACCTACCCATGGAACAGGTTCAAGCGTCAGTCTTCGGCTGGCCGCTGGCCACTTGGGGCAGCAAAGAAGAATCTGACACAAATTACAAGCGGATCGTCAACTACTCGCTGACCCCCGAACACATCAACAATGTCCACATTGGCGTGGCCGGACACAACCTCTTTGATGTGGCTCATGCATGGTTGCTGGCCAAGAGCCGTGGGATCGACCCCGCTGATGGTTCGCTCGAATTTGAAATGTTGTTGGGCATGGCGACGGGTCAGGCAGAGGCAGTGCGCCGCGACGTCGGATCGCTTTTGCTGTACACACCTGTGGTTCACCCGGCCGAGTTCGACGTCGCCATCGCGTACCTGATCCGCCGTCTTGAAGAAGGCGCCAGCCAAGATAACTTCATGTCTGCGGTGTTTGAGCTCACCGAGAACGAGGCCCTCTTCGAGCGCGAAAAGAACCGCTTCCTGTCCTCGTTGGCAAAACTTGATGACACGGTCCCGCCAACCAACCGGGTTCAGGACCGCAACGATGCTCCGCTCGAGGCACCCACTGACTCTTTCGAGAACACCGCGGATACGGACCCCTCCCTGGTAGCGAACCAGGCCTGGGGCAAGGAGATTCTGGCCCGCATCCCCGGATCCGTGCTGGGTAATGACATCGTCAAAGCCACCACCATCACCGAGGTGGAGGAATTGAACACGATCATTTCCACCGCCGTCGAGCACGGCAAAGCGTGGGCTCAGATGGGTGGGGCCGGCCGGGCTGCGATCTTGCACCGAGCCGGCGATGTTCTGGCCGGTCGCCGTGCCGAACTCATGGAAGTCATGGCTTCTGAGACAGGCAAGACACTGGATCAGGGGGATCCGGAAGTCAGCGAAGCTGTTGACTTTGCCCATTACTACGCTGAGCGTGCCAAAGACTTGGCAACGATCGACGGCGCAATCTACGTCCCGGCCAAGCTCACCGTGGTGACCCCACCGTGGAACTTCCCCGTGGCCATTCCCGCCGGCTCTACGTTGGCAGCGCTCGCCGCAGGCTCCGCCGTCGTCATCAAACCTGCACGTCAGGCTCAGCGCTGTGGCTCCATGATGGTCCAAGCCCTGTGGGATGCAGGCGTTCCACGCGAAGTACTGGCACTGGTCCAGTTGGGGGAAAGAGAACTTGGCAAGACTCTCATCTCCCACCCGGCAGTGGACCGAGTCATCCTGACCGGCGGTTACGAGACCGCTGAACTGTTCAGGAGCTTCCGCTCCGATCTGCCACTGCTTGCGGAGACGTCCGGTAAGAACGTCGTTATCGTGACTCCGAGTGCCGATCTTGATCTTGCCGCGAAGGACGTTGTTCAATCTGCCTTCGGGCATGCCGGACAAAAATGCTCAGCCGCATCCCTGGTCATCATGGTGGGCTCGGTATCCAAATCAGCGCGCTTCCACAACCAGCTCATCGATGCCGCTTCCAGCCTGAGCGTCGGTTACCCCGAAACGGCAACTTCCCAGATGGGGCCGATCATCGAACCCGCCGCTGGCAAGCTGCACAAAGCGCTGACCACTCTCGATGCTGGGGAATCGTGGGCGATCGAACCACGTCAGCTCGACTCAACCGGGAAACTCTGGTCGCCGGGAGTTCGGACGGGTGTTGCCGCAGGTTCCACAGTGCACCTGACCGAGTTCTTCGGACCCGTGCTCGGTGTTATGGAGGCGGCAACGTTGGAAGACGCGATCTCCTTGGTCAACAGGATCGACTACGGACTCACCTCCGGCCTGCACTCTTTGGATTCTGCGGAAATCGGTCTGTGGTTGGACACCGTCCAAGCGGGAAACTTGTACGTCAACCGCGGTATCACGGGTGCCATCGTTCAGCGCCAGCCTTTCGGAGGCTGGAAGAAGTCGGCCGTCGGGGCGGGTACCAAAGCCGGTGGGCCGAATTACCTGATGGGCTTGGGGTCTTGGGAAACCGCTGAGTCCACCGCCACGACGCCGCTGGGAGAATCTGCCCGCAAAGTGCTCAATGCAGCATCTTCGCTCTCGGACGACGAGAAGGCTTACTTGACCCGTTCCCTTCATTCCGACGCCGCAGCTTGGGCATCGGAGTTCGGAACTGCCAAGGATGTCTCTGCGCTATCTGCCGAGCGCAACGTGTTCCGCTACCTGCCGTTGAACCCCCTGGTCCGGTTGGCGGAGGGCGAGTCTCTTGTGAAGCTGCTGCGCGTTCTGGCCGCTGGCATCCTTGCTGGCTCCTCGATGGAAGTCTCCTCCGGGCTTGAACTTCCTAACGCCGTCAAGGCCTTGCTGGTCAGTCTGCATATCAATTTCACCCTTGAGAATGACACCGACTGGCTCGCGAGCGCCCGCCGCTTCGGAGCGGGTCGCATCCGGTTGATCGGAGGGAATGCGCCGGCACTTTTCGAGGCAACCGATGCACGCCCCGACCTTGCCATCTACCACGGCGAGGTCACCGAAGCTGGCCGTGTTGAAATGCTGCCATTCTTGCACGAGCAGGCAGTTAGCATCACGGCTCACCGATTTGGCACGCCCAATCAGCTCTCGGAAGGGCTGATCTAGCGGTACCCAAACCGCTGCCCGGTTGCGGTGGTGTTCCCCTTGTTTTTAGAGGTACACCACCGGAACCGGGCATTTGTGTTTCCTAGTTTGGGATCACTGACCGGTTCAATGATGCCGGTGCTGCGGCAGGCCAACTTGGCGCAACAGTAGTTCGAATCTATTCGGGTCTAGCATTTCCGCCCATGTCCAGCGGACAAAGTTGACACCCTGGGCGCGGATCTGGTCCTCCCGTTGTTTTTCTACGATCAACCTCTCCGGAAGCGGTTTTCCGCCACCCCACTCGGCTCGAAGGTACTTGCCCCGACCATCAAACTCACCGGCTGTTTGGAACTCCTCGAACCAAAAGTCGACGAAGGCGCTGCTCCCATCACGGAGTGTGAACCGTCGCTGCAACTCGGGAGCGGGAAAACCGAGTTTGTGCATCTGAACGCGGCTCAGGGATTCCCCGGCAGATCCGGAAAGCCCCGAGGAAAATTCAAGGACGGCCATTGCGCGGTGACGGGAAGAAGCCGATGGCAGAAGCTGGGCAGCAGTGATGAGATCCGAAAGTAGAAGTGCCGACCCCTGCGGTACATCGTTGTGCCACGACGCCTGCCCAATCGCCGGGGCCCTGCCAGGTGTTGTGAAAATGTTGTTACTGGTGTGGGTGCTTGCGCGGTGCAGAGCGGAATCACAGACCGCCACGGCGTAGTCGAAGTCCAGACTCGTGAGCAACCCGAGGGTGGTCATCAACTTGTTTGTCAACAGAATTCCCCCGCATTCCACGACTCCGTCAGTGAGGGAACCAACGTGGCGTGCGATGTCGTTGCGGCTACGACCGCCAGCATTTGACGCGATGATGACATGCAGCAAAGCAGGCGTGCGCACGATCCATAAACCCCACAGCATGGCGGCGGTGGCATGACAAAAGACGGGTGGGCGTCCGGCCTGCTGTTGAAAAGCCCGCACTTTGAGGCCATACCGAGAGGCAGCGTCCAGGACATTCCAGGCGCCGGATTCCAGGTAGGTGCCGCGCCGCACACGGACAAGTTCACCTCGATTGCAGCGTTTAGCCAGTTGCCGGGGGTCGTGGCCTATCAGTTTGAGGTCGCCGGCTTGGATGAGCCGTGGTGTGTCCATGGAATAAAGGGTTCCAGCACTCGCGCTGTCCTGAAAGAGGTGAAACGTCATCTGTGGACAACGCGGGTGCGCGATCCACAGAAAGGACGGTTGCCCTCGGTGGGGTGGTCGCGCCTGGTTACCCTTTTCGCGCCCGGTTGCCCTCGGTGGGGTGGGGTGGTCGCGCCTGGTTACCCTTTTCGCGCCCGGTTGACGGGGCGCGAAAAGCGCCACGGGGGGGCGATAGGGAAAATGGCGACTAATTCAGCCCATGGAATTCGGCACAGTGAACCAGCCCCGAATCCATTGTTGCGTGTGCCCTAAACGGTAACTTTCTTTGGCCGGGGTTATGGCCAGGGGATACCGTGGAAACATGAAGTATGCGAACTCCGTGCTGGACCTTGTGGGTAACACTCCGCTGGTGAAACTGAACAGGGTCACCGAAGGCGTTCAAGCCACCATTTTGGTGAAACTCGAATACCTCAACCCGGGCGGTTCCGCTAAGGACCGCATTGCCGTGAAGATGCTGGATCAGGCGGCCAAAGAAGGGCTGATCAAGCCCGGTGGCACCGTGGTGGAGCCCACCAGCGGCAACACCGGCGTGGCCATGGCAATGGTGGCCCAAGCCCGCGGATATAAGTGTGTGTTTGTGGTTCCGGACAAGGTAGGGGCGGACAAACGAGCTGTACTGGCGGCATACGGCGCAGAAGTGGTGGTGACACCCTCGGCGGTTGCGGCAGATAGCCCGCAGTCCTATTACGGTGTCTCAGATCGGCTGGTAAAGGAGATTCCCGGGGCTTACAAACCCGATCAGTTCTCCAATCCGAATGGACCGCTCAGTCACTATGAGAGCACGGGACCAGAAATTTGGGCTGACACCGACGGTAAAGTCACGCACTTCATAGCCGGTGTGGGCACTGGTGGCACCATTTCCGGAACGGGAAGGTTCTTGCGCGAGGCTTCCAAGCACCGCCCGGACACTGAGGGCGGCGAAGTACAAATCATCGGGGCGGACCCGGAAGGATCCGTCTATTCTGGCGGTTCTGGCCGGCCATACTTGGTCGAGGGGGTGGGCGAAGATATTTGGCCTGCTTCTTTCGACCCCAGTGTTCCGCATCAGATTATCTCCGTGACAGATCACGAGTCCTTTGCCATGACCCGCCGTCTGGCCCGGGAAGAAGGCCTGCTTGTCGGTGGATCCTCCGGCATGGCTGTGGTGGCGGCGCTGGAAGTTGCCAAGGGGCTGGGACCGGAAGCCGTCGTCGTCGTCCTTCTGCCGGATAGTGGACGTGGCTACTTAGCCAAGATTTTCGACGACACGTGGATGCAGTCCTATGGCTTTTTGAAGACCACCGACGAACCCGCGATTGGGGATGTCCTTCGGGCCAAGACCGGAAAGCTGCCGGATTTAGTTCACATCCACCCGAATGAGACGGTCCGGGACGTCATCAACTTGATGTCCGAATATGGCGTCTCCCAGATTCCCGTGCTCTCCGCCGAACCGCCCGTGGTGATGGGTGAAGTTATCGGGTCGGTGGATGAGCGTACGCTGACCGGGAAACTGTTTCGGCACGAAGCTAAGCTGACGGACAAAATTACCGAACACATGCAAGCGCTGCTTCCGATCATCGGCTCGTTGGAACCGATTTCCGCCGCACGGAGCAAATTGCAGGACGTGGACGCACTGATGGTGACGTTTGTAGGTGCGCCCGTCGGGGTGCTGACACGTCACGACCTACTGAACTACCTCAACGACTAATTCTCAAGGAGAAACCCATGACTGCATCGGAAAATACAGGGTTCAACACTCGCGCCGTCCACGCAGGTCAAACACCTGACTCGAGCACGGGATCGGTGATCCCGCCGCTGTATCAAACCACCACTTTTGCCCAGGACGGGATTGGCAAGCTACGCAACGGTTACGAATACGGCCGCGGCACTAATCCCACCCGGGATGCCCTGCAGAGTCAACTAGCCGCCTTGGAGGGTGGAAAGTTCGCGTTCAGCTTCGCCTCCGGTCTGGCAGCGGAGGATGCTCTGATCCGGGCGCTTTTGGTTCCTGGAGACCACATCTTGATGGGCAATGACGTCTATGGCGGAACCTACCGGCTCATCAATAGGGTGTTGTCGGTGTGGGGGATCAGCAACGCTGCCGTTGACATGAACGACGCCGACGCGTTGGCGAGCGCTATTGCCGCCGGTGGGCCGGAGGGCGCAACGAAGATGATCTGGGTGGAGACGCCGTCGAATCCGATGATGAAAATTACGGACATCGCAGCTGTGGCCCAAGCAGCGCACGCTGTAGGCGCTGTGCTGGTAGTTGACAATACTTTCGCGTCCCCGTACCTGGCGAACCCGTTAGCGCTGGGAGCGGACGTGGTGGTGCACTCCACGACGAAGTACATTGGCGGGCACTCGGATGCCTCCGGTGGCGCGATCGTACTCAACGACGCTGCTGCTGCAGAGAAGGTTGGCTTCGTTCAGTTCGCCGTCGGGGCAGTGTCTGCACCGATGGAGGCATGGCTGACCACGCGCGGGCTCAAGACCTTGGGCGTGCGTATGGACCGACACTGCGCCAACGCACAGAGCATTGCAGAATGGCTGCTGGCCCGCACGGAGGTAGAGCGCGTGCTCTATCCAGGGCTGGTCGATCACCCAGGTCACGAGCTGGCAGCGCGCCAAATGCGCGGCTTTGGCGGGATGATTTCGGTACAGTTCAAAGGCGGAGAGAGCGCTGCGCGTACGGTGGCAGAATCAACGCATCTGTTCACTTTGGCGGAGTCACTGGGCGGCGTTGAATCGCTTATGAACTACCCGTCGGAGATGACGCACGCATCAGTGAAGGGCACCGAGTTGGCTGTGCCAGTGAATCTGATCCGGCTCTCCGTGGGCATTGAGGACGTTACTGACCTCATTGAAGACTTGGATCAGGCCATCAGTTCACTCTGAGGTCTTCGCGGTGAGCCCCAGAGTGAACTGACACTCTCACACTCTGGAGGCAACGGCCCCCACACGTGTGGCGGCGTCGTAGGTGTAGACGGGCTTGCCGCCGATGAAGACCTTCATGGCCCGCTGCATGACATCGAGAGGGTCACCGCTCCACAGCACCAGATCGGCATCCTTGCCTACCGCTAAGGAACCGATCCGATCCGCCAAGCCCAGTACCTTTGCCGGGTTGATGGTGATGGAACGCAAAGCGGTCTCCCTATCCAGCCCCTCCTTCACAGCGAAGGTGGCCTGATGGACCAGGAAGTTGATGGGTACCACCGGGTGATCGGTGATGATCGAGATCTCCACCCCGGCGGCCGCCAGTTTACCCGGATTGGCAAGGGAGCGGCCCCGCAATTCCGGTTTGGATTTGGCCGTGAAGAGCGGGCCAATGAGAACTGGTGTGCCACGCTTGGCCAGGACGTCGCCAATCACGTGAGCTTCGGTGCCGTGATCGATGACGAGGTCGTAGCCAAACTCGTCGGCTAACCGGATGGCCGTTGCCACGTCATCGGTGCGGTGGCAGTGCTGACGCCAGGGAATTTCGCGTCGGAGCACCATGGCCAGCGCCTCCATCTGGGCGTCGCGGGGGCGCGGCTCGGGCAAAGCCAACCAATTTTGAGCGGCCATGAATGCTTTGCGGATCACCAGCGCCGTACCGAGCCGGGTGGAGGGAGTCTGCTTCTTTTCACCATAAAAACGCTTCGGATTCTCCCCCAGTGCTGACTTGAGACCACTGGGGGAGCGCAGAACCATTTCCTCGATGTAGCGCCCGTGGGTGTGCAACGCCACGGCCAGTCCGCCGATGGGGTTGGCGGAACCTGGGTTGACGTTCACGGCAGTGATACCTCCGGCCAGAGCATCGTCGAAGCCGGGGTCAAAGGGATCAACGGCGTCAATGGCACGCACGCCAGCCATGAGTGGATCGGTCGCCTCATTGACGTCGCTGGTGGAACCCAGCTCGCCTTCAGGGTGCATCCCGAGGTGGACGTGGGCGTCAATGAAGCCAGGCAGCAGCCACTGTCCCTGCGCATTCACTTCCTCCGCTCCGGCCGGGACCTGCACCGAGGCACCCAGAGCGAGGATTTTACCGCCCTCCACCAGAACGGTGCCATGGAACGGTGCACCGTCGATCGGCACCACGTGGGCGTTCGTGATGGCCAGCACCCGCCTCTTTGCGGCTGCGGCCGCTTCCCGGATGGCTGCACTGATCGACGCCGTATCCGTGGCCGGCTTGGCAGGTGTTGCCTTGGACTTTCCGCTAGGGCTCGCCGCAGGCTTGGCCGGCTTGGTGACGCGCCCTGGAACGAAAGCAGGCTTGGACGTGGGCAGTGGGGGAGTCATGAGGGCCTTTCAATGCGGGTGCGCTGGTGACGGCTGGATACTGGCGGACCTGTGGGCCCTCTCCCAAGTTACCCCGGCAGAGGCATAAGCTGGGCGCATGCAACGCAAAATAGCACTGATCACCGGGGTGGGCCGTGCAGTCGGGATAGGAACAGGAATTGCCCGTGAGCTAGCTGCCGACGGTTGGGACTTGGTCCTTAGCTTCTGGCAGCCCTCTGATTCTCGCGAGCCTTGGGGCGTCCAGCGCGACGACGTCGCTGTGTTGAGTGCCGAACTTACCGCCGCCGGAGCCCGGGTCTGGGCCGTGCCGGCCGACCTGGCCGATCCGGACGCGGTTGATCGCCTGTTCGAGCAAATCGCCCAGGAAAGCGGAACCCTCCAGGGGATGGTGCTCTCTCACTCCGAGTCAGTGGACTCGGCCATTTTGGACGCCACCTTGGCGAGCTTTGAGACGCACTTTGCCGTCAATACGCGTGCCAGTTGGCAGCTCGTGGCCGCTTTTGCACGCCAGGCCGGGCCCGACGGCGGCGCCATTGTGGCCCTGACCAGCGATCATACGGCGTTCAACCTTCCCTATGGCGCGTCAAAAGGAGCGTTGGACCGGATCGTTATTGCAGCAGCACGTGAACTTGGAGGTGCGGGAATTAGCGCGAATGTTCTCAACCCCGGGCCCGTGGACACGGGTTGGATGGATGCCCGAACTCGTGTGGAGTTGACGGCTTTGCAGCCTGGCGGCCGGCTCGGTACCCCTGCTGATGTCGCGCCTAGCGTGGCGTTTTTGCTTTCACCCGGGGGACGCTGGATCAGCGGACAGCTACTGAAAGTGGACGGTGGCTTCAGCGCCTAAAAGTAGCCCCAACTGAAGCGATCGCTGCGCGTGTGAAAAACATGTCAAAAACGCGTCAAGAACGTGTCAAGAAACCATGCGCTGGCGTTAAGAACGTGTAAAAACGCCCCCCACGGCGATAAATCTGGTGTGCGATGGATCCAGAGAACTTCTCGCACATGAAAGCAGGCAGTCGTGGAATTGGTGACGTGGTTAATCTTGGGGTTGGTGGGGCTGGGACTTGTGGTGTACCTGCTCACAGCCCTCATCCGGCCTGAGAAGTGGTGAACGCGACCATGGAACTGAACGCCTTCGCGTTGGCCACACAGGTGGTCGTATTAATAGTGGCACTCGGTGCGCTGCACCAGCCGCTGGGAGCCTATTTGGCTAAGACTTTTACCAGCCACAAGCATTTGGCATTCGAGCGTGTCCTGTACAAACTCTCCGGAGTGGAACCGCGGGCGGACCAGCATTGGAAGGTGTATCTGCGCTCGCTGTTGGCATTTAGCGTTGTGTCGATCGTGGTCCTGTTCGCCTTCCAACTGCTTCAAGGTGTGCTCCCTTTCAACCAAGGCAATGGCACGGTTGACCCCTGGGTTGCCATGAATACGGCGGTTTCCTTCGTCACCAACACCAACTGGCAGACTTACGCGCCGGAAACCACCTTGGGCTTTGGTGTACAGATGCTGGGCCTGGCAGTGCAGAACTTCCTTTCCGCCGCCGTCGGCCTGGCCGTAGTTGTGGCACTTATTAGAGGTTTGGTCCGTGCTGAGACGTCTAATCTGGGCAACTTCTGGGTTGATGTGACCCGCGGAGCTCTCCGAGTGCTGTTGCCCATCAGCATCATTGGGGCAGTTGTTCTGATCATCACCGGAGTCATCCAAAACTGGGGCGGCACAGACATCCACACGTTGGTCACCGGAGCACAGCAAACCGTTCCCGGCGGACCCGTGGCATCCCAGGAAGTCATTAAGTTGTTGGGGACCAACGGTGGCGGCTACTTCAATGCCAACTCCGCACACCCTTTTGAGAACCCCAATGCCATCAGCAACCTCTTTGAAGTGTTCTTGATCCTGCTGATTCCCTTCTCGCTGCCCGCAATGTACGGGCGCATGGTGGGGGACAAACGGCAGGGCTACACGTTGCTGAGCGTTATGGCCGCGTTCTGGATTATTTCTACCGCGCTGATGGGCTGGGCCCTTGCCGCATTCGCCGGGACCGGAACCAGCGTAGGCGAAGGGATTGAACAGCGATTTGGCGCCAACGGCACAGCGCTTTTTGCTACCGCCACCACGCTGACCTCCACGGGTGCTGTCAACGCGGCCCACGACTCCTTGCCACCCTTGGGTGGTGGGCTCGCGTTGGTGAACATGATGCTGGGAGAAATCGCTCCCGGTGGTGTGGGCTCAGGCTTATACGGACTTATGGTGCTCTCGGTGGTGGCCGTTTTCATCGGTGGGCTCATGGTGGGGCGCACTCCGGAAATGCTGGGGAAGAAGGTTGGCGCCGGGCAGATGAAGCTGGTAGCCGTGTACATTCTTGTAACCCCCACGCTGGTGTTGCTGGGCACCGCCATCACTGTCTCGATTCCGGCGCTTGCCGCGGCCGCTCCCGCCGAAGGACAGCATGGATTTAGCGAAATCCTGTACGCCTTTACCTCTGCGGCGAATAACAACGGCTCCGCTTTTGGTGGCATCACCAGCTCCGGACCGGGCCTGGCCACCATGTTGGCACTGGCCATGTTCATCGGCCGGTTCCTGCCCATCGCCCTGGTGTTGGCATTAGCGGGTTCCTTCGCGAAGCAACGCAAGATCCCCAACACCGCTGGCACCCTTGCCACGCACGGGCCGCTGTTTGCCGTCCTGCTTGGCGGGATCGTGCTGATTCTTACCGCATTGACCTACTTCCCGGCGCTCACCCTGGGCCCGGCTGCTGAAGGACTGCTGAAATGAACCTGACCACCCTCCGCGCGGCACTGCCCCTGGCAGTGCGCAAAATCAATCCCCGCCTCATGATCCATTCCCCTGTCATGTTCACTGTGCTGATCGGCTCAATCGTTTGCACCGCCGTGAGCGTCCAACAGCTCCTGTTGGGTTCCTCGAACGCAGTGTTTTCTATTGTTGTCACGCTGTGGCTGTGGTTGACGGTTCTCTTTGGAAACCTCGCCGAGGCCATTGCTGAAGGCCGCGGGAAAGCGCAGGCGGATAGCCTGCGTTCGGCCCGGTCCCAGGTCATGGCACGACGCCGTAATGCGGTTTTGGTGCCAGCCGGCCAGTCCGCGGGGACGCCGGAACGCTACGAAGAAGAAATGGTCGCCGGAACCGAGCTGGCTGTGGGGGACATTGTTATAGTCGTGGCAGGGGAGCTGATTCCCAGCGACGGCGACGTCATTGAGGGGCTCGCGAGTGTTGACGAATCAGCCATCACGGGCGAATCGGCGCCGGTGATCCGCGAATCCGGCGGAGACCGCAGCTCCGTCACCGGAGGTACCATGGTCCTTTCAGACCGGATCGTGGTGCGGATTACTGCAGCTAGCGGTAAAACCTTCCTTGACCGGATGATCGCCTTAGTCGAGGGCGCCACGCGTCAGAAGACACCCAACGAGATCGCCCTAAACGTGCTGTTGGCGTCACTGACCATCGTGTTTGTCGTAGGCATCATGACCTTGGCTCCCATGGCGGCCTTCGCCAATGCGCTACCCAGTCCCGTCGTACTGGTGGCGCTGGTGGTTTGCCTGATCCCCACCACCATTGGAGCGCTGGTGCCGGCCATCGGAATTGCCGGAATGGACCGGCTCATCCAGCGAAATGTGCTGGCCACCTCTGGACGCGCAGTGGAAACTGCCGGCGACGTCACCACTTTGTTGCTGGATAAGACCGGAACCATCACCTACGGAAACCGCCGCGCGGTGGCGTTCATTGCGGCTAATGGTGTGAGCGAGGCAGAGCTGATCGAAGCAGCACGGCTTTCTTCCCTGGCCGATGAAACCCCTGAAGGCCGTTCCATTGTGGAACTGGCGCAGGAGGGTGCAAACGGACCCAGCGGGCCGGGCGGACTTTCCGCGACGGAAGCGCTGCGCGCAGACGTCGAGATCGTTGAGTTCAGCGCCGTCACCCGGATGAGCGGGCTCAACCTGCCAGTGGGGCATCCTGCGAACCCTGGTATCACGGTCCGGGAAGTCCGCAAGGGAGCCGGCTCCGCCGTCGAACGTTATGCAAGCGAGCGCGGTGGCGTGCTGCCAGCGGATGTCCGGCAAGCGGTGGAGGGCATTTCTGGTACTGGTGGCACTCCGTTGCTGGTGGCAAGCTACGAGGGCAAACGTGCCCAGATTCTGGGTGTCATTCATCTAGCGGATGTGGTCAAGCCCGGTATGAAAGAGCGGTTCGCCGAACTACGGGCCATGGGTATCAAGACCATCATGATCACCGGAGATAACAAGATCACGGCCGCGGCTATTGCTGCCGAGGCAGGCGTGGATGACTTTGTTGCCGAAGCCACCCCGGAAGACAAGCTCGCGGTTATTAAGGCTGAGCAAGAATCTGGTCGGCTGGTGGCAATGACGGGCGACGGTACCAACGACGCTCCTGCGCTAGCCGCCGCGGATGTGGGTGTGGCCATGAATTCAGGCACCAGTGCGGCCAAGGAAGCCGCGAACATGGTGGATCTGGATTCGGATCCCACCAAGCTCATAGACATTGTGGGTATTGGAAAACAGCTGCTGATCACAAGAGGCTCGTTGACCACCTTCTCGGTAGCCAATGACGTCGCGAAATACTTTGCGATCGTGCCGGCGCTCTTCGCCGCCACGTTCCCTGGTCTAGGGCTCTTGAACATCATGGGCCTCTCCTCACCGCAGAACGCCATTCTCTCCGCAGTGATTTTCAACGCACTTATCATCGTTGTTCTGGTTCCACTGGCTTTGCGAGGAGTGAAGTATCGGGCGGTTTCGGCCGCTTCCGCGCTGTCACGGAATCTGCTGGTCTACGGCTTGGGCGGCATGATTGCACCGTTCATCGGTATCAAGGCCATCGACCTTGTTCTTTCACTCCTACCAACGATTGGTTAGCACTATGAACGCCTATGGACGCCAACTTTTTACCGCAGTGCGATTCCTGCTGTGCACCACGCTGATATTGGGCCTCGCCTATCCGGTCTTGGTCTTTGGACTAGGTCAGGTCATTGCCCCGGCCCAGGCCAACGGTTCAATCGTCAGTGTGGACTCAGAAGCCGTCGGTTCTTCCCTGCTTGCCCAACCCGTCACAGGGGTGGACTTCTTTTATCCGCGACCCTCTGCTGTTGAGTGGGATCCGGCGGGGTCTTCGCCTAGCAACTTCGGACCCAACCAACCAGCCTTGCTGGAGTCCATCGCCAAGAACCGTGCGGAGGTGGCGGCCCGGGAGAAAGTAGCACCGGACACTGTCCCGATTGACGCGCTCACAGCCAGCGGCTCCGGGCTCGATCCGCAGATCTCCGTGGCCTATGCACAATTGCAGCGAGCCAGGGTGGCCGGCGCAACCGGCCTCGGCGAAGCCGCAGTTCAGGAACTAATCAGCAAGAACACCAACAATGCGTTGGTGGGTTTTCTGGGGCAGCCCTCCGTTAATACGACCACCTTGAACGCCGCGCTGATCCAGGCGCGCCGCGCGCGCTAAGGTACTGCAAGAATAGGCGTTATGGCACGGGGCATATTACGGATTTTCCTGGGCGCGGCACCCGGTGTAGGCAAAACCTACACCATGCTCGAAGATGCTCGCGCCCAGGCTGCTGCCGGGGTGGATGTGGTGGCCGGGATCATCTTGGACCACGGCCGCGCACAAACCAGGGCCCAGGTAGGCGATCTGGAAGTCTTACCCACTATCCGCATTCCTTACCGGGATGCGGACTTTGAGGAGCTCGACGTCGATGCCTTGCTGTCGCGGCGACCGACCCTGGCGCTGGTGGACGAGTATGCGCACACCAACGTGCCAGGCTCCACCAACGCCAAGCGCTGGCAAGATGTTGAACAGTTGCTGGCGGCGGGAATCGACGTCTACTCAACCCTGAACGTTCAGCACCTTGCCTCCCTCGGCGATGTTGTGGAGACCATTACGGGAGTTCACCAGCAAGAAACGGTTCCCGACGACATCGTGCGCCGTGCTGAGCAGATTGAGCTCGTGGACATTCCCCCGGAGCTGCTGCGCCAACGACTGAGCGTTGGAAATGTCTACGCCAAAGACAAAGTTGACGCGGCCCTGACCAACTACTTCCGGCTGGGGAACTTGACTGCCCTGCGCGAACTGGCGCTCTTGTGGTTGGCGGACCGCGTCGAAGAGGGCGTGGCCCACTACCGTGCGAGTCACGGCATAGAAACCAACTGGCCCACCAGGGAACGGGTGGTAGTTGGATTGACGGGTGGTCCCGAAGGAGAATATTTGTTGCGCCGAGCCGCACGAATATTGAGCCGGGTGAGCGGCGGCCAACTACTTGCCGTCCATGTTCCACGCTCCGACGGGGTGAGCGGGGACGCGCCGGCGGCATTGGAAACTCAACGCCAACTTCTCACAGACCTAGGAGGCACCTACCACTCAGTCGGAGGAGAGGACCCGGCTGCGGCCCTGCTGGAGTTCTCACGGAATATCGGTGCCACCCAAATCGTCATCGGCACCTCCCGGCGGAAACCACTTCTGGGATTTTTCGCCCGGCCTGGTGTCGGAGCCATGGTGGTGCGCAACGCCGGTGACATCGACGTGCACATGGTCCCGCACCCTCTTGGCGGCAAGGCAATGCGGGTTCGTAACCGCGGTGAGTTAAACAGGAAGCGTGTGATCGCCGGATTCGTCCTGGCCGCCGCACTGCCTGTTCTGGTGCAGCTGGGTACCGGGAACTTAAACTTACAAACCACCATGATCATCCAACTGGCAGCTACCATTGCTGTGGCGCTCGTGGGCGGACTCTGGCCAGCGGTCGTCGCAGCGGTTTGGGGTACCCTATTGCTGAACTATTACTCGGCGCCACCCATCGGAACCCTGACCATCAGCGATCCCGAGAACCTGCTTGCTTTGGCCATCTTCCTTCTCGTGGCGGTGGCGGTGGCGCTCGCCGTGGATCAATCCGCCAGGCGTTCCCGTGAGGCGATTCGGGCGGGGGCTGAAGCAGCCACCCTCAGCGAATTGGCCCGTGGAATTCTGGCTTCCCAAGACACGGTTCAGGTGTTTTTAGAGCAGGTGCGTGATCACTTTGCCATGACTTCAGTGGTTCTCTTCAGTGGCTCCGGCAGTGATTTTTCCAGTTGGCATGCCGATGCTTCGGTGGGGGAGAACCCGCCAGCCTCTCCTGAGGCTGCGCAGAACGTCGAGGAAATTTCCGAACGCTGGATCTTGGGGCTGAACGGACGAGTGCTGCCCGCCAGCGATCGCCGGCTACTGAGTGCTTTTGGCGCGCATTTGATGGCTTTGGAACAACGTGAGACATTGACCCAGACGCAACGGGAGAACAAGATGCTCTCCCAAGACAACAAAATCCGGACCTCCGTTCTGCGAGCCGTCTCTCATGACCTGCGCACCCCGCTTGCTGGGATCAAACTATCGGTGAGTAGCCTGCGTCAAAACGAGGTGGAATTCTCACCGGCGGATGAGGCGGAATTGTTAGCGACCATTGAGCATTACACGGACAGGATGGATGCCCTGGTGGGCAACCTTTTGGATATGTCACGGCTGAGCGCCGAGATGGTCAGCCCCGTTATGGGGGCCATCACGTGGTTGGAAGTATTACCGGCCGCGTTCCATGGCGTTCCGACAGAGCGGATCCGCACGGAGGTACCGGCAAATATGCCGCCCATCGAGGCCGACCCCGGATTGCTGGAGCGGGTCATCGCCAACATTGTCGAAAATGCGGTGAAATACGCGCCGGATTCATTCATTACGGTGCTTGCCTCGGTGGGGGGAAGCGGTAGTGCCACGATCGACGGTCACCCGGCCAGCGAATTGCGGGTAGTCGATCATGGTAAGGGCGTACCGGCCGGGGACGTCATGGCCATGTTCAAGCCTTTTCAACGGCTCGACGACGTTTCTTACGGCCCGCAGGGCGGGACCGGGGTGGGCTTGGGGCTGGCGGTAGCAAAAGGTTTCACCGAAATTATGGGCGGTGTCCTGGAAGCTGAGGAGACTCCCGGCGGCGGCTTGACCATGATCATTAGACTGCCACTCTCCACTGGAATTGTAAGGACCTGACATGACCACCGTTTTGATAGTGGATGACGAACCTCAGATACTGCGGGCATTGCAAATCAACCTGCACGCTCACGGGTACACGGTCGTCCCGGCAGCAAATGGGACCACAGCGCTGGCTGCCGCCCAAACCCACGCGATTGACGTCGTCGTACTTGATCTGGGCTTGCCGGACATGGATGGGTTGGACGTGATTTCCGGGCTGCGCGGCTGGAGTGAGGTTCCCATCATCGTCCTCTCTGCGCGGCACGGATCTCATGACAAAGTGGAGGCGTTGGACGCGGGTGCTGACGATTATGTGACGAAACCTTTCGGGCTGGATGAGTTACTGGCACGATTGCGGGCGGCGGCGCGACGGGGAGGTTCTCAGGCGTCACAACCTCTCGTGACGACACCGGAATTTACCGTCGACCTGGCGAATAAGCAGGTGAGTCGGCACGGGGAAGCGGTACGCTTGACGCCCACGGAATGGAACGTGCTAGAACTTTTGGTGCGTAATCCAGGGCGGCTGGTGAGTCAGGCGCAGATCCTCTCCGAAGTGTGGGGGCCGGCCTACGCTAAGGAAACCCATTACCTGAGGGTGTATATGGCGCAATTACGGCGCAAGCTTGAGGTTGATCCGGCCAATCCTGTGCACCTGCTCACAGAAGCTGGAATGGGATATCGATTCGCGTTGTAATTGTGGGTAGCCTCCACCGAACTAGACTATTTGTCTTCGGCTTTTATTTCTAAGGAACTTCCATGCAACCGCATGTCACACCCCTGGGACGGGCGCGTTCAATCGCACTTGTCTCGCTGTTCATGGCATCGTTCATGGAATTGTTAGATGCCACGATCGTCAACGTTGCACTGCCGGATATTGAACGTGCCCTCGGTGCGCAAAATGCGCAATTGCAGTGGATGGTGGCTTCCTACACGCTGGCCCTGGCCGTTGGTTTGATCACCGGATCCCGGCTGGGCGACATCTATGG
Organism: Arthrobacter cryoconiti; assembly: GCF_020905375.1. Taxonomy (GTDB): domain Bacteria; phylum Actinomycetota; class Actinomycetes; order Actinomycetales; family Micrococcaceae; genus Specibacter; species Specibacter cryoconiti. The sequence goes on from NZ_JAJJBU010000035.1 coordinate 37,734, forward strand.
TCGGAAAAAGATTTTCATCATTGGGCTGGTGGCATTTACCGCGGCATCCGTCTTGTGCGGTGCAGCCATGAACCCGGAAATGCTGATCGCCTCGCGGGCCCTGCAGGGATTTGCTTCTGCCGCGATGATCCCTCAGGTTCTCTCCAGCCTTCAAGTCATGTACAAGCCTTCCGAAAGGGCCGGCGCGCTGGCGGGTTTCTCCGCGCTGGCGGGGGTTGCCGCGGTCTCCGGTCCCATCCTTGGTGCCATCCTCACTGACGCCGACCTCTTTGGCTGGGGATGGCGAACCATCTTCTTTGTCAACGTCCCGGTGGGAGTCTTCGCCGTTTTTTGTGCCTGGAAGTTCGTGCCGGAATCGGTGGCTCCCGTACGGCACAAACTGGATTTGTCGGGGGCAGTTGTCTTAGCTGCGGGAATGCTCGCCGTCCTGTACCCGCTGACGGTGGGACGCGAGGACAACTGGCCGTTGTGGACGTACATCTCCATGGGTTTTGGGTTACTGGTCTTGGTGGGGTTTGTTCTGCTCCAGCGTCGAGCAGAACATCGTGGCAAAGAGCCTCTGGTGGCTGTTTCCTTGTTCAGGAACCGTCCGTTTGCTGCAGGCATCGCCATGATGTTCTTGTTTTTCATCCCGATGAACGGGTTCTTTTTGATTCAGACATTATTCTTGCAGTTGGGCTTGGAGTACCCCATTCTCAAGGCCGGGCTGACTATGATCCCGTTCTCCATTATGGTTCCAGTGCTGGCAGGGGTGTCCGCGGCAATTCTGGCCCGGAAGATTGGCCGCGTGGTCCTTCAGCTGGGGCCGTTGGTTGTAGCAATCGGCTTTGTGGTGCTGATTTTCACGGTCCAAGGGATTGGCGGCACCGTCACTCCGTGGCATTTGATTGCGGGCCTGGCGCTCAGCGGCGCTGGATTCGGCATGGTCGTAGCTCCGGTGGGGATCTTCGTGCTCTCCGAGGTGCCGGCTAAATTTGCCGGGAGTGCCTCGGGGCTGTTTAACACCACAAGTCAGCTTGCCGGTGCTCTGGGTGTTGCCATTGTGGGCACAGTCTTCTTTAACGGCTTGGAGACGAGCACCGCACACAGCCAAGCTGGCGTTTTCATCGAGGGCTTCACATTCACCATGTGGCTCATGGCGGCAGGCATGGTGCTGGCTTCAATTGCCGCGTCATTCTTACCGCGCTGGGCTTCGGAGGCGGATATCGCAGACCAGGACTCGCCTGTTCTGGCGCCCTCTGTCTAAGGTCACCAGCAAGATCCGGATCTAGTCGAGAAGGACTGGAAAAGCCGCGCCATTCGGTAAGCCTGCACCGATTGGCGTGGTTTCGCATGCCGGTTTTGGGCTCCTGATGTCCTAGCTTCAAACGAATCTTGGAGTACTGGCTCACCCCCCGTTGGAGGGGATGAGCTGAAGGGGCCAAAATAATGTGTCTTAGACCACAATTCACCTAATATTTGTGCTAGCCTAGGTCGCGCCGGGATCAAAAAATTTTCAATCAAAAATCGAATCAGGCGTCCGATGTCGCCAACGTGAAGTTCTGGTTTTTGAAAGTACCCCTACTAGTTGGCACAGGTGATGGACAAAATGAAATCTAAAACGGGAAAGTTAACCGCAGTATTTTGCGCTTTAACATTGACCCTGGGAATGGCCGCATGCGGCACCGGGGCCAATAAGGCAGGTGCAGGTTCAGAGCTCAAGGACAAAGTGACCGTCGCGGTCAACGTCCAGCCGCCGACCCTCGACGTTCAACTGACTACGACATCGGCGTCGCAGATCATTATGAGGAACGTGTATGAGTCATTGGTGACGCTGGATAAAAACTATGAAGTGACAACGGCACTGGCTGAGAAGTACACGACTTCCGAAGACGGGAAAACCTACCTCTTCGATTTACGGAAGGGAGTGAAGTTTCAAAACGGCAAAGAAATGACGTCAGCGGATGTGGTCGCCTCGATGACGAGGTGGGCAGCGTTGAATGCCAAGGCAATTCAGTTCCTGCCGGGGGTCACCTTTACCAGCAAGGGTGACTACGTGGTGGAGATGACGTTGCAGGAGCGTGCAGCTGATGCTCTGAATATTCTGGCCGCAGGATCCCAGATGGCAGCGATCATGCCTAAAGAACTCGTTCCGCCCGCAGGTAAGACGCAGGTGAGCGAGTTTGTCGGAACAGGGCCTTACAAGTTCGTCAAATGGGAGAAGGATCAGTTCATCCAACTCTCCAAGTACGATGACTACAAGGACAACGGGCTTGAGCCTAGCGGAAATTCGGGGAACAAAGCCGTCTTCGTCAAAGACCTCATTTTCCGGTTCATTACGGACCCTTCGACCAGGGCTGCTGGCGTCAGATCAGGTCAGTACGACATCGCCACCAACATACCGGCGAGCAGTTACGACACTCTGAAGTCGCAAAAGAACGTCAAGGTATTTACCGAACCCACGGGTCACCTGATCTCAGTCTTCAATCAGCGAAGCGGGCCGACTTCCAATCTCAAGGTTCGTCAGGCGATCAACGCCGCGATGGATTCAACGGCCATCATGAACACGGCATTTCCTAGCGAAAAGCTGGTCCACCTGACTGCTGACTACATGCCGTCAACCACTCGTTGGGCAAGTGATGCGGGCAAGGAAGAATACAACCAACACAATGTTGCGAAGGCCAAACAGCTCCTGAGCGAAGCCGGATACAACGGTGAACCGATCCACATTTTGACCTCCAGAGACTATGACTACATGTTCAAAGCTGCCGTCGTTATCCAACAACAGCTTGAGGCTGTTGGCATGAAGGTGGATCTGGATGTGACCGATTACGCCACTGTCGTGGAAAAGCGCAGTAAGGATACTGGCTGGGATATGGCCATGGCTAGCTTCGTCTACCAGAGCAATCCTTCTCAACTTTATGCAGTCAGCAGCACGTTTGCTGGTTCCGTCAAGGACGTTCCCAAGCGGGATCAATTGTTGAAGGACCTGCGAGCCGCCGCTACACCTGAGGCGGCCCAGGCGGTGTGGGCTACATTGCAAGGCTACATTTGGACGGACTACTTGCCATTCGTCTTCTACGGAGACTTCGACACCGTCTTTATCGGAACGGACAAAGTGCAGAACCTGGAACTCTTCCAGGGAGTTATTGGGCAGAGTCTCAAAGTTTCCAAGTGAGGAAAAATACTCTCCTCACCCATGACGCGACGATGCCGGATCCATGCAGGTCCTGTCCGGCCAAATGACGATTTGAAAGCATCGGCGCTTTCGTTGCTGGGCAGGGCGCCCCGGAAAATCCGGAAGTCCCGGCCCCGCCCAGCAACCGTCAGTGGGACTATATGTGGTGCTCAGTCCTTAGCTCAAAAAAGATAATTCGCGTGCCAGGCACCGTGCGCTGATAGAAAGAAAATTGGAGGATATCCACTTTGGTCAAGTTCTTGGCTAGACGATTACTGTCAACCATACCGATACTTCTGGTCGTTCTCACCGTGGTGTTTCTCATAATTCATCTAACCCCGGGTAGTCCGGCAGCAGTGATTCTGGGCGATAACGCAACCGATGATCAGATTTCCAACCTCAATCACCAACTTGGGTTGGACGCACCGCTTTATCAGCAATACTTTTTGTGGATCGCGGATGTCTTCAGAGGCAATTTAGGAGCGTCCTACTTCTTGGGGCAATCCGTCACAAGTGCGATCATCAGTCATATCGGCCCGACCTTCGCCATCGCGATGCTCGCCGAAATAATAGCAGTCACAATCGCTATCCCTCTTGGTATCTATGCGGCATCTCGCCGGGGGACGGTTAGTGACGTGTCCATTATGGGTGTTTCTCTTTTAGGAATGTCTATACCGAGCTTTCTGCTCGGGCTATTTCTGGCACTAATTTTTGGGGTAAACCTTGGCTGGCTTCCTGTCGCGGGTTATGAACCTCTCAGTTCAGGTGTCTGGAATTGGTTCCAGTATTTGATACTGGCATCCGTGGCGCTGGGCTCCATGCAGGCTGCGCTCTTTGTGCGGATGACGAGGTCGTCAATGCTTGATGTGCTCCGCAAGGACTACATCAGAACCGTTCGCGCTAAAGGCGTCAAAGAACGCGGTGTCATTTACCTACATGCTCTGAGGAACGCATCATTACCAATTCTCACTGTTGTTGGTCAGAGTGTTGGAGGTCTCATCACGGGTGCTGTCGTCACCGAAACCATCTTCAATATTCCAGGCCTCGGTCAATTGATAGTTGACTCCATCCAAAGGCGTGACCTTCCGGTTATTCAAGGAACAGTATTGTTCATAACTTTCGCATTCATTTTCGTGAATCTGATCGTCGATGTTCTCTATGGAGTCCTTGACCCACGAGTTCGGCTGAAGTGAAAGGAAGAAATCATGCCAAATGTAAGTTCAACTAAAGTTCTTACCCAACGAACTTTAGTGGCGCCCTCTAAGCGCTCAATGTTCGTTCGGAAAATTATGGGAAGCCGATTTACAGTGTTCGGCGGCAGCATAGTGATCCTCCTCGCGCTCCTAGCCATCGTGGGTCCGCTTCTGACGCCTTACAACCCTTTGGAGTTGGGCCCTGACGCATTGGCGGGACCATCGGCGTCGCACTGGATGGGAACTGACGAGTTTGGCCGAGACCTGGCCACGAGAATTCTCTACGGAGCACGAACCTCGCTGGGAATCGGTGCGTCGGTGGCACTCATTACGGCATTCTTCGGCGCCACGATCGGGCTTCTTGCGAGCTACTACCGTGCGGCGGATAACATATTGATGCGCATCATGGACGGACTGATGGCTTTCCCGAGCATCTTGCTGGCGATTTCCTTGATGGCAGCACTCGGGCCGAAGACCGAAAACGTAGTGCTTTCCCTGAGCGTGGTCTTTACGCCGTATATTGCACGAGTCGTAAGATCTGCCGCACTTTCCATCAAGGACGAGCTGTATATCGACGCGGCCAGAGTCCAAGGCGTGAGCGACCTCCGTATCATTTTGAAACACGTCGCTCCGAACATACTTTCGCCCTTGGTCGTTCAAGTCACGTTCATCTTTGCGGATGCGATCATCAACGAAGCATCGCTGAGCTTTTTAGGGGCGGGTGTTCCTGCTCCAGCCCCGAGCTGGGGGAGTATATTGCTCGCGGGAAAGTCTGTGATTTTCGAGTCAAGCTGGATGGTTATATTCGCAGGCGGCATCATTATTCTGTCCGTTTTGGGTTTGAATTTGCTCGGTGACGGACTCAGAGACTTACTGGACCCGCACGTTCAAAACATTCGTAAGAAGCGCAAACCGTTCTTGATTTTTCGCGGCCTCATTTCTTCCAGACGTGTCCCGGCTGCCTTTGCCGATGTTGAGCCCCTGCTCGAGGATCAGGTAGACGTCGATGAAAATCCCAAGTAGACCACGTGAGAAAACTTGCGATAAGGAAAAGACCATGAATATGGACAAGAGCGAAACCCAGGTAATCGATGCAGCGCCTTTTCAGCAGGACGGCGAGCTGGCCCTGGAAGTACGTGATCTTAGTGTCGAATTCGAATCGAATGGCGAATGGATTCAGGCCGCGACTGACCTCAATTATGATGTTTACAAGGGGGAAATCCTTGCAATAGTTGGTGAGTCTGGTTCTGGTAAGAGCTCAAGTGCCATGGCACTCTTGGGGCTGTTGCCTGAAAACTGCAGAACCTCAGGAAGCATCAAGCTCAATGGGGAAGAAATCGGAAACCTCGATGCTGGAGGGCTTCGCCGCCTCCGCGGAAAACGGATAGCTGTAGTTTTTCAGGAACCGATGACGGCGCTGGACCCCTTGTATACGGTTGGTAAGCAGATTATTGAAGCCATCACTGTGCACAACAATATGAGTAAGAGTGCTGCGCGTGAGCGTGCGCTGGAGCTCTTGGAAATAGTGGGCTTGCCCAATCCAGAGAAGACGTTTGCTTCCTACCCGCACCAATTATCCGGTGGCCAGTGTCAACGTGTAGTTATTGCACAGGCCATTTCATGTGATCCGGATGTGCTGATTGCTGACGAAGCGACAACAGCATTGGATGTGACGGTTCAAGCCGAGATCCTGGATCTGTTGCGAAACTTGCGCCATCGTCTTCACTCGGCGATTCTGCTCATTACTCATGACATGGGCGTTGTAGCCGATCTTGCTGATCGTGTGGTCGTCATGCGCAGCGGGCGGATTGTTGAAATTGGAAGCACCCAACAGATCTTCGCGAACGCGCAGCAGCCTTACACGCAGGAATTGCTTTCGGCTGTGCCTCGCTTGGGTGCGACAACAGTGCGTGAACACGTTGTCAATCGGGAAGACGCGCCCAGCTTGTCCATGAAAAATGTGACCATCGACTACCCCAAGCAAGGCAACTCTCCGGTATTTCGAGCAGTGGAGGATTTCTCTCTCGACATTCATGCCGGAGAGCTAGTTGCCTTGGTTGGTGAATCGGGCTCTGGAAAGACCACCATTGGCAGAGCAGTCATGGGGTTGGTCCCCATAGCTTCCGGTGAGGTAAGTGTTCTTGGTCATGACCTATGGAAACTCAAAAAGGCCGCTCTTCGCGACGTACGCCGGCAAATTGGGATCGTCTTTCAGGACCCAACCTCATCCTTGGATCCGCGTATGAAGATTGGGGAGAGTATTGGTGAGCCTCTCAAGGTCGCCGGTGTTGCCAAGGGACGGCGGCTTGACTCGATGGTCGAAGACCTGCTGGAGCAGGTAGAACTACCTCGAGCCTTTTTTGGGCGATACCCCAATGAATTATCAGGTGGTCAAAAGCAGAGGGTGGTCATTGCTCGAGCACTGGCATTGAGCCCCAAACTGCTGGTGGCCGATGAGCCAACATCTGCACTTGACGTTTCCGTGCAGGCGCGCTTTTTGGAACTGCTTCTGCAGTTGCAGCAGAATCTGCAATTCGCTTGTCTGTTTATCAGCCATGACTTAGCGGTTGTGGATCTATTGGCGCACAGGGTCGTAGTGCTGCGCAATGGGAAACTCGTCGAAGAAGGACCTCGAGACGCAGTTCTGCGAAACGCGAAGGAACCCTACACGCAGCGCTTGATCTCTGCCGTTCCACTGCCTGATCCAGAGGCGCAGCGTATCAATCGGGAACGGCGCGTTGCGAGTCTGAGGACCTAGCCGCTTGTTACGTACTAGCTCCGGGTGAGAGTAAACATTCTTAGGACGGAACCGAATGTGAGATTGCTTTAGAGCAGCTGCCGACCTTGCCGAACAGGGTCTATTTGCATGGTTCCCGACACATCGAAAGGAAGTAGATTGATGATCGTTAGTGCGAATGAGGAGGTCATGGACACCGTCGCGAAGACGCCCGAAAACGCGGAGCAGAAGACGGTTTTTCACGACCTAGACGACTACCTTGGGCTTCGCCGCCAGGGCACACTGGCACTTTCCCCCGACGGCTCCATGCTCGTGGCGGAGGCTGCGGAACTTGAGCAGAAGAAGAATGACTGGGTGAACGCACTTTGGCAGATCGATCTCGAAGGCGCCCTGCCAGCGCGCCGGATAACTCGATCATCCGCTGGCACCAGGGCAGCAGCGTTCCTTCCCGATGGATCACTACTCTTTCTTGCCCCGCGGGGGCCGACGGCGGAGAGCGGTACTCGTAGCGAAGGGGAGCCGCAGGGCTTGTCACTGTGGAAATTGTCTTCGGATGCGGGGACTGAGGCCGAACAGCTAGCAGTGAACCAGCAAGGAGGGTTCAGTGCGCTGGAAGTCGCAGCCCACTCCGGCGACGTCATCTTGAAAGCGTCAGTGCTGATCGGGGCGGCTCCTGCGGAAGCCGGGGTGCGGACTCGGCAACGAGCAGAGCGAGATGTATCCGCGATCCTGCATGACGGCTATCCAGCGAGGCTGCGCCATCGTGACATTGGGCCGGAGCAGGACCGGCTATTTGTGACCAGCGACAACGGATCTGTTCAGTTGCGAGATCTCACCCCAGATGCCGAATACGGATTACTTCAAACTTCCTTTGATGTCAGCCGCGACGGAACGTTCATCGTGACTTCGTGGCAGCGAATCGAGCGTGAAGTCGAAATGACCTTTGAGCTCGTGAGGATCGAGACGTCCACTGGTGCCCGCACGGTGCTGGCCGGAGCGCCCGGAATGCTTTACGGCGGGCCAGTTCTCTACTACGAAGTTGCTCCCGCGATCTCTCCGGATGGCTCGCGTGTTGCGTGTGTCCGTCTGGAACAAGGAACATACGAAAGAGCAGACGTACAAAGTCTGTGCTTGGTGGACACCGAAGGACCTCGGGAACCCGTGGTGGTGCCGTTGGAGGGCGAGTTGCGAGCAAAGCTTCTCGTGTGGGCGCCTGACGGAAAAACGTTGTACTTCGTTGCCGATCAATCGGGCAGGGCGCCCATCTTCGCACTAGATGTCAGTTCAGCTCGCCTGCGCAGACTCGTCAACGATGGATCCTATTCGGGGCTCTGTGTTCATCCCGACGGGCAGTTGATCTATGCGGTGCGCTCCAGTTGGAGCGATCCCGGCAGCGTGGTCGTCTTAGATACCGGTCTGATAGACCAGACGCCGGTAGAGCTGCGTGGGCCAGCTCCGGTTCCGCAGTTGCCTGGAACTTTGAGCGAAGTGAGCGTTGTTGTCCAGGACGGGACGTCGGTGCGTGCGTTCTTGGCCCTTCCAAAGGAGGCATCGCGGGAGCATCCCGCGCCACTGCTGCTGTGGGCACATGGTGGACCCGTCAACTCTTTTAACACGTGGTCATGGAATTGGTGTCCGTGGCTTTTGACCGCCTGTGGTTATGCGGTGCTAATGCCCGATCCGGCACTTTCCACCGGGTACGGTCAAGAAATGCTCCAGCGTGGCTGGGGCGAGTGGGGGAAAGCTCCCTTCAATGATTTGATGGCGGTCACTGATGAGGCTCTCACCCGGGAGGATTTGGATAGCACCCGAACAGCTGTGATGGGTGCTTCGTTCGGTGGTTACATGGCCAATTGGATCGCCGGGCATACTGACCGATTCAAGGCAATCACCTCGCACGCGGGTATTTGGGCGCTGGATGATTTTGGTGAGTCAACGGATCTGCCCAACTTCTGGCGTGCGGAAATGGAACGCGGGAGGATCGTTGAGAACTCACCGCATCTGCATGCGCGCAAGATTGTCACTCCGATGCTTGTGACGCATGGGGATAAAGACTACCGCGTACCCGTTGGCCAAAGTATGCGGTTGTGGTGGAGTCTACTCGCGCACCATGATGTCGATGAACCGTTGCCTCACCGCTTCCTTTATTTTCCCGACGAATCACACCGCATTCTCAGGCCCCGGAATCAGAAAATTTGGTATGAGACGGTTCGCGCATTTTTGGCCTGGCATGTCTTGGATGAGGGGTGGAACCCACCGGCGGACTCAACCTTGTAATTGACTTACCCACAATTGGGTGCTGCCTATTTTTACCAATCCAGAAAAGGGGAAAAGTCATGGGACTTCGTGAGGAAGCTGGCGAGCTCCAAGAGGAACTGACTCGATTACGGCATTCTCTGCATAGGGAGCCTGAGATCGGACTAGATTTGCCGCTGACGCAGAAGAAGGTGCTTGACGCCATCGACGGGCTGCCTTTGGAAGTGTTCACCGGTCGCAGTTTGTCTTCCGTGACAGCTGTGCTCCGCGGATCCCCGGGCGGACCCACGGTGCTCCTGCGAGGGGATATGGATGCGTTACCCCTTGTAGAGCAGACGGGCGTTGGGTACGTTTCGGAAATCGCCGGTGCGATGCACGCTTGTGGACACGACCTTCACACCACGATGTTGGTGGGGGCAGCGAAACTTCTCTCGCGACGAGTACACCAGATAAAAGGGAACGTCATTTTCATGTTTCAACCTGGCGAAGAAGGCTGGGACGGGGCGGCAAAGATGATTGGTGAGGGTCTCTTGGAAGTGGCTGGCGATCGTCCGGTGGCGGCCTATGGGCTGCATGTGGCAGCCGGCAATGTGCCGCTGGGCAAGTTCGCCACTCGTGTGGGCGCGTTGAGTTCTGCCTCGGCACGGATGGCGGTTCTGGTCAGAGGTGTGGGTGGCCACGGCTCGAAGCCGCACCTGTCCAAAGACCCCGTACCGGGGGCTTGTGAAATGATCCTTGCCTTGCAAGCCGCTGTTACCCGTAGTTTCGATGTCTTTGACCCAGTGGTACTTACCGTCGGTTCTCTCCACGGCGGCACTGCCAGGAACATTATTGCCAGCGAGGTGAAATTCGAGGCGACCATTCGTTGCTATTCGGAAGCATCAAGCGAACGCATCGAAGAGATCTTCACACGTATTTGTCGCGGGATTGGCGCTGCCCATGGACTCGAAGTTGACGTTGACTTTGCACAAGAATATCCGCCCATGGTGGGTTCGCAAGCTGGTGCAGTAGCGGCGCAAAAGACCGTGACGGCACTTTATGGAGAAGACGAATATCTTGAGCTTGAGCATGCTGTGTATGGTTCAGAAGACTTCGCGTACGTGCTAAAAAGAGTCGGTGGAACATTCATCTTCATGGGCTCGTGCGCACCCGTAGATGCCCCGGGAATCGTTGCCCAGAACCACTCCGATAACGTGATATTCGAGGACTCGGTGCTCTCACGGGGTTCAGCAGTACTCGCTGGGCTTGCCCTGGGACATCTGAATCCCGGAGATGGTCTGGCGTGAACGCAACGGATGGAAATCCCCGCAGCTTCACAGCTCCGGGATAGCTGAAGCTTCCTTTTCCATGAGTTCTGACATTGCTTTAGCAGCCGTGCGAATGTGCGCACGAACCGCGCGTTCAGCCCCGCGTGCGTCGCCGGCGCGCAGGGCCAGAACGATGGCGCCGTGCTCGCTAAGTGATGCTTCGGGGCGTCCTGGGACACGGGTGGAGATATTGTTTCCAATGCGCATCTGTCCGAAGAGGTTGTCGGCAACGCCCACCAGCCGCTTGTTACCGGATCCGATCCAGAGGAGCTGGTGGAACCTGACGTCTAGATCGGCATATCCGGCTAGGTCGCCGGCTGACACGAAGGCTCGTTGTTGTTCAAGTAACACGTCCATGCCGTTGGCAACATCAAGGCGAGATGGTGACTGGATGGTTCGTCGGCAAGCGATCACTTCTAGCGCTTCACGCAGTTCGTAGATCTCCATCAGATCACTGGCGCTAAATTGTGGAACAAAGAATCCGCGATGTTCGCGGGACTCGAGAAGTCCTTGGCGTTCAAGGGCTGCAAGTGCCGTCCGGATTGGTGTTGGTGAAAGGCCGAGTCGGGAGACCAGAGGCCGCACTGTCACGCGGTCTCCTGGCGATAACTCTCCAGAGAGGATCAGTTTGCGGATCTGTGTGTGCGCCACGCTTACCAGGCCGTCTCCGCGAACGGCTTCCCGTTCCAGACTGGCCAACTCAACTCCGGGTGTCATATTCACAGGACTCAAGCTACCACCCTTGACCTACTAGCAAGAAGTATGTCAATCTAGAATCAAATTCAAGATTCAATCAAAAATCAAATATGAAGAGTAGAAATCGTTGACTGAATACTAATCACGTTCCTCTACATCCTGTCCACTCGTGAGTCGACCTTCCTTACGTCGGCGCCGTACACGCCATCGGGACCGCAATAGGCGGAACCGTGAACTGATCGAGAAAGTGTAAACATCATGAATTTGGCTAAGATCGCTCGTCGCCGCTACACCGTGGGGGCTACCCCTCTTGAGTTCCTTCCGAACCTCAGCAGAGAACTGGGCGGCCCTCGTATCCACATCAAGCGCGATGACCTGCTGGGTTTAACCTCTGGCGGTAATAAGACTCGCAAGCTCGAGTTCCTAATGGCAGACGCGTTGGCGCGTGGCGCAGACACGATCATCACAACGGGTGCGGTCCAATCCAACCATTGCCGTTTAACGCTTTCGGCAGCTGTTAAGGAAGGACTCAAATGCCGGTTGCTCATCGAGGAACGAGTAGAGGGTTCGTACAACGAAGAAGCCAGTGGCAACAACTTCTTGTTCCGTCTGCTGGGCGCTGAATCCATTACTCCAGTACCGGGGGGAACAGATCTAATGACTCGGATGGAGACGATGGCGCAGGAAGTCATCGCAGAAGGCGGACGACCCTACATTGTGCCAGGTGGCGGCTCCAACGCGCTGGGTGCCCTAGGCTATGTAGCCTGCGCGGAAGAAATACTCACGCAGAGCTTTGACGCGGGCTTGGATATCGACCATGTGGTGTGTGCCAGTGGATCCGGCGGAACACACGCCGGCCTGCTCGCCGGTTTCTATGGCAATCAAAGCGGAATCCCACTGACCGGGATCAGTGTGCGGGGGGCAAAAGGACCCCAAGAAGCCAAAATTCACGGTTTGGCGCAGCAGACGCTAGCGCTTGCGGGCGCGCAGCTGCAGATTCCGGTGGAACTGTCCGTGGTGCGCGACGACTTCGTAGGACCGGGCTATTCGCTCCCGACGAAGGAAATGACGGAGGCAATCAAGCTATTCGCACGGACCGAAGGAATCCTTCTTGATCCGGTCTATACCGGCAAGACTGCTGCAGGCCTCGTGGGGATGATCCAAGAAGGCTCTTTTGAAAAGGACAGCGACGTCCTGTTTGTCCATACCGGAGGCTCGCCTGCCCTCTACGCATACCCGAACGAGTCTCTGGGATAGATCTTGCTAACCGAACCAGTTCCATCCCGGGTAGTGGGGATACTAGGCGGCATGGGTCCCTCTGCCACGGCAGATTTTTATGCCAAGTTGATCGCCCACACTCCGGCGTCGCTGGATCAAGAGCATCTTCGAGTGGTAATTTGGGCGGATCCTACGGTGCCCAGCCGTCAGGACGCCATTCTCGCCGGTGCTCAAGATCCAACGCCATGGCTGGAAACCGGACTGCAACGGCTCATGGACTGCGGAGCGGAGATCATCGTCGTTCCGTGCAATACCGTTCATGGCTACCTTCCAGCCGTCCTGGCCGGAAAGCCCGTTGAATTCATCAGCATCATTGATTCAACGATCCAGGCAGTCCAGCGCAGTGCGCGGAGTGGCACGATCGGGTTGCTGGCAACTGATGGTGCCCTTCTGTCGGGGATGTACCAGCAAGCTCTCAGCGATGCCGGATACGACGTTGCTGTCCCGGTCCCGGAAGATCAAGCGCTGCTGATGAACATAGTTCACGGGGTCAAGGCTGGTAGGCCTGGGGCATCTTCGCTCCAGGACCTGCGCCAGATTTTGGCGAACCTGTATGAGCAGGGGATTCAGAGCGTCATTGTGGGCTGCACCGAGTTGTCGACGTTGGTTTCGGAAATAGGGGATTCCGGCGTCGTGACACTGATCGATCCAGCGGTCGAACTAGCTATCGCGACTGTGCGCAGTGCTCGGACCCACGTCCGAGCTTCGTGCGGTGAGCTGAACAGTTACCCAACACTGTCTCATTCCTCCCGGGCCGTTAGCTAGGGCCCTATTCTCACCCGGTCAGGGGTCGCCACTCATGGAGGTGCGCGCATTCCCTGACCGGATGGGCCCCGCTCCTGTACGCACGTTTCATTGGCTATCACAGCACAGTTAGAAGAAGAGAATGCCCATCAGTAAAACCCTCCAGGAGCCCTTGCCCCGGCGTCGAGCGCGAAAAAACCCGGTGCGCGAAAGCCGGGCACAGCTCATACCCGGGCTCATGGCCTGCACCGTGGGGGTACTTATTTCCTTCGGGATTCATACGCTGCTTCCCTCGCTCCCTGCGCTGACAGTGGCGGTAGTACTTGGAATCCTGTGCGCGAACCTGCCTCGCGTGCGGACGCCGACCGCCGGATCTTTTCGTCCCGGACTGGATTTTGCCGGCAAGAAGCTTATGCGGGCCGGGATTGTGGTGCTTGGCTTGAAGCTGAGCATCGTCGATGTCTGGGAGTTGGGCTGGGCAACTTTCGCGATCATTGTTGGCGTAGTCGTTCTGGCATTTACCGGTACTTATTTCTTGGGGAAACTCTTTAGGCTTCCGGGAGAGACCCCCTTATTGATCGCCGCCGGGTTTTCAATCTGCGGAGCCTCCGCCATTGGAGCGATGGCCGCTGCGCGGCGCATTCGCCATACTGATACGGTCATGCCGGTAGCGCTGGTAACTCTCTGCGGAACCCTCGCCATCGGCGTCCTGCCGCTACTCATGGGTCCGTTGTCTCTTTCACCAATTCAGTTTGGGGAATGGACGGGGGCTTCGGTGCACGACGTCGGCCAAGTCGTTGCAACGGCGCAAGTGGCCGGGTCCGCTGCGCTGGCGGCCGCCTTGGTCTTCAAGTTAACCCGGGTCATGTTGCTGGCGCCCATTGTCTTCATAGCGGCCTTGGCGACGCGTCGAAGCGCCCGCAACCAGGGCGTAGATGCTGTCAGCGGCCAGAAGCCGTCGTCGTTGCCACCGTTGGTTCCCGTGTTTGTTATTGGCTTCGTGGCGATGATTGTCATCAGATCGCTGGGAATCCTAAGTCCCGGGATGCTAGAGATCGGTTCCCTGCTCCAGGACGTGCTCCTAGGCGCCGCGCTCTTCGGTTTGGGCTCCGCTGTGAGTATCAGGGACTTGCTCTCCACCGGAATTAGGGGAAGCCTTGTGGCATTGCTGTCCTGGACACTCATCGCAACCCTGGGTTACGGGGCAGTGCAGTTGATCTCGTTGTAGGAATAAAATCAGGCGACCGCCCCTTTGGGCCGCTGCCATTCGCACCCACCTCATTAAGAAGGAATAACGTGTCTACGTCGCAAAAGAGAACTGAAACTGGCCGTGGAGAGCTCCCGGTGACTGGCAGTAGCCGCGTTAAGCGTGGTATGGCTGAGATG
>NZ_JAJJBU010000036.1 GCF_020905375.1 Arthrobacter cryoconiti
GTACCGGATCAAACCCACCAACCATGCCTAATTACGAAGAGCCCGATTCCGAGCACAATCATGCAGATCCCAGCCGAGATCGCCGGAACACCAATCAGAAACTCTTGAAAGGGCCTTGGCCAACAAATCAGATATACGCAGCGATCTTCAGGGGTAACGAACTCAAAACCTGAAATAAAAGGCAGCAGGATTAGAACACAGACGACGAGGAGTGCGCCCGCCGTTAGCTGGACATAATCTACTGCAGCGGCACGTGAATAAAAAAGACGGGGCGGACTGACGCATAGGCTAATGCCAGCGCCAATAAGGGCAATCATGACAACCCGGTTTACCCACTCTTCACCGGGGTAAATTAGTCCGTTGCTCACAAGGGAAACATCAGGCAATCCCGCAGAATCCAATCCAACCCAACCGCTTGCTATGAACAGCATAGAAAAACCGACAATAAGTTTCAGTATGCCAAATATTTGACGATATGCTTGAAACCTCGGGGGGGATCTAATATCGCGCAAATTATCAGTAATCCGCCCACCATTCTTTGGCATCATTCGCTCAACCATTTCTAAATACGACCATAGGCTCGTCCTAATGTCTCTGTTTGGGACCTCGTCGGCATGCTCGACGTATGGGCAGTTTCCATCAGTTTATCAACAGTGAAGCCCAAATTGATCCCTATCGCGTCAAGGCCATCTACCAAGTCTATAAACGCGTTAGCAATGTTTGACTCTGAAGTACCAAATCGTTCACTGTAGAACCTCTTGATACGTTCAGCATCTGATAATTTATAAAAGTGTCGCATGGTGTCCGAGAGACTTGCCACTGGTTCGGCTTTTATTGCCTTTACCATGAGCCATGTGTCGGCGTCAGCTACAACGTCGCCGTAGACAAAAGCAGACTTGTTTGAACCGATAGCCGCTTCCATCCAGCTCGCAAGCTCTGGCATAGGGGATAGGCGGTCGCATTCTCCCCAAATCTGTAATAGATCGAGCGGCCATCCAGCTAAATCGCCTACGTCGTAGTTATGCACCGTTGTAGGGAGGGCGGTTGTCCTGTTCGCACCAGGATTCGAATCCGATGTGCCGTTGATTTGTGGTGCACCACCAGAGGCCCGCGAAATTTCGTTGGCCCTTGAATGCGGCGGTGGCACGGATGGGCCGGGCATGTTCAAACGGGGTCATCCAGCAGTCAGCCAGTTGTGAAGTGGTTGAGGCTCTGGGGAACTGCTCCCTGAACGACAGGGTGCCTGCTGGAGCGTGGTGGCCGGCGAGAGCGTCGGACGCCGCGTGTGAGCGTCCCATAGCCTAAAGTTTAGTCCCCGCCACGGTTCGGGTACGTCAACTAACTTGAGACGAACCGGGCTAATGCTTCAACTAAGTTGAGATTGCGTCACTTTAGATGAGACAGGACAGCTGGAGGCGTTGAATGATTCATTCAATGAGATACGCAGAGGACTACTTTACATAATGTAGATTATCGGCGTTCTACTGGGGCTTGGGGAAGTGTGCCGTTTGAGCCTCCAGGCAGCGTTCCGAGCTGGAAAGGCAGACTGGAAATGAAGATAAGTAGCGGCCGTCAGCAGTTGGTCCGGGGAGACGCTTGACCGTGACTCCGTAGAGCTGCTGAAACATGCTGTAGCTGTCCTATTTGGGTAGAATGTCATTTAGTTGACATAACGTATACAGAACCCTTTGTCATAAGCCCTTGCCTCTTTTCTCGACATCTACGCGAAGATCAAGCTATTCTCAGCACAGGAAACCCACCGCCTCCGGGGCGGGTCAAGTTAAAAGGATGTACTGCTTTGGCAATGACTCAATGTCGTGAATGTGGTAATACTGTTTCGGATGCTGCGCGCACCTGCCCGAATTGTGGAATAGAGTCACCGGGCGGATCGTGCCAATTAGTACTTAGTCGTCCCAGTTTGGCCGGTGGCGCTATTGGCATGAGCGTTTATGTCGACAACACCCCATATGGTGCTTTACGGAGTCGGAAATCGATTTCTATTCCGTTGGCCGCTGGCCAGCACCATATCCTCGTAGAGACCTCGCGTGGAAAGTCCGGAATGACCACAGTGGATATCTCCCCGCAAGCCCCCATGACTGTAACTATAGGACTCAGTCAACTGACCGGCGGGGTGAAGTTCTCCTAATTTCCGGGTTGGGGATGCCGCTCCCCCGCAGACCGAGCCCATCAGGCTCCGATGTACTCCGCGAGATATTTGGCGGTCAGCGTCGATTTCCCAGCTACAAGTTCAGCCGGGGAACCCTCGAAAACTACCGTTCCGCCGTCGTGCCCGGCGCCCGGACCGACGTCGATGATTCTGTCCGCATGCGCCATGACCGCTTGGTGGTGTTCAATGACGATGACGGATTTTCCGGAGTCCACCAACCGGTCCAGCAACGCCAGCAGATTTTGCACATCTGCCAGGTGCAGGCCGGTGGTGGGCTCATCGAGGACGTAAACATCGCCTGTTTCAGCCATTTTGGTGGCTAACTTTAGTCGTTGACGCTCCCCTCCTGACAGTGTGGTCAGCGGTTGCCCGATGCGCAGATAGCCAAGGCCGACATCGGCAAGTCGAGTCAGTATTTTGTGCGCGGCAGGGATTTTGGCCGCGCCTGAGCCGAAGAACTCGCCTGCTTCAGTCACCGACATGGACAAGACCTCGTTGATGTCGCGTCCATCGAGTAAGTAGTCAAGAACAAGGGCTTGGAAACGTTTGCCGTCGCATTCCTCGCAGGTTGTTGCGACGCCGGCCATCATGCCTAGATCGATGTACGTGACGCCGGCTCCTTTGCAGCTTGGGCAGGCCCCTTCCGAATTCGGGCTAAAGAGTGCAGCCTTGACTCCATTGGCCTTGGCGAACGCCTTCCTGATCGGTTCAAGCATGCCCGTATACGTCGCAGGATTGCTGCGCCGAGATCCCTTTATGGCGCCTTGGTCCACTGTTATTACCCCATCAAGTGGAGACACAGAACCGTTGATTAACGAACTTTTTCCTGAGCCGGCGACCCCCGTGATGACTGTGAGCACACCGAGCGGAATGTCTACGTCGACGTTCTTGAGATTATTGGCATTTGCTCCACGTACTGGCAGCGATCCGGAAGGATTCCTAAGTACCGGCTTCAGAGTTGCCCGGTCGTCGAGATGATGACCGGTGATCGTGTCGCTGGATCTCAGACCCTTCACCGTGCCTTCGTACATCACTTTTCCGCCTTCGGATCCCGCTAAGGGGCCAAGATCCACAACATGATCTGCGATCTCGATCATCTCGGGTTTGTGTTCAACAACTAGAACCGTGTTCCCCTTGTCCCGCAGTTGCAGCAGCAGCTGATTCATCCTTGCGATGTCATGCGGGTGAAGTCCGATTGACGGCTCGTCGAAGATGTAGGTCACGTCGGTTAGAGATGAGCCCAGATGACGGATCATTTTGGTTCGTTGGGCTTCTCCCCCGGACAAAGTACCCGAGGCCCGGTCCAGTGAGAGGTAACCCAGACCAATGTCTACGAAGGAGTCAAGACTCTTTCCCAACGCCGACAAGAGCGGCGCCACTGACGTTTCGTGCAAACTGTGGACCCATTCGGAAAGATCGCTGATCTGCAGGGAACACAGATCGGCGATGGACTTTCCGTCTATCTTGGAGTTGCGGGCGTGTTCGGCCAGCCTGGTCCCGTGGCATTCTGGACACGTAGTGAATGTCACTGCGCGCTCCACGAATGCCCGAATGTGCGGCTGCATGGCCTCAACATCCTTGGACAGGAACGATTTTTGGATCTTGGGGATGAGTCCCTCGTAAGTGAGGTTGATTCCCTCTACCTTTATTTTCGTAGGCTCCTTGTAGAGCAGATCTTCAAGTTCCCTCTTGGTGAATTTACCCAGTTTCTTGTCCATCGAGAATAATCCGCAGCCGGAGAAGATGCGTCCATACCAGCCGTCCATGCTGTAGCCGGGAATCTTCAATGCGCCTTCGGAGAGAGACTTGTCGGCGTCGAACAAGGCGGTGAGATCGAAGTCAGTGACGGAACCGCGGCCTTCACAGCGTGGGCACATGCCACCGACTACGTTGAAGCTGCGCCTCTCCTTGACAGTCCGCCCACCTTTTTCAAAGGCCACTGCGCCGGCGCCACTGATGGAAGGGACATTGAATGAGTAGGCTAAAGGCGATCCGACATGTGGTTGAGCCAACCTGCTGAAAACAATCCGCAACATCGCGTTGACGTCGGTGACCGTTCCGAGAGTGGACCGCGGATTTGCGCCAAGGCGTTCCTGATCTACCAAAATCGCTGTGGTTAGTCCCTCAAGCACGTCGACGTCGGGCCGGGCCATGGTGGGCATGAAACCTTGGATAAATGCGCTGTACGTTTCGTTTATCATCCGTTGAGACTCAGCTGCGATCGTCCCAAAGACCAGCGAACTCTTTCCAGATCCGGAGACACCGGTGAACACCGTCAGACGCCGTTTGGGTATCTCAACACTGATGTCTTGGAGATTATTGACCCGTGCACCTCTCACCCGGATCAGCTCATGGCTGTCTGCTGTGTGAGTTTGTGTCGTCATGGCTGCGTCGCCCGTCCCTATCATTTGTCTCTTCCTGTGGGCGCCAGCAGTAGCCGCACCTAGATCAGGCTAATAGTAGTCGGCGGTTACTGCCGTGCGGTAGCCCGTCCCTTAGGTCATACCGCTTTAAGGGCGACGCCAAATTAGACCGCCCATACGGGTTAGTTTCGCGGACCTAGTGTGAAATTGAGGCGCAGCTTTTCGAGGACCGTTGAGCGCTTTGAGGTCACTCTTTGGGTCATTGATGGCGCGGTCTAGCATGTGACCTTGACTCTTCAGCTACGTGAGAGAGCCGGTGCAGGCCTGCACGTCAGCCTAGCAAGTGCGCTATGTCCGGCATAACACCCACTCTGGGCGTGTTGCTCCCGGAAGTGAGGCGTGTACCGGGTGCCTGCGTTGGCCGAAGAAGGAGGAATAACACGGAAGCCTGGAGGCCGAATCCAAAATGAGGTCGTGTTTTGAACTACCCCTACGACGGCGGTGTTTGTCCTACTGCGGCAACTTCTGCCGCGAGATCGGCGAACGCGCTACGGAGTGCTTCGGGTTCTAGAACCGTCAGCCGTGCTCCAATGAGCAGCAGCCACCTAGCCATGGATGAATAACTGTCTGCTCCCGCCTTCACAATGCACGTTTCGGATCCGTCCTCAATGATGACTCCCCACACGGGGTTGATCCAAGGGATAACAACGGATTGGGGGGCATGGACACGCACGCTGCCTCGGACTTGCTGCCATCCACGCGCCAATTGCGCCGTGACGAAGTCGTGTAGATCTAGCGCTGGCGGATTCCGGGGATAACTGGGCTTGTTTGTGATCTCGGGTCTACTTAGCCGATCAATGCGGAAAGTACGCCAACTCGCTGCCTCGAGGCTATAGGCAATGAGGTACCAGTTCCCCATAGTGCGAATAATGTGCAGGGGCTCAATCAGGCGGTTTCCACTTTGGCCAGAGAAAGAACGATAGTGGCATTGGATCTGCCTACGGTCGCGGCAGGCGCGCGTGAGGAGCACCAAGATCGGGATGCCGACCTCATGAGGTGTTGAACCCACAGCGTTCCCTAAATCAACGTTGCTGGTGTGCGCCAAGAACGCTTGCACGATTGGCTGTAAGTGGTCCGGCATAACCCTGTGCAGTTTTTCGAAGGCGGTGGAAGCGCCGTCGCTGCTGGACGAGACCTCGGATGTATTTCCCATCAGATCCCGCAGAGCAAGCAATACTGCTAATGCCTCCTGCGTCTCGAACATAAGTGGCGGCAGCGCTGTGCCAGCACGCAGGTGATAGCCGCCACCAGCACCCAGTACTGCCGTAACGGGATACCCGAGTTCCCGTAACCGTCCAACGTCTCGGCGAACCGTGCGCGGCGTCACTTCTAGCTCGGCGGAGAGCTGTTCGGCGTTCCATTCATAGCGTCGTTGTAGGAGCGCTAGAAGTCGCAATAGTCGTGCCGAGGTATCCCACATAAGTCAATCATCGCGGATAAAGCGGACCAAAGCTGTCCTCCTCGGCTGTCAGAGTGTTTCCATGACAACCTCACCGGACACCACGATCACCCGCTTTCACATCAATGTCCCTCAAGTTCAGATTGACGATCTTACGAGTCGGCTCAGAGCCACTAGGCTGCCGACACCGCTGCCCGGAGACGATTGGAGCACGGGCATACCTAGTGGCTATCTCCAAGAGTTTCTCCATGCCTGGGCCGAAGATTTCGACTGGCGTTCTGTCGAGGCGCAACTGAACGAAATCCCACAGTTCACCACGAACATCGATGACCAGAGAATCCATTTCATCCACGTTCGCTCCACCGTAGCGAATGCGACGCCGCTGCTACTTACCCATGGCTGGCCTGGTTCATTTCTCGAATTCCTGGGCCTGATTGGTCCACTCACAGACCCAGAGTCACACGGTGGTTCAAAGGAAGACGCCATGGACGTCATCATCCCCTCTCTCCCAGGGTTCGGCTTTTCCACTCCCCTGGCAAGCTCTGGTTGGAGTACTGCTCGGATCGCTGGGACATGGTTGGAACTGATGGATCGCCTTGGCTACCATCGCTTTCTAGTCCAGGGCGGTGATCTTGGGGCAATCATCGCACCGGAGGTAGCCCGGGCTGCCCCGGAACGGGTGATAGGGGTACACGTCAACGGGGCACTGGGCTTCTGCGCAAATGTAAGTGAGAACGCCAAAGTTGCGTTGGACGCTGTCGAGCTAGACCGGGTTGAGAGGATCACACGATTTATGCACGGTGAGTTCGGCTATATTGCCATTCAGTCCACCCGCCCCGGACTCGTTGGAGTGGCCCTTTCAGACTCGCCGGCTGCCCAATTGGCCTGGATGCTCGACAAATTCAGGGCATGGACTTGGCCAGTCAAGACGGCACCTGACGAAATCATTGGGCGCGCCTGGATCCTGACGAATGCATCGCTTTACTGGTTCACGGCGAGCGGAGGTTCTTCCGCCTACGTTGGCTACGCCCAGAATTCTTGGGGCACCACGCCAGTCAATTCTGGGGTTCCCACCGCAGCAATCCAGTTTGCTCACGACGTGGGTATCCGTTCACTATGCGAGGAAAGTAACACGATAGTGCGCTGGCAGGACATCAATGATCAAGGTGGCCACTTCGCTGCACTTGAAGAGCCGGAATTACTTGTCAATGACCTGCGTGGTTTCCTCCAAGAACTGAGGGCCTGACCCGACGGCCAGAGCATTCGCTTAGCTAGTGGCGGGATTTTCGAGCACAAACAGCTCGCAGGTGGAGTTGTAATACTTCTCCGTTAAGCCCTTCTCCGCCATACCAATTCGACGGCACACGCTTTGGGACGACTCGTTGGCAGGGTTAGTCACGGCCACTACACGTGGCAGGCCGCTGAGGAAGGCGTGTTCTAGTACGGCGTTGGCTGCCTCGGACGCATACCCATTGCCCCATTGATCAGGATGGAAGTGCCATCCGATCTCCACGTCCTGCGATGCCACCATAGGCTCCTCGCCGGACTCTGGAATTGGCTTGAGTAGCAGTGTTCCGAGCAGCCGCCCGTCATCTTTACCGGTGACGGCCCAGATGCCGTGGATAGGATGGTTTATGGCTTTGAAACGTTCGACGCGTTCCACGGCTTCCGATCGGCTTTCCATGACGCGTGGCTCCTGGCCAATAAAACGCTGAACTACCCAGCGAGAGTACAGATCGTAGACGAAGTCGACGTCGGAGTCCTCCCACGGGCGCAGTAAAAGTCGGTCAGTAGTTATGTTCTCCATTTAGACATTGTGCATTGACTAACATGTTTTTTGTTCTACATCCGCTCTAGAGCGGGCGAAAAAGTTTTCCTGGGCAACCAATCCGAAGGGAAAATACTCGCGGCTTCGATTTGGCACCATGGTTCTGAAATACCGTTTGGAAGAAGATGAGGAAACTGTTTTGGATTGTATGAGAATGGGTCTGCTCGTGGTACTTGGCGTACCTAGGGACGAAGTCAAAGCGTGACGAGCGTTGGCCCCGCGGCCTATAGCGATAGCTACGTTGTGGAGACGGTTGCCCAGATTCTGGCCGCTGGTACTCTGCCGGGTATTATTCAGTGCGGAAACCCTGTTTTACGCGCTCAGGCAGTGGAGTATACGGGCCAGTTGAACGATGCTGACTTGGCCGAGTTGATCAATTTAATGCGACGCACCATGTTGGCGGCACCTGGTGTTGGCCTGGCTGCTCCTCAAATTGGTATCCCGCTCCAGCTAGCAGTGCTTGAAGACCTCTATGAGATACCGCAGGAGAGCGCAGTGGCCCGCAAAAGGGAACATTTAGAGTTCTTCGCCATACTCAATCCCCGATACATGCCTCTGGATCTACAACGCGAGGCCCACTATGAAGGCTGCCTATCAGTTTCTGGGTGGCAAGCAGTGGTGGAGCGTCACGCCTCGATTGAACTTACCTACGACGGCGAGCTCGGCTCCCCCGAAGTACGCAAGTTCAGCGGGTGGCAGGCAAGAATAGTCCAGCATGAAACGGACCATCTCGCGGGCACACTGTATGTGGACAAAGCACTGATGCGTTCGTTGTGTTCCAGTGGGGAGTACCTCAACCACTGGGCCCACCCGGATATCTCGGCCGCCCGTATCGGCTTGAATTTCTAGGGCAGCGGCGCGCTGGCCGCCGGAAGATCATACCGCTCACGCCCTAGGATGTGTTTATGGAAAACAGTGTTCTTGACGCCTTGCTTTGCCCTATCTGTGGCGTGGAATTTGCTCCGCTTCTCCGAGGTGCGAACGTACTTCGCTGTGTTGACGGGCATAGTTTTGACATGGCCCGTCAAGGTTACGTAAACCTGCTGACCGGCCCAGGGACTAAGTTTGTCGAGGATAGCGCAAAGATGGTTTGTGCTCGCGATGACTTCTTGGCGAACGGGCATTACCAGGGTTTGGCTAACGAGCTGTCGAAGGTGGTCAGCCGCCCGTTCTTCGCCCCAACAGACTCATCGTCACTTTACAGGCCGCTCATTGTCGATGCCGGGACCGGAACGGGATGGTACTTGCAGGAAATCCTCTTGGCGCTCGGGGGAAGAGTCGATGCCATTGGCTTGGACATCTCCAAGTTCGCTTTGCGTCGGGCAGCTCGCCGAAATCCGTCCGCTGCCAATCTGGTGTGGGATATCTGGCGAGAGTTGCCCATCGTGGCCCACCGTGCCGACGTCGTGTTTGTTGTTTTTGCCCCCAGAAATGCAGCGGAGTTTGCCCGTGTGCTCAAACCCACAGGGCTGCTAGTAGTGGTGACGCCGCGGCCCGGACATTTGGCGCAGATCGCAAAGTTAGCCCACATGCTTGATATTCAGCCCGAAAAAGAAGCTGCTCTTGCTACATCTTTGGCTGATCACTTTGAACTGGTTGATTCAAGTACTGTGACTCTGGAGCTTGCACTTTCGCCCACTGATGTTTGCAACGTTGCCCTGATGGGCCCTGCCGGACACCACATAAACTCTGCGGAACTTTCACGCAACGTTGAGGGCTTGGCTGAACTCACACATGTCAGTGCCGAGTTCACAATCTCCATATTCCGCCCGACCGCGCACAAGGCGGCACTCCCCCAAAGGAGAATCCTTACTCACAGACCTGCTGTGTGAGCAGTGTTGCTGCTTCCTTGTCAGTTCCCTGGCCGGCCGTCAGGTTCTTCTTGTGTAGATCCACGTGCAGCCACCTCAATGTCATCTGAGTCAGCGGACCGACGGCCAGTGCAAAGGTAGCGGTTCCAACCCCCACCACCCCACCCATCAAGAAGCCAATGACCACTACCGTCAATTCGATACCGGTCCGGATCATCCATACGGGACGCCCTGTAACACGCACCAAGCCCGTCATCAAACCGTCACGCGGTCCGGGCCCCAGGCCGGCTCCAATGTAAAGTGCTGTGGCAAACGCTAAGATAAACAACCCAGCGCAGAACAGGACGGCAGACACCGCAAGATTCGGTGCCTGAGGAATAAGAGCCAACGCGAAGTCCGCAAAAATCCCAACCAAGATGGCATTGGCAATGGTGCCAAATCCGGGCATCTGTTTGAGGGGAATCCACGCCACCAGCACTATTCCACTGATAATCACAGTGCACCAGCCGAAGGAAATACCTGTGGTGCGCGAAAATCCCTGAGCGAACACGTCCCAGGGTGAGGCTCCAATGTTCCCGCGAATCATCAAGGCTATAGCCACGCCGTAGAGTAGGAGCCCTACAAAGAGCCGGACTAGCCTAACGGCAAGGTTCTGGTTCGAGAAAAAGTGGATCATGTGTCCAGTTTAGTGAAACTGGACTTATGCGACAGTGCCAATTCGTCTAAGGTGGCTTTATGAACACCATAGTTACTGGCCGCAGGCTGGCCCGAGAATTAGGAGAATGGCGCCACAGTGGACCGGCCTACCAGGCTCTGGCGGATAGGATTCGGATTCTGCTCATGGACGGAAGACTCGCTAGTGGCGTCCGTCTACCAGCTGAACGTGAGCTTAGTATTGCGCTTGGACTGAGCCGAACAACCGTCGCCGCAGCGTACTCAAATTTGCGCGATGAGGGGTTTCTAGCCAGCATCCGGGGCTCGGGCAGTACATTGGTGCTTGCGGGTAGTAACCGTGGGGAACCTGCCCACCATAGTGGACTCACTCTCGACTTCACGAAGGCTACCGCCCCTGCTTACCAGGGCACGGCCGCGGCGTACACCGCTGCTGCCGCGCAGATGCCCGCGTACCTCCATCAGGACGGTTTTGACCTGGTGGGCCAACCCGCGCTCAGGGACGCAATCGCCCAAAGTTACAGGGACCGTGGACTGCCAACAAACGCCGATGAAATTATGGTCACCATTGGCGCCCAACATGCGTTGAACCTCGTCACCCGAACCTTGTACTCTCCCGGGGAACGCATCCTCGTCGAACAGCCCACGTACCCACATGCTCTGGATACCTTCGCTTCTTTGGGAGCTCGGATAGTAGCCTTCCCTGTCCGCCAACAAGGGGGATGGGATCTTGCCGAGGCACTCTTACAGATACGCCGTGCCGCACCGAGCATGGCGTTTTTGATGCCAGATTTTCACAACCCGACAGGTATGAGCATGCCGGTGCATGAACGCGAGTACTTAGCCGCCGCCGCACAGCGGGAAGGAACGGTCCTGGTCGTGGACGAGACGACTGCTCACTTGGACATTGACCGGGGCGCTCTTCCACCTATGGCCAGCTTCAACCCCAACGTCATCACCCTGGGCTCGTTGGGAAAAATTGGCTGGGGCGGGCTGCGCATCGGGTGGATCCGTGCCAACCGAGACATTCAGGCCAGACTCCTACGGAACAGGACTGCATCAGATTTGGGCACCCCCTTGATGGAGCAACTAGTGGCAACGTCGTTGTTGCAGGAACTACCGCTCATGGTCGCATGCCGCAGTCGTGAACTGCGGGCAGGAAGGGACCTGTTGGTAAGTCTTCTCGCGGAAGCACTTCCCCAATGGAGCGTCGCCGTGCCTGATGGTGGGCTTTCGCTTTGGATCAACACGGAAACGGTGTCGTCCTCGGCACTCGCGCTGGCAGCCCGCAGGGAGGGACTTGGGCTGGTTCCTGGTCCCAGGTTCGGGCTCGACGGCGCCTTCGAACGATTCCTGCGCCTGCCGTTCTGTTACAGCCAAGAACAACTCCGCGAAGGGGTCCACATCGTGTCGCGCATCAGCTCCCAGGTTGGTGAAGACCCGATCAGAATGCCATTGCAGGCAGTCGTCTAACAGGTATTTCCCATCCATACGTAGTAGGCTCGGTTGTACGTTAAGTCACACAAGGGGGACTCAATGATGGAATGGATCAATGACTTCGGCTGGATACTCTGGCTGACGGTCTTCCTATTACTGGCAGTCGCAGAAATGCTGACCTTGAACCTGTACTTTATTTTGATGTCAGTCGGCGCCTTGGCCGCATTGGTTGGCTTCCTTTTCCACGCCCCGCTATGGCTTCAGATCATTTTGTTTGCGGTGGTCGCTCTGGCTACCACCGTGTTGATCAGACCACTGGCCCTGGCGCACTTGCGGCGCGGTCCCGCGGATCAACTCTCTAACATCGACCGACTCATTGGTCATCAGGCCGTCGTGCTTGAAACTGTTGGCACGAACACGGGATTGGTAAAGATCGGTGGGGATGTATGGACCGCGCGGATTCGTAGCGGTGCGGATATACCGGTGGGCGCCGGAGTCGAAGTGTCCGCCATTGAGGGTGCCACAGCCATAATCAGCGCCCCCAGCACCCACAAGGCATCTGGGACGCCCGCCACTACGGCATAGCAGCAAGACTGAGTTGCCGCTCGAATTTTTTCCTGTGCCACAAGGCGCAAGGAACAGTCATTCTTCACACAGAAAAGAGGGGATTTCATGGGAGACGGAGCCGGAGCAATAGTTTGGCTTTTTGTGGTCTTGGTCCTTTTGATATTCGTGGTCATTGTTCTTGTACGGTCCGTGCGGATTATTCCGCAGGCCCGCGCAGGCGTTGTTGAACGTCTCGGAAAGTACCAGCGAACACTGAACCCTGGCCTAACCGTCTTGATTCCGTTCGTCGACCGTTTACTGCCTTTGCTTGATTTGCGTGAACAAGTTGTTTCGTTCCCCCCACAGCCTGTGATTACCGAAGACAACTTGGTTGTTTCCATTGACACAGTCGTGTACTTCCAAGTGACTGATCCTCGCGCCGCAACGTACGAGATCGCCAATTACATCCAAGCGGTGGAACAGCTCACAACCACCACCTTGCGTAACGTGGTAGGTGGCTTGAACCTTGAAGAAGCATTGACCTCTCGTGACCAGATCAACGGTCAGCTCCGTGGGGTCCTGGACGAGGCAACAGGCCGTTGGGGCATTCGTGTGAGCCGCGTGGAGCTCAAAGCGATTGATCCGCCATTGTCCATCCAAGACTCAATGGAAAAGCAGATGCGTGCTGAGCGTGACCGACGCGCTGCGATCTTGACCGCGGAAGGCACCAAGCAGTCTGCGATCTTGACCGCTGAAGGTGAACGTCAGTCCTCCATTCTGAAGGCCGAGGGTGATGCGAAGGCAGCTATTTTGCGTGCAGACGGTGAGTCTCAGGCTATTCAAAAAGTCTTCGATGCTATCCACAAGGGCAACCCCACACAGAAGCTCCTCGCCTACCAGTACCTCCAGACTTTGCCCAAGATTGCCTCTGGCTCATCCAATAAGCTGTGGATCATCCCCAGCGAAGTGGGCGAGGCTCTCAAGGGCATCGGCAATGTCCTTGGTGGAAGCAACGGGGACACCGACGACGCTAGCGACGTAGCCAACGACGCGGCTCTCTAAACCGTCTTTAGCTTTTCCAACGCCTGTCATATGCACGCGGCCAAGCACGTATAATAGTGCTTGGCCGCGTACATATTTCCGGCCTAATTTTTTGGTACGTTGAATGAATGCGTGATGGAACAATCAAGCGCATTCATGCGTTGAATCAATGACGAGTATGGAATAGGTACTGCCCCAGTTTTGGGTAGCGGTCAGTGCCAATCATTCGCTCCACTCTTAGGGGGCGGAAATGAGAATTAGGAGAAGTCATGAGCGATCGTAGCTTGCGCGGAATGCGTTTGGGCGCACAAAGCATGGAGACCGAGTCTGGTGTAGAACCGGCTCCCCGTCAGCGCGTTGAGTACCGTTGTGCCGACGGCGAGCAGGTATTTGTCACCTTCTCTTCCGAGGCAGAGATTCCAGGATCATGGGTTTCCAAAACTGGTAAGGCAGCACTTCTGGTCAACGGTGAGGCGCCAGATACGTCCAATGACAAGCCGATACGCACTCACTGGGACATGTTGTTAGAGCGCCGCTCAGTCCCCGAACTGGAGACTATTTTGGCAGACCGTCTAACGATCCTTCGCGAAAAGCGCGGGGAAACCGTCTAAACGTCTCAGTTCCAGAAACTTTGGAGATACAAAGAAGGGCGGACCATCCGTTGTTACGGATGGTCCGCCCTTCTTCTTGCTCGCCTACTTTTTACCGGTCAATTTGCGCCATCTGGCACTCAGTCCCCACCTGGTGACATTGAGCATTGCTTCTTGGACGATGTTGCCACTCATCTTCGATGCCCCGAATTCACGTT
>NZ_JAJJBU010000037.1 GCF_020905375.1 Arthrobacter cryoconiti
TACTTTTTACCGGTCAATTTGCGCCATCTGGCACTCAGTCCCCACCTGGTGACATTGAGCATTGCTTCTTGGACGATGTTGCCACTCATCTTCGATGCCCCGAATTCACGTTCTACAAATGTAATGGGCACCTCAACAACTTTCATGCCCTTCTGACACACGCGCCACAGCATGTCTACCTGGAATCCGTAGCCGACTGATTCCACGGCTTCTAAGTCCAACGCCTCGAGTGTGGTGCGCCGAAAAGCTCGGTAACCACCTGTAATGTCGCGAATGGAAATCCCCAACAAAATGCGTGAGTAGAGGCTGCCGCAAGTCGATATCAGCTTGCGATGCAGGGGCCAATTAACCACCTTGCCGCCGGCTACCCAGCGTGAGCCCAGAACCAAGTCCGCCCCTTGTTCAACAGCATCTAAAAGCAGTGGGAGCTGTTCTGGCTGATGGGAGCCGTCCGCATCCATTTCAACAAGTACGTCATAGCCGGCGTCCAAACCCCAGGCGAATCCCGCCAGATACGCCGCTCCTAGACCTTCCTTACCTGCCCGGTGCAAAACGTGGACCGCTGAGTCTGCGGCGGCAAACTCATCTGCCAGACGTCCCGTTCCATCAGGGCTATTGTCATCGGCAATCAGCACATCCACGTCCGGAACAGCAGCTCGCAGACGCTTCAAGGTCCGTGGCAAGGACTCGATTTCGTTATAGGTGGGAATGATTGTCAGGACACGCAACAGATGGTGCCTTTCCAGGATGAGGTTGTACCAGAACAAGTTTCCACTCTGGCAAACAGGTGGACGCACCACGGAGTATCTAGGACGTAGTTTGCTTCCGCTCCGAAAGTGCCAAGTCCCTATTATAGGTGAACTAACTGGCACCGCGTAGCGACCATCCGGATGACCCTGGGAACCGAGTCATTGGAACCACAGAAGTCTCGAGTGAAGACGGGACCATAGACTTTTCTGAAAACCGGAGGGAACGGAGAGCACTGAGGGGTAAGGCTCGGTTAGTGAAGACAAGCCCACGCACCTTCGGGCCAAACAGGATCATGCCCTAAGGCGTGGACCAAGCTTGTTTTCTACTGATACGTGAACTTGTCTTCCAAGCGCCGAAGCATGGTCTCCCAAGTTCGGCTGGGACCCCTAGTGGTTGTCCGCTCCCCTAAAACTAATTGGCCGGTGACGACGCTGTCAACAAGGCGCTGACCTGCAGTGATGTTCGTCGGTGCAGGTCAGCACGGCGTTTCGAAGCCGGTATAAATACCGACTATCTGCGCATGTTTTACCAACTCGACACTCATTCCCAGACTTCAGGACTGGATCCGCGTCACAGATATCGAAGCAGTGGTAGCGGGCGGAGAGTAGGCAAACTGGCGCTGGCCAGGTATATCTAATCTCTCGTGAAGTCCGGCGCCGCGTAGAGCTCCCGCCCGTAGTGGACCGTCTGCAAACAGCGGGGGTCGATGCCAGTGTCCAGGGCTGGCAAGAGAGGGATTCTGGCGCGGGGATCCGTGGACCACGACGCAACGCGTTCATCGGCCACCTGAACCATTAGCGCCTCCACCTCCCACACCGCGAAACTCGCCGGCGCACCCGGAACCAATTGGCCCAGCATTGGATCACTTCCGGCTGTGGCGCGCCATCCGGCGCGCGTGTGAGCGATGAATGCCGCGCGGGCGGAGATTCGCTGGCTCGGCGTGTGATGGTTGAGAGCCGCACGCACGCTCGCCCATGGATTCAGGGGCGTTACGGGTGCGTCTGAACCGAAGCAGATGGGAACCCCGGCATCATAGAAGCGGGCCAGCGGATTCATCGATGAAGCCCGTCCCTTACCTAGCCGTTCCGCGTACATTCCTGTGTCGCCGCCCCAAAGCGCATCGAATGCGGGTTGCACGGAAACAGTCACGGCATGGTGTGCCAATATCTTCATCGCTTTGTCATCAAGCATTTCAGCGTGCTCGAGTCGATGCCCGGCGGCCCGAACTTTCTCGATACCCACACGGGCGCGAGCCCGTTGCAGCCCTTCCACTGCAATGTCCATGGCACCGTCACCGATCACATGGAATCCGCCCGCGATGCCCAGCTCGGAAGTTGCTGCGAAGTGATCGGCCACCTGTTCCGCTGATAAAAAGACTTGGCCAGAGGTATTCGGGGCGTCGCTATAGGGTTCCTTCAAGAACGCAGAATGCGAGCCCAACGATCCGTCAATGTTCAAGTCTCCGGCCAGGCCAAGGACCGGTGTACCCAGCGACGCCAGAAGATCCCTAGCTTCCTGTGCATTAGCCACTGCCTGTCCCCAGTAGGGCAGGACCTCAGGCAGTGGCAGTTCGCTATCGTGGGCTGTGAGCTTCGCTAAGGACGCCAGGTCCGCGGGTGAGCCCACGTGGGGTGCGGCCATCTCGGCTAACGCCACGTAGCCTTGCGCTGCGGCGTAGTTCAGGGCCCGCCGTTGAATTCGTTCCAACCCAGCAGTGGAAAGCCGACGCGCACCGTCCCGTGCCGCGGCATGTGCCACGCCTGTGACCAGGCCGGAATCTACCCAACCTGTTAGCTCTCGAAGACCGCAGCGAAGCGCTAGCGCTCCAGAAACGACTGCCGAATGGACATCCACTCGAGCTAAGTACACCTCGCGACCACCTGTGGCACGGTCAAGTTCCGTCAGGCTCACCGGGCGCTTCTCCACCCAGTTGGAGTCATCCCATCCATGACCGAGCACAATCCCCGCAGTGGTTTGTGCAGCACTCGCCACCAGATCAAGAACTTGTTGGATCGATCTAGCACCTGAAAGATCAAGCGACTCCAGGGCCAAGCCCGTCTCCGTGACGTGAACATGCGAATCGACAAACCCAGGCGTGATGAGGGTTCCGGCCAGGTCCACCACGTGCATCCGCGCATCCAGCAAAGAAGCAGCGGCGTGCTCTGTGCCAACCCAGGCCACAGTGTCACCATCCACCAGCATTGCGGTGGCAAAAGGTTCAGCCGTACTGTAGACGGATCCGTTGCGATACATGGTCAAAGACATGACTGTATAGGTCCTTTCAGGAACAGAAAATCTAGTGTTGGCCGGCATCCGAAAATGCATGCACAACAAAAACCGGGCGAGATCATTCTACGATCGTGGAGTAAGCGACCACGCCCCGTCGAATCAGGTTAATTGCCGTTATGCACAACCGGGAAAATTCTTTTGGCATTCCCGGAACCGCAGCCATTTGGTCTAACAAATCAATAACTTGCTTACACCAACGAACAAAGTCACCAGCCGCCATGTCGACGCCTTTAAGCACCTCATTGAGCGGCTGCCCCTTGGCCCATTTGAACATAGGCCACACCATGGCCAGTTCTGGCTCACCCGTTAGTGGGAGCCGGTGGGCTTCTTCCGCATTCTCCAACTTCGACCAGAGCCGGACCACTTTGTCAACGGAAGTTTCCAAACTGATGCTGGGCATCCGTGGACGGAACACGCCGTCGTCCCGCTTTGCGTGATAAACCACCGTCGTGGTGAAGGCCGCCAGTTCGCGGGCGTCTAAGTCTGAAAACGCGTTCTCGCGCAGAGCCAAGGCAATGAGTAGGTCCTTTTCTCCGTAGACACGTCGCAGCTTCTGCCCGTCAGCGCTGGGTCGAAGGTTTCCGGCGTCGTCCGTCTCAACGAAACCGTATTCAGCCAAAAGATCGGTGACGCGGTCAAACGTTTTAGCAATCGTGTTGGTCCGTGCTGTGATGGCCCTGACAAGTCCATCGCTCTCGCGTCGCAATTTCCACCAACGCTCTGACCAACGGGCATGTTCCTCCCTGTCGCTGCAACCATGGCAAGGATGAGCGCGCAATGTCCGTTGCAGGGACGCGATGGCTTCATCCCCACCAATACTGGACTCTGCAGGGCTTGCCGCCGCAGAGCGAGACGGCCTCTGCTTGTGCGCATCCGCGAGGGCAGCTTCCATAGAGGCCAGGAGATTACGTCGATCCTTGGGTAGCTTGGCGTTGAAGTTCTTCGCTATTCGGACGTGCGCTACTGGCATGGGCGCCTCGGATAGTTCTTGGATCCTCATGCGACGCAGCTGGCGATCGTTGGTCAAGACAGCTGGACGCGGTTCTCGCGTATGGGGGTCAGCTTCCAGGACGACGGCGTGAGCAGGTGTCTGCCGTGCCGGAAGTAAGATTATGTCCCCAGGCTTCAGACTCGCCAACGATTCCGCTAGGAAGGTGCGTCGCTGCTTGGCCTTGGTTTTGGATGCTCCCGACTCATGGTCTGAGAGCTCACGGCGCAATTTTGCGTACTCGAAAAAATCTCCAAGATGGCACGTCATCGCTTTCTCGTAGCCAGCCAGGGATTCTTCCCGCGAACGTACCTCACGAGCTAGCTCCACCACAGAACTATCCGCCTGAAATTGGGCAAACGAGGATTCAAGAATGTCGCGGGTACGTTTACGGCCAAACTGTGAAACTAAATTGATACTCATGTTGTATGTAGGGCGGAAGCTTGAGTTCAGTGGATACGTACGCCTCGACGCCAACCCCGCAATAGCCGACGGATCAGTGCCCGGCTGCCACAGGACGACGGCGTGACCTTCCACATCAATGCCACGCCGACCTGCACGGCCCGTGAGCTGGGTGTACTCCCCCGCGCTGATCCCGACATGGGATTCGCCATTGAATTTTTCAAGTTTTTCCAGGACCACGGTGCGGGCCGGCATATTGATACCCAAGGCTAGAGTTTCTGTAGCAAAGACCGCACGCACCAGGCCATCAGCAAAGAGATCCTCCACGACTTCTTTAAAACTGGGAAGCATGCCGGCATGGTGGGCGGCGAGCCCGCGTAGTAGACCATCACGCCATCCCCAATAGCCCAGGACATCTTTGTCGGAGTCCGGCAACTCTGCGCACGCGGCATCTACCCTGTCAGCTATTTCCTCCTGTTCAGCCGGAGTCGTTAGCCAAAGACCAGCAGCAGCACACTGCTGCACAGCGGCGTCGCAGGCCGCCCGGGAAAAGATGAAGGTAATGGCTGGTAGGAGATCGGATCGTTCTAGGGCACGGATTACCTGCGGTCGGGAAGCTCTACGTACCACCGGATGTTCGTCACGATGCGAGTCATTCCCAGACGAATACTTAGCTGCTTTTCCACGGCGGCCCTGACGTGAACTCCCACGATGATCCCTGGTTGACTCGCTGCGGGCCAGCTTGAGCAGCTCAGGGTTGACGGTAAAGGAAGCTGCCGGATCCGCAGCAACTTCATCAAAGGAGCGTTTGGTGGCGAAAAGATCTACAATTTCCTTCTCCACCAAGATGTGCTGCCATAGCGGAATCGGCCGGTGCTCTGAGACCACCACGGCTGTATCTCCGCGCACGGTCCCCAGCCAGGCACCAAACTCTTCCGCGTTAGATACTGTGGCGCTCAAGGAGACCATGGCGACTTCAGTCGGCAAGTGAATGATGACTTCTTCCCAGACTGCCCCGCGCATTCTATCTGCGAGGTAGTGGACCTCATCCATGATGACGTAGGCCAGTCCGGAAAGGGTTTCGGAGTCGGCATACAGCATATTCCGCAAGACCTCGGTGGTCATGACCACTATGGGAGCCTGGGAATTGATGCTGGTATCTCCCGTGAGTAAACCCACGTTAGTGGAACCATATTTGCGGGCAAGCTCTTGATACTTCTGGTTACTAAGCGCCTTGATGGGCGTGGTGTAGAAAGCCTTGCAGTCCTTGTTCAACGCAAGGTGGACGGCAAACTCCCCCACAATCGTCTTTCCTGCACCGGTGGGGGCAGCAAGCAAGACGCCTCGACCTGCCTCTAGAGCGCGGCACGCTATGAGTTGAAAGTCATCAAAACCAAAGTCGAAGCCCCGTTTGAAGACCTCAAGTTCAGTGCCTTTGTCCCGGTCTTTGACGGGTTCCGTAGCATGGCGGTCAGCGGGCGTCGTCGCAGCAGGCATGGACATGTTTCCAGACTACGTCAGGCCAAGCTCCTGTCCTTACAGCTTCTCAATTTCAGTGCGTGGCGTGGCACTGTCAGCTGATGCTTCGAACTTTTTTGCATTCTTGGCCTCGCGGCGGTCGCGGCGCTTATCGTTGAGAATACACAGACCAATTGCACCGAAGTAGAGCACCAGCAACGGAGTCGCCAAGAAGAACATGCTCATAACATCGGAGCCAGGGGCCGCCATGGCGGAGACAATTGTGACTCCTAGAATGGTGAACCGCCAAGCTTTCAAGTACGTCTTACCTCGCACCATCCCGATCGCATTCAGCGCAAATAACAACACCGGGACAAGGAAGGCGACACCCATAAAGAGCATCAGTTGCAGGACAAACTGCAAGTAGTCCACTGCTTTCAAAATGTTGCTGCCACCCGTAGGGGTGAACGAGGTCAACGCCCGCACAATGTTCGGCCAGATGAGCCAGCCCGCATAGATGCCGGCAAGGAACAAGGGAACTGCAGCAAAGAGATACGACAGCGTGAAGCGGCGTTCCTTTTTAGTGAGACCAGGAGTGATGAAGGCCCACAACTGGTAGATCCAGACCGGAGAAGCAATGATCAGGCCAAGTATGAGCGAGATTTGGATCTTCAAATCAAAGGAAGTGGTCACCCCTTCAAAATTCAAGGACGCCACAATATGCCGCTCGGCACTGATATCCCGCAATGGTTGGGTGATAGCCACCATCAGCGGATCATAAAGCATCCAACCTATGACGATGCCAGGCAGCATGGCCAAGGCACTTTTGAAGAGGCGATTACGCGCCTCAATAAGATGCTCTTTGAGAGGCATCCTGCCTTCAGGATTGGCTTTCCTGCCCTTGGAAGCACTCACCGATGCTGGCGCTGTTTCTATGACTGGACGCCGGTACCGGTGCCGTCGCCCGTAGTGGCGCCAGGATGTGTCGGATTGTTCACGATCCGACCTTCGACCGGGGTCTCAGGTGCCGGAACTGGTGCCGCAGGCGGTGCTGGTGCTGGCGCTGGCGCAGCGGGCGGCGCAGGGGCAGGTGCAGGCGCTGGAGCAGCAGAGGGCGCCGGAGCGTCCTTGCCGTCGTTCTTCATTTCCTTGACTTCGGATTTAATGATCCGCATCGACTGACCAAGGCTGCGGGCCATACCAGGTAATTTGGGGGCAGCGAAGAGCAGTATTGCCACGATAATAATGATGCCAAGAACCCAAGGTTCTCTAAAAATTGCCACGGTGATGCCTTTCCTTTGGGTTCATCCTACGTCTTCAAGGGCTGTGATGTCGCGCAAGGATTGGAGCTGTCCGCGTTCTTTCCTGCGGGCGACCCGCCGCTGAAGCCGGACAAATTGCCGATCTTCTTTGGCAGCTAGGTAATCATCCTTCATTTGCTCAGGTGTTGCAAAAACTGCAGATCCAGGTGTCACAAATCGCTCGCTCGTTACGTGCTCATCCTGCGCAAGCTTCACTTGTCCGTCCCAGTAAGCACCGAGTTCCTCGCCTACTTCGGATGCGGCACGCATTGTTGTGGACGCGGCGCGCCAGATCCTCAGGGCCAGCCAAGCAATAAAAAGTAGGGACAGCGCAACAAGGGCTATCCACAGCAAAATCCACGACCACCAAGACATTTGCTGAGTCTATCGGTCTTCGCTGGGTAGCGTCGGTGTGCTTTCGCCCACAGCGTTATTGGTGCACAGGCCGTGGCTGGATGCCCGTTCGCGCGTGAGGCCATACGCAGCTAGTGCCGCTTCAAGCCAACGCTGCACGCGTACGTTCAGCTCCTGCGGACGCACTACCCAGCCATGACCGGCCAGTCTTGCTATCAGTGATGGTACGGACGCGGAATCTGCTATCAACATGCGAAGACCCACCTTATCTGTTTCCGGGGTTCCGACGAGCGCATGAACGGATGCATTATAGGCCGGGGCCAAGCGGAGGGCTGTTGCAGGATCAACTACGAGTTCCACGGCAGTGTCTGTACCTGCGGACGTGAAGAGATATCTTGAGGAACTGTTCGCTTCGCCAAGGTCTGTGTGAAGTTGGGGTCCCGCAGCCTTGATGGATTGGAGTTGATCGATCCTGAAGCTGCGCAACGCTGCGGCATTGCGGCACCAAGCCCTCACATACCAGGTGGAGTCAACGGAGAATATCCGCCGCGGTTCCAGGACTCTTTGGGTGATCTCATCACGGCTGCGGACCACATAAGACACGCTGGCAGCTTGGCTCGCACGGATCATCTGCGAAAGTGTCGCTATGGATTCCAGCTCTGCACCGGAGAGCAGTTCTAGAGCCACAGCATCAGCCAGCCACGCATCGCCCCCAGCTACCTTACGAACTTCGCTATGCGCGGCTCTGAGGGCGCTATCAACGGCCGCGCCTGGAACAACGCTGAGAGCTTGCAGGCCTACCAGTAGTGCACAGGCTTCCTCTTGGGTTAGACGCAACGGGCTAGCTAGGGTTTCGGCGTCTCGGATGAAAACCTGACCATGTTCACTCGTGACGTCCATCAGGTCCCCATGTTGGTAGCCTGGGAGGCCGCTGACCATGAGGGTCCCCAGGTCGGCCTCAAGTTCCGCTCCAGTAATGGCAAATTCGGTGCAGATTTCGGTCTCAGAAATACCGGGGTTGGCAACAAGGTAAGGGACCATCGAGAGCAGCCGTACCAGTCGATCCCGGCTGTCAGCCTTCTTAGCGCGGGCCCGAGGTATTTCCTTCCCAAAAGCAGGTTCCGGGCTCTCGCTATGGCCCCTGAGAGAGCTGCTGACCGCTGCTGATTGAAGACGCGCAAGGACAGCGGCACGGAGTGTTTCTGGTTCCATAAGCTGTGCCGCAGAGCCCAAGGCGGCAAGATCGTCCGCCATGAGTTCTGGGTCCAAATACTCAACACCTAAGACCTCGACGTCACCAGGGCCTGTCGCGTCCAGTACTCTCGTTCCCTCTCTGCCGCGCAGTTCGTGAGCAGCACCCGGCGCTACCTGGACCACTGCGGTCTCTGGAGTCCCTGTGCCGAGCGTGCTCAGAACCAAGGAAATATCGAATCCCGGGGGACGCTCAAAAGTCGTTTTGTTCTGTACGCTAACTCCGGATCGTATTCGAGAAAGACGGAAGTTACGCTGCGCACCTTTATCGGTGTCAAAGCCCGAGAGATACCATTCACCATATTTACTGCCAAGGCCCCACGGTTGGACGTGACGAACTATGGATGTGCTGGAACCGGATGACGTGTAGGCGAAAGTAACTGGGTGGCTGCCGCGGAGGGCCGTCCATAGCGGTTCAAAAGCTGGCTCCGACGTACGTACTCGGGATTGAATGGTGGCGTCGTCGTCGTACCAACTTTGCCCGGACCGACTGGCAACCTTGCGCAGCGCCGATTGGGCAGCATCGCTAAACGCCGC
Source organism: Arthrobacter cryoconiti (assembly GCF_020905375.1). Lineage (GTDB taxonomy): Bacteria > Actinomycetota > Actinomycetes > Actinomycetales > Micrococcaceae > Specibacter > Specibacter cryoconiti. Next base: position 9,331 of record NZ_JAJJBU010000037.1, read on the forward strand.
ACCCGTCCACAGGTCCGCTGCAAGTGCCAAAACTGCCATAGCAGCTTCGTCGAGTCGGATTTCGGGTGCGCGGTAATCTTCGGGTCTAATCCGATACAGGGATTGTTCCTCGTCTTCATCGTCAAAGCTGGTGAGCGTTGTGATGGGAACACCAACGGCACGCAGCAGTTCTTTATCGCGCTCAAACATCCGCTCAAACGCCGCACCAGCGGTAGTCTCTTCGGCGCGGGTTCTGGCTTCTTTGGTATAACCATTGACGTTCTGACGGATGAATTGGCGACTTCGTCCGCGCGTTGTACCCAGAAGTGCAATAACAAGGTTGAGCATGCGTTCAGTGGCATTGATTTTCTCAGGCACACCACCACACTACGCGGCAGTGAGACGTGATTCTCGCAGGAAACAATCGTCGGTGTGCCGCAAGGAACGCAGAAACCGACCCCCAAAATTTCTGGAGGTCGGTCGCCACGGACATGGTGCGGGCTTAGCGGACGTCCACCAGGTCCACCACAAAGATTAGGGCCTCATTGGGGCCGATGGCTCCGCCAGCGCCGCGCGAACCATAGGCCAACTCGGACGGAATTTCCAGACGTCGTCGGCCACCCACTTTCATTCCAATCAAACCTTGATCCCATCCTTTGATGACCTGGCCAATCCCAGCCCGGAAATCAAGGGGTGCGCCGCGACCCCAAGAGGAATCAAACTCCTCACCGGTAGAGAAGGCAACTCCAACGTAATGGGTGGAAACAGTATTGCCAGAGACTACTTCTGTACCCGTTCCAACGATCAAATCTTCGATGACCAGTTCCGTTGGTACTGCGTGGTCCGGGAACTCAATCTCTGGTTTGGTGCGGTCATTTGCGAGGTTGCCCATGGGCATAACGCTCCTTTGTATTGGTGGTTAGCTACTTCTTCGCGTCAATCTTAACAACAAAAACAAGTGCTCCCGCGGGTTTCCCCGCCGAGGGGGTGTCCCCGTAGGCGAGAGAGGACGGAATCGAAAGCAGCACTGTGGAACCAACCTTCTGGCCAGCCAAGCCCATCGTCCAGCCTGGAATGACTCCTTGGAGGCTAAACGTGAGCGGGGCACCCTTATCGAAGCTGGAATCAAACTTCTTGCTGTCCGACCAGGCCCATCCGGTGTAGTAGGCGGAGATGGAGTCAGAGTCCTTGACAACCTCACCCTTGCCCTCGGTCAATACTTGGACTGCTAGCCCAGCCGGCGGGTCCTTTTTAGGGATAGTGATGCTCGGGATACCTTTGTCGTCAAAGGTGGCCGTGGGCAAACCGCCGTTTTTCGCAAGAGCAGCCACGTCATCGGCGCTCATTAGTTTTGCCGGGTCTTTGGCCGCCGTGACCTGAAATACACTCACGTTGGCGGGCTGGGCAGGCTGGGCAGGAGCTGAAGCAGTCGCCGCTACCGCCGGTAGCGCAGGTGTGCCGTACGCAATAAATGCTCCAACCTTGGCCGTGAGGAAGGTGGTGTAAACCATGGGGAATTGAGCCTTGAACTTGTCATCTAAGACCACGCTCGCGCCGGCAGGCTGCGTAAAGTTCTCGCCAATAGTGTCGCCCTTCTCCGCATCGATGGAGACGGTACGGAATTCAATGCTCTGCCCGTCTACAAGCCGGGCCCCGGTACCGTCTTTGACAACACGCATGGATTCAGCCTTGATAGCTAGAGGCTTATCAAAAGTCACTCCTGGGGCGGCACCAGCGCCCTTGTCCTCTACTTTGACCGAGGAAAGTACCTCTGAATTAGACGGTGGAATAGAGCTGGTGGCGCTAGAGCTGGAGGTCGCGGATGTTGCACCTGAACAGGCGCTCACGAGCAGTAGCAGGGGCAGACACAGTGCAATAATTCGGCGCAAAGAATCACTTTCGACGGACCGGGCAGATGGAAGAAACTCTTGGCCCGGATCCGCTTAGTAGGCGACGGGCCCGTTCAGCTTAGCCGCTAAAGCTGAATATTCCCTGTTTGCCGCTCACCCTGCTTTAGGCGCGTGGCCGCAGGGAGGCGATGAGTTCATCGACTCTGAGATCGCTGTTGGCAAAGGGGTCCTTGCATAAGACCGTCTGGTGTGAGCGGTCATTGATCTTGAGATGAACCCAATCGACCGTGTAATCACACCCGGCATCACGAGCGGCTTCCACAAATCGACCTCGGAGGCTCGCCCGAGTGGTGGGCGGTGCCGTCTCGACTGCCTCCCTAATTGCCAGGTCATTACTAACTCTGGCAACGGACCCACGGCGTTCTAAAAGATTGAACAAGCCGCGACGCGGAGAAATATCGTGGTAACGCAAGTCCAGTTGCGCAACGGACGCGGAACCCATGCCGACGTCGTGCCGCGCCGAGTAAGCGTGGAGTAGTTTAAGTTTGATCGCCCAGTCAATCTCTGTGTCGATGCCTGAGTAGTCTTGGCTTTCCACGGCATTTAGTGTTCGTTCCCATAGGTCCAAAATACGCGGAACTAGATCGTTGTGGGCGCCGTGGGACCGGACAAATGCGGTGACCTTTTCCAGATACCATCGTTGAATCGTGATGGCGTTGAGGGTGCGGCCATCTGCCATCTTGACGGCATGTTTGCCCGTAATGTCATGGGAGATCTCACGGATGCTGCGGATAGGGTTCTCCATCCGCATGTCCCCCATAATGGTTCCGGCTTCAATCATGCGCAGGATCAAATCTACTGTGCCGACCTTGAGCATTGTCGTCGTTTCAGACATGTTCGAGTCCCCCACGATTACGTGTAGACGCCGGTAGAGTTCCGCATCAGCATGCGGTTCATCACGGGTATTAATAATGGGCCGCGAGCGTGTCGTGGCTGAAGAAACACCTTCCCAAATATGGTCCGCCCGTTGCGAGAACGCAAAGTGCCCCCCTTGCTGGGCTCCCTGCACTTTTCCGGCCCCTGCGATGATCTGACGGGTCACCAAGAACGGTATTAATATCTCCGCAAGCCTGCTGAACTCGCCTCGCCGGGTGATCAGGTAGTTTTCATGGCTGCCGTAAGAATTGCCAGCAGAATCCACGTTGTTCTTAAACAGAAAGATCTTCCCCGTATGGCCTTCCAGAGCCAACCTGGACGCAGCTTCGCTCACTAACTCGTCCAAGATGAGTTCCCCGGCACGATCATGGGTTATCAACTGCTCGATGCCGTCGCATTCAGCCGTCGCATATTCCGGGTGCGAGCCAACGTCAAGGTAGAGTCTGGATCCGTTGGGCAGGAAGACATTTGAGGAGCGACCCCAGCTGACCACCTTGCGAAAAAGATAGCGGGCCACTTCTTCTGGTGATAGTGGGCGCTGTCCAGGCGCGGAGTAGGCAACTCCAAACTCGGTTTCGATGCCAAAGATGCGACGGTCCATGCCTAGTCCTGACGGTTGCTTGGAAGAAAAGTGGCCACGTCCGCGGCGCTGAGGCGGCGAAACGTCCTGTGAGTCCCGCGGATTTCCTTTGCGTTGCGTTCGAGCACAGCTACTTCCAATGTAGCTGCCCCTAGCCCCAACGGCACGGCGTTGCTCTCGGTACGTTCGGCGTCCGCTACTGGTGCTTGGTGGGGACTCTGAAGTGCGGTAACGGCCCATGCGAGGGCTTGGGCGATATCGGTCTCGGGCACCCAGAGTTCAGCTAGTTTCGCTGCGACGTTCTCCGCTTGACCTCCCATGCACAAGTATCCAGACTCCTCGGAGATGGAGCCATCAAAATTGATACGGAAAATGTGGTCGTGGATTTGTGCATCACTCACCTCTGCCACAGCCAGCTCCACTTCGAAGGGTTTTTGCTCCGTCGTGAAGACTGTCCCCAGGCTTTGAGCGTAGACACTGGCAAGCCCGCGTGCACTGACATCAGCCCTGTCGTATGAATAGCCGCGGACGTCCGCGTAGCGAACCCCCGCCTGGCGCAGGCTTTCAAACTCGTTATATTTACCGACTGCGGCGAACCCTATGCGGTCGTAGATCTCACCGATTTTATGCAGTGTCGGCGAAACGTTCTCCGCGACCAAGGCAATCCCGTCCGCATAGCTCATCACAACTACGGATTTGCCCCGTGCGATGCCTTTGCGGGCAAAGTCCGCACGGTCCTTCATCATCTGTTCAGGAGAGACATAAAATTGTGCAGACATTCTAGGCCTCCCTAGCTTCTTGCATGCGTCGGTCCATAATCTGCCCTGCCACTCTCGCCAGATTCTCAGCAGGCACGGCACGGGCACCGTCTTTAGTCACCACAAAGACAACGGGCCACAGCCTGCGGATCATATCCGGTCCACCCGTGGCGGTATCATCGTCGGCAGCATCGACTAAAGCCTCTACAGCAACCTCAACAGCACGTTCTTGTGCCATCTGCGGGCTCCATAGTTTTTTCAATGCACCGCGAGCAAACACTGAACCAGAACCAACACAATGGTGTTCAAGCTCCTCATAACGGCCCCCCGTGACATCGTAAGAGAACAGTCGGCCACGATCTGTACCATTCTCGACCCCGGCGAGTAATGGAATCACTGAAAGTCCCTGCATGGCGAGAGGCAGATTCGCCCGAATCATGGCTCCCAGCCGGTTCGCTTTGCCCTCCAGGCTCAGCAGGGTACCTTCGATTTTTTCGTAATGTTCTAACTCCACCTGAAATAAGCGAACCATGTCCACTGCAATGCCCGCTGTTCCGGCAATGCCCAAAACGGAATATCGATCGGCCGGAAAAACCTTTTCAATGTGCCGGCTGGCAATCAGGGAGCCCATGGTTGCACGCCGGTCTCCAGCCATCAACACCCCACCACGGAATCGGAGTGCAACGATGGTGGTCCCGTGCGGAGTGACCGGTAAGGCTCCGGTGGTTAGATCATTTCTAAAAGGAAGCAAATCTGGGTGGTTCTGGGTCACGAATTCAAGGAACGAGGAAGATGCGCCCGCTGCGTTTAGTGAGGGAAAGGAGTCTCGACGAGAGGAGTCCACGATGCCCTACTCTCCACCTTTTTGGACGAATCCGCGGACAAACTCCTCAGCGTTTGACTCGAGCACACCATCGATTTCATCCAAGAGATCATCCACTCCCGCAGTGGAAGCAAGGTTCGCAACGGAACCGGGCCCTGCGGGAGGTACCGGTGCTTCCTCCAGGTGTTCTTCCTCGGCGCGTGCGGAAACATTCTTTTGTTCGGACGTAGCCATGACGTGTCCCTTCTTTTCCACGGGTTCTGCTTTCTCTTCCATCCTGCCACGCCAACACCGGGTTTGCCCGGTGCAGATCAAATCGTGGTGGTGAGGGGGAGTCGAAAGCGGATCCAGGTGGCAACTGTCTGTTGGTGCGTCACTCAGTGCGTTTGTGAAAGCAACTGCGCCAAGAAAGACTCTGCGTTTTCACTTCGCTCGAATAGTTCATGTGTCAATGCTCTTGTTCCGCGCAGCGGTTCTTTGGTGGCTACTCTCTGCAAGCGCCGCTGGTGGGGCAACTCAAAAATCACGGAATCCCAGCTCGCCCCAACTACACTCTCACCAAAGCGCTGGATGCACTGACCACGGAAGTAGGCACGCGTATCCGGTGGTGGCTGGAGCATGGCTGCGGCAATTGATTCTTCAGTGACTAGCCGTTGCATCCGCCCCATGGATAGCAACTTGTAGTAGAGCCCTTTTTCCGGACGTATGTCAGACCACTGAAGGTCAATCAGTGCCAAACGAGGATCATCCCATCCTAGTTTGTCCCGTGAACGATACTGCTGGAGAAGACTGAGCTTAGCCACCCAGTCCAGCTGGTCGGCTAGTTCCATAGGGTCCTTCGCCAACGCATTCAACACTTCTTCCCACTTGGCTACGACCCCCGCCGTATACGCATCCCCCGTGGCCGGATCAACGGAACCGTTAGCCTGGACGTGTTCCTTAGCGGCCTGAAGATAGAGGTACTGCACATCCAGGGCGCTTAGACGGCGCCCATCAGTAAGGGCGTGGGTTTGTCTCATTTGCCAGTCGTGACTAATTGCCTGCAGGGACGCCACGGGATCGGCGAAGCTGATGCGTGGAAAACTATCGTGTTCTATCATGTCCAGCACCAGGGCCGTCACACCGAACTTTAGGTAGTTGGAAACTTGGCTGAGGTTGGCGTCGCCAATAATTACGTGCAGTCGCCGGTATTTCTCTGCGACAGCATGAGGCTCGTCCCGGGTGTTGATGATGGGTCGCCTGATGGTGGTTTCTAGTCCCACTTCGGTTTCGAAGAAGTCGGCCCGCTGACTGAGCTGGAACCCAATCCCTTGACCATCTTGGCCCAGACCTATCCGCCCAGCACCGCACATGATTTGGCGGGTCACAAAAAAGGGAGTGAGCCCGGCAACGATGCTGGAAAACGGTACCTGACGCGGCATGAGGTAATTTTCATGGCTGCCGTAGGAGGCCGATTTGTTATCAGTATTGTTCTTGTACAAATTGATGTTCGGCAGTCCGGCTGTGCGGGCAATTCGGCGTACAGCGGCAAGAGCCACCAGATCGCCTGCTGCATCCCACCGAACTGCGTCGAGAGGGTTTGTCACCTCCGGGGAAGAATATTCTGGATGTGCATGATCCACGTAGAGTCTGGCCCCGTTGCCTATGACCATGTTCATCATCAACGGACCGGAGTGGTCGGGAACTTCCCCGCCCTCTAGAGCTATCTGTGCTGCGGTGAGTTCAGGTTCCACGTCGGTGAGCACTGAGGGATCCACTTCGTGGCGTGGTGTACTCCACCCGCGGGCATCAGCGAGCGGGTCCTCGTCAGTGTAGTCCCAGCGGGTTTCGCCTCCGGCGCGGGCCCGATGCCCCGTCTCTTTTGAATAGGCGTGCACCACCTGAGTGGAGAGCCATGTGGCGTTGAAAGACTCGCCCCCAGGGGCATGAATACCGTATTCGGTTTCGGCACCGACGACCCGTATGACGCTCACAAGTACTGGCCAGTGTTCCGTACAGTCTCTAGAGTCTTACCAGGGACTTGGCCTTGCTTGCTTTGGACGATAGTTCGGATATATGTAATACGTTCGCCCTTCTTCCCTGAGATCCTGGCCCAATCATCCGGATTGGTCGTGTTGGGCATATCCTCATGCTCGCGGAATTCGTCGACAACGGCACGCAGTAGATGCTCTATTCTGATGCCTCTTTCGCCGCTTTGCAGGAGATCTTTGATGGCATACTTTTTAGCTCGGTCCACAACATTTTGGATCACTGCGCCCGAGTTGAAGTCCTTGAAGTAGAGCATTTCAGTGTCGCCATTGGCATAGGTGACTTCCAAATACTCATTGGATTTATCGGTTGAGTACATTGCTTCAACCGTCCGCCCAATCATGGCATCCACGGTTTCTTGAACACTGCCGTGATTCGCTTGAACATCGGCGTTGTGAAACGGCAGTTCTTCGGTGATGTACTTGGCGAAAATATCTGCGGCAGCCTCGGCGTCGGGCCGGTTGATTTTGACCTTCACATCAAGGCGTCCGGGTCGCAAGATGGCTGGATCTATCATGTCTTCACGGTTGGAAGCACCGATGACAATGACGTTGTCCAACCGTTCGACGCCGTCGATCTCGCTGAGGAGCTGGGGGACGATGGTGGTTTCCACATCGGAAGAAATACCTGTCCCCCGGGTGCGAAAAAGTGAGTCCATTTCGTCAAAGAAGACAACGACCGCGCTACCATCGGCAGCCTTTTCACGCGCACGGCTAAAGATTAGTCGGATTTGACGTTCGGTCTCACCTACGTACTTATCCAAAAGCTCGGGGCCTTTGATGTTTAGAAAGTAGCTCTTTTGCGCTTGCGCACCTGAGCGCTCCGCGGCACGCTTGGCAAGGGAGTTAGCGACAGCCTTCGCAATGAGTGTCTTGCCGCAGCCCGGAGGGCCGTACAACAAGATTCCCTTAGGGGGCTTAAGTCCATGCTCACGGTAAAGGTCCGGGTGCAAGAAAGGGAGTTCGACGGCGTCGCGGATCTGTTCTATCTGCGAGCTCAGTCCTCCGATGTCCGCATATGAAATATTGGGGACCTCTTCAAGGATCAAATTCTCTACTTCAGAGCGTGGAATTTTCTCCAATGCGTAGCCGGTCTTGCCGTCCATAGTGACCGCATCTCCGACCCGAAGGCGAGCTTGCGCCAGCGCCCCGGAAAGACGGACCACACGTTCGTCCTCTCCTCGAGCAACCACCATCGCTCTATCGGTGCCCAGTAACTCCTTAACGGTGACGATTTCCCCGACCCGCTCGAAGCCGAGTCCAGCAATGATGACGAATGCTTCATTGAGCAAGACTTCTTGACCCACACTCAAGTCGGCGATTTGCAGCAAGGGGCTCAGCCCAACGCGCATCTTGCGCCCGGAAGCGTAAATGTCAATGCTCTCCGCAGTCACTGCCACACCACCACCGGCTTGGTCATCTCTGAAGGTTCCCGCACTTACGCCGCCAGTGGCTGCGTCCTTCGCTGGATGCAGGGACATAACGGTGCCGAACCCGTAGGGTGGCTGGCCATCGTTTTCTAAAGCTTGACGTAGCTTGAGAATTTGCGACTTGGCGGATTCCAAGACGGTGGTGAGCCTGGTGTTACTCTGTGTGGCGGAGGCTAGCTGACGATCCAAGTTGCGAGTCTTCTCGCGCAACACGTTGAGTTGACGTTCCAGAGCAGTCTGCGCTCCAGCTGCCGCCGAATATGAGCCCGGGGCGGGCGGATCGGTCTCTGCGGATGGCCCACTAGGGATGAGTCCGGGCGTAACCCCGGACGTGCTGCTGAAAGTCTCCTCAGCCATGGTGCATTAGTCCTTCCACAAAGAACTGGCGAGTGCCGACCCAAAAATTGAGGTCGAGCAGTCGGCAGGTTACGAAAAAGCCGTCCTTGGCCCTTACCTTCGACCTTAGTGCCCGGACGTCTCTATTGCTTCCACGGTGTCCGTGTTCTTACCCTGAGTGCGTCGTGTCTGAATCGTGGACGCCGCATCCCGTGCCGCACGGCGGAGTTTTCGGTCCGAGACGGCGCGCTCCCCTACTGCTTCTGGCGTCCATGCACTGAGGTCTTCAGCGCTAAATTCTGCCTTGGCCTTCTTCTTTAGATTCAAACCTGTGACACCGTCCGCCAAGCGTCGGGTGACCATCAAAAAGCCTGTGTGTGCCACCATTCGGTGGTCGGGACGGACTGCCAATCCCTCCAGGTGCCAGCCACGGACCATGGACTCCCACGCGTCCGGTTCAGTGAATCGTCCGTCAGCTCTGATGGCTTCGGCTGTGCGCGAGAGTTGAGTGACGGTAGCCACGTAGTTAACCCATACCCCTCCCGGAGCGAGCACCGTGGCGACAGCCTCGATGCACTCCCACGGGGCCAGCATGTCCAACACGACGCGATCGATGCTTCCGGGTTCTTCCTGCTCCACGACGGCGTCCTGAAAGTCACCCAAGGTGATCTTCCAGGCCGGGTGTGGCCCTTCAAAAATGGTTTCCACGTTGCCCCGGGCGATGTCAGCAAACTCCTCACGTCGCTCAAACGAGTGCAAGTAGCCGCCGTCACCTACTGCGCGCAGCAGGGAAATTGACAACGCACCAGAACCAACGCCAGCCTCCACGACACGGGCACCCGGATAGATGTCACCCATGGTGATGATTTGCCCGGCATCCTTGGGATAGACCACCGCGGCACCTCGGGGCATTGATAAAACAAAGTCTGAGAGCAGCGGGCGAAGCGCCTGATAATGCTGGCCGACATTGTTCTCCACCATAGAGCCTTCGGCGGCTCCAATGAGCGCATCGTGATTGAGGAACCCTTTGTGGGTGTGGTACGCCGTTCCAGGAGTGAGCGTGATGGTGTTCATACGTCCGCGCTCATCGGTTAACTGCACGCGCTCCCCCACACGGAAAGGTCCGCGACGAGCAGACGCCCCGTGGGGTGCCGAGGCTGTGCTGGTGGAATCGGTTTGACTCATGCGTGGTGTCCTATCAGGGGAAGAGAATAGAAGAAGTGCGCTGCGATCCGTGGGACCGCGATGATCGTGGGCGTTATTTTCCCGTAATGGCTGAAACGACTTTCGCCTGGCTCAATAGTCCGGTGACTTGGCCTCGGCTGTTCACGACGGCGTAATCCTTGTCCGGGAGCTTTGAAAGATATTGAACCAGCTCGGCGCCAGATGCTGACTCAGGCACATATGCCCCGGCGGAGAGTGAACGAGCCACTGAGTGCGCAAGCGTCCGGCCGGCGACGCTTGGTGGGACGTTAGAGAGTGCGAACTCATCGACGATGGCAGCAGGTCGACCATCCGCGGAGCACAGCACAATTGGTTCACTTGGATATTGTGCCCTTAAAGACCACAGTTGGGCCACACTGCACTCCAGGGAGGCACTGACTGCTGGCGCTGCCATGCTCGACGCTAAGATCGCAGGTAGTCGCAGGCGGATCTTTGCCCCCTTGATGGAGGCGGAGGCACCCATCCATAAGAAGCCTGCCATGAGCACCACTATGAATGAGGTGGTCAGATCCGGAGTGGATCCCTGAACGTACGTCCACAGCACTGCGCCAGCAAGTATCACCACCACTATGATGCGTCCGGCCCAACCGGCAGCCACGGTGCCTTTTTCTTGACTACCAGTACTTTTCCAGACGATTGATTCCACGAGTCGGCCGCCATCAAGTGGCAGCCCTGGCAAGACGTTGAACACACCAATGAGCAAGTTGGCCCAGATAAAGATGTTGGTCAGCAACAATGCGATGGCACCGTTGAGGGTGGTAGGCCCTGCAAGGGCTAACTGCAATGGATACGCGAGGGCCGCAAGTACAAAGTTAGCCAGCGGGCCCGCATAGGCCACGACCAGTGCCCGTCCGGGAGTTGCCTTGTCGAAATCAAACTCGGTGTGGCCACCCCAGAGATTGAGCACAATCTTGTGCGTGGGCCAGCGGTAGATTTTAGCGCACACCGCATGCGCCAACTCATGGATGAATACGGAAAACAGCAGTAATAGCGCATACGCAAAGGCTACCAAATAACCGCGCCAGCCCAATTGCGGATAGATACTATTCAACTGCGGACCAAAAATCAGCACTGTAGCGCCGGCAATAAGGTACCAAGAGTTAGCGAGGATGACAGGCGTGCCGCGCACAGATCCTAGAATCAAACCTTCCCGGCTGAAGCGCGAAGCTACTGCGCCGCCTTTATTCGGGGCGCCAGTGCTCATAGTCTGGCCTCAACGCTGAGAAGCGCGGCTACATCGTCGTAATTCTTGCCTGCCAGAGTGGTCCAGGTGGTCTGGCCCGGGGCCGACGCTAATGCTACGAAGTGCGGAATGGCGATTGTGGCGACACCCGCTGCCATGGCGGAAGCGACGCCGGGAATGGAATCCTCCAACGCCACACAATGTGCCACCGTCAAACTTGAATCAGAGGTGCGAAGACGTTCGACGGCCTTTAGGTAAGGTTCCGGGTGCGGCTTTCCGTTGAGAACTTGGTCACCGGTAATGAGGAACTCAAAATAAGGCTCAGCCAAGGCTTTTACTACTTCGGTAGCCAGAGCGTGTTCGCTCATGGTGACCAGAACGCAGCGCACTCCGCGACCGTGGAGTTCGGCTAGTAGTTCAGGTGCGCCTGGCCGCCAAGGGATCTCCCGGCGGACAGCATCAATGACCCGATTGGAGAGGTGGTCCACAATCTCTCGGATTGAAAGCTGAACACCAGCCTCCTGGAGGACTGCAGCAGAATCTTCTAGCGCACTTCCTACCAATTGAGTGGCCAGCTCGGTATCCCAATGTCCACCATGGGATCTCACAAGGTCGATTTCTGCCTCAACCCAGTAAGGTTCGGTGTCCACTAAGGTACCGTCCATGTCCCAAAGTGCTGCTTTGAGGGCCGGGGGGGAATTGCTGCCTGCAGGGCTTGTTTCCTGCACGGGCGAATCAGGGCGTAAGGGCATGGAACCAGTCTACGTGGCTTGTCTGGGCATAACATTTCCGCCGTGAGAGGGCTTCATACGGTGGCGTATTCTGCGTGGAGACGTAGGCTGGTGCCGTGAGCGCAGAGATCCCAGGTCAAAAAGAAGACTTCAGGCGTTTGCTTGAGCCGGCGGTTCAAGGTGAGCGCGTGACAGTGCTGATGGCTGCCTTCGAAGGCTGGAACGACGCCGGCGATGCCGCGAGTGATGCGTTGAAGTATCTGCACCGTTTATGGGGTGGGAAACGGGTTGCCGTGATCGAGCCCGACGAATACTATGATTTTCAGTTCACCCGCCCCGAGGTTCGTCGGACAAACTCAGGGGCTCGAAAGATCAAGTGGCCCGTAACGAAAATCGCCAAGGCAACAATTCCCGGAACCACCGTGGACGTTATCTTCGTCCACGGAATTGAGCCTTCCTACCGTTGGCGCGCCTATACCGCTGAACTGTTGGCCAAGGCTGCGCAACTCAACGTCAACTATGTTCTGTTGGTGGGAGCTCTACTGGCCGATGTACCCCATTCACGGCCCATTCCTGTGACGGCTACGTGTGAGGACCCCGAGCTGCGCGAGAGATTGAATCTTCAGGCCAGCGAATATGAGGGACCCATTGGCATTGTGGGTGTAATGAACGAGCTCTCACAACTGGCCGGATTACCCACAGTTTCACTCTGGGCTGCCGTGCCACATTACGTGGCCCAGTCGCCCTCCCCCAAGGCTTCGTTGGCGTTGTTGAACAAGGTGGAGGATTTTCTCCAGGTCTCGCTGCCCACGGGTGATCTTACGGAAGACGCACAGGCATGGGAACGCGGTGTCAATGAGCTAGCCGCCGGTGACGCTGAGATAGCGGCTTATGTTCGCCAGCTAGAAGAGGCTAAAGATACTGTGGATCTTCCCGAGGCCACGGGCGAGTCCATAGCCAAAGAGTTTGAACGCTACTTGCGCCGTCGTGGCAGCGACCAACCCTAAGGAATGGACCCAGGCCCGGGGCTAGAGCACTACGCCGAGCAGGGCCTCGATACTATCTGAGATAAGTGCACTGTCACGAGCACTTGACTCCCGGTCGGAGCCGATGGCTTGATTGGCCCAGAAGTCGACGGCGGCCAGTGCCCTGGGAGCATCCAGATCAGCGGCCAGTGCTTGCCGAATTTGGCTAAGCAACGCAGCGGCGTCTCCCGACGACGCCATCTCAACCGCTTTGCGCCAATTCTCTAGCTGACGGACAGCATTGTCCAAAAGTGCTGCTGTCCAGCTCCAATCAACGCGATAATGGTTGGCTAAAATGGCCAATCGAATAGCCGCCGGTTCAACGCCCTCTGCACGCAGTTTGGAAACAAGCACCAAGTTGCCCTTGGACTTGCTCATTTTTTCTCCGTCGAGGCCCACCATGCCCGTGTGGGCATAATGGCATGCCATTGGCACATGGCTCAACGAATAGGCGTGACCCGCACCCATCTCATGGTGGGGGAAGATAAGGTCAGAACCCCCACCTTGGACGGTAAAAGGCTGGGGCAGGAACCTCTGCGCTATCACTGTGCATTCAATGTGCCAGCCAGGGCGTCCGGCCTTTAGGCTCGCTCCGTCCCACGATGGTTCGCCTTCGCGGGCTACCCGCCAAAGTAGCGGGTCCAGCTGGTTTCGCTTCCCAGCACGCTGGGGATCCCCGCCCCGCTGCGCAAATACCGGCAACATTTCTTCTGGGGTCAGCCCTGATATCTGGCCTAGCCACCACGGGCTGTCAATTCCGCCGTCGTGGCTTGCTGCGGAAGCGTGGTCTACAGAAAAGTAGACGTCGCCATCTGGCTCGCCCTCGCCACCTGGCACAGCGTAGGCCAGACCGGATTCCACCAGCTCTTCGACTTTAGGAACAATCCACTCGATGGCCTCAACGGCACCGATGTACTGATCCGGTGCCAAGACATTAAGGGCGCTCATATCAGCGTGGAACAAAGCCGTTTGTTCAGCTGCCAAGTCTTGCCAGTCAACGCCATCGCGGATGGCCCGCTCCAACAAAGGATCGTCCACGTCAGTGACGTTTTGAACATACGTGACAGTCTTACCGCCGTCGCGCCAAGCTCTGTTGAGTAAGTCAAAAGCCACATAAGTCGCGGCGTGCCCCATGTGAGTTGCGTCGTAGGGTGTAATACCACAGACGTAAATGCTTGCAGTGTCGCTCTCGGGCAGAGCGATCACACGGTTTTGGCTGGTTTCGTGCAGCATTAGGGCACCCATGGTGCCGGGTAGTTCAGGAACGGGAGTGGACTTCCAAGTTTTCACGTAGCTAAGACTAGCTGGCTTGGGCAGCTGACAAGACGCTCGCGCCCACAAGACACCGCTGCGACGGACCAACTTAGAAGGGTGGGAGGGTGTTGCTACGCCGTGATGATCCCGAGCCCCAGGAGCATGTAGAGCGCCAAGCCGAGGGCTATCCGGTACCAAACGAAGGGGCGAAAGCTCTTGGTGGAAATGAATTTCAAGAACCAGCCAATGATGAAGTAGCCCACGACAAAAGCAATGATCGTGGCTAAGGCAGTCTCACCAATTCCAAAGGTGGCACCCGCGCCATCCTTCCCGGAAACAATTTTGTACAATTCATAAAAGCCGCTGCCGAAGACTGCCGGAATTGCTAGCAGGAAAGAATAGCGTGCAGCAGACTCGCGGGTATATCCCATCAAGAGTCCCGCCGTGATGGTGCCTCCAGAACGTGATACTCCGGGGATGAGGGCCAGCGCTTGAGCGAAGCCATAGATGATGCCATGAGCGAATGTAAGGTCTTTGAGTTCCCGCTGTTGGGAGGCGAGGGCATCGGCCACAGCCAGGATGAGTCCAAAGACTATGAGCGTGGTAGCCACAATCCAGAGGTTGCGCAGAGTTGATTCAATGTAGTGCTGAAACACCACGCCCAACACGGCAATGGGGAGGCTGCCGATGATGACCAACCAACCCATGCGTGCATCAGGGTGGTTGCCGGGTACGCGACCACGAAGGGACGCGAACCAAGTCTTGATGATGCGGACAATGTCCTTCCAGAAAAAGACAACGACGGCCGCTTCCGTGCCCAACTGACTCACCGCAGTGAAGGCGGCGCCGGGGTCCGCGCCCGAGGGCAAGAACTTCCCCACCACAAATAAGTGGGCGCTGGAGGAAATAGGGAGGAATTCTGTCAAGCCTTGGATCAAGCCAAGGAACGCTGCTTCAAACCAGTTCACACGCTAAATCCTAGAGCATCGTTGTTCATAGCTCCCTGCGAACATGCCGCAATGTTAGTGGTGGTTTCCCCGTAAGCTTGCACGTATGGAACAACGATTTGTGGGCACCAGCGGCTTGCGTGTCTCAGCACTTGCCTTGGGCACCATGTCGTGGGGCAAGGAGACAGACGAGCACAGCGCCAGAGAAACACTCAGGGCCTTCGTCGAAGCTGGTGGAACAACGGTTGACACGGCCGTCAGCTATGTGGAAGGGCGCAGTGAGGCAATCCTTGGAGCCATGTTGGGAGACGTGGTGCCGCGCAGTGATGTGGTCATAGTGTCCAAGGCCGGTGTGAGTCATCGCCATGGAAAGCGAATGGTGGACACCTCCAGAAGAGCTATGCTCTCTAGCCTCGACGCAACCCTTGCCCGTTTGGGTACAGACCATCTGGATCTGTGGTTGGCGCATATCTGGGACGAAAACGTTCCGCTGGAGGAGACGCTGAGCGCTCTGGACCTTGCGGTGTCCTCCGGCCGGGTCAGATATGCAGGGGTTTCAAATTATTGTGGCTGGCAGCTTGCCCGTGCCGCCACCCTTTCGGAAACAGCCCTCGTGGCAAACCAGGTGGAATACTCACTGCTTTCTCGTCAGATTGAGGCCGAGGTCCTGCCAGCGGCCGAACATGTGGGAAGCGGAGTTATCTGCTGGGGTCCGTTGGGCCGCGGAGTCCTGACTGGAAAATACAGAGGTCAGATTCCCGGCGATTCCCGTGGCGCAAGCGATGAAATGTCCGGATATGTGGAGCCATACATGGCTGGGCGCTCTAGCCGGATCACAGAAGCAGTCGTCACGGCGGCAAAGGGACTGGGACGGGAACCCCTGGACGTAGCACTTAGTTGGTTATTGGATCGCGAGCTCGTTGCTGCTGCGGTAGTTGGTCCAAGGAACGTTGAACAGCTCAAACAGATTTTGTCATCCTCACTGGAGCCACTACCGGAACAAATAGCCGACGTGTTGAACGAGGTTTCCGGCTAACAAATGAGTAACGCCAGACGTGACTTACTTTTCCGAGTCTTCGGCATCTGAGTTTTCGTCGTCATCGTCCCCATCGTCATAGTCGTCCTCATCGTCGCCACCGTAGATTACTAAGGGGGTTACCTCATCGAACGCGTCGAAGAGCGCCTCCTCGTACACTTCAAAGGCGTCAATGATGCCCAAGAACGTGGCTTCTACGATCGGGTCTTCTTCGCCGCGACGCGCGGAAGCAGCCACCAGATGTTCTTCTAGGGCTGTTGTCAGGGCAGTCAGTGCAGCGCGGGGATCAATGCTCATGGGCCTGACGCTACCAGTGTGTCCCTGAACATGAAAGGTCCCTGGCAGGCTGTAGCGTTAGCGAGGAGAGCTGCTTGCACAACTGGAGCGGAAGGATGAACATGAGGGAAATTCTCAAGCCCCTGCGCACCGGTGCGGGAGCACCAAAGCGGCAATACGAATACCTGATCCTCTCGGTCCGCGCAGAGGAGCCCTTGCCGGTGGCCTACCAGCGATTGCGCGAGCATACGGAATACGGCAAGTGGGAGCTTGAACGGAGCCGGCTATACATGGGCGGCAGCCGGCAATACTGGCTGCGTCGCAAAGTCTTTTTGGTCCAGCGCACCATGGACGTGTTTTAGACCTGCTGCTTTCGCGCCGAGTTACTGGCTCCCGGCGCGGACAGCAACGATTGCGGTGGTCATTACGACTCGAGGGGACCCAACCAAGCGTTGGCAATGGTCCCATGGGCAGATTCATCGTCGGAAGGGTGAAAAATACCGGCCAAGACGTCCCGATAAAGCCGGCCTAGTTCATTGCCGGCAAAGTACGTGCCTCCGCCGCTGACCCGAATAATCAGATCCACCACCGTACGGGCTGTTTCGGTGGCCCTAACCTTCAAACCCACCATTTTTGGAAACCATTGGGAACCGTGCTCGACTCTTTCATCAACGTCACGCGCTAGAGACTCAAGCTGTGGGTATAAACCGTCCATAGCAAGAGCCGCGTCCGCGATTCGCCATCGAATATCTGGGTCTTGCGAGTATGGTTTACCCGACTTCTTTGACATCCGTTGATTCACGGTGGCAATGCCGATTTGTAGCGCCCGTTCACCAAGACCGGTGTAGACAGCGGCTAGCAGGGTTTCGAAGCAGGCAAAGATGCTAAAGATCAACGGGTCAGCGTTGGGGCCCACGGTCAATTTACGAAATACCCGATCCGCTGGGGCGATAACACCTTCGAGCACGGTCGTGCACGACTGGCTTGCCCGCATTCCTAGAGTGTCCCAATCGTCCTTGATCCGATACCCAGGGCTTTGGCGTGTGATGAATGCGTGGACTAAGACTGACTCCTCTCCTGAGGAGTCTTTGCCGAAGATGCCCAAACGAGTCCAGGCCGGGGACAGTGAAGTGAAGATTTTAGTGCCGGTAAACGAGTAGCTGCCATCACCTTGGGGCTGCGCCACTGTTGAGGAATCAAAAAGCACAGAATCATTACCGGCTTCTGAATTGCCGAAAGCAAATACTTCCCCGGCTACGGCTTCCGTCAGCACATAGTCCAACGAGTCATCCCCGCGCTCATGCAGTAGATGCGCCACACCTGTCCACACCAAATGCATGTTCACCGCCAGGGCCGTAGCCGGGGCCGCCGTGGCCAATCTGCGCTGAGCCGCAGCTGCTTTAGCAAGACCAAACCCGAGTCCGCCGTCGGCGACGGAAGCGAACATTGCTAAGTAGCCCTGTTCCCTAAGTTCGGCTAGGTCTTCGTGGAAGAATTCGTTGCGTTCGTCATAGCCTTTGGCTCGCGTGCGGAAGCGTTCTAGGAGCTCATCAGGTAGCAGATCCGTCAAATCCATATCAAGTGCCCTCTTTAGTAGTTGCTCAGTAGCCTGTCCAGAACGCGGGCGCCGAATTTCAAAGATTCAACTGGGACGCGCTCGTCCACACCGTGGAACATGCCCGTGAAGTCAAGGTCCGGTGGCAGTTGCAGTGGAGCGAATCCGTATCCCGTAATGCCCAGACGTGAAAGAGACTTGTTGTCCGTACCTCCAGAGAGCGTGTAGGGCAGCACGGTGGCTTCGGGATCTTCGGCGTTGAGGCTCTCAACCATGGCGTCGACAAGGTTGCCAGTGAAGGGAGTCTCCAAGGAGACGTCATTGTGGATAGTTGAAACTTCCACCCCAGCGCCAGCCAGGTCCCGGATTTGCTCCAGGACTTGTTCGTGGCGGCCTGGCAGGGTTCGCACGTCGATCATGGCCTCGGCCGTGCCCGGAATCACATTCGCCTTGTAACCGCCAGCCAAAAATGTTGGGTTGGCAGTGTTTTGCAGCGTCGCGCCCACGAAGCGGGACACCGTCCCTAACTTATCGAGGAGCGTTTGCGGATTGGACTCATCAAACTCGACGCCGGTCATTTCCGAGACGCCCTCGAGGAACTGGCGCGTGGTGGCTGTGTACTCTATGGGCCATGGATGAGCTCCGATGCGAGTCACTGCGGCAGCCAGCCTCGTAACCGCATTATCAGTGTTTATTTGCGAACCGTGACCTGCCCTGCCGTGGGCGGTGAGCCGGAGCCACGCCAGCCCCTTTTCTGCTGTCTGAAGTAGGTAGGCCCGCTTCCCGTTGATTTCAGTGGAGAAGCCCCCTACCTCGGAGATGGCTTCGGTGGCGCCTTCAAAGAGTTCGGGGCGATTGTCCACTGACCAACGTGCGCCGTAGGTGCCACCAGCTTCTTCGTCGGCAAAAAAAGCAAAGATGATGTCTCGCTTGGGTTTGCGGGCGTCCCGTCCCATGGATCGCATGACTGAGAGGATCATGGCGTCCATGTCTTTCATGTCCACAGCCCCCCGGCCCCAGATCAGTCCATCCTTTTGCTCCGCCCCGAAGGGATCAACGCTCCATTCATGCTTTAGTGCCGGAACAACGTCAAGGTGGCCATGAACTACCAAAGCTGGAAGGGAGGGATCACTGCCTTCAACCCGGGTAACGACGTTGGCACGGCCCGGAGAGCTCTCGTAGAGTTCCGGGGCGAGCCCGGAGTCAGAAATCAGGGTGGCCACATATTCCGCGGCTGCCCGCTCTCCAGGGCCTTCGTTGTTAGCAAAATTGCTGGTGTCGAATCGAATCAGTTCGGCACAGATGCCGGCAACTTCCTCTTCCGGCAAAACGATACTCACGGATAGGCTCCTTTATGGCGTCAGGGTCACATTCAGCCTACATCGGCACGCCATGTTGGCGGAGTGGGCAGACGAGCCCACGTACCGAATTACCCAATTGTCATTTCCGGTAAAAGCTGTGCTATCGTATTTCTCGCTGCTTAGGGGCCAAAGGGTTCATCCGAGAGGAAGAATCAGGTACCCGTAATCACCTGCGCGGGTGGCGGAATGGCAGACGCGCTAGCTTGAGGTGCTAGTCCTGGAAACGGGGTGGGGGTTCAAGTCCCCTCCCGCGCACAATAATAGTGAGGCCCCGAAAGACTTCTTTCGGGGCCTCACTATTTCGTTTTGAGGATGAGAATCGGGGGTGGCTTTACTGGTAGGGACCGCTATTAATGCTGGGATTGTTGTTTGTGGCGTACGTTTGATCCGTTTTCCGTTGATACGGGTCAGCCGCTGCTCCGACTTGGCGTGGCCCGTAGGGTGCGGAGTTTGCCGAACCTGTAGTCAATAAAGAGTCCCACCGAGTCCCAGCAGGACCGTAGTACACAATAGAGTCCGTTTTCTTCAGTGACCCAACACGGTGACAGGCAGCGAAACCGAACCTTGGATACTATTGCCAAGGCCCGCATGAGGTTGGACCCCGCATCCAAGGCCTATGTCCATCGCCGCACCGAGAAGGGAAATACCATGCGCGAGTTCCGCCGCTGCCTCGAAGGAGCAATCGCCAGACAGCTCTACCGGAAATTCAACGCCATCACGCTTTGACTTTACGCATGGAAGGGTCAGCTACCCCCCCAAAAATTGGGCTGAGACCTCATTCGTGCGAGTTTTGGTTTTGGGTGCTTCGGTCATGAAATCTGCGAGGACCGCCACGATTTCCTTTGACAGTGTGCGGTGAAGGGAATGCTGTCCGTCCAAAGGTACGAGTTTGCCGTAGTCAACGCCTGCTACTTGCTCTTCATGGAGTGGCAGCCAAGCCTCGGCGGCCTTATTCTCGGCCTGAATGAACTCGAGAACCGGCAGATCGTGAGGGAAAAACTGACTCCGGGCGTCAACGAAATTCTTCTCAAGGTTCTTGATCTCGTTGATGTAGGTGGAAGTCAACATGTTCTTCTGGGACAGGATCTTTATCTGAGTCTTGTCATCATCGCTGTAGGGAAGTCCGGCATAGACATCACCTACACTATTAACCAGCACTCTGGCCAATCCCAATGGCTTGGCGGCCCTCAAAGCACCTAGGGGGAACTTCTTGTCCATTCCAGGCTGGTTCGGCACACTGTTATCAATTCCAACAAAGGCGATTACCTCGCTCCGGAACCTGTTGGCGAAGTCCAACCCATAAATACCGGCAATGGAATGTCCCATAAGTATGTAGCGGTCGATGCCCAGGGTTTGCAAGGCCTGGTGCAACTCATTGACGATGTTCTCTGTGGTTCGCTCAGTCGTCGTTTCCTCGCTGAGCCCATAGCCGAATGGTTCGATGACGACCACACGATAGTGCGGCAGCAACTCGGTTATGAGGGGTTTGAAATCCAGTACTGGAGAGGCCGTTCCGGCTCCGGGAATAAGTACCACCGTCTCGGGGCCGGTACCTTGAAGGGAAACGTTCATCTTCCTTCCATTCACGGATACGAGCTGACCGTAGGATTTCAACCTTGCCGCTTCGGACTTGCTTGCACTGGCATTGACGATGGATGTTGTGGCCAGGGAGGCAACAACCACCGCCGTCAGGGCCGCTATCGCCTTGAGCGTAATCTTTAGAAACTGTTTCATTCTCGTCCGTCTGTTGTTTTTGTGGGACCTGTCAGCGGAAATCAATGGGGACTTCATCAGAATATCGAATTGATTGCCATGAATATGTTTCCGTGCGGATGAACTTTGGAATGCCGGCAGCTGGAAGAACTCGTCACATTGGATGACGAGGTTGTCACGGAATAGCCCATGCGAGGTATCCATATGTGTGTGATCCGATGTGCTGGCAACACGATAGCCGGACGGGCCAGCGGACTGCAGAGTTCGCGTTCATGCTGTTGGACGGGACACAGACTTCGATCTTGCTGTCGATGAATCGATCGAAAGGTGCTTGATCCCTATTCGGTCGGAAGGTCAAAGAATCAAAAAGTGAGGTGTACTAATGATGTGAGACAGTTCCTGAAAGGATTGTTC
>NZ_JAJJBU010000038.1 GCF_020905375.1 Arthrobacter cryoconiti
CCCGTAAAAACAAAACGAACTGTCCCAGATCCTTGACACACCTCAGTGTGGCTCAGAACATTCACTGGTCAGCTTGGGAACGGCTACGGACCGCATGGGGCGCGAATGCGGATCCGATATTGAAACGTCATATACGTCGTAAGGGTGGTTCGGTGTGCCGTGCGCGTCTTAGCATCTGGGTATGCCCAATGACCCACGCTCGGAGCCACTGTCTACCCGCGACCTCACACTAATGAGGCAGATCGTCATCGGCATCGTGCCCGAGGCAGAGCGTTTGACGCACCTGTCAGTCGGCCGACCCCCAGGGGCGGAGTCCGCGGCCCTCCAGTTCCTGGAGGACATCGTAAGTCAGTCGACTCCGAAAGACAGCTCGCACAAACGTCATGCTCACCTCGCGATGGGACTCTACACCTTCGCTGCACTCGACCATATGAGAGCATTCGTGCCGCTGCTCAAAACCAAACGCCACATCATGCCGCTGGCGACTTTGACCCGAGGCTCAGTGGAAGCACTCGGCAAAGCCAACTACCTTCTCGACGCCAATTCTGCCAGCGACCTCTTACGGCGACACGTGAGTCTCGCAACCCTAGAACTAGGCAATTCGGTGAAACACAGCGAATTTGCCTACCACGACGGAACGAAGGTGGACGGCAAGGCCTACCTTGAAGGGGTCAAAGATTTGGTGGTGCAGCTGGGGCTCAGCAAACCAGACCAGGTGAACGTGACGGGGCTAACATCGGATTTGCTCAACGAAAGTTCTCCTGGCTCTCCTGGCCGAACATTCTACTCACAGCTCTCAGGGGTAGCACATGGGGAGACTGCCGCGGTGTCAATGTTCATCGCATCTGACCTCAATGAAGGACTCCGATTTGTCCACAAGCGAGATGTTCTTCTCCCGTACGCGGGGATGCTCTTCGCCACGTGCAGACTCGTCTTGGACAAGATGATCGATCATTTCGGGGTCGAGCAGGAGTACTGCAATGGCTGGCGTGGAGTCACGGAGCGAGCCGAGCCATGGATCAAGGAGTTACGAGACTCAGACCCAAACCTATAACAGCGCGACCGCGAGCAGTGTCCCGTAAGCCGGTCCCCCACCGGACACGCCCGCCTCTGAAGTGCTTCGTTGCAATCTTTGGCGGTCGACTGTTCCGTATAGGGTGTTCGATGGCTTGACCGGTGACGGGGCCTTTTATGACACACTGATATACATGCCTAAGATCCTGGTCGGCTACGCCCGCGTGTCTACGGAGGAGCAAGACCTCACCGCGCAGCGTGATGCCCTGGTAGCCCTCGGTGTTGAGCCAGAACGCGTCTATGTTGATCACGGTTTTACTGGTAGGAACAAGAATCGCGCCGGACTTCGCGAAGCCCTCGCCGCCTGCCGGGCCGGAGATACCTTCGTCGTTACCAAGCTTGACCGCCTGGCCCGTTCCGTCCGGGACGCACACGAAATTGCTGACGACCTCGCTAACCGCAAAGTCAAACTCAGCATTGGTGGTTCCGTCCATGACCCAACCGACCCAATGGGCAAACTTCTATTCAACGTTCTGGCGATGATCGCCGAGTTCGAATCCGACCTCATCAGCATGCGCACCCGCGAGGGAATGAAAGTCGCTAAAGCCAATGGACGGCTCCGTGGAAAACAGCCAAAACTCACAGTGAAACAAGAAACCCACCTCCTGGAACTGCACGGTGAAGGAAAATACACCATGGCCGAAATGGCCGAACTATTCTCCATCAGCCGATCCACCATCTACCGGGCAATTGAACGCGGACAACGCAGGGCAGCCGAACCAAAACGCTCCTGAGGATTACACAAATGATTCCTGATGAGCTCACTCAAAGCTATGCATCGGATACTCCCTCCACGATCCCGCCATTCAAAGCGGACTGAGTCACCGATGGGCTCAAACCGGGCAATACTGCACCGCACACGCGCGACCAAACCGCCAAGTGATCATTACTCCTGACACGGACCGTCTGTGAGTTGCCGAACTATTTGGCGCGCCGCTAGGCACGATTGCCGACCTCAAACGATTGGGCGGTCAGTCAAGGCTTCTCTGGCGGTTAGTGAGAACTTCGTTCATATGCGCCTCGGCCCACGATTTCAGGCCTCGAATGGTCTGCTGCAACGAGATCCCTAGCTCGGTCAGCTCGTAAGTCACCGTGACCGGCACGGTCGGCACCGCAGTCCGGGAGACAAGCCCATCGGCCTCCAACGACCGCAGCGTCTGGGTAAGCATCTTTGGGCTGACGCCAGCCAGGGTGCGCGAAAGCTCTGAATAGCGCATCGCCGTCGGCACACCCGTGCAGTCGGGGCCGCTGCCCAGAGCAGCCAGAATCAATGTCACCCACTTGGCAGAGATCCGGTCCAGTAGCTTCTGACTCGGACACACCGCAAGAAACGCGTTGTACTTTGCCTTGCTCTGGGCTCTCTTCTCGGATGCCGTCAGGGTTGCCATTGATTCCTCGTCTCACTCGGTGGGTGACTAACGCACTTCGAAGTGCGTACTTCCGAACCGGAAGCTACTACCCCATACTCGTCTAAGGAGCCGTCGGCACCATCCCCAGTTTCGTGTGAAAGGCATCTTCATGACAAATCTCTCCCCCACGCTTCCCGGAGGCACCTGGAACCTTGGCGACCTCACCGTCTCCCGTTTCGGATACGGTGCCATGCAGCTCGCTGGTCCCTGGGTCATGGGTCCGCCGGCAGATCGAAGTGCGGCACTTGCAGTTCTCCGTGACGCCGTCGAGCTCGGAATCACCCACATTGATACGAGCGACGCCTACGGTCCACGCATCACTAACGAGATCATCAAGGAGGCACTGCACCCGTATCCAGTCCGGCTGAATATCGTCACGAAAGTCGGTGGAAACCGCGACGACCAGGGCGGCTGGCCAACAGCCCGTGAGCCCGACCAACTGCGGAAGCAGATCGGCGAAAACCTCGAATCCCTTGGCCTGAACACACTGGGACTCGTCAACCTTCGCCTCGGTAACGCCGAGGGCACCGTGGCGGGATCGATAGCCGAATCGTTCCAAGCCCTCGTGGACATGCAAGAACAGGGACTGATCCGCCACCTCGGCGTCAGTAACGCCACCCCGGAACAGGTGGCGGAAGCCATGGACATCGCGCCGATCGTCAGCGTACAGAACATGTACAACCTCGCCTTCCGCCAGGACGACGAACTGATCGACTTGCTCAACACACAGGGAATCGCCTACGTGCCCTTCTTCCCCCTCGGTGGCTTCAGCCCACTCCAATCCGCTGCACTCTCCGCGGTCGCATCACGACTGGACACCACACCGATGTCCGTCGCTCTCTCATGGCTGCTGCAGCGCTCACCCAACATCCTGCTGATTCCCGGCACCTCATCGCCCGCGCACCTGCGCGAGAACATTGCCGGCGCTGGGCTCCGGTTCGCCGTCAGCGACATCGCTGAACTCAACACGATCGGACGGTAACCGGCCCTCGGCACATTCGGGCTTACCGCTGACCTAGGCCCGAACATGTCGCCGACAATGTAAGCGCATTACACGAGCCCAGCAAGATCTAGCGCGTCCGTAGAAGACCCGGTTTCCGGACACCTTTGTGCCTTTGGCCAATGACTTGTGGCATGCGCCTTCCAGATCACGCCTTCCAGATCACGCCTTCCGGCACTCGACGCCGGGCATTCGAAACTCCGCACTCGACGCGAAGGAATGCAGTTTCACCCTTGCGGCTAACTACAAACAGTCGTCATGGAGTGAGCCGCTCCACGTGTGAACACCTAGCACCCCTTTGGGGCGGCTACGCTGTTGATGATGATTGCGGACCACGTTCAAGCCAATATGCCGTTTCTTGCCGCGCTGCCTGCCGCCTTGCGGGCGGTTGCCCTACCAGCGAAAGCAGCGGGCATGGCGGCTTACATGAAATCCGCCACGCCTTTCCTTGGCGTCCCCTCCCCCATGGTGCGCGCTACTGTCCGCACTCTCGCCAAGGAACATCCCTTTACCGGCGCAGCCCAGATGAGTGCTACGACCCTCAAGCTATGGGCCGAAGCGCAGTACCGTGAGGAACGCTATGCAGCCATCATGTTGACGGACTCACCCGTGTGTCGCGGGGAAATAGAGTTGCTGCCGTTTTATACCACTGTGATCGAAGAGGGCCAGTGGTGGGACTACGTGGATTCCATAGCGCCCCGCCTGTGCGAACTACTTTTGGCGCACCCCGCCACCATGGAACCGCTACTGCTGGCTTGGAGCCAGCACACGAATATGTGGTTTCGTCGCGCGTCCATCATTGCTCAACTTGCGGCGAAGACTGCCACAAACACCGCCTTGTTGGAGGAACTATTAGTCCCCAATTTGGCAGATCCGCAATTCTTTATCCGCAAAGCCAGCGGGTGGGCTCTGCGGCAATATGCCAGAACTGATCCCGGCTGGGTACTGGACTTCGTGGCGCGCCACAAGAATGCAATCAGCTCGCTGACGTACCGTGAGGCTCTCAAACACCTGATTTAGGTGAATTGTCTAGAGCCTCAGTGCTGGAATCGGAAAGAGCGTCCAGCCTGGCGCGTGACGGGCTGAAAAGCACGCGGGTCTTTCGGTCCCAAAAGATGATCCACACCGCCCCGAAAACTCCGACTCCGATCGCCACGGCACGCACAGCTATCACAGGGATCCACTGAAAGATGCTCAGCTGGTCTGTAAGTGCGATCAAGGTAAAGAACACGCTCAGGTAGTACACGCCGCGCAACGCAACGCCATCTTTGATGCCGGTCATGGCAAAGAACGCCAAGAGCCACAGCATGTACCAGGGCTGGATCATGGGAGCCAAGAGAACCACAGCGGCAAAGGCCCACGCCATCCGGCGAAGGACGAGCTGGCTGTAGGCGCCAGAGTGAGAATCGCTGAACGGCTCCGAAGTGGAATTTGCCACAGCAACGCCGAGGGAACCCTCCCGCGCTCCGGAGCCGCCCTGTACTGTACTTATTTTCCGTACTGGACGTATCCTGGCCAGCGCCAAGGCAACCACCAGCAGAATAGACGCCCCCTGACAGATTCCCTGCAAAACAGCTGTCACGCCGGCGCCTGAACCACCGAACATCGACACTGCGAAGCCCACCGCGTGAGAGAACAACCCCACCGGTGCGTACCAAATCCATACCGCCCCTGGAGTCTGGAGCGCGGCCAGCCAACCAAAGCCCAATCCATTGACCATGCCCATGGCAGCCATCAGTCCCATGGAGATAACCAAGGTCGCACCCCACAACAGAAACTTCTTGCTCCAGCCGGCACGGGAACCGGCCCACAGCAATCCAACGAACGGCAAGGCGATTAAGGTGATGGGCTTAATCGCGATGGACAGCGTGACTAGAACGATCCCCAGAATAGGACGTTTCGCTGACGCATAGTAGATCCCAGCTACCACTAGCCCCAGCATGAGGGAGTCGTTATGGACGCTGGCGATGAAATTGATCAGCAATACCGGATTTAGGACAACTAGCCACAGCGTCCGATCCGGATTCAGGCCATGCCGGGCTGCGAGTTTGGGAATGTAGACAAATAGTAAAACCACGCCCAGCAAACTCGCCAGCCGGAACGGGATCAAGGCCAGCTCAGGGCTACCGTTGGACAGTGCGACGGCGCCTTGCTCCAGCCAGAGCCACACCGGTCCGTAGGGCGTAGGAGCTTCCGTCCACAGGGTGTCCGAGCCAAGGAAGAAGTAGTTGCTCAGGGCCGAAATACCATTTGTATAAGGATTCAGACCCTGTTGCATCAGTCGGCCCTGACCAATGTAGGCGTAGGAGTCACGGCTAAATAGTGGCAAGGCCAACATCATCGGCGCTGCCCACAAAATCAATGCCTTGCGCAAGATCGGGCGCGCCGTGCCATCCCAGGCGCCCAGATGCTGACGCAACCGCAGCCAGGCTCGGAGCATCAGCAACGCACCGATGCATAGCATCACTGTGGTGATGATGACTGCCGCGGGAGTGGTTCGAGCCACGATGAACAATGGTGTTCGGATGAGCGAGGAACTGCTGGCAAGCCAACCAACGCCGAAGGACCCTAAAAGTAACAGGACAGATCCGGCGAATCCTTGCCACACAGCCTTTTGGGCACCAGAATAACGAGCGGGTACCTTAGTTGACACCTGGCTCCTCGTCTCGCGCTGGGCAACATCCGAGCTGCTCAAGCACATACTCCTGATCTCTGGCAGTCATCAGAGTTTTTGCCGTGACCCTTCTGGGGGTCAGCCACACGAGGCTGGATTCGCGGCTGCGCTAATATGTGTAAAGCGCAAGGACTCTGTCCTTGGCATTCTACCCACCCTCGCTTGAGAAGGACCCAACCATCTCCACGGACACATTCTTTGCCGCGCTCGCCCGTTTCAGGGACCACCTCCTGCCGGCACCGGCCCAAGCCTGGTTGAAAACCCCTCGCGGCCTGTGGACCGTCTTCGCTGGCGTCCATCTCTTCTTCCTCATTTTCTCCGCCATACTTTCTTTGCGCGGAGAAGCCTTCAGCGACACCGTCATTTACCGCATTTGGGCAGACGTAGGCTTCGACGAGACGAAGATCACGGGTCCCAGCCCGTGGGTTTACCCCATTTTGGCTTTGATTCCAATGGCCGTGGCCCATATTTTTGGCAACGGTCCTTTCTTTTTCCTCTGGGTCCTGATGATTTCCGCGCTGAATTTTTTGGCGGTAGCAAAGCTCACCAGCTGGGGACGCAAGCCCCAGGCAATCCCGGCAGCGCTCTGGTGGATCTCCTTCACAGCCATCTTGGGCTGGCTTGGCTTCGCCCGCGTGGATGGGTTCACCGCTCCCGTGGTGCTGATCGCCCTCTCCTTGGGTGTGGCACAGCCGTTCTTGGTCTCCTTCATCCTCAGCACAGCAACGTGGGTAAAAGTCTGGCCGGCCGCGATCGTGCTCGCCCTTTTTACCGTGGTGAAGCAAAGGGTCCGGGTGGTGCTGGCAGGTGTACTGGCCACCGCCCTCGTGGTGGTTCTGGCCCTGTCCATGAATTCACTACCGAAGCTGCTGGACTTCTTGCTCCAACAAGGTGACCGTGGCATGCAGCTTGAGGCCACTTTCACAACTCCGTGGCTATGGATGAGCGTGCTGGGCCTGGGTGGGTCCCACATGTACATGAACCAAAACATCAACTCAATGCAGGTCGACGGACCCGGCACGGAACTGATGAGTGTCTTGATGCAGCCGCTGCTGATTGTCGCCGCACTCTTGGTGGCTGGCCTGATCTTCTGGGCATTACACACCGGTAAACGCACCGGCGGCCCTGACCGCACTGGACTACTTCTCCTGGGCGCCCTGGCATTGGCCACCGCATTCGTTGTCTTCAATAAGGTCGGCTCGCCCCAGTTCATGGTCTGGCTGTCCCCCGCTGTCGCCGTGGGGCTAACGCATGATTGGAAGAAGTGGCGTGTTCCAGCCACCATGCTCATCGCCATCGGTGCGCTGACTTTTCTGATTTATCCGCTGTTTTACGACGCACTTTCACACAACAACCCCATCATGGCTGGCGTGCTGACCTTGCGAAATCTGCTGCTCGTAGTCCTGTTCATCTGGGCTGTCAGGCAGTTGGTCCTCACTGGGCGGGAGACAAACCCAACCACAGGCTCACCCACCAAAGGGCTTTTAGCTGCCGAGGAACCCAATGACGCGCAGCCAGCTGCTGCGCAGGTAATTGCGCCCTCCACCGTTGAGGAGTCCTAAGATTTCAACCCCCGTTTTTGACCGGTTCCTCACCTCCGCCACAGCGCTGCGGAACCGTGTCCTTCCCCCCAACGCGGTGTCGTGGTTCCAGACCCGTGCCAGCGTCTGGTGGGGCTTTGCCGCCCTTCACCTGTATTTCATGGCCTGGATGTTCTCTTTCTTCATCCACGGCAACACCTTTAGTGACACCGAGCAGTACCGGGAGTGGGCACAGCTAGGCTACAACCCAGCTATCCTGGGGGACGCCATCAGCCCGTGGGTTTACCCGGTGCTTGCCCAGATCCCCATTTTTGCCGCCAACCTGTTGGGGTCATCGTTGTATCTGCTGGGCTGGATGCTCATTATTACGGCGCTGAACGCCGTGGGCATCTGGTTCCTCCTTCGCGAGCCCCGGGCCCAGCGCGGCGTGGCCCCCGCCTGGTTCTGGCTCTTCTTTACAGTTTTCATGGGCTACCTCAGCTTCGCCCGAGTGGAAGGCATTACCACTTCCATAGTGCTGATCGCCCTGCTGTACGCGGCTCAGCGCCCCGCCGTGGCCGCCGTATTGCTATCTGTGGCGACCTGGATCAAAGTCTGGCCAGCCGCCGTCGTGCTGCCGTTGCTCGTCACCAGCGCGCGAAGGATGCACGTACTACTTGCAGGCATAGTTGTTAGCGCACTCGTGGCCGGTTTCACGCTGTTCTCCGGCGCCGGGGAACACTTGTTTGACTTTGCCGTTAATCAGGGCGAGCGGGGCATGCAGCTTGAAGCGACATTTTCTACACCGTGGGTCTGGTTAAGCGTGTTCGGTATTGGCGGCTCTAAAATCGCGGATAACGTAGCCATCAACTCCACGGAAGTTTACGGACCCGGAGCTGCACTAGCCGCAACACTCATGCAGCCGTTGCTCATCATTGCTGCCGTAGCGGGAACCCTGATCATGCTTTGGGCGCTTCGTCGCGGAGCAGAACGCGAAGAACTGCTGTTGGAAGGCTCTTTGCTGATGGTCACAGCATTCATTGTCTTCAACAAAGTGGGCTCCCCACAGTTCATCATCTGGCTTGCCCCTGTGGTTATTGCCGGGCTGGTTCACAATTGGGAACGTTGGAAAATTCCGGCCACCTTGCTCATGGGGATCGCGGTCACCACGTTTGTGATCTACCCGCTGTTCTACACACCCCTGATTCACGCCAACCCCATCATGGCGGCAGTGCTGAGCATCCGCAACGTGCTCCTGGTGACGCTGCTTATATGGTCTGCGCGGCGCACCGTAGAGCTTGCTCGCAGAGCGGGAACGCGTTAGCCCTTTCGGCGATTGAAAAGCAGTTTGCGGGTGTGGACGTCCAGGAGTAGCAAGTACGCCACCGCACCCAGCGCCACCCCGTACGACAGCGCCCGTGCAGGCACTGGCAGGCTCACAAAATTCCACACAAACACCTGGTCCTGGGCGCCGAAGACAACGAAGAAGCCCACCACCACGTAGAGAACCTTGACCTGCCAGTTGTTCCGGATGCCTGTGGCTGCCAGAAACGGCAGGAACCAGAGCACGTACCAGGGCTGGATGATCGGTGCCAGAAGGACGACGGCGGCAAAGGCGTACGCCATACGCCGCACCACCCGTTTTGGGTCACCAAAGAGGACCAACCACGCCGCGAGGAACATGCTGGCAACCGTCAGCAGAGTCCTGAACCCTGACTCCACGAAGCTCCCATCCAGACCCACTGCGCTGGCAAATCCCCCGACCATCTGGCCGCCGAAGCCAGACGGCGAATAGCCGGTGTAACCCGGAGTGCCATCCAGTAGTGCCCAAGTCCAGCCGAATCCAAGTCCGTGCGGCAATCCACCCAAAAAGAGTAATGCCGTACTGATGCCCAAGGTGGCTGCCCAACACGCAAATTTCCGTCCCCAGCCAGCCTTTGAACCAGCCCATAGCAATCCGATGAAAGGCAAGAGGACGATCGTGATGGGTTTGACGGCGATGGATGCCGTAACGAGAACTATGCCCAACAGCGGCCGTTTCACCGCCGCGAAGTAGGTACCGGCAACAGCCAAACCGACCATGAGGGCATCATTGTGAGCACTGGCGATGAAGGAAATCAAGAATAGTGGGTTGGCTGCGGTCAGCCATAACGCCCTAGCGCCGTTAATACCGTGCAGTTGGGCCAATTTGGGCAGATAGTAAACGCACAAGGCAACGCCCACACACGCGAGCAGGCGGAAAAGCAGGACCGAATAATCCGGTTGCGCCCCCGTTAGACCCACCACGCCACGGCTGAGCCACAAAAATAGGGGCCCGTAGGGGGTCCTATTTTCGGCCCAGGACGGGTCGGTGCCCAGCATGAACCAGTTATTGAGCGCAGAGATTCCTTGCACATAGGGATTCATGTTTTCCGCCATGAGCCGTCCCTGGCCGGTGTAGGCATAGACGTCGCGGGAAAAAATGGGCACCGTCAAGATCAGTGGAGCGCCCCACAGACAAATGGCCCGCACCACTTGGCCCAAGGAACCAGGCCCCCATCCGGCGAGCCGTTGGCCCAGCCGCAGCCAGGACCGCAATAAAACCATGACACCGAGAGTGAGCAGGATTGTGGAGATCATGACGCCATTGCCCTGCGTCCGCAGGGCAATGACCAGAGGGTGGCGGATCATCGGTGAGCCATTGGCGATCCAACCAACACCGACGGAGCCCACCAAGACAAACAATGAGCCCACGAAGCCTTCAAGCAAAGCTATCCAAGGACGGTAACCCTTAACCACCACTGAAGCCGCGGCGCGCGGTAGGGCGCTCACGGGCAGTCTCCGGCCGGCGTCGAACTGATGGGGATCCCCTTTTGGATGGTGAGTCATTGCCACACAAACGGTGGTCTTAAGATTTTACCAGCGCAGAGTGGGAGATGCCTGTTCGCGGTACATTGGACGGGTGCCTATTACTAATGAACGCATTGTGTGGATTGATTGTGAGATGACAGGCCTAGACGCCGTCAACGATGCCCTGATCGAGGTGGCAGTGCTCGTGACGGACTCTGAGCTGAACATTCTCGGTGAGGGCGTGGACGTTGTGATCAAGCCGTCCGCGGAAGCTTTGGCCCAGATGGGCGACTTTGTGCGCAACATGCACACCACGTCCGGACTCCTTGAGGAACTCGACGGCGGGACCACCATGGAAGATGCGCAGACGCAAGTGCTTGACTACATCAGAGCGCACGTCCCGCAACCAAATAAGGCCCCCTTGGCAGGAAACTCCATCGGCACCGACAAAGTATTCCTTGCCCGGGACATGCCCGAATTGGTGGAACACCTGCACTACCGCGTGATCGATGTCTCCACTATCAAAGAGTTGGCCCGACGCTGGTACGCCCGCTCCTATTTCCAGTCCCCCGCCAAAACCGGCGGTCACCGCGCACTCGGAGACATCAAGGACAGCATCACAGAACTCAAGTACTACCGGAAGGCGGTTTTCGTGCCAGCACCAGGCCCCGATTCCGCCACCGCCAAAAAAATCGCAGCCTCCTTCACCGAGTAATTTTCGCCCAACCTCACGAGCCACCCGGCATCTCAAAGCGATCTATCTCACAAAAAATGTGTTTTTCTGTTTTTTGGTCACGAGCACTCGATCAACCGGGTAGACTAGTCGTCGTTGCCCAAAGCGCAAAGCCCGCCCTTTCGCGGGACTTGCCCGACGGTAACGCATGGTGGGATTAGCTCAGTTGGCAGAGCGCCTGGTTGTGGTCCAGGAGGTCGCGGGTTCAACCCCCGTATCTCACCCCTTGGTGTTTCATCGAAAACACGAAACACCCCGGTCATTGGACCGGGGTGTTTTTCATTCCCGGAGCGTTAGCAACCCGGCAGAGAACCGGACAAGGACCCACTATGACGATCCTCCCCGTGACCATTCTGGGCGAGCCCGTGCTACATCGGCGCGCCGATGAGGTAACGAGCTTTGATGCCTCGCTAGCCACCCTCGTGACGGACATGTACCAGACCATGGATGCCGCCAACGGTGTAGGTCTTGCGGCACCTCAGATCGGTGTTGGCTTGCGCGTCTTCACGTACCGGATGGAGAACGACGACGGCGTTCCCAGCCAAGGCGTCCTGGTGAACCCCACCCTGACCGTGGGCAAAATTTCAGGCAAAACCCCTGACCCCGATGACGAAGTCGAAGGGTGTCTCTCAGTTCCAGGAATTGATTTCCCACTCAAGCGCGCCGATTGGGTGCATGTGCGAGGGTTTGATGCCGACGGCAATCCCCTTGATTTTGAGGCCACAGGCTGGTTTGCCCGATGCATGCAGCACGAATACGACCACCTGGACGGCAAGTTGTATGTGGACCGACTCAACGACCGCTATGCCCGCAAAGCGAAACGGGCGAAAAAGGAACTGGGCTGGGGCGTGCCGGGTCTCACGTGGATGCCCGGCGTTGATCCGGACCCATTCGGCCACTAACAATCCTTAGCTGGCAAGTTTTCCTCCTGAAAAGCCACGTTGAAGAACATGTGGACACCAACAGGAGTAGCGTGGCACTACGGATTTTGATCGCTGGCGCCATGAACTGCTCCGAATGATTTTGAAAAGGCCACATTGAGCTCAATGCGGTCGCGAAGGGGAATGTATGTCCAAGCTCGACCCCACAGCAGAAGGCGCCGTACCGGGGATATCCCGGAAAGTGATAGGCCTGGCTATCGCCGGCGCAGTGGGAGGTTTTCTCTTCGGCTTTGATTCCTCGGTAGTCAACGGCGCAGTTGACGCCATCTCCAAGAATTTCGGTCTCGGAGAGGCCCTGACTGGTTTCACCATCGCCGTCGCCTTGCTCGGGTGCGCACTAGGCGCCTACCTTGCCGGGCGAATCGCCGATGCCAAGGGACGACTGCCAGCCATGAAGCTTGGCGCTGCTCTCTTTCTCGTCAGTGCACTGGGAACCGGGCTAGCGTTTTCCGTGGTTGACCTGATCTTCTGGCGTCTAGTAGGCGGACTGGGCATTGGCCTGGCTTCCGTCATTGCACCGGCGTACATTTCTGAGATTTCCCCCCGGCGTCACCGTGGCCGGCTGGCTTCGCTGCAACAACTTGCCATCACTGTTGGTATCTTCGCTGCCCTGCTCTCAGATGCTCTGTTCTCCAATGCCGCAGGCGGTGCACTCAATGAGCTGTGGCTTGGACTTCCTGCCTGGCGCTGGATGTTCCTGGCCGGAGTCGTTCCGGCCATTGCCTACGGATGGATCGCCTTTGTGCTCCCGGAGTCCCCCCGCTTCCTGGTTTTGAAGGGCAAGGAGGATCAGGCCAGGGAGATATTTCAATCGATCGCGCCGAATGAGGATCCGGATCGAAGCGTTCGCGACATCAAGGACGCCGTCAAAGCTGATTCCTTAGCTGCCCGGAAAGGATCACTGCGAGGAAGTCGTTTTGGTCTGATGCCTGTGGTCTGGATTGGCATCATCCTCTCCGTACTCCAGCAGTTTGTTGGCATTAACGTCATCTTCTATTACTCCACCACGCTGTGGAAGGCCGTGGGCTTCCAAGAAAGCGATTCTCTGACCATCTCCGTCGTCACGGCGATCGTCAATATCCTCGTCACCTTGGTAGCCATCGCCTTAGTGGATAGGATCGGCCGCCGGCCCATCCTGCTCACCGGTTCCATTGGAATGGCAGTTTCCCTGGGAACCATGGCACTGGCCTTCGCCTCATCCACAGGTTCCGGGAATGACATCAGTTTGCCCGGCGCTTGGGGACCAGTCGCCCTGGTTGCAGCAAACGTCTTTGTCATCAGCTTCGGCGCGTCCTGGGGCCCACTGGTGTGGGTACTTCTTGGTGAAATCTTCCCGTCTCGCATCCGCGCCCGGGCATTGGGTCTGGCTGCTGCGGCTCAGTGGATCGCCAACTTCTTGATCACTCTAACCTTCCCCATCATGGCGGCAGCATCCCTGCCCCTCACTTATGGCATGTACGCCCTGTTCGCGGCGGCGTCGTTCTTCTTTGTCCTGACTAAGGTCCCGGAAACCAACGGAATGTCCTTGGAACAGGCGGAAACTCTGTTCGTGAAAAAGCCAAAAAAGTGACAACTCCATGTGTTCGCTAAACTAGAACTATGATTCCCAGCACAGCGTTGAGCCCGGAGACCATCTTTGACTATCTGGACGTTGGCGAGGAAGACCGGGCCTCGTGCCTTGAACTGTTGGAGGCACAAATCAGTCCGGCCGCCTCCGCCGTTCAGGATTACTTACTGGCAGCGTTGGGCAATCCCTCAGATTCGCCCACGCCCGATGTAGACGTCGACGGGACTCCCGCCACGGAAATCCAGTGGCTGGAAGCAATGATTCGCTTTGTCCCCGCGCTGCAGCAGTGGCATGCGGAAAGGGATATTCCGGACGCCGTCACCCGCGACACACTGGCCGATTTTGGCCGGCATTTGCGCATCAACCGACGCGTACACGGCCGTTTCGGCATGGACACATATAAGTGGCTCAGTCACCACTTTGCTGGCCGCATCTTCCAATTGGGCCGTTTGCAATACATGCTCCACCAGCCCTCTACCGATATTCCGGGCGTTGAGGCGGACGAATGGGTGCTGGGGATCCACATCCCAGAAGGTGGCGGACTCGGGATGCATTTGGTCACTGAAAGTCTGGCGCAGGCGCGGCGTTTCTTTGCCGCCCACTTCCCCGAACACCCGCTCACCACCGCAAACTGTGAGTCGTGGCTGCTAGATCCCTATTTGGCCGAACATATTGATCCGGAATCCAACATTGCCCGTTTTGCGGCCCTCTTCACGCCGTACGGGGCACCCCGCGATGAGGCGACTGACGCCGTGTACTTCACCTTCCGCACCCGCAGCATGGAACACTTGGATCTGCTCCCCCGTACTACGGCCCTCCAGCAGTTGGTGCTCGGGCGCATCGAGGCCGGCGGGATCTGGCAGGTAGGCACAGCCTTCCTACGCCTGCCCCACTAAGTCCTTCGAACTGGCACCGGTACCGCACTGCGCTAAACTGAAGAGTTGGCAATTCCGCCCGCGCTTCGAGCCCATGCACCCGCCAACCTTGAACTTCCCACCCCGGTAAGAAAGTAGTCCTGTGTCCCACACGGCCCAGTCCCCCGTCCACGCTACCGACATTCCCGGCCAAGCCGGCCGCCGTCGCACTTTCGCCGTCATCTCACACCCGGATGCCGGCAAGTCAACGCTGACGGAAGCTCTAGCGCTGCACGCGAAGGTTATTGGTACCGCTGGCGCCACCAACGGCAAATCAAACCGGAAGGACACAGTCTCCGACTGGCAGCAGATGGAAAAGGACCGTGGCATCTCCATCAGTTCCGCTGCCCTGCAATTCTCCTACCGGGATACCGTCATCAACTTGCTGGATACTCCTGGCCACGCTGACTTCTCCGAGGACACCTACCGGGTGCTGGCGGCTGTTGATTGCGCAGTGATGCTGGTAGACGCTGGTAAAGGCCTGGAAACCCAGACCATGAAGCTTTTTGAAGTCTGCCGCCAGCGCAATCTTCCCATCATCACCGTCATCAACAAGTGGGACCGTCCAGGGCTAGATCCCTTGGAACTGATGGATGAAATCACCGAACGCACCGGACTGCGACCCATGCCGTTGACGTGGGCCATCGGCATCGCCGGTGATTTCCGCGGCGTCTGGGATATCCAGCGTAAAGAATTTGCCAAGTTTTCCCGCAACAGCGCTGGCGCCCACATTGCGCTGACGGAGTACCTCACCCCCGAGGCAGCCGCCGTGTCTGAGGGTATTGCCTGGCAAGATTCCATTGACGAGGCCTCACTAGTGGTCGATCCTGACGCGCCACTGGACCTCGAAGCGTTCTACGCTGGTAAAGCCACTCCACTCTTGTTTTCCTCCGCCGCTTTGAACTTTGGGGTCAAGCAAATCCTCGACGCCTTGGTGGACTACGCGCCCCCGGCTGCGCCCCGTCACGATGTCACCGGCGGGACCCGTCCCGTGGATGCGCCATTCTCCGGCTTCGTTTTCAAGGTTCAGGCAGGCATGAATCAAGCACACCGTGACCACGTGGCGTTCATCCGTGTCTGCTCGGGCATGTTTGAGCGCGGCATGGTGGTCACCCAGGGCCGCACTGGGAAATCCTTTGCCACCAAATACGCCCAACAGGTGTTTGGCCGTGAGCGAGAGGTGATCGACACCGCGTTCCCTGGCGACGTCGTCGGCCTGGTCAATGCCTCTGCATTGCGCGTGGGAGATAGTTTGTTCGTGCAGGACGCCGTTGAGTACCCTGCCATCCCGCTCTTCGCACCCGAGCATTTCCAGGTGGCGCGCTCCAAGGACCCCAGCAAATACAAGCAGTTCCGTCGCGGGATCGAACAGCTCGAACACGAAGGCGTCATCCAGGTGCTGCGCTCGGATCTGCGCGGGGACCAGGCACCGGTGCTCGCCGCCGTTGGCCCCATGCAGTTCGAGGTGGTTGAAGACCGTATGCACCATGACTTCAACGCCCCCATGCGCTTGGAACGCTTGTCATACTCTCTCGCAAGATTGACGACGGCGGACGCTGCAGCCACGTTGAACACTGTCCATGGCGCTGAAGTGCTGGAGCGCAGTGACGGAGAATTCCTCGCGCTGTTCAACGATATTTGGGCCATGCGGCGGGTAGAAAAGAACCACCCAGATTTGTCTTTGACGGAAATCGGCACGTCCATGAAGTAGCAACCACCCTGGCAGGTCCCTTATGGCGCATAGCCAGAGGCGAGAATCTTCTCTTCCGGGCATGCACTGAGAATTCTTTCCATGGCGTCGTGTTCATCCTTGGTGACCCACAGCTGGTACGCCACCTTGACCGAAATCTGCCGGGCCACATATCGACAGCGAAAGCTCTTGTTGGGCGGCAGCCACGTGGCGGCGTCTGCGTCCGACTTCTCCTGGTTGGCTGGACCGTCCACAGCCAGTAGATTCAGCGGGTCATTGGCGAGACTTTGACGCTGGATCTCCGTGAGTTTTTGCGCTCCTGTGACCCACGCGTTGCCCAAAGCCACCACGTGATCTATCTGCAACGCCGCACTTGACTGCCCGCCACGCGTGAACGTGAGATCGTGGCCTGTATAGGGCTCGTGCATGGTTCCGCCCTGAATCAGGCACAACGACCCGATGACATAGCGCAGTTCCTTGAGGTCGCGGCGCAAGATGTCATTGCGGGTGTCGCAGCCGTTCGTATCGACATCCAGCCATGCTTCGCCAAAGACGCTTCGCTCGTACCCGGTAGCCGGAGCCCGGCCTTTCACGGGCAGGGTAGCCAGGGCAGCCAATGCGGTGGCAGTGCCCACGCGAAACACAGGCTGGCCGAGCCCGGGGACCGGCGTAGTCACCGTTGGAGGCGGCCCGGCATCTGGCTCGAAAGGCCATCTGCCGCTGGCGTGCAACCAGCCAGCTACAGCGATGAGCAGGAGCACAAACAACGCGGCCGCGGCCATCAACAGCTTACGCATCGGATTTGCCGTGGAAGATGGGCCCGCTGTGTTCTTCTGGGCAGCCCGGTCCCTGTGGAAGTTGGCGGTACGCCCTTTTACGGAGCCTGTTTCGTTCACGGCGTGCCCGCCCATGGCCAACTCCCTCCGCTTAGCGTGGCCGGATCATGCTCAGAGTCTAGGCTCGCCGCCAGAATCATGCAGGAAGTTTTCCACACCCCCAAGATCCGTGGACTATTTATCTGGGCGTTTGCAGCTCCGACAAAGCGCTTCTCATGCTCACCATGTTCACCATGTTTCGTCTGCCTGGTCCGCCTCGTAGGCGAGGGCCAGTGCCATTTTTGGGCACAGCTTCACCGCGTCTGCTGCGGCTTCGGAGTGTTGAAAATCGATCACCACGTTGCTGGGGTCCCCACCAGCGGCTTGCATCGCTAACGGATATCCCCAGTCGTCGCGGCCCAGCAGCGTTGGCAGGAGCTCAGTGCACAGCCCCCGGCCGTCGCACCGTGTCCAGTCGATGTGCAGTACCTCTCTCATGAACGTCGTCCTTTTGTTTTCAGGCAGGTCCCCGACAAGTGCGCGTCCACATCTTCAGAAAATTGGTCCAGGGCGCTTCTTACAAGTTCAGCCGTCCCATCCGGGTGGTGACAAGCACCGCGGCCAGTAACCACGTCACTTAGCCGGACCAGTTCCAGCAGTAGTCGTGGATCACGGTCGCCATAGGCAATGGCATTCATGACTCTGGCCATCGCCGGAAGACCGAACATGCAGGGGCCGCACTGTTTTGCCGACTGCGTGGCCAAGTAGCTCACGATCTGCGCAGTGGCCTCGAGTCCGCACTGTGAGTGAAGAAGAACATGCACCACTCCGGCACCGGGCCTGACAGTATGACTTTCAGTCCCTGTGGGAGCCAGTCTGTAGTCCAGCCGACGCACCCACCGCCCGTGATAGCCTCCCACTAGGAGGGCTCCGACGGTGGAAACGTCGATTCCGGATTGAGTCAGCACGTCTTCAAGACTCACATCCCCTGCGACTTCTAGTATCTGTCCACTAATTGGGCCAGAAATGGAGAGAAGTCGTGTGCCGGGATCCCGTTCCGTGCCTACGCAACGGAACCAGGCGGCGCCGAAGCGGGCGATCAAGGCCATGTGAGCCAGCGTTTCCACATTAAACACAAGCGTCGGGCGGCCTTTAAACCCCGAATCGCTAAGCCTTCTTCGGCGCTCTAGTGGCAGCGCCTTACCGTTGGCAATGCTGTTCACAACGGCGCTGGCCTCACCGGATATGAAGGTCTCACTGGCTGCGACTATTTTGATGTTGCGAGCGTCCGTCCTTTCGGCCAGGGCGCGTTTTACGGCCGGAATGCTCGGTGCGCTCACGTACATGAACATCTGCCCTCCGGCGACTGCGCGCGCTGCGCAAAGCAGCCCGTCGATCACCACATGCGGGGCATGGGCAAGGAGCGTTTTGTCCTTGAAACTCAGAGGCTCGCCCTCAGCGCCATTCGCGATCACCACCGGTTTAGTCGCCATGATTGCTCTGGAACGGGCGGCGGCCCCAGCAGCAGCGATCTTCCGCCACGAGGCAAATGCTGCTCCGCCACGCCCAGTTAAACCTGCGGATTCCAGCACGTCGATGAAGTCCCCTTCGATGCCGGAGGCGGGCAACGGACCAAACGCCTGAACATGTGCGCTTATATCGGCGTTGTTGCCAGCAGCAAATAGACGGTACGTCCCGCGAAGTCCCCGGTGATCCCCAAGGCCTGGCATTTGTGCAGCCAGGCTCGTCATTGCAATTCCTCCTGGCGGGTTTTTGCTGTTTCAAGGAAGTTCGTTGAAAAACGCCACACCAGGGCGGCACCTACGCTGATTAGTGAGCAAATGGCCAGCATGAGGAAGAACTTGCTGGTCCCATCTGTGCCGTTACCGAGGGCGTGGGCCAACGCGATAGGCCACATGGCATACGTAAACCAGTGCACTGCGCGAAACGCCCGCACGCCAATGCGGCGCCGTAAGAGGCTGGTCACCACTACCGCAACCACCAGATCGAAAGCCACCGTGCCGAGTCCTTGCCAAAACGGCCGGTAGGACCCTAAGAAGGGCACGACGACGTCGGCCACAGTGAGCTTCGCGAAGGAGTCCAGTACCAGGGTCCCCACGTGGAGGGCCAGAAAAATTGTGGCCAACAATGCAAAGTTGCGATGGAT
Source organism: Arthrobacter cryoconiti (assembly GCF_020905375.1). Lineage (GTDB taxonomy): Bacteria > Actinomycetota > Actinomycetes > Actinomycetales > Micrococcaceae > Specibacter > Specibacter cryoconiti. The sequence goes on from NZ_JAJJBU010000038.1 coordinate 19,334, forward strand.
CAGGGTCAACGAATACCGTGGGATGCTGAGCAGCGGCCTGCCCGAGCGTGTGAGTATCCCCAACACGACGGTGCCGGTAAAGAGGATCAGCGAGACGATTCCGCTCACGCGTCCCAAGGCCCACAGGGTGTTATCCACAGGACCGGGCTCCAGAGCATGCTAAACCACTGCCCTGTTCGTCTTGGGGCCAGTCCCCAGTCGTAACAACTCTTCCTTGCTGATCGATCAGACGTGCCGCAACTCCATCGTGTTGGAACCACTCCACCGCTGCGAAGCCGCGAACTATGCCAGCGGTGCTGTAGACATTCGCCCGCAAGCAGGAGGGGGCCGCCACCGTGACGGAACGCCAGATGGATTCTGCGGGCAACCCAAAGCGGGGATCAAGAATGTGATGGACTGACGTTCCCGCGCGCTGCCACCTACGCTTCTGGGTGCTCGAGGTCGCCACGGCAAAGCCGGCCCCCAGCGTGACCTGCTGCCACGGATCCGCTGCAAGGTCCTGAACGAGGACTTGCCAGCCACCCTCAGGTGCAGGTCCGGACGTCGCGATGTCACCCCCTAAAGACACCAATGCTCCGCAGCCCAAGGCGGCAAACACCCGCGCGGCGGCCTGATCGGCTGCTACGGCTTTGGCCGTGGCCCCTAAATCGAGGAGAAGATCCTCTGGCACCGTCAGGATCCCCTCTTCAAAGCGAACCCGCGACCACCCGGGGATGCGCGAAAAGGCAGCGACCGGCACAGTAGTCCGCGACGAAATGGCGGCGACAGCTGCGTCATCGCTCCGCTCAGTGAGGGCGGGCGAGTAGATAGTGACTTCGGAGATGTCGCGATCGTAACCAAGGGCTCTGAGTTCATTACCCAAAGTCGGGTCCACATCTCCGTCACTCCATTGAGCGGCGTTCAGTGCGCTAACGATCAGCACGCTCAGTTGCGGGCTGATGCGCGCCCCCTGTGAAAGTTGCGGCCTGATTCTCGCCAGTTCCGAATCTGCACGGAATCCGCTGCACGCTTCATCTATCTCTTCAATAACTACGCGGACAAGTTTCTCAGAGGCACGCACTAATGCCGGATCGGTAACCGTGAGGGATACTTTTATACCCCATGCAGTCCACGAGGACTGACCGCTCATCTTAGGAACCTGAGGAGTGAGCATTGATTGCCCCTCCATTGCCAGGCTGTACCGCGCTGCCATCGGGAGAATAACCATTGTCTTGGGGTTGAGTTGGCACGGAAGCTTGACTCGGCGAAGTACCTGGATCAGGGCTCGTGTTAGAAGTTGTAGTTGCATGGACAGGAATGGTCGGCTGAACCGCCAACACCGCTACGCCTGCTGCAGTCATGCTGCTGGCAGCAACTACCGTGGTGATGCGAGTCGCCCACTGCTTGCCACTGATTTGTGCGCCCATGGGTCCACTCCTGTCTTCGCAATGACAAACTCTCTACGTACGCATTCTTCACGGGGTTTCTTTGCGTATTCTTGGACAGTCCTGAGTGAAAGATTAGAGTTCTGCGGGCAAAGACGATAAGCCCTTCTTGGATTCAGGGACTGGACTCTTGTTCAAAGGCTACTTTGTACGGCTTGGCAATGTTGGCTCCAGAGACATGTTCCTTGCGCGCATTGTGCTTCTTTCTCAAGCGCCAAATCACAAGCGCCACCAGGACCAATCCGAGGAGAGCAAAAGTGACTGTATGCCCAATGCTTTTTGCTATGCCGAGATAGGCGTTGCCAGCAAAGTAGCCGATTAGAACGGCTGCGCTACCCCAGATCATGCCCCCTGCAGCATTAAAGAGTAGAAAGCGCCTATATGGCATATGAGACAAACCCGCCAACGCTGGCATGACGGCTCTAAAAAAGGCAGTGAACCGTCCTAGAAAGACTGCGGCGCCACCGCGTCTCGCCAAGAAATCACGTGCGTGATCGAGTTTTTTCCGTCGTTTTCGTAACAGCCGAAGATTGAGCAGCCGGGGGCCAAAACGCCTTCCGACTTCGTAGCCGACGGTGTCGCCCAAGATGGCGGCCAGAACAACCAAAAGGGTGATCAACCAAAGCTCCAAGTGGTGCTGGCTGGCTAGGACGCCGCCAAGGATCGCTGCCGTTTCCCCGGGAAGGACAAACCCAACGAACAATGCATCCTCAGCGAAGACGAGTGCAGTAATGAGCAGGTAGGCCGCTACGGGAGTAACCTGCAAAACTGCTGCGATAATCGTGCTCATCACTGTCCACTCTTCGTCTGCGGCCTTTTTGGAATTTTACCCGGCTTCCCTTGGAAGGTCTGGGGAAACATTATGCGTGCGTAAGTTGTGACAGTTGGGTCATCCTCAAACTCCACGGGCTGGCTTAGTCCAGTTTTTCTCCCGTTCCAGGAGATTTTGTGGCTGTTCCCGTTGCCGTGGCATAGCCAGTGGCGTCTGCAATAACTCTGATGCTGACTTGGTTGGTTGAACTCCGATAGAGACTGTATTTATTTTCGGGATAGTGATTGGGCGCGGACACGTTGTCGAAGTAGATGGTCTGCTTTTGTCCTGGAGCGAGCGTGAGACCGTCGAGCTTTTGGTAATAGGACTCAGTTTTACCGGTAGTGACGTCCTTCATCGTGTAGTACACATCTAAACCCGTCATGGCCGCTGCGGTAGTGTTCGCGAGGGTGAACTGTAACCTGTCCGGAACGGGTGCCTTGGATTGGGGATCTACGTTATTTTCTGCAAGTGCATCTGAAATGGTGAGTCCTGGCTTCGTGCCCGACGTCGCCATGGGGTTGCTTGCGATGGGAAGGACAGTGGCCGCTGACGTTGATGCGCTGGGCGGATTCTGCGGCGAGGTGGATCCGCAAGAGGCCAAAGAACCTAGAGCGATCAATGCAGCAGTCAAAATGGCGGCGGGTTGGATTAGCTTCTTCATTTCAGGAGACCTTTCGTAGAATGATTTTCTTCGTACCGGATAGCATCGCGGTGCTGACAGAGGCGGCAAGCGCCGCTAAGAGCCAGAGAGTGTTGTTAAACGTGCCAGCCCAGATGAAGGAAAGTGGCTGTTGGTTGTATTCGTTTTTGATGCCAAGGTAGGCGAAAGTGGCACGTTCATATTGTTTAGTCACGGAAGTTTGTTCGATCAGGTCACGAGTCGTCTCATAACCTGTGAAGTGCGCCATGACCGCTTGTTCATGAGATTTGTCTACCTGCAAACTTGCAAAGAGTCCCCCGGGAATCTGATTGTCAGGATCCATGGTGTCTCCAATTTGAGGGATGATCAGGACCACAACGAGCCAAAGCACAAGTGCAAGAACTAATCCGGTCCCTGTGCGCCGAATCAACGAGGCCAAGCTCATAGCCAGTAATGACCACATGATGAGGTAGACGGCGGTGTGAGCTGCGGCGAAAAATAGATGGACGTAGTCCCCACCGTGGAGAGGGGCGTTTCCGATGACAAGCAACGAAGCGGTGATGACCAGGAAGAGTGCTGCAACAGTGCTGACCCATAGCAAGACGACGGCCAGAATCTTCCCTCCGATGAATGCATACCGTCCCAGTGGCCGGCTGAAAAGAAGCGCAAGTGTCCCCCGGCCCTTTTCTTTGGTGATCATCGAATAGCCCAGGACTACCGCAAACAGACTGCCAATGATTTCTAGATACTCAATGCCGCCTCGGAGCATTTGCAAGGGAAACAGCGACGGTTCAGGAGCTGTGGCTGAGCTGCCAGCAGCTTTCAGGGCATCAACATAATGTTGGTAGTCAGCAATCTTGAGCCGAAAATCAGCCGACGCCACGATCACAGACAAAACGACGGCTACCGCAAGGAAGGCAAAGAGCACCACCATGAAACGGTTGCGCCTCAAGTCCGTGATTTCTTTCCTAGCCAGCGTCAGGATCTCAGTCATGAAGGGCACTCCTCATCCGGCCCCGGCGGGTCATGATAACGGCAACGCACGCTGCGATGGCGAAAGCCAAAATCGTCCAAATGCTAGTTGTCACAGTGCCCGTTGCCTGCGGATCCGCAAGTATCAGTGCACCAGCGTGCTTGAAGTGCTCGCCAAGGGATAACGGATTTACTAGATTGGAGGTCACTGCGAAGAATCCGCTCTGGATCGCTGGTGGGGAGGCAACCGGGTTCAGCAGTGAAACGGGATGCGCTGCTGTTCCCAGAAGCGGCAAAATGAAAATCGTGACACTCCAGACCACGATCGGAATGAGCAGCGCCGATGTGACGGAAGTTGCGTACAGCCCTGCGAGCATACCCAGGCAGAGGAACGGCAGTATAAATAGCCACGCCACGGCATATAGACCGACAAGCCGGGCGCCGTCGTCGACGGATATTATTCGACCGGCTACGACACTGATGCAAGCGATGCTGATCACAGCCGAGACCGCCAGCAGCAGAGCAGTGAATAAGCCCAATCCGGCAAGTTTGGCACTCAGATAGAAAGACGGCCGCACGTCCCGGGACAGAACCAAGTCCATGGTTCGGGCTTGCCTATCCCGCAATGTGGAATAGACGCCGACCACGATTGCCAGCAATGCCCCGATCAGCACAATGTAGATCACCGAGTTGCGGGCGTAATACAACGGAGAGAGTGAATCAAACGGGTTGGGAACAGTCGTCAGGCCCTGACGAACCGCTTCACTGTAAACGCCAGTAACACTAGCCCGGGCCGAAGAACCAATGAATGCCGACGCAGCAACCATCCCGACGAAGACGGCCAGCAGTACTTGTGGCAACCGCTCGCGCATGGTGCATAGAAGCTCGTGGGCGATCACCGCAGTCCAGCGGTTCATGCCCGCTGCCCAGCTTCAATGTGGAGGTATATATCCTCCAACGATTCTTGGTCGGGGAAGGATTTCAACGTCGCGTCCACGGAATCCTGATAAATCAATGTTCCTGAGCTGAGGATCCCGATGCTAGTGCATGTTTTTGTTACCTCAGCCAACAAATGTGTGTTCATGAAAATGGTCATGCCGAGCTTCGTGTTCAGGGAAATAATGGTCTCACGCAGTTTCGCCACTCCCTGAGGATCAAGTCCTGATGTGGGCTCGTCCAGAAAGAGGACTGAGGGTTCATGAAGTATCGCTTGGGCAATGCCGGCCCGTTGTCGCATTCCCTTGCTGAACGTTCCCATTCTCTGGTTCTCGTGCCCACTAAAATCCAAAAAATCTAGGACTTCACTAATCCGTGATCCCACGGATCGGACTCCTGAGAGCCGGGCAAAAAATATGAGGTTTTCCGCCAAGGTGAGATTGTCGTAAAACTGGACGTTTTCAGGCAGATATCCAATGCTTCGCCGGACCGCGGTAGCTGCTGTCGTGATGTCGTGCCCGTTGATCTCCGCCGTTCCGGACGAGGGCTCCATGAGCGTGGTCAGTAGATTGACGATGGTTGTTTTCCCGGCGCCATTATGACCTAACAAACCAAAGATTTCCCCTGTGGGAACTGTCAGGTTCAACTCGCGAAGCGCTTGGTGAGGACCATACCGTTTGGTCAGTGCGGTGGTAGATATCGCTGTAGCAGTCATAGGATTGGACGCTACGCGCCAACGGCTAAGAGGAAGCTGAGAGCACGGACACCAGCCGTACCAACAGAAAATTTCCCTATAGATCTCGTGCGCTTGTCCTGTCGACCGGCTGAGAACTAGATCCAACTACTCGGATACTTTTGCTTTGCCAAGAAAGCCACTGGTGTCAAGGAAGTAGAAGCGGCTGCATGACCTTTGAAAGCCGCTTTGATGGTGGCTGTCCGATCCGCGGATACCGCCGCTTCAGCCTCACCACTCATGTCAATAGCTGAAGAATGCGTTGCCAGAGGAGCCTGGCTGTCCCGGAACATGAACCAGCACAGGACCGTGCGCTTGGGCTGCCAATCCGCTCTTGGATTGCACTTCGAAGGTGCTTAAGACCACTGGCAACGGCCACTGGAAACGCTCCAGAAATCAGGTGGATAGTTCAGATGAGTGCCAGAAAATAGTTTCCTAACTTCCGGGAGGAGGGTGGAGAGCTTAGCGAGAGGGCATTCCTTGTGCTCACAGCAATGGCCCGTTCAGGATGGATTTTCCGGAACGGGCCATTGCTGTGAGCAGAAGGGGCTGGCCTCGCCTATTTGCTGGCGCCTCCTCCGTGATTGTTCACCTGTACGCTGACTGGGCTAGGGGGAACCGGGCAGATCGCCAGGATCGGTGTGATCGCCGGTCTGCTGAACGTCAGGACCAGTATCTCCGGCGGCTTCTGGCGTACCCGCCTTTTCGTTCTGATCAGGTGTTTCCGTTGCCCCGGGAACATCAGGCGTGTCTCCGGGGGTGGGTGCATCCGTGCTCGATTGGGCTGAGGAGGACGACGGCGGCGTCTGTTGCGGGGTCGCCGCACTGGCTGCTCCAACACCGAGTCCAGCCAGAGCCATCACGCCCACCGCTCCCATGATGACCTTCTTCTTCATGTCCATTCGCGACAACCGGTCCTTGAAATTGGTTTCTTTATGAAGGGTCATTGTGTTCTCCTTTTCCTAGGGACTTTCTTTACTGCCATCTCGGGTGAGTGGCGATAATCCCACTGTGCCCGGCCTGTACTGAGACGACGCTGAGTTCACCTATGTGGACGCTGAGAACAAGGGCACTACGATTGCACAAAAGACGCTGACCCGGGCATGGTTGAACCATGAAACAACTTCGTACGCGGGCGCGCATGTCCCAGCGGAACCTCCGGCCTGCTTGGGGTGTGCGCAAAAGAGCTACGGCAACCGCCGTCGTCGTAGTCGCCTTAGCTCTAGTTGCCGGCGGCTTGCTCTTGTTAGTGCTCCTGCAGACATCTCTGATCGCCACCACTGAAAGGGCCGCCACGGCCAAGGCTGCTGATGTGGCAGCCCTGATCACCAGTCAGGACGTTTCCGAGGCAGGCCAAGCCCTCACTGCCACCGCTCACAGTGGCCAGTACGTTCAGATCATCGATCCGCATGGGTCAGTGGTCGCCTCATCGGAAAAATTGGCGGCCACGGCCGCACTGGCGGATTTGCATCCTCGTGCAGGAGAAACCAAGACGCTCTCTGTTTCCAGTTTGCAAAGCATTGGAGACACTGACGAGTTCTTGATTGTTGCGTCCGGAGTGCCAACCGGACAAGGTACGTACACGGTCCTTGTGGCGTCAACCGTTCAGGTCCAGGCCGATTCCGTTGCCACGGTTGCTTGGTTCCTTCTCGGCGCAACACCCTTGTTGTTGATAGTCGTTGGCTTCGCAGTGTGGCTTTTAGTCGGAAGGTCTCTACGTCATGTCGAACGCATACGTGACCAGGTTGCCCGCATCAACGCCAGCAGACTCAGCGAACGGGTAGAGGTTCCGGCCACCAATGATGAGATCCACCGCCTCTCCGTGACCATGAACACCATGCTCGACAAACTTCAAGCGTCCGACGGCGAACAGCGACGATTTATTTCCGACGCAAGCCACGAACTGCGCAGCCCGCTGGCAACAATCAGTGCGGGATTGGAAATCGCAGCAGCGGACACAAGCGGCGATACTTGGTGCGAGCTTCAGGGCATGCTCAGTGGAGAAACGGCGCGCATGCGCTACCTGGTCGATGATCTACTGACACTAGCAAAAACCCACGATGGTAGTTTCCGCGTCGCTGCCCAGGACGTTGATCTGGACGACGTTCTGGCCACCGAAATCACCCGTCTGCGTCCGCTAACGGCACACACCATCACTGCCAGCATTGTCCCTGTCAGAGTTACTGGGGATGCGCACCGCCTTGGACAAGTGCTGCGCAACGTCCTCGATAACGCTAACCGCCACGCCAGATCCACGATTACTATTCAGCTCTCCATTGCCCCCAAAGGAGTCGTAATAGTTATCGATAACGATGGCTACCCCGTCCCTGAGTCTGATCGTGAACGGATCTTTGAGCGCTTCGTCCGGCTCGACGAGAGCCGCTCACGTGAAAGCGGCGGCAGTGGGCTCGGCTTGGCCATCGCTGCTGGCATCATGGGCGCCCATCATGGCACTATCACCGCAACCCAGGCCCCTTCCGGAGACTGCCGTTTCGAGCTGCGCCTGCCCTTGGGGCCGTAGACCGAATTTAGCTTACCGTTCCGCCAACACAGCAAAGATCGAAATGAATGGCACCGACCCTACGCTGCCGGTGCTCGATCCGCGGTGAGAAGGTATCCCATGCCACGGACGGTTGAGACGGTAGCGACGTTGAAAGGGACATCAATTTTGCGTCGCAAGTAACCGATATAAACTTCCACCACGTTGTCGCCGCCTTCAAAAGCGGGGTCCCAGACATTGTCAAGAATTTCGGCTTTGGACACCACTTGGTCATGCCTCCGCATTAGAAATTGCAGCAGCCCGTACTCCCGGGCGGTCAAGGAAATCGGGCTGTCACCGCGGCTGACGCTGCGGGTCATTGGGTCCATTCGGAGAGTCCCCACCGTCATCACCACAGGCCGTTCGGGGGCACCCCTCCTGATTAAGGCGCGCAGTCGAGCCACCAACACCAGAAAACTAAACGGTTTTGTCAGGTAGTCATCAGCGCCCAGATCGAAAGCATCAGTCTGGTCATATTCACCGTCTTTGGCCGTCAGCATCATCACAGGAGTCCAGATCTTACGCTCTCGCATTTCTTTGAGCACGTCGTATCCATTCTTTAACGGCAACATAAGATCCAAGAGAATCACGTCATAGGGGTTTTCTGTTGCAGCCCACAACCCGCTGACCCCATCATGAACTACTTCCACAACGAACCCCTCGTTCGCCAAGCCGCGCCGAACTGTCTCGGCCAGCAGCTTCTCATCCTCCACCAATAGAATCCGCATAGGAGTCCTTCCCTCGTATGTGCAGTATGACTGGAACGTCCTGAGAAGTCGCTGTGAGCGTGACTTCTCAGGCAGGACTCAGGATGTCAGTGGAACGCTAGTCTCTGTCCCCCACAACTGGTCAGGAAAACAATGGTCGCGAGCCCTCCCCCGCATTTAGCGAGCACCCCCACTTTGGTCATCGACTCAGTCATCGCTGACAATGCCGCGGTTCGGGACCAGAACTGCGGTGATCGTGTCATGGGTAATACTAGGGGTCCCGGTATCTGGCCCAACACGCCTATAGGCTCAATGGAATGCGCTTCCCGTCCCAAAACAGGACCATTCCAATCAAAGAACCCAAAGTAGCAACCCCATGAAGACAAAAAAAGACTTTCAGCTCTGGCCATCCAAGTGGGGCATCGTCTTCCCTGCCATATTCAAAACTTGGAGGCATGCCCCCGCGACGTGGATACTTCTCGTGCTCCTGTGGGTACCCGGATTACTGACGGGTACCCTTCGCTCAGGACAGCACCCAGGATGGCGTTCCGCAACTGTCCTTACGTCGTCCTCCTTGCCCGAGCACTGGTGGACAATCATCACGGCTGCCTTCTGGGAACGAGGACTAGTAGGGTATCTTATCGGCACAGCGTTGCTACTCGTGGTGGGTATTCCAGCTGAACGTCGGCTTGGAAGCTTGCGCTTTATCATCGCAGGCCTAACCGCCCAAACTGCTGGGATGGTTCTGACGATCGGCATCGTCCACGGGGGACGGAGTCTGCTCGGTAGCTGGTCGGCACAGCTACTGACACATTCGTTCGTAGGACCGTCCGCTTTCCTCTTCGGAGCAGCACTGGCTGCAACCACAAGTTTGGGAGTATTGTGGCGCCGTCGGCTTAGGCTCACACTCTTTGCCTTGCTGATACTGCTTGCTCTCTACAGCGGCTCTTTCCCCGACCTTATTAGGCTTGCAGCGGCCACCGTCGGAGTCTTCCTAGGTCCGCTACTCTTTGGCCGCACCCCCAGGATCAGTGTTCCAATTTCTTCGCGGCGTGAAGCAAGGGTTCTGATCGCACTCATCGTGGCTGCTTCAGCCGTAGGGCCAGTCTTGGCAGGCCTGCTACCCCATGCCGTTGGCCCTTTGTCGGTGCTGCGATTTCTATTCACCAACATCCAAGTGGTGGATCCACAAACACTTCAAACTCTCTGCTCCGACCCCACTCAAGTCAAGGACTGCGCCGCCGCGCAGTTGCAGTTGCGAGCCGGCGCGGGTGGCATTTTCATGTCGATACTACCTTCCGTGTTGCTGCTGGTCATCGCCGATGGACTGCGTCGAGGTCGCCGCTTCGCCTGGTACGCGGCGCTGATTATCCAAGGGGGCTTAGGAATCCTTGCTGGTAGCTACATTGTGACGGCATTCATGCCGTCCGGGGCCAGCATGCCCTCCAACGAGGGCTTAGGCGCCGTTGAAATCACAGCCAAGTACCATCCATTGGGCCTCATTCTGCCACTTTTGTTGCCGGTTTTGCTGGTAATTTTGCTGTTAGGGACCCGGAGACTATTTCGCGTCACTGCACCACCTAAAACTTACCTTTCGCTCTTCGGGACCCTTCTTACTACCGCCGTCGTCCTCTCCGTCATCTACGTCTTGGCGGCCTTGGGTTTGGCCTCCGGATTTGCGCCTGCCCCAGGACTGGCCGACCTGCTGGCAGACCTTCCGGATCGCTTTCTTCCCCTCGGTTATTTACTGGATCTATCCCCAGCTTTCTTTCCCCAAAGCAGCGCCACCGTGATTCTCTATGAAGGCATTGGCATCACTTTTTGGTGCATTGCTACCGTCCTCATGCTGAGGTCATTTCTGCGGCCAGCCCACGACTCTCAGGGCACCAATGCACTTCGCGCTCGAGGCATCCTCAAAGCTACTCGCGGTTCGTCATTGTCATGGATGACCCAATGGAGTGGCAACAGTTACTGGTTCGCTGAATCTGGTAACAGCTTCATCGCTTATCGCGTTCTCTCCGGAATCGCGTTAACTCTGGGACCGCCCGTGGGCCCACCCACGGAATTGCTTAAGACGATCGATGAATTCACTCGATACACAGCCGAGAACGGATGGACTCCTTGCTTTTATTCGGTGCCAGGAGAGTTCAGAGCCGCTACGCAGGACCTCGGCTGGGGATCCGTTGAAGTCGCCCAGGAAACTATCCTGGATTTGGCAGGCCTTTCCTTCACCGGCAAGAAATTCCAAGATATTCGCACTGCCCTAAACAAGGCGAATAAGGAAGGCATCCACGCACAGTGGATTTCCTACCCCGAGGCGCCTTTATCCATTGCGGATCAAATCCATGCCATTTCAGAAGAGTGGGTAGCCGATAAGAAGATGCCCGAAATGGGTTTCACTCTAGGCGGACTAGAGGAGATCAACGACCCGGAAGTACGCTGTTTACTCGCCATCGATGATCAGCACACTGTCCACGCGATTGCTTCGTGGCTTCCCGTCTACCGCGATGAAATCGTTGTCGGTTGGACACTGGACTTTATGCGCCGACGCAGCAGCGGATTCCGTGCCAGTATTGAATTTCTGATTGCGTCGGCGGCCCTATCCTGCAAGGAGGACGGCTACGAATTCCTCAGCCTCTCAGGCGCGCCGCTTGCACGCATCGAGCAAACACCAACCGGCTCAGCACTCCACACGCCTGAGCCGCGACGAGCCGGCCTGGACAAACTACTCGAACAGCTGGGCGCCATTCTTGAACCTGTCTACGGATTCAAGTCGCTATTGACGTTCAAATCAAAATTTCAGCCACGCTATGAACCTCTGTTCATGGTCTACCCTGACGCTGCGGCGCTTCCCAATATTGCCAACGCCGTCGGCCGAGCCTATCTCCCCAAGGTCTCCTTTCAGCAAAGCCTCAACCTGGCTGGAAGAATCATTCGTCACCCGGCCCAGCGACGGCGAAGAGTCTAACGACCCCGCCATCTGCCGAAAGATGTCTGTCCTTGTCTGGGTGAGGGACCATTTGGCGCCACGAATCTCCCCAGCAACTTCGGTGTGGTTCCTGGAATGGTTTCACCGCATCCGGTGCTGGAAACCGTTGCTTTGGTTGGCAACATCCTGATGGGCGCCGGGGTCGTCGTCTTTATCTTGGGACTAATTTTCACGTTCCGCAGACGTTAACCCACATCCACTCGACGGACCGTCGTCGAACCGGCAAACGGTGAAAGCACCGTCCGACGCACTGAACGGACCGATGATACCCAGATCTAGCGGTTGGTAGCTTCTTGGCTTGGCGGGCTCGAAATAACCCTCGATTTATGCGCACGATACTCGTGCAGGGTGAGCCAAACAATGAATCCGTCAAACGCAGTCAGCAAGGCTAAGCCGATGCTAAAGGAACCCAATAGTTGGTAAACCTGGTAAATGATAAAGACAAGTAAAAAGGCCACCATCCATGGATATGCCCAGAGCTTGTCTCTCAAGACTGCCCAAACCAGCACAATTTTCACGAGCCCATGAAGAAGCAAGTACAGCGCCCCGAAGAGGGACGCCGATACAGTCAGTGTGCCAGCGTAGTGGACCAACGCGTTAGCGACGGCATCATGGGGGTCCTCGGAAAGCTCGTGTTGAGTGAAGAAACGCGCCACAGAATTGAGTTGAGCTGGGGAGACTAAGAGCAGCAGAACACCACCAATGAGCTCAAGTAGCCCATCTGCGCCCTTCACGACAAGACTGATCTGAAATGTACGATCCAACGCAGAGCGTCTGCTGGCTACGCTTTCTACGTCACCCTTCGCTACTCGCTTCACAGCATTCCCCTAAAGTAACGGCTCGTGCAGTTTCAATTTTGACACCATCGCGTTAGTAAATACCTTAAGTAAATGCTAGGAGTCATACATTGCCTTGTACTCCACTATTGATTCCCCAAGCCTCGTCGTCTCGACGAGCGCTCCATTTCGACGGAATTCTCAGAGTGAACGTGGTGCCGCTCGTTGCGCTCGCGACCGAAACACTACCTCCAATGAGCACCACATTTTCTTTCACCAGGGATAACCCCAGTCCGGTGCCACCTCGGCTGCGAGAGCGGTCCGACTTATAGAATCGATCGAATAGATGCGCCAAGTCTTCAGCGTCGATGCCGCCTCCGCAGTCATGGACGCGGAGCTCGAGCTGATCCGCATGGGCCTCTCCGGTAATTATTACGGGTTCTTTCCCGTGTGCCAATGCGTTAGACAGTAAATTCGAAACAATCACGTCGAACCGTCGCAAGTCGCTTTCAATCATGAGCGGGCCCGCCAATGCGACTTCCACACCGTCAGGCCAAGCACGTTCGGCATGGAGACGTCTAAGTCTCTGCGCCACATCGAAACGGGTCGGCTGTACCATGATTTGGCCGGCGTCGAACTTTGAGATCTCTAAAAGATCCCCGGTCAGTTGGGCCAGGCGTCGGGCAGCCGATGCCGTCAGCCGCGCCGCCTCTGCCCGATGCTCTAGCGTTCCGGCAGGATTGTCCAGCACATCCGCAGAAGCCACCATCGCTGCAGTTGGCGTGCGGAGCTCATGGGAAACGTCCGCCACAAAGCGCCTGGCACGAATTTCAGATTCAGAAAGTTCCGCCATGGCTTGATGCAGTCGGGTGGAAGTGTCATTAAAAGCCCTAATGACCTCGCTGAGTTCGCTGACTCCCCTGACACGCAACTCTGTCGGCTTACCCGTCACGCCAAGATTCTCAACCGCCGCGCGCAGAGCGGTCACGGGACGCAAGAGCCCTCTCGAAAGGAGCACCCCAATGAGCGCCGCTACCAACCCCACCAGAAGGCTTAGCAATGATGCCGTGGAAGTCAGCTGATCGATTTGCCCTTTTTGGACCATGAGCGGATACCTTGCGTACAGCACGACGTCGACATCTGAGGACGTCTGCGTACCAGATTGTGAGCTGCTCAAGAGCAGAATTCGTTTTGATTCCCCCACAATGAAGGTCAATTTTCCATCGATCGTGGTGCGAGCGAAGGTAGTGCCTGAACCAGCTGTCTTAGTCAATCTGAAAGACGCAGGAATATCATTGAGGCTTATGTTGCCCAGGGACATCGAAGGGGTAAGTACATCGAGGGCTACAGGGCCGTGCAAAACACTCGAGAAGGTCTCCAGGGCATATTTTGGGGCGTCTGCATTTGCTGGAATTGTTAGCTGATAAGGCAGCGCCAAGGACACACTTTGAAAGTCAGAAAGCACTCGATTCTGCTCGGCTTCGAGGATATTATCCCGAGCGGACCAAATGGTAATGCCACCTGCGGCCCCGGCTGATAGGACAGCGATCAGTGCGAACCCGATGGCCAGACGGAACCTCATGCTTGCCAAGAGATCCTTAACCCGGAGCATTTTGCCTGTCAAAGCGGTATCCGAAGCCGCGTACCGTCACAACCATTTTCGGTCGGGTGGGGTCATCTTCGATCTTGCTTCGAAGCCGCTGGATGGACGCATCCACCATCCTTGACTCAAACAGATAGTCAGTTCCCCAAACATTGTTCAAGAGCTGCTCACGGCTTTGCACCTGACCTGGATGGCGTGAAAGCTCCAGCAACAATCGAATCTCCGTGGGTGTGAGTTGGACCAGTTCACTATTCTTGCGAACCACCATCGCATCCCGATCCACACTCAGTGACCCACTGGTGAAAACGTTTGGCATTTCCATACCGACCACCCCGGTCCCACGACGTAGAACAGCTCGTATTCGGGCATCAAGGATGGCAGGTTCAATGGGTTTCAGAACATAATCGTCGGCACCCGCCTCAAGTCCCAGGACAACGTCCATGTCATCACCACGGGCCGTCATAACGATAATTGGCACGGTGCTACTGCGCCGGATCAATCGGCAAACCTCGATCCCATCGATGTCCGGAAGCATCAGATCCAGAATAACTAAATCGGGCGGGTTCTTGCCGAGAACGGCAGAAACTCCCTCGCCACCCAAATAGCAGCCATCAACGCTATGGCCTCGTTGACTCAACGCTAAACGGAACGCCGCGTTGATATCCGGGTCGTCTTCAACAATCAATAGTCTGGCCATTAATGTGACTCCTCCAAGGCGTAGCGAGTGCGGTGCGCCACGCCTACTAACGGTATAGGACTCGGCGCGGACCATACAGGTGCGGTGCTGATAGCCAGTGGGGGCAGGCTGACCAGCAACACGGAGGCCAGTACGGCAGCGAGCGCACCAACCTCCGAACCGATGATGGCCCATGAACTCGTCAGCGTAATCCCAAGAATAACCACAACTACAAAAGCGACTCTATAGACCGAGCCGTGGATCATCGTAGACCTGGAGGACCCTAACGTAAACAAGAACCCGATTCCCAACGCTAAAAGGCTTGAACCCAGAACATCGCTTGCTCTGTGCCAGCCCGCAGTCATAACCGAGGCAACGACCAATCCATGCAGAATGGCTAGTGCCGGAACCACTACAGTCCTCAACCGCTTTGGCCACCAGATACCCACCGCAACACAAACCCCTGCACTGATGGCTGCATGACCGCTAGGAAAACTATTGCGCGCGGACGTAAAGTCAATGACCTGTTCCGGCCGTATCAGGACGTCCTTGAGTAGTTGCGATGCCATTACCGTCGCGCCAATCGAGGCGCCAGCGAGTAACGCCGATCTCCACCGTTTTCTCAGCACCAGAACCGCGACGATGACGCCCACAGCAAACAAGAGTGTGGTGATGGAGATACTGCCCAAGAGTTCATCCCCCGGTGGTCTTCCCCAACCCGGGAACACAAACTGGCCTAGCGCCGTGGAGTCAGCACGCTGGCCTGCCGCGGTGTGTACCAAAACCAGGTTCACCCCACAAAATGCCAAGGTGCTTGCGATGACTAGGCTAAAGGCCATGGGCACGGAGCGATCTCTGGTTCTCATAGCCTTAACCATCCACGCCAGATGTCCGGGTTTTGCCACAATCTCGGCACACCACTGTCCCAGTCACACTGAGGTGTACTAATGATGTGAGACAGTTCCTGAAAGGATTGTTC
>NZ_JAJJBU010000039.1 GCF_020905375.1 Arthrobacter cryoconiti
TGGGCCGATTTCACCGCGGTGCACGACGGCGCTGCCGGGTTGTGCAGGGCGGGTCACTGTCGCTGTTGCTGGCCTGAACACCCCCGAAAGTAACCGAGCGTGGGCCTGAACACCCCCGAAAGTAACCGAGCGTGGGCCTGAACACCCCCGAAAGTAACCGAGCGTCATGGGGGAGGGGCGCGCCTACCGGTTGATCCACCAGGTCTGGCCCTTGCCAACAAGTTCGAAACCGTAGTTGCTGTACAACTTTTCCCCCTCCGCAGTGGCATTGAGAACGAGATGTTCAGCACCGGCGTCGAACGCTGCGGCCACCAGTACATTCAGCAACGACGTCCCCACGCCTGTGCGGCGATGTTCGGGAGCGACGACCATGTCAAAGATGCCAGCCAAATGCTTACCATTCTGATCCGGCGGTTGGTATGAGGACGCTTGGCCGAGCCATTCACCATTGCAGTGCGCGGCGGCACTCCACATACTGCCTGCCACTTCGGTCGTTAGCTCTACCCGTTCATCCGGACTACTGCTTGCCCGTGCCAGCGTCTGCGCGTTGAGCGCACAGGTCATCCACCATGGCTGCCAGCCACGCTTGAATCGATGAGCTGGAAGTATGCCTTCCCTGACGGACGCGTTGAGCCATATTCCTATGGTTGCTGCTCCACGACGTTCGGCCTCCGCTAGCGCGGGACGCAATCCGGCTTCCGTGATGTCGGTGGGGAACAGGCAAAGCATTTCTCGGGTTTGTGGCAACCAGACCCAATCCATGCGATGGGTGCAAAAAGAGCGACCCCCAGTGGCCTCCGCAAGCGCCCTAAACCAGGCGTGTTGGGTGCGCTGGCAATCAGCAAGCGTTGGCACAGTCTGCGGCCTCTCCGGAGCCAGGCACTGGCGGCAATGCACAAGCCCCACCGAAGGGGTTCGCGCTGGAAACTTCTCTCATGGTGGGTTCTTTTGTGTACGAGCCTATTTCTGGGTGAAAACCAAGGACATAGGGGTGGTTTCCGTAGTCTGTCCCTGTGGATTGTCGCGGAAGATGTTCTCGAGCACCGTTTTTGTCAGCTGTGTGTCGTGCCCCAAAGCCACCACGCCAAGATCATTCGCATCCATAATGGCTGTCCCGGCAAATGTGGCGGCGTATTTGGCGGGAACTGCTGCCCGAATCAAAGCACTGAGCCGAGCGGACACGCCGTCGGGGTCAAGGGGCGCGTACTTCACTGAGTGAGTGGAAGTTCCAACCTGATATCCGGCGGCGCCGTCGATCGCGTTGATATTGTGGCCCACGACCTCATAAAACACGCCAGACTTGCCTTGGAGTTTGCCAATGACGCTGCGAGCAGAGGCGTACATGATGCGGGGAAGTCCCACCTCATCGATTGCAAGCTGCATAGACCAGGGACTGGCGAGGCCGATTCCCCCGGGGTTACGTGTGACGAAACGGGAGAAGAAGCGGGCAGCGCCCGAGACCTTAATGTCCCACACAGGAATAGAACGCCCCTGTGTCATGGCCACGATCTTTTCTGAAAGGAACAGGTACCACGGCGCGTTCTCGGTAGCCTGAGTATGGTCTTCGCCGGCGTCGGGCAAACCGTCAAAGAAGCGCTTCACATAGCTCATGACGGCAGGATCAAAATCGGTTTCCTTGTAAAACACTTCGGTGCGCAAAGGGTACCGGCGGAATGTGCCAGCATTTTCACCAAGTGTGATGTCCAACTGCTTGTCAGCGTTGGGAATATAGTCGCTCTTGCCTAAAATTCCAGCAAGGACTGCCGGCTCGTCGAAGAACTCGCGCAGCCACAATTCTGTGTTGATCAAACGCCAGAAAACCATGGTGCTACCGGCGCTTTTGCCGCTCAAATGCTCTTCGAAAGCATAGATGACAGCGTCCTGATTCCAATATGGGCGCGAACCAAAGGAGGAAGAGAGGAAAATCTCGTAGATCTTTTCCTTCATCAGCGAGAACCATTCAGCTTCGGGGGTCGTGAAACCGATCTTGTTGCGTCGGTTGCTGATCATTTCAGGCAGTAGACCGCGGGTTGCATCCCGTAGGATGCGCTTGTTCCAACCACCCTTGATGATGGACTCGTCATCCAGGCTAAAGAGGAACTTCACCACTTCCTTGTCCAAGAACGGCACGCGACCCTCGAGGGAGAAGCGCATGGTGTTCTTGTCCTCGTAGCGCAGTACTGCGGGAAGTGACTTGTGGAAGAGATCGTCTATCAGGCGCAATTTCAAATTGTCCGGGATGTTGGAAAACGTCTCGGATTTGTATTTCGCTGTGAACTTCTTGTTCAGCAGGGGCGTGATTCCCGGAGCTTTCTTGAAGGTCAATGCGCCCTGGATCCGGAAACGGGCTAGCCGGAACAGGATGTCGGAACTGGAGAAAAGTTCCTTAACCAGCTTGGCGTTCTGTCCGTTCTTCTTCAATTGGCGTAGATAAGCGAAGTAATAGGGAATGTAACCGGCCATCATTTCGTCGGCGCCTTGGCCATCCAGAAGTACTGTGACGTGTTTGGAGGCCTCACGCATGACCTGGTACTGGGCATACGGCCCGGAGGAGATGATCGGCTCCTCCATGGTGCGTACGAAGTCCTCTAGATCCACCACAAATTCTGAGGCCTGCGGACGGATCTTGTGGCTGGTGACATTGCCTTCGCAGCGAGCCAGAACAGCATCGGCGTACTTTTCTTCGTCGTTGATCGAGTTGGGGAAAACAGCTGAGAAGGTTTGCTGTTTTGCTCCCAGAGAATCGGTGGCACTCGCTTTTTCGGCCATGAGTTTGTTGATCGTCACGACGACGGCGGAGGAGTCCAGCCCGCCGGAAAGGGCGGTGCCCACAGGGACCTCGGACTGCAGGCGCAGGCGCACACCTTCCGTGAAACGCTGACGGTATTCTTCAATGACAGCGGCCGAATATGGAGTCTCGATCTTGGCGAGCTCAGCCAGTTCTTCTTTGAAGCGGGTGTAGGGGCTGATAACGAAAGATCCGGCAGGGCCAGCCTGCGTGTCAACGGTGTTCAGTACCAGTTTTTCTCCGGGCATGAGCTTGTGGACGCCAGCAAAGAATGTCTGGGCCTCGTCGTCGTGGATGCGGAATTGCAAGTAGCGGAACAGTATTCTCTCGTTGACTTCCTTTTCCAGCTTGTTGGCCGCTAGTAAAGGCTTGATCTCGGAGCCGAACAACAATGCGGGCGCTTCGGGCGTGCCAGCGGCGGCGTAGTACAGCGGCTTGATGCCGAAGTGGTCGCGCGCCAAAACTAGACGGTTGTTCTTTCGGTCGTGGATGGCAAAGCCAAACATGCCGTTGAATTTATCGAAGGCGGCGTCTCCCCACTCTTCGTAGGATTGAAGCACGACTTCGGTATCCGACTCTGTGGAGAAAGTTCGGCCCAGCGCCTCAAGTTCGCTACGCAAGTCGAGGTAGTTGTACACCTCGCCGTTATAGACGAGGACGGTTTCGCCGTCGGCACTGTACATGGGCTCTTGGCCGTGTGCCACGTCGATGATGGACAAACGACGGTGCGCCAAGCCCACGTTGGCGTGCATGTAGATGCCTTCGCCGTCTGGGCCGCGGTGTTCAATGCATTTGTTCATCTCTTGGAGAAGAGTTTGGTCTTCTCCATAACCGTAGTAACCGGCGATTCCGCACATACCGCTGTGCCTCTTTCCTGTAGATACGTCAGTCCTCGGACAATGCTACTTGCTTGCTGGCGGGGAACCGGCCAGGCGGGCCGGTAGGCACCCGGATGATTCAAGCTGGCCCCGTCACGTCTTATGATGGAAAA
The DNA here is from genome assembly GCF_020905375.1 of Arthrobacter cryoconiti. Taxonomy (GTDB): domain Bacteria; phylum Actinomycetota; class Actinomycetes; order Actinomycetales; family Micrococcaceae; genus Specibacter; species Specibacter cryoconiti. The sequence continues at coordinate 3,780 of NZ_JAJJBU010000039.1, forward strand.
GTGACTGTTTTGAACACCCCGGCCCCATCATCCACCCGTGCGCTGCGCGAGCGCGTCGGCATTCTAGCGCTCCAAGGAGACGTCCGCGAGCACGCCCGGACGCTGGAGGCCTGCGGGGTAGATGTAGTGCTTGTCCGTAGGCCCTCGGAGCTGGTTGGAGTAGACGCTCTGGTGTTGCCTGGTGGGGAATCAACCACAATTGACAAGCTCACCCGGATCTTTGGAATGCGCCAACCCCTGCAGGAACGCATCCAGGATGGCCTGGCCGTCTACGGGAGTTGTGCCGGCATGATCCTGCTAGCTAATGAGATTGCCGATCCAGCCACCGACTCCAACGGAAATCCTCAGCAAACGCTGGGAGGACTGGACATCACCGTGCGCAGGAATGCGTTTGGCCGGCAGATTGATTCCTTCGAAACACAGCTGCTCTTCACGGCACTGGCACCGAAAGGGACGCAAGAACAAGCGCTACATGCCGTCTTCATCCGGGCCCCCTGGGTTGAGCGTGTGGGGGAGTCTGTTGAGGTGTTGGCAAGCGTGGAACCACCTGCGGGAGGACAAAACGTTAGGATTGAGGGAGAAGCCCGTGCGGTCGCCGTGCGCTCGCAGCATTTGTTAGCTACTTCCTTCCATCCGGAGGTGACGGGTGAGCGCCGCATTCACGAACTTTTTATTCGCATGATTAGAGGAGAAGCGTAACTATGTCAGGCCACTCCAAATGGGCGACCACCAAGCACAAAAAAGCCATCATTGACAGCCGTCGTGCAAAGTCGTTCGCCAAACTGATCAAGAACATTGAAGTCGCTGCACGCATCGGTGGTGCAGACATCGTCGGTAACCCTTCTCTTGAGCTTGCTGTCACCAAAGCTAAGAAGACCTCTGTACCGGCAGATAACATTGACCGGGCTATCAAGCGTGGTTCCGGCCAACTTGGCGATGCTGTTGATTACCAGACGATCATGTATGAAGGCTATGGGCCTCAGGGCACAGCCATTTTGATCGAATGTCTCACCGACAATAAGAACCGGGCGGCCTCTGAGGTCCGCTTGGCCGTTGGGCGCAACGGAGGCAATATGGGCGATCCCGGATCTGTTGCCTACATGTTCACGCGCAAGGGCATTGTGGGTCTGGTAAAAAATGACCTAACCGAAGATGACCTGCTCATGGCAGTGCTGGATGCTGGAGCTGAGGAGGTCAAGGACGAAGGCGAGAACTTCGAGGTTATCTCTGACACCGCGGACTTGCCCGCCATCAGGGCTGCCTTGACGGAGGCAGGCATCGAGTACGAAACCGATGAAGCTGGCTTCGTCCCGTCAATGCAGGTTGAATTGGACGTCGAGCACGCTCGCAAGTTCATGAAACTTTATGACGCGCTGGAAGACCTGGACGATGTCCAAAATATCTACTCCAATGCCGACATCAGCGCGGAGGTCTTCGCCGCGCTGGACGAGGACTAATACTGCGTGTCTTTGGCGTTGACCCCGGCCTGACCCGTTGCGGGCTGGGCGTGGTGGATGTTGCCGCCAACCGAACCGCGACCCTCGTAGCCGTGGGAGTGGTGGGCAGCTCGCATGAGCAGAACTTGGATGCCCGGCTTTTAGTGATTGCGGACGCGGTGGACAAATGGTTGGACGCGTTCGCCCCGGATGTCTTGGCGATCGAACGCGTGTTTGCTCAGACGAATCTCAGTACCGTCATGGGGGTCGCCCAAGTCAGCGGGGTGGTCCTCGTGGCGGCTGCCCGACGTGGTATTCCTGTTCAGATGCACACGCCGTCGGAGGTCAAGGCCGCGGTGACAGGCAACGGCCGGGCGGATAAAGCGTCGGTGACCGCCATGGTCACTCGCATTCTGCGTCTGAGCGAACCGCCCCGTCCTGCCGACGCTGCCGACGCGTTGGCGCTGGCCATTGCCCATGCGTGGCGTAGCGGGAACTCCGTTGCTACGGCTGGTGGAGGCGCGACGGCGGCCCAGCAACTTTGGCGTGACGCTGAAAGAGGGGCGAAAACGAAGAAGAACAAGGAAACCCCCGGCCCCTCGTGGCGATAATCGTTAGTACGTATGTTCGATATATGTGGTGTAAGTTGGTCAGTGACCTGCCAGGAACACGAACGGAGCAGTTCCCATGATCAGTTTTGTCCGCGGCCCGGTGGCTCACCTCACTTTGGCCCAGGCTGTCCTTGACGTCAACGGAGTTGGCATGCTGGTCCATGCCACACCCAAGACGCTCGGTGGACTGCGCGTTGGGGAGGAAGCCACCCTGACCACCACCATGATTGTCCGTGAGGACTCCATGACACTTTACGGTTTTGCCGATTCCGACGAGCGTGAAGTTTTCGACACCATGCTAAGCGTCAGCGGGATCGGACCCCGGCTTGCTCTGGCCATTCTCTCTGTCATGGAACCGGAAAGCATTAGAGTCGGTGTGAGTAGCGGGGACAGCAAAGCATTCACGAAGGTTCCCGGGGTTGGACCTAAAGTGGCGGCCCGGATTGTTCTGGAACTGAAAGGCAAGCTCAAGCCGACGGGCACTGCTGTGGCCTCGGCCCCGGCGTCGAACGCTCCCATGGAATGGAAAGATCAGGTAGTGGCGGCCATGACCAGCCTGGGTTGGAATGAAAAGGACGCTGTGAAGAGCATTGATGCTGCGCTGGCGGCCGAACCGGAACTTGCCAGCGAGCCTGAAGTTCCGGCTATCTTGCGAGCCACGTTGCGGTGGCTAGGACAAGACAACACCCGCCAGTCTGCCAGGGGGCGTTAGGTTATGACGGAAGCGCACGACGGCGGCCAGCTCCCAGGACAGATTTCGCTCAGCGGCCAGAGTCCTATTCGGCCTTCCGCCGAGCTGGCACCCGTAGCAGAGCCAGAAGAGCGGGATTTGGAAGCAGCACTTAGGCCCAAAACCCTTGATGATTTTGTTGGCCAGGAACGCGTGCGTAAGCAGTTGGCATTAGTGCTGGCCGCGTCTAAGATTCGCGGACGTAGCGCAGACCATGTCCTTATGTCCGGACCGCCGGGGCTCGGCAAGACAACGCTGGCCATGATCATCGCTTCCGAGATGAATGCCCCCCTGCGCATCAGTTCAGGTCCAGCCATCCAGCATGCCGGGGACCTGGCCGCGATTCTTTCTTCGCTGACTGAGGGAGAAGTGCTGTTTCTAGATGAGATACACCGCATGTCCCGTCCTGCCGAAGAGATGCTCTACATGGCGATGGAAGACTTTCGCGTGGACATCATCGTAGGCAAGGGAGCCGGGGCCACCGCCATCCCTTTGGAGCTACCGCCGTTTACTCTGGTCGGTGCCACGACCCGAGCCGGTCTCTTACCGGGGCCGCTGCGTGACCGATTCGGCTTCACCGGGCACTTGGAGTTCTATTCAGTCGCCGAGCTGGAACTGGTCCTGCGCCGTTCCGCCGGCATGATGGACCTAAAACTAACCAGCGCAGGATTTTCTGAAATTGCCGGGCGCTCTCGCGGAACGCCTCGAATTGCTAATAGGTTGTTGCGCCGCGTGCGGGACTGGGCGCTGGTGCACGGGGTGGAAACCATCGATGCCCGAACCGCGTCCAGTGCCCTGGATATGTATGAAGTCGATGCCAGAGGACTGGACCGTCTTGACCGTTCGGTGTTGGAGGCCTTGGTCAACAAGTTCAACGGTGGTCCAGTCGGGCTCTCAACGTTGGCTATTGCAGTAGGAGAGGAACCTGAGACGGTGGAGACCGTTGCTGAACCTTTTCTGGTCCGGGAGGGTTTGTTGGGGCGCACTCCACGCGGCCGTATTGCTATGCCGGCGGCCTGGGTGCACCTAGGTCTTCGCATGCCAGCCAATGCCGTTGCTGCAGCCATGTTGCCTTATAACGATGATGAGCTTGATGGATAATTGAATTCTGTTTGCCTGAAAAGCTGGTACCGAATGGCAATTAGGGGCCAGTCTGAGTGATTTTTAGACCTTAGACCCAGCTTTACCCCCTAGACTGGTATGACGTCCGGCACGTGATGGTTCAGCCCGACGTCCGCCAGTGACATCAAATGTGACTACAACGAATGGAATTCCAGCTGTGACCTTGAGTAACGTTCTTGCCGCCGACCAGCCCGCCGCTGCAGGTGGCGGCATCATGAATTATGTTCTCTTTGCTTTGTTTGCCGTGCTCATCCTTATGATGATTCGCAAGTCCCGCAAAACTAAAGCTGCCGCTCAAGAGAAGCAGTCAAAATTGGCGCCCGGCGTTGACATCATGACCAACTTTGGTTTGTTCGGCCACGTTGTGGATGTAGATTCCGAGTCCAACAAGATCAAACTGGAAATTTCTCCCGGTGTGATCGTTGAAGTACACAGCCAGACCGTGGCAAAGATCATGGAGCCTTCCGTCCCCCTCATGGATGATATGGAGTCTTCCATCCCGGACGACGCCTCCTCATTGACATCCGAGGTGGAGAAGAACGGCGCAACGGGGGAGACCTCCGAGGAGACCCTCGCTCGGCTGAACAAAGACACCAACAAAGACAAATAGGCTCAATCGGGTCGGCGCTGTCGCAGAAGCATTGATACTGCGGCAGCCTTGCCATGTTCATTACCCGTGACCAATAGAAGGATCCCTTGATGGCACGAACCGGTGCGACGTCGGTAGCCCGCAGATCACTGCTGTGGCTTGCTGCGCTCATAATTGTTTGCATATTGGCTGTAAGTGGTGGAGTACTAAGTGGTGCTGCTTCTTGGATGCCCAAATTGGGCCTTGACCTTGAAGGCGGAACTGAGATGATCTTGGCGCCTCAGATTGAGGGCGCCAATTCCATCTCCTCAGAGCAGCTAGATCAGGCTGTTTCTATTATTCGCCAACGCGTTGATGGATCTGGCGTCTCTGAGGCCCAGATCGCCACCGAAGGTGGGCGCAACGTTGTGGTGCAGATGCCGGGTAAACCCACAGATGAGGTTCGTAACCTCATCAAAGCATCTGCCAATATGAACTTCCGTCCGGTACTTGTCTCCAGCAACGCCCCTGCCGGTGCCGTGCCCGTAGCTCAGCGCACACCAGCGGATAAGCTCAGTGCCTTCGTGACCTCCAACGTGGTCACACCGAACACGGACCCAACGGCGCCTCCGGCCAACGGCAGTGACTCCAACTGGATCACCGCACCGATCATGGCGGAGTATGAACAAACCAGTTGCGTGGCCCCGATCACCGAACTGCCTGCCAACTCTGATCCCGCTAAGCCGACCATTGCCTGCGAATCAGATAGCGGAGTCAAGTACATTTTGGGCCCCGTGGAGATCCCCGGAAAATGGATCAATACCGCCTCATACGGTCTGAAATCCGGGGCCCAGGGTGTGACGACCAATGAATGGTCCGTCAACCTGACACTCAATAAGCCCGAAGGCTCCAACGCATTCAAGGCAGTCACCCAGCGCCTCTTCGCTAAGTACACGGCCAATCCGAACGATCCCCAGGCTCGTTTCGCGATCGTTCTTGACGGAAACGTGATTTCAGCTCCCGCCTCCCAAGCCGTGATCACTGACGGCCAGTCCTCCATCACCGGTAGCTTCACTGAAACCAGTGCAAAAGCACTTTCCGATCAGCTGAAATTCGGTGCTCTGCCCATCAGCTTCACTATTCAGTCCGAGCAGCAGATTTCTGCAACGCTGGGGCTGCAGCAACTCGAAATGGGTCTGCTGGCGGGCTTGATTGGCCTGGGCTTGGTGGTCATCTACTCCCTGTTCCAGTACCGTGCCCTTGGCTTCGTGACAATACTCTCGCTCGTCATTGCTGGTGGCTTGACGTATCTGGCTATCGTCCTCTTGGGCTGGGGCCAGAACTACCGTCTGTCCTTAGCTGGCGTCGCCGGTATTATCGTCTCCATCGGTCAGACTGCTGACTCCTTCATTGTCTACTTTGAACGGGTCAGGGATGAACTACGTGATGGCCGCGGACTGGTGGCAGCTGTTGACAACGGTTGGATGCGCGCAAAACGCACCATCCTTGCGTCCAAGGCCGTCAACATCCTGGCGTCGTTGGTGCTGTACTTTGTCTCCGTCGGCAACGTCAAGGGCTTTGCCTTCACTCTTGGTCTAACGGCAGTCGCCGACTTAATCGTCGTCTTTATGTTTACCCATCCCACCTTGTTGCTGCTGGCACGCACCAGGTTCTTCGGGGAAGGGCATCACTTCTCAGGCCTGGATCCTGTTCAGCTTGGTGCTGTACCGCTCTACCGAGGGGCAGGCCGCTTCCGCACACCGGAAGAATCATTGGCCTTGGCCAAGGGTAAGAACGCTCGAGCCAGCGGCGAGGCCGAAAGACGACAAACGATCGCCGAAAGACGGTTGGCAGCCAAGGAAGCGGAAATGGCTGGAAGCCGCAGTTCTGGTTCGTCCAAGAAGGATTCCAGCGGCGACTCCAAGGAGAGCAACTAATGAAGAGCTTCGCGACGTTCGGCAACGAACTTTACACAGGCGAACGATCCTACGAATTCGTCGGCAAACGCCATATCTGGTTTGGCATCACAGGGGCAGCTGTTGTTTTGTCCATCCTGCTGACCATGCTGGTGGGCGGCTTCAACTTCGGCATCGAGTTCCGCGGGGGATCGCAGTTCACGATCTCCGATGTTGCCCACACAGATCCCACGGTTGGACAAAGCGCAGTCTCCCAAGCCATCCCAGGAACGGTAGCCGTTGTTACCAACACAGCTGGCCAGACCATGCAGGTGCAGACCGACCGGCTCAGTGACGATCAGACACTCAAGGTCAAAGACGCGCTGAAGTCCGCCTACGCCGTCACCGACGATCACATCACCTCAACATTTGTGGGGCCGTCCTGGGGTCAGGATGTCTCACGGCAGGCCATCATCGGTTTTATCGTGTTCGTATTGCTGGCCACCATATTGATGGCCATGTATTTTCGAACTTGGCGAATGTCGATAGCGGCGATGATCGGGCTTTTCGTGGTGATGGTGGTGACGGCCGGGTTCTATGGGGCCTCGAAGTTCGAGGTCACGCCGTCGGCCATTATTGGCTTCTTAACAATTTTGAGCTATTCGCTGTATGACACCGTGGTGGTGTTTGACAAGATTCGCGAGAACACCGCAGACATCACATCATCGACGAGGCGAACCTTTGGTGAAGAGGTGAACTTAGCGGTCAATCAAACGCTTGTGCGATCCATTAACACCATGATGGTGGCAGTGCTGCCCGTGGGGTCGATTTTGTTCATTGGTGCCCTCCTACTCGGGGCGGGGACATTGCGGGACCTTTCCTTGGCCCTGTTCATAGGCATCATCGTCAGTACTTTCTCCACGGTGTTCGTAGCTGCTCCTATGTATGCTTGGCTCCGCGAGAAGGAACCGGCGCTGGCCAAACAGGCTAAAAAGGTAGCGAGTAGGCGAGCTGCCGAGGCAGCCAACGCATAACAAAGCTACATGGCGGGTCAGAGGCCGGTGAATATCACCGGCCTCTGGCCCGTTTCCATAGTGGTCAAACGTGGCCGGGTGCGGGATTACACTAGGTAAATGCTCGGTGGTGACGCTGCCAGGGCAGGTGGAACGAGGGAGGTAGTGCGAAGTGAGCGATCAATCACCCTCGCGTGAGCTGTTGACCGGGGACGGCAATGCTGGCGAAGCCGAGGTCCCAGCACGCAGGACGGTAGAGGCCCGGCCCACGTTTCCGGGAAGGCGTGAGCGAACACGGTCCCGACTAGCAAGGCTTACAGGTTGGTCCACCGAGAGCTACGCGCCAATTCTGGAACCACTGCTTCGGATCGTTCGCGTGAACAATCCCAAGGAAGATTTCGATCTCATCCAACGTGCCTTTACCGTCGCGGAAAAGTTTCATGAAGGTCAAAAACGTAAAAGCGGTGACCCGTACATTACCCACCCCGTGGCTGTTGCCACGATCCTTGCCGAATTGGGCATGAGCGGTGCCACCCTTGCTGCGGCGCTGCTGCACGACACCGTAGAAGACACTTCTTACACACTTGAGGAACTCCGAACCGACTTTAGCGACGAGATCGCGAAGCTCGTAGATGGTGTCACCAAATTAGACAAGGTTGAGTTTGGTGACTCTGCCCAGGCGGAGACGGTTCGTAAAATGGTCATCGCCATGGCACAGGACATTCGCGTCTTGGTCATCAAGCTAGCTGACCGGCTGCACAACGCACGTACCTGGCGTTTTGTCTCAGCGGAGTCCTCTGGGAAGAAAGCCCGCGAAACTCTCGACATCTTCGCTCCTCTTGCCCACCGTCTGGGCATGAACACCATTAAGTGGGAGCTGGAGGATCTTTCCTTTGCTGCGCTTTATCCCAAGGTGTACGAAGAATTGGTGCGGATGGTCCAAGACCGTTCGCCGGAGCGGGAAAAGCAGTTAAGTGTAATCCGGGGTCAGATTGCCGAAGACCTCAAAGAGTCCAAGATCAAAGCGGAAATCACTGGGCGTCCCAAGCACTACTATTCGGTGTACCAAAAAATGGTTCAACGGGCCAAAGACTTTGACGATATCAATGACTTGATGGGCGTTCGTGTTCTTGTTGACACGGTTCGCGACTGTTACGCAGCGCTGGGCACCGTGCACGCTCGCTGGAATCCGCTGCCTGGCCGGTTCAAAGACTACATAGCTATGCCGAAATTCAATATGTACCAGTCTCTGCACACCACGGTGATTGGGCCGGGCGGGAAATCGGTAGAAATCCAGATCCGCACCCATGAAATGCACCAACGTGCAGAGTACGGCGTGGCGGCGCATTGGAAGTATAAGACGGGCAATAAAACCCCCGTGTCCGGCCAAGAGGATATGAATTGGTTGCGCACGCTGGTCGATTGGCAGCAAGAGACCTCAGATCCCAACGAGTTCTTGGATTCACTGCGTTATGAGATGAACGCCCGGGAAGTGTTTGTTTATACTCCCAAGGGCCAAGTCATCGCGTTGCCCGCAGGCTCTACACCGGTCGACTTTGCCTACGCTGTTCACACAGAAGTGGGCCACCGGACGGTCGGTGCCCGCGTCAACGGAAAGCTGGTTCCCCTCAACAGCGAACTTGAGCACGGGGACACCGTAGAGATTTTCACGTCCAAGGCAGAGGGAGCGGGACCCAGCCAAGATTGGCAAAACTTTGTCAAGAGCCCTCGGGCCCGGAATAAGATTCGTCAGTGGTTCACCAAGGAACGTCGCGAAGAGTCCATTGAAAAGGGCAAGGATCTGCTGACGAAGGCTATGCGCAAGCAGAACCTACCCCTGCAAAAAATGATGACCCACGACGCCCTACTGGCGGTCACCCAGCATTTCCGGTACGTGGACATTGCCGGACTTTACGCGGCGGTCGGTGATGCACACACGTCAGCGCAGGCCGTGGTGGAACGGCTCGTGGATGTGCTGGGGGTCAACGACGACGTTGAAGACACTTCTGCGCCAATAGATACTCACATCTCCAACGCACGCTCACGGGTCTCCGATTCTGGTGTCATTGTCCACGGTGTGGGCGAGGTGCTCGTGAAGTTGGCACGCTGCTGCACGCCGGTACCGCCAGATCCCATTGCCGGATACGTCACTAAGGGCTCCGGTGTTTCTGTGCATCGGGAGGACTGTCCCAACTTGTTACACCTGAAAACTGAACCAGAGAAGCTCGTTGAAGTTGAATGGGCACCCACTCAGTCCAGTGTGTTCCTGGTAGAGATTCAAGTCGAGGCGCTGGATCGCAAGAGTCTGCTCTCCGACGTCACACGGGTCTTAGCGGAGAGTCATGTCAATATCCTGGCAGCCAGTATGAACACGTCTCGGGACCGCATGGCCCTGTCACGGTTTGCCTTTGAAATGGGCGATCCAAAATACCTTCACCACGTGCTCAACGCCGTCCGACGGATCGACGGCGTCTATGACGTTTATAGGACGTCCGGGTCTAAACGACGCAGCTAAAGCCGCTCCGCGCAGCAAAGTGCCTCTCGACGTGAACGCGAGCTCCTGCGCTCCTCCGCGAGCTCCTGCGCGTGCCCGCGCTCGTCCGTGCGCTTCTGCGTGCCTGAGGGCGCCTCGGCCAGCCCGTGGCCTCAGCGGAGTCGCTAGGGTGCATCCCACGTCTTTATCCAGCGCTCAGCATTGCCTTGACCAGGGCGAGTGCGTTGGTTCGTCCCTTCTGGTGCGTGGGTGTCTCCAAGGCTGCTCGGATGCGCCCGAGCGGACAGCCCAGACTTGGAGCCGCTGAAATCGCGTCAAGCACGGGTACGGCTACGCTGGCGAGTTCATTGGATGCCACGTCCATGGCCGTACGCAGTGCCCCAGTAACCATGATTCCGCCTACCTGGGTGAGCTCGTAGGGGCTGAGTTTGACTTCATGGAGAACGCATCCGCTACCCGCTGGCAAGGCTGTGCAACGTCGTGACCGACTGGCAAGCAAGGTGATAATCTGCGGCGGCGGGGCGCAGCCGTAAATCCATGCCGCGGACAACCAACCGAATGCCACGCGGCCAGCCAACGCCGCCGGGATCTGGGCAGCCAAAGCGGCGGCGCGCACCACGGGTGAATCCTGCGTAACGACCGAACGGAAAGTTTCACCGTAGATCTGCGCTAGGTCACCATCAAGAACCATGGCGGAGAGTTCTGCCACAGTAAATTCTTGACTCGGAGAATGAACTTCCGTCCTATTTTCGGTTCCTCGCATGTATCTACCATGCGTCAGCAACGTGGAAGACAAAAGGCCCCTGTACCGGATTGTGGACAATTCGGTACCGGGGCCAAGAGATGTCAGCGATTTGAAGACAGTGAGCTAGGAAAAGTCTTCCGCCGCTTTCTTGATCTGTTCCAGCCACAGTTCGCGGGCGGCTAGAGCCTCAGTGGCCTTGGCCATCTTGCGGGAATCTCCTGCTTTCTGTGCTGCAGCCAAATCGTCCCTGAGCCCAGCAATGGTTGTTTCAAGCTGGGTCAGTGCGCTATTGGTTCGGGCCTTGGCTTCGGGGTCGCTGCGGCGCCAATTGTCTTCATCGGCCGCACGTACGGCGTCCTCAACCTTGCGCAAAGCGGCTTCCACTCGCTGCATGTCCGCCCGCGGAACCTTGCCGGCCTCTTCCCAACGGTCACGGATGGTCTGCAACGCCTTCTTCGCGGCCGTCAGATCTTTTACCGGGAGAAGTGCCTGGGCCTCTACGATCAGGGCCTCCTTGACTTCAAGGTTGGCGCCGAATTCTTCGTCCAGGGCGCTATTAGCGCTCTGACGTGCAGCAAAGAACGTGTCCTGTGCGGCGCGGAAGCGGTTCCATAATGCGTCGTCGTCCTTGCGGCTCGCACGCGGAGATGCCTTCCACTGATCCATGAGACGGCGGTATTCCCCGGCTGCATGGCCCCAGTCTGTGGAGGAGGCAAGAGCCTCAGCTTCGGCTATGAGTGTTTCTTTGGCGTTCTTGGCCGAAGCATTATTGTTATCCAGCTGCGAGAAGTAGGCACGGCGGTGACGGTCGAACACGGTCCGGGCGCTGCGGAAACGCTTCCACAAGGATTCCTCTGTTGCCCGACCCAAACGCATTCCGGTCTTTTGGGCGTGCTTCCAAGCCTCGAAAAGCTCGTTCATGCGGGCACTGCTGATCTTCCACTGGATCGCGGAGGGATCCTCGGCCGCAATAGCCTCGGCTTCAGCCACGATCGCCTCGCGGGCGGCCAACTCTACGTTTCTGGCGGCATCATGAGCCGTTCGTTCGTGGGTTGCCAAGGATCTAATTTTCTCATCCAAGGCTGTCAGCCGGGCCAAAACACCGTTGACGTCGCCCACGGATGTGCGCTCGGCCAGTTGCTCGCGCAGATGAGTGACGGTCTTTGCCATGTCCGTAGTTGGAGCCTTGGCTTCTACCCGCTGCTCCAGCAACGTCACAGCTGAGCAGATGTCCTCAAACTTGCGGACAAAGTAGGCAAGGGCCTCGTCTTTACTGGCGCCCGGGTACTGCCCGACAGGGAACTCTTCACCATCCAGAAGCAAAAATACATGTCCGTCGTCTTCGGCTCGACCAAACTTTGCGGCCTCAGCCAAATTCACTGGAGCGAGTGCGGCGACCGGTGCTGGCTCTGCCATCGCGGCTGGTGCAGCAGCCTTGGGGCGAGCCGCGAAGGCTGCCGGCGACGGCATTGTGGAGGGTTGCTTGGGTGAAGGGGTCGGCCGTGGCGATGCGGGGGCCGGCGCTGGAATTTCACTGTCGACCACGGGAGATGTGGGCTGTGGGCTTGCTGCCGTGGGGCTTTCTGTGTCCGGGGCCGCCTGCGCATCAACTAAATCTGCCGTGGCCGGCTCAGCTGATGTGGCAGTTGTTTCGTCGGATTCTTGACTGTGTGTCACCGCTAAAAATCTTTCGCTGGAGGGAAATCTGGAACGTACTTTGCTGCATTGGCCGCATGCCGTGATTGGGGAGCTTGCACCCTATGGTGCCCAGCTTGGCCGCAAACGGTGGCATTAAACTTAGTTCAGCGTAAACGAGTCTATCGTCACCTTAGTAACGGGGGCACCGTCGGTGGCGCCGCTGGGCCCGGGAACGATGCCGGCGCCGGCAATGTTCGTCACTGCCTCAAGGCCGCTGGTGACTTTGCCCAGTATCGTGTAACCGCCCGTATCCTGGGGCAACATGGTGTCTTTGAAGGTGATGAAGAACTGGGTGCCGTTGCTGTAGGTAGTACCAGCACGCGCCACCGCGATCGTACCGGCCGGGTACTTGCCGTCGGCGGGTGAATTCTCCACAGGACCCCACTGGAAATTGGGATCACCCTGCCCGTCGCCCTTGAGCGAGCCGCATTGGAGGACACCGAAATTAGTTGTGTCGGCGAGGCGATGGCAGCTCTTGCCGGTGAAGAAACCTCCGTCGGCAAGCTGCTTGAACACGGCTGCGGCCTGAGGAGCTTTGGTGCCGTCAACTTGCACTCCCAGAGGCTGTCCGTTCAGACTCAATGTCCCTGTGAACGTTTTGCCAGCTGCAGTTGCGGCCTCGGGGACGGTCGGGCTATTGGTCTGTGCCGGTGAAGCCTCAGACGTGGCGGCGGGATTGGATGACTGTGCGTTTGGCGCTTTGGTACCCGAAAAAATAGTCAGGGCCAGAACGCCTGCGACGACAATAGCCAGTGCCATGGCACCGATCGCAATGACGTTGTCACGCAAACGGCGCTTTAGCGCAGACTGATGCTGTTCGTTATTGGCCTCCATTCGCGCAATGCGCGCCTTAGCCTCACGACTGTCCTTTTTGCTGTTTGCCAACGCTGGTTCTCCATCACTTCGTCAAGGGTGTTTGCCCGTGCGGGGCTGTCGGCTGCGAGAACAAATTGGGGGAGGTTTGAAAAACCTTATAAAATAGCAGCCAGATGCCAGTTTACCCATGTATTTGTTTGCCGAATGCGAGGATGACTGCTCACACACCACCCATCGGATTTCAATGCATGAGCTCTTGGCGGTCTTCGCCTAGTGGCCTGGTGCTTGTAGGTAAGGAGATTTCCACCCATGGCACGCAACGCCTCCCTGTCAGGATTCCCCGAGTGGCTGCCAGCCGAACGGTTGGTAGAACAGCATGTTCTGGACACCCTGCGCCGCACTTTTGAATTGCACGGTTTCAGTTCCGTGGAGACCCGCGCCGTGGAAACTGTAGGGCAGCTGCTTCGCAAGGGTGAGATAGATAAAGAGGTGTACGCGCTCTCTCGCTTGCAGGACGACGACGGCAATAGTGCCTCCAACGCAGCGAAGGAGGATCCGAACCAGCTGGCCCTGCACTTCGATCTAACGGTGCCTTTTGCCCGTTACGTGGTGGAGAATGCCGGATACCTGAATTTTCCGTTCCGTCGCTATCAGATCCAAAAGGTCTGGCGTGGTGAGCGGCCTCAGGAGGGACGGGCCCGCGAGTTCACGCAGGCAGACATTGATGTGGTGGCCGACGGCGAGCTTGCGTTCCGCTATGACGTGGAACTTGCGCTGGTGATAGCTGAGGCGCTCTCCGCGCTTCCTATCCCGGCCTTCAAGCTGCGTATCAACAACCGCAAACTGGCCGAAGGATTCTATCGAGGCATCGGTCTAACTGACACAGCGGGAGTGTTGCGCAGCATTGACAAGCTGGAAAAGATCGGCGCGGATGCTGTGGCTAAACTGCTGGTAACTGAGCTGGGGGCTACGGAAGAACAAGCGGCCAAGGCCCTGGCGCTGGCGTCCATCCGTACCGAGGACACTTCCTTCGTGGCAGCGGTGCGTGCACTGGGCGTTAGCGATGAGCTGATGGAGGAGGGGCTCAATGAGCTGGAGCAGGTCATTGCGGCAGCAGTGAAGAGCGCACCCGGATCCGTCGTCGCCGATCTCTCGATCGCACGGGGCCTGGACTACTACACTGGAACCGTTTATGAGACCGTCCTGGTAGGGCACGAGCAGCTGGGATCTATTTGTTCTGGCGGCCGATACGATGCTCTGGCATCTAAGGGAAACCGCAAATTCCCCGGCGTCGGGCTCTCCATCGGCGTCACGCGAATAGTTTCCCGAATTCTCAGCCAGGAATTCGCCACTGCCTCTCGTAGCGTGCCCACAGTTGTTCTCGTAACACTCGCTGATGAGGACAGCTGGAGTGACGCCCAGGATGTTGCCGGGGCATTGCGCGCCCGCGGGATCTCTGCCGAGGTGGCCGCCAAGGCTGATAAGTTTGGCAAGCAGATCAAGTACGCCGACAAGCGCGGCATTCCTTACGTCTGGTTCACCGAGGCCGACGGCGCCCATCAGGTCAAAGATATCCGCTCCGGTGAGCAGGTCGAAGCAGATCCGGCGCAGTGGATGCCCCCGAGCGAGGACCTGAATCCGCAGATCGTCAAGGCCTAGCTTGCCGTGGACCCGGCTCCCTCGCGGGCAGGATGATTTTCGCGGTCGCCGATAGACCTTGGAAATCTATCCCCGCTCCGGGAACCAGATCCGCAGGGGGCCGGACCACCGGCATATCGAATCACCGGTAAACTTGTTGACAACTCTCTTTTGGCCCCTGAAGAACGGGTCACTCATCACCATTGAAAGGAATGCTGTGCTGCGCACACATGACCTTGGCTCCCTGCGGGCCGAGCACATTGGACAAACTGTAACCCTCTCGGGGTGGGTCGCCCGCCGTCGAGACCACGGTGGTGTGGCTTTCCTCGATCTGCGCGACGCATCAGGCGTTGCCCAGATCGTGGTGCGTGAGGAGGACGTTTTCCACTCGCTACGCAATGAATATGTGCTTCAGGTGACAGGCACCGTCTCCCGTCGTCCGGAAGGCAACGAAAACCCGGCCCTCGCCACAGGTGAGATCGAAGTGATGGCGGACGCCGTCGTCGTGCTTAACGAAGCTGCACCGCTGCCGTTCCAGATTGACGAACATGTGGAGGTTGGCGAGGAAGCGCGCCTCAAACACCGCTACCTAGACCTTCGCCGCCCGGCAATGCAGCGCAACCTTCGTCTGCGCTCCGAGGCAAACCGCGTGGCACGGGAATTGCTGCACGAACAGGGCTACGTGGAGATTGAAACCCCGACGCTGACCCGGTCGACCCCTGAGGGTGCTCGCGACTTCGTAGTCCCTGCCCGCCTAGCGCCTGGCTCCTGGTACGCGCTGCCGCAGTCACCTCAGCTCTTCAAGCAGCTCTTGCAAGTTGGCGGCTTTGAAAAGTACTACCAGATTGCTCGTTGCTACCGCGATGAAGATTTCCGTGCAGACCGGCAGCCAGAGTTTACCCAGTTGGACATCGAAGCGTCGTTCGTTGACCAGGATGACATCATCGCGCTGGGTGAGAAGGTCGTCAGCGCGCTGTGGAAGCTGATTGATGTTCAGATTCCGTTGCCCATCATGCGCATGACGTACCGCGACGCTATGGCCCGCTACGGTTCAGACAAACCCGATCTGCGCTTCGGACTGGAACTCACCGATCTAACAGCGTTCTTCAAAGACACGAACTTTGGCGTGTTCAAGGCGCCTTATGTGGGTGCCGTGGTCATGCCCGGCGGTGCATCACAGCCGCGCCGCCAGCTGGATGCCTGGCAGGAATGGGCTAAGCAGCGCGGCGCACGCGGTTTGGCCTACGTGCTGGTCAAGGACGAAGGCGAGCTCACCGGCCCGGTGGCCAAGAACCTTACAGATACCGAACGCGACGGACTGGCGGACGCTGTGGGCGCCAAACCCGGGGATTGCATCTTCTTCGCCGCTGGAGAGGTTTCCCCCTCACGTGCATTACTCGGTGCTGCCCGCGTAGAGATCGGCCACCGTACCGGACTGATCAACCCCAGCGACTGGGCGTTCGTGTGGGTTGTCGACGCTCCGATGTTTGAGCCCGCTTCCGACGCCGTCGCTTCCGGTGACGTTGCCGTGGGCGCTGGAAAATGGACGGCAGTCCACCACGCGTTTACCTCGCCCAAACCCGAATTCATGGATACCTTCGACACCGATCCGGAGAGCGCATTGGCGTTCGCCTATGACATCGTGTGCAACGGCAACGAAATTGGCGGCGGTTCCATTCGTATCCACCGCCGAGACGTGCAGGAGCGTGTGTTTGAGGTCATGGGCCTTAGCCACGACGACGCGCAGGAGAAGTTCGGATTTCTCCTCGAGGGTTTCAAATTCGGAGCCCCTCCGCATGGAGGAATCGCTATTGGTTGGGACCGGGCAGTCTCTCTCCTAGCCGGAGTCGACTCGATCCGCGACGTCATCGCATTCCCGAAGTCCGGAGGCGGATACGACCCGCTCACGCAAGCGCCAGCCCCGATCACGGCGCAGCAGCGCAAAGAAGCGGGCGTGGACTTCAAGCCCGAGACGAAGAAGCCGGATTCCGGAGCTGGCGACAGCAAGTAGCTTTCACCGTTTACCTTTTTGTCTCATGCAGTGCCGGCATCCCCGCAGGGAGGCCGGCACTGCCTGCGTTGAGATACGTTTTGACCATAAGTCAAAAATCCCTGCAGGTACTCGAAATGACTTGATAGGGCGAATACCGGGACTTGCGATTCTTCGCAGCAAGAGCCGCGGGAAAATGTTGTCCGCCAAATAGATCGTCCGCCAAACGAAAAGGACACTCACTGATGAAGGCATTTGTTATTCCGCGGTCCGGTGCACTAGGCATTGAACTAATGGAAGTTCCGGTGCCGGAAATCGGCGACGACGAGTTGCTTGTTCAGGTGAAGGCTGTTGGTGTGGGAATCCATGATTCCTATTTCCTGCCTGGCAATGGAAGATACCCATATCCCATAGGGATTGAAGCAGCTGGCGTTATTGCGGAGGTTGGTAGCGAGGTCTCAGGATATCGGCCCGGGGATCGGATTGCTTTCGTGAACTCCATGCAACCTAAGGGGGGAACATGGGCGGAGTTTGTCGCCGTGAAGGAGACCTCACTTATCCTCACGGTCCCCGAAGGAATGGACCTCGCTCTGGCAGCTGCGGTGCCCGTTGCCGGGAGCACTATTCTCAAAGCATTCCACGCTCTCGGGGAGGTAGCGCCAGGTAGATCGCTGTTTATTGCTGGGGGGTCGGGGGCGATCGGCACGTTTGCCATTCAGATAGCCCGCCATCGAGGATGGCTCGTTGGTGCTTTAGCCTCGACTGCCAATCACGGCTTCATGAGTTCGCTGGGTGCGGAACTGACCGTCGATTACCACGCGCCGAATTGGGCACTGAGGGTGTTTAAGTGGATGCCTGGGGGAGTAGACGCCGTGGTGGCTGTCCAACCTGGTAGTTCCATTGAATGCCTACCGGTGGTTAGGAACGGTGGATCGCTGGTGTCGATATCGGGTGACTCTGTGGTGGCCGAAAGAGGCATCCAGGTGGGAGGGATTGCGTATCAGGCAGACATTAGCGAGGAACTGGTGCAGCTGATGACGCACATTGCTCGGGGCGAATTCCACGTTGAACTGGATCGTGTCTACCCCTTTGAGTCCGGATTGGAAGCCTTGGCCAAAGTGCAGACGAGGCACGCCCGGGGAAAAACCGTTCTGCGGATGGACTAGGGGCTTTGGTCTTCGTTTTTTGGGGTGGGTAAGTGGTTGTTTTGTGGTTGTTTGGTGTGTTTGTTCCTCCACAGGTGGTGTTGTTCGATGTGTTGTGAACGTTCTCGTAGGTATCTGCTACTTTGTTGGTGCTTGGGGGTAGCGTGGGGTTATGGAAGCGATGGTAGAGGCGCCGGAATGCACGGACCGGGTGGATCCGGTGGTCGTGGTGGGTGAGCGTGTGCGTGAGTTGTTGGTGTTAGCGCAAGACCTTACGGCGTGTGCTCGTCGGGAAGTGGCTCGCACGGACGCAGGAGCTCGCCCGGATGCGTCTGACACGGTTGCGTCTGACACGGGTGCGTCTGACACGGGTGCGTCTGCCCCTGACAGGAGTGACTCTGCTGGTGCTGGTGCTGGTGCTGGTGCTGGGTTTGGTGTGGGTTTGGTGGGGCCGTTGGGTGTGTGTTTGGAGGGTTTTAGTGATGTGGGGTTGGTGGGTTGGGCGAAGGATTTGGAGGAGCTTTCGCGGGTGGTGATGGCTTTGCAGGTTCAGGTGGCTGGGGTGTTGGGTGAGCGGGTGCGTGCGGGCCGGTTTGAGGCTGAGGGTATTAGGAATCCGGTGGATTTGTTGTCTTTGTCGTTGTTGGTGGGGCGTGCTGAGGGGTTTGCGCGGTTGCGGTTGGCGGAGCGTATTTTGCCGGTTATGGATCCTGTGACGATGGTGGTCAGTGCGCCGTTGATGCCGGTGGTGGGTGCAGCGTTTTTTGCTGGGGAGGTGAGTGCGGATCGGGCGTTGGTGGTGTGTTCGTTTGTTGATGAGGCTGCGCATTTGGTGCAGGGCGGGCGTATTGAGGTGGGTGAGGTTCGCCGGTTAGAGGAGACGTTGAGTGGTTACGCGCGGGTGGAACCGCCGGAGTTTTTGCGTCGGATTGGTGCTCGGGCTGTGAATGTTTTGGATCCTGATGGGCAGGAGCCTACTGAGGGGGAGTTGTTGAGTAGGCAAGGGATTTTCTTTCGTCGGCCGCGTCGGGGATTGATTGGTTTCGATGGGCATATGACGATTGTGCAGTATGAGAAATTGATGTCTTCGGTTGCGTGGGCGGCTAATCCTAATAAAC
>NZ_JAJJBU010000004.1 GCF_020905375.1 Arthrobacter cryoconiti
GTTCCACAAAGAACACCAACACAGAATTCCCCCACACCCCACACATGATCACTGCCCGCAGTGATCACCACACAGGGGTTTATGGGCGGAGGAAGAGTTACGGTGGTCATAGCGTGGGGGAAACGCCCGGTCCCATCCCGAACCCGGAAGCTAAGACCCACAGCGCCGATGGTACTGCATTCGTGAGGATGTGGGAGAGTAGGACACCGCCGGACAACACCACAAGGGTAGAGGCCCCCACACACCAGTGTGGGGGCCTCCCCCACTTAAAACACACCACCACAAAAAGCACCTCGCAGCAAGCCAACACCCCACACCCCACACCCGACACCCGCAACGCCGGGTGCCCAAGGCAGGCAACGCACCAGGCATCAGGAGCCGGTACATATAACACCCCCGGTGCCGGTACATACATCGCTCCCGGCCGCGACTCAGGAGCCAGCACCCGACGCCGGCACTCAACACCCCCCTCAACGGGGTTTAGCGGGTGCGGCGGCAATCCACTCAGCACTCGAGAGCGGCACCAGGGTACCAACACTGTTGGTGCACCCACCCCGCAATCTGGTCCGTTTCCTCTGGGATAACCAGCAGGCCACTCAGAGGTCCGGCGGAGTCCGGCTCCTTCAGTGCAAGATAATGTCTGTTGCTGTGGCGGGTGACCGTCCTGATGAGACAAATCCGGACACATTAGCCTGCGGGTGTTTGATAATGTCCGTGACTGAGCCAAGATGCCGGCAGAGATCGACCTTATCCTCCGGGGCAGCGAGCAATAGCTGAAAACCGAACTCCTGCAGAGCGTTAATACCCGCCCCGGCGTACTCCGAGTTCGCTTGGATAAATGCTTCGTCTATCATCACGGTTCCGTAGGTGCTGTAGCCCTGTTCATCAATGCCGAGCTGGTAGGCAAGGGCTGCGCCCATGATGAAAGAGGTGAATCGCTGCCCTTCGCCCCCTGAAAGCGTGCCAGGCTCCAAGCCAAGTTCCACTTCACCATTGGGTCGGTGCTCGTTGCAGCTGATACTCACGTGCGCTCGAACGTCAAGGACGGTGTCAATCCATGACTGCTTGGAAGAATCGTTGAGTGCATCCACTAGCTTTTCAAGTTGTTGGTAGCTTGACGCCACCTTCTCTTCCGTAGCTTTGCTGTAGGCGTTCCCTAGGGCGTCCTTTAGCTCAGCACGGAATATGCGTGCTTCTTCGGGAATGGTGGTCTTTACTTCCAGACGCAGCCGGCTGCCCTTCTCGAAGGGGACGTCTGCCAGGATTTGGTTCAGCGGGAGGATCCGATCCGCAATGGCGCGGCGTTCCTCCTCGAGTAGCTGCAAGAGATCGGAGAACCTTTCATAGGATCGGTTGTTGAAGTATTCGCGAAATTCTTCTTGCCTCGCCGGAAGGCCTTCAGCGAGAATCCGCCGGTACAGGTCCTCGTACTCTGTGGTCGCGTTAGCTCCGGTACCGTGGCTGGCGCTCATGGTAGGTCCAAACTGACGGGCGAAGGCTTTGAATATTTCTGACAAGACGTTTTCAGCCCTGAAAACCCGTTCTTTCAATGTGGCTGCTTGCTCACCCAGGTCCACAGCCGCCTTGCTGAAGAGCTGTTCTAGCTCATGTACTGAGGACGGAGTTTCATCATGGAGATACCGTTCAAAGGCGGCGCTTGCCCAATCAGCTGGTGGCGACTCTTGGGCTCTATGGCGCGTGGCTTCCGCGGACTTTTGTACTTGGGTAAGTTCCTGGTCCACCGCTGCAAGATCGTTGTGGAGAATTGCTAAGTGTCCGACGGCGGCCTCGAGTTCCGCTTTGGCGCCACCTAGGGCGTCCCTGATCTCGGCAAGGGCGGCGCTACTGTCCAAGGTGGCTGAGAGGATTGCTTGCAACTTTGTCAGTGAGCGCGCTAGA
Source organism: Arthrobacter cryoconiti (assembly GCF_020905375.1). Classification (GTDB taxonomy): domain Bacteria; phylum Actinomycetota; class Actinomycetes; order Actinomycetales; family Micrococcaceae; genus Specibacter; species Specibacter cryoconiti. The sequence continues at coordinate 1,900 of NZ_JAJJBU010000004.1, forward strand.
GCCCCTGAATCCACCTCGTCAAAAGTCCGTTGATCCGCGGCGATCGTTTTCAAGGCGACTAGCCGGCTCGTTTGGGTGTCCTTGGCCTTGCTACGCTGTTGCGCCAGTTCGGCAGCTTTGTTATGGGCTCCGGAAAGATCGTCTGCGCGAGCCTCTAGCTGGGCAATCTTCTCAGTATTGTTGAAACCCAGAAGGTAGTCCCGGGGGCCCGTTGAACGGATGTCCCGTTCAAAAGTCGTTGTATTGATTTTCAGCGTGCCAGCTAAAGATATGGCTCGGGTATGTTGATGCAATTCTAAATCCGTACCAACACACCGGAAGGCAAAATCCCGGCAGATTTTCGCTCGAACCCATTCACCGGCGTCGGAAGTGGCGAACTCCAATTTGGTGGCAAGCTCATCCGTCCCAGCCTCTCCATGGGTGACGGAGCTTCCCAGTTCCACCCAACGAAGTTTGCCGTGCCCGTCCAAGGCGTTGATGGCCCCCGTGACAGCCTTGATGTCTTGGCTGCGCACCAGCAGGGTCGTCGCGAGCGAGCGAAGCACCTTTTCCGCTGCCGGGCGCCACTCGGTATGCTCGCCGGCCACGTCGACTAGTTCACCGGCAAAGGGCATCTGTGCCGCTTCCAATCCGGTTGCTTCACAGATGGCACGACGAGCAGCAGCGCTGCGGCCATCGATGTTGGTACCTCGCCGCTGGTAGGACGCGATCTCTGCGCGCAGCTTCCTTTCCTCCGCCTTGGCGTTAATGCTGGTCGCAACAGCTTCATACTCGCTGGTACGGGCGGAGTCAGCTTCGGCCTGTTGGAGTTCGACGCTCGCTGCTGCGGCCAGCCGTGCGGCGTTGAGCCCAGCGGCGCTCCACTCGCGGGTGAGTCCGGCAGCGTCCAGGGTGTCTCGGACTGAGGACTCGAGCCGCAGACGTTCCTCAAGTTCTCGTTTGAGGGAGCGGATGTCTTTCTCTAAGCCCTCAATGGCAAGCCCACCATGGCTGGTGTGCTGTTCCTCGAGCGTTGCCACGGACTCTGTAAGAGTTTCCTTGAGTCGCAGGGTGGCTTCGATTTCTGCGTGTTTTTCGCCGTGGAGTTGCTGGAGCGCTGCTGAGTTGTTGGTTAGGAGATCGGCGAGGAGTTGGCGCCGAAGTAATGGCAGTTGAACGTTTTTTAGCTCTGTAGTTTGCTCGTGTGATTCCTTTTCTTCACGAAGCTTTGTGTGTAACTCGGGTACGGGTGCCAGGACATCACGCTGGTTTCTGGCGTCCTCTAGTTCGCGGTAGATTCCTCTCAGATGGCTGAAGTCCTCCACCGCTGCCTTGGCGGCGCTCAGCGTTGCTGGACGGTCAAGTACCTCATAGCGGAAGAAGCGGTTAACTCCCTTATCCAGCCCCTTTCCGTTTTGGAGGGTGCGCAGCAGGCTGAAAGCCTTATCGTTATCGATTCCGAGTTTGCGTCGGAACCGTTCCGCGAATGTTTTATGAACGTCAAAAGCTTCGCATCCGGGAAGCGTGGCATGCAGGGAAGACGGGGAGAAGCGGCGGCTGCCGTGACTTTCCAAAGCTTCCGTGTCCAAGGCTGAAGTGCCGATCACATAGTGTTTGCCCACTTGGCCTTCTAGACCATTGGACGGTAAGTCAAAGAGCGCGCCGATGCTTACCTGGCGGCCCAATCCGTCCTCGAAGAGTAGAGAGATGGCGGACCACGTAGCACCGGGCCGCTGGAAAACGGTGCCCTCGGCGCTCTTGATCTTGCGTCCGCGCATATAGCTGAAAGTTGTGCGGCGGTCCTTGCGATTTGATGCTTCGTGAGCGGACTCGTTCAAGCGTGGTGCGGCATAAAAGATATGGCCGATGCCATCAAATAAAGTCGACTTTCCCACGCCGGGGTGGCCCGTCAACAGTGTGCCCGAACGATCCACATACATGCTGTGACGGCCGTGGAATGTACCCCAATTGATGATTTGAATTTGGCTTAAACGGTACTGCCCGGGGTTGATTTCAGTGCCAAAGGGCAAAGTGGTGGCAATACTCATCTATTCGTTCTCTTCCGTTGCGACGTCCGCTTCAATGTCCGCGTCCTCTGCTGTTTCTGGCTCTAAGGCCTGCAGATAAGCGGGGATCTGGTCGATCGAATCAAACGGTAGGGCAAGCGCCAAAGCGTTGCTGACCCGGTATTCGCTGGCTAGTTCGGTTGGTAGGAGCAGCTTCAAGGCCACCAACCGGCCCAACGAGGAATCAGTTTGCTCATCCAAACGCTTGTCATCGACGCTGCCAGGACCACGATGTTCGGCGAGGATCTCACGGGCACCGCTGCGAGTAATCGTGACGTCCGTCCCGGTCGACGCATGGCGATCCAAGAGCATTCGCAGCCGCAATGCCAGCAGAGTCTCTTCTCGGCGCAACGGCTTGCGCGCAACGATGGGTTGGGTATGCACAGCCTCAATGTCAGCTGGCGCGAGCATCGCAATCTTACGTTCGGGATCTATGGAAAGCAGGAGAAAAATCTCGCTGAGGTACTGCTGTAATGAGGCCTTGTTCGTGAGAATTGTGGTCCACAATGTGGGATCGGCGGCGCCGTCGATGTAAGGTCCGCGCAACAGCCGAACCAGTGTCTGGCGCATGTCCAAGGGAAAGGAACCCGTGTCACCGGCAAACAGGGCTCGCTCAGTGGCGGCGTCACCGGGAGTGTGGGAAGCGCGGGCTGGGGATAGTGGCACTGGTGCGGCCCCGGCGTCGTGCGTGTCCTTTGCCAGTTCGTCACTAAGTGTCATAGTGCGGTGTCCTTTGTGAAGGTGATCAGGGGCAGGCGTGCGGTCCGTTGGCTGCCGTCGATCTGGGTGAAATGAAGTGTTTGGGTGGCGTCGAGGTCGAAGCTCTGCTCACTGCTGCGGGCCGCCAGGATCAGCCCGCGGATGCTGTTGATGTGGCGCAGCTGGTCCGGAAGCCCCGCATAGACATCCGCCAGTGTGGCCTGGCCATTGCGGATGCTTCTGGCACGTGCGACGGCGTCGTGCAGGACGGGCATGTCCGGCGCGGGCGTGACGGGGGTGCGGTGGATATCGGCGTCACTGAGCACAGGGGGTGCATCAAGTTTGGGGGGTGGGAGATGATCTTGTGGGTTGAAGATTCCTAGACCCGAGAGGGTTTCAAAGTTTGGGGTGAACAGGCGTGGGTCTATGACGGCTCGCCGAGGCCCAAGTGCGGCTTTCGCGACAGCCTGTTCCGCGGCATGAATGGCATTGCGCAGGATCAGCGAGTCCTTAAACTCTGCAGACTGAACATACGTGTGCAGGCTCTCGGAAAGGCGGCCGTACATGGTGTGGACGTCGGCGGCTTGGCGACGCATTTCCCGCACCAGCGTGGCCAGCGTGGCTCGTTCCGCGGCCGTGAGTCTCTCCGTGAAATCGCGCTCCAGAACTTCGTTGACGGATTGACGAAAGCGGGCTTGCTGGATGGGGTCGTTGAGGAATGCTGTGAAGCCTTCAAATGTTTCCCCCTCGGCGGTGTTGCGCAGTGCTTTGTCACCTTCTAAGACCTGGCCGACGGCAACACCCTTAGTGACCGAGGATTCCATGATCTCTTGGCGCACTGAGTGGAGCATCAGATCGACGCCGTCGCGCATGCGTTTGAAATCTGCCGGGAGACTTCCCGCAAGGTCCAAAATGCTTCGGGCGGCGGCCAAGGCCGAGTCATCGGAAAGGACGGCAGGACTCTTGCCACTACGCAGGGCGCTGATTTCTTCTTGACGGGCAACAATTTCGGCTTCAAGGGCCACGATTCTGCTGTGCGAATCGGGGTCTGTTTGGAATGAAAGAGTCTCAATACTGGTCAAAAGAGTGTTCAAACGGGAACTGTTGAGATTGGTCCGCTCCGCAATAAATGTCTCAAGGAACGCTAGCACCCGTGCTGTACTGGCGGTGGGTTCGTAAACGAAGCGTCCGTCGACCATGGGACGGGACAAAAATTGGCTCCGGACCCAGGAATCGGCGTAGTTGGCGGCCTGCCACGATTCGTTCAAACTCAGATTTTCTCGGCGCAATTGCTTCATGAACATTGTTAGCTCGGTATGGAATTCCTCCAGTGGAATGCGCTGGCGCGACGGTGAGAAAACTGCCGTCAGGAACGCCACAGTCCACGGGGCACCCTGTAACAATTTCCAGGACGGGGCCTTCCGCAACTGCGTTTGGGCATGCCAGTGCGCAACGGCGTCGTCAGTGAGGCGCATAAGCAACTTTCATGCGAGGGGAAGGAGGTTCTACCATTTTAAGCCATGGTTGCCGCTATGACCGTGTTTGCCTGCTGTCCGCGCTCGCAAAGACCGATGAAGGCGCCCAATTCAGACATTGCGGCGGGACGGGACGGCATGAAGTTGCTTAACTGCGGGGAGCGGATAATGATGGCACGCCACTGACCGCGGGAAATGGCGACGTTAATGCGGTTGCGGTTAAGCAGAAACTCCATGCCGCGCGGTGCTGCCGTGGGATCTGCGCAGGCGAGGGTCAGCAGAACCACTGCGGCCTCCTGCCCTTGAAATTTGTCTACTGTGCCCACACGAACGCCGGACAGCGAGGCCGCATCCAACACGCTGCGGACCAAGTGCACTTGGGCGTTGTACGCAGCCACCACGAGAAAGTCCTTTTGCTCCAGAGGACGCGAAGGCAGACCCTCACCAGGGGTCCACGTGAAACCAAGGTGGCTTTGGATCTGTGCCACCACCTCTGCGGCTTCTTCAGGGGAAGACTGCGTGTTCTCGCCCAGTGCGCTGGCGTTGTGCTGAACCAGCACTGTCTCCACGCCAGCTGGCTTGCCTTCCAAATGACGCAGTTGCGCAGCGGGGGCGGAGCTGAGCTTTCCGTCATAGCTCAATCTGGATACGGCGGCGCACAGTTGCGGATGCATACGCCACGAATCGGCCAGGAAATAGCCTAGGTGCTTTTCAAGCGTGGCTTTCCCCTCGGACAGCCAGCCGAGTGCTGATTCGTCTACGGGAGCAGGATGAGAACCCTGCGTAACTTGGGGCAATTGCTGTGGATCACCCAGCAGTAAGAGTCGTTTGGTACATGCGGAGACAGCCAGCGTGTTGGCCAACGAGTACTGCCCGGCTTCATCAATGACCAGCAGATCCAGTGAACCGGCAGGCACATTAGCTCCGGTCATGGTCCACGCGGTGCCTCCGATGAGCGCCCCATCCTCGGAAGTGAGCAATTTCGCGAACTGTTTCTCGTCCGTGATCTCCCACGGAACGTCGTGGGCCGCAGCGAGCTTCTTACCCACTTTCGAGGGGTCTACACCCGCTTTTTCAATTGCCGCCCGCAACATATTTTCAACTACCGCATGTGACTGCCCAACAACGCCGATCTTCCATCCCTCCGCCACTAAAGCAGCAATGGCGTGTGATCCCACATGGGTTTTGCCTGTCCCGGGCGGACCTTGGACTGCAAGGTAGGAATAGTCCAGCTGCCGGAGTGCATCGGTGATGGGGCCAATGTAATCCGTCGGATGCGGTCCTTGTTCGACGCAAGGCAGGGCTCCGCCGCCGAACAGTCGAGGACGGGCCCTGCGGAGGATTTCCACACCCGGGTGTTTGGGCAGAGACGGCAGCATTCCCCCGACCTCGTTGGCAAGTGCGGCAAGGGCTTCTCGGATGCTCTTTGTCGGCACAGGCTTGTCTGGGGTTAGCGCACTGGGGAGCTGAGTATGAGATGGGACCTTTTGAGTGGATTTCTCTTGTACTACGAGGGTCGTTAGTTCAGGCGCGGACGGGTCACCTGCGTCTTCCATGACAGTCATATTGAAAAGTCCCGCACGCAACGGCTGAGCCTGCGTGTCTTCGTTCAAGCCCTCGGGCAGAGGGGCTTCATACATGCCGAACCACGAAGTTCCGGCCCGGAAGTCCGAGCCCTCGGTGGCTTGGCCTGTGAGGCGTAAGGTTCGGCTCTCGGTGCGGGCCCGGGGTGTTGCCTTTGCCCAGTCATCGAGAATCTCAACCGAGTCAATCACCAGCATGTTCCGCTCTTCCTTCCAAGCGGTTGGCCCTTTTTCCAATCTATCGAAGTGAGCCCACCAGAATTGCTTGTCCTCGCGGCGGTGGTAGCCGGCGGCAGCTGAGACCAGAGCGATGGCCGTTTCGTCGGCCGTGAATTCGTGACCCTTTTCCGCAGCCAAAGATTCCAAATAGTCGTGGAGCCGTTGCTCTTCAGGGCTGGGTTCGTACGCCGGTGTTCCCGGCGTCGCATCTTCCAATGCGCCGGTGCTTTCTGCGCGTTCGGGGGCTACTATGGCGGCACCGACCGATAACAGCCAATCGCGTAGTCGCAAGGTGGAGAGGCAGTCGTATTCGTTGTAGTCAGAGATGGAGGCTAAAATTTTATTCGCTTCGGCAGCCATGGCGCAGTCACCGGTCACGGCTGCATCGCGAGCTGCGCAGTACTGCGCGTAGGCAACCACGGAAGCTCCGGCATCTTTGACGTCTCCCGCGCGCAAGTTTGTTCCCATGTACAAGGGCTCGAGTTTCTTGATCGAGTAAGACGCTTCGGAAATTCGCAGCGAATGCCGGACGGTGTCCAGGAGATCCACCAGCAGCCCTGTGCGCAGCCAGTCGTCAATGGCGTCTTCACCCACCCCGTGGAACACCGACAAATTGCGCAGCGCAGATTTTTCGTAGGGCGCGTAGTGATACACGTGCATCTGCGGAAACTGCGTACGTCGGGCTTGAACGTAGGCAATGAAGTCAACGAGTGCCTGCCGTTCCTCGGAGCGGGAATGCGCCCACAATGGTTTGAAGACCTCTTTTGTGCCGGGCGCGGAACCAGGAACCGGGGCCTCCACGGTGCCGAAGAGGTACTCGATCCCCCACTTTTGCGTCAGCGGGTCCTGCCAGAGGGGATCGCCCTCAAAATCAAAGAAGATGTCGCCGTCACAGGGCGCTGGGAGTTGGCTGATGCTCCCCGGTAGGACTTTGAATGAGACGGTGTGGGCGGAACCGTCCTTGACATACACGCTGGTTCCATCGGGTTTATCCAGGTGTAGCTGCATGCGAGCTTGATCGCGCAGCCGCACTAGCGGGCCGTTTGCGTTGGCTTCGGGCAGCCGGGCAAGTTGGTCGATTGTGATGATGCCCTGCGCCATGAGCTTACGACGCTGCGAACCGGTCATCCCATTCACCAGCAGCAGATCATGATGGAGCACGATCTGCTCGGCGCAGTAGTTGCAACGGCCGCAGTGCGTGATGCCAGTCTGCTCCCAAGTAACGCGATTGGGCGCGGAACGATGTGCCTGCGTCAGGGCCAAAAAGTTGTTCCTGTGTTCACGAAACACTGGCAGCAGGTCCGCCATGGGGTGATCGCTGTGGCTGCGATCGCCCAGGACCAGCGTGGTGACGGGCCACACAGGAATGCCGTACTTTCCCAACTGGTCCCCGTAGGCAGCTAACTGCAAAAGAGCGCTGACCTTTGCGTGCCGGGCAAGTTTGGTATCCCAGACTGCATAGGAGCCGTCCTCTTGTTTCACCAAAAAATCGGCAAAACCCACCAGTGAGCCATCAAAGAACGTTGCCTGGAAGACCACGTCCGCTCCACCGCGCAGCGCCGCCAGAGTTTCCTCCCTCTTTGCTTCCAGTGATGCCCAACTCGGCGGCGTGGGCAAACCGTCCGCATCCCGTACACGGTCGACGATTTTTACTCCGCGCCCCGTTACGGGATCCCAGAACCCATGCTCGGATACGAGCTCTGCCAACACCTTGGCTTCATAGGCGTCACCCAGCTCTGCCGCCCTGGCCAACATGGCATCCTGGGGGAAATTCGGCTTGCTGGCGCGTGCGAGTTTCTCGTCCAAGACTCGCAATGTCCGGTAGCCGCATTCGCTGGCAGTCACCAAGTCTGAGGCAGAAAATATCAGCGATTCTTCGCCGCCGGCTGGGGATTCAAGCAAGAACATGTGGCGCCTTCCACCAAGAACTGGAACTTTTAGTCGAATCTAACAAGAAACCAAGAAGCACTGACAAAATTGCTGTTGGGGCGAAGAGATTAGTCTAAAGACACTTTGCTTGGTCCTGCCAGAATAGGAACAGATGTCTGCGCTCCGGGGTAACGTGGCAAGTTCAGAGCCCAGCAGATACAAGCATCGGGAGAGTCAATGAACACCTTTCAGTACACCACGGCTCTTCCCTTCGCCCGGGATGATGTTTTCACTTGGTTTTCCCGGCCTGGCGCCTTAGTCCGCCTCACGCCGTCGTTCTTTGGCAATGTACTCGCAGAGCCAAGCGATGGCATTAACCCGGGCTCGACGGCGGCCATGGGAGTGGGTGCACCTGGGTCGCTGGGCATGTGGCTGGGGACTGCCGCTGGGTCCCTGCGGGGGATGTTGCCAAAGTCCCTGCGCTCCACGCAGGCCCTTGCGCCCGAGTTACGGTGGGAAGCACTGCACACGCGGTTGGTGCCAGGAGAGAGTTTTACCGACATCATGACTGCTGGCCCGTTCACTAGCTGGACACACACGCATAGCTTTAGCGACGGGCCAGTGCCGGGCAGCACCATCATGACCGACGCGGTTGACTACGAGCTACCACTTGGCTTTCGTGGTGGCTGGGTGAGCAAACACCTTGATGCCGAACTCAAGCGCATGTTTGCGTTTCGGGAACGGGCTTTGCGTGGTGATTTGGCATTTCATCAGGGACATTCCGGCCCGTTGTTGAAAATTGCTGTCACCGGGGCCTCCGGGTTGATCGGGACGCAACTCTGCGCCCTTCTGACCGGCGGAGGGCACCAAGTGGTGAAACTGGTGCGCCATCCCGCACGCAACGCCACGGAGGTAGCGTGGGATCCTGACGCAGGAACCCTTGATGCACAGGAGTTGGCTGGATGCGATGCGGTGATCAACCTCGCAGGGCACAGCATCGGCGGTCGCTTCACCTCACATACCAAAGATCTGATCCGTAGTAGCCGAATCAAGGGCACTGAGCTGTTGGCGCAAACCCTTGCCCAGCTAGCCTCAGATGGCCGCCCCAGGGCACTAGTGTCCGGTTCCGCCGTTGGGTACTACGGAGCCACACCCCACAATCCCGGAGGCCACGGCCAACGCACGTCTCGGGCATTGACGGAGGAGGACCCTGCCGGAAGTGGTTTTTTGGCGGGGGTGTGCCGCGACTGGGAAGCTGCCTGCTTGCCAGCATCCAAGGCCGGGGTACGTGTGGTCACGGTAAGAACGGGGTTGGTCCTATCCGCCGCTGGCGGAATCCTGCAGCGGCTGCTTCCCCTTTACTTAGCGGGGGTTGGGGGACCCGTGGGAAAGAAGCAGTGGCAGAGCTGGATCGGCATTGACGATATCGCTGGGATTTTCGCCCACGCAGTGCTCTCTCCCGAGATCCACGGAGCGTATAACGCTGTGGCCCCGCACCCCGTCACGGCGGAGTCGTTTGCGACAACTCTCGGAGCGGTGGTGCGCCGTCCGTCCATACTGGCCGTCCCGACTGTGGGCCCCAAGCTTTTGCTAGGTAGCGAAGGTGCCACAGAACTAGCGCTCGCGGACCAACGCGCATCAAGTGCCAAGGTAGTAGCCAGCGGCTACGAGTTCCGCCATGGGTCTTTAGAGCAGGCACTGAGGCATATATTGGGTGCTTGATCAGCGTCTGGGCCCGGTCGGGTTGGGTTGGGCCCCGTCGGGTCGGGTTGGTGCTGAGCCGCGTCGGGTTAGTGCTGAGCCGCGTCGGGTCGGGCATGGAAAGTCGCTGGGCGTTTGCGAGCTAATGTCCGGGCCCGGAAGCGGGTGCCTGCCTGAGCAAGCCCGCCCGCTTGGCACGTAGTCCTAGAACCACCATTGGGGTCAGCACCAGCAGAGCCACCATATTCACCCAGAAGAAGCCGCCAGCGGCCAAGATTGGTCCGGCTACGGCCGCCATCGCTGCCGCCCCGAAGTTCATCAGCATGTCATTGGCGCCTTGCAAGGGCACCCGGATCTCCTCCGGCGCGGAGGCGTTCAGTAGCGAGGACCCGCCAATGAGACACGCGGACCAGCCGAGCCCCAGTGTGGTGAGGGCGACCGACATGAAGTAGGGGTTGCTGGAATCTGAAACCGCGGCACCAAGTCAGATCGCCGTCAAGAAAATACCGCACCCCAGCATGACTACGCGTCGTGCGCCAACTTTATCGACCAACCAACCGAACAAGGGACTGGCCGCGTACATGCCTAAAATGTGCAAACTGATGACTATGCCGATGATCTGCAATGAGTGCCCGTGGGCGTTCATAGCTACCGGCGTCATGACCATCACGCCCACCATAATCATGTGTCCGCCAGTGACTGAGGCCATGGCAAAAAGAGCGTTTGGATTGCCAGAAGCCAAGTGAAGTGCCGCCCAAGCCCCGATCTTTCGGGTGGGGATCCTGCGGAGTGTGGGCTTGTGCGAGGCGGGGGTTCCCAGAAAGAACACTGCGATGACCAAAGAAGCTGTGATGAAGGCGATCAGCGAGAAGATGAAGGGCCCGGAAAGCGGCACAATGCCAATGCTGATACCCAAGAGACGCCCGGGTTCGGAGAGATTGGGTCCGGCCACCGACCCGATAGTGGTGGCCCAAATGACGATTGCCATGGCCCGGCCGGCCTTTTCCGGAGCAGCCCCGTCAACTGCTGCGTAACGGGCTTGAAGGCCCGAGGCGCTGGCTGCACCAAAGAGCAGCATGCCCACGGCCATCATCCAGAACTGGCCCACGGCAGCCGCGAGGAGAACAATGGCAGCTCCCGTTGCGCCGAGTGCAAAGCCAGCGCTCAGGGCCCAGCGGCGCCCGGCGCGAATGGCAAGATTGGCTAGTGGTACAGCAACCAATCCAGCGCCCAAAGTGGAGGCCGTTTGGACGAAGCCTGAAGCTGCAGTCGTACCTGCCAGTTGAGCGGCCAGAATACCGCCCACCGAAATTCCGGAGGCAACGCCCACGCCGGAGAGAAGCTGTCCGACCACCAGCACCAGCTGGTTGTGTCGTTGATGGGTGAGGCCGGGCATGCGCGCTGTCCTTGCGTCGTGAGGGCATGTACTCGCAATGATGAGAGCACATGTTCAGTGTGACAGGGGAGCGAGCCGCCCTGCCACACGCTGTCCTGGGGGCCGTGCGGTATTTGTTCCCACGCCACCTTTTCGAACCATCAGCCGGTCCCTGCGCTAGATCATGAGAGCGCGGCGGCCGCCGTCGTGGTGACGGCAGCGGTGAGCGCATCGAGCGCGGGGGATTGTATTTTCCAGCGCTGCCAATAGAGCGGAATCCGGGTGGTCAGCCCGGGCACCAACTCCACCAGCTTGCCCGAGCCCAGGCCTTCGCGACAATTGGCTTCCGGCAGCAGACCCCAGCCAAGCCCATGCTCGATCGCGACAGCAAACGTGCTGGGATCGGGGATGAACCGTTGGGACCCCGTGAGACTTCCATTTGTCAAGGCCTTGAAAAAGTTGCTCTGTAGGGTATCTGTCCGATCAAACTGGACGACGGGTGCCGCTGAAAGCAGCGAGGAGTCGAACCCTGCCGGGAAGAACCGGGTCATAAACTCTGCTGACGCCACAGCCTTGTATTCTAAAGCGCCAAGGTAGCGAACGGAACAACCCTGGACGGGGTCCGACGTGGCAGTCACCGCTGCCATGACCTCACCAGAACGCAAGAGGGCCGCTGAATGCTGTTCATCTTCACGCAAAACCTCAAAGCTGTGTCTCTCACTGGCGGGAACGGCTCCCAGGGCATCGATGAACCAGGTGGCCAGTGAGTCAGCGTTGACAGCCATCGCAATGGCGGCCCCGGGCTTTCCACCAAGTCCTAATTCCGCTGCACAGTCACTTTCAAGTTGACGAAGCTGGCGGGCCAGCTTTTGTACTGCCATGCCGGCCGCCGTGGATCGAACGGGTGTGGCCCGTACCAGCAGGACCTGTCCGGCAGCCTGCTCCATGGCCTTAATTCGCTGCGAAACGGCAGACGCGCTCACACACAATTCTTTCGCGGCGGCGTCGAAAGTCCCGTGCTCAAGAACCGCAAGGAAGGTGCGCAATTGATCAGTTTGGAAACTCGACATTAGCAATCCTTATCTATCTATCAAAAAAGTAGCTGTATTTCATTTGGTCATTCTAGTAGCTTCGAAACCATGACCCTACTGAACGTACTTGCCACGCTTTCCACCGGTTTGGGTGCTGGCCTGGCCCTGATAATTGCGATCGGGGCGCAAAATGCCTTTGTTCTGCGACAAGGCATTCGAGGCGAGCATGTACTCCTGGTGGTCCTCGTGTGCATGTTCAGTGACGTAGTCCTGATAGTTGCGGGTATTTTTGGCATCGGTGTGCTGGTCCAAGCAGTTCCGGCAGTGGTAGTGGTGATTCGGTTAGCCGGGGCTGCGTTCCTGCTCGCTTATGGCGCACTGGCGGCTAAACGTGCCCTGCGGCCGGGTACCTTGAATGCGGGAGTCCAACAAGGATCGCTGAGCCGTAAGGCCGTACTTGTCACTGTGCTGACGTTGACTTGGCTGAACCCACACGTGTATTTGGATACCGTGTTGTTGCTAGGCAGCCTTGCCAATCAACATGGAGAATTACGGTGGTGGTTCGGGACAGGAGCAGTCATCGGGAGTGTTCTGTGGTTTGGCGCTCTGGGCTTCGGCGCACGAGCGTTGCGGCCTGTTTTTGCCAAGCCCGGTGCATGGCGTGTTTTGGACGCCATAATTGCCGTAGTGATGGTTTTCTTGGGGCTGAAGATGGCGTGGAGCGCTTAGATGAAGTCCATCTCCACCTGCAAGAAGGCCTCCGCCGAAGCAATGGATGCTGCGAACGCCTCTTCTTCGGTAGGCGACTTGTGTGGGGTTCGCGTAAACCATTGATGGTGGTTCATGGTGACTTTAGTGAATCCGACCCCTGGGGGCGCATAGAAAATTCCAAACCGCTGGACGGGCCATTCCGGACTGGTCTCGATGGCTACCAACAACGCTGCGTCCAGAGCTGGATTGTGCCACTGGGCAATAGGTCGGCGCCTGTCCTGGCTAAAGAGTCCGTTGGAATAACGCGAAGCTGATTGCTGACCCATCTGGGCGCACAGCCGATCCCACCACAACGGCAATATTTGACTGTCGTTGCGGATCCACAGGGCCGGGACCACCGGCTGTTCATCGCGTGCGCCCACACTTCGATTTTAGCCAATCTGGTGCAGCTTGCCAGTGTCCCTCCAGCGGCCTTGGATAGTATCGACGCTACTCGCAGCCTATCCCGTCGCCATCGCCGTCAAACTTGGACAAGAACCCGGGGTCGCCTTTGTGAATAGGGGCTTTCCCGGCCGCGCGCACAGCCGAACAGTTTTTGTAAAACGGTTGTGGCCCGATGGCCGGAGGGGCGGGAGCGATCGGTGCCACAGCCGGGGCAGGAACAGGAGCGGGCGCAGGCTGTGGAGCAGGAGCGGGCGCAGGAGCAGGAGCTGGGGGCGGAGGGGTTGTTGATGTTTGTGCTCCGGAGCAAAGGGTCAATACCCGCGCCATGGCATCGTGTTCGGCTTGTGTGACCCACATGTTGTAGGCGGCTTTCACTGATATTTGCAAGCTGACGTACTCACAGCGATACGACTTATTGGCGGGGAGCCACGTGGCAGCATCGCCGTCACTCTTTTGTTGGTTTGCCGCACCATCCACGGCCAGCAGATTCAACGGGTCATTAGCAAGGGCTGTGCGTTGGGCGCTGGAAAGCTGCTGGGCACCCTTTTGCCAAGCATCGCTCAAAGCCACCACGTGGTCGATCTGCACCTTGGAGCTGGTGGCGGCTCCGCGGACAAAATCAATGGTTTTCCCCGTGTAGGGGTCCGCCAAGATCCCGGTGAGCACCAAGCAGTCGCGGGTGCCAGCCTTAAAAGTTTTCGCGGTGAGGTCACGGTTCAAAATGTCGTTACGGGTATCGCAGCCATTCTTATCGACATCGGCCCACGCCTGACCGAACTCGGCGCGGCTGTAGCCCGTCTTCGGCGCCCGGCCCTTGAGCGGCAAAGTGGCCAGGAGACTGAGTGCTTTGGCGCTGGATTCGATGTTCCCGGCGAGGGTTCCATTTGCGCCAGCAGGAGCCGTAGTGGACGGCGCTGAGTTGGTGGGCGACGGCGTTCCGCTGGGCAGTGCCGAGGCGGACGCTGAGGTGGAGACGGGCGACGCCGGACGCACGGTAGGCGCCGACGTGCTCCCACACGCAGTGCTCACGATCAAAACGGAAGCCAGCACTGCTCCCATCATGACGTCCGTTGACCTAAAAGAGTGCTTAGCTGCGGTGGTGCGGGTCTTGCTTGGATGGGACTTGGGCACAGGGCAGCGCTCTTTCGCGGGGAAGAAAACGGGTGAAGCTACAGTTTATCGGCTCGCCGGCGCGCTGCATTGCGGTCGGCCCCCAGTTGGGACTGGAGGACGGCGAGTATTCGTTGGAGAATTTGCTCGCCAGCAAGCACGCCACGTACATCGGTGAGCTGAAGGTTGGGAGCTTGCCAGCAGGCATCGTGCAATTCGCCGTGCAGAGGCCGGAAGGCCAGGTCCGCTTGCGCAAGCATTTCCTGGTCCAAGAGGGAATCGCCGGCTGCAAGTACCGTGTCCGCATTGGTCCGCCGGGCGAGTTCGGCCAGCGCGTCGGCCTTATTCACCGGGTTCGGTACGCAGTACAGCTTTCGACCCTGGAGAGAGGTTGACCAGCCGGATCCCTGGCACAGAATCTCGAGCTCTGTAAGAAACTCGGTGGGGATGGCAGCTCGGTCCGTGATGGCATATATAAACAGATCAGTTGCGTTGTGCACGTTCAGGATCCAAGCCTGAAATTCAGGCTTGGAAAGATGGGCCGCAATCATTTCCAGAGGTGAACAGTTTGCGGCTATCTGCTTGGCGATGTGCTTTTGCCACTGGGGGTCTGGTTCCCCTTGGTGCAAGATGACTCCGCCATTAGCGACGATCGCATACTCGGTCACCGGCTGGGTGTTCGTTTTTGGTAGCTGGACGCGCTGGTACTGGGCATGTGTGCGAGTGGTGACGGGAACAAAAATGGCCCAATCCATGATGGTGCGCAAAAGCTCCTCGGCCGCACCTGTCATGTAGGAGAGTGGACTACCTTTGTAGACCTCGGAGACGACCAATCGCGGAGCATCCTTGTCAGCCCCTTCCAGCCACAGCGCGTTTTTGGAGTAAATCAGCGTGCGGTCAAGGTCGCAAGCCACCATGACGGTTCGAGGCGAACTTGCCTCATGCATGGTGGACAGCCTTTCCATCGGCACCAACGGCACTTTTGTCATACAACGGGTGGATAAGCCCTACGCAACTGTAGGGCAGGCCCGCGACTTCCTCCACAGGTGTGCCGCGCTGCTGTGCTAACAAAAGCACATGGGCCACGTCATCCCGGGCATCGGGGTTAACCAGCACCCGCCATGGCACCCGACGCAATAACACTCGAGTGGTCTCTCCAACGCCTGGCTTGACTAGGTTCACATTGTTGATGCCGTACTCCTTGCTGATGCGCTCTACAGCTTCCCAACCCATCCACGTGGGCGAGCGGTCGGAGGCCAGCATTTCCTTGTGTGCCAAGCGAACGTCGTCACTCACTGCGTTGAAGTTCGCCGATATCGCGTCCAAGAACTCGGCGGAAACGTCACTGGCAACGAGCTCTGCATAGAATTTTGCCCCATGAAATTCATCCGAGGCAATGTGATCGGTATTGAAGACGGTTCGCGAAATCAATCCCGAGACGGTGGAATTAAGGCACGCCGACGGGATGAGATAGTCCTCCCGTGTGCCATACATTTGCGCGCAGTGCCCCGGGTCTGCCAGGACGGCCAGATCGGGGCGGAAGCGTACGCCGTCGCTGAGTTCAAAGGCGTCGAGAGCCGCTGCAAGTTCCCGGGAAATGGCTCCTTTCCCCGTCCAGCCGTCTACAAACAGAATCCGGCTGGGGTCAAAATGTGCCCCCAGATAGCGCAACGCCGTCTGGTCCAGGCCCACACCGCGCACAATGCTCATGGTGAAATGGGGTACGTCGATCCCGTGCATCTGCTGTGCCCACCGGCGCATCAATATCCCTATTGGTGTGCCGGCACGTGCCAAGGAGACCAAGACGGGTTCATTGTTTCGGGCCGAAAGTCCAAGCTCAGTCACGACCCCCACCGCGGTGGCAATGCGAGTACTGGAGCGTTCGAGCCCTTGCCGATAAAGCGTTTGATAGTCAGCGCTGGGCGTGTATTCGACCGGTAGAGATTGAGCGTAATTGGCTGCGCCTGACTGAATGGCCTGTTCACGAACCGCCGTGGATGCTTCCAACTTCACGTGGCTAAGGTCCTTGAGCAGCCATGAAACTTCCTCGGGTGCGTAGGAACCAAACGCCGGACTTGTCAGAGGTGGTGGGAAACTTGGCCCGTTCATTGCTTGTCCTTGGCTGGGAGGGAAGGCAGGGGATAATTCGCGGGTAGGAGGACTGCCAGCACGTCATCCGCTGCAGTTGCAAGTGCTGGCATCAACCCTTGCAATCCGGCATCTGGGCGGCCCGAGATAATCGTGTCAGCATCAACGCCCGGTTCAGGAAACACCACAATAGTCCCGTTACGGGGGCTCATTCCTTGAAGATTGTAAGCAAACCGTTGCCCTGGTCCATCCACCGTATTGTCATGGCTGGCGAACATGAGCGAATCGGCGATGGCGTAATCGGCCCTGTTGATGGGAACAATTGGTGAACGCGTCGTGGTGGAAAAACGAACGTCGAAGTCGGGCCGAAGAGCAGCTAACTCTTCAGCCACGGTCAGCGGAAAGTAGATGTTCTCCTCACAACCGAGCACAACGACGGGTCCAGAGCAGCCGTTGTCCTCTATAAACGCAGCCACTCGACGTGCGACTAAAGCCATGTCAGCGGCTGGCGGGGGTTCCGCAGAACCAAAGCGGTCGCTGCGGACAGGGGCGATGTCCTGCGCCGTGAGTTCCAGTAAGGACGTTCTGCCCGTCCCGGTGAGCACCAAGGACGGAGCAGAGACTCCGGAAATAATTTCCGCAGCTCGGTCCAGGATGTCCGGACCAAGTTCAATGCTGCCGGTCCCCAGAGTTGCCGTGATAATGCGACAGTCCAACTCAGCAGCCAATGTGTTAAAGCGCTCGCGGTCCGCCGCTGATCTGACGTCAATAAGCGTCGCCACCACATACGTCGGTCGGTGAACCATCGAATGCAGCGACCGAATGGTATTGATGACCGTGGAGCCGGTACTTAGTTCGTCGTCGACCAAGACCAAAGGGCCGGATCGATCCAGCCAGCCCGGATCGGTAGGCACCATTCGGTGCGAAGTAGCGTGTGAATGGCCCTCCTCAAAGCCAGTAGTCTGGACCACCCCTGGGGTGGCGTGGCGCGTGGAGTGAATGTAATAGGAGCCCAGTGAATTAGCCACTAGGCGGCCTAAACCCGTGGCAGTTTCCGCGTACCCAATCACAATCGCATCCGGGATTTCGACGCGAAGCCGTTTCACCTGCGCCGCAAATGTTGCAATGGCGAGAACCCTGGACGCGCCGTTGCTGGATAACGCGTGAGTGAGCGCGATGGTAGCCGATCCTAAAAGTACGTCCAGTGTCTCACCGTCGTCGCCGTAGTCACGGCTCGGCAGCAAGCCACCCAAGGACCGCGCCACGAAGACGCCCAACAATTCCCCTACAGCCTTGACCAGCAGGGGCTCCGTGGGAACATGTTTGGCAAGAACCGTTGACACCAGCAGATGGGCGCGCCGTGGGTTGCGCCGCAAGGCCAAACCCACGAGGTCCGCAACTGCCACGGCTCCCGATGGATCACTGCTAATGCGCACGCCAAGTTCGCGGGCCACGAAACTTCCGGTCCACGCGGGATTGTCCTTAATCGTTTCCTTTTCGGTGGTCATGACATGCACGCTTCCAAGAGGTCCACAAAGGTGATTCCCGGATTCGAGACGCCGAAGGCGTCGGCCCTTAGCAGCGTCCGGTGCGCCCACGCTCGGTGTGGCTTCATCTCATTCATCTTGTTGCCGTAGGGTGAGGCCGTCGCTCCGCCACGACTGTTGCCTGCAATTGCTTCCGCGTCAAGGAACTCCTCATGACTAACCACGTTCAGTGCGTGCACAAGGGCTATGTGGGAGGGATGGATGACTGTCTTGCCGACCAGGCCGTTGGCCAGATCTAGCTCAATTTCACGGATTAGCGTGTCCCAATTCTCGGTCATGATCCTGGTGCGTAGTTCTCTCTCGGACGGCGCGGCGAAGGGAGTGGCTCGTAACTGTGGGCGCAGGACGCGCTCGGTGTTGGAATAGTGTTCCCAAACGGGGCCCGAGATGGCGAACCCGCCGTCTGGGCGGCCCAGGACGTTGACGATGTCACCGATAACGCCCGCAACGACGTGGACGTCGTAAATCGTCAGGTCACGGGACCGGCGAAGACCAAACGCGCTGGACATATCCGTAGCGCCTATCCGTACAGATAGTACGTCTGCCCGGTTGGCGGTCAATAACTTGAAAATGTTGTTTAGCGCCTTTTCACGGGTTTGTAGGTGGATCACGGCCGTTGATTCCAAAATGGGCATGATTTGCAGGCGCCGTCCGCCATGGTTTCCGTCAAACCCGGATTCGACTTGGACTTGGTGGAGAGCATCGATGAAGCTCTGTCCACGTCCTAATTCATTGTCAAACTTGGGGATCACAAAGCCTGTCAGTACCTTCATGGCGGCACCGATGCTCCGGCTAAGAGAAATCATTTGTTCGGCCGTGCGGACGCGCACGAACAGCAGAGGCAGATCGTCGTGAGTTTGCTGTAAGAGTCTTATTGCTCCCACCACATTTTTCTCTGCTGCGGAAACTTCTGCGTCCGGGATGGAGTCCTCAAGGCAAAGCACCAGGCTGGTGCACCCCAAATCCCGCTGGCGCAGGATGTCCTTGACAAGGTCTGCACGGTTTGCGGGGGTATATAGAGTGGCACCCAAACCAACTGCCAGCACCAAACGATCGCTGTCAACGCGGAGTTCCTGCGGCTCCTTGTAGAAGAGCCGCGAGAGCTCGGGATCGTGAATGTTGGGGAAGTGTCGCATGGGTCCTTTCTGGCGGAGTACCCACAAGTGGCCTCGATAGTACGGTTGCCGAGAGCGGCTGCACTCTAAGGCACTTTAGCGGCGGTAGTTGGACACAGGGGCTTGGTGGGTCATCGTAAAGTCAAACTCTTGCCAAATTTGCTGATCCGTCCAGGCGATGGGGACAGGTTCCGCTCGCAGCTCTAGCAGATTGGCGATCCGGTGTGCCAGCAGCACAAATTGAACGCCATTGGCTGGGGGCGGTATTGCCACGGACGCCCCGTTGAATATTTGTACACCCATAGGGGAGTTACCGCGGTTGATAAAGATGGCACGACGTAGTTCACGTATGTGCCTGAGTGGGATAAGGGCCGTTTGTTTCTCGTAACCTACTAACGCTCTGTTACCGGCAGTCATAATGGGTGTGCCGGCCGTGTTACCCAGGACGTCCGCAGCGCCAACAACGTGCCGCACACTCTCCCACGCCACAGCAGTACTGCCGCTGACCACCAGGGTTCCTACCGCTGACTCCAACGCCGTCAACCGCAACACTTGCTCGTTGAGGTTGAGTTCGTAAGTGTCCCGAATTTTAGGGGCCGGAAACAGCAGGGCAGCCTGGTTTTTTTCAACTTTGGCGCCCTGATGCACGGCATCCAATTCCGGACTTGGAGAAGAAGCAGACGACGCCGGCGAGTTGCGTGCCAGGGACAGGCCGGAGACAGGCGCTGATCTTGACGGGACAGTCGCCGGCTGGAGCGCATGAGGCGACGCGGAGGAAGACGGAGCCCTCAGATGCAGCCCTTGTGGCTGCTGGTGCCCAGTCACAGTCTGAACACGCTGGCTTTGTCCGGTGTCAGCCACCGCCGCAGTGCTCGACGCCGGTGTCTGCTTTACCCGTCTGCGCATAAACGGGACGTCTATTCGGAGAGGATCTTGCCGATTGACCATGGCTAGAGACTGATTCCGTAGTCTTTGGCCACACCGGTTAGTCCAGTGGTGTACCCCTGACCCAGTGCGCGGAACTTCCAGTCTGTCCGATGGCGGTACAGTTCACCGAAGATCATGGCCGTCACGGATTCCTGCTTTCCGGCAGGGAGGTCAAAGCGGACCAGTTCTTTCCTTGTTGCCGTTGACACTCTGATGTGTGAGTTTCGTACCGAGGCAAAGGTTCCCTTGCCACGCACTTCAGGATCAACATAGACAAAGAACACAATCTTGGAGATTTCCGTCGGAACACGGCTGAGCTCCACGTCGATTTGTTCTTGATCTTCATCTCCAACAAAGGCGAGTGCGGCGTCGGAGCTAAGTAGTTGGTTGAAGAAAACCAAGTGATCATTGGAAACTGCGCGTCCATCAGCTCCACACATGACAGCAAACGGGACAAATTCGGCGCGGGGCCCGTTGCTGGGTATGCTCTCCCAGTTCATTCCGACGACCACGTGGTCCAAGCCGGGGTTCTCAACGGTAAGGGCCGCGTTGGCCCCGGAAATCAACGACGCCATGGCTGGCCTTCCAAACGCAATGGATCCCTCTCGACGAGTGGCTGGGGTGCTGACACAAAACCTTCTTGCCCGTGGTTCTCGGGTGTGTGTTCGAGTCGCAAGGCGGCGTCCTGACTGGCGAACTTGTCCGCGAGGAAACGTCCGTGCGTGGAGAGTTCCTCCACAGCACCAATACGGATCTGGTTGAGCAGGTCGGTGAGGGTTTCCTCCAGCGTGGCCAGTTGTTCAGCGAGCATGAAAGTTGCCCGTGATTTCTCCTCGTGGTGTGCTGGCTGCAACGACAGATACGTCTGCAGGGGTGTTGGCACGTAACTGCAAATCATGGTGTTTAGAAGGACTCGTTGTTCGGTTGAACTTCCATGTACGCCAATGTCGATCACGGCTTGGTGCATGAGGTCACCCAAGTGTCGTAACTGGGACGTCAGCAAAGGAGGCAGCTGGCTGCCGGAACGGAGAACCGACGCGCGAAGTCGGTCCGCCGAAGAGCTCATCTCCGCAATCTCCTGCTCGGCAGTGCTCGCCTGCGGGGAACCTGGCACCTGTGCGGAAACTTGCACCTGAGGTATCGGGTCACCGCCAAACAAACCACCCATGAAACGGCCAATCATCGTTCAAACCTCACACATCGTCGTCGAAACTCCTAGGCTACTCCCGGTCAGACTGGCGTGAACGTTCCAGGTATGGCTTTGCCTTGGCCAGTCCGACTTCTAGAGCCTGTACCGTGCCTTCCATGTTCTTTGCGGCAGACGCGCGGAACGTGTCAATGGCATCCATCGTGGCAAAAACGTTGTCGAACGCCTTTTGCAGTGTTTCCACGCTGACGCCGGAGTTGGCTGCCTGCTGGTGGATGCGAACCGTCTGATCCTTGAGCATCTCGGAAGTCTTGAGGATCATATTGTTTGTGGTCGTGTTGATCGCGTCGATCTGATCCAGCACCATCTTCTGGTTAGCCAAGGCTTGGGCCACGATCACGGCCGTACGCAGGGCGGAAATGGTGGTGGTCCTGGCCCGATCAACGCCCTTGATCAGCTCAAGGTTGTTTTTGCGGATCAAGTCCATGGCCAAGTAGCCCTGGACTGACACAGCGAGTTGGGTCAGGATGTCCTGATGGCGCTGCCGAATGGGGAACAGGACATCAGCCTCTAGCTTCTGTGCTTGCTCCACCGCACCGCTGGCCCGAGTTGAGTCAATCTTCTCAACACAGGCGGCATCGAGGGCTTTAGCGAACACTGCATACTCGCTCAGGCTCTGCATGGTCTCCCACAGCTTGACTTTCTCCCCAGCCAGCGAAGCATTGTCCTTCAACAACTCGTCCTGGCCAGCCATGAGAGATTTGATGATGGCATCGATTTGAGTCTGTGCCGACTCGTACTTTTGAAAGTACTTGGCCAACTTGTTGCCGCCTGGAATGATGCCAAGGATCTTGCGGCCGACACTCAAATCTGCATTGTTGGGGGTGAGGTCCTCCACCGTGGTGCGCAGATCGTTCAAAGTGCCGGCGACCTGGGCCTGTGCACTGTTGCCACTCCTCTTTGCCCCCGCCACAGATGTGCTTGAGCGCTCCAACATGCGGCTGGAAGCATCTGAGGAGTTGGTCATCTCCGAGCCGGCAAGCTTGGAAATGCCGTCCACTTTGGCGCTGAAATCTGGGCTGCGGGCATCCATAGTGGCTATTTCAGAGATATATTCACTGGCCTGGCGGGTGATTTCGGTTTGGCGTTCAACCGGTACCGGTACCATTCCGGGGGCGAGCTCCGGCGCGACGATTTCTGGGGCGTCGGGAGCTTTCAAAACCAAAGAAACTTCGGCATCACTGGGAGGAGTCAGAGGAGAAGTCATGAATAAACCATTTTCTTTTCGGGCGGCGCATACGGAGTAGTTCGCCGAAGCATCGGCGATCGGAAGAAGGGAACGCTAGCCCAGCGGAACGCCAAAATCTTTAGCAATTCCGGCCAAGCCGGCGGCGTATCCTTGGCCGACGGCCTTGAACTTCCATTCTTGTCCGTTGCGGTAGATCTCAGCAAAGAGCATGGATGTTTCGGGCGCTGCATCCTCGCTCAAATCAAAACGGACAAGTTCCGTCTCAGTCATCTGGTTGACCACTCGACAATAGGCTCCCCGGACCTGGCCGAAGTTTTGGCCACGCGCATCTGCCTGATCGATCGAGACCACAATGACTACGCGCTCAACGTCTGCGGCAATTTTGGAGAGGTCAACCGCGATCTGCTCGTCGTCGCCGTCGCCGTCTCCTGTGCGGTTATCACCGAGATGGACCACTGAACCGTCTTTAGCGGAAGGCTGGTTGTAGAAGATGAAGTCATCACCGGAGCGCACCTTGCCGTTAGTTGCAACCAGAAGCGCTGACGCATCTAGGTCGAAAGCCTCACCCGTGGTGGTGCGGGGGTCCCAGCCAAGACCTACCAAGACCTTTTGGAGGCCGGGATCGACCTTCGTGAGAGAAAGATTGTTGCCTTTTGTAAGAGTAAGTCCAGCCATTAGTTCGTTTCCTTCATCTTTGGTGGAAGCTACGGTTTCTCTAAATGAATGGTTGCTTGGATGGGACTAATCCAAGGAGATGCCAAAGTCTGTGGCGATGCCATGCAGGCCGCTTGCGTAGCCCTGCCCTACCGCCCGGAATTTCCATTCGGCACCATTACGGTAAATCTCTGAAAAGATCATCGACGTCTCTGCTGCGGCATCCTCGGAGAGGTCGTAACGGACAATCTCAACGTCGTTGTCCTGGTTGACCACCCTGCAGTAAGCATCTCGGATCTGGCCAAAGTTCTGATGCCGGGCTTCCGCCTGGTCGATCGAGACCACAATGACCACTCGTTCGACGTCGGGGGACACCGTATTGAGATTGATGAGGATCTGCTCATCGTCTCCGTCTCCGTCGCCGGTCCGGTTGTCTCCTTGATGAACCACGGAGCCGTCTTTTGCTTCTAGCTGGTTGTAGAAGATGAAGTCGTCGTTATTACGGACCTTGCCGTTTTTGCCGACCAGAATTGCCGATGCATCCAGATCGAAGTCGGCGCCGCTGGTGGTGCGAGGGTCCCAGCCAAGGCCAACCATGGCGATCTGCAGGCCGGGATCAGCCTTGGTGAGGGAGAGATTGCTGCCCTTGGACAGTGTCAAAGATGCCATGACGGGGACTCCTTTTGTGTTGTGACGCTGATGTTGATTGTTAGAGTGCTGCGGCGGCAGGCTGAATGAGGTCCATGACGGTGCGCCCGTTGGCGCGGTCTCCAATGGCCTTGAATGACCATCCACTGCCCTCGCGGGAAACTTTAGCCATGATCATTGCTGTGTGTGTCCCAGCATCAGTGAGCTGAAAGCGGGCCACCTCGGGGGAGCCTGCGGAGGAATCGTCAATCAGTCGGCAAAACGCGTTCTCGACTTGGTCAAACGTCTGCTGGGTGTAACTGCTGATGACAAAAACTATTTGTTGGACAGCGGGGGAGACTGCGCTCAAGTCGACCAGGATGGTCTCGTCGTCGCCTTCGCCCTCACCTGTCAGGTTGTCACCCGTGTGGCGGGTGGAGGCATCCTTGCTCTGAAGCTGGTTGAAGAATACCGTGTCAAGGGCTTTGCCTTGCTGATCAAAGAAAATGGCCGAAGCATCTAAGTCGATTTCAGCGGCCTTCTTGTTACCAAAAAAGCCACGCTTCACCGGTGCCGCCGAATCCCAGCCCAAGCCCATTCGCACTCGGGTGAGCGACGCGCCGTCGTTCTTCTTCAGTGAAAGTGACTGGCCCTTTTTCAAGCTAAGTCCCATGATTTTCTCTCCTAGATTAGTTGGAAAATTGATCTACTTTATCCGCGGTTTCGTGATTGGAACGTTTGTTGCGGATGATCGAGGAAATAAACGCGGCGCCGATGAAGACCACGCCAATAACGCCGGTAATAATTTCACTGACCTCGATGCTGATCGTCAACAACAAGATGACAGACAAGGCGCCGATAGCCCAATGCGCGCCATGGTCCAAGTATCGGTATTCGTCCAGAGTTCCTTCGCGGACCAAAAAGACCGTCAACGACCGAACGAAAATGGCACCGATCAAGCCAAGGCCCAAAGCAATCACGATGGGGTCAGAGGTAATGGCGAAAGCGCCAATCACGCCGTCGAAGGAGAACGACGCATCAATAACCTCCAAGTAGAGAAAGAGCATGAAGGCAGCCTTGCCGACGGCCTTGCCCACACCCTTGTTGGACTTCTTGGAAATGGCAGTGGCTTCGATATCGGTATCGTCACTATCGGTGTCGCCGTCGCCGTCTACGTCAAACAGCTCGCCCAGACCGTTGACCAGCAGATACGTGACCATGCCAAGGATTCCGGCGATGAGAACATCGATTTCCTTGCCCGGGCGCACCATGGCAGCGGACACGACCAGGACGGCTAGCGCGATTGCCATGGATGCCCCATGGAGGCGCCCAATGAAGGCCAAAGGCTTTTCGATGAAACCCAGCCAGTGGATTTCGCGCTCCTCAAACATGAAGTCAAGAAAAAGCATGAGCAGGAAGACTCCGCCGAATGCGGCGATCTGCGGATGCGCATCATGGAGCAGATAGGCATAGCTACCAGCCGTGTGAATGTCGCCTTTTTCGAGGGCCAGTTGTATGGCTTCGACGGGATTGAGGTTTGCTGTCACGCCGACGATCAACAGTGGGAAGGCAATTCGCATACCTAGAACAGCGATCAGAATACCGACCGTCAAGAAGATTGTCTGCCAAAAACGGCTCATCTTTTCCAAGATACGGGCGTTGACCACCGCATTGTCAAAACTCAAGCTAATCTCCAGTACACCCAAGATGGCACACACGATTAGAGCTTGAACGCCGCCATAAAGGAACGCGACGACGAGGGCAACACCGGTGATCGCGAACGACCACCCAAAAGTTTTGAAAAACACGCGGGGCAAGCTCCTTGGGAGTTTACTGTCTCAATGGACTCGGGCATGTGGCGCCGAGCTTTGGGTGCCACCGAAGAATGCATCTGGCCTCAGGCGGCGAAGCTCTTATCAATTATCTCCATTTGCCTGCTCAATACCTAATGGAGAACAGAAATTATCCTGGGAAAACGCCGTGACTTTGGTGTGTTTGGACGGTTCATAATGGCGTGTTCAGTCTTGGACTGGCCCGCAGAGGCCGCACCACGGCTGCGCTTGACTCCGTGGCTAAAACCTGATGGTTCGAACAATGGGCAAGGGGACGGTTGCATTGGGAAATTTGGATTCGAAAGCGCAAGCCAGACTGCAGGCGTTGACCGGGTGGGCCGTGATCGCTGCGGAATCAGGGTTTGTGGTTCCGGACGCGGATCAATTGGAAAAAGTTGCCGCAGTAAAGAGTGCGGAAGTTCTAGATTTTGACTCAAATGCAGTTCTGGGTTGGGCGGCAACGTTGAACTGGCTCATGAGTCAAGCCACTTTTGGGCTAGTTGACCCCCATATGCAGTTGCCAGATGAACTAAAAGTACCGTCGGGGACGGATCTGAAAACGATTACATCGGTTCTCGTGTTGGATGATGCCATGCCTCTGGAACGGAAGCCTTCCGGGCAACTCAAAGCGAAGTTATCCCGGGAACGTGAAAAGCCTGCCACGCTCAGCAGGGTCCCCAAATGGGAGCTGGCCGCCATGGTCCAGGTCCGCGAAGCGATTGCGCGCTACATGGTGCCCCTGAGTGAACTCCGTAGCCGTGACGCCAACGAAGGCGATACCCGTCTTGTAGTCAAGGACATGCTCTGCGAGGGCTTGGACTATGACAAGTTCAACGACCTGACAACGGAGTACATGGTCAAGCAAGACTTCGCTGATTACGGCGTCAGAATCGACAAGCAGTTGGTGGCCTTCATTGAGGTGAAACGTATCAGTCAAAAACTCAATGAACGTCACCTTCGCCAAGTTCAGATGTATGCGGTGAACGAGGGCGTGGAGTGGATGGTGTTAACCAACGGTTCCGTCTGGCAGGCCTATCACCTCACCGGCGGCCTGCCCGTTGTGGTGAACATGGCGTTTGAGGTTGATCTGCTAGGACCGAAACCGCTGGAGACGAATGCTGCCATGATGTTCTTTTTGCATCGAGAGGCCCTAAAACGGCGCAGGATTGACGATCTTTGGAAGCATCGGGCAGCAACCGAGCCGGGGGCGCTCTTGGGCTTGATCCTCGCGGAGCCGATGCTTGAGCAGATTCGTAAGGAAGTGAAACGCCGAACCGGGATCGTGACGACTGCCGAGGCGCTAAGCGAAGTTATTCGGACCGAAATCGTCGACCCAAAGCTCATTGCCAAGCTGTACAAGTCCTAGGCGCGTCTCGCCGTAGACTGGCGGGCATGAGAAGCCTATCCACCCTGCCCAAGGCCGAGCTACACCTGCATATTGAAGGGACGCTGGAGCCGGAACTGATTCTGGAGCTGGCCACAAGGAATCACATCACTCTCCCCTACGCCACCTTGGCGCAATTGCGAGCTCAGTATGAGTTCACCGATCTGCAGTCGTTTCTTAATCTCTATTACGAGAACATGGCAGTGCTGGTCACCGAGGACGACTTCGCAGACATGACCCGCGCCTATCTCACTCGCGCCCGGGAGGCCGGTGTCCGGCACGCGGAGATCATGTTTGACCCGCAGGCACACCTTGCGCGGGGTGTCTCACTGGCGACGTCGGTCAACGGCATTGCCGGTGCACTTGCCTCCAGCGAATCCGATTTTGGTATCAGCACCGTTCTGATTGCGGCATTCTTGCGCGATGAATCCCAGGATTCGGCGCTGTCCGTCCTAGCGGACCTGCTGGAGATGAAAGCGCCTATCATCGGCATCGGCCTGGACTCTGCGGAGGTCGGCAACCCGCCGTCGAAGTTTGTGAAACTTTTTGAAAATGCACGGGCCGCGGGGCTGCGGCTCGTGGCGCATGCGGGCGAAGAAGGCCCCCCCAGCTATGTGTGGGACACGCTAGACCTGCTCGGTGCTGAGCGCATTGACCATGGCATCCGCTCGGTAGAGGACTCGCTATTGGTCAAACGGCTTGCGCGCGAACAGGTACCGCTGACCGTGTGCCCTCTGTCCAATGTGCGCCTGCGGGCCGTTGATTCGCTGGCAGCACACCCCTTACCGCAAATGCTGGCCAGCGGGCTCAATGTATGCCTGAATTCCGATGATCCGGCTTACTTTGGTGGGTATGCGGAGCAAAACTTTGAGGTGGTAGCGACGGAGTTTGCCTTCGATACGGACACGCTCGAACGACTTGCCGCTAACTCCATCACGTCTTCCTTTGCAACGGTGGAGCGCAAGGCCCAACTCCTGGGCGAGCTTGCGGCATGGCGGGAACAGGCGTCCTAAGTGCGCCACTTCTCTGTGGCGTAAAACTCGAGCTGGGTTTGGCGCTGGGTGGACTATGCGCCGAACTCAACTCGAGTTCGACGCCGGTGGAAAGCGACGGCGCCCAAGTCACAACAAGGTGTGGTCAGTCCACATTTTCGCAAAATTGACCTACAGTAGGGTCTATGAAAATTGCGCTCTTCGCCACATGCATCGTCGATGCCATGTATCCGCGTACGGCACGCGCCACGGTGGCCATCTTGGAACGGCTTGGACACGAGGTCGTGTTTCCCTCTGGACAAGCTTGTTGCGGGCAGATGCACGTCAATTCCGGGTACTTCAAGGAAGCGCATGCTGTGGTCGCCAACCATGTCCGCGCATTCGACGCCGATGACTACGATGTCGCAGTAGCGCCGTCGGGATCGTGTGTCGCTAGCGTAAAACATCAGCATGTCCAGGTCGCACGGCGCTGTGGTGACGCGGCGCTGGAAGCACGGGCCGCCGTCGTCGGAGCCAAAACGTATGAACTTTCACAACTACTCACCGACGTCCTGGGAGTGGAGAACGCTGCGGAGCAGTTGGGATCGTACTTCCCCCACCAGGTCACCTACCACCCCAGCTGTCACGGAATGCGGTTGCTAAAGCTTGAGGACCGGCAGAGCAATCTTCTCAAGTCTGTAGGCGGCATTGAGATGGTGGAGCTGGAGCAGGCCGATCAGTGCTGCGGTTTTGGCGGTACTTTCTCCATGAAAAATGCTGATGTATCGACGGCCATGATGGAGGACAAGATCGCCAACATCGCCAGTACTGGAGCGCAACTGTGCACCGGTGGTGACGCGAGCTGCCTCATGCACATTGGCGGTGGACTCTCGCGGCAAGGTAGCCCGGTACGTACGCTGCACTTCGCCGAAATTCTGGCCAGCACCCTGGAAAGTCCGATTGATATTGACGGCCACGTCCAGGGGCAGGGGGTCAGTCGATGAGCAGCACATATCTGGGTATGCCGAGCCTGCCGGTATTCGGCACGGGCAACCTCAATGCCACCGAGTCTTTCCCCCAAGCCGCAAAGCGCGAGCTCAAAAACACTCAATTGCGTGCCAACTTAGCCCATGCGACTCATACGATCCGTGACAAACGCGAAAATGCGGTAGCCGAGCTCCCCGACTGGGAAGAGATGCGCGACGCCGGCAGCGCCATCAAGAATGCAACGATGGCGAATCTTCCCGCGCTCTTGGAAGCGTTTGAGACGAACTTTACGGCACGGGGCGGCATTATCCACTGGGCTCGCGACGCCCAGGAAGCCAACGAAATCGTGACTGCTTTGATCAAGGAAACGGGTGAAACCGAAGTAGTCAAGGTCAAGTCCATGGCCACTGCGGAAATTGGCCTTAACGAATACTTGCAAGAGCAGGGCATTGCCGCGTTTGAAACCGATCTAGCCGAGCTGATCGTGCAGCTGGACCATGACAAACCCAGTCACATTCTGGTTCCGGCCATCCACAAAAACCGCAACCAGATCCGCGACATCTTCTTGCGTGAGATGGAAGAAGTCGACCCTGGACTGAGCAATGAGCCCGCCCGCTTGGCTGAAGCCGCGCGCCGGCATCTGCGCAAAAAGTTCCTCTCCGCCAAGGTAGCCATCTCGGGCGCCAACTTTGGCTTGGCGGATACGGGCACGCTCACCGTGGTGGAATCAGAAGGCAACGGCCGCATGTGCCTGACCCTCCCGGATACTCTCATCACGGTTATGGGCATAGAGAAGCTGCTTCCGTCCTGGCGTGACCTTGAAGTCTTCATGCAATTGTTGCCACGTTCGTCCACCGGTGAACGCATGAATCCCTACACCTCCCTGTGGACAGGTGTCACCCCCGGAGACGGACCCCAGAACGTGCACCTGGTCCTTCTCGATAACGGCCGCACCGCCGCGCTCGCCGACCAAATGGGACGCACAGCACTGAACTGCATTCGGTGCTCAGCGTGCATGAACGTGTGCCCTGTATACGAGCGAACCGGTGGGCATGCCTATGGATCAACCTATCCGGGCCCCATAGGCGCCATTCTCTCCCCGCTGATGACGGGGATCAAGAGTGAAGAAAACAACTCCTTACCCTATGCGTCATCCTTGTGTGGGGCTTGCTTTGACGCCTGCCCGGTCAAGATCAATATCCCCGAAATTCTGGTTCATCTGCGCGGGGAGGACGTTGATTCCCAACGTGCCAAGGTCAAGGTCCCGACGCAAATGGATTTGATGATGAAAGCCAGCGAATGGGCGTTCTCCGACGGAAGCCACATAAATCTGCTAGAAAAAGGGCTTCCGATAGGCAAGCTCGCGGCCGGCCGGGCGAAAGTCATCAAAAAGCTTCCCGGGATTGCGGCAGGATGGACACAAAGCCGTGACATCCCGGCCCCACCGAGCCAGTCGTTTCGCCAGTGGTGGGTCAAGGAACACCAGAGTCCAGAGCCAAGGCGTAACCCGGCAAAAGAAGAGGACCAGCTATGAGCGCCCGCGACGACGTGATGTCCCGTATCAAATCTGCCCTGCGTGACGCCCCACCCACCCCGGACATTCCTCGCAACTATCGCCTCGCCACCAATAAGACCGCGGCCCAGCGATGCGAGCAGCTCGTAGGCCGCCTATTGGACTACAAAGCCAACGTATACGTGGTCCCGACCACGCAAGCCCCCGCTAAACTCGCGCAATTGTTGGCAGATGCAGAATCGATCGTTGTCCCGCATGGGTTGGAGGAGCACTGGCTCTCAGGTTTGAGGGACGACGCCGGGTCCTTGCGAATTGAGGTTGACTCGCCGGAGCACCGTTTGAGTGTCAGTGCACTGGATTCCGTGGACGCGGTAGTCACCACCGCAGCAGTCGCAGTGTCAGAAACAGGGACGATCATCCTCGACGGCAGTTCCTCTCAAGGGCGGCGCATCATCTCCCTGGTCCCGGACCGGCACATCTGCCTGCTGGCGGCCAAAGACATCGTTGAGGTGCTCCCTGAGGCGATTGCCCGCTTGAATGCCACAGCACCGCAGACTTGGATCAGCGGCCCCAGCGCGACGAGTGACATTGAGCTTGAGCGCGTTGAAGGGGTCCACGGTCCACGGACCTTGGACGTGCTGATCCTGACCTGATACCCGGTTAGGCCTGATACCTGACTAGGCTGCCGTGGAAGCTGGGGCGAGGGGCGCGCGCAGCGGCCATGCGGAGCTCTCGAGGATGACTTGGAGAGCGGAACCGGTTGACGCGTTGAGCAGAATGGGTGCGGCCAGGTTCACCGTGCTGTGGGCCGATGGCGTCACTACAACCAACACAGTGGCGTCGGTTGTGCCAATCTGGTTCAGATCCGCGTCGGCTTGGTGCGGGGAGTAGTCCGGAAGGTGGGTTGCCGCATCCAGCACAAACAGGCGGATCGAGCCGTCAGCCGAAGTTAAACTAAACAACCCCACGGCGTTAGGGATGGGCGCCAAGGTGAAGTCCACCGCTGGTTCCAACCCTGGCGGAGGTGTAGCGAAGCGCAGGTTCCCCGGCATGATCAATGCGTTCTCACTCACGGCGTTCACCGGAGGAAGTCCATCAGAGTAGGCTGGATCACTTTCGCCGTAATGCCGAGAGCTGCTTGATACGCCAGTTCCTGGGTCTTGACGTCAAGGATGGCCTTGGCTATATCCAGGTCTTCGATACTGGAGCGCTGGTTTTCCAAGTCAGTGACATTGTTGGTGTTGCTGGTCTGCGCCAGAAGTAGTTGTGCGTGCCGGGTACCAACTTCGGCACGGCCGCTGATGACTTTATTCACGGCTGTGTCCACGTCTCCGAGCAAAGCATTCACATCCCCGCCTGAACGGAGAGCATTGGAGATCTTGCTCAGCAAACCAAACACCGAGTCTCCCTCGTTAGTGCCAAAGATGGCGGCGCCGTCGCCATCAACCCTGGTAGTTGAGGTGGGGCTGGTCCGGCGTTGAACGGTGCTGCCGTCTTCGCCGGTGTAAGTCAACGGGTCCTGCGAGTACGCGACGCCCTGGCTGGAGTTGCCGGCGAAAATACTGCGGCCCAAATACTGCGTGTTTGCCTTGCTGAGCAGATCTGCCCGGATGGAATCAATTTGAGCCGCGATGGCTTTCCGAGCTTCCGGTGGGACCGAGCCGTTGGAGCCCTGAAGCGTTAGATCTTTCGCTTTCTGTAACAACGTAGTGGCCCCTGCCAGGGCAGTGTCCGCTGTTGCCAACCAGTTAACGCCATCGTCGATGTTGCGTCCGTACTGGGCCGCGGCAGCTTGCTGAGCCCGGATTGCCAGTGAATCTGCGGCCGCCACAGGATCCGAGGATACGTTGGGGTTCTTTTTCAGGTCCACCGCAGATTGTTGGAGCTGCGCTAGTTTGGTGGAGCTCGACTGCAGATTCCGCTGAGCGGAAGCCGACATTGTTTGTAAGGTAACGCGTCCAATCATTCTCAGCGCCCCACCCTTCCTGTCTGGTTAATGAGCACGTCCAGTGCCTCATCCATTGCTGTCATGACCCGGCTTGCCGCTTGGTAGGCATGCTGGAAAGCGAGAAGACTGACGTTTTCTTCGTCGATGTCCACGGAGGCGTTGGACTGCTGGAGGGCCACTGCGTTGCTCAGGGCCGTCCCAGCAGTCACGTCTTGAGACAGACCTGAGCGCACGGCGATCCCGGTGTCCACCACAGCCTGGGCCCACTGTGCGTCCGGGGACCCCGCGGTTGTCCCGATTTGGGAGATCTTCTCCGCCATGGAGCCGTCCAATCCGCCGGCCGGACTTGCCGAGGCGGCAATTCCCGCAGCATTGGTGGGAACTACGGAGAGGCTAAGGGCCGCACCTTGACCGGGGCTGACACTAAAGAAGTCTAAGTTTGTGGTCCCGTTAGCAGTGTGCGCTGTCTTGTGGATGGCATTCACTTGGCTAGCCAAGGTTTCGGCAAGGCGATCGTACCTGGCTGCGGTCTCGGCAATGATCCCGCCTGTTTTCTCCGGGTTCGCTGCCGCCAACACCGAGAGAGTACCTGCGAGCTGTCCGCCGTCGAGGTTCACTGCCGCGCCGGGCCGACGTTCCCATTCCAAAATAACCGGACCCGCGGCTGCCATGGTCTTGGGGCCTCCGACGGCGAGCTTGTTCACCTCGTTGCCGGAGACCAGGACGTTTCCCCCTACCAGGATCTCGTTGGCCCCGTTGGGCAGATCCCGCACGGTACCGCCCGTTAGCTGGGAAATTCTGGCCGTGAGTGTATCGCGCTGGTCAACGAGTTCGTTGCTGGAATGCCCCGAGGCGGTTGCCGAACGAATCTGTTCGTTGAGACCGGCAATTTGCTTCGCCGTGGAGTTGATGTCCTGAACGAGTGTGTCGGCGCGGGAGCGGGTCTGTGACCATTGGGTTTCAAGCCCTTTGTAACCGTTGGAAATGGTGTCCGCTAGGGCCGTAGCACTGTGCAGCAGTGCCGCGGCGGTACCGGGGTTGTCCGCGTGGTTGGACATGTCCGACCACGCGGCCCAAAATCCCTGCAGTTGTCCCGAGAGAGCATTCTTTCCCGGCTCTTGGAGCCGGGCTTCAATGTCCGTGAGCGCGTTGGCACGGGCATTGGTGTAGCCAGCACTGGAAAATGCTGTGCGGACGCGGACGTCTAAGAAAGCATCCCCGAGCCGGGAAATCCCCGAAACGTTGACGCCTTGCCCGGGTTTGGCGCCCACTTCATAGAGCGACGTGTTGCCCGGCGCGCCGATGGAGGAAAGTTCGGCACGCTGACGAGTGTAACCGGGCGTATTGACGTTGGTCAGGTTAGATCCAACCAC
Organism: Arthrobacter cryoconiti; assembly: GCF_020905375.1. GTDB lineage: Bacteria > Actinomycetota > Actinomycetes > Actinomycetales > Micrococcaceae > Specibacter > Specibacter cryoconiti. The sequence continues at coordinate 35,524 of NZ_JAJJBU010000004.1, forward strand.
GTTCAGGCCAGTCCGGGCCGCGTTGAGACCGGTCAAGGCGGTGGTCAGGCCGCTAAAAGTACTCACAGATTCCTTAGCATGTCAGACACTCTGGTCCAGAAAGCGTGATCTTGGATCCTGGTTGGTGTGTCCCAAATGGTTGTAGGTGCCCGTTTCCGGTACGAGTCCGGCAACAGTTTCCTGTGCGGAGCGGAGCCCGGCGCGCAGGAACGTCAAGTTAGTGTCACGAAGGCTGCGTATGTGATCAACTTGAGTGATGAGGGCCGCAAAATGCGATGAGAGAATTTCCTCCCATGGTCCGCCAGCGGCGGCGGCTGCCAAATCTTGCAAACTGGCGTTTTCAGTCAAATCCCAAGAAAGGGCGACGGCGGAGGCTACGGCTGTGCGCTCCAATGATGCCGCCCGAAGGCGCCCCATCACGTGCTCAACTTCCCGGGTCGCATGATCAAGCCACCGCGTTTTTCCGGACTGCAGGATCAGGTGTTCTTCTTCGAGCTTGAACACCAGCAGATCAAGTAGTTCTCGCTCCCGCCACAGTAATGTGGTCAATTCTTCAGGCCCCACGTATCTAGGTCCTTTCAACGGGCTGAACAGCGTGTGCCTCTAACTATCGGCGCCACATATATGTTTCGTAAGGACCATACCTACGTGACCTTGCTGTGAATGTCCTGAACTTTTGCCAACTGTAACCAAAACGATACCTAGTTGCTGACGCTTTATCTCCATTTAGGGACGATTTTATTCTAAAGTGACAGTGCCGCTTGGGATCGAAAACTGGTGGCACGCCTGGGGGGGTGTCGTTTATCAGCGCTTGCATATCAGCGCTCGTTTTTGAGTGTCAAGGGGGATTTGCCGTTGGATAATGAGGAACGCGACAATTTAGTCGTGCAAAATTTGCCTTTAGTGGGGTATCTGGTCTCCGAAATCTGCATGCGGGCCAGCCACCTTTCACGGCCTGATCTAACACAAGTGGGTGCTGTAGCGCTCATTCACTGTGCCGAATCTTTTGACGAGAGTCTCGGTGTGCCTTTTGGGGCCTACGCGCGCCGCCGGATTAAAGGGGCGTTTGCCGACGAGCTGCGGCGCGAGGACTGGGCCACGCGCGGGGCCAGGACGCGTATGAGCGAGCACTCCGTCATGGCGGAAACACTTTCAGCCAAGCTTGGCCGGGTTCCGTCTACGGTGGAACTGGCAGCCGCCTTGGGTGTGGACCGCGCCACGGTTGAAGCCGCCAGGGTCGACGCCTCCCGTACTGTAACCCCCTTGACCGACGTGATCGCTGACATGGTGGCCGCCGCGGCGCCCAACCCAGAAGACACTGTGGTGGAGAGCGAACATGCGGCTTTTCTGGCCGCCGCCGTAGCCGCACTGCCGGAAAAGATGCGTTACATCGTGGAGCAGGTTTACTACGGGGATCGCAGCGTGAAAGAGCTGGCTGAGGAACTCGGTTCTAGCCATTCGGCCGTCTCCCAGCAACGCTCCGAAGCGATGCGTCTCTTGCGTGACGGTATTGAGCGACACTACTTGGCGACGGCTGATGCGAACTCTGTCCCGCATGCCAGAGTTGCACCTTCTCGCCGCGATGCTTATCTCTCTGAGCTGGGTGCGCGGACTCTGGGGGGTGCCACGCGGGCGCTGGGCGCTGTGACCCGGCTTCAGGGTCAAGCGTGGGAACCGGCGATTAGCTGATGACGGCCCTTCTTGCCTCGTGTGCAATGAGCCTTGGAGTATCTGAAGAATTGTTGGCGGAACACTCCTAACCGCTTCCTGTGAGATGCCGACAGTGGTTTGCAGCTGCCCATGGATGGGCGGCGAGTCAGTACCCACATTTCACGGAGGACACACATCATGGGCATGCAAGTAAATACCAACATCGCGGCAAATAACGCGTACCGCAACCTCAGCAACACACAGAATGACCTGGCCAAGTCCTTGGAGAAGCTCTCCAGCGGACTGCGCATCAACCGTGCAGCCGATGACGCTGCCGGTCTCTCCATCTCTGAAGGCCTCAAGGCTCAGGTCAACGGCTCCACCGTTGCTGCCCGTAACGCGCAGGACGGCATCTCCGTTGTCCAGACCGCTGAAGGCGCGCTGACCGAAGTCCACACGATCCTTCAGCGTATGCGTGACCTGGCCGTCCAGGGCGCCAACGATTCCAACAATGTTGACTCCCGTTTGGCCATCAAGAACGAAGCCGACCAGCTGGGTGGGGAACTCTCCCGCATCTCCGAGTCGACCAACTTCAATGGCATCAACCTGTTCCAGGCTGGTGGCAACGCCACTGCCGTCCCCCCCGTTCCTGCTGGTCCGGCTACGTTGAGCTTCCAGGTCGGTGCCGATGGCTCGGCGGCATCCTCAATCTCTGTTGGCACCGTGAACTTGGCGACTGCCCTAACTGACGTTGTGACGCTCACCAGTGGCACAGTGGTAGGAGCAGCTGCAGGGTTTGCTGTCACCGACAAGACCGCAGCGCAGACCACCATCACGAACATTGACAAGGCCATTGCCAATGTTTCAACGGGTCGCTCGGAACTCGGTGCAAACCAGAACCGCCTGGAGTCGGCCAGCCGCTCCTTGTCGGTATCCAAGGAAAATCTGTCCGCTGCTGCCTCGCGTATCACGGACACGGACATGGCAGAGGAAATGGTCAAGTTCACACGCGCCAACATCCTCTCCCAGGCAGGTACCGCGATGCTGGCTCAGGCCAACCAGAGCAACCAGGGTGTCCTGAAGCTCCTAGGCTAAACCGAAATAGTTAGCCAGTAGCTTCACTTTCTGGCGCAACGCGCCCCGGCGGTCGTGAACGCAATGTTCACGGCCGCCGTCGGCGCAACGGTCATCATGTGACGCAGAGCAAAAGCAACAGCAGCACCTCGAAGGGGACCACACGCATGGGTATTGGAATTGATGGCTTGACCTCAGGGTTGAAGTCCACCGACATCATCAATGCCTTGATGGGTGCGGAGGCCATCCCCCAAACGCAACTCAAGAGCAAAGTTGCCAAGGACAGTTATCTTCTCACTGCTCTCCAAGCCCTAAACTCCAAGTTTGCCAATTTACAAACACAGGCTTCAGGACTGGCCAAGCCTGATGGACTGGCCAAGTACCAAGTGGCGTCGTCATCCCCCGCCATCACCGCAACTCTGGCCACCGGAGCTAAACCAATCACCATGGACCTGGCTGTCACGGCTTTGGCCCAAGCCCATTCCGTGGTGACAGCGCCCCTGCAGGCCTGGCCTACCAGCCCCGCAGTTTTGACGTTCGTCAAGGCGGACGGAAGCAAAACGGAAATTTCTGCCGCCACGGGGTCGCTGGACGATGTTGCCTATGCAATCAACAAATCCAATGCGGGAATTTCCGCTGTGAAAGTAGCCTCGGGAACAGCGCCCGATGGATCAATGCAGTACCGTTTGCAGCTCACGGCGACCGATACCGGTGCCGCGAACGCCTTCAACGTCTATGACGGAAGTGCCGCCGAAGTGACCGCCGGAACGGCAACATCCTTGACGGCAGCCCCAGGTGCCGCGGTCCTACGGACCGGAAAGGACGCGGCTGTGACGCTATGGGCCGGCACGCCCGCGGAACTGAGCATTTCTTCGGCCTCCAATACCTTTGCAGGCATTGCGCCAGGCCTGGACATTACCGTCCACCAGCTTTCCGCGACTGCCGTCTCGGTGGACGTCACCCGCGACGGTGGAATGGTCACGGACGCGGCGAAAGAGTTGATGTCCAACGTCAACATTATTCTGGGATCCATTTTTACTCAGTCCGCAGTGTCCGGTTCTACGGGCGCTGGCGGAAGCGGGGTGACCTCGGGCTTGTTTACAAGCAACAGCACCACTTCTGCTGCCAAGGACAAACTCTTCAACGCAGTCGCCGCGCCCATCAACGGTTTCTCCCCCGCAACGATAGGGATCAATACAACCAAAAATGGAGACTTCGTTTTCGATGCCGACGTCTTTGCTGCAGCGTACGCGAAGGATCCCGCGGCGGTTGAGGGCACATTGGCCACTATTTCCCAGCGAGTGGCTGACGCTGCCAAGGCCGTAGCTGACCCCCGTGAAGGCACTCTGTCCCAAACTGTCAAGGGCAAGCAAACGGTGATCGACGATTTGAACGACCAGATCCTCAAATGGGATGACCGATTGACACAAAGACGTGGCGCTTTAGTAACCACCTATGCGAATCTGGAAGTGCAATTGGGGCGGATGAAGTCCCAACAAGATTGGTTGAGCTCGCAAATCAGCTCCATGTCTAACTCGAACAACTCCAAGAACTGATGGACGCTGGCACATGAGAGCTTCAACCCGCGCCTTGAACGCGTTCGCGCGTGAGGCAGTCCTCTCGGCATCACCGGCCCGGCTGCTTGTGATGCTCTTTGACCGGCTCATGCTAGATATGGGTCGGGCCGAAGCGGCTCAAACCGCCGAGCAGTGGGACGTGGCTCGGGAAAACCTGATGCACGCGCAGGAAATTATTGGTGAACTGTCCGGTTCCCTGGACCTGGATGCGTGGGACGGGGCGGCCGGCCTGCTGGGTATTTACAGCTACGCTGGCACGGCATTGATGAATGCCAACATCTACCGCAACGTTGAGCTGACACGTGAATGCATCGGTCTCTTGGAACCATTGCGCCAGAGCTGGCATGATGCCGCCGCCGCACCAGCCATCCACTCCGGAGTTTCACCACGTGGAGATCTTGGATGAACATTTGGCCCAGTGCCACGGTATCTGTTGAGGGAACACTAAGGAGTATCCACATGGATGAAGTGAGTAACCGCCGCTGGGTGGCAGCATTAGATCTCCTCCAGCTTCAGGCGGACCAAGCCATTGCCAGCTGCGGATCGGACGTGTCCACTCAGGGCGGCCATGTGCCAGCAACAGCGGGCGAAATCCTGGCCTGGGCGCCGCCGTCGGACTTGGGAGAGATCCCGGACGATCTGATGGGACGTGCCCAAACGGTGCTGGAGCTCCAGAAGCGAGCGGCTGCACTGCTGGCCGCGTCCCAGGCCGTCGTTGAAGCCGAAATGGGAGACCTTGTTCCGCCGCCACGCGCACAGGTGCGTCCACTGTATGTGGACGTGATCGGGTAGCTAGCGCAACGTGGAAGAAAATCTTCCCAGGTGCTCCTTACGCACCACAGGCGGCGGCCGATAGATAGATACAGAGCACGGACTGCTCGCACCAGGCCATGGACCGGCCCGATCTCGTCAAGGAAGAACGCAGTGCTGGATTCTGTGGTCACCGTGGCGCTTACGAGCGCCTTGAGCTCCCTTTCCGAACGCCAAAAAGCGATCGCCAACAACATAGCCAACGTCAATACTCCCGGGTATACGGCCAAACGCGTCATGTTCGAAGACGCTCTGGCGGCATCGGTTAAGGCCGGAGACGGTCACGCTTCGGCGAGTACTGCCCGCTCGTTGGAGCCCACGCGCTTGGATGGCAATAACGTCAACCTTGACACCGAGACGCTCTCCAATGTTGAGACAGTGCTCCGATACCAATTTGCCGCACAAGCTGTTGGTAGCGAATTTACCGCCATGCGCACAGCATTGAAGTCCCAGTAATGGCCGACGCAATAGGCATCGCCTCTACAGCCCTGACCCTGCACCGCAAGTGGTTGGATGCGGTCTCGGATAACCTGGCGAACGCCAATACGGCCACCGCCACCAGCGGCGAAGCGTTCCGAGCACACTATGTTCTGGCCGAAGCGGGCGAAGGAAACACCGGCGTATATGTGGCTGGTACCGCTCTGGGGAAAGCCGAGGGCCGGATGGTCTACGAACCGGATCATCCACTCGCCGACGCCGAAGGGTACGTCCGTTACCCAGATATTGATCTGGCTTCCCAAATGGGCCAGCTCATCATGGCCCAACGTGGCTACCAGGCCAACGCTGCTGTGGTGGACCGTGCCAAGACTATGTACGAGGCTGGATTGCAGATTGGAAAATAACCCATGAGCCTTACACCGATTCAGGGCGTGCAGGCGACAGCGGCAACAACCTTTCTGCAAGACGGTATGCAAGCTTCCGCTCCAGGTGGCGGTGCCGGATTCGGGACTGCGCTGGCCGGGGCGCTGGATAACGCCCAGGTGCTCTCCAGTAATGCCAACACTCTGGCCGTGCAGGCCGTCACTGGAAACTTGGATGACATTCATAACGCCACTCTTGCTGCTACTCGCGCTCAAGTGACGCTGGAGCTGATCTCAACGGTGCGTAACAAAGGCATCGATGCGTTCAACGAGATCATGAGGATGCAGGCCTGATGCCTCCCGTACTCACAAAATTTATGGGCGGCGCGCAAACAACGCTCAAAGGCTTTAGCATTGCCCAGCGCACGCTAGCGGTTATTGGTGTGGCAGTTTTGGTACTTGGTGCCGTGGCTCTAGGATCCTGGTTGAGCCGGCCCACCTATGCGCCACTGTTCTCTGGCATTGCCGCCGCCGATGCCAGCGCCATTGTTGCCCAACTGAAGACGGATAACGTTCCGTACCAGCTATCAAACGGCGGCTCCACCATTCTGGTCCCGGATGCCAATGTCTATGAAGAGCGGCTCAAAGCAGCCTCCGCTGGTTTGCCCGCTGCCACCACGGGCGGGTATTCACTCTTGGATTCCATGGGGGTGACGTCCTCTGAATTCCAACAAAACGTCACGTACAAGAGGGCCATGGAAGGGGAGCTGGCTAAGACCATCATGGCCATGAATGGCGTGCAGAACGCATCAGTGAAGCTGGCTATCCCGGAACGCACGGTGTTTACAGCAACAAAGACGGATCCAACAGCGTCCGTCTTTGTTGAAACCTCCGCCTCCACGCAGCTTTCCACGGATCAGGTGGAGGCTGTGGTGCACTTGGTATCCTCAGCGGTGGAAGGCTTGAAGCCGACGAATGTTTCGGTTGTGGACTCCAAAGGCACCGTTTTATCCGCAGCGGGCGCAGCAGCAGGTGGCGGGGCAGCTAAGAGTGCCACGGAGTATGAAAAACGCACTTCGCTGGCTGTTCAGACCATGCTGGATCGTGTACTGGGGCCGGGTAACTCCACCGTGTCATTGACGGCGGCCATGGACAATTCTTCGTCGGAAGTTCTCAAAGAATCGTTTGCAGCCCCTGCCAACGTTCCAGCACTCAATGAATCCAGCAGTTCCAATAAGTCCACTAATGGTACCGGTACGGGAGCCGGAGTACTGGGGCCGGATAACATCGCCGTTCCCAGCGGAACGGCTGGCGGCACCACGGAATCCAACAGTGCCACCAAAAATAATGCCGTGGATAAGACCACTGCCAACACCACCGTCCCGGCTGGAAATCTGCAAAAACAGTCACTTGCCGTAGCTGTCGACGCCGGTGCGGCCCAGAAAGTGGACGCAGCGACTTTGACGGACATGGTGGTTGCAGCGGCCGGTATTGACCGGGCCCGAGGTGACGTCGTCACAGTGAAAGTGGTGCCGTTCTCCACTGCCCAAGCCGACGCCGCGAAGTCTGCGCTGGACGCCGCTAAAGCCGACGCGAACGCAGCAGCGACGGCCAAGACTTGGCAAACAATACTTATCAGTGCCCTGGCTGTTCTCCTGATCGCTTTGGCCCTGATCCTTTACGCCAGGAAGAACCGGCGCCAGGTGCGTCAGTTGGTGGACTTGGGCGAACGCAAGGAAGCGCTCTCGCAACTGGATTCCCTCTCCATCACCTCTCCGGAAACCACCACCTTGCCAGCCATTGACGAGCCGGTTGCACTGCCCGCTGTGGAGAACAGCGATGTGGATTCCAAGCGTGCCTCCATCAACGCTTTGGCCATGGCAGACCCGGCAAAAGCTGCCGGGTTACTGCGCACACTGATGGATGAACGGACCACGGTGTGAGCGCGCACGCGGACTTTGCCATCAAGTCGTTGCCGTCTCTGAGCGGTGCACAGAAAGCCGCGGCCGTGCTCATGCAATTGAGCCGGGACGCGGCGGCCGCCGTCATGGGACATCTCAACGACGAGGAGGCCGAGGCAATTGCCACCGAGATTGTGCGCATGCGCCGGGTCCAGCCCCAGGTCGCCGACGCGGTCATTGAGGAAATTCATAACCTAGCGGTGAGCGGACGTACGGCTGCTCTGGGAGGCAAGGAGTTCGCTGCAGGACTTCTGGAAGCATCATTTGGTTCAGAACGTGCTGCTGGGCTCATGGATCGACTCGCTGCAGACGTGGTCGGAAAACGTTTTGAATTCCTAGACAACGCCGGTCCCGCTCAGGTGATGTCCTTGTTAGAAGGCGAACTGCCACAGACGATCGCCTTGGTCCTGGCTCACTTAAACCCCGAGACCGCTTCAGCGTCTTTGAGCGCAATGCTGCCGTCCGCGCGGACCGAAGTGGCCCAGGCGATCGCTGCCATGGGACCTGCTGCGCCGGAAGCTGTCGATTTGGTGGCAGAGACACTCAAGCAAAAGGCTGCGGCGATGGTCGCTCCAAGGGCGCGGCGCGCGGCAATTGGTGGCGTACAACCGCTTGTGGACATCATCAACCGGGCCGACAGCACCACCGAAAAAGCATTGATGGATGACCTTGCGATCCGCAATCCCGGCCTTGCCGCGGAGCTTCGGGAGAAGATGCTGGGATTGGCAGATCTAATTCGCTTTGCTGGCACCGATGTGCAAAAGGTGCTCCGCGGGATCGAGCCCATCACCTTGGCCATGGCTTTCAAGGGGATGGCGGCCGATGCAGAAGGGGTGATCCGTGAGAATATCTCCGAGCGTAATCGTGAACTCCTTGACTCCGAGATCGAAGCTCTTGGCGCCGTACGTTCCTCCGACGCTGCCGGTGCCCAGGCTCAGATCGTTCGTTCAATGCGTTCGCTGTTCGCCAATGGGGAAATCACGTTGCGCGAAGATGACGGGGCGGACGATGAGCACTAGTCGCGCCGTTGGAACCGTTCCGGTGGCCTTCCCCAGGGTCGCAACCGGGGTCGGAAAAGATGAAGATCAGGCCAGAACGCGTGGTTTCACGCAGGGTCATGCTGCCGGATACACGGCTGGACTGCGCCATGCTGCGCAGGAGACCGGAGAACTACGACGTGAGCTGACGACCCGGCACGCAGCGCTTGAGGAGGAGTTGCGTTCAACCACCACTGTTGAGTTGGCGGCAGTTGTGCGCGCAGCTTCGGCGCTGGCGCAGGCGTCGCTACCGGTGCTCGCGGACGCCGAACAAACGTTGATGGAATGTGCGCTGGCTCTAGCGGGTGCGGTTGTTCACCGGGAGGTGTACGACGCCGGTTCCTCCGCACGCGTGGCACTAGCCCGTGCGCTTGCCGGACTGGACGCGAATCAGGAATCCGGAGATGGACCCCATGAAGGTATCCGGGTCCGCATGAACCCCGTTGATGCGCAGGCTCTGGAAGCTGCGGCGCGAAGAACTTCTTCGACAGGAGTGCTTGCTAATTCTAAAGAACATGACCCCGACGTTGATTCGTTGACGCCCGTTGAGCCCGTCTCGCTGGCTGGATTGGTCATTGTTCCGGACGCTGCCTTGGCTCCCGGCGATTCCGTAGCGGAATACCCTGACGGTTTTCTGGACGCCCGAATCACGAGCGCGCTTGAACGGGCGCGCCGGGCATTGCTGGGAGAGAGCATATGAGTCCGGGGGGCGTCGGCACGCCGACCCTGACTCCTCGAGGAACTGAGCGATTGGCTGCGGCGCTTCGCGCGGCAGCACCCCAGCGGGTAGGCACCGTGACCGCCGTCGTCGGTCTGGGTGCCCAAGTCAGTGGACTTCGCTGCGCCGTCGGGGAACTGGTAGGCATCTACTCTGCCAACTCGCCGGAAGCGGCCGTTATGGACGCTGAGGTGGTCGCTGTGGGTAGAGATGCATTGACCATTATGCCGCTGGGTCCAATGGCTGGACTGGCCTATGGAGACTTGGTTCGTGCGCGCACCGAGCCACTACTGGTTCCCACTGGTACGGGTTTGTTGGGCCGTGTTTTGGACGGGTTGGGCCGGCCGATTGACGGGCTGGGACCTCTTGCGCACAGCGTTGGCGTGTCAATGGATAATAGTGCCCCGAATTCCATGGAACGTACCCGCATTAGAACCCCGTTGAGCACTGGTGTGCGGGTCATGGATACGCTAACGACTGTGGGTCGTGGCCAGCGTATGGGCTTGTTTGCCGGCTCCGGCGTTGGCAAGTCATCGTTGCTTTCCATGATTGCCCGCGGCACCGAGGCGCAGGTTTCCGTGATCGCGCTGGTGGGAGAGCGGGGCCGCGAAGTACGCGAGTTCCTCGAAGATGATCTGGGCGCAGAGGGCCTGGCCCGTTCCATCGTGGTGGTTGCCACAAGCGATGAGCCGGCGTTGGTCCGTATGCGGGCGGCTTTCACCGCCACCCGGATTGCCGAGTCCTTTCGCGACGCCGGCGCAGACGTAGTCCTCATGATGGACTCGCTGACGCGTGTTGCCATGGCGCAACGCGAAATTGGTCTCTCCGTAGGTGAGCCACCCGCCACTCGCGGATATCCGCCGTCGACCTTTTCGCTGCTGGCGCGGCTGCTGGAGCGGGCAGGAACAGACAAGACTGGCTCCGTCACAGGTTTGTACACGGTATTGGTGGACGGCGATGATCACAATGAGCCCATTGCCGATGCAGTCCGTTCGCTGCTGGACGGCCATGTGGTCCTGGACCGCAAATTGGCCGTGGCTGGTCACTTTCCTTCGGTAGATGCGCTGGCATCTATCTCCAGAGTCGCCTCCAAAGTGTGCACGGCGGAGCAAAAACATGATGCGGCAGTGCTTCGCCGGGTTCTGGCAGCGCGGAGAAACGCCCAAGACCTCATCGACGTCGGCGCCTACCAAACGGGTTCAAACCCGTTGATAGACGCGGCATTGGTCCATGAAACTGCCATCAACAATTTTTTGCAACAAGATCTTGAACACCAGGTTCCTGCAGATGCGTCCTGGGCCGCATTGCATTCCCTGGTTGACATGTTTGGAGGGCTCCCATGACCGCCGCTTTTAGACTTGCTGGTTTGCTACGTTTCCGTAAGCTGCAGGAAGACCAGGCATCGGCAACACTCGCGCGGGCCAATGGCAAGCGGCGAACTCATGCCGTACGTACGGCGCAGGCGCTGGGAGAGCTTGCAGAGACCGCTTCCCAAGCAGCCACGGCTACAGCCTTGAGCGCATCAGCTGCTGCGCGTGCCGCCTCGCGCAGCATGCTGCACGAATTCTCCGGGTTGGCCGCAGCCCTTGATGCCAGTGCTCATACCGCGCAGGAAGATCTGGTGGTGGCCAAAATGGCGGCGAGTTCACTCACGAAACTTGCCGAACGCCACGAAGCGGCCGCGGGAAAGGCGAATCTTGCTGAGGAGCAGCGCTTTCTTGACGAATTGGCAGCAAGCAAGCGGACGGACATGCCATGAGCGCCGTCGCAACAAGCACTGCGCTGCCGCTTGCCAAGGGGGCATCTGTGTCCGCAACCCGATCCGGTCTTGCTGATAGCCACGAGGACGCCTCGGGTCGTAGTTTTGCAGCACGACTCCACCAAGCGCTTGACGGCGCCGGTGACACCACCTCGAATACCGGAAGTCCGGGCGGAGCTGGTGCGGGTTCGGGCGCCGCTGCGCCGGCCACCGCTGCGCCAAGCATATCGACGGATAAAGTCAAAGACTCCGCGGCAGACGCTGGTGGTCAGGTTGGCGCATCAGCGAACCCTGCTGTGCCAGCTCCCCAGAACCCAGCTGTGCTGCCGGGCAACCTTGCCTTGAACGTGCACGAGCCAACAGATTCGGGCGCCGCCATAGGTATTGCGTCTGTGGTCGGTAGCTCTGCTGGTAGTGCCGTGACAGGTGTCGTTTCATCCGGCGGACCGGGGACATCGCTCGATCCGACAGCGTCCACGCGGACGGCAGCTGCCCCGACGGCGGGTCAAGCTGGAGCAGCGGCTGGTGCAATGGCGGATTCGCAAGCTGCTGTCACGTCCGGTGGGACATCAGCTGCCTCGACGGCGGGTCAAGCTGGAACAGCCGCGGGTACAGCGGTGGATTCGCAAGTTGCCATCACGCCCGGTGGGACATCCGCGCAGTCCACGAATGCCCCAGCCACGTCCGCGCAGCAGTTCGCAACCCCGATGACAGCGGCTGCTGCGAACGCCGGGGCAGGGGCGGGCTTTGGAACGCCGGCGCCATCAACGGTTTCGATGCCCGCGACGTCAACCAAGGCGGCATCCACTGTTTCGTCCGGTACTGTTTCGCCCGGCACTGTTTCGCCCGGCACTGCTGGGTCGATTTCTGGCTCGGCCGCATCTCCTGCGCCAACATCCCTAGCTGGCGATATTCTTGGCGCGGCGGCAACCGTTGACGCCTCTGCGGCCCCCGAAGTAACAGCGGCCTCCGCATTAACAGCGGACGCCGGCGCGCAACGCAAGCCAAGCGACGCCGTCGTACTCCCGGCACCCACCGTCGAACTGAACACCCTGACAGCCCTGGGGCACCAAGCGCCGGCGCCAAACTCTGTTTCGGCCCCTGTGCAGGCTCCGGCGCCCGTGGTGGCCGTACCCACCGCGGTGCCTTTGACGGAGCAGCTCTCCCGGCCGATTTTCCAGCTTGCCACTGGGGCTGGCGGAACGCAGGTCATGACTGTGCAGGTGGTTCCGGATTCATTGGGTCCGGTCACTGTCCGCGCCCACTTGGCGGGCGATGGTGTGCGGATCGAGCTTCTCGCGGCCACTGATGCGGGTAGGGACGGGCTTCGGCTGATCCTGAACGACCTCAAACGCGACCTCGCGGCACAGGGCGTGTCTTCGAGCATGGAGCTCTCAAGTTCTCTCAACGATGGAGGGGCGCCGGGGCGTCAGCAAGCGTTTGACCGCGGTGGACCCGTGCCCTTTGGCGGATCACCCGGGATCCGGAACGCGGAAGTAGGCCGCCTAGGCAGGTCCCCACAAGGGCTGGCGTCCTCGCCGCATGGAATCTCCAGTACTCAACTCGACATCACGGTATAGAAAAGGAGCGTCACCATCAGTAACGACCCCATTGCCCCAGCCGCGGTAGTCACCGGCCTCTACAGCTCCAACGCTGCCTCACGCACGCCCAAACAATCCATGGACTCGGAGGTGTTCATGCACCTGCTGGTGACCCAGCTGCGCAACCAGGATCCCTCGTCCCCCATGGATACGAATCAGATGATCAGCCAAACCACGCAGTTGGCCACCATGGAAAAACTGACGAACATGGAAAAAACTTCTGTGGAGAACTTTTCCCTTCAAATGCGGGCAGTAGCGGCCGCGACGCTGGGTCAGACGATCTCCTGGAAAGACGCCGACGGCACCGAACACAGCGGTGTGGCGGAGTCAGTCTCGTTCGCTAAAGGTGTTCCGCAGGTGAAGGTGGGCGAGCACGAAGTAGCCCTGGACATTATCTCCGGCATCGGCACAAAGTAAACAACTTCTCCACTTGTAGTTCCACCTCTCACCCGGCATAGAAGGGCTCCACCCATGCTTCGCTCACTGTATTCAGGTATCTCCGGCCTCCGCGCACACCAGACAATGCTCGACGTCACCGGCAACAACATTGCCAACGTCAACACTGCTGGCTTCAAAGGTTCTAGTGTGCAATTTCAGGACACCTTGTCCCAGCTGACCCGTGGGGGCTCTGCCGCGCAAGGCGCCAACGGTGGCACCAACCCGGCCCAGGTAGGCCTCGGCGTGCAGGTGGCCGCCATCTCCACGAACTTCGCTCAGGGCTCGGCTCAAGCGACCGGACGATCCACAGACATGATGATCGCCGGCGACGGCTTCTTCGTCGTCAGCAAGGGCGGTCAGCAGTCCTACGCCCGGGCAGGCGCCTTTGACTTTGACTCCCGCGGTCGGTTGGTTTCCCCGGACGGAGCGTTGCTGCAAGGATGGCCAGCCGTCAATGGACAAATTAACTCGGGGGGTGCTTTGGGAGACATCCGGATCTCCAAAGACATGACGGCGCCGGCAGCCGCGACCTCCCAAGCCAAGCTGGGTGGCAATCTGCCCAGCGACGCCGTGGTCCCGGAGCAAATCGTCCGCGACATTCAGGTCTTCGACAACACCGGCAAGGCACGCAACCTGGCCCTGACGTTCACCAAGAACGCAACGGGCTGGGACGTGGCTGCCGCAGATGAAAACGGTGCCACAGGAGCAATCGCGTTGCAATTTAGTGGTGGCGCACTGACCTCTGTTGGCACCATGGCAGTTGGTGGCATCACTGTAGACATGACCGCACTCACCGGCAACGCGGGGGCCAAAACCGTTGCAGTGACCACGAAAGACGGTAACGCGGCCGGGACCTTGGAATCATTTGCCATGGGCACCGACGGAACGCTGACGGGAACCTTTAGCAATGGACAAAACGTGGTGGTCGGCCAGGTTGCTCTGGCCAACTTCACTAACCCCGGTGGTTTGGAAAAGACCGGCTCTTCGAGCTACCGAGCCACCGCCTCTTCGGGCACGGCAACCATCGGACAGGCCGGCCAAGGAGGCTTGGGTGAACTGACCAGTGGCTACGTGGAGATGTCCAATGTGGATCTCTCCCAAGAATTCACCAACCTGATCGTTGCCCAGCGCGGATTCCAAGCTAATGCGCGCATCATCACCACTTCGGACGAGGTCCTGCAGGAGCTAACCCAGCTCAAGCGCTAGTGCTGATCCCGCCCCATTCCTAACGGTTGGGGCGGGGTGGCCGACAGTGGTGGCTGTACGCGGTTGACGCCGTGCAGGTACGCGAAAAGGATGCGCCGATGATAATTGTGACCCGCCTGGATGGCCGGCACTTTGCGGTGAACCCGGACCTCGTTGAGCGTATTTTTGAATCCCCTGACACCACCCTGGTCATGGCAGACGGTGGACGGTTTATCGTCACCGAAACCATGGCGGATGTCATCGAGAAAATTGCCCGCTTCCGAGCCCGGGTAATCGCGATTGCCTACAACGCTCCTGATGACAGCGACGACACCGACGACGATACCGACGGCGAGGTGAGCGTTCCGGATGGACGTGGCTCGCCGCGTCTGAGCATCATCCACCCTGCTGGGACACCCGGCGGAACCAATATTGGCAGGGCGTAAACCATGGATCCGGCAACACTTATAGGCATCTTGCTCGCTTTTGGGGCGCTCACTGCCATGATCAACTTAGAGGGCTCGACGGTTGCCAGTGTCATACTGCTACCGCCCATGCTCCTGGTCTTCGTTGGTACGATCTCGGTCGGGGCGGCAGGCTCCACGCTCAAAGACGTTATACATTCCTTCAAGGCGCTGCCGAAGGCCTTCATGGCCAAGCCGACCGCACCAACGGCGAGCATTGAGACTGTGGTTGCGCTAGCCGAAAAAGCCCGTCGGCAGGGCTTACTGTCCTTGGAAGAGGACGCGGCAAATACGAAGGATGAGTTCCTCCGTGATGCGCTGCAGAACATTGCCGACGGAACTGATGGCGATGAACTGCGCGAGATGCTCGATGATGCGATCGACACGAAAATGAAGTCGGACGGCATCGCCGCTAAATTCTTCCAGACCTTGGGAGGCTACGCACCCACCGTGGGGATTGTGGGAACCGTTGTCTCTTTGACCCATGTGTTGGAAAATCTTTCCACCCCGAGCACCTTGGGTCCCATGATCGCCAGCGCCTTCGTTGCGACTCTTTGGGGACTGCTCACAGCAAACTTCCTGTGGCTGCCCATCGGCTCAAAGTTGGCAAGGCTCTCCGAACTGGAAGTTGACCGGATGAATCTGGTCATGGAAGGCGTTCTCGCCGTCCAAGCTGGCTCACAGCCCACGCTGCTGCGCGAACGCTTGATCGCCATGGTCCCGGCCCATCATCGCAAGTCGGGCAAAGCTGCAAAGTCATCGGGCCGAGACGGCAACGATGAAAAGCTAAAGTCAGTCGCATGAGTGCCTCCGGAGGCAAGGGGCGTAAGGGTAGGAAGCGTCGTGGTGGATCCGGAGATCACCACCCGGACGAGCGCTGGATGGCTTCCTACATGGACATGGTTACGGTGTTGATGTGCCTGTTCATCGTTTTGTATGCCATGTCCTCAGTAGATAGCGAGAAATTCAGCCAACTTAAGAACTCCTTGGCCACCGGTTTTGGGCAGGTCGACGTCGGTAAGATCGACACAGCTTCGGGAGTGGTGGTGCGCCCGGAGGATGTGGGCACCGAAGGAACATTCACCAACGACAAAATGGCCAAGGCGCTGGCGGAAGCTGACAAACTTGGTGCGCTGCGCGACTCGATGGCCGCAAGTCTCGCCGCTGCGGGGCTCTCTAACAATGTTGAATTTGTGATTGACCAGCGCGGGCTCACTGTGAAGCTCGTGGGTTCGCAAACCTTCTTCTTACCGGACAGCCCAGCTCTCTCCATGACCGCCGACAAGGTTTTGGCTGCCATCTCACCCCAACTGGCGTCCGCCGGACTGGAAATATCCGTAGAAGGCCACGCAGCCAACGCCATTACCAGCTACCCCTCTGTTTGGGAGTTATCCGCAGACCGGGCGGTGGGGGTGCTGCGAAACTTGGTCGAGCGAGGAGGTATCCCCGGAACTTCGATCGGCGCCATGGGGTATGGCTCATCCCGACAGGTCAACGACGACTCCACGGAGGAGTTGCGTGAACTGAACCGAAGGGTGGATATAGTGGTGCTTTCCAATCAAGCTGAAGACGTCAGAGCGTTAATTCCTGAGGCGTTGAAAAGCAAAGGAAATATTCCCTAACGGGATCCCGGCCGCTGCCGATAGTCCCAGATGTGCCAGCTCCAACATTGAATCCCCCCCTGCCTGGAGTAGGGCGCGAACGCGCTGTGGAGCTCTATGATTTCAGCCGCCCGGCGACACTTCCCCGAGAGCATGCACGTCGGCTTGAAGTGGTATTTGAAACCTTCGCCCGGCAATGGGCCACACAACTCTCAACGCGTGTCACAGCGCCAGCCAATGTCACTGCCGGCCCCATTGCGTTGATGGGCTATGGCGATTATGCCGGCTCGTTGCCCGAAGATACCACCATGGCTTTAGTACGTCTCGATGCCCAAGAGGCCATGGGCGTCGTACAGTTCCCCGCCGAAGCGGCACTGTCCTGGGTGGGGCGGATGCTGGGGGGAACTGACTCCACCGTTCCAAGCTTTCGGAAACTAACGGACCTTGAACAGTCGCTCATCCGGCGCCTGACCGAAGAAGCCCTTGAGCATCTGGCCTATTCGTTTGGCTCGCTACTCGTTGGTGGCCTGCACGCTGGGGGTATGCACTTCAATTCCCGTGTGGCCCAAGCCGGGACGCCCGGAACCCTGATGTTGGTAGCTTCTTTCGTGATACTCACGGCCGGAAACTCCTGGGCTGCCACGGTTGCGCTGCCGGCCCAAGCGGTTCTTGCCCAGCTCGACGGCGGCCATACGGTGGTTGACGGCCCGCGGGCCGAGCGCTTGTTGCGCGGGCAGGTGGCCCAGGCGCCCGTAGACGTGGCTATGGAAATGACGGGGACCTCCGTGAGAGCAAGCACAGTTCTTGATCTTGCCGTCGGGGACGTGTTGGCGTTGCCCCATCCGGTGGGACGGCCCTTCAATCTCACGCTTGAGGGTAAGACCGTGGCCCGAGCAGTGGGGGTAACCCATGGTTCGCGGCAGGGCGGACAAATTGTAAGTATTGAGGAGAACACAGCGTGAAAACCACCACTGTACTAGAGGGCGCAGCCGTCGATGCCCTGATCGCGTTGCTGCCCGCCGCCGTCGAACTTGAATCAACGCTGTGGCCGGTAGCGGAAGGTGAAATGGAGCTGGCGGGGATGACTACCCTAGCCGTTGACTATCTAGGCGCCATCTCCGCCGAACTCTCCATTGCTCTGCCGTCCACAACGGCGGATGCAATTCGTGAGGCTGGCGGTTCCTCGGCCGTGTTCGTTGGAGATGTTCTGCGCCCAGCCCTGGAAGCCGCAGCCCAAACGCTGGGCTCGGGAGTTATGGGCGAAGTCGTTGACACCAACACTTTGACTATTTTTACCGATGCAGGCGCGGCCGTTTACCGGATAAGTGAGCCGGGAAGCAACACGCCGTTTGCCTGGTTTGCCGTACAGGTCAAAGACTCGGCTCAACCTTCCTCGCGTGCCATGTCTGACGTAAGTGCTCGGAAATTGGGCCGCATCCACGATGTTGAGATGGCGTTGTCGGTAGTGATCGGACGCACCCGGATGACCGTCGCTAATCTGCTGGCTCTAGAACCAGGAGATGTAGTGGACCTAGACCGTTCGGCCGGGGCCGCCGCTGACATTCTCCTCAACGGACGGCTGATCGCTCACGGCGAAGTAGTGGTAGTGGATCAGGAATACGCCGTGCGCGTCACGAAGATCCTCGATGCCGCGGAGGCGGTCGGGTAGGTGGATACGTTCCTGCTTGTTCTGCGGGTGGGACTTTCCCTGGCTGTTGTTGTGGTCCTGCTCTTGCTGGCCCAGAAACGGTGGGCCAAGGGAGGCCGTGCCGTGCCCGGGAGCGATCTCGAAGTTCTTAGCCGCCGCAGCGTCGGCCAAAAAGCCCACGTGGTCATGGTGGATGCCAATGGCCAGCGCTTCCTGTTGGGCGTCACCGAACATTCGATCAACGTGTTGCACAGCGCACCCGCACCCGTCCCCGAACCGGTCTTCGAAGAGTCTTTAGACGCTGCAAAGCTTCCGGAGCAGGAACCGAACGAGGGCGCCCCTAGGCGACTACGAGCACGTCATCAGAACCCTGGTCAGGGCGCACTTGCCGGTTCGATTCTTTCTCTTAAAACATGGCAGCAGGCGGGTAGCGCTGTGCGCAAGGGCTTGAATCTGTGAGCGGCGAGACCAGTTCTTTTTTGCTGCGTCGCTGGGGCCGGACGGCCATGATGCTCGCGCTGCTCCTTGCCACCATCGTGGCGTTGCAAATTCTCTTTTCCTCCACCGCGCATGCAGTCTCAGTGATGGCCCCCGGTGACCCTGTAGCGCCGACCCCACCCACCCCGCCGTCGAGCCCCTCCGGCCCAGGCGGGGTCAACATCACGCTCAACGGTCCCAACGGGGAGCCCAGCTCAGCAATTGTGGCGTTGCTGGGAGTAACTCTGCTCTCCGTGGCACCAGCCTTGATGTTGATGATGACCTCTTTTACCAAGATCTTTGTCGTCTTGGCAATGACTCGCAATGCTTTGGGCCTGCAGTCAATCCCGCCTAATCAAGTGGTGGCCGGTCTGGCCTTGTTCCTGTCACTGTTCATCATGTGGCCAACCTTGATGGACATTAATAGTGCAGCTCTCCAGCCCTATCTCAACGGGACCATGGATATAGGGACGGCCTTTGATGCCGCGTCCGGACCATTGCGGCACTTTATGTTGCCGCTCACCCGTGAGGAAGATATCGCGCTGATGACGCGTTCGGCGGGTCAGGAGAATCCTGCCACGCCTGAATCCGTCCCTATGCCGACGCTGATTCCCGCGTTCATGATCTCCGAGCTACGCAGTGCCTTCATCATTGGTTTTGTTATCTTCATCCCCTTTTTGATCATTGACATTGTGGTGGCCTCAGCGCTGATGTCCATGGGTATGATGATGCTTCCCCCGGTGATGATCTCCCTCCCTTTCAAGATCTTGCTCTTCGTTTTGGTAGATGGCTGGGGATTGATTATCACAGCGCTGGTGCGAAGTTATGGGGCCGGGCCATGAACACCTCCGAAGTTCTCAACATCGCCGTCCAAGGACTCTGGGTGGCAGCTAAGCTGTGTGCCCCGATCCTGTTGACAGCACTAGTCGTGGGCCTTGCCGTGTCATTGTTGCAGTCCATCACCCAGGTGCAGGAGGCTACGCTTTCCTTCGTGCCCAAGGCGGTGGGTGTGGCTTTAGCGCTTGTGATCTCCGGGCATTGGATGATCACTGAGATTGTCACGTTCACCCATGAGCTCTTTGACAAGATCCCCATGCTGCTGAGGGGTTGAGCGGTGAACATCACCCTTGACTTTGCGTGGTTGGAAGTGGCTATGCTCGCTGCGGTGCGCATCACCGCGTTCATTGTCATCGCTCCGCCGTTTTCCTACAACGCTATTCCGTTGCGCATCAAGGGGATGCTGGCATTGGGGCTGGCCTTGGCGATGTCAGCGAAACTGCCTGTTCCCGGGGCCGTGAGCAGTACCGGGACGTTCATGCTCTCCCTGATTCTAGAAGTTGTGACGGGAGCGGCACTGGGCTTTCTGGTGTACCTGGTGTTTGCCGCCGTACAAACAGCTGGTTCGATGATTGATACTTTTGGTGGTTTTGCCCTAGCCCAGGCCTACGATCCGCAGTCAATGGTTAACGGCGCCCAGTTCACCCGACTGTTCCAAATGACAGCGTTGGCACTGCTATTCGCCTCAGACGGTTACCAACTGATCATTGGTGGACTGGCCCGATCCTTTGACGCCATCCCCGTGGGAACAGGCTTGGACCTGTCCCAGCCAGCTCATCTGATGGCCACCACCACCAGCGGGATGTTCTTAGCCGCAGTGCAGATAGCCGGGCCGCTGCTGGTGGTTCTTTTTCTGGCAGATACCGGTTTGGGTCTGTTGACTCGCGTGGCTCCGGCACTAAACGCCTTTGCGCTGGGCTTTCCTTTGAAGATTATGCTCAGTCTTGCATTGGGCGGATTGCTCGTCATGGGGCTTGGACACATTGTTCCGGCCATGGTGGAGACAGTGCTGGGCGCTTTGGGAAAGGCCGGCGTCGGTGGCTGAATCAGGAGAAAAGACCGAAAAGGCCACCGAGCGGCGGATGAAGGATGTTCGGGAAAAGGGAAAGCTTTCCCGCTCCCAGGATCTAACCGCGTGGGTAGGCGTAGGTACGGCTGTCATCATGCTGCCCGGTGTGATCGAGCGAGCATCCAATGCATTGGCCGAACAGATGTTCACAGCAGCCACGATGACCGAACATCCCGATTCACAGCTGGCCCTGAAGGCTCTGGAATCGGCACTTGGCACGGTGGCGGGAATTTTGGGCCCGCTGCTCTTCGCGGTCGTGGTCGCGGTGACGGCTGCGGCGGCGATCCAAGGCGGCATTCACTTCAAGAAATTCAAGCCAAAGTTTGAACAATTCAACCCGCTTCCCGGACTCAAAAACGTGGTGGGCGCCCAAGCAATGTGGAACGGCGTCAAGGCACTGCTGAAAACTGCCGTGGTGGGGCTGGTGCTCTACGTCGTCATTGTGGGGATGGTTCCAACCCTCATGACAACCGGCGGGTTGCAGATTTCTGAACTCCTTTCCGCCACGTCTGCGGGGGTGGCCCAGTTGGTGCAGTTTGCCGTGGCCGCCGGAATGCTGCTGGCCCTGGCGGACGTTTTCGTCGTTGCCCGGCGTAACCGCAAGAAGACTCGAATGACTAAGAAAGAAGTCAAGGATGAAAACAAGTCCAGCGACGGCGACCCCATGATTAAGTCTGCTCGACGCCAGCGCCAGCTGGCCATGGCCCGCAACCGCATGATGAGCGCGGTGGCAACGGCCGACGTCGTACTCGTCAACCCTGTTCATGTTGCCGTGGCGCTGAAGTACGAGCCCGGAAAATCCGCGCCCAGGGTTGTGGCCAAGGGCGCGGACCGTGTGGCCGCCAGGATTCGTGTTGAGGCCGAAGCGAAGAAGGTTCCCATGGTCAAGGACATACCGCTGGCACGGGCGCTGCATGGATCCTGCGAGATCGGCGCGGAAATCCCGGTGGATTTGTATAACCAAGTGGCCGCTGTCCTGGCCTTCGTCATCGCGTTGAAGAAGCGTGGGCAGGCCGCTGGAATGCACCAAATCTTAGCGGCGGGATCCGCCATTCCGGCCTCTGTCGTTTCCTATTCGGAGAGTCCGCCGGGGAACTCGACCCCCGCACCTTCGGCACCCGTCTCCCTGAGCAAAGGACTCCTCGCGTGAATCGCAACTTCTCCAAGCTAGCCATCCCCATGGGTGTAGTGGGAATCGTGCTGCTCCTGGTGGTCCCCATCCCGCCGCTGCTCCTGGATATTTTGATTATCATCAACATCGTCCTGGCCCTGCTGGTGCTGATGAACAGCATGTTTGTACAGAAACCACTGGATTTTTCCGTCTTCCCATCATTGCTGCTGGTGGCGACGCTGTTTCGTCTGGGCCTGAATGTGGCCTCAACGCGCCTGGTTTTGGGTCAGGCGCACGCAGGGCAGGTGATTCAGGCGTTTGGGCAGGTCACTGTGGGCGGAAACCTGATCATCGGTGCCGTGATCTTTTTGATCCTTGTTGTCATCCAGTTCGTGGTGGTCACCAAGGGTGCCGAACGCGTTGCGGAGGTTGGGGCCCGCTTCACCTTGGATGCCATGCCGGGAAAGCAGATGGCGATCGACGCGGATTTGAACGCCGGGCTAATTTCCGATGTTGAGGCAAAGGAACGCCGCGCTGAAGTGTCCGCGGAAGCGGACTTCTACGGGGCAATGGACGGGGCCTCGAAGTTCGTCAAGGGTGATGCGATTGTGGGCATCATCATTATCATCATCAACCTGGTTGGCGGAATTGCCATCGGCATGCTCCAGCGGGGCATGGACATTAGCGACGCCGTCAACACTTACTCATTGTTGTCAGTCGGTGACGGCTTAGTGTCCCAGATCCCGGCCCTGCTGATGGCTGTGGCTACCGGGATGATCGTCACACGCTCAAATGCTTCCTCCGATATGGGTACGACGGCGGCCGTGCAGCTCACGCAGTCACGCTCGGCCCTGATGGTGGCAGGGGTTGCGGCCATCATCATGGCCATCATTCCAGGTATGCCGGTGTTTCTTTTCCTCGCTGTGGGAGCGGTGCTGCTGTTCATGGGCCAACGGGTCAAGGCGGCTGAAACTGCGGCAGCATTGGCGGCACGCAGCGCAGCGGAACTTCCTCCACAGGAGGAAACCACCGAGGACATCATGGAGAAGATGCGGGTTCAAGCGCTGGAAATTCAGCTCTCAACGGATCTTGTGGATTTGGTCTCTGGTTCCGCCGATGATCTTCTGGCCCGCATCAAAGCGCTGCGACACAAGGTCGCCATGGAGTTGGGCATGGTGGTGCCGCCGGTGCGCACCCGTGACCACGTGGAACTTCCGCCGGCCACCTACGTCATCAGGATTGCCGGTGTCGAGGCTGGGCGTGGCACTGCCCCTGCCGGGAGGGTGCTGGCGTTGGGTGAAAACCTAGCCGCGCTCCCCGGCACTCCTACCGTGGAACCTGTGTTTGGGCTCAATGGCAAGTGGATTCCGGCGGAGATGCGCCACACTGCGGAGATGCAAGGAGCCACTGTCATTGATCGTGTCTCCGTACTCATCACTCATCTTTCAGCGATTGTGAAGACCCACGCCGGAAGACTACTCAGCCGCGAAGACGTCCGTGTACTCACGGAAGGCGTGAAGGAGATTTCACCTTCGATAGTTGAGGAGCTGGTTCCCGGGTTGCTGTCTTTGGGCGAGGTCCAACGTGTTCTGCAGGGGTTGTTAGCCGAGCAAGTGCCCATCAATGATCTCCCTCGAATCTATGAGGCGCTGTCGCTCCAAGCGAAGAAGGGGACCGAAGCTGAGGGGTTGATCGAGGCAGCACGGAACGCTTTGGGCCCGGTGATCGCTGACAAATATCTTGAGGGTGCCTGTTTGGCTGTGCTCATGATTGATCCCTCTCTGGAACAGTCTTTGCTGGAGGGCCTGCGCCCCTCGGAGCTGGGGACCCAGATTGTGGTTGACCCGTCCCGGCTTGAAGCTTTTCTCGTGTCCGTGACAGAAACGTTCACGAGCGCAGAGTCTGCCGGGAGTAGTCCAGTCCTGGTCTGCGCTCCGGCCCTGCGCCCTGCCGTGCAGCGGTTGGTTTCGGGACGAGTAAACGCCCTCCCGGTGCTTTCTTACACCGAGGCTACGGCTGGCAACCCGAACATTGAAACTGTAGGGGTGGTGCGTAGTGTCCAGTCGATTTCAGCTTAGAGGCCACAGTCTGGAGAGCCTGCGATGGCAGATCTTCGAACGCTACGGTGCACGTGCCCGGATTATCCGCGCCGAAAAGATTCAGACTGGAGGGCTGTTCGGTATGGGAGCCGTCACTTCCTTTGAAGTCACGGTGGAGGTGGACGGACGTGCAGCACACATGCAACGCGCCGATACCCCTAGTGCCAGCGTTGTGCGCCGTCCTCCCACGTCCAGGCGTGGCTTGGCTGATTTGTTGGCCGACGCCGACGACGGCGATTCGGCGAAGTCCTCAGCCGCTCTTGTGGTTTCCACCGCGAAGCCGGACTTTGACGCTGTTCTAGGAAAGGTGTCAGCACAGCTTGGCGTTGATAGCGGCAGCAGTTCCATGGAGGTTTTCCGAGAAATCAACAATCGGAAAGGCCGGCGCGCAGGGGAATCCATACTGCCTGAGACGCCCCGACCATCGACCATTGCGGGGGACTTGATCGTGTTGGTGGGCCTGCGTGAACAGCCGCTCCATGTTGCCTGGAGCATGATCGGAGCTCTAGAAGGCGGCGCGGAGTTACGCACTGCTGGCGTTCATCGGTCAAACGGGATCGGACACGTTTTCATTGATAGCGCCGAAGTTAAGAAGGCTCAGGCGCTGGCGGCGGTTGATGGTAAACCGCTGGTGATAGCGTTCAGTGTTGGAGCTCAGGGATCCTCGAGTCCTACGGCACTTGCTTCGGTGGTGCCAAACCAGCTGTGGCTTGTGGTGGACGCGCTCCACAAACCGGAGGATACGCAGGTTTGGACTCGACAAACGGCCTGGTACGCGACGCCGGACGCTCTCGCAGTGCTGGGGTCTACGGAGACAGCCACGCCTGAAACCGTCAACGAGCTGGGTTACCCAGTGGGTTGGGTGGATGGCTATCAAGCCACCTCTGCCACGCTTTAGACTTGAATTCTGGCGCACATCCATGGAAGGAACTGCATGCTGGTATTGACACGTAAGATCGGCGAGAAGATCGTCATTGGCTCGAACATCACCGTCACCATCCTCGACGGCGGCCGCGGCGAGGGGGTTCGCATAGGCATTGAGGCGCCACGAGATGTCAGCATCCATCGCAGCGAGGTGGTGGAGGCGGTCTCGGCTAATAACCGCGAAGCCGCACAAACTACGGGCGAGTGCGCTGATGCTGACTCAGAGCAGTTGATCCTAGCCGCGCTTGGACTAGCGACTCCCGCAACTGAGTAGCTTCCTGTGCCAAAGGTTTGTCTGACGCGTCCTATTTTTCCCAGGGTGCTTTGAGCGGGAAGTATTTTTCTAAGAAATCGGTCACGAGTTCGCGGCGTTCCTGCGCATCAACTTCGGGGGAGCTGCCGTCGTTGAGGCAGAGAAAGTCTGCGTTTCGTCGCGCCAAGACGCGCTGCAAAGAGTTGAGTCCTTTTCGGGTGGTTGTGTCTACATAAACCCCCTTCCCGTCCTTATGCATAACGGCACGTCCGGTGAAGAGGGCGTAGTAGTGATAAAGCGAATTGGTGACTGAAATATTGCCCGCGGCCCGGAAAGTGCTCGCCGCCGTGTCCGCGAACTCCTTCGGGAAGTTGGCTTCCAGCTCCGTCATGACGGATAGGCGCAGAGGGGCTGGCGCATGTTCAAGGTGTCGGGTGGCTATACGACCGAACCGTTCCCATAACAGGCGCCGGTTTACCCGGGCTGAGTTTTCAAAGCCGCTGCGTTCGGTGGAGCTCTCGCCCAGACCAATCCTGTTGGGGGAGAGCATGAATCTGCTGATGCCACCGGGGGTAAAGAACATCGCAGGGGCTACGGGCCGGCCAAAGAACATGTCGTCATTAGAATATAGAAAATGTTCGGCCAGTCCGGAAATATGGTGGAGCTGTGATTCCACTGCCATGGAGTTATGAGTGGGTAACACTGTCGGATCCGCGAAGTGTTCGTGGCTGCGCACTATGCGGATACGTGGGTGCTCGGCAAGCCAATCCGGTGTGGAGGAATCTGTGGCAATGAAGACAGTCCCGATCCAAGGCGCAAACATGAATATGGATCTCAGCGCATATTTCAGTTCATCGACCTGCCGGAACCGCGACTCATGTGCGTCGCCCTCACCTAAGACAGCATCGGCTTCCCGCTTGCGTCTATCTGCCTGATATTCCACAGAACTGCCATCCACCCAGCTATAAACCATATCGATGGGGAACGGAACGTCAAAGGCATGCTCAGCAAACATTCCCTCAATGGTGGGCCACGTCTTGCCATACAGTTCAACGGTTCCGCGGCGTGCATCACTCGCCACGACACTTCGGCGCGTGAGGGAATTCTCCACCGGCAATTGAATCAGTCCGTCTTTGAACGTCCAGAATTCCAACTGGACTCCAGAGGCAGCACCAAAATGAAGTCCGCCAAGCGGTTCTACACGAGGTCGAAAAAGCCGCACGATCCGAGTCTTCTTATGCGCCGCTAGCTTGCCATCCGCTACTAGGAGGGTGACTTTTTGCGGGTCCCTACTGCGGGAGTAAAACGGTTCGTCGGCAAAACTATGGACCAGAGCATTTTTTACCGCATGCCGGTAAGCCCTGTCAATGGCCAGCACGGGGAAGCGCCGGTTGCCCCGGGCCAGCAGATAGGGAATCGCATAGGCATCCAGTGCGCTACGCACAGCCAACAAGTCCACAGCCGCTGCCTGATCCTGCGTTAGGGTCTCATTGATTAGCGCTAGTGTTCCATGATCCTTGAGGATGTCAGGCCGCTCAAGGATGCGGGCGCCCGCAGATGAAAGCTGGGAAGGCAACGGGTCTCCTTGGCACGCAAAAGCCGGCCCGGCGGGCTGACATGTTCCCTTGCAGTTTACCGCGTTAGAAATTACGGCCCTGTAATTTCGGGGCTCTGGTCCGAACCTGGCCCCGGTGCCGTCCAGCGCGAGAAGAACCGTGCAGAAGTCCCGCTACTTTCTTTTCTTGTGGAAGAGCAGCGCCACTGCAATGCCAACGAGCCAAAAGTCCTTGGCCATGGCGGTGCCAGCAGTCGTGGGACGAATTCCGTCTGCCTCGGTCATGCCGGGGGACTTTAGGTAAGTAGCCACCAATGTCCCGGAGAAGGCGCCCAACGCCAGGCCTGCCATCCGAGTAGGAATAAACGGGGTGAGAATGAAGGTTCCCAGGCCAATCTCCAGGGAGCTGAGGTAGCGCCCAAACTGGGTTGGCTCCAGGCCACCTGCCTGTGGGATCACCCGGGCTGCCGCTTCTTGCAGGCCGGCCGCGTGCTCGGGGGCTATCGCGAGCTTTCCGATACCTGAATTGAGGATGAATGCACCAGAAACAAGTCTGAGTGCTGCGTTGCCGATGCTAAAGCCCATGGTGTTCCCCTTGCTGATTGCCTATGTCAGTCCCAGCCTATGGACGGCGGCTGGCTATGGCTAGAGGGCTGGCTTTTGGATGGTGGCGGAGAGTCCGGCGATGAGGGCGGAAAGCCCTAGTTCAAAGGCTGCATCGGCGTCGTTGGCGCCGTGCTGATTACTCCGGTGTGCGACGGCTGCCGTGAAGTTGGGTGTTTGCCCAGCCAGATCACCGGGGGAAAAGATGTCTGCGGGAGCGTTGACGTCGTAAGCGGAGCCGTAGATGAATGATTCCAGTGCCACGATGGCATCAATGATGTGTTCCTGCGGCCAGCCAGCTCGCAGGAAACCCTTGGTCACGGCGTCGTACATCAACAGAGTCTGCGAGGCATTGGTGACAGGCAGCAGGGCTATCACGGGGATCAAGGGAACGTGGGCGGAAAAGACGTTGCGGTAGGAGCGTGCCCAGACGCTGACCGCCTCAGCCCACGGCCGGTTTGCAAAAGCTGTGACGTCTACCCGGCCCATCAGAGCCTCCTCCACAAGGACCAAAACGTCCTGCTTAGAGCGGACGTGGTTGTACAGCGCGGAGGGCGCCACATTCAACGACTTGGCAAGACTGGACATGGTGAGGGCCTTATATCCGTCTTTTGAAACGAGCTTCAGCGCCGCCGACGTGATTTGTGCATGACCCAGAAGCGCGTGAAGTGGCCGGCCAGCCCGGCGCCGGGCTGACTTGGTGCTGACGGACTTGCGGGGCAGTACGCCGTCGGGCACGTCACGATCTCCTTTACGATTCCGGCGCGCAGTGGCGCAAATTTATTATCGTCACCCCTTTACCAAACGCGGTGACGTCCGTTACAGTCTAATCTAAATGAACGTCATTCATTTAGTGAGCCGGATCACCTACGGTTTGCAGGAGAGGGAAACATGGCCAACATGCAACACATCGAGCGCGACGTCGTCATCATCGGGGCTGGTCCGTCAGGGATGAGCGCCGCACGCGAACTGCGCAAGGCGGGACTGAGCGTCGCCGTCGTCGAGGCGCGCGATCGTGTGGGTGGACGCACTTGGTCTAACACGATCGACGGTGCCTGGCTGGAAATCGGGGGCCAGTGGGTCTCCCCCGACCAGACGGCACTGATTGGCCTGCTCGATGAACTTGGGCTTGAAACATATTCACGTTACCGCGACGGGGACAGCGTCTATGTGGCTCCGGATGGGACACGAACCCGCTACACGGGAGAAATGTTTCCCGTCTCCGCCACCACTGAGGCTGCGATGAATCAGCTCATTGAGACCTTGGATTCGCTCGCGGGTGCCATGGATCCAGAAAAGCCGTGGGCTCATCCGCAAGCCCGTGAATTGGACATTATTTCCTTCCATCACTGGCTGCGGACCCAGTCCAGCGATGAAGAGGCCTGCAACAACATTGGGCTGTTCATCGCCGGAGGCATGCTCACCAAACCGGCCCATGCCTTCTCTGCCTTGCAGGCGGTGTTCATGGCCTCCTCCGCCGGCTCCTTCACCAACTTGGTGGACGATAACTTCATTCTCGACAAGCGCGTAGTGGGCGGTATGCAGGGAGTGTCGGTGAAGATGGCCGAAGAATTGGGGGAGGACGTCATCCTCAATTCCCCGGCCCGCACCATCCGCTGGGAAGAGACCTCGGAGGGCTACCGGGTGAGTGTTATTTCCGATAAGGCAACGGTCACCGCTAAACGCGTTGTCATGGCGGTTCCGCCGAACCTCTACAACCGCGTTTCCTTCGAGCCCGCCTTGCCGCGACGCCAGCACCAGATGCATCAACACCAGTCGCTGGGTTTCGTCATCAAGGTCCATGCCGTCTACGACACCCCGTTCTGGCGTGAGGACGGACTCTCCGGTACAGGATTCTCTGCTTCTTCGCTAGTCCAAGAGGTGTATGACAACACCAATCACGATGATCCTTGCGGCACCTTGGTGGGATTCATCTCTGACGAGAAGGCAGACTACGCTTTTACACTTTCTCCCGAGCAGCGCAAAAAGGAAATCACGTCTGCGCTCGCCGATTTCCTGGGGCCGAAGGCCGCTGAGCCTGTGGTGTATTACGAATCTGATTGGGGAACTGAGGAATGGACCCGGGGAGCCTACGCGGCCTCGTATGACCTCGGCGGGCTGCACCGCTACGGAGCAGACCAGCTCACACCGGTTGGTCCCATCCACTGGTCCTGTTCCGACTTGGCCGCAGAAGGTTACCAACACGTCGATGGTGCAGTCCGGATGGGC
Organism: Arthrobacter cryoconiti; assembly: GCF_020905375.1. GTDB lineage: Bacteria > Actinomycetota > Actinomycetes > Actinomycetales > Micrococcaceae > Specibacter > Specibacter cryoconiti. Next base: position 65,004 of record NZ_JAJJBU010000004.1, read on the forward strand.
CAATTTACTGCGGCGAAGTTGATCGCGGAACTGGCCTAGAGTCCTGCACTTACGTGCGGCAGGGCTTCACCTTTAGCAATTATTTTTAGCAACTATTGCATTCTTTGACAATGACGTCCTGAGGAGAACCGTATGCGTTACGTAGTGGGATATACGGCCAATGCCCGTGGCGGCGATGCCGTCAACCTGGCAGTGGCCCTTGCACGTAGACAGGGCGCCTCTTTGGATCTTGTCATGGTGTTGCCGGCGGATTCGCCGTACAACGGTGTTTATCCGCCGGAAGCCGGTTTTAAGAGCATTCTGGCCGGCCAAGTAGCCGCATGGTTGGACGAAGGATTGGCCCTGATTCCGGCGGATGTGCCAGCCAAGGCACACATTTACCGTGGTGACTCCGAAGCGGGGGTACTCATCAATGCGGCGAGAGACCTCGGGGCGTCGGCCTTGATTATTGGGGCCAGCAGCGCAGGCTTGTTCAAGCGATTCAGTGTTGGCTCGGTGGCCAATGCGCTTTTGCACGCATCGCCGCTACCCGTGGTGCTGGCCCCCTCGGGGTACAGCCGCACCGAACCGATCACCCGCCTCACGTGCGCTGTGGGCACCCGCGTTGGGGCAGAAGGGGTACTGACGGTTGCCGTTGCGTCGGCCAAGCGCCGTGGTCTTCCCCTGCGGGTGGTCTCCCTCATTGCGCTGGGCAACAACGAAGCCGGTGCCACAGTCGAAGACGCCAAGGCTCATCTTCGCGCTGTGGTTGCTGCCAGCCAAGCTCTTCAGGGGAGTTCGCTGGAGAAACAAGCGATCGACGTCGTGGTGGGAAGTGGACGGACCATCGAGGATGCGGTGGATGCGCTCAACTGGAAAAAGGGTGAGATCTTGTTGATCGGCTCCAGCCGCCTGGCACACAACAACTCCATTTTCCTTGGCAGCACCGCCAATCGCATTTTGCGGGCACTGCCGGTTCCGATGATAGTGGTTCCCCGTAACTACGTGGGAAGCGCCGATGACCTGCTGCAAACTACCCAGATCCCCGTCGTTGACGCGGACGGACCACGTGAGGCGAAAAAATGACTTCTCCGGACACAGTAAAGAATGCCGCCGGCGACCACGGGCTCAGTGAAAAGGGTCTCAAGGCTGGTTCGGTAGGCCTGATTGGCGCCGTCGTCATTGGAATTTCCTGCATTGCACCGGCTTACACGCTGACAGCAGCGTTGGGCCCGACCGTTTCTGAAGTGGGGGTGCACCTGCCGGCCATTTTCTTGGTTGGTTTCATCCCGATGCTTCTGGTGGCACTTGGCTACCGTGAACTGAACAATGCCATGCCCGACGCCGGAACCTCCTTTACGTGGGCAACGCGCGCTTTCGGTCCGTGGCTTGGGTGGATGGGTGGCTGGGGCCTCATTGCTGCCACCATCATCGTCCTGTCCAACTTGGCCGCCGTGGCGGTGGACTTCTTTTACCTCATGCTGGCCCAAATATTTTCCAACCCGTCACTGGCCGATCTGACACGCAACTTACCGCTGAACATCGTCACAACACTTGTTTTCATTGCTGGCGCCTGTTGGATTTCTTACCGGGGGATGGAGACCACTAAGGCATTCCAGTACATTCTGGTGGCGTTCCAGTTGGTGATCCTGGGCTGGTTCTCCATTGCCGCCTTCGCCCATGTTGCCAATGGAACCGCGTTTGATGCCACGGCGATCTCGCCAGACTGGTTCAACCCCTTTGCCGTCGGCTCATTCTCGCAATTCGCGGCCGGGGTGTCCTTGTCCATTTTCATCTTCTGGGGCTGGGATGTGACCTTGACAATGAATGAGGAAACGAAAAACCCCAAAAAGACTCCGGGACGGGCGGCCACCGCAACGGTGGTGGTGATTGTGCTTATCTACATGACGGTTTCTCTGGCCACGTTGTCCTACGCAGGGATCGGGGAGACGGGGCTTGGCGCCGGGAACCCAGAGAATCAGGGCAGCATCTTTGCCGTCCTCGCCGGACCCATCATGGGACCGTTTGCAATTTTGATGTCGCTGGCCATTCTAAGTTCCTCCGCAGCTTCGCTGCAGTCCACGTTTGTCTCACCAGCTAGGACGCTGCTGTCCATGGGTCATTACCGCGCCCTGCCGAAGAGTTTTAGCAAGATCAGCCCCACTCATAAGTCGCCGGGCTATGCAACGATCGCGGCCGCTATTGCCGCTGCTGGCTTCTACATCGTCACCCGGACACTTTCAGAGAACGCGTTGTGGGACACCATTACGGCATTGGGGATGATGATCTGCTTCTACTACGGCATCACGGCGCTGGCGTGCGTTTGGTATTTCCGTGCTGAAGCCTTCCACGGGGTGCGCAACTTCCTGTACAAGTTCCTGGCTCCACTTATAGGCGGCGTGATCCTGCTCGTCATGTTCATCAAGACCGCTTACGATTCGATGGATCCGAGTTACGGTTCTGGCTCCAATATTGCCGGACTGGGCATGGTGTTCATTCTGGGCGCCGGGGTAATTCTGCTCGGTGTGGTGCTGATGTTCTTGATGTATCGGCGTCATCCGGAGTTCTTCAAGGGCGAAGTCCTCAGTCGCAGTAGCCAGATCTACAATCCCTAGACGGTTCCAGGGCCATTAAGCACCGACGGCGTGCCGTACTGGCGAGGGCGTGTGTACTTTCACGCGCCCTCGCCAGTACGGCACGCCGTCGCCTTGTTTGCTACTAGGACTTCGGGCGTTTAGCCGCTTCGCGCTCCTTGGCCAACTTGGCTTCGGCCCGGGCGGTTGCGTGCACGGCGCGCTCCTGGACCAGCCATGCCGGCGGGCTCTTGAGGAGCTCGGTGATCTCCGACGTCGTCAGTGTTTCCGTAACCTCGGAACGGTTCAGCCCGCCAATTGAAATGTTCAGTTTCTGGGCAACAACCTGGCGCGGGTGCGGGCCGCTGCGGCGCAGCTCGGCCAGCCATTCTGGCGGGTTCTCTTGAAGAGCTTTGAATGCCTCATGGGTCAGCGCGTTTTCCTGGAAATCAGTGGGGGCGGCAGGCAAATGGATGCCCAGCTTCTTAGCCGCAGTGGCGGGCTTCATGGCTTGGGATGAGGGTTCAATGGTCATCCTCCAAGGGTACCGGTGCAAAGACAGTGGTTTGCGGGAATACAGTGCGTTAGGGTGAACAAGTGCCAGAATCCCGCGAACTTAAAGTAACCTTTGTCCCTGGTGTGACTCCCGGAAAATGGATCCACCGGTGGGAAGAGCGGATGCCGCAGGTGAAACTGCTGGCTGTCCCCGCCACTGAGTCAGGGCAGCTCGACGCCGTTCGCGCAGGAACCGCCGACATGGCCTTCGTCCGTTTACCAGTTGAAAAAGACGGCCTAAACGTCATCCCGCTCTATACCGAATTGTCAGTGGTGGTGGCACCTAAGGACCATCCGATTGCGGCGTTTGAGGAGATTGACGTCGCGGAACTCGCCGATGAGTATCTGCTCGCGCACCCGGAAGACTTCCCGCAATGGCGCGACGTCTCCTCTGAAATTCGGGAGGGAACGCGCAAACCGCTGCCAAAGATGCGCTCTGTAGAGGAAGCCTTAGACCTAGTGGAGGCGGGACTAGGCATCTTGATCCTGCCAATGTCCGTGGCTCGGCACTTCAACCGCAAGGAGTTGCGGGCTCGCATTCTCACAGGTGTTGACGAATCAGGGATCGGATTGGCATGGCTGCGCGCCGATAAGCCGCTGGCGGACGATTTTGAGACTGTTATAGAGGAGTTCATTGGCGTAGTTCGCGGGCGCAGTGCCAATAGCTCCCGGCAGCCGTCGGTGTTGGCCAAACAGGCCGAAGCCCCCAAGAAAGGCTCGAGTACCTCGCGGACAAGTACCAACGGTAAGGGGGGCGGTAAGGGCGGGGCCGGTAAAGGTGCCGCCAAGAGCGGCCTGCACCTTCGTGGGGGTGGACGCCCTGGAGGTAAGGCGCGTGCACAAAAACGAGGACGACGCTAGCGGACCCCTGTTGTTTGGGATAGCAAAGGTTAGTTGCGGTATCAATGAACTGTCAGGCTGCTGCGGGCAAGCCCTCAGCAGGGACGCACTGTTCTAGCGTTCCTTTGCCCTAGGTGCAAGGCGCGGACGGCGACATGGCGTCTCTAGCGCCGTTGGTTTCAGTCCGGTCTCGATTGTTCGCCTAGCCCGAAACATCGTTGACACGGCTGAACGTAACATGTCATATTTTACACATCAAGACAGTGTGATCTATCTGACAGTAGCTGCCGTGACGGTGTTTGTGCGTCGCGTTTTTGGCTTGCATGTTGTCACGTCAAAGGAGATGCAGACAATGAAACTTCGAATTCCCAAGGTATTTGCTGTGGGCGCAGTGGCCGCAGCCATGCTCGCCACTACCGGGTGTGGCGGCATACTTGGCGGTGGAGGGGACAAAACGGCGGATTCAGGGCCGATCAAAATTGCCGCCGTTATTCCGATGTCCGGTTCTAGTGCACCTACCGGCGTGTACATGAAGAATGGCATGCAACTGGCCGTTAATGAGATCAACGCAAAGGGCGGGGTCCTGGGCCGCCAGCTCGCCTTGGACCTTGAGGATGGCGCTTGCGATCCCACTCAGGCTGCTGCTGCTGCCAACAAGGCAGTCTCCAACGGTGCGGTTATCTCCGTAGGTGGATACTGCTCGGGGGCCACGCTTCCGACGCTGCCCATCTTCTCCAAGGCCAATATCCCCATGATTATCCCTGCTGCCAACTCGCAGGACCTGGTCAATCAGAAGCTACCCAACGTTTTTTTGATTAATGGCACCGGCGTCCAGCAGGCGGCAGCGGCCGTGAAGTTCATGGTCAAGGACGGTATGAAGACTGTGGCTTTGGTGGATGACAACACCAGCTATTCAAAGGACATTGCCGCCGAGACGAAGAAGGACCTGGCGAGCGAAGGCAGTGTCAAGACGGCGTTGGCCACCTCGGTGACTGCGGGTGAAAGCGACTACTCCTCAGTGGTCCACGACATCATGGGTGCCAAGCCCGACATGGTTTACTGGACCGGCTACTACCAAGAGGGTGGGCTGATCATCAATCAGCTCAAGGCGGCTGGGTACCAGGGCAAAATTATGGTCGCTGATGGCAGCGTTGATCCGTCCCTCGTCACCATCGCTGGAGCAGCAAATGCCGAGGGTGTTCTCGCCACAATGACCCAGACCCCGGACACCATCAAGGGCGCCGAGACATGGATTGCCGACTACACCAAAGCGTTCGGTGCGGCTCCCGGGCCATACTCCACGCAATCCTATGACGCTGTCCGAGTGGCAGCCGAAGCCATGAAGCAGGCCAAGAGCACCGACGGCGATGCCGTAACCAAAGCCTTGACCGCCATCGATGGTTTCCAGATATTCTCCGGTCCGCTGAAGTTCACCCCCGAGCACACGCTAAGCAACGGTGGCTTCCAAATCCTTGCGGTCCAAGGTGGAAAGTTCGTCTTGAAAGATACTTTGAACTAAGACGTCTTGAGCTAATTTCTAGCAAGCAGCGGGCAGCCTAAACAACTGTCCGCTGCTTGGACCGCCCCTCACTGGAACCATTTTCACAGTCAAGGCAGGACGCATGACACAGCTGATTTGGAATGGCCTTTTCGTAGGCTCTTTTTACGCACTCATCGCCTTAGGCTATTCAATGGTCTACGGCATCATCAAACTTCTCAACTTCGCCCACGGTGACATCTACATGGTCGGCGCCTTCATAGGTTTCGCCGTGCTGAGTTCTGTTGGCGTCATACCGGCTTCCATGTCGATCACAGCTCTATTGATAGTGCTGTTGCTGACAATGATCATCACCGGCGGCATCGGAGTCGGTATTGAATACCTGGCCTATAGGCCGCTGCGAAACTCACCTCGACTGGCGGTGCTGATCACCGCAGTTGGAGCCTCCTTCACGCTGGAATACGGCGTGAGCGCAATCGCTGGCCCTAACCCAAAGGTGTTCCCCGTAAGGCTTGAAGGGGAAAGCTTCGACTTCCTTGGCGCCCGCATTTCCGCACCACAAATCGTGCTCATGGTCATTGCCGTGGTGCTAATGCTGAGTCTGAACTCCTACATCCAACGCACTTCCATGGGCCGAGCGATGCGTGCCATTGCTTTGGATCCCAAGGGGGCTCTCCTGATGGGGGTGAACGTCAACAAAATCATTACGTGGACGTTCTTCATCGGCTCCGCACTTGCCGGAGCCGCCGGTGTCATGGCTGGCGCCTACTACGGCAAGATCGACTTTTTGATGGGTTTCATCATTGGGCTAAAGGCCTTCACCGCAGCAGTCATTGGTGGCATCGGCAATATCAAGGGCGCCATGTTGGGCGGGCTACTGTTGGGCTTGCTGGAAGCTTTCGGTTCCCAGTGGCTCGGTGGCCAGTGGCGGGACGTCTTCACTTTTGGAGTTCTCATCGCATTCCTGACCTTGAAACCTACCGGCTTGCTGGGCGAACGAGTGACGGAGCGTGTCTAAATGAGTGAGAACGTAGACACAAGCCGCGCTCCGCGCCGCATCGGTAAGCCAGCGAGCCGCTTCTCACGTCTGTTTGAAAGCAAACAGCTTGGTTGGGGCGCCTTCGTGGTGGCAATAGTTTTCCCGTTTATCTTGGCCACGCCGTACGCCATGAACATTGGCACCACAGCCGTGATCTTCATCCTGCTCGCCTCAGGGTTGAACATTGTGGTGGGTTATTGCGGGCTTCTTGACTTGGGCTACATCGCGTTCATGGCAGTGGGAGCCTATACCTCCGGGATTGTTTCCAAGGCGTGGGACCTACCTATCCTGTTCACCATTCCTGCGGTGTTGGTTATGTGCATTCTGGCCGGGTTGATCATCGGTGGGCCCACTCTGCGTTTGCGCAGTGACTACCTGGCGATCGTGACACTTGGATTTGGTGAGATTATTCGGCTTACCGCTAACAATCTTTCCATCACGGGTGGGCCATCCGGGATCTATGGCATCCCAGGCATCGAACTTTTCGGCCTGAAACTTTCCGACTCGGTCCCGTTCTACTACTTCTGTGTGGTGGTGGTCAGCCTGCTGGTGTTGGGCTCGGCTCGGTTAGGGAAGTCCCGTTTAGGCCGGGCGTGGCGCTTTGTCCGCGAGGATGAAGATGCTGCCGAGGCCATGGGCATTCACACCTACAAGGTGAAATTGGCGGCTTACATCTTCGGGGCCATGTGGGGAGGTCTGGGAGGGATGCTGTTTGCTGCACACCTCTCCGCTATCTCTCCGCAGAGCTTCGTTTTCTTGCAGTCAGCACTTGTCTTGATGGCGGTCGTGCTCGGTGGCATGGGCAATACTCGAGGCGTGGTTGTCGGTGCCGTTGCTATCTCGCTCTTGCCTGAATTCCTGCGGGACATGGGAAATCTACGGTACGTGATTTTCGGCGTCGTGCTGGTAGCTGTGATGGTGCTGAGGCCCCAAGGTTTCTGGCCTAGCCGAGCTTTTGAGGTGGAACGCACGGACGGGGAGAGCGAGAACGCAGATCCTGGTCCGGGAGATTCCGTGAGCCCGGCGAAAGGTGGGACGCTATGAGTCCGCTATTGGAAGTCAATGAACTCCAGATCGCCTTCGGCGGGGTCAAGGCAGTCAACGGACTCACTTTTTCAGCCGACGCCGGAGAGATCGTCTCGGTGATCGGCCCGAATGGGGCGGGGAAGACGAGTGCGTTCAACTGCATCACCGGATTTTATAAGCCGGTTAGCGGCACGGTTTTGGTGGACGGGCAGGATATTACGGGCAAACGTCCGGCCGCCATTGCAGCAACCGGAGTCACTCGTACGTTCCAGAACCTGCGCCTGTTCCCGGATTTGACGGTGCTGGATAATGTTCGCGGTGGTATGCATTTATATGGCGGACAGAATTTTGTGGACGCCCTCTTTCACACTCCTCGGTATCGCAAGAGCGAGGCGTACTACACGGACGAGGCGCACCGTTGGCTGGACTTCGTAGGATACCGGGGAGGGCGAGGGATTCCCGTCCGAAATCTGGCTTACGGGCAGCAACGCCAAGTCGAAATGGCACGCGCCATGGCCCGCAAGGCCAAGCTCGTGCTTCTGGATGAGCCAGGGGCGGGTCTGAACCACTCCGAAAAACGCGAGCTACTTCAGTTGTGCCGCAAGATTCGTGACCTTGGTGCCGCCGTCGTACTGATCGAACATGACATGAGCGTTGTCATGGAGGTCAGCGAACGGGTGGTAGTTATGAACTTTGGTAAGGAAATTGCGGACGGGACCCCGGATGAAGTGAAAAAGAATCCACAAGTCATCGAGGCGTATCTTGGAAAAGCCGATGAACCGGCGGCTGATGAAGCGAAAGATGCTGCGGGCCGAGCGGAAAATCCGGACGGGGGCAAGCTCTGATGTCAATGCTCAATTTTGAGAACGTTGAAGTCTTTTACGGCAAAATTCAAGCCCTGCGCGGAATCGATATCCGGGTCGAAGAGGGCGAGATCGTGGCCTTGTTGGGTAACAACGGTGCTGGGAAAACCACAACGTTATCCGCGGCGTCTGCCATTGTGAAAGTCCACTCCGGCGCCATCAGTTTTGCCGGAGCAGACATCACGCGGGCCAAGCCGTGGGACGTGGTTAATGCGGGGCTCATCCATGTGCCCGAAGGCCGGCGAATCTTCTCCACCCTGTCCGTTCTGGAAAATCTCCAGTTGGGTGGGTATCTGGTCAAGGACCGTTCCGCCGTGCAAAAAAGGCTCAAGGACGTCTTTGAGCTGCTTCCCCTGCTAGCGCAACGGCGCTCGCAGCAAGGTGGAACGCTCTCCGGTGGAGAGCAACAGATGCTCGCGATTGGACGTGCGCTCATTGCAGGGCCGCGCATGCTGATGCTGGACGAGCCGTCTATGGGTTTGGCGCCGCTGATCGTCGCTCAGGTCATGGACGTTATCAAAGAGGTCAACGCCAACGGCACCACGGTGCTACTCGTGGAGCAAAATGCTCGTGCCGCTTTGAAGATTACGAGTCGTGGTTATGTCATTGAAAACGGTGTGACCACCATGACCGGGACCGGTGCTGAACTCATGGCTGATTCCCGGATCGTCGAGGCCTACCTCGGCGCATAGGGTTGGGGCTTCAACGGGGACCAGGGCACTACTGCGCTGGTCCCCGTTGGCGGCTTAAGTTCTGAGTTGGCGCTGCTGTGGCCACTTCTTCACTAGTATTATGTGACATTGTACTGATAGTGTGAGCGTTATCACTGCTCCTCTGGGGAGCCTGGATCACATTGCTTTTGGACAAAGGAGACCATCATGACAAGTCGCACTCAGCCCTGGCAGGGCATCCACGTCGCTACCGCTCTGCAGTTCACGGCCGACGGCGCCGTTGACTATGCGGCCTACGGTGAGCATGTCGCTTGGCTGGCGGCAAATGGCTGCGACGGCGTTTGCCCCAACGGTTCCTTGGGCGAATATCAGACGTTGACGCTCGAGGAGCGGGCGAAGGTCGTGGAGACGGCCGTTGCGGCCGCACCCGCTGGGTTTACCGTCATGCCGGGTGTTGCGGCCTACGGCGCGGATGAGTCCCGTCGCTGGGCCGAGCAAGCACGCGATGCCGGTGCCGCTTCCGTGCTGGCGCTGCCCCCTAATACTTTCAAGGCCGACGACGAAGCCGTCGTGGCACATTACCGTGAGGTCGCTAAGGCCGGGCTGCCGATCGTTGCTTACAACAACCCGTATGACACCAAGGTCGATTTGACGCCTGCGCTGCTGGCCCGCCTGCATGGTGAGGGCTTGATCGTGGCGGTGAAGGAATTTACTGGGGATGTTCGCCGTGCTTACGAAATTGCCGAGCTCGCTCCTGATCTGGATCTGTTGATCGGCTCCGATGACGTATTGCTAGAGCTTGGTCTAGCTGGTGCCGTGGGGTGGATTGCCGGCTACCCGAACGCGATCCCGGAAAGCACCGTGAAACTGTACAACCTGGCCACGAGTGGCGATGCCGCGGACATCATGGCAGCGCTTCCCATTTACCGTGACCTCCACTCACTGCTGCGCTGGGATTCCAAACCGGAGTTTGTGCAGTCCATCAAGCTCTCGATGGACATCGCAGGACGCAACGGCGGCGCCTGCCGTCAGCCTCGTCTGCCGTTGCCAGCCGAGCTAGCAGCGCGGATCACAGCTGACACCGAGGCCGTCCTGGCCAAGGGCTACAAGTAAAGGCCAATCAATGCGCTCCAAGCGTGTCTTTCATTCCGTAGAATCCCACACCGAGGGAATGCCCACCCGCGTCATCGTCGGCGGGGTGGGCACCATCCCAGGTGCCACTATGGCTGAACGCCGCCAGTGGTTCATGGAGAACAGCGACGACGTCCGCACCCTGTTGATGTGCGAACCGCGCGGTCACGCGTCAATGAGTGGGGCAATCTTGCAGCCCCCTACCCGGGCCGACGCCGACTATGGGGTCTTGTTCATTGAAGTCTCCGGGCTGTTGCCCATGTGTGGGCATGGCACCATCGGTGTGGCGACGGTGTTGGTGGAAACAGGAATGGTTGACGTGGTGGAGCCGGTCACTACGATTCGGCTGGATACACCTGCCGGGTTGGTGGTCGCTGAAGTCGCAGTGGAGGGTGGAAGCGCCAAATCCGTGACCATTACCAACGTGCCCTCCTTTGTTTTAGCGCTTGATCAGAGCGTGCAGGTGGAAGCCTTTGGTGAAGTGCATTACGACATGGCGTTTGGTGGAAATTTTTACGCCATCGTTGACCTGGATGAGCTGGGATTGCCATTTTCCCGGGTAGCCAAGGATCAGCTGCTGGATGCAGGATTGAAGATCATGGACGCCATCAACACCCAAAACATGCCCATCCACCCGGAGCGGGCGGACATCACGGGCTGTCACCACGTGTATTTGGCGGCTCCCGGATCCACAGCTCAGCATTCCCGTCATGCCATGGCCATTTACCCGGGCTGGTTTGACCGTTCACCGTGCGGCACCGGCACCAGTGCTCGGATGGCCCAACTTCACGCTCGTGGAGCGTTGGCGCTCAATACTGACTTCGTCAACGAGTCCTTCATTGGCACAGCGTTCGTAGGCCAATTAGTAGCGGAAACGACGGTGGCTGGGCTTCCCGCGGTGATCCCCACCATCACTGGACGGGCCTGGATTACCGGGACCGCACAGTATCACCTGGACCCGGAGGACCCTTTCCAAGCGGGATTCCTCTTGTGAGTGCCCCGGTACTCGTGCTCAGGAGCGAGGAGGCTGCCATGCTGTGCGGCGATCGTGGTAACGGCACCGCCATGGCCATGCGCATGGTGGTGTCACTAGCTGGCGTGTTGGGGGCGACGCGGCTCATACCCGTGACCAACGCGCACATTGATGGCTGTCTCTATCACGGGCAGGCGGGGCTCGATTTTGCCCAGAAGCTGGCCGGTCTTGGTGCGAAAGTGGCTGTTCCCACCACTTTGAATACCAGCTCATTGGACCTTTTGCACCCTGGCTTGGTAAGGCTGCCCCCGCAGGATGCCATCGACGCCCGGGCATTGATGGATGCGTACCGTGCACTTGGTGCCCGCGCGACGTGGACGTGTGCGCCCTACCAGTCCGTGGAGCGTCCGGGATTCGGCGAAGACATCGCGTGGGCGGAATCGAACGCGATCGTTTTCGCGAACTCTGTGTTGGGGGCACGGACCGAACGTTATGGGGACTTCATCGATATTTGTGCCGCTATCACCGGTCGAGTACCGCACGCCGGACTGCATCTGGAAGGGAACAGGGTGCCCACAGTGGAGCTTGACTGCTCGGCGTTGTCTGTCCGGATGTTGGGTGAGGAGGCCATCTGGGCCGCACTCGGTGACGTGGTCGGGCGCAGCTCGGGGTCCAGGGTTCCACTGCTGACGGGAATCAATCCAACTTTGGTGGACGAGGACAAACTCAAGGCATTGGGGGCTACCGCAGCGTCTTCCGGAGGAGTCGCACTCTTTCACGTAGCGGGTGTAACGCCTGAGGCGATTGCTGCCGCGGGGAATCCAGACTGGTTCGGTAAACCAAGGATTGCCATCACCGCGGCGATGTTGCGAGCGGCTCGCGATGAATTGACGACGGCGGACCCTTCAGCGCCGCTTGATGCCGTGGCTTTGGGCACACCGCACTTTTCCGTGCACGAATTTGAAAAACTCGCAGCTTCGCTTGAGGACTCAAGCGACTTCCATGCCGACTGCACGGTCTGGATCAACACTTCACGAGAGGTTTTGGCACAAGCGCGCGAAAAAGGCTTTGTGCAAGCTGCGCAGGAACGTGGTGCCCGCATCGTGGTGGACACGTGCACGTACATCACGCCCATCTTGGCACCGGAGGAGCGGACAGTGATGACGCCGTCGGGCAAATGGGCTTGGTACGCTCCCATGAATCTTGGCGTTGACGTGGTGTTTGGCACGTTGGGGGAATGCCTAGCCTCAGCTCGCGCCGGAAAGGTGGTGCGCGATGATCGCCAGTGGGAATGAAGGCGCTGGGGAAGGATCAATGGGGTCTGTTCCACCTCCGCCTGATCATAACCTCGCTGATGCAAAGCTGTGTGGTCAAACAGTGAGTGGTCAAACTATGCGCGGTCTAACTTTGTGCTGCGGTGATGGCTGCGGCGCGCTGCTGGCGTTGGATGAACCATTGTCTTTCTGGGGTGGCATGGATAGGAACACCGGCATGATCATTGACACCCACCATCCCCAGTCCGGAACATCGATGGCGGGAAGGGTTATCTTGATGGACGCCTCGCGGGGGTCGAGTTCATCATCGTCGGTGCTGGCAGAAGCGATACGTGCCGGCGTGGGCCCGGCCGCGATTTTGCTGCTGGTGCGAGACGCCATTGTGGCCTTGGGCGTGATGGCTGCTGCGGAGCTTTACGGAACATTCGTGCCGGTCGTCCTGCTCGACGCGGAACAGTCTCAAGTCCTGCACGCATCGGCGTCCGGCGTGCACATTTGCATAACGGCGCACGCGAGCGGACATGCCGACGTCGTGCTTTACTCACTTAAGAACCCCCACTGAACAGAAGGAGCCTCCATGGCCCTGCCATACATCGACGCCTCAGCTCTGAACGCGCTAATGTCCCCGACCGCGGCCGTCGCAGCTCTCGAGGAGGCTTTACGCGGTGGCCAGGACCCGGAATCGGATTCGCCGCGCCTGTTTGCGCCGCTGGCTACCGGGGAATTCTTGTTCATGCCAGCGCAGTCTGCCAAGTATGCGGGGGTCAAAGTGGTCACCGTGGCGCCGGAGAACCCCGCCAAGTCCCACCCCAAGATTCAGGGGACTTATCTGTTGCTCGATGGCGAATTTCTAACGCCGTTGGCGGCCCTTGACGGTGCCGAAATGACTCTGATCCGAACTCCCGCCGTGACCATTATGGCCGTCAAACACCTGCTGGCGTTGCGGGACGCGGATTCGGCGGGGAACGTGGTGGTTTTTGGCACCTCACTACAGGCGGATAGGCACATAGAGGCGCTGTTGGCTGTATGTGGAATCGACTCTCTGGTGGTGGTGGGTAGGCGTGCGGAGGCCGCGGCAGCGCTTGCTGACAGGTGGACGGAACGTGGGCTTTCGGCTAGGGCCGGTGAGCCGGCGGATGTTGCGCGAGCCGACGTCGTGCTGTGTGCGACTTCTTCATCGGTTCCGGTTTTTGATGGCGCTTTGGTCCAGGAATCAGCGGTGGTGGCGGCCATTGGATCTCACGGATTGGATGCGAGAGAGATTGATCCGGCCCTTGTATTAAGGGCTGAAGTGGTGGTGGAAGGGTATGGATCTGCTCTGCGTGAGGCAGGGGACTTGATTCCTGCGCGATCCGGACGGGAGTGGGAGGCGCGCGGGCTGGTGACACTGGCGGATCTTCTTAACGGACGTTTTGCGCCCGAGCCCGGCAAGCCGTTGCTGTACACCGGAGTGGGGATGTCATGGGAAGACATCGTGGTGGCCGGAAGGGCCTACGAACTCTTTACGGCAACAAGGGCTATCGTCGACTAAAATGTCATATTGTAGTGGACATCAAGTTCCACTTCCATTGCTTTATACGGGGAACGGAGGAGTCATGAGCTCCCTGGAACATTCGCACCTGACCATGGTCAAAAAGAATGTCAGCCTGCGCGAGACCGTTACCCAAGCTCTCCGGGCTGCCGTCATCTCAGGCGAAATGAAGCCTGGCGAAGTGTATTCGGCGCCGACCCTAGGTAAGCGGTTTGGTGTTTCCCCCACCCCCGTTCGCGAAGCCATGCTGGATCTGGCTAAAGAGGGACTGGTAGTTTCCTTGCCGAATAAAGGGTTTCGCGTCACGGAGGTTTCCGATGCGGACTTGGACGACATCACCGCCCTTCGACTATTGATTGAACCACCCACGGTTAGGGATGTAACTGCGCTCATCGACTCCGCCGGGTTGGTTCGACTACGTGAAATGGCGGACGCCATTGTCGAGTATGCCGGTGAGGGTGACTTGATTGCCTACACCGAAGCTGACCGTGCGTTCCACATCACCATCCTTGAGTACCGCGGAAACCGGAAACTCGTATCCTTGATTTCGGATCTGCGCGCACACACGCGTCTGCTGGGTCTTGCGCCGCTGGCCGCCTCAGGAAAGCTGCGGGAAATGGCTTTGGAGCACGTGGAACTCGTTGACTTGATAGGCGCCGGTAAAGCGAATGAAGCCCAGGCGCTAATGACCCGTCACATTGGGCACGTTCGTGGTGAATGGGCTAAGCACTGATACTTGAGCGAGCTGTTCGGGATTCAAGGGAACGGTTCGCGATCCAATTTGCCGCAAGGAAATGACGCCGGAGGCTCTTCAGCTGGTGACGAAGGGGACATGTGGACGGGATGCGGCGCTGCTAGGCTCTGCGGTTTCCGGTTCATGCAGGGCTCGATTGATGGTGCGGCTGATGCATTGCTTAATCCACTTGGGATAGCTGGGTGCCCGGGTTTCATTGTTTAGGGGCGGATGGTATTTGCCGGACGGTGATCGCCATCCGACTCGCCCGTCGGGTGTGGTGCTGGGGGTCCAGCCACGGAGTTTGATGGCCGCACGACTAGGGTCGCGATCGGTGCGGTAACGGCCGTGTCGATCCTTGTCGTCTTTGAAGTGTTTGAGAATGTGGTGGCGTTTGCACGCAGGTCTACGATTATCCGATGTGGACCTGCCGCCGTGGTCCCAGGAAGTGAGGTGGTCCAAATCGGTGTCCAGAACCGAGTTGGTGCAGCCGGGGAAATAGCAGCTGCCAGCTAGGGCGCGCAGAACAGCCTTCTCAACGTCGCGGCTCCGGTAGCGCTCCGGGTTCAAGTCCAGTGGTTTGTTGGACACGGGGTCGGTGAGAACACGCAGGAAAGTGCCACTATTGCCAAGGAGTTTGCGGGCGATCGATTCAGGGATAGGACCATAACCTGCCAGTTCTGCTGGTTCGTCAGTAATACCCAAGGCACCTAGGAACGGTACGGTGAGCAGGATCTGCGCTTCCGGGGAGGGTGGGTCCGCGATGACGGCGCCGTCGCGAATTGCATCCAACTGCTCAAGGTATTCCTGCAGTGGATCCTCTGGGATCCCGTCGACAATGCCGTCGACATAGCCTGAACCATCACTCGGTAGCGTCCCCACCAGTGGGCTATCACAGACCACGCCTACGAGTGGGCTCACGGTGCCGAAGTCCTGGCCCTCGGGAATGTGTTCGCTTCTATGCGCCCAATCCGGTACGACGCAGACCCCAAAATTCTCCGATGGCTCATTGTTGGGGGTTGGTGGGTCAAAAGGAGGGACGATGACGGAAGCGAATTCCTTTTCTGAAGGCGAGCGGTTGGGCCTTGGAGTGCTGATCTTTGAGGCCGTCGCCGTGGTGTCAGCTTTAGTCGGGAGGGGGTGTTGGCCTAGGAGGAGTGCCGCCGCGATGTCTACCCGAAGTTGGGACAGCGTCCGGTGCTCTCCAGCCCGGTGCTCTCCGCTGAGTCCGTTTTTACGGTGGTCGCCAGCTGCTTGGTACTTGAGGTTCCGGGCGCTGCGAGTGCAATTGACCCAGATGCCTTCAGCTGCCGGGGCTGGCAAATGCAGTGTCAGCCAAGACATCCCGTCCTTGCCGGGTTCAAGGATCATCTCACGCTTGGCATAGGCCAGTTTGGTACGAGTCACGAGGGATTCTGGATGGGTGGATTCCCTTGCCCGGCGTGCCTTTGACGCGAAGCCCGTGGCCGTCGTGTCAGGAGCCAAAGCGAGCAGGCGTTGCTCAAAACTGGCCGCCACGGCAGCGTCGAGACCGGGGGTCTCGGCCAAGATCGCTGACTCATCCATGATGATGACAGCATGTCGCCACGACAGCACACCGGCTTGTAGAGCTGTGTGCGTGTGCGGGTGACTAGCTATGAGTTCGGTGGACTGGTGGGCCAGGGCAGACGCAGTGCGCTCAGGCACACAAAGAGTGAGGGCAATGTCGGAACAAGTGGAAGAATCACTGATCCCTGTCTGCCACTGATCCAATTCCAGAGCCACAGCTTCCAAGCGGGAAGCGCACATCATTCGATCCACCACGGAAGCCTTGCACGCGGCAGTAGCGTCCTCTAACCGTTTCAGTTCGGCCAACGTGGCAAGCGCGGCGTCATACACGCCTCGCGCCACAGAGACTATTGACGCAGGTATTGGATCAGGCGTCGAGGCTGGCAAATATGCCGGTAGGCCGGTGAGGTCGGGATTGTCTGATCCGAAGGGTTCAATTGAAGGAAGAGCAATCGCGCGGATCACCGAAGCCACATCGACCGCCGCCACATCGCCCGTAGCTTCAGTAGCCTGATCCAGCGGCATCCTCTCCCAATTGCTCATATTGTCATTTTATCAAAATAGTATTCATTTAGATACAGTTATACGAACATTAGTTCTAATAATTCCGACGCGCTCTCCTCACTATTATTCGTGGCACGTGAGCAGGGTGAAGAGGTAAATCGCTTAGCGATGGTTTTGGGCGATGGCCCCGGGTAGCAGCCTCGAAGCATGGCGTCAGCCTCATCTTTTGGTGGTAGTGGCCGGATGCCAACTCCGAGGAGGAAAGTCCTTTTCTGAACGGGTAGTGTGTGACATACTACAGATATGAGCCTTCCCCAATCCGTTGACGTTGTGGTCATCGGCGCTGGTGCCGTCGGTGCGGCTTGCGCGTACTTTGCCGCGAAATCGGGACTGAAGGTCGCGGTCGTAGATAAGGGCGCCATTGCCAGCGGTACGTCAAGTGCGTGTGAGGGCAACATTTTGGTTTCTGACAAGGAAGCCGGGCCGGAACTGACGCTTGCTCAATACTCGCAGTCGTTATGGCGCGGTGAGCTAGCAGAATTCGGGCGCCTGTGGGAATTTGAGTCCAAGGGCGGCTTGGTGGTTTCGGCGAAGCCCGGAACGCAAGCCAACTTGACGCAGCTGGCAAGCCGACAGCGTGCCTGCGGGATCGACGTCGAACTTGTTCACGCGGATTATTTACATGACTTTGAACCCCGCCTCAACCCGGATATGGTCGGCGGCGCCTACTATTCGCAGGACGCTCAGGTTCAGCCAACTTTGGCGGCCGCCCACCTGCTCCGTCTGGCTCGAGGGATGGGAGCAACCGTGCACCCCGGCATGCGGGTCACCGGTTTTATCAGGAGCGGGGAAACTGTCACGGGAACGGTCACGGACCGAGGCACCATTTTCGCCAAGGCCGTTGTCAATGCCGCCGGGACGTGGGGCGGGGTCATTGCGGAACTAGCTAATGTCAACGTTCCAGTTCTGCCTCGCAAGGGTTATGTCATGGTGACCGAGCCGCTTCCCTTACTTGTTCGCCATAAAGTGTATGCGGCCGAATATGTGGACAATGTGGCAAGTTCGGATGCGGGCTTGCAGACCTCTCCAGTCGTGGAGGGGACCGGTGGCGGGACTATCCTGATCGGTTCCAGCCGGGAACGTGTGGGCTTCGATAAATCGTTCAGCGTCTTCGTGCTCGCGGAGATGGCACGCAAGGCGATAACGCTGTTCCCGTTCCTGCGGGACGTGAAGGCCCTGCGCAGCTATTCCGGGTTCCGGCCGTACTGCCCAGATCATTTGCCCGTCATCGGACCGGACCCGCGCGCGCCGGGCATGTGGCATGCGTGCGGCCACGAAGGCGCCGGAATTGGGCTCTCCGTGGGCACAGGTGCTCTGATAGCTGCATCGCTGACTGGGGCAAAAACCGACATGGATCTAGCGCCGTTTGCCCCTGAACGCTTCGAAAATCAGATGGAGGCAGCTCATGACTGAATTGCACTTGACCCTTGACGGTGCGCCTATGTCCGCGCGGCCGGGACAAACCGTCGGTGCAGCACTGAGCGATGCCGGCATTACCTCCTGGCGTACTACTCGCATGGGTGGGCGGCCCCGCGGGTTGTTTTGCGGCATTGGTGTATGTTTTGACTGCCTCATAACGGCCGACGGCGTGCCCAACCAGCGCGCTTGTCTCATCCCCGCCCGGGCGGGCATGGCCTTAGAGACAGGTCATGCTGGTGCTGGCCTGGCCGGCGACAGCTGGGCCGAGATGGAAGGCGGGAGTGCCCCCGCGGCTGGGAGTGGAGATTCATGAGTGACTCCACGAGCGTGTGCGTAAGCAAGAATTTTGATGTTGCCGTGGTGGGTGCCGGACCCGCAGGTTTGTCGGCAGCGGTTCACGGGGCAGAACATGGTCTCCGAGTAGTCCTGATTGACTCGAACTCTCAGCCAGGCGGTCAATTTTGGCGTCATGGCGAGGAATCTGAGGCAGCATCAGATGGCTCAGGTCACCACGACTGGAAACGCTTTGCTGACATGCGAGCCAGGCTCTATAAGGCGGAGTCTCGTGGAAACGTTCTCTATCTACGTAACACCATGGTGTGGCTCATTGAAACCGCTAATGGAGCTACGACGCTTCGATTGTCCCCGACGTCTGACGTCTACCCAGCTAGCAGGCCGGGTGTTGGGACAGAGCCGGGGAGTGATAAAACGCCGGATCCGGGCGGTGTGTCAGGGGCAGCCGGCACGTGGGGTGAAGGAACAGTGTCGGAATCGGCCGAAGGTTTGCACCTGGTCTCTGCTAATTGGGCAATTCTGTGCCCCGGAGGTTACGACCGCCAGCTGCCCATCCCAGGTTGGGATCTTCCCGGCGTTATGGCAGCGGGCGGCGTCCAGGCATTGCTGAAAAGCAGCGGAACAGCAGTTGGCAAGGTTGCTGTTGTGGCGGGAACGGGACCTTTCCTGCTGCCCGTTGCCACAGGGCTCGCGAAAGCCGGAGTGAAAGTTGCGGCGATTTGCGAAGCCAATAGTCCTACCGGATGGTTGCGGAACCTCCGTGGCGCCATCAGGGCACCAGGGAAGGCCCTCGAGGGTGGTGAATATGCGGTGCAGCTACTGAAGCACCGAATTTCATACAAGGTGCGTACTGCCGTTACGGAAATTCATGGTCGTGAACGGGTGGAATCGGTGACTCTGTCGAAGCTCGACGCAGACGGGGAAGTGGTGCCAAAAACTGGGCGACGCGTAGCGTGTGATGTGGTGGCGCTTGGCTGGGGTTTCACTCCCCAGCTGGATCTAGTGCTGGCCGCAGGAGGCAAAACGGACGTTGACGTCGACGGTTCTTTGATTGCCGTGGTGGACGTGCGGCTGAGAACTTCGGTGCCTGGGATCAGTGTTGCCGGCGAGGCAACCGGCGTGGGTGGAGCCGCCATGGCGGTTTTGGAAGGCGAGCTGGCCGCTCTTGACGCCGCACTCTGCATTGCTGGAGAAGCTGGAGAAGCTGGAGAAGCTGGAGAAGCTGGGGAGTCTGGGCGAGCCTGGCTGGCCGGCCCGGAAGCTGCAGCTCTGGAGAAGCGCATCATCGTTCTGCAACGCGATCGTGCCCGCTTGCGTGCTTTCGCAGTGGCAATGCACCTCGCCAACCCCGTCCCCGTCCGCTGGACAAGCTGGCTGACGCCGGACACGATTGTGTGCCGTTGCGAAGAGGTGAGTTATGGGGCTTTGTGTGCTGCTCACACAGAGCTGGGGGCTGCCGACGCGCGGAGTCTGAAATCGTTCGCCCGGCCCGGCATGGGTTGGTGTCAAGGAAGAGTTTGCGGATTCGCCACTTCTGAAATAGCTGCAGACTTTGCCGCTTGTGGCGACGGGCCACCGACGTCAAACCGTGAAGGTGCCACCCGAGGTAGCTTCAACGGTATCCCCAGCTCAGCCAAAGTAGAACGAGCAGAGAAGCCTGGACGCTCAGCCAAAGTAGAACGCGCAGAGAAGCCTGGACGCTCAGCCAAAGTAGAACGCGCAGAGAAGCTTGGACGCTCAGCCGAACCTGGACGCCCCGCAAAAGTAGAACGCCCACGCGCATCCGCCGCTGACGTGCGTTCCATGGCTAAGCGCACTCTCATCGCACCCATAAGTTTGGGGACGTTGGCCGATCTTGAGTGTTCACGAGGACCGACAGCCCCTATACCCGCCGAACCGACATCAACCTTTGACGAACCATCCACCTCCGACGAAGGGCTAGCAACATGAGCGCTATCGACACAACAACCAACGCGGAACTTGAAACTATCCTTGCCGCCTCTGACACCGCCGCCACACAGTGGGCGAAACGTCCAGCGACGAAGCGTGCTGAGGCCCTGACGTCGATGGCTGACGCGTTGGATGCCGCTGCCAGTGAGCTTGTCCCGATAGCTCAAGAGGAATCCAATTTGCCAGAAGGCAGGCTCAGCGGTGAGCTTAAGCGCACCACGTTCCAACTGCGTCTCTTTGCAGAGCTACTGACCGATGGCGGTTTCCTCGACGCCCGGATCGATCACGCCGATCAAGCGTGGCCCATGGGTGCCCGGCCCGACATCCGCCGTGTTTTGGAGCCGCTGGGTCCAGTGCTCGTTTTTGCGGCCAGCAATTTCCCGTTCGCCTTTAGCGTCGCTGGTGGGGACACTTGTTCAGCGCTCGCCGCCGGTTGCTCGGTAGTGGTCAAGGCACATCCCGGGCACCCACGTCTGTCCTCCGCCGTCGGGCGAGTAGCAGCGCAGGCACTTACTCAGGCTGGAGCGCCGGCCGGCCTGCTGCAACTGGTCTTTGGCACCCAAGTGGGCAAGGACGCGTTGTTGGATCCTCGCATCAAGGCCGGGGCGTTCACCGGGTCCATCCCTGGCGGCCGGGCCCTCTTTGACCTGGCAAATTCCCGCCCTGAACCAATCCCGTTTTATGGCGAGCTGGGAAGCGTGAATCCGGTCTTTGTCACAGCGGCCGCAGCGGCAGTCAGGGGTTCACAGATTGTTGCTGAGTTCGTAGCGTCTTACACGATGGGAGCCGGACAGTTCTGCACCAAGCCAGGTATTTTGCTGATCCCAGCGGCATCTTCCATGCTGGCGGAACTGGCCACTACGGCACGCCCCGACGCCGCCAAGTTGCTCAATGACCGTATCCAATTCGGTTACACGGAATCACTTGGCACTCTCCGCGGGCACAGCGCGGTGACTCCTTTGGGCGCCACGGAGGGTACAGTGGCGTCCCCTCCCGCCCCTGCTTTGAATGCCACATCCGCTGCGGAGATCTTGGCGGATCCCGCAGGCCTCATCACGGAGTGCTTCGGCCCCTCGGCCCTGGTGGCCACGTATGAATCCGAGGAGGAACTGTTGGCAGTAGCCCGCGCACTGGATGGACAGCTAACTGCCACCATTCAGGGCGAAGAAGCGGATGAGGTTGCCCCGGAACTGGTACGCATACTGGCGACGAAGGCAGGACGTGTTTTATGGAACCAATGGCCCACGGGAGTCTCGGTCACCTACGCCCAGCAACATGGCGGCCCGTATCCGGCAACCACGGCACCCACCACCACCTCAGTAGGGACGGCCGGGATTACCCGTTTCCTGCGCCCGGTTGCTTACCAGGGTTTTCCGTCCTATCTCCTCCCGGCAGCCTTGCAGGACGCCAACCCGCTAGGCGTGCCACAGCGCATCAACGGCCAGCTTGCCTAACTGATGCCGGGAGCCCTGGATGTAGAAACAAAAAATACAAAAGCACAAAAGAAAGTGAAGCACATGACCTCGAGCCAGAGCGCAGGTACGCGCTCCATGCCGATCGCAAGCACCCCAGATCCCCGCATGCCTCGCCTGGCCAACGTGCCGGCGTTCACCGAATATATGGGCACGGGCTGGGGTACTCCGGAGAGAACTCCACCAGTGGTTGCTGGCGCGGCGGGGGCAGCAGCGGATCACCGCACGCGGGCAACGGATCAGCTCCGCGGGCAGGCGTTGGTGATCGGGGCAGGAACTGCTCCCGTTCGTAGCCACGATACCTACTACGACTTCCGCCCCGACTCTGACTTTTATTGGCTAACGGGTGCCTCAATCGACGGCGCAGTTTTGGTTATGGCACCCACGGCGTCTGGCCACGACGCCGTCCTGTATATCCCGGCGCCGTTCTACGCCGCGGACCCAGCGTTCTTCACCAACGCCGCGCACGGCGAAATGTGGGTCGGCTCGGCTCCGGACTTTTCTGACTGGGCGGCCGCACTCGGGCTCGCCGTCAAGTCGCTCACTGAGCTCGACGCCGGCATCACTGCTGCTATGCGAGGAGCCACTGGCGCCGGCGGCGGCCCAATTCTAGGTGGCGGCAAGCTGCCCACAGGACTCGAGGCGCGCCACGGCATCGACGCCGGATCCCGCCTCGGGAATGTTCTTTCGGATCTGCGCATGGTCAAGGACGACTGGGAAATTGCCCAATTACGCGAAGCCGTGAACCATACTGTTGATGGTTTCGCCGCCGTTGTTCGGGAGGTTCCCGCCGCGATTAGAGTCGGTGGTGAGCGTTGGCTGCAGGGAACTTTTGATCGCCATGCCCGCACCTACGGCAACGGCGTCGGATATGCCACCATTGTTGGCAGCGGCAAGCATGCACCCACGCTGCACTGGGTTCGCTGTGACGGTCCTGTGTTGGAAGACAAGGTGCTTCTGCTTGATATGGGGGTAGAGACAAACAGCTTCTACACAGCCGACGTCACACGCACTTTTCCGGGCTCGGGGACGTTTGATCCCACCCAGAGAATGGTGCACGACTTGGTGGAAAAGTCGCACCGTGCCGGGCTGGCTCAGGTGGGCCCTGGCAAATACTTTTCTGATTTCCACACGGCGTGCATGGAGGTAATTGCCAACGGGCTCAACGACTGGGGCCTACTTCCGGTCTCGGTGGACGAGGCGCTTTCGCCGGGTGGCCAGCACCACCGCCGTTATCTTGTCTGCGGCGTTGGCCACCACCTGGGCCTGGACTGCCACGACTGCGGCCAGTCAAGTTACGAAAGTTACCAGGGAGCCCCCATGGTTCCGGGAATGGTTCTGACTGTGGAGCCGGGTCTTTACTTCCACGAACACGACTTGACTCTCCCGCCAGAACTGCGCGGAATCGGTGTGCGCCTGGAGGACGATATTTTAGTGACCGGAACTGGCTCTTCCGTGCTCTCCGACGCCCTGCCGTTGGATGCTTCCGGCATCGAGAATTGGATGAAGCAGGTCCAGGGGAGCTAAAGGGCTTTACGGTATTAGCACCAGCTTCCCGTGCCCCGTGCCCGCCTCCAACAAGGCGTGCGCGGTGGCCGCTTGGGATAGGGGGAGCTGGTTGATGTGACGGGACCGCAGGCTACCGTCAACGAGCAGAGCATTAACGGCGGCGGCAGCATCCGCCAACTCGGGGACCGTGGCGTTGCTGATGGCGAAGCCGCGAATACTCCCGTCGCGAGTGTAGAGCTTACCCAGCGGCACGGCGTTAGTGGCCGCGATCCCGGATAGTGCGATGATGCGTCCGCGCAGCGCCATCAGTTCCACTGTGAGTTCGAGATGGTGCCGCCCCGAAGTTTCAATATGCACATCCAAGCCTCGTCCTTCGGTGAGCTGGTAAACAGCGGCTTTTAGCTCGTCGTCGAAGGTTTGAGAACTGTAGTCCAATGCAACGCAAGCGCCCAAGCTCCGGCAGTATTCGGCGTCGTCCGTTCGGGCGGAAACAATGACGCGGGCGCCGGCCCGGACTGCCGCAATGAGAAGTGCCGAGCCCACGGCACCCGCAGCGCCTCCCACAAAAACGCTTTCTGCCGCGCGGATCCGGGCGTGTCGGTGCAAAGCGAGCCAGGCGGTGGCCCCCGAATGAAGGACCGCGGCGGCCTCCACCGCGTCCACCGAATCTGGCAGCCGGTACAGGCGATCCAAGGGCACCACGGTGAATTCTGCCGCAGCCCCGGCCCGGCCGTCGAAGCCTGCGGAGTTTGACCAGACCGCGTCACCGGGGCTCCAGTGTGCGGGAGTTCCGGGGCCGACGGCGGCAACCGTGCCCACCAGGTCCCGGCCAAGGACCTGGGGAAATTTCAGTGACGTGGCATAGCTACCGCTGCGCACAAATGTATCCACATGATTGACGGCGGAGGCGCGAACCCTGACCAGGGCGGTGCCAGGACCGGGCTGCGGAACGGGAAGTTGCGCGTACGTGATCACCCCTGCTTCGCCAACGTGGTTGAAGTAGGCGGCATTCATCATCCTCACAGTCATGACTGGATTCTAAGCCTGCTGGC
Organism: Arthrobacter cryoconiti; assembly: GCF_020905375.1. Lineage (GTDB taxonomy): Bacteria > Actinomycetota > Actinomycetes > Actinomycetales > Micrococcaceae > Specibacter > Specibacter cryoconiti. Next base: position 89,498 of record NZ_JAJJBU010000004.1, read on the forward strand.
GAGGGAACACTTCACTGATGTGCACCTAAGCGAGAAGAGGCCCGGCATAAGATTCATGCCGGGCCTCTTGGAAAAAGTGTTTCTGTGTGACTTAAGCGGAAGCTGCTTCCTGCTGCTGCTTCTGCTTGAGCACAGTGGCCTTGACCGTCTCGAGGTCAGCTGCCACGCGGGTCAGTGAGCTCTTGTAGGAAGGCCAGTCGCTGGTCTTGAAGCGGCTAGCATCCGGACCCTGCCACTGAACGGAGTTTGCCTTGGAATCCAAGGTGCTCGTGATGGTGTGGATCTGATCGACTGCGTGGGCAATCTTGCTTGCCAAATCCGCCATGTCCTGGGGGTCATTACCAATCAAACCGGCCATGATGCACATCCTTAGCGTAAGAGTTGTTTCCGAATGGCTTGTCCATCCGGGCTACTAAGAGAAATCTAGCAAGGCTGTTAGCAGTTCGTCGATGGGGACAACTCCCCAGTGGCCTTGGACCGTTCCAAATGGCCGCCAGAAGCCCAGCCGTGGGTAGCTAGAAGCCCAGCGACTTACGGTATCGCTGCATTTGTTGGTGACGGCGAATGAGACTGTCACGGCGGGAGGTCTGATCGGCAGAGGCGTCCTCGGCGGTCAGCTCAATGTGCCGTTGGCCAAACTGCCACAACAACAAGTCATCGAGCAACCGGTCTGGGCCGGGGGAATACCTGTGATCCAGAGCCTTACGCACGTTGGAGATGATCTCCGGCTGCAAAAGAGCCGCCAGATCAATCGTCTTGGTCAGCCCATGCGCGGCAACCAATTCGGCAGCCCAGCCCCAGTCGTCGTCGGCCTTACGGTCAACGTGGGGCAGCAGCGTCTGCCACACCGCCTTGATTCGGTTGGGGGTCAGCGAGACCTTCCCTTCGCCGTCGGCATCCCAAAAGCTGGTGACCGTTTCATAGCGCTCATGCAGTTCTGAAAAAGCCTGTTCCACGGTTTCTAGCATGGCTGCAGTGGCAGTGAACTGCCGATCAAAGTAAGGGCTCCAGGCCCGTGGATCCTGAGCCTTGAACCGGATGTCATGCTCAATTTCGCTCCAGGCATGGGCAAAGACGGTGCGGATCTGACACTCAAAAAGATAGCTTCCGCTGTGCTTGTTGCCCGGATCTAATACTTCTTGGTAGGCGCGCACCACATCATTTTGAATGGTTCGCAGGATCAGGTGCCGGCTGGAATAACCGTACGTTCCGGATTCAATAGAGCCAATGTCCTTTTCCCGGTCGCCACGGCAGTCAAAGAGGCTGCGGCGGCGCTTGATCAAGTTGGCGGCCTGCGCGTTTTCGCTGGGCAAGGTGGTGATGACCCGCACGCCCACCATGTCCGTGAGGTTGCGCAGCGGCTCCGGGAACTGCAGTGCGGGTGCCACATCAGGTTCTGCGGCCACCATGCGCGAGGCTTTTTCGCGGAACGATTCCACGCTCTTGGTCCGGCTCGTGATAAACAAGGGGGCGTCGTCGGCCTCTCCCATGACCTGGCGCATGAGTGATTCCATCTCCGCGGTGACCCGAACAAGCTCCGGCAAAGCGCGTTCATAGCTTTCCACGGAGGCAATGACGGATGGCCGTAGAGATTCATCTAGGCGTTCCCAATAGCTGCTCATATCCTTGAGCCTAAACGTACCGGCTGCACAGGGTCGAGCCGGAGACCTGCGTGTCAACGTTTTTCGCGGCTGTAGCCGTAGGCTGGTGGCATGCTGACGATAATGGGCGAGGCCTTGATCGACGAAGTGGTCCGGGAGGGGCAGGACCCCATCCCGCACGTGGGCGGGAGCCCCCTGAATGTGGCCGTTGGCCTAGCGCGGCTGGGTCATCCCGTCCAGTTTCTGGGACGTTACGGTAAGGATCCTTACGGGGCCATGGTGGCGGCTCATCTGCAAAAAAATGGCGTGCTGGTTCCTGTGGCACCCGACGATCTCCCGACGTCCGTCGCCCGGGCCGTCTTGGACACCGAGGGTGCGGCCGAGTACGAATTCGACCTTGACTGGGAACTACCGGCGGCGGCCGCAGGTCCAGGCGGTGCCCCCAACTTCATGATGGCAGCCACCACGCTGGTTCACACGGGTTCAATTGCTGCAATGCTGGCACCAGGTGCGCAGCAGGTTCTGACCGCCGTGATTGCCGCACACCCGCGTGCCACAATTTCCTATGACCCCAACGTTCGGCCCACCATCATCCCTGACGTTGCTTACGCCCGCGAGCAAGCAGAGAAGTTCGTGGCCCTCTCTGATGTGGTCAAGGCCTCAGACGAGGACTTGGCCTGGCTCTATCCGGGAGTCGATCCCAAAAAATCGGCACGTGCCTGGCTGGAAATTGGCGGAACCGGAGCCAGCAGTGGCACGGAGGGTCCGGCGATGGTGGTGCTTACCCAGGGTGGACAAGGGCCTTGGGCGATCTGCGCGGCCGGCGAGGTCTCCTGCCAAGTACCAGCTGTGAACGTCGTGGACACTGTGGGGGCGGGGGACTCTTTCATGGCGGCGCTGCTAAGCGCACTGGTTGAGCGCGAACTTGACGGGGCGCAACGCCGCTCCGCTCTCCGGACCATCACCTGCGAACAGCTTCAGGAACTGCTCCATTACGCTGCCCAGGCCGCAGCCATCACCGTTTCCCGTGCCGGGGCTAACCCGCCCACACGTGCCGAACTACAGGAAGGTTAGACCATGTACAACTATGACCCTTATGAGTTTCTTGCCCCCGTCCCGAAATTCACGTTGACCAGCGGATCGTTCGCAGATGGTGATGCCATGCCGCCGGCCCAGGTGAATCCGGGCGCTCACGCGGATGGAAAGGATCGGTCCCCGGCACTGAAATGGTCGGGGTTTCCGGCTGAGACAAAGAGTTTTGCCATCACCATGTTTGATCCTGACGCTCCTACGGCCAGTGGATGGTGGCATTGGTCTGTGGCTAATGTGCCGGTCCAGGTCACAGAGTTATCGGAGGGCGCCGGTAGTGGTCCCGCTACCATGCCCACAGGTGCACTGCTGTTGAGGAACGACGCCGGTACCTCGGCCTATATGGGCTCGGCGCCTCCGCCCGGGCACGGGCCACACCGCTACATGGTGGTGGTGCACGCCGTCGACATCCCCACTTTGGATCTAAACGCTGACTCCACGCCAGCCGCTCTGGGTTTCAACTTGGCCTTCCATACCTTGGCTCGGGCCAGGATCACCGCCACGTTTGAGGTGTAGCGTGCGGATCGCCGCGGCCGCCAACGGTGTGGAAGTTGGATAGCCTTGAGTATGCGCTTAATTGCCAGTGACATCGATGGAACCATCCTGGGCCACGACGGAAGCATCAGCTCCCGGACGATCAAGGCCTTTGCCGCTGCTGCCCAAGCAGGAGTTGAGATTGTTTTTGTAACGGGCCGTCCTCCGCGCTGGCTCGATCCCATCCGTGAGCAGATCGGTCACACCGGAACCGTCATTTGTTCCAATGGCGCACTCACCTACAGCTTGGAAACCGAGACCGTGGTGAGCTCGCATTTACTGGACTGGGCCACAGTGGAGAACGTCCGTAACACTATCTTGGGGTTGGTCCCGGAACCGCACTTTGCGTTAGAGTGCCTCAACGGATTCCATGTCGAGCCGGGCTTTTTCGGGGCATCGCGTCCGTCAGGAGTAGAGGGCGTGACGCCCGCGGAGCTCACAGCACAGCTGGCTCGCGACGGCATCGTGAAGATGCTTGCCGTGTTGCATAGTGGCAATGCCGACCAATTCATGGAGCTAGTCCGTCCACAGGTGGGTGCACTGATCTCAGTGACGCACTCCGCCCCGGAACTGGCCCTTTTAGAGATGGGCCCGTTGGGCGTGAACAAGGCAGTGACCTTGGCCGAATATGCGCGATCCCGCGGCATTGCTGCGGAGGAGGTCGTGGCATTTGGTGATATGCCAAACGACATCGAGATGCTGGGCTGGGCAGGCGCCGGTTATGCGATGGCGAGCGGGCACCCGGACGCGCTAGCTGCGGCCTCGTTGAGGGCTCCCAGTTTTGCCGACGACGGCGTAGCCCAGGTCATCGAGGCCCGGCTGGCTGATCTTCGCCGGGTCTGAGGACAGCGGGGGAACGGATATGAAACATCAGCGTCAGCCCGGTAAGCCGTTTCTGGAGTCATCCGTTCCGTTGGCGATCGCCCACCGAGGATTTAGCCGTGACGGTTTTGAAAATACCGTCATGGCCTTCAAAGCGGCTCAAGAACTTGGATACACGTATCTAGAAACTGATATCAACACTACGGTGGACGGTGTCACCATTGTCTTTCACGACGCCACTCTAGAACGGACCACAGGCCAATCCGGGCTGATAGCGCAACTGCCCTTTGATGTTGTGAAGAAGGCGCTTATTGGTGGGCAAGAACGCATCGCCACGCTGCCAGAACTCTTCGCAGCAATGCCGTCGGCACGGTTCAACATTGACGTCAAGGATGACGGATCGGTCGCAGCGTTGGCTCAACTCATTGAAGAACGCAGCCTTCATGAGAGGGTTTGCGTGGCGTCGTTCTCGGACAAGCGTCGGAAGGATGTGCTGGCCCGGCTGTCCAAACCGGTGGCCAGCTCCCCTGGCCAGTCACTCTTGGCGGCGTACTTTCTGCTCGGTTCGTGGCTGCCGGCGCGCTGGGTCGAAGCGATGATGGAGGGGGTGGACGTACTCCAGATCCCGCTTCGGTTCAAGGGCCTCAAACTCGTAAGCCGGAGGTCCCTGGAAAGAGCACATCGTTTGGGTCTGAAAGTGCATGTGTGGACTGTCAATGAGCCCGCGCTCGTGCATCGACTGTTCGATTTAGGGGTCGACGGCATCATGACGGACAGGGCTGATCTGCTGGCCGACGTCATGCGTGAGCGCGGATACTGGGCGTAACATGGCCGCCCAAACGCGTGACCGGGAGGCGCTTAGAAAGTCATTTCGCGTCAGGGCTGGCAGGATGGGAACATGCGAATCCTGATTGCACCTGACAAGTTCAAAGGCACCCTGACCGGCGTCGAAGCGGCAGCGGCGATGAGCGAAGGAGCCCTGCGCGTGTACCCGGAGGCGGTGGTGAGAACCCTGCCCGTTGCTGATGGTGGGGAAGGAACGCTGGAGGCGGCCGTTGCGGCTGGATATGACGAGCGGATAAACGCCGTTGTGGGCCCCATCATCAAGCCTGTTGGTGCGGCTTGGGCGTACAACGCGAAAACCCATACGGCCGTGATTGAGACAGCCTTGGCCAGCGGCTATCTTCTGAGCGAACCCACGGTGGAGAACTCTTTGCGGGCGCACTCCTACGGTTCGGGCCAACTGATTGCGTCGGCCCTGGACGCGGGGGCCACTGAGATCGTGATTGGTCTTGGCGGTTCGGCCATGACGGATGCAGGATCCGGCGCGTTGCGTGCACTAGGGCTGAAGCTGCTGGATTCGCACGGGAATTTGGTGCCGTTGGGAGGGGGGTCGCTGCTGGATGTTGCCGCCGTCGATCCTTCCGGTTTAGACCCGCGCCTCACTAATGTCCGCCTGCGCATGGCCGTGGATGTGGATAATCCTCTGTTTGGTTACAACGGTGCCGCGCACGTCTTTGCCCCGCAAAAGGGTGCCGATGCGGATGCCGTGGAGAAGCTCGACGCCGGGCTGCGTCATCTTGCATCGCTGGTCCGGGAGTCTACCGGGGTGGATATTGACGTTTCCGGTGCCGGCGCGGCAGGCGGCTTCCCGGCACTATTTTTGGCCTACACAAAAACCACTATTGAGCGCGGGTTTCTTCTGGTGGCCGAAATGGTGGGGCTGGACGCAGCGCTTGCCGACACTGATCTGGTCATCACCGGTGAAGGTTCTCTGGACGCGCAATCACTCTCTGGCAAGGCTCCCATCGGCGTGGCTGACGCGGCGCACGCTCGGGGACTGCCCGTCGTCGTAGTGGCCGGGCACATTAGCGTGACTGCGGCCGAGCTTGCCAAGCACGGAGTTGTGGCTGCGGTCAGCGCAACGGACGTTGCCGGCTCATCCGAGGCGGCCTTGGCCGACGCCGCTCGTTATACGACCCGGGCCACCTCGGAAGCACTCAACGGTATCTAATACCGACTTTCCACTGGCGCAAAACCCAACTCCAGTTTTGCGCCAGGTGCACTATGCGCACAACTGAGGCGCAATGGTGCGCCAGCAGGAAGCACCTAGTGGGTGGCTGGGTCTTTTTCCGGCTCCAGCGGGTCCTCTGCGGTGCCGCGCCACTTCGCGAGGGCATGCATGCCGTGGTAGACCACCAATGCGGCGGTTGTACCAAGGGCAATGCCGGCAAACTGTAGCTGGCCAGCTACCCAGGTGAAGTCCGCTACGCCCACTATCAGTGCGACGGCGGCAGTGGTCAAGTTGATGTTGTTGGAGAAATCCACCTTGTTTTGCACCCAGATGCGCACGCCCAAAATGCCGATCATGCCGTAGAGCAAAGTGGCGGCTCCACCCAAGACCCCCACGGGGACGGTGGCTATGAGCTCGCCAAACTTAGGGGAGAAACTCAGTAGCAGCGCCGCCAATCCGGCCACATAATAGGCAGCTGTGGAATACACCTTGGTGGCCGCCATGACACCAATGTTCTCCGCGTAGGTGGTAGTACCGGAACCGCCACCAAAACCGGCAAGCGTCGTAGCTACGCCGTCGGCAATGATGGCCCGGCCGGCGTAAGGATCCAAATTCTCTCCCGTCATAAGGGCCACGGATTTCACGTGTCCAATGTTCTCGGCGACGAGAACCAGCACCACAGGAATGAACAGGCCAAGAACGGCGAAGTGGAAGGTGGGGGATTGGAAGTGGGGTAGCCCGATCCAGCCAGCGCCGTCGACAGTGGAAAAGTTCACTTCACCGCGCAGAACTGCCGTTAGATAACCTGCCGCGACGCCCACCAGAATGGCCAACCGGCCCAAAATTCCGCGGAAGAGCACGCTGACGAGGATGATGACGCCAAGGGTGATGACAGCCGTGACTGGAGCCAGTTTGAAATTGTTCCATGCCGAGGGCGCTAGATTGAGGCCGATCAGCGCCACAATGGTTCCGGTGACAGGTGCAGGCATGAGCCGGTTGATCCAAGTGGCCCCATACTTTTGCACGACCATGCCCAATACGGCCAGGGTCACACCGGCAATGACTACTCCGCCCAGCGCGCCCGCCACGCCAAACTCCTGCTGCGAGGCCAAAATAGGGGCGATGAAAGCAAAACTTGAGCCAAGATAGCTTGGCACCCGCCCGCGTGTGAGCAGCAAGAAGAAAATCGTGCCAATTCCGGAGAAAAATAGCGTGGTCGCTGGCGGCATATGAGTGAGGAGCGGAACTAAGAACGTGGCACCGAACATAGCCACGACGTGCTGGAGGCCGATCCCGATGGTGCGGGGCCAGCTCAGGCGCTCATCAGGGGAGACTACTTGCCCGGGTTTGATGGTCTTGCCGTCTCCATGGACGCGCCATTTGGTGCCCAACAAACTCATTGAATGCCTCTTCTTGTGTGATGTGCCGCATGTACTGGGCCACGCATAAGGATATAGGCACGGATCCGCGGGTGCGGAACTGCGAGCCCCGAGGGTGGTCACGCAAAGTTACGGTGGATCGGCGGGCATTGAGGTCACTCAGTGCGGTTCGTGCCCGTCGTTGGCCAGCAGTACTACGCCCAGAAGGTCACCTAATGCGTGAGCCAAGGCCGGATGGGCCAGCTCATATCTTGAACGGCGCCCCTCTTGCACGGCAACAGCAAGTCCGCAGTCACGCAGGCATGAGAGGTGGTTGGAGATACTTTGGCGAGAAACCCCGAGCTTTTCCGCAAGCGCGGCCGGATAGTTGGGTTCGGAAGCCAATTCCATGAGGATTTGTGCCCTGGTCGGGTCGGAAATGGCATAGCCAAAGCGCGCAAGGACAGCCGCGTTGCTAATGGTCTTCATTCTCAATATGATACACCTTTTGGTGGATTCATCAATGGATGTACTATTGGGGTATGTCAGAACACAGTCACTCCCACAGCCACAGCCATGGCGGCGCCAGCGTTGAAACTCACCAGGGACGCATCACCATCGCCTTGTGCGTGACCTTGGCCGTCTTTGTTCTCCAGGTCATTGGATCGATCCTGACAGGCTCGCTAGCGCTGCTCTTCGACTCCGCCCACGTGCTCACCGACGCCGGAGGGTTGGCCATGGCCCTGGTGGCGGCGCGCCTCATGGGACGGCCCTCCACCAACAAACGAACTTGGGGATTTGCCCGCGCGGAGATCCTGGCGGCCACGGCGCAAGCCGCTGTTCTGCTCGCTGTAGGTTTGGTGGTTCTTGTTGAGGGTGTGCAGCGACTCATGCACCCGGGCGAGATCGCCTCGCAGGAGCTGATCTACTTCGGTCTGATCGGGCTGGTGGGTAACGTCATATCCCTCTTCGTACTGTTGGGTGGTCGCAGCAACAATTTCAATATGCGTGCCGCGTTCCTGGAAGTGCTTAATGACGCGTTGGGATCCGTGGCCGTCATCGTCGCCGCTATCATCATCACCACAACGGGATGGGTCCAAGCCGACGCCATTGTCGCGATGCTGATCGGAGTCTTGATCTTGCCGCGTACGGTGAAGTTGCTGCTGGAAACCATAGGTGTGCTGCTGGAATCAACCCCGGCAGGACTCAACTTGGACAAAGTCCGGGAGCACATTATGGCCATTGACCATGTCCGTGGCGTTCATGATCTCCATTCAAGTCAGATCGCCACAGGCCTGCCGATCCTCTCCGCTCACGTCGTGGTGGATGAGGGGTGCTTCCATGACGGCCATGCACCTACAATGCTTGACGCCCTTCAATCCTGCGTGGCCGGTCACTTCTCCGTCAGCATCGAGCATTCCACATTCCAGTTGGAGCCCGTGGGGCACGCCGAACATGAGCTTGGCGCCCACCACTGAGCCTGACGCGGGGAGCCCGCGCAGGGAGCCTGACGCGGGAAGCCCGCGCACACTAAGCCTGACGCGGGAAGCCCAGCCTCCCCGTTCGCGCGGCGAACACCCCAGCTGAACTGTCTTCAGGAAACTGCCAAAGTGTGGATGTAGCATGAGAATATGTTGCGGATCACAATGTTGGGTGCACTGTTCGTTCTCACTCTTGGCGCCGCCGCGCTTGCGTGGTTCGTCGGTCCGGGGTGGTGGGTAGCCGTAGCGGTTTTCCTCATACTGTTTCTGGTGGCGATCTATGACGTCACGCAGAAAAAGCACTCCATTCTGCGTAACTACCCGGTCCTTGGCCACATGCGTTTCATGCTGGAATACATCCGTCCCGAACTTCAGCAGTACTTCATTGAACGCAATTACGATGGCCGCCCGTATGACAGGGACACGCGTTCATTGATCTACGAACGGGCCAAGGGCACCAACGAGGAACAAGCGTTCGGTACCGAACGCGACGTCAACGCCGTCGGCTATGAATACCTGGTCCACAGCACGGCTCCACTGGAGCCGCCGGCGGAACAACCCCGGGTGCGTATAGGCGGGCCCGACTGCACGCAGCCCTATGACATGGCGCTGCTGAACGTTTCCGCCATGAGCTTCGGCGCGTTGTCAGCCAATGCCTTGATGGCGATGAATAAGGGCGCTGCTATGGGTGGATTCGCCCACGATACGGGCGAGGGCGGTTTGAGCGAGTACCACCTCAAACACGGTGGTGACCTTGTCTGGGAGATCGGCAGTGGCTACTTCGGGGCCCGTACCAAAGATGGGAATTTTGACCCTGACATATTTGCCGAGAAGGCGGCCCACCCGTCGGTGAAGTGTTTGAGTCTAAAACTGAGCCAAGGAGCGAAACCGGGTATCGGTGGGGTGCTCCCTGCGGGTAAAGTCACGGCTGAGATTGCGAAGACTCGTGGCGTCCCGGAAGGGGTGAAGTGCGTGAGCCCGCCCTCCCACAAGGTGTTCTCAACTCCTAGGGAACTGATCTTGTTCATGGCCAAAATGCGTGCCCTAAGCCTTGGAAAGCCAGTGGGATTCAAGCTGTGCGTAGGCTCACGCAGTGAATTTCTGGGTATCTGCAAGGCGATGGTAGCCGAGGGAATCACCCCGGACTTCATCATCGTGGACGGTTCTGAAGGCGGTACCGGAGCCGCGCCCATGGAGTACGAAGACCACGTGGGAACGCCCCTGACTGAAGGCCTCATGTTGGTCCACAACGCCCTCGTGGGTACGGGGCTGCGAGATCGTATTCGGATCGGCGCATCGGGGAAGGTCGCCACTGGTACCGACATCATCAAACGTGTCATTCAAGGTGCGGATTATACGAACGCGGCCAGGGCCATGATGATGGCCACTGGGTGTATTCAGTCCCAGCGTTGCCATACGAATCAGTGTCCGGTCGGTGTTGCCACCCAAGACCCGCGTAGGGCGTCTGCGCTCAACGTTGAGGATAAAAGCCACCGCGTTCAGCGCTATCAACACGCCACCGTGGCGGAGGCATTGCGCATGGCAGCATCGATGGGAGCGCATGATTTCTCCGAGTTGTCTCCAGCGATGCTCCGACGTCGGATTGGCCATATGGACACCAAGTCGTATGCGGAGCTCTACAACTGGCTCCAGCCGGGTGAGCTTCTCCAACAGCCGCCCGAGTCTTGGGCGCAAGACTGGGCCGCGGCTAACGTAGACGCTTTCTCGCACAACTAGGAATCCTCCAGAGGTCACTGGTACGGCCGGGGCCTTGGTTTAGACAGGGAGAAGACAATGGACACTATTGCCAAAATGATCGTCACGGCACTTGCGGATCTTGGGGTCAAGCAGATCTGGGGGGTGGTGGGAGATGCGCTGAACCCGCTCACTGACGCCATTCGTACGGAGGACAGGCTGGACTGGATAGGGGTGCGCCACGAAGAAGTGGCCGCTTTTGCCGCCGGGGCGCAGTCGCAGCTCTCTGGAGAGTTGGGTGTGTGCATGGGGACCGTGGGGCCGGGCTCGATTCATTTGCTGAATGGCCTGTACGACGCTAAGAAGTCACGGACTCCCGTGCTGGCGATTTGTGGACAGGTACCCAGTGCTGAAATTGGCAGTGGATTCTTTCAAGAGGTCAATAACGACCAGCTTTTCGCCGACGTGGCCGTTTTTGCCAAGACAGTGACTAGCCCGGGGCAGCTGCCGTATCTGCTAGAACAGGCAGTCAACGCAGCCCGCGCGCTCTCCGGTGTGGCAGTGTTGAGTATTCCCGGAGACATTGGCTCCGCGCAGGTGCCAGATGACGTGCGTCCTCATTTTGTTGATGTACGACGGCGGCAGGCACCGGAGCCGGACGCGGTGAGTGCCGCGGCGCAGGCACTTAACGACGCCGACACGGTCACGATGCTAGTTGGTATGGGTGCCCGCGAGTCGCGGGAGGAAACGCTCGCCGCAGCACAAGCTCTGCAAGCGCCCATGGTTCTCACGCTGAAGGCCAAAGAAGGTTTAGAGAAAGACAATGATTTCCAAGTGGGCCAGAGCGGGTTGATTGGAAACCCGGCTGCTTTGCACGCGCTTGACTCCTGCGATGCCCTGCTGATGGTTGGCACGGACTTCCCCTACCGTGAGTGGCTCCCAGAGGGGAAAACGGTGATTCAGCTGGACGTGCGTGGAGAAAATATCGGCGCGCGCATCAATGTTGATCACGGTGTGGTGGGGGACGCAGGGTTGTCGCTTCAGATGCTGCTGCCCCTGCTCCGTGAACGCTCCGACGGCGGCCATTTGGCGCAGGCGCGGAAGAAATACGCTACATGGACTGCGGAACAGTCACGCCTTTCTGAACCAGGGTACGGGTCAACGTTGACTGGGCGCCTTCGCTCTACAGTGGATAATCCGGATGGTTTGATTCGTCCGGAGGCCGTGGCGGCTGCCGTAAATACCCATGCGGCCAGCGATGCGATTTTTACCTCTGATACGGGGATGTCCACTGTGTGGCTTTCCCGCTTCGTGTCCATGGAAGGTGACAGGCGGCTCCTTGGCTCATACAATCTGGGTTCCATGGCGAATGCCATGCCGCAGGCCCTCGGGGCATCGGCATGGGACCGGTCCCGTCAAGTAATTGCGTTCTGCGGAGACGGTGGGCTGACCATGCTGCTTGGAGATTTGCTAACGGCAGTGGCCTACGAGCTCCCCGTGAAGCTGGTGGTGTTCAATAACGGCCGGCTGGGCATGGTGAAGCTTGAACAAGAGCAGGTGGGATTGCCCGAGTTTGGCACAGTTCTACACAATCCCGACTTGGCGCAGGTGGCACGTGCCTGCGGGCTGCATGGCATCAGGGTGGACGACGTCGGCGAGTTGGATGCCGCCATCCTTGAAGCTCTAGCTCATCCCGGCCCTGTGTTGGTAGACGTGCGCACTAATCCACAAGAGGTGTCGCTTCCGCCGCGGACTAGCATGCGCCAGGCCCTCGGGTTTGCCGCCGCAAAACTCAAGGAAACCCTGGACTCAGCTGGCTAGAACCGGCTGGCTAGAGTCAACTAGGAGATGACGCCGTCAACGAGGGCCTTAGCCTCGGCTTGGACTTGGGCTAGGTGTTCGGGGCCCTTGAAGGACTCCGCATAGATCTTGTATACGTCCTCAGTGCCGGAGGGACGGGCTGCGAACCAGGCATTTTCAGTGGTGACTTTGAGTCCACCGATGGCTGCTCCGTTGCCGGGGGCTTTTGTCAGCTTTGCCGTAATGGTTTCCCCTGCCAGGGTGTTGGCAGTGACATCGTCGGCGGCGAGATTCCCCAGGGCCGCCTTTTGTTCGCGAGTCGCGGCGGCGTCGATGCGTGCGTACGACGGCGAGCCAAAGCGGGCGGTCAGCTCACCGTAGTGAACCGAGGGTGACTTGCCGGTAACGGCTGTGATCTCAGAGGCGAGCAGCGCCAGCAAAATGCCGTCTTTGTCGGTGGTCCACACCGAACCGTCTTTCTTTACAAATGATGCACCGGCGGATTCCTCGCCACCAAAGACGCCCTCACCGGAGAGCAGACCGGGGACAAACCATTTGAAACCAACCGGTACCTCAACTAATTGGCGGCCCAGATCGGCGGCAACTCTGTCAATGATGGAAGAGGAAACAAGAGTCTTGCCGACGCTGGCCGTGGCGGGCCACTGGGATCGGTGCGTGTACAGGTACTGGATGGATACTGCCAAATAGTGGTTGGGATTCATGAGCCCGGCGTCCGGGGTGATAATTCCGTGCCGGTCGGCGTCGGCGTCGTTGCCCGTGGCAATGTCATAGGGTGCGCCCGCTGAAAGCTTGCTGATCAGAGAAGCCATCGCGTAGGGCGAGGAGCAATCCATCCGGATCTTCTCATCCCAGTCGAGAGTCATGAAGGCCCACTGCGGGTCAACTGTTGGGTTGACGACGCTCAAATCCAGGTGGTGGCGCTCGCCGATCTCTCCCCAATAGTCGACGGAGGCCCCGCCCATGGGGTCCGCCCCGATGCGGACACCGGCCGCCCGGATGGCGTCCAGGTCCAGGACAGAGGGGAGATCGTCGACGTAGCTGGAAAGAAAATCAAACTTGTCGGTGGTGTCCGCTGAAAGTGCATCGTTTAGTGGGACCCGCCGCACGCCACGGAGGGCGTTTTCCAATAATTCGTTGGCACGGTTTGCGATCGTGCCTGTGGCATCCGAATCCGCAGGGCCTCCGTGTGAGGGGTTGTATTTGAATCCGCCGTCGGCGGGAGGATTGTGCGAAGGGGTGATAACAATGCCATCAGCTAGTCCCTCTGTGCGACCAGCGTTGTACGTGAGGATGGCATGTGAGAGGGCGGGGGTGGGTGTGAAGCCGTGGCGGGCGTCAATGAGTACTTGAACACCGTTTCCGGCAAGTACTTCTAGTGCCGTGTTTTGGGCGGGCTCACTGAGCGCATGGGTGTCTTTGCCCATGAAGAGTGGTCCGGTGATGCCTTGGCCTGCCCGGTATTCGATGATGGCCTGTGTGATGGCGAGAATATGAGCCTCGTTGAAGGATGATTTCAACGATGACCCCCGGTGCCCGGAGGTGCCAAACACTACGCGCTGGGCTGGATCGTTTAGGTCCGGGGACAGATCGTAGTACGCATCCATCAACGCAGTGAGATCAACAAGGTCCTGGGGTAGGGCAACAGTGCCCGCGCGGCTAGCCATGTCCCCAGCATGCCAGAGTAAGGGACGGTATCGCACTTATTTGTCACAGTATGGACGTGCAATTCGTAGTTTAAACCGGAGCCGATGCGCTTCGAGTGTCCCAGCGCGCGCATGCTGGACTACGATGGGAGGCAAGTTTTCCGTAACCATTTCAGCTTGCCTTACCGCAGCCCAGCTACCGCAGGAGCCAGCATTGTCCAACCAGCCGGATCAACCGCAGCCCCAACCCGACATCCCTGCGGGCTACACGCCCCCGGGCTACCTTCCCCAGACCGTCGATCAGGTCCGCGCCCAAGAACCGCAGCTCCCTCAGCCCAATCAGGAGCAGCAGGTTCCTCAGGCTCCACAGTATGGTCAGGAGCAGCAGGTTCCTCAGGCTCCACAGTATGGTCAGGAGCAGCAGGTTCCTCAGGCTCCACAGTATGGTCAGGAGCAGCAGGTTCCTCAGGCTCCACAGTATGGTCAGGAGCAGCAGGTTCCTCAGGCTCCACAGTATGGTCAGGAGCAGCAGGTTCCTCAGGCTCCACAGTATGGTCAGGAGCAGCAGGTTCCTCAGGCTCCACAGTATGGTCAGGAGCAGCAGGTTCCTCAGGCTCCACAGTATGGTCAGGAGCAGCAGGTTCCTCAGGCTCCACAGTATGGTCAGGAGCAGCAGGTTCCTCAGGCTCCACAGTATGGTCAGGAGCAGCAGGTTCCTCAGGCTCCACAGTATGGTCAGGAGCAGCAGGTTCCTCAGGCTCCACAGTATGGTCAGGAGCAGCAGGTTCCTCAGGCTCCACAGTATGGTCAGGAGCAGCAGGTTCCTCAGGCTCCACAGTATGGTCAGGAGCAGCAGGTTCCTCAGGCTCCACAGTATGGTCAGGAGCAGCAGGTTCCTCAGGCTCCACAGTATGGTCAGGAGCAGCAGGTTCCTCAGGCTCCACAGTATGGTCAGGAGCAGCAGGTTCCTCAGGCTCCACAGTATGGTCAGGAGCAGCAGGTTCCTCAGGCTCCACAGTATGGTCAGGAGCAGCAGGTTCCTCAGGCTCCACAGTATGGTCAGGAGCAGCAGGTTCCTCAGGCTCCACAGTATGGTCAGGAGCAGCAGGTTCCTCAGGCTCCACAGTATGGTCAGGAGCAGCAGGTTCCTCAGGCTCCACAGTATGGTCAGGAGCAGCAGGTTCCTCAGGCTCCACAGTATGGTCAGGAGCAGCAGGTTCCTCAGGCTCCACAGTATGGTCAGGAGCAGCAGGTTCCTCAGGCTCCACAGTATGGTCAGGAGCAGCAGGTTCCTCAGGCTCCACAGTATGGTCAGGAGCAGCAGGCTCCACAGTACGGCCAGCAGCCGCAAACCCAGCCGCAGTACGGCCAATCCCCTTACGGGAAGGTCCCGTACGGACAGAATCCTTACGGTGCACCCCAAGGCGGGCAGTTCCAGCAGCCCCAATTCGCTGCACCTACGTACTATCAGGGTGGGCCCGGCTACGTAGACGCCACTAGTGGCCCACGTGGACTCAGCTTGGCCAGCATGATCATTGGTCTTACATCGTTATTCGTGGCTGGCTGGTTCATCATTCCGCAGATTGTGGGAATCGTGCTCGGTCACATGGGCGTGGCCAAAGAGAGCCCACAGGGAAAACCGTTTTCCATCACCGGCTTGATCACCAACTACCTGGCCTTAGTGATCTATGGCGGGCTGTATGCGTTCTTCATCTTCGGTTTGGCCATCATGGCCAATGACTCCGGTAGCTATAGCAGTGGATATTCGTCTATGCTCCCAGGGCTCTAAATTAGAGTTACACAACATCTATTCTTAAGTCCGACGGCGGCACCCCCCTTACGCAAATACGTGAGGTGAGTGCCGCCGTCGGACTTTAAAGTGGGCTTACATGATTCCGGCCATCAACTTCTTGATGGGCTTGTTTGCTGCGAAAACCAGTATGCCAAAAACAATCGCGACTAGACCTACCACGAGGAAGTACGGCGTCTCGTTAGCAGGGTTGTAATACTGCGCCAGCACACCGGACATGGCCGTACCCAGGGAGACCGACAAAAAGAACAGCGCCACCATCTGCGTCTGGAACGCTGCCGGAGCCAACTTGGTCGCGAGGGACAGACCTACGGGTGAGAGCAGCAGCTCAGCCATCGTGAACAGCAGCAAGATGATCACGATCGAATAAAGCGGCACGGAAACCAAACCCGCGAACGGGATGAATGTCAGATAAGCCAAGCCCATGACCACCAAAGACGCAGCGAACTTCAGCGGCGTGCCGGGCTGACGGCTGCCCCATTTTGTCCATAGTGCAGCAAACACACCGGCGAAGATGATGATGAAAACCGGGTTGATCGAGGCAACCCAACTTGGCGGCATCTGCCACCCAAAGACGTTTAGGTCCAGACGTTTGTCCGCGTAGAGAGCCACCACCGTGAATTGTTGCTGGAACAAGGACCAGAACACGGCACTAGCCAAAAACAGTGGCATGAAAGAGTACACACGGCTGCGCTCAATGGCAGTCAGTGACTTGTTGGCGAGAATAACTGCAAAGTAGGCGATAGCGGCCACGATGACGACTGCCACGATCACCCATTTGAGGTTCTCCGCAGTGATGAACTTGAAGACCACAGCCAAAACAATAACGACGAGAGCCGCCGCTGCCAACAGACCGAACTTGAGGAATTGCTCCCGCGGAAGAGGATTGGCGATGTGGTGTGCGGACTCAGGCAGATTTTTGCGTGTCAAAGAGTACTGGATGAGACCGAAGGCCATACCGACCGCGGCAGCACCGAAGCCCACATGGAACCCCCAATTCACTTGGAGCCAACCTGTCGCAAGCGGACCAATGAGTCCACCAATGTTGATACCCATGTAGAACAATGAGAAGCCTGCATCGCGGCGCTCATCGTCCTTGGCGTACAGTGTGCCGACCAACGAGGTGGCGTTGGCTTTCAAGCCACCGGAGCCGACACCGATCAGAATGAGACCAACGATCAGTCCAAACGCACCTGGGAGAAGAGCGAGGGAAAGGTGTCCGGCCATAATCAGAATGGCGCTATAAAAAAGCACCCGTTCTGAACCCAAAAGACGATCGGCAATCCAAGCACCAAGAATGGTGGATAAGTAGACACCACCACCGTAGGCGCCGACGATCCCGAGGGCCGTGGCCTCGGGGATACCAAGGCCACCTTTGGTGACGGTGTAGTACATGTAGTAGGCGAGAATGCCCTGCATGCCATAGAAGGAGAAGCGTTCCCACAGCTCGACGCTGAAGAGATTGAGCAGCATTTTCGGCTGTCCAAAGAACGATGTATCGCGGGGTTCTTGGCCGGACTGGGCGGTGCCAGCTGGGCTTTCGTTTGAGCTCACTGACCAATTTTCGCACCAAAGTGCTTGCACAGCACAACTCACTGCGCTCGCACCGGGCCCCTCGGGCGCTAGCGCCTACCGCCCTCCCAGCGCTCACTGCGCTCGCACCGGGCCCCTCGGGCGCTAGGCTTGAACCAAAATCTGTTCCACAGAGCTGTAGGAGAAACTCCATGTCTGAGATCATGACCGTCACTGTTTCCGAGTTGGCGTCCGACGCCGTCATTCTGGACGTCCGTGAAGATTACGAGTGGGAAGCTGGGCACATCGACGGCGCCCTCCATATCCCCCTGGAGCAGCTCCCTGAACGCCTCGAGGACCTGGACCCGGATGTGGATGTCAACGTTATTTGCCGCACTGGTGGGCGCTCCTTCCGCGCTACTACGTGGCTAAACGCAAATGGTTACAGTGCGTTCAACGTGGCGGGTGGAATGGGCGCGTGGTTCGAAGCGGATAAGCCCATGGTTTCCGGCAACGGCGAAACCCCGCGTGTGCTCTAAATTTCTGCATTCTCTTTTCAGATAGGTTGTCCATGACCGACGTGCCCGGTATTTCCCCCCTGCCATATACCTTTTTGGGTCCCGAAGGGACGTTCACGGAGTCTGCACTACTTCTGGTGCCTGCTGCTGCTGATGCGCAGCGGGTTCCGTCTACGAATGCAGCCTCGGCGCTGTCAATGGTGCGCAGAGGGGAAGCCTTCGCCGCGATGCTGCCGATTGAGAACTCCATTGAGGGTGGCGTGCCGGCGACCCTGGACGCTATTTCCAACGGCGTGGAACTGCGGATCTTGCACGAGGTGGTGGTGCCGGTCAGCTTCGTCCTAGTAGCCAAGGACGGCGTGCGCCTGGAGGACATCACCGACGTTGGCACGCACCCGCATGCTTGGGCGCAGACCCGCGATTGGTTTGGCGAGCATCTTCCCCATGCGGCTCATGTGGCGACGAATTCCACGGCGGCTGCTGCCTATGAACTACTCGGCGCCGCCCCAACGTTTCAGGGCGCAGTCTGTGCCTCCTTGGTGGCACAGCGTACGGGACTAAAGGTGCTGGCAGCAGGGATCGAAGACAACACAGGCGCTGTTACAAGGTTTGTGCTGGTAGGCGGGTCTGAGTTTTTGCCGGAGCCCACGGGCGCAGATAAAACTACGTTATCTATTCCGCTGCCAGAGGACCGACCTGGTGCCTTGATGGATATTCTGGAGCAGTTTGCCAGCCGGGGCGTGAACCTTAGCCGCATTGAATCCAGGCCAACGGGACAGTTTCTGGGCCACTACAACTTCAGCATCGACGTGGATGGACATATCCGTGACGCTCGGGTGGCCGACGCCGTCCGTGGACTTCGCCGGGTCAGTCCGGGTATCCGGTTCCTGGGCTCATACCCGCGGGCTGACCAGCAGGCGCCGCTGATTCGCCCCTACGATTCCGACGAAGTCTTTGCCGAAGCCGACGCATGGGTGCAAAGTCTGCTGCGCTGAGCAGACGGTATGGATTGCGTAAACGAGGTTTGCGCGGGCTCTTTCGATATCTCAAGTGCGAGCCTATGCTGTGGATAACCGTCCGGATGTTCTCTGGACGGCATCAGCTAGTCAATGTCGGCCAGATGGTTGCCGGTGCCAGTAGGGAAGAGGTGCATCATAATGAATCCGCAGGGAATCAAGGATGGTAACGACGACGGAAAAATCGTCAATCCCGGTATCGACGAAGGCAGGGATACCTCGGTGGGCGATGAGGGCGATGAAGCCAACGAACTGCGCTTTGATGAGGAAGAACGCTTGATCAAGGAGCAGTCCTTACGCCCGGAAACCGACTAGTTTCAAAAACGTCTAGAGAATTGTCAACGCTGCGGGCGCAGTCTCCTGCGATTTAGGCCGGCGTATTGGGAGCTGGCACTCTCACCAGCACGGCCTGATGTTCCACCCGGACCTTGACCAACGTGGCTTTTCCACAGGGATCGCCGTCTGCTTGGGTTTCCACCGGCATAACTGTGCGGATGACGAGTTGCTGCGATCGGTAGAAGTCAATGACAGGCAGGTGATTCTTGTGCTGGAATACGACCTTGCCCGCCATGGCGAGCCAGCCGATGGCACTTCGCGGGCTGACAACCACCACGTCGAGAACACCATCATCAATGAGGGCCCCGGGAACGAAGTCAATCCCACCTGGCAGTAGTCCGCAGTTTGCGAACAGCACGGAGCGTACCTTTCGCTGCTGCGCTGGCTGGTCGTCCAGTGCAATGCTGATCTTTTTGCGCCGCCCCGCCATGTGTCGCAGGCCCGCCTCGCTGTACGCAAGCCACCCCACTGACTTCTTGAGCTTGCTATTGGTGTCATTCATGACCTCGGCATCCATGCCCAGTCCAGCTATAACCATAAAAGAGTGTTTAGACACACTTCCCGTGACTTCGTTCTCAAGCTCCATCAGTCCGGAGTCGATGTGCCTTTGATGGCCAAACAGGGCAACCTGTACGTTGGCAGCAATATCGTTGACATCCAACTTCAGGTTCCGGGCCAGCAAGTTACCCGTCCCTAGCGGAATGATCCCGAGCGGCACATCGGTGTGGCGCAGAGTTTCGCCAACCGCTCGCACAGTTCCGTCTCCGCCGCCGGCAATGACAACGTCGGCCTTGGCCAGCAGAGCTGCCTTTGCCATGGCATGTCCTGGATCCTGGGCCGTCGTTTCCATGAAGATGGGCTCCGGCCAGCCAGCCAGGGACGTTGAACGCAGCAGTAGAGACTTAGCAGCTTCAGTGCCAGCTTTTAGGGGGTTGTAGACGAAAACTACTTGCTGGGCGAGCGTTTGGACCTTGTGCGGGGATTCCGCTACGGCACTTCGGGTGTGCTTTTGGGCAAGCTTGCGCACCCCCAACCAGCTGAAGCCAGCAATGAGTAGGAACGCGGCCACAATGATGATGACGAGGACTTCAGTAGGCATGATTCTCTAACCATAGCGGTTCGGCTTGTTTTGATTGGATAGGCTTAGCAGGTGATCGATGTAAGAGACCTCTGTGAAAACCCTGAAAAATTTCGTGACAGCCAGCGCGTGCGCGGTGCCGACGTGTCCGTTGTGGACGCGATCATCGCCGCAGACGCTGAGCGGAAGTCCACGATCGGCTCCTTTGAATCCCTGCGTTCCGAGCAGAAAGTGTTCGGTAAGCGGGTTGCCGCAGCCAAGGGCGAGGAAAAACAGGCTCTACTAGCAGAGGTGAAGGAACTGGCTACGGCGGTCAAAGCAGCCTCCAGCGCATCGGAGGCGGCTAGTGCCACTGCGGACGCGCTTGTCCGGGCGCTGCCCAATTTGGTCTCCGACGGTGTCCCTGCAGGCGGTGAAGACGACTTCATAGTTGTCAAGACTGTTGGCACACCCCGTGAATTCCCCGATTTTGAGCCCCGTGACCACCTGGAAATTGGTGAGCTCATTGGTGCGATCGATATGGAACGCGGCGCCAAAGTCTCCGGATCACGTTTCTACTTCCTCAAAGGTGTGGGTGCGCGCTTGGAAATGGCGCTGCTACAGATGGCCATGGATCAGGCAATAGCTGCCGGGTTCACGCCCATGATCACGCCTACGTTGGTCCGTCCAGAAACCATGGCTGGAACCGGTTTTGACGTCAAGCACGACGCCGAGATCTACCGTCTGGCGGAGGATGATCTTTACTTGGTGGGAACCTCCGAAGTCGCCCTGGCCGGCTATCACTCCGATGAAATCATCGACGTTGAAGAACCTATCCGGTTCGCAGGCTGGTCATCTTGCTACCGTCGCGAGGCTGGAGCATCTGGTAAGGACACGCGCGGCATCATCCGCGTTCACCAGTTCAACAAGGTGGAAATGTTTGTCTACACCACCGTTGAAAAAGCGGCCGAGGAGCACCAGCGTTTGCTGGCTTGGGAAGAAGAGATGCTGGCGAAGGTTGAATTGCCCTACCGTGTCATTGACACGGCAGCCGGGGATCTGGGCAACTCCGCCGCCCGCAAGTTTGACTGCGAGGCGTGGGTTCCCACACAGTCCGCTTACCGTGAGCTGACGTCCACATCCAACTGCACCACGTACCAGGCGCGCCGGTTGAATATACGTGAACGCATGGCCGTGGACGACGGCGGCAAGGCTGGCACCCGCGCTGTTGCAACACTCAACGGGACGTTGGCTACGACGCGGTGGATCGTCGCAATCTTGGAGCATCACCAAAACGCTGACGGTTCCGTCACCGTCCCCGTGGCACTGCGGAAGTACTTGGGCGGACTGGAAGTATTCCCCGTACTGTAAGCTCGTTCAAATTCACGAACGAGTGAACGCCGGGTGAATATCCACAATGTGCACATCATTGTGGATATTCACCCGGCGTTCACTCGTTTTTTGTATTCTTATGCGTCCACGCGTTCCTGGAGTTCGACTCCGGCCAGTTGCTCAGCGAGCTCCCGGGAACGGCGCAGGGAGGGCATCCAGAACGCGGCAACAAGAGCCAACCCCAGAACGGCGGAGCCTACCCAGACTGCTGGGATGGCGGCATCGACGTAGCCCCCAGGGGTCAGCTGTCCGCCCGCGCCAGTAAATACTGCGCTCAGAACGGCCACGCCTAAGGCCACACCGACCTCCCGTAAAACGGAGTTGGTACCGGATGCCTTGGCGTGATCATCCTCTTTCATATTTGCCAGGATCGCCGTCGCCATCGGGGCAAATGCTAGTCCCATCCCCAGACCAGCCGCCACGAATCCGGGGACCAGGAGCGCATAAGGCGCATCGACGGACAGTGTGGTGGCCAGCCAAGCCATGGCGGCCGTCAGTAGTGCCATTCCGGCGATGATGAGTGTGCGTGTCCCGAACCGTGGTGCTAGCATACCGGCCAACGGCGCCACCACCATGGGTGCCAGCGTCCACGGCATTGTCAGTATTGCGGCCTCTAGCGGGCTATATCCCTGGACGACCTGTAGGAATTGGATCAGGATGAATACCGAGCCGAAGATACCGAAGCTGAAGGTCAGGCCCACAATATTTGCCACGGTGAAACTGCGGTCCCGGAAGAGCCGCAACGGCATTAGTGGGTTTGTGGTGTGGGATTCCCACAGTACGAACGCCACCAGCAGCACGCCACCGCCCACCAAAGGTAGGACAACCTCGGTACTTGACCAGCCGGCGTCGTTCCCATGGACGATCCCGAAGACCAAGCCCAGAAGCCCAAAGCCGGAAAGGAGCAGGCCAACGACGTCGGCGCGAACCCGGGCGCCGAAACTGTTTGGCAGCGCCAGTAGCACCAGGGCGACCGAGATAACGCCGATGGGCACATTGATCCAGAAGATCGCCTGCCAGCTCCACCCCTCGACGACGGCCCCGCCGATCAGCGGCCCGAGCGCAACGCCTATTCCGGACACGCCGCCCCAAATACCAATGGCAAGTGGACGGAGCGCGGTACTTACGGAGCCTGCGAGCAGGGTCAGTGAAAGTGGCATGATCGCAGCTGCACCAAGGCCTTGGAAGGCGCGGGCAGCAATGAGTTGTGAGGGGTCGTGGCTAAGAGCGGATGCGGCTGAGGCGAGAGTGAATATCGCAATGCCAGCGACGAAGACGTGGCGGCGTCCAAATCTGTCGCCCAATCCGACGGCGAGCATCATAAAAACCGCGAAACTCAGGGAGTAGGCGTTAACAATCCACTGCAATTCCTCCACGCTTGCGCCGATTTTTTCGTGGATGACGGGAAGGGCGTTGATGACCACCAAGTTATCCAATGAGGCCATGAAAACGGGGATTGAGGCAGCCGTGATTGCGAGCCAGGCGGGAATCGTACGTTTCACGAGAAACCTAACGTCTCAAAGATTGAGGTAATCGAATGATTACTTAATTATCGAACTTAGTTATCAACTGATAACATGTCAAGTGTGGCCATCAAAAAAGTCGAAAATGTACCGACACCCCGGATGCCGGCGTCCGAGCGGCGCGAGCTGATCTTAGGCGCCGCGACGGTCGTCTTTGGCGAGCGTGGATATGCGGGAGCCACGACGGACCAAGTGGCCCGTGCTGCAGCCATCAGCCAGCCCTACGTGGTGCGTATGTTCGGCACCAAAGAGAATCTGTTTCTGGAGGCCATGGACCGGGCGCTTGCGAAGCTCTTCACTCAGTTTCGTGCTGTCATTGCCGCCTACGACGCCGGAGAACTGGGCGTGCAAGTAGCTGAGTTGGACGGGGATCTTCTAGGCACCAGGGCGGGAGAGCTTACGGGCCTACTAGCGCGTGCTTATGCCGACCTGATCCAGGACCGTGGCATCTTAATGGTGCTCATGCAGTCGTTCGTCACTGGACACGAACCGGTGATCGGCCCCCGTGCGCGAGCGGCATTTTTGGCACTTTACCGTCTAGTTTGCGACGAGGCTGGCCTGGGTTCGCAGGAGGCCAGCGATTTCCTGGCCCAAGGCATGCTCATGAACACTCTCATCAGCTTGCGGCTACCTGAATTCTACGGATCGGATGCCACCGCCGATGACCTCCTTGAATGCACGCTAAAGTCCAAGCTGAGCATCGTACTATCCGCCAATCGGAACCAATCGACCCCGAACTGACCCACCCTTGTGCAGCATTGATTCACCTGCCGTTCACGTAAACTGTGGGCTCTTTCATAGGGCAAGAGGGCTTCTCTCTGGTTCACTTGATACATGACAACGACATTTACAATCGCCGTTTCTGGCACCGATGACCAGAAAATCGCAGCCCCGGCCGCTGCAACATCCGCACACCGCCTCGTCGCTCTCGACGTGGATGGAACCTTAGTTGACCATGACGGCAACATGAGCGACGCCGTTCGTTTGGCAGCCCGCGCCGTGGTGGAGGCTGGACACGAGGTCATCATCGCCACCGGACGTTCTCTAGGCGCAGTGCTGCCCGTAGTTGAGCAGGTGGGGCTGGTTAGTGGCTATGCAGTCTGTTCCAACGGTGGTGTGACACTAAGGCTGGATCCATCCTTGGAACTTGGCTACGAGATCATCAACCGTGAGACTTTTAGCCCCCGCGCAGCCCTCACCACATTGCGGGAGAAGATTCCAGGTGCGCGTTTTGCGGTGGAGGATGCCAACGGCAACTTTCTCTCCACTTCCCGTTTTCAAGACCCTAGCTTTGGCATCATGGCCCGCGGCGTTGACTTTCACCACCTCTTAGAAGCGCAGGCAGTACGAGTGGTGGTCAACAGTGCTGAAGCGAGCACAGCCGAGTTCACAGCTGCCATCGAAGCTGCCGGACTGCAGGGCGTCACCTATGCCGTTGGGTGGAGCGCCTGGCTGGATATTGCCGCCGCCGGCATCACGAAGGCCACAGCGCTGGAAAAGCTGCGGGCCCATTTAGGCATTCACACCTCCCGGACAGTGGCGGTAGGCGACGGGTCAAATGACATAGAAATGCTGCGCTGGGCCAACCGAGGCGTGGCCATGGGCCAGGCGGAAGCCCATATTCAGGCTGCTGCTAACGAAGTTACGGCATCCGTCTACGACGACGGTGCCGCAACAGTCCTGCACAGCATCCTCAACCCCCACCCTGCCAACGCTCGGTTACTTTAGGGCCACTTTCTGCCAACGCTCCCTCACCTTTGGGGGTGTTTTGGCCAACGCTCCCGCAATGTGGGGATCAGCTTGATTCCCTAGGATGCGGCACGAAGAAGGACGGCACCCCAGTGGAGGCACCGTCCTTCCTCGTTCACAATACTGTTCGCAATAAGGGTTTAGTGCTCTTGCGTCCCAAAGCGCTTGATGGATGCTTCCAGCTCGGCCTCTGCGCCCGCACGGTCAGACCAGCCGTCTGCCTTGACCCACTTACCGGGCTCCAGATCCTTGTAGGAAGTAAAGAAGTGCTCGATTTCCTTGAGTAGGAAAGGGTCCAAGTCGCTGGCTTCTTGGATGTGATCGAAGCGTTTGTCGGCAGGCACACACAAGAGCTTTGCGTCTCCGCCAGCTTCGTCGTCCATGTTGAAAATTGCGATGGGACGGGCTTCCATGACAATTCCGGGGAACAGGTCGACGTCGGGGTACCAGACTAACGCGTCCAGAGGGTCGCCATCCTCGCCGAGGGTATTATCAAAAAAGCCGTAATGCGCGGGGTATTGCATGGAGGTGAAGAGCACACGATCCAGGCGCACGCGGCCGGTCTCGTGGTCGACTTCGTACTTGACGCGTGATCCACGCGGGATCTCAATGGTGACGTCGTGCTTCATCTAGTGCTCCTGATCATGTTGGCGGCCCTGTCTAGGCTGTGCTGGTCGTGCTGGTCGTGCTGGTCGTGCTGTGCTGCTGGTGCGGCGACGGTGGCGCGGCCGCAAGCGTCCCATCGCGTAAACTAATCTCCATATCAGGATATAGGCCGACATTGCTGGGCCGAAACTCTGCCACTTTCCACCCGAGTCATTTGGCCGGGAGTAAATCTGCCTGTGCGCCGTGACTGCCGGGCCCCGCCATGAACAGGAAACAGCCGCTGTATGGGACGCACGTCAAGAACCGTGACGAGTGCACTGTTGGTGCTTGCTCTAGCTGCGATCACGGTCCCGGTGGGTATCAACCTGGTCCCGGTGCTGCTGGCGAATGAGCCGGCGGTCGTGAGCGTCCTCCCCGCAGCTCAGTTAGCACCCACTTCCCTGAGCGCCATTCAGGGGATTTCCTCGGTCTCGCCGCAGGCTCCTCTTCCCGATCCCGCACAGTTGGCGAAGGACCTCAATACTGCGCTGGCGTTCGACGGCGGTACGTTTAGCGCGCAGGTCAGTGACGCCATCACAGGCCAGACTCTCTACAGCAAGGACGGCGAGGAGCCGGGCATACCGGCGTCGAACTTGAAACTGCTCACCTCGGCTGCGGCGCTGAAATCGCTTGGCGCCACCACACGCATGAGCACCACGGTCTTGGCGGGGACGACGCCGGGGAGCCTGGTGCTGCGAGCTGGCGGGGACGCGATGCTGGCTGAGGGCGAGAGCAAACCCTCCGCCGTGATGGGCCATGCCGGCCTCGAAACGCTGGCCCGGGAAACCGCCGTCGCACTAGCAAAAACAGGAACTGCGGGACCTGTCACCTTGTCCATTGACGATTCCCTCTTTAGCGGTCCGGCGCTGAATCCGGGCTGGGATATCGAAGACGTCAATGCCGGGGAGATCGCCCCGATTTACCCCATGGCTCTTTACGCGGGAAGGACGGCACCAAACCAGCCGGCACCGCGTCCGGTGGACTCCGGTATTGCCGTGGCTACAGCTTTCGCCGCAGCGTTGGAAAAGGCGGGGGTCGCCACCACGGGTACCATCACACGCACCTCGACCGCCACGGACAACGTATTGGCCAAGGTGGAATCGGCGACAGTCGCCGCACAAGTGCAGTATCTACTCGTCGAATCAGATAATTACCTAGCTGAAGTGATGGGCCGGCTGGTGGCTGTGAAAGAAAAGCAACCGGGAAGCGCTGTTGGAGCCACCAAAGCCGTCCGCAGCGTCCTCACGGGGTTAGGACTGTCTTTAGACGCGGTGACCATGGTGGACAATTGCGGGTTGGCGCTAGGGAATTTGATCAGCGCCCACGATCTTGTCAAAACTGTTTCTCTCCTGCTCGCGAGTGAGGGAACTGACGTGGGCCAGGCCGTGGCCGGCTTGCCGATCGCAGGATTGAATGGGACCTTGAACGGGCGATTCGCTTCGGCTCCTTCATTATCGGCCGCCGGAGTAGTCCGGGCGAAAACGGGGACGTTGCGCACGGTCTCCGCCTTGAGCGGGTATGTGCTCAACGCCCAGGGGCGGTTGCTGGTGTTCTCCATCATGGGCAACAACCTGACTGCTGGGCCGGCATCCGCCATCCCCACCATCGACGCTGCCGCAACTGTTCTAGCCAAGAGCTAGCTCCAGGACTTAGCCGTTTGCGGCGCACTTGGGTTAGCGTGCGAGAAATGTGATCTGATGGGAAACATGAGCCCGCAATCGAGTGCACCGACATCCCCCTCTGCCACTGCTGGAATGGTCAATTGGGAGCTAGCCGCCGCTACCGCGGCGAAACTTTCCCCAGCAGGTCCGGTAATGACGGGCGTAGAAATTGCCAAAGCGGTGGAGAATCTGCATCTCATGGCCGAAAAATCCGTCCAGCACGTTCATCAGATCAGTAAGTTGGATGCTGCACACGATCTGCGCGACTCCGAAGTGCTGGTGGTGGACCGTGCCTCGTGGGCCAAGGCCAATACACAAAGCTTCGCCGTCATGATGGACCCCATCATGGGTGCTCTGGCGGCCAAGGCGGCCACGACACAGAAAGGCACCGGACCCGCCGCTGTGGGTTCTACGATCACTGGTGCTCAACTGGGTGCCGCGCTCGCATTTCTTTCCAGCAAGGTCTTGGGCCAGTACGATCCCTTTTCCGCGCTAGGGCAACATGGGGGCAACAGCGCTGCCAGCGGTGTTGCCCCAACAGCGCCCGGCGGACGGTTGCTGCTGGTGGCGCCAAACATCATCACCGTGGAGCGCGAACTAAAAGTTGATACGAGCGACTTTCGCTTGTGGGTGTGCCTCCATGAACAAACGCACAGAGTGCAGTTCGCCGCCGCACCGTGGCTACGCCACTACATGCTCGGCGAAATCGAAAAGCTCGGCGGGTTGCTGGTCGGAGATTCGGATAATCTAGGCGAGCGGATTCGCCAGGCAGCCAAGTCGCTGGGCGGACAAATCGGCAAGGGTGATCACAAAGGATCCGGCGAGCCGGACCAGCAAGGCGAAAATGTGCCGAGCCGTGGCGGCGTCTTGGACTTACTTTCGGACCCCGCACAAATGGCGGCGCTTTCCCAAGTTACCGCAGTCATGAGCCTGCTCGAAGGCCATGCCAACGTGGTCATGGACGGCGTGGACCAGCAGATAGTACCGTCGGTGCGCACCATCCGGCAGCGTTTTAACAGCCGAGGCAAGGACCGGGGCGTCATCGAGAAGTTCATTAGAAACCTCATGGGCCTCGATGCAAAAATGCGTCAATACAGTGATGGCGCGAAATTTGTCCGCGAGGTGGTGGCGCTGGTTGGCATGGATGGTTTTAATACCGTCTGGCGACAGGAGGGAAACCTCCCTACAGAAGCTGAAATCCACAGTGCCCGCCTGTGGGTGGACCGGATGGGGCTATAGATCGTGGGATCTGAGAACGGCACGGCGCCGAGTCTTCCTCGCCGTCGGCTGGATCCAACGGTGGGCAAGGCCCGCAAAATGGTGGCTGAACTATTGGGACTGTCCACAACCGGAAAGTACACTCCAACACAGCACCCGCCGCTAGTTCTGGTGGGATGCAGCGGTGGTCCGGATTCCCTTGCGCTGGCTGCTGTCACCGCGTTCTTCGCTAGCCGTGGCGAGATCCAAGTGGGCGCCGTCGTCGTCGATCATCAAATGCAGGCCGGCAGCGCGGAAGTTGCCCAGCGCACGGCTGGCCAGTTGCGCAGCCTTGGCCTGGACCCGGTCCGGGTGAGCCAGGTGGAAGTGGAAAACCGCGGAGACGGACCAGAAGCCGCAGCACGAGCGGCACGCTTTACCGCGTTGGAAGAGGCTGCCAGGGATCTTGGCGCCGAGACGGTGCTGCTGGCTCACACCCAAAACGATCAGGCCGAATCAGTGTTGCTCGGCCTGGCGCGGGGTTCAGGCCCCCGATCGCTGGCTGGTATGCGAGAACGTCGTGGTCTATATGCCCGGCCTTTCCTAGGACTGCGCCGTGATGAGACATTGGCCATATGTGAGGCGCTGGATCTAGATCCGTGGCACGATCCTGCAAACAGCGATGAGAATTATTTGCGCGTACGTGTGCGCCATACTGTTTTGCCGTTTCTGCGGGCTGAGCTTGGTCCGGCTGTCACCGAGTCGCTGGCCCGCACCGCCTCAATCCTTGGCCACGATGCAGACTTCCTCGATGAGCTTGCAAGTGAGCAATACGCACGCATTAGCGAACATGTGCCCGCTTCGCAGGCCGATGACGCGCAAGTGCGATTGAACGAAGAGGCGTTGCGGGCGCTGGCCCCGGCCCTGCGAATGAGGGTCTTGGCACTGGCCGTGGTCGAACTGGGTGGGCTGCAGCCCAGCTATGAGAGGCTGGTTGGTGCCGCATCGCTACTGGAACGCAAGGGCTCGGCAGGTCCTGTGCAAATGGCGGGAAAAGTCAGTGTTTGGCGAATTTCACGCGCTAAGGGCGTTCTCCAAGATGCGTCAGGCTATGGGAAGCTAGTCTTTAGACGCAGTCCTTAGACGCTGCTGGAAATAGTAATCGTAAGTAAGTCAGTCATAAACCTTCACATTCAGGAGCCATTGGTGGATTCACAAGACGTCCAAGCCGATCTCAAGCACGTTCTCTACACCAAAGAGCAGATCCAGGGCCGGGTAGCGGAACTGGCAGCACAAATCGATGCGGACTACGCCGGTCGTGACGTTCTGCTCGTAGGCGTGCTCAAGGGTGCGGTGATGGTCATGGCCGATCTCTCCCGCGCACTGCACAGTCACGTAACCATGGACTGGATGGCCGTATCTTCCTACGGTTCCGGTACCCAGTCATCCGGAGTGGTTCGTATCTTGAAGGATCTGGAGACGGACCTCATGGGCAAGCACGTGCTGATCGTTGAGGACATCATCGATTCAGGTCTGACCTTGTCCTGGCTCAAAGCGAACCTCATTTCGCGCGGGCCAGCCTCGGTGGAGATCTGCGCACTTCTGCGCAAGCCCGACGCCGCCAAGGTTGAGATCGACGTCAAGTACGTTGGCTATGAGATCCCCAGTGAATTCGTTGTCGGCTACGGCCTGGACTTTGCCGAGAAGTACCGCAACCTGGACTTCATTGGTACGCTCGCGCCGCATATTTACGAGTAGTTCTTGGTAGAGAGCGCATAAATTTTTTGCCTGCGCCCGTCTCTGCTGTGCGCGCATGTTTGAACATTTGAACAGGCGCGCACAGCAGAAACGGGTGCATTTTTTCTTAGCGTTTCTAGAAATGCGTTATGCCCAGAGGGAACTATTGGCCGTTCCCGTACGTGTTGCACTCTGAACGGTGTAAAACTTGTAGCGCGCGCGTGCGGCTTAGTTTGTCTGCCGCAGTTCGTTTTTTCACATTTGGTTGAGCGGGAGGGACGGGGCCAGGCCCCGAACACATGAAAGTCAAGAAACTCTTCAAGGGTCCATTTATCTGGATCATTGTGGTGGTTGTCCTCATCGCGGCCGCTATGGCCACATTGACCGGCGGCGGCCCGAGCAAGATCAACACTTCAGACGCTTTGACTTTGCTCAAGAGCGACAAAGTGGTTTCCGCTAAGGTCTTTGGTTCTGAAGGCCGAGTGGACATGGTCCTCAAAGACGATTTCACTCCCGCCAACGGCAGCAACGTCGGAAAGAACGTGCAGTTCTTCTTTGGTGGCTACCGGGCTACGACCATGGTGGAAGCCATTGATAATGCGAAGCTCACCACCTTCGATGACCAGCCTGCGTCCAATAACTTTTGGTCGAGCATACTTTCTTTGCTCATTCCGTTCGTACTGATCGGACTGATCTTCTGGTTCCTGTTCTCCCGCATGCAAGGCGGCGGATCCAAGGTCATGCAGTTTGGCAAGTCCAAGGCGAAGTTGATCACTAAGGACAACCCGCAGGTGACATTCGACGACGTCGCTGGAGCCGACGAGGCCGTCGAAGAACTGCATGAAATCAAGGATTTCTTGCAGGATCCTGCCAAGTTCACCGCCGTGGGAGCCAAGATTCCCAAGGGTGTTCTGCTCTATGGCCCTCCCGGAACCGGTAAAACTCTCCTGGCGCGTGCAGTGGCGGGTGAAGCGGGTGTGCCGTTTTACTCGATTTCCGGCTCAGACTTTGTTGAAATGTTTGTTGGTGTGGGAGCTTCGCGTGTCCGCGACCTCTTCGAGCAGGCCAAGAACAACTCTCCGGCCATCATTTTTGTTGACGAGATCGACGCCGTGGGCCGCCACCGCGGGGCCGGTATTGGTGGGGGAAATGACGAACGCGAGCAGACACTGAACCAACTCCTGGTGGAAATGGACGGCTTCGACGTCAAGACAAACGTCATCCTGATCGCCGCGACCAACCGGCCAGACGTACTGGACCCCGCGCTGCTACGCCCGGGTCGTTTTGATCGACAAATCCCTGTCGAGGCTCCGGACCGTCTGGGCCGTGAGCAAATCCTGGCCGTGCATGCAAAGGGCAAGCCGTTGGCTCCCGGTGTGGACCTGAACGCAGTGGCTAAGAAGACGCCTGGTTACACCGGCGCCGACCTGGCCAATGTTCTTAACGAAGCAGCGCTGCTGACCGCCCGCTCCAACGCCCAGCTCATCGATGACCGGGCACTGGACGAGTCGATTGACCGGGTCATGGGTGGACCGCAAAAGCGCACCCGTGTCCAAAAGGAACGCGACCGTAAACTCACCGCCTACCATGAAGGCGGTCACGCTTTGGTGGCTGCTGCGCTCCACAATGCTCCGCCAGTGACGAAGGTCACCATCTTGCCCCGTGGTCGCGCTGGCGGCTACACCATGGTGGTCCCGGATGAGGACCCTCAGGGATACTCCCGCAATGAATTGCTTGACCGTATGGCGTGGGCCATGGGTGGCCGTGCCGCGGAGGAGATTGTCTTCCACGACCCCACCACTGGCGCTTCAAGCGACATTGAACAAGCTACATCCACGGCTCGGCGAATGGTGACCGAGTTTGGCATGAGCGAACGCGTTGGCACCATCAAGGTTCATGGCGGTGGCGGGGATCCCATGTCCGGACGAGGCGGGGAGGCTGCATCCATCATTTCTAACCAGCTCGCTGCCATGGTCGATGATGAAGTCCGACGTCTCCTCGACGAGGCCCACGACGAGGCTCATCACGTTCTCACCGTCAACCGTGAGATCTTGGACAGGATCGCACTGGAACTGCTGGAGCGAGAGACCTTGAATCAGGCAGATGTTGCCAGGCTCACAGCTGACGTTCAAAAACCCGTCGTGCGCCCCATCTGGTTGTCCAAGCAAACTCGACCGGTCCAGCACATTGCCCCTGTACAGTCCAGCCGGGAATTGGCGCAGATCGCTGGCGCCGCGGCTGCTGCTGCACTAGCGGAGACGGAAAATCAGGACCAGACATTGCCTCCTGCGGAGGCTCGCCCGGCCGTTGAGCGTCCTTATGACAGCGGGATTCCAGGAAATGAGCACCAGCGCCCATCAGGGACAGCGAGCTCAGACTCCGGAACAGATACCCCGCTGGACGGCTAAGCTGTCTGCTGTGACTGATTTTGATGACGAGCAACACGACTCTTTACCCGAGCATCCAACAGATGGTCAGGGTGGGTACATGGACCTCCCCCGCATTGAGCGGGCGGTCCGTGAGATTCTGCTGGCAGTAGGGGAGGACCCGGAACGCAGCGGACTTACCGACACCCCGAAGAGGGTGGCTAAGGCCTATGCGGAAGTTTTTGCCGGGCTTCACCAGGATCCGGCGGATGTTCTGGGCACCACCTTTGATATCTCCCATGAGGAGATGGTGCTGGTGAAGGACATTCCGTTTTACTCGACGTGTGAGCACCATCTGGTGCCGTTCCACGGGAGTGCTCACGTTGGATACATCCCTTCCTCTGATGGAAGGGTGACCGGGCTGAGCAAATTGGCCCGTTTGGTGGATATCTATGCCAAGCGTCCACAGGTCCAAGAACGTCTGACCAGCCAGATAGCTGACTCGTTGGTCCAGCATTTGAAGCCCCGTGGCGCCATAGTCGTCATTGAGTGCGAACACATGTGCATGTCGATGCGTGGTGTTCGCAAGCCAGGGGCAAAAACCGTCACCAGTGCCGTGCGCGGCATACTTCATGAGCCCGCAACCCGGGCTGAAGCAATGAGCTTGATTCTTGGAAGGTAACTAAACACACGATGGATTCACTCGCAGCCGCCCCGGGCACAGGTCCGGCAACTTCTCCGCTACCCGTGCTCCGAGCTCGTTCCGCTAGGGCTACTTTCGCCTCCTTGCCGACCGAGCGAGCTGTTGTGATGGGGATACTTAATTGCACGCCTGATTCCTTTAGTGACGGCGGTGAGTACAACTCAACTGAGACCGCCATTGCCCATGGATTGCGCATGTTCTACGGCGGAGCAGACATCATCGACGTGGGAGGCGAATCCACCCGTCCCGGGGCGCAGGAGGTCGACGAGGATGAGGAGCAGCGCCGCATTTTGGCCGTTGTGGAAGCCCTAGCCAAAGCGGGTGCGCTCGTCAGCGTGGACACACGTCATGCCACCACGGCAGCATTGGCGCTGGACGCTGGTGCTGGGCTGATAAATGATGTTTCCGGCGCGCATGTCCACCCGGAGATGATCGCACTAATTGCTGAACGTCATATCCCTTATGTGCTTATGCATAGCCGTGGAGATTCCCGCTCCATGGATTCATTGACCCAGTACGACGACGTTGTGGACGACGTGATCCGTGAACTCTCCGAGACACGCCAGCGTCTCTACGACGCCGGAGTGTTGCCGGAAATGATCATTGTTGACCCGGGAATCGGGTTTTCTAAGAACGCCGAACAAAATTGGGAACTACTGGCCAATCTGGATCGTGTTGCGCAGATGGGTAACAAGGTTCTAGTTGGCACCTCGAGGAAACGCTTTTTGGGTTCGCTGCTGACTTCCGCTGGAAAAGCTGCTGCGCCGAAGGAGCGCGACGACGCGACGTCAGCCACCACTGCTCTTGCCGCGGCGCAGGGCGTGTGGGGTGTACGGGTGCACGACGTCGACGCCAGCCTGGACGCCACAAAAGTCGCCTCGCGATTGTTGATGGGCAAGCGGAACCGTGAAGCCCGCAAGCTTGTTCAAGCAGACACACTGTGACCCGGGACGACACCATCGCCCTGACGGGCATCACGGCAATTGGCTACCACGGGGTGTTCGAGTTCGAAAAGCGCGACGGTCAACCGTTTACGGTGGATGCAGTCTTGCACGCGGACCTTGGCCCGGCAGCTGCCAGTGACGAGCTGAGTAAGACGGCAAATTATGGTGAAGTGGCAGAAGACATCGCTGCCATGATCCGCGGCGATTCCTTTGACCTCATTGAGACACTCGCCGTGCGCATCGCGGAGAAAATTCTTGCCGGATACGCCATGGTGAACGCAGTTGAGGTCACCGTCCACAAACCCAAAGCTCCCATCCAGGTACCCTTTGGTGACGTCAGCATCAACGTTTTTCGTAGCAGGAATGACCAAGGAGCCACATGAACGCCACCGGAGCTCTGACGCGTGTGATTCTGGCACTGGGCAGTAATTTAGGGGAACGGCGCGGCACTCTCGCCTCCGCCGTCGGCGATCTGGTGGACCGCCCTGAGGTGCGTCTGGTGGACGTCTCCCCGGTGGTCTCCACGAAACCCGTGGGCGGCCCGGAAGGCCAACCCGATTTTTTGAATATGGTCATTGCCGTGGATACGACCCTGGATCCCTATGAACTTCTGGCTCATTGTCAGGGCGTGGAGCTGGCACACCACCGTGAACGCACGGTTCGCTGGGGGGCGCGCACGCTGGACATCGACATCATTAGCTATGGGGATCTCCATAGCGATGACCCCGAATTGACCCTTCCACACCCACGTGCTGCCGGACGAGCCTTTGTCATGTATCCGTGGTCCCTTATGGACCCTGGCGCCATGCTGGCTGGCCAGCCGGTGGTAGAACTCGCTGCCGTTGCAGGGGATATGTCGGGGATAGGGCATGCGGCCATGGATGAGTTAGATGAAGAGTCACCGCTGGTCTGAACTAGGTAGCAAGTTTCTCCGTCTTCTCAAGGAACTAATCGAGCCGGAGCGGGAAATAAACGCTACGGTTGGACCAGGGCAAGCAATCATAATGGTGAGGCAACGATGAGGAGCACAATGCGGACCATTCGGCCTGCATGGCTGGGCGCCACCGCAGTGGTACTGGCGGTGGCCGGCTGGATCGCAACAGAATTGACGGCTCGGGCCAGCATGGCCTTGCCTGTGCTGCCGCTGAGCTCGTTGATCACTATGGGCCTGATTGTAGTGGTCTGTCTGTTTCTTGGTTTCAAGGTTCGTCGCTGGCGCGATGGCAAGCGCGACCGGCATCTAGACCCACTGTTGGCAGCCCGAACAGTGGTGCTGGCACAGGCTTGTGCCTATGCCGGAGCGGTTCTGTTTGGCTGGCATGCCGGAATCCTTTTTGACCAGTTGCCCACCATTTCCTTGCGCGCTGAACTTGGCGTCATCTGGCATATCGGCATCATGATGGCCGGTGGGCTGGTTATGGTGGTGACCGGGTTTGTGGTGGAACGCTTTTGCAAACTTCCCCCAGAGGACATGGAGCCTCCAGTAAAACCACGTGACAAGCGTGAAGGTCATGGTGAGGAAGAGTTTGCTTAAACGTCGCAGTGCCATTGATCCGAGTGATGTAGATTTTTTGCCGGTTTCGGAAAAACTGATCGCGGCCCGCCTCATTGAGAAAACGGGGGGTGCGCTGGTCTTTTTAGCGTTGCTCTCGCTGCCACTGATCCTGGCAACCACCGGCGTGTGGATGGGTTTCCCGGCGTGGCTGGCGTGGGGATTGCCTTCCGTGGTGTTGGTGATAGCTGTATGGACGCTTGTCTTGGTGCCGCGGCAGGTCCACGCAATTGGCTACGCCGAACGCAATGAGGATCTGCTGATCCGCGGAGGCATCATGTTCCACAAGCTCATGGTGGTTCCTTATGGGCGCATGCAATACGTCGACGTCACGATGGGTCCGTTAGAACGCATGTTGGGGCTGAGCACAATTCACCTGCACACGGCGTCCACCGGTACCAACGCCCTGATCAATGGGCTCCCAGCGGCGGAGGCGGACAGGCTGCGCGAACAGCTCTCCGCCCTCGGTGAGGCGAAGCTGGCCGGACTGTGAGCGGCACGCAAGGGCAGCCTCAACGCGATCTTCCTCCTTCGGGTACTCCTGGCCTGGCGGGGGGCTTCCATACCGACAGCGCCGACTTCTGGCACCGAGTACACCCCGTCTCACCGCTGGTCCGCGGCTGGGTGGCAGTGGTGGCCGTCTTGTTTATCTTTGGCCGTAACTCCTTAGAGCAAGTTTTTTTCAGGGGCGGTGGAAAGTCTTCTGGCGCCAGCATTGCCCCTACCCTCGTGATCCTTGGGGTCGTGGGGACTGCGATAGTGGTCTTTGGCATCGGCTTTTACCTCTCCTGGCGGTTTACCCGCTACCAGGTGACGGATCAGCACGTTCACATCAATTCTGGTGTGATCTTCCGCCAACAGCGGCGGGCCCGTATTGATCGGGTTCAGGCCATCGATGTGGTGCAACCGCTAGTGGCGCGCGTCTTTGGGTTGGCTGAGCTGAAGTTTGATGTGGCCGACGGCGGGAAGTCGGCTTTCCGGCTGTCTTTCTTGAAGTTGGACGAGGCAAAACGGTTGCGGGCAGCCATTTTGGCGCGTGCCGCGGGGGTCCAGGTGGACCTGCAGGAACCCAGCCGAGTTCCGGAGGCACCGGAGCAGCACATTTTGGGTCTTTCTCCTGGACGGATCATTGGAGCCACAGTGTTTAGCAATCTCACTGTAGTGGCACTGATCGTTAGTGCCGGGGCAGTATGGCTGACGGTTTGGAGCGGAGAGGTTGGCGTCTTAGTTGCTTTCCTTCCCATTTTTCTTGGCGTGGCCGCCTCCTATTGGAAGGCCATCACGGGTGACTTCAATTTTCGTGTAGCTATCTCTCCTGATGGCGTCCGCTTGCACTACGGCATGCTTGAAACCCGTTCACAAACGATTCCGTCCGGACGTGTTCAAGCGGTGGGTATCAGCCAGGGCCCGTTTTGGCGCCCGTTTGGCTGGTATCGGGTGCACGTCAATGTGGCGGGGTATGGGCACGATCGATCCGAGAATGGATCCCGCACTGTTCTACTTCCCGCGGGAACAATCGACGAGGTCATGGCTGTGCTGGCTCTGGTCTTCGTGGACCCCGGAGTGGATGATCCCATTGCAGTGTTCACCGCTGGCCTACGTGGTCCAGGCAACAAGCACGGATTTGTCCACAGTCCGCGCAGCGCGATCTGGATCGATCCGTTGGCGTGGCGTTACAACGCCTACAGGGCCACGTCCACTGCCCTGCTGTGCCGCCACGGAGTCATCTTCCGCCGCTTGCAAGTGGTTCCGCACGAGCGCACCCAGTCCTTGAGTTTGAACCAAGGTCCGCTCATGGCGGCCCTTGGATTGGTCAACTTTGAACTTCATTCCACGCCGGGCCCGATTCGTCCGCTCGTGCACCACATGGACCTCGACGCCGGAAGGCGTCTCTTTGATGAACAAGCCGTGCGAGCGGCAACGGCCCGGCGCTTGGTATCGCGTGAACAGGGGCCATCCGAAAGGCAGAAGAGAGAAAATGGCGATTAAGCCCGGACGCCTTGGCGTTGGAATCGTTGGTGCCGGTAGGGTTGGCGCCGTCTTGGGTGCTGCCCTGCGCGGTGCCGGACATGCTGTGGTGGGGGTGTCAGCGGTCTCCGCCGAATCCAGGGAGCGGGCAGAACTGTTGCTGCCGGGTGTCCCGGTGCTGGAGATTCCACAAATTCTAGAGCGTGCCGAGTTGGTCCTGTTGGCGGTGCCCGACGACGCCTTGCCGGAGCTTGTGTCCGGGCTGGCTAAAACGGGTGCCTGGCAAGTAGGGCAACTGGTTGCTCACACCTCTGGGCGGTATGGCACCTCCGTGCTCGCGCCCGTGAAATTGGCCGGTGGTATTCCTCTGGCGTTGCACCCGGCCATGACATTCACAGGTATGAGCCTGGACTTGACCCGTTTGTTAGATTGCACTTTCGGTATCACAGCGGATCCGGCCATGCTGCCGATCGCCCAAGCGCTGGTCGTGGAAATGGGTGCCGAGCCCGTTGTGATCGCTGAGGCCGACCGTGTCCTTTACCACGCCTCGCTGGCTCACAGCGCAAATCATCTGGTCACTTTGGTGGCACAGGCAACGCAGATACTTGGTGACATCGGCGTGGACGCACCCAACCAGATGTTGGGGCCCTTGTTACGTGCCGCGCTGGAAAATGCGCTGGCCTCGGGTGAGTCGGCACTGACGGGACCTGTGGCCCGTGGCGACGCCGGAACTGTTGGAGCCCATAGTCAGGCGCTGCGTGAGCACGCACTGGACACCGGCTCCGGAGACATCCTTGACGCTTACCTGGCCATGTCCGCTGCCACGGCGGCGCGGGCGGCCCGGCGTGGTCTGCTCTCCGCAGACTCTTTTTTGGCCGTTCAGGCAGCTTTGGGCACGGACGACGGCGGTTTGACCGGCCCGGCTTCTACCATCTGAAGAAAGTGACTTCTATGGCTATCATCAAGGTTTCCACGCTTGCACAGCTCAAGGTTGCTAGCGCACAGTTACTGGGTTCAAAGAAATCAGCCAACCCCGGCACTCTGGGGTTTGTGCCTACCATGGGTGCTCTTCACCGGGGCCACGCGGCACTGGCGCGGGCAGCGGTGGCCGAGAACGCCGTCGTCGTAGCGAGTGTATTTGTGAACCCGCTGCAATTTGGCGACGCCGTTGACTTGGATCGGTATCCTCGCACTACGGAGGCCGATCTGATGCTCCTCGAGGATGCCGGGGTGGACATCATGTTTGCGCCCGCAGTGGAAGAGATGTATCCGTCCGGAGAGCCGGCGGTGCGAGTCACTGCCGGCAAGCTGGGAGATCTGCACGAAGGAGCATCGCGCCCCGGCCACTTCGATGGTGCGCTGACAGTGGTGGCCAAGCTCCTTCATGCCGGACGACCAGAGGCGGGCCTGACGGAGCCGGACAAAAATGGGCGACTG
Organism: Arthrobacter cryoconiti; assembly: GCF_020905375.1. Classification (GTDB taxonomy): domain Bacteria; phylum Actinomycetota; class Actinomycetes; order Actinomycetales; family Micrococcaceae; genus Specibacter; species Specibacter cryoconiti. The sequence continues at coordinate 128,679 of NZ_JAJJBU010000004.1, forward strand.
CCCTACCGTGCGTATTTTGGTGAAAAGGATGCCCAGCAGTTGGCGCTCGTAAAGCGCATGGTGGCTGACCTCAATTTTCCGGTGGACATTGTTCCCGTACCCACAGTTCGGGACGACGACGGGCTGGCGCTTTCTAGCCGTAACCGTTTCCTTTCGGCCAAAGAGCGGGAAAGCGCACTCATCCTCTCGCGTGCGTTGCGGCTATTGCGGCGTCGTGCAGATGCTCATGAGCCGTTGGATATTCTTTCCGCAGAGGAACTGGTGCATATGACACCAGGGGTGGAATTGGACTATCTGGAGGTGGTGGACCCGCAAACTCTGCAGGTTCGCGCCGAAAATTGCCAGGACACCCCTTTCACCGGAGAGGCCCTGGCCCTGATCGCTGCCAAGGTGGGCCCCGTCCGGCTTATTGACAACATCAAACTGGGATAAGTCTGAATCTGGCCTGCTTCATTGCTGCTGCCGACGGAGTGCTCACTTGGATTTTGTGTGGTCTCTAGTGGTCGAGGGTAGGAAGAAAGCAAGAATGAGCGGAACGGCACTTAGAGCAAAGATCCACCAGAAAGTAGTGCTGAAAGCCTGAGCGGGGCTCGAATCAGTAAGAAAATGCTGAAACAGCACAGCAATGACTGTGACACCGAAGGGCGCTCCAACGCGCTGAACGATGCTAAAGGCTGCGCTGCCGCGAGGGGTCTCGGCATGGCTGAGGCTGGTGAAAGCCAAGGTCATAACGGGAAGGGAGACGGCCGCCATCCCGAAGCCTTGAAGGAACTGCCCAGCAAGAAGTAAAGCGTTGGCTCCGTTGAGCCCGTCGAGCGCAAAAGGCAGGATGCCCACCATGGTGGCGAGGACTCCGATGACGATGACGAGCCTGTTCTCGATGCGCGCCACGAGATGTCGAGAGCAAAGGATGAAACATATAGTGCCAAGACCTTGCGGAATGAGAAGGAAGCCGGTCTCCATGATGGAGTTGCCGCGTAGCTGCTGGTAAAAGAGCGGGAGCAGGAAGATCAAGGCATAAATTGAAAAACCGCTGACGAACGTAATGACGCTGCCGATTCCGAAGCTGCGCCGAGAAAAGACCCGCACATCGATCAGCGCGGCAGTCTTAGACCGCAGGGAACGGAGTGTGAAAACGAGCAGCGCACTGGCACCTAGGATCAGCGGAAGCCAAGATTCCACAGCTGCAAACCCGTTCACACCACCGACTTGACTGATGCCGAAGGCCAAAGCAACAACACCCGGAGTCAGTAGCAAGAGCCCACCGATGTCCAGCGGACGTCCCGCGCCGGCCTGCTCTCGAGGAAGGAAAAGGGGTGCCAGCACGAGGGCGGCGAGGCACAAGGGAATGTTGATGAAAAACAGCCAGTGCCAGCCGATCGATTCCACAATTGATCCACCGGCGATGGGCCCGAGGATTGGCGCAATCTGCGCGATCAGTCCAATCGTTGCGATTGCCCGTCCGAGTCGATCCTTGCCAGCTGCCCGGGTCAGCAATGTGATGGTGAGTGGGAAGACCATTCCTCCGCCCAACCCTTGTAGCGCCCTAAAAGCGATGAGGGTTGGGAGGGAATCGGCGAATCCGCACAACAATGAACCAAGCATGAAAACCGCCACGGCAAACATCCATACCCGGCGTGTGCCAAAGCGTTCTGAGGTCCACCCGGAAATAGGTATGACGGCTACGTAAGCCAGCAGATATGCAGTCATAATCCATTGGGTGTCAGTGACTGTGGCGTTGAACGCCGTGTGGAGGTGATCAAGGGCGATATTCACGATCGTGGTGTCTAAGAGGGTTGTGAAGACACCTAACACTAGGACGAGTGAAATTACATTCAGACGCCGCGAAGATACTGGCTCAGGGTCGTTTGTAAGGGTGGGTGAGGAACTAATGTTTGCCATAATTGTGACACTACACCGTGTAGTGTAATAAATACACCCTGGAGTAAGATTATGGGATGGATCACCACACACGGGCGCCGACTAAGGGGCTTCGAGAGGGCTCACCGCTCAAGCGCCGAGCAATCCTCGACGCCGCTCGAGTACTGTTCGTGGCCGAGGGCTTCGAACGGACGAGTGTTGATGCGGTGGCGTTGCGAGCGAATGTTTCCAAGCGCACCGTCTATGACTACTACGGCGGTAAAAGCACGTTGCTCGTGCGTGTTGTCGAAGAAGTGGGCCAGGCCCTCATGGACTCCATTCATCTCGCCATCCGCGCACACCTTGGCGATGAAGCGAGCCTTACAGGCTCGAGAGAACTTGAAGCGGCACTAATCGCGTTCGCCTTACAAGTTGCCAGCTCAACGATTGAGTCCTCGGACTATGCTGCTTTTGTTAAACTGGTCAGCACCGAAGGCTCACATTTGACGGAAATGAGCGGCCATTCGCTTGCGGATGCCCCGGAGAACGCCATTGCTGAACGTCTGGCCTACTTCGCTCGGGAGGGCCTGCTGGAAGTGACAAATGCAAACCGTGCCGCTGACCACTTCGTCGCGCTTTCATTTGCACTCGTGATCAACAACGGTGGAGTCTTCGGTAAGCCGAGCGTGCCGGACACCACCGAAACAATTACCGAGGGGGTTCGTGCGTTCTTTCGCGCCTACTCTGCTCGCTGAGTAAGAATAGCTACGTTGCTCCGATATGGTTCACGCTCAAGTTCGGCGCTATTTCCGATGCTCTTAATCACCTTATTGATTAAGTCGCACCGAGACATCGTGGGCCAAGGGGTAGGCCGCCTGCGTTCCCTTTTTGGTCGTAGCCAGAGCCGCAGCAACGGAAGCATAACGGGCAGCGTCTGCCAGGGTGTCCCCGCTTGCCAAGCGTGCGGCGACAGCGCCGGTGAACGCGTCTCCGGCACCCGTGGTGTCTACGGCGTCAACCTTGGTCGGGGCAACGCGGATTGCAGGCGCATCGGGGTTGGTGGCATCTAGAACCATCGAACCGGCCGATCCCAGGGTGAGCAGAACCTTGTGCAAGCCGCGGCTGGCGAACTGTTCAATCGCTGGCTGCCATTCGGAGAGGGGAGCACCCGGCTCAGGCATGGTCATCCCACCCAAGAATGCGGATGCTTCGTGGGTGTTGACGAGCAGGATGTCACTGAGACGAGCCAATTCCTCCTGGACCGCAGCGAACGGTGAGAGGTTGAGCAAGACTGTGGCTCCGGCGTCGTGCCCGGCCTGCGCTGCTGCTTGAACGGTCTCCAAAGGAACCTCCAGGCACAGGCACACCACTGCGGCATCAGCGAAAAGAGCCGGCTCCATGGCATCGGGAGAGAGGGTTTCGTTGGCGCCAGCGGAGATGATGATGCTGTTTTCCCCGCTGGCTTCCACCGAGATGAGCGCCACGCCAGTGGGAACATCGACGCGGCCCACGTGGCTGACGTCGACTCCTGCAGCGGATGTGGAGGCCAGCAACATCTCTGCATTGGAGTCTTGGCCCACGGCGCCGATCAAGGTGACGAGTCCGCCCAATTTACCGGCGGCTACGGCCTGATTCGCGCTCTTGCCGCCTGGATTGATAGCAAAACCACTGCCGTGCAGCGTCTCGCCAGGCAAAGGCAGCCGTTCGCAATAGATGGTCAGATCCGCATTGAGCGAGCCGACAACCACTATGCGCGCACTCATACCTGGCCCCCGCCCTCGCCGATGCGGACCAGCGCGTCGGTAACGAGGCCCCAGAACTTGCCGTGGTCAAGCGTGACTGCCACGGAAGTGCGGCACTCGGCTGGGGCAGGAGAGCGGAAGTCGGCCACCGTCATGCCCAGCGTTAGCGTTCCCGTGAGTTCAATATCGACGGGGACCCGGAGGGTGGTCATAACGGTGGGGTCAATGACATATGCCACAGCACAAGGGTCGTGGACTGGCGGGTAGTCGAAGCCTTGAGTGTCCTTGTAAGTTTTGGTGAAGAATTCCATTAGTTCCATGACGAACTTCGCCGGTTTAGTGCCGATGGCTTCGATGGCTGAGACGACGTCCGGGGTGGCCAGTGCCTGATGTGTCAGATCCAGGCCCACCATGACCACTTCCCAGCCGGCGTTGAAGACAATGTGTGCGGCTTCCGGGTCAATCTTAATGTTGAATTCAGCCACGGGGCTCCAGTTGCCCACATGGTATCCGCCACCCATGAGGACAACTTCCTTCACGCGCTCCACGATGCGGGGCTCTTTCCGGGCGGCCATGGCGATGTTGGTCAAGCCGGCTGTGGGGACCAAAGTCACGGTGCCGGGCTCATGGGCCATGATGGTCTCAATGATGAGGTCGACGGCGTGGCGGGGGTCCAAGGTGATACGCGAGGTCGGCAGGACTGGCCCGTCCATACCGGACTCGCCGTGAACTTCCGCAGCTGTTTCAATATTGCGCACCAGAGGACGATCGCAGCCCGCAGCGAACGGTACGCCGGTGATACCGGCGATCGTGCCGACGGCAAGTGCGTTCCGAGTGACTTTCTCCAGTGTGTGATTGCCCACCACCGTAGTGACGGCTAGCAGTTCGATCATGGGGCTGCCATGAGCCAAAAGCATGGCAACGGCGTCGTCATGGCCTGGATCGCAGTCCAAGATGATCTTCCTTGGTGCGGTGGAGACGGGTTCGGCCAATGGTGTCGTATTCACGTTTTCTCCACGTCGTTGGTGACCGGTTCCGGCAAGAAATGCAGTCGTCGTCAGGACAATGTTTGCATCGCAAATAGCACCACGTCAAACGCTCCGCTTAGCTCTATTTACGTCCGCGAAGGGTCTGCTCCAGCACTCTCTCTAGCTTAAGAAAACGCAAGGGCAAACGGTGAATATCAAATGAAAACGGTGTTTATAGGGTGTCTGATGTTTTTCGGTAGGGCCTTGTGTCAGTTCCCGCACCGTCAGATGAGGCACCAACCATCCTTGCTAGATCGCTGGCGTAAGTCGCCTATGACCGCACCTTGCGGTCCAAAATATGTGTTTTAGCTAGACGTCATGCCTTACTTCAAGCAGGCTTTCGGGGTGCGCGGAGGATTCATTCAGATTCACCCTCTAAACTTGTCTACTGTGAGTGCAGAAAATTTTCGGGGCCCCGAGGCCAGTGACGTTTCAGAACAAATGCATGTGCGTATGGAAAAGCGTGCCAAGTTGCTTGAGCGTGGTGGTCATCCCTATCCGGTGGGGGTGGAACGGACCCATACCCTCGAGGCCATCAGGGCCAAGTACTCGGAACTGCCCGCGGATGCGGTTACTGGCGAAATTGCTGCCGTCAGCGCCCGCGTAGTTTTTGTACGTAACACTGGCAAACTGTGCTTTGCCACCCTGCAATCGGGTGCTGGAACGCGCCTGCAGGTCATGCTTTCCTTGGCCAATGTGGGAGAGGACGCTCTTTCCGATTGGAAAGCACTCGTGGATCTAGGCGACCACGTATTTGTTAAGGGAGAGGTCATTAGCTCCCGCCGTGGGGAATTGTCCATTATGGCTGACTCCTGGGCGATGGCATCCAAGGCGTTACGCCCATTGCCGGTGCTGCACGCGGACTTGTCCGAGGAAATGCGTGTGCGCCAACGGTACGTTGATTTGATAGTCCGAGACGCTGCCCGGGATCAGGTACGCGCACGTTCAGCCATTGTTAAAGCAATTCGGGATGCTCTGCATGGCGAAGAATACATTGAGCTTGAGACACCCATTCTTCAGTTAGTTCATGGTGGCGCTGCAGCGCGGCCCTTCCGTACCCATTTGAATGCCTTTGATCAACCTATGACGCTGCGTATTGCCATTGAGCTTTATCTCAAACGGGCAGTTGTAGGTGGGTTGGACAAGGTTTTTGAACTCGGACGTATTTTCCGTAATGAAGGCGTAGATTCCACCCACAGTCCCGAATTCACTATGTTGGAAGCCTATGAGGCATATGGGGACCAATTCACCATGGCTGAGACTATGCAGCGTGTCATTTTGGCCGCAGCGGATGCTGTGGGATCGCGCATAATTGAAACCGAGCACGGCCAAATCAACCTTGATGGTCAGTGGCGCTGGCTATCGGTCTATCCGGGCCTGAGTGAGAAGGTGGGCACGGAAATTACGCCGGCCACCACAGCCGAAGAATTGCGGTCCATTGCTGGCGCCCACGACGTGAAGATTGATCCACTCTGGGATGCGGAGAAGCTCGTCATTGAATTATTTGGCGAGCTAGTTGAACCCACGCTGATTCAACCTACATTTGTTTATGATTATCCTCCGTCCGCGCAGCCGCTGGCGCGTCCGCATCGGGATAAGCCTGACCTGATTGAAGCTTGGGACTTGGTCATTGACGGCAAGGAGACCGGTACTGCCTTCTCTGAGCTAGTAGATCCTGTTATCCAGCGTGAACGACTCACTAAGCAGTCGCTGGCTGCAGCGGCGGGCGATCCCGAGGCCATGGCGCTTGATGAAGACTTCCTTCGCGCGTTGGAATACGGCGCACCTCCCATGGGTGGGCTGGGCTTGGGCATTGACCGTCTGGTCATGTTATTTACCGGTGTGGGAATACGCGAAGCCATCCTGTTCCCGTTGATGAAACCAGAGTAGAAGCGGCAAGATTATGGAATATGTTGCAGTTATCCTCCCTTCGTTGGGAGTAGGCGTCCTCTTTTATTTCGCCATGAAGGCAATATTCAACGCCGACCGTTCGGAACGTGACGCCTTGGCGCGCGCTGAGCGTGAGGCGGAACAAAAGCGGGATTTACCTGGTCAATAAAGAATTGATCAATTATCTTTGACTGACAGTGGATTAACCGCCATAATTTATGATGAAGCAAATTCCACAATAATTAGCGAGGCGATAAATTCACATGGCACAGAAGATTCATGTCACGTTGGTCGACGATCTTGACCAGAGCCCTGCCGATGAGAACGTCGTGTTCGGCCTAGATGGAATCAATTACGAAATAGACCTTTCAGCTGCTAACGCCGCAGAGCTACGCGAGGCATTGGCCAAATTCATTTCCGGCGGACGCCGCTCGGGTGGACGAGCGGTGCGCGGTAAGGCAACAGCAAGCGGTGCTAAAGGTAAAAGTGACGTAGGCGAGATCCGTGCCTGGGCCAAAGCCAACGGCTTTGAAGTCCATGAGCGTGGCCGCATTCAAGCTGAAATCCGCAAGGCGTATTACGCGGCACAAGGCTAAGACGCAAAATACGCAGGGGTCCTAGGTCCCTGACGGACGGCGGGGTTCCCTGAGGGGGACCCCGCCGTCCGTTGTTGCGGGCCCTGCTGTTGCGGGCCCTGTTCTTGCGGGCTCTGTTCTTGCGGGCTCTGTTCTTGCGGGCTCTGTTCTTCTGAACCCGTTCTAAAAGCTCGTGTTCTCGCAATCGACGGGTGCAGTCATCGGCAGATTTCCAGCACATTTATTTCCCCTGTGGCGAACAAGCCCCCATGGCGGGCTGGCACTGCGTAGCATCAAAGTACGCAGTAAAAGGAGTGTGGCGAAATGTTTGAGCGATTTACTGATCGAGCCCGACGTGTTGTTGTGCTGGCCCAAGAAGAGGCCCGCATGCTCAACCACAATTACATTGGCACGGAGCATATTCTGCTCGGTCTCATCCATGAGGGTGAAGGTGTTGCAGCCAAAGCGCTGGAGTCCTTGAACATCTCTCTCGACGGTGTCCGGGAACAGGTCCAGGAGATCATTGGGCAAGGACAACAAGCCCCCAGTGGTCACATCCCGTTCACGCCGCGCGCCAAGAAGGTGTTGGAGCTCTCCCTGCGTGAAGCTTTGCAGCTTGGCCACAATTACATTGGCACGGAGCATATTCTGCTCGGGCTGATCCGTGAGGGTGAAGGTGTTGCCGCTCAAGTTCTCGTGAAGCTCGGTGCTGACCTTGGCCGTGTGCGCCAGCAGGTCATTCAGCTGCTTTCTGGCTATCAGGGCAAAGAGCCGGTTGCCAGTGGTGGTCAGCAGCCAGAAGGCCAACCCGCAGGTTCTGTGGTCTTGGACCAGTTTGGTCGCAACCTGACCCAAGCTGCGCGTGAAAATAAGCTTGATCCTGTGATTGGGCGCGAGCACGAGATGGAACGCGTCATGCAGGTCCTGTCTCGACGAACAAAAAACAATCCAGTCCTCATTGGTGAGCCAGGCGTCGGCAAGACAGCTGTTGTTGAGGGTCTGGCTCAGGCAATTGTGCGCGGCGATGTTCCCGAGACCATCAAGGACAAGCAGTTGTACACGCTTGATCTGGGCTCTTTGGTAGCGGGTTCAAGGTACCGCGGTGACTTTGAGGAGCGCCTGAAGAAGGTGCTCAAAGAAATCCGCACCCGCGGGGACATCATCCTTTTCATCGATGAGATCCACACACTCGTCGGTGCTGGTGCCGCTGAAGGCGCTATTGACGCAGCCTCCATCTTGAAGCCCATGCTGGCGCGCGGGGAACTTCAGACTATTGGTGCCACTACGCTTGACGAGTACCGCAAGCACATTGAGAAGGACGCAGCTCTTGAGCGTCGCTTCCAGCCCATTCAGGTCCAGGAGCCCACGGTTCCTTTGACCATTGAGATTCTGAAGGGTCTACGCGATCGCTACGAGGCCCACCACCGTGTCTCAATCACCGATGGCGCGCTAACGGCTGCTGCAACGCTGGCAGATCGCTATATCTCCGACCGCTTCCTGCCGGACAAGGCGATCGACCTTATCGATGAGGCTGGTGCGCGTTTGCGTATCCGCCGCATGACGGCCCCGCCAGAGTTGAAGGCCATGGACGTTGACATTGCGGCTGTCAAGAAGCGCAAAGAAGACGCCATCGATGCTCAAGACTTTGAAGGTGCGGCCTCCTTGCGCGACGACGAGCAAAAACTCATCACCGCTCGCGCCGAGAAGGAGCGTCTGTGGAAGTCCGGCGGTCTCGATGACATCTCCGAAGTAGATGAAGAACTCATCGCTGAAGTCTTGGCCAACTCCACCGGTATTCCTGTGTTCAAGCTGACCGAGGCTGAGTCCACGCGTCTGCTGAAGATGGAAGACGAGATCCACAAGCGTGTGATCGGTCAGAATGAGGCCATTAAGTCCATCTCGCAGGCCATCCGTCGGACCCGTTCGGGCCTGAAAGATCCTAAGCGTCCAGGTGGCTCGTTCATCTTTGCCGGCCCCACCGGCGTCGGTAAGACTGAACTGGCCAAGGCGCTTGCCGAATTCTTGTTTGGTGACGAAGATGCCTTGATCACCCTGGACATGTCCGAATACTCGGAGAAGCACACCGTCTCGCGTCTCTTCGGTGCCCCTCCGGGTTACGTTGGCTATGAAGAAGGCGGGCAGCTGACCGAGAAGGTCCGCCGTCGTCCGTTCTCGGTAGTGCTCTTTGATGAGGTGGAAAAGGCCCATGCGGATCTATTCAACTCATTGCTGCAGATTCTCGAGGATGGCCGCCTAACGGACAGCCAGGGTCGAGTGGTGGACTTCAAGAACACCATCATCATCATGACCACTAACTTGGGTACCCGTGACATCTCCAAGACCGTCGCAACAGGGTTCCAGTCAGGCAGCGATACGCAGACCGGCTACAACCGGATGCGGGCGCGGGTTACAGAGGAACTAAAGCAGCATTTCCGCCCGGAGTTCCTTAACCGTGTTGATGACGTTGTGGTGTTCCCGCAGCTGACCCAGGACGAGATCATTGAGATCGTTGACCTCATGGTTGCGCGTCTAGAAACTCGTTTGGCCGATAAGGGTATGGGCATCGAGCTCACGCCCGCGGCTAAGATCTTGCTGGCGACCAAGGGATACGACCCCGCCATGGGTGCCCGGCCACTGCGCCGTACCATCCAGCGCGAGATCGAGGATCACCTTTCCGAGAAGATCCTCTTTGGTGAGATTAACTCCGGAGATGTTATCGCTGTAGATGTGGAAGGCGAAGGTGACGAGGCGAAGTTCACGTTTGTGGGCACGTCCAAGCCGACGGTTCCGGACGCCATCACGGCCTCCGCATAGCACTCAGCAATAAGGCGAAGGGCGCATGACTCGAGAGGGTCATGCGCCCTTCGCCCGCCCCGCATCCCTCGACGCTCGGTTACTTTCGGGGGCTTTTTGGCCAACGCTCGGTTACTTGCTAACCGAGCGTTGTCTTTTTAAGCCCCGGATGTAACCGAGCATCCGTTGAGGGCGTCATAGACTGAAACGGTGACTGTTCAAACTACCGCCCCCGTCATCACCCTCCGGCCCGCACGCACCTCCGACGTGCATGCGATTAAAGACCTTGTGGCGCCCTTGGCACAAGAGCGCATTCTGATCTCCAAGGAAACTGTCACCTACTTCGAGTCCATTCAAGAATTTACGGTTGCACAGGTGGACGGCGAGATAGCCGGCTGCGGTGCATTGCACGTGATGTGGGAGGATCTCGCGGAGATCCGGACCCTGGCGAGCGCGGATTCTTGGCGAGGCAAAGGTATAGGCCGCGCACTCGTGGAGCGCCTGTTGGAAAAAGCCGGTGAACTGGGCGTGAGCCGTGTGTTCTGCCTGACTTTTGAGGTGGATTTCTTTATCCGTAACGGCTTTGAGGTCATGGCTGACCAGACTGCCGTGGACCCTGATGTCTATTCGGAACTGCTGCGCTCTGCGGATGAAGGAATCGCCGAATTCTTGGACTTGGCCAGGGTCAAGCCAAACACCCTGGGTAACACTCGTATGATCCGCACTCTCTAAGACAATGCCCCCTACCCACTGCGAGCACGTCCGGGTAGTGTTCAATGCAAGGGTGTCCGGTGCGCCGTGGCTGCCTCATTTGCCTGTTCACTGTTCAATTCGGAGGGTGCCGTCATGAAAAAACTCATCAATGATCCCAAAGCAGTAGTTGACGAATCCGTCGAAGGATTCGGTTTAGCCCATGCCGATTTGGTGGTGGTCCACACGGACCCATTATTCGTCACCCGCAAAGTGGCGAAGGCGGGCAAGGTGGGCCTGCTCTCCGGAGGCGGCAGCGGCCATGAGCCTTTACATGCGGGCTATGTCGGCTTCGGGATGCTGGATGCCGCCGTCCCCGGCGCCGTTTTCACCTCCCCAACACCGGATGCGATCATCGCGGCGAGTGTCGCTGCCGATTCCGGCGCAGGGGTCGTCCATATTGTGAAGAACTACACCGGCGATGTACTTAACTTTGAGACGGCTGCGGAGATGGCGCAGGCCGATGGCATAGAGGTCCGCACCGTGCTGGTGAACGACGACGTCGCGGTGGAAGACTCGCTCTACACGGCTGGCCGGCGTGGTGTGGGCGGAACTGTACTGGTAGAGAAGATCGCTGGAGCAGCCGCAGAACGCGGGGATGATCTGGACGCTGTTGCGGCCATTGGGCAGCGGGTCAACGACAACGTGCGCACCATGGGCGTAGCCCTGTCAGCGTGCACCGTCCCGCACGCCGGCGTCCCAAGCTTTGAACTGGCCGAGAACGAAATTGAAATCGGTATTGGTATCCATGGTGAACCCGGCAGGCACAAGATCCCCATGGAAGACGCCAACGGCATCACGGACAGGCTCTTAGAGCCTATTCTGGCGGATCTTGCCCCCGTTACCGGGGATAAGGTGCTCCTGTTCGTCAACGGGATGGGCGGTACTCCAGCTAGCGAGCTCTACATCGTTTACCGCCACGCGGCGAAGGTTCTAAGAGATGCTGGTCTGGTGGTGGAGCGGTCACTGGTGGGGAACTACATCACAGCACTGGAAATGCAGGGCTGTTCCATCTCGGTCCTTCGCTTGGATGAGGAAATGACTGAGCTATGGGACGCGCCCGTTCTGGCACCGGCACTTCGATGGGGGATGTAAATGACTGATTCTTCTCTGGACACCGCGTGGGCTGTTGATTGGCTGCGCCGCAGCGCTGCCGTCGTGAGTGAAAATCGGATGGCTTTGATTGAACTGGATAGGGCCATCGGCGACGGCGACCATGGAGAGAACCTCGACCGTGGCTTCAGCGCTATCTTGGAGAAACTAGATAGCGAGCCGCCGCTTACACCTGCTGCGACTTTCAAACTGGCGGCCATGACTCTCATGTCTAAGGTTGGCGGGGCTGCAGGGCCGCTCTATGGCACAGCATTTTTGCGGATGGGGACCGCAATGGGCGAAGCCGTTGAGATTGACTCTGCGCTGCTGGCAGCCGGGCTGGCTGCCGCGCGAGACGGGGTGGTTGCGCGCGGAAAGGCCGAGGTTGGCGATAAAACGATGATCGATGCGTGGACTCCGGCCGTAGATGCGGCCATTTCTGCCGCTGATGCAGGCGCCAGCCCAGCCGCCGTGCTCGCTGCTGCTGCTGCGGCCGCGGAGTCGGGTGCAGTGGCCACGGATCCTCTCATCGCGCACAAGGGCCGGGCTAGCTATCTTGGGGAACGGGCCATTGGGCATCGCGATCCTGGTGCGGCGTCGTCGGCCATGATCTTACGCGCTGCAGCGCAGGCGGGCGGGGCGTCGGCGTGAGTGTTGGACTGGTTATTGTTTCCCACAGCGCTGCGCTGGCTGCCGGTGTGGTGGAGCTGGCCGCGCAGATGGCGGTTGGGGTGAGTATTGTTGCCGCCGGTGGCATGGACGACGGCGGCCTCGGCACGTCGCTGGAGAAGGTCATGTCAGCGTTGGGTCAGGCAGACACGGGGGAGGGGGTAGTGGTGCTGACGGATCTTGGTTCCGCCGTCATGACTGCTGAATCGGCTCTGGAATTTATGGGCGGTCCGGCGACGGTCGCACTTGCTGATGCGCCTCTTGTGGAAGGGGCGGTGGCCGCAGCCGTTGCGGCCGCGTCCGGCGCTGGACTGCAGGCCGTTCGTCATGCGGCCGAAACGGCGTTGCAAAATAGTGGTGCTGCACGCGCCACGGATGCTGGGACTGCCACTGGCCTTGATTCTGGAACTGAACCACGTAAGGACCACACTCCTGAAGGTGAGCAGACAGCTGAGTTGATTCTGATCAACCCCATGGGTCTTCATGCCCGCCCGGCAGCGGTTTTGGCCGGTGAGTTGGGCGCTATGGACGTTGATATTGAAATCAACGGCGTGGACGGACAGTCAGTCATGATGTTGATGACGCTTGGCGCCGGCGAAGGCACAAAGTTGCATGTCCGGGCTTCTGGTCCGGATGCCGTGGGTGCAGTGGCGCTGGTGCGCCGTGAGGTTACGTCCGGGTTCGGTGAGATCTAAAATGCCCGGCGGGTCAAGGGGCTAGAAGTACTACCTCGGCAGGGAGTAGCTTTTATTCTCGAGCTCAGCTAGCCCATCAGCGACTAGGCCAGCCAAAGCCCTTTGGAGCTGGGGTGCTTTGGTATTTAGGCCGTGGAACTTGCGGAGTGCGCTCGTAACTTCAGCGGTGTGTGCTGTATCCGCGGATTCTGGATCGATTCCGGTCACGTTGGCCCAGAACAGGTCCACGTGCACAGGCGATTTGGCTGCGCGCAGAACGGCCATGGCAGCCCCGCGCACCTGCCTATCTGTTCCGGCCCAGGGTTGGCCCTTCGGGATGTATGTGGGAGCGGGCTGCCCGGCAGCAATCCAGGCGCATTGATCCCTTACGGGGCATGTTTCACACTTTGGATTCCGGGCGGTGCAGATGAGTGCGCCGAGCTCCATGACACCGGCATTCCATTGGACCGATTCGGATGGATCAACCGGCAGCAAGTCCTTGGCGAGGGCCATCTCCGCAGCGTTGAGAGCCGGTGCAGGTAAAGCCTGACCTATAACCAGACGTGCATGGACTCTGCGGATGTTGGTATCCACTACAGTTTCGCGTTGCCCGAAGGCAAACGCCGCAACGGCGGCCGCTGTGTAGTTGCCGATACCTGGAAGGGCCAGAAGTTCTTCAAACGTTTCCGGCACGTCGCCACCGTGCTTTTGAACAATGACGTTGGCAGTCGCGTGTAAGCGTAAAGCTCGGCGTGGATATCCGAGCCGGTCCCACGCCCGGAGTACCTCGGCAGGGGATTCTTGGGCAAACACGGAGGGGGTGGGCCAGCGTGCCATCCACCGCTCCCACACCGGCTGAACCCGCACTACGGGCGTTTGCGCCAGCATGATCTCGCTGACCAGAATGCCCCACGGAGAACATTGCCCCCGCCATGGCAGATCCCGGGCATTTTCGCGAAACCATTTCAGGACCTCTTGGTACACGCATCTCCTTCATGAACTATATAGACGGTTCAACTCTAGCGTCCGGCGTGGTTGGCGGGCTGCGATGCCGGGCTTCGATAGTCTGGGAACGTGGCGAAATCACCGAACAATGGGCGTGGCAAGGCTGGAGTCGGCCCTGCGCGAAAACCCAAGGTCTCTAAGAAGGTGTTCCGGCGGCGGCGGATACTGGCAGCAGTCCTGGCCCTTCTTGTGGTGGGCGCGATCGTAGCCGCAGGGATTGCATTGACCAGTGCTTTAGGTGGCTCTGGTGCGAAAAAAGCAGCTGACGCACCACCAGTAAGCCCAACTTCAGCTAGTTCCACAGCCCCTGGCCCCGCAGCAGGTGCGAAGCCCGCCCAGGCTGGTTCTTCGGCGTCGGCCGTGTGCGACGAAGCCGGAATTAAGGTCAGCGCGTCGATGGACAAGAGCGACTATGGTTCAGGCGAAGAGCCCGTGCTGAGCCTGCAAGTGACCAATACTGGTCAGGCGCCCTGCGACATCAACGTGGGAACTAGCCAAATGCAATTCGCGATCACCAGCGGCGATGACAGTATCTTCAATTCCAAGGACTGTGAAGTCGATCCAACAAATCTTGTGAAGAATCTCAAATCAGGTGCCTCCGAAACCGCCAATTTTACTTGGAAGCGCAATCGTAGCGCGGCAGGATGCGCGCCAGTTAGTGCTAAGCCGGGTGCCGGAACCTATGTTTTTGTGGCCACCTTGGGTAAATGGTCTAGTGAAAAAGTAGTGTTTCGACTTAACTGAGAAGGATCAATGACTAGCTAGGGCGCGCGGCGATTGACTTCGATCCCACGCAGCGCGTACGAGGTGACATTAGAGATGACGGCGTCGAGTTGTTTGACGGAAACCGCGCCGCTTGCAATCAGCGTTGCTGCACCGTGGATGGCGGAGAAGTACGACAGGCCAATAATTTCGCTAGGACCGTCAATGATCAGCCCTAGTTCTTGTCCTTCGGCTAACAGCCGTTCGAAATGAATGTAGGCATGAGACTTCGACGCCGGTAGCGACTCGATTTCCTGATTGTCATTGGCTCGGAGACGAGAATACATGAGTTCAATCAGATGCGGCTCCTGTAAGACGAAATCTATGTAGGAACGCGACACGGACATCGTCTTATCCCAGAAATTCTCGCCAGCTGTGGCGACTGCCAGCCGGAGAGTTTCATCCAAGCGGTCGAATCCTCGAGCCGAGACGGCATCTAGAAGGTCTTCTCGAGTTGGAAAGTGAAAACGGGGAGCGCCGTGGCTGACCCCCGCAATTCTCGCAACTTCCCGCAAGGATAGTTTCTCGAATCCTTCTTTTGCCACGATCTGTTCGGCGTGCTCAAGAAGGACTTCACGCAGATTCCCCCGTGGAGATAGCGGATCGCTCATGACCTAAGTATACCTATTGACAAACAATTTAGACGGTGTCTAGTATTTGGAATTAGACACCGTCTAATCAATCCCCTTAGGAAACCAAATGTCCCAAGTACTCACCGTCACCAACAGACCTGCTGGTACTTCTTTTCCCTCCCGCGGGAAGGCCGGCGTCCTGGGCGCCGCGCTGCTCCTGGTCGCTCCACTTCAGTTCCTGCTATTCGAGCAGATCACGGCTGCCGCGTGGCGTGAACCGGGATACAGCTTCTACTACAACTTCATCAGCGACCTTGGTGTTGTCAACGGGCCAATCGTTTATCAGGGACGGCACGTCGACTCGCCCGTGGGCTGGTTGATAGATTTCAGTTTCATTGCACTTGGCGTCCTAGCGTCCACGGGCATCATGCTCCTTACCCGTTCACTAGCCCGGGGGGCCCACCGAACTGTCATCAGTATCTTTGGGATTCTCTTCGGTATTGGCGGAGTGCTGGTCGGTGTGTTTCCGGAGAACAGCGTTGAGCTGGGCCACATCATCGGAGCGTTTCTGAACATTGGTCTTGGCAATGCGCTTCTGATCGCCATTGGACTCGCGGGTCACCGACATTATGGCCTTCCCCGCTGGATCTCACGCCTTGTGGTCGCATCGGGCGTTATCGGCGCCGCCGCGATGGCCGGGCTGGTGGCGTTCCCTGTGCTCTTCACCGGTGCCATCGAAAGAACCGCTGCCTACCCCTATATGTTTGGCTTCGCTCTACTGGCAGCGCTCGCACTGGTAAATATCCACAAATTTCAACCTCTCAACGGAAAGTAACAATTATCATAGAAACAAATTTCGAAGCCCGCGCCGCCTTCACCCTTGACCGCAGACTCGCCGGGCGAACAGCGATCGTGACCGGATCAACCAGTGGCATTGGTGCGGCGATTGCCCAGGTTCTGGCAGCCTCTGGCGCCGAAGTACTCATCACTGGGCGGCGGAATACGATCCGCGCGGCATTCGGGTCAACTCGGTTTCTCCGGAAGTTACCTCCACTGCCGGAAACGAGTTCACGTCGGACGTCGTAGAACTCATCGTCCAAGGAACGGGAACGATCTACATTATGGCCGTCACGTACTTGGAGCCGAGCGTGGTCTAGAGGAATCGGTCCAGGAGGCTGGCTTCAGCGATCCGGGAGAGCCCTTCACGGACTGTGCGAGCCCGCAGATCGCCGATCCCATCAACAACCATGAGCTCATCAATGGTGGCGGCCATGAGGTTTTGTAGGCTTCCAAAGTGATCCACCAGTCGCCCGGCTACTGCCCGAGGTACTGCTTTTAGCTCAGAGACCAGGCGGTAGCCTCGGGGCTGGATGATCTTCTCCAAGGAGTCGGCGGTGGGTAGCCCAGCGATGGACGCGATGAGGTTCAGGTCGATCAGGTTGGCTTGGTCGATCTCCTGAAGCGCCGCAACGGCGGCCTCAATATCCGTCGTTTCCGGGTCCGTGTAATCTCGAATCACAACGTCGGGCCCGGACCCGCGTGTAGCGGAGAGTTCGTCAAGCTGGAGCGAGAGTAGACGCCCGTCAACGCCGAGCTCCAGCACGTACTGGGCGATCTCCGCAGAAATACGGCGCACCATTTCATGGCGTTGTAATGTCACGGCAACGTCGCGAACAGTCACCATGGCCTCGATCTCCAAAGCGGAGAGTGAACTGGTGACCTGATCCAGACGGGCCCGGTAACGCTCAAGTGTGGCCAGAGCCTGATTGGCGCGGGCCAGAACCTTCTCTGAGCCTTCCAATACGTGGCGGAGCCCGTCAACGTACAGGGCGATTATCTGCATCGACTGGCTGACGGAGACCACGGGAACACCGGTTTGGATGGCAACCCGCTCCGCGGTGCGGTGCCGAGTTCCGGACTCCTGCGTCTCAATGCTGGGATCCGGAACGAGTTGCACGGCGGCGCGGAGAATCTTCGTGACGTCCTTGTCACACACGATTGCGCCATCCATCTTGGCTAATTCCCGCAACCGAGTGGGGGCAAAATCAATGCCAATCTCAAAGCCACCTGAGCACAGGCTCTCAATGGTCTTATCTGAACCAAGAACAATCAGAGCGCCGGTGCGGCCGCGAAGAATTCGTTCAAGCCCGTCGCGGAGTGGGGTGCCTGGAGCAACACGGGCAAGAGTGGCCTTCAAGGCCTCTTCAGGGCTGCGCAGCATTGGTGAATCCTTCTTTTCAAGCGCGGGATTCCGCACAAGTCTCATTACTCATATTAGTAGGAACGGCAAATGCATGCCGAATAGTGGTCCGTGTTGGACCAATACGAGTACTCCGAGGCCTATTCTTATGCGGTTGTTCTCACTATTGACGTTATTCTGCGGTGAAACACACTCCACCAATGAAACCGGTTCGAAGAAAAGCTGCACAACGCAGGTGTCCTTAGACCTGCAACAACAACTCGGTGGCCTCAGCAACGTGCTCAATCTGCTTAACAGTGAAATTTGGTGGGATGACGCCTGGGCCGGATTCGCTCGCAGGAACCAATGCGTGGGTGAAACCAAGCCTGTAGGCCTCATGGATGCGCTGGTTGATACCCGGTACGGGACGGACCTCTCCCGCTAATCCCACTTCACCAAATGCCACCATTTTTTGGTGCACCGGACGGTTGATCTTGGCGGAGGCAATGGCCAGTGCTACCGCTAAGTCAATGGCTGGCTCAGTCAGCCGGGCTCCACCGACGGTTGCCACATAACTGTCGTCGGCATCCAGCCGTACGCCTGCCCGCTGCTGGAGAACAGCTAGCAGCATCCCTACGCGGGTGGAATCAAGGCCGCTAACTGTCCTACGCGGCGAAGAGCCCATGGACGTGGTCAGAAGGGCCTGGACCTCCGCCAAGAGCGGCCGCCTGCCCTCCATAGTGACGGTGAGGCAGGTACCTGGGACCGGATGTTTAGTGCGAGTTGTGAACAGTCCGCTGGGATCAGCAAGCCCCTGGATTCCATCATCGGTGAGATCAAAGCAGCCCACCTCGTCGGTTTGACCGTATCTATTCTTCACGGCACGCAGCAGGCGTAGACGCGAGTGCCGTTCGCCGTCGAACTGGCAGACCACATCCACTAGATGCTCAAGCAGGCGCGGTCCAGCGATGGAGCCGTCCTTCGTCACGTGGCCCACCAGAAGCGTGGTCATGTTTAGGCGCTTGGCAGCGGCGATGAGCGAGGCGGCAACTTCGCGCACTTGCGAGACTCCGCCGGCACTGCCATCCACCATAGCGCTGGCGAAAGTTTGAACTGAGTCAACTATTAGCAAGGCCGGTTGGACTGCCTCAACCTGTCCTAAAGCCGTGCCCAGATCAGTTTCGGCGCCCAGATAGAGGGTTGCGGCAACGGCGCCAATGCGTTCGGCACGCAATTTAACCTGAGCGGCGGATTCCTCGCCCGTCAGATACAGCACCTTTTGTGGTTCTTGACCGTGTTCATTGCGTGCAAATTTTGCTGCAACGTCCAGTAACAGTGTGGACTTTCCGACGCCGGGCTCACCGGCTAAGAGAATCACGGCACCGGGTACCATGCCGCCACCCAAGACACGGTCAAGTTCCGGCACACCGGTGAGATTGTGGGCGGCCTTGGAGGCGTCCACTTCGGAGATGAGCTGAGCCGGGCGTACTACCGTGGTGGCGGCCGTGGTGCGGACCACCACGGTGCCTACTTCCTCCAGCGTTCCCCATTCTTGGCACTCACCGCACCGGCCCACCCACTTCACAGCAGTCCAGCCGCATTCGGAGCAGCGGAAATTTTGTCCTGTGGTGGAGCGCCCGGTAGCTGACTTTGCCGTTTTTGTTGCCATGGAACCAGCCTAGCGCTGGGCTCGGACACAAAGGTTACGGCACTCTCGGCCGGGGTGGAGTTCTGTGGATAAGTCCAGGATGAATAGTGTCAAGCGCCCAAAAACTCTGGGGAGACGTTCGCAGGAAAATCTAGAGCTTGGGCAGCAAGCTCCGTGCTTCGTCGGGGTCCATTTTGGCTGTTTCTAGAAGGTCCACCATGAGGGTGCGGAAGAGCAACACCACAGCTTCGCCTTCCAATCGCGTGATCTCCAGTGTGGCAGGGTGAAGTTCAGTCGCAATCTCGCTGAGGGAATCGCGGGCGTGACTCAAGGACGTTCTAGCGGCGCCGGAGGGATCATGCGCCAGCGCGGCAGAAAGCTCGTCCACTGCGGATGCGGACTCGCTCATGACGTCGGCAAGACGACTGGAACCTGCGTCGGACAGGGCCACATTGTTGATCACACTGATGAGTCGTCTGGCGAGAACTCGTGCGGACCGCATGGCGTAATCGAGCCGTTCCATGACCCTGGACAGGCTTTCGACTTCCTCCAAATGCCTCCGGTAGAGCGGAGAGAGTTTGGCAATCTCGACGGCACCGCGCAGGCCCTGCCGCATCGTGTCGATGTGGGGCTGCTGGCTGCGAGCCCGGACGAGGGCGTGCCAAGCCTTTGTGGAATCGTTGTGGGACAGAGCCGACGCGCATTCTCGCAAGACCAAAGACAACTCGCCAAGCATCTTCGCCAAATCGTTTTTGGGTGCTCGGCGCGGATCGCGGGGCACCAGCAATGTTGCAGCCAAGGCAAAACAGCCACCTACGACGGCGTCGATGCTGCGGGTAAACGGTCCACCGGCAGGTATAGGCAACAGCACCACCAACAAGGATTGTAGGGCGAGTTGGGTGGTAAAGATGGCCCCCGAATCAAGAAAGCGGGCCAGCAAGATCGAGACAAACACCACCAGGGCTGCTTGCCAAATACCGGAGCCGAGCCAATGGAGCAGGAAGTCTCCCACGGCAATTCCGATGGTGCAGCCAAGCCCTACCTCCAATACCCGGCGCAGCCTCGGCGCTCGGGTGAAACCCAAGGCAATAATGGCGCTGGTGGCGGCGAACAAAGGACCGCGGTGGCCAAGGACCAGCGAGGAGAAGTAGTAAGCTCCCACGGCGCAAACGGTGATCAAAAGTGCGGGTAGAACCGAGTTGGCACTGCGGCGTGCTCCCAATCGAGCGCGCCGCCTCAGAAAGGGGAGCGTTGAAGCAAGGCGCCCACGTCTTTTCCCGGCCCTGGCTGACTGTGGCATGGGAACCAGTCTAGGCCTGAGTGAGAAAACCAAAAATCCCATCAGCGTTAACCTTGCGTTCACTTGGTGTGGGTCCTGACTTTACTTGGCCCCCGTACGTTCTAAAGGTAAGGAATCCCCAGACACCATTCGAAGAGGTAAATCGCGTGAAGGCACTTCACATTGGCCGCGTGGCAGCAGTTCTCACCGTAGGCGCACTTGCACTGACCGCGTGCGGCACAGACAACGTCGTAAGTAGTGGCAACGGAACGGGCGCAACTACCAGCGGCCCCACCGTGACCGGAACTCTCACCGGCACGGGCGCCTCGTCCATTTCCGCCGCCATGGACGCCTGGAAGGCTGGTTTTGAATCCGCCAACCCCGGTGCCAAGATCCAGTATTCCCCCGAGGGATCTGGGGCTGGCCGCAAGGCACTGCTTGCTGGCGCTGTGCAGTTTGCCGGCTCGGATGCATACCTCAAGGATGCCGAAGTGGCCGATTCTAAGACCAAATGCGGTCCCGATGGCGCCATCGACGTCCCCTGGTACATCTCCCCGATCGCGGTAGCTTTCAACGTTCCCGGAGTGAAGACTCTCAAGCTCGACGCGGACACCGTTGCCAAAATCTTCCGCGGCGACATCAAGAACTGGAACGACGCCGCCATCAAGGCAGCGAACCCGTCCGCTACGCTCCCGGACCTGGCGATCACGCCCGTGCACCGCTCGGATAACTCCGGCACCACGGAAAACTTCACTGACTACCTGGCTCAGGCCGGCAAAACTGTGTGGACCGACGCGAAGTCCGGTGACTGGCCCAGCGCCCTGCCGGGCGAAAACGCGAAGGGCACCTCCGGCGTCGTGAAGACCGTCACCGAGACGGCTGGCGCCGTCACGTATGCCGATGACTCCGCAGTGACTGACGTGTTGGGCAAAGTTGAGCTCAAGGTTGGCGAGTCCTTTGTTCCCGTCTCCGCCGAAGCTGCTGCAAAAGCTGTTGACGCAGCCAAGCCAGTGGACGGGCGCACTCCGACGGATATCTCCTTGAAGCTGGATCGCACCACCACAGCAGCTGGGGCCTACCCGGCCGTCCTGGTCTCCTACGCCGTTTTCTGCGCTCACTACCCGGATCAGGCAACTGTTGACCTGGTCAAGGCGTTTGGCACGTTTGCTTTGAGCACGGAAGGTCAAAAGCAGGCTGCAGCGGCAGCAAAGAGCGCTCCGCTCTCGGAAGCTCTTGCCGCTAAGGCGAAGAAGTCGATCGACTCCATCACCGTCGCAGCAAAGTAACTCCGGCAAGCGCGATACAAAGGAAGAAGATTGTCCAACACTAAGCTCGCACGCCGAGCCGGAACAGGCCGCACCGGGGACCAAGTGTTCTCAGGTGCGGCCCTGGGCGCGGGTGTGCTCATTGTGGCCATACTGTTCGCCGTGGCAATGTTCTTGGTGATTCAGGCATTGCCAACCTTTACCGCTCCCCGGTCAGAGAGCACCGGTGGTGAAGGCTTCTTTGCGTACATCTTCCCGATCGTCATCGGGACGCTTATTGCCGCGATGATCGCTCTCATCATCGCCACGCCCATTGGCGTGGCAGTGGCGCTATTTATCTCGCACTACGCCCCGCGCAGTCTGGCCAAGGGCATGGGCTACGTGGTGGACCTGCTAGCCGCCATTCCATCCGTGATTTACGGTGCGTGGGGTGCTAGCTTTTTGGCCTCCTCACTGAAAGGCCCGTACCAATGGTTGGCGGAGAACTTGGGGTGGATCCCGATTTTTGCCGGACCAGCCTCCGGCACGGGTAAGACCATCCTGACTGCCGGAATTGTGCTGGCAGTTATGGTGCTTCCCATCATTGCTTCCCTCACCCGGGAAATTTTCTTGCAAGCCCCCATGCTGCACCAGGAAGCGGCTTTGGCGCTAGGTGCTACGCGCTGGGAAATGATCCGCATGGCAGTACTGCCCTTTGCCCGCGGCGGCATTATTAGTGCCGTCATGCTGGGCTTGGGACGGGCACTGGGGGAAACGTTGGCTGTAGCCTTGGTGCTTTCCTCGGGGCCGTTGATCGCCTCCTGGATTCGTTCCGGCAATCAGACTATCGCCGCTGAAATTGCCTTGAACTTCCCGGAAGCATTTGGGCTGCGCATGCATGAACTCATCGCCGCCGGGCTGGTCCTGTTCCTCATCACCTTGCTAGTCAATGTGGTGGCCCGCTGGATCATTAGCCGGCACAAAGAATTCTCGGGAGCAAATTGATGGCAACGCTCATGACCGAACGCAAGCGTTCAGCACTGACACAGAACCGCCTGCCAAAGTACACCCCGTACGTGGTGGCTGGCGCCGCAATTGTTGTTGCAGCAGCCCTGATGGCTTTGGTCGGGTTCAATGTATTTGCTTGGGCGCTTCTGTCCGCCATTCTGTTCGCGGCAGGCAATGTGACAAGTTCCGCCGTGGTTGAAGGCCGTCGGAAGGCCATCGACAAGCTGGCAACCTCACTTGTGGTTGGCTCGTTTTTAGTAGCGTTACTGCCACTGGTCTCCGTTATCTGGACTGTTCTGGTCAACGGCATTCCCGGGTTGCTGACACCAGGCTTTCTGGGCTCATCCATGAACGGCGTCACCGGTGTGCAGGACAACGCTTCTGTTACTAACAACACTCCCGTTATGGGCGGCGTTTACCACGCGCTGGTTGGCTCCGTTTTGATAACCCTGTGGGCCACACTGATTTCTGTGCCCGTGGGCTTGCTGACTTCCATCTATCTGGTGGAATACAGTGCCGGGAATAAATTCTCCAAAGTCATCACGTTCCTAGTGGACGTTATGACCGGCATTCCCTCCATTGTTGCCGGGCTCTTTGCGACAGCGCTCTTCGCTCTGATTATGGGACCTGGAACAAAGACTGGCTTCGTTGCCGCCGTGGCCCTTTCGGTGCTCATGATTCCGGTGGTGGTCCGTTCCAGCGAAGAGATGCTCAAGATTGTGCCCAACGAGCTACGTGAAGCTTCGTATGCGCTGGGAGTTCGTAAGTGGCGGACTATTTTGAAAATAGTCATTCCGACGGCGATTTCAGGCATTGCGTCCGGTGTCACCTTGGCCATTGCCCGAGTGATCGGTGAGACAGCGCCACTGCTGGTGACAGCCGGGTTTGCCTCCTCCATCAACACCAACGTCTTTGCCGGCTGGATGGCGTCCCTGCCAACGTTCATCTACACGCAGATCATGACTCCCACGTCTCCGTCCAATCCGGATCCCTCCGCTCAAAGAGCCTGGGCCGCGGCGTTGTTGTTGATCCTGCTTGTGATGGCCCTCAACTTTGGCGCGCGCCTTGTGGCCCGCATTTTCGCGCCGAAAACCGGCCGCTAACTTTTACCGGTCAGAATAAGACCTAGAAACGGAAGTCCAGCTATGTCCAAACGTATTGATGTCAGCGATTTGCACGTGTACTACGGTGACTTTCTGGCCGTCGAAGACGTTAACATCACTCTTGACGCCAAGTCCGTCACCGCGTTCATTGGCCCTTCAGGGTGCGGTAAGTCCACCTTCTTGCGCACGCTGAACCGCATGCATGAGGTCATTCCCGGCGCTCGAGTGGAAGGGAAAGTACTGCTAGACGGAGACAATCTGTACTCAGACGGCGTGGACCCGGTCACCGTGCGTAGTCAGATCGGTATGGTCTTTCAGCGTCCCAACCCATTCCCCACCATGAGTATCCGTGACAACGTGCTAGCTGGCGTGAAGCTCAATAGCCGACGCATCTCCAAGTCCGACGCCGATGCTCTGGTGGAGAGTTCTTTGAGCAGCGCCAATCTTTGGAATGAGGTCAAGGACCGCCTGGACAAGCCGGGCTCTGGCCTTTCCGGCGGGCAACAGCAGCGCCTGTGCATCGCGCGGGCTATTGCGGTTTCACCGGACGTCATCTTGATGGACGAGCCCTGCTCAGCTCTGGACCCGATTTCCACACTAGCAATTGAGGACCTCATAAACGAGCTCAAAGACCAATACACCGTGGTCATCGTTACGCACAATATGCAGCAGGCCGCCCGGGTCTCTGACAAGACGGCGTTCTTCAATATTGCCGGCACGGGAAAGCCTGGGAAGCTCATAGAGTTTGCTGAGACCGCCACCATCTTCAATAATCCGGGTGAGAAGTCTACCGAGGACTACGTTTCCGGCCGGTTCGGCTAATCACCGCATCTGAGCTAGTCACCGCATGGTCGGAGGTTGTTCCTTAGGCGAGCGGGGACAGGGCCAGGAAAAGTAACGCCCCAAGAAAAGCGCAGACTAGGGGTGTGGCCAGCCACATGCCGATAATGCGCAGCAGGAATCGGCCGTTCGTGACCGAAAAACGCTGGTTTTGTCCGGCCCCAACAATTGCCCCCGTCACGGTGTGGGTGGTGGACAGTGGGAGGGCGAAACCGATCGCTCCGATAAACAAGAGCCCGGCACCGACTAGCTGGGCCACACAGCCGCGCATGGGATCGATCCGCACCAGACGGTGCCCAAGGGTGTAGGAAATTCGCCAGCCCCCGGCCAATGTGCCGGCCGTCAAAAGAACCGCGGTAAAGATTGGTACCCACAGCGGCATCTCTCCGGCCACGCCCACACCTGCGGCAAGCAGCGCAAACAAGACAACCGCCGTCGTCCGCTGGCCGTCCTGAAGACCATGCCCAAACGCGACGGCAGCTCCGGCCACCGACTGCAGCGCTCTGGTGCGCCGATTAACCATATTGGGTGCGGTGTTCCGCGCTGCCCAAGCGACGGGGTAGACCATCACGAAGCCGAATATATACGCCACAATGGGCGAAAGAAAAAGTGGAAGCAGTACCAGGGTCAAGATCGTCGTGTTGATGCCCTGCAGCGGTTCGTTGCCCAGCATGACCGAGCCCAGCGAAGCACCTACCAGCCCACTGATCAGTGCCTGCGTGGACGATGACGGGATGCCATGCCACCACTGATGAACCCCCCAGAGGCAGGCGCTGAGAACGGCAGCGAGCAGCATGATCAAACTGTTGGGACCGGGGGGAGCTGCGAAAAGCCGATCCGACAACGTCACGGCAAGTACCGCACTGAGTAGGGCGCCAACACAGTTGAATAGCCCCGCCAGCAGAACGGCGATCGTTGGTGTCAATGCATGGTTTCTCACTGAAAGAGCGACGGCGGCCGAGACGTCGCGGAAGCCGTTCAAAAATGCAAAGACCGCTGCCATCAAAATGACGGCGCCGAGCAGAAAAGTCACCAAGCTAGGATTCCTTGACGATGATGCTACCCACCTGAGTGGCCACGGCTCGCATCTTGTTGCTGGCGGCCGAAAACTGATCGGCCAGAGTCCGGTACTTGGTAAAAGTGGTGGAGTTGTGATTTTCCAGCAGTTCAGAAACCAGGATCCTGTGGGTGTGATCCGCCCTTTTGGCTAGGCGCAGGATCTCCAGCCAGTAGTCCTCCAGGGAGTCAAGATTGTTCAAGGCGCCCATGGCCGTTACTGTCAGCTCCGCTTGCCTTGAGAGTATCTCTAGTTGATCCCCGGCCCGGGTTGGAATCCTTTCCAAGCTGTAAAGTTCCACCAGCTCAGCAGCTGCCGTGAGGGTCTCCGCCGTCTCGTTGAGTAGCCGGCCCAGGGCAAAGAGGTCTTCGCGGGGTAACGGATTGATGAAGCTGGTGCGCATGGTGGTCAGGAGCGTGGCAAAGTCGGCCGAGGAGGCGCTTTCGTGCCTTCGCATTGTTTCGGCGAGAGCGGAAAAGTCCGCCCGGCTGGCGCCCAAGAGCTCTGCTAACGTTTGGGTCCCGGCTGTGACGTGCCCGGCCATGCGGACAAGCGTGTCCAGACCAGCCTTCTCTTGGGGAAAGAATCGCAGCTTCACGGCAAGCCTTTGTTATGGGAGCATTTTTGAGCAAAAAAGTGGTGCCGAACCGGGAGCGCCTCTCGGCACTGGGCCGCTCGAAGCGGCTATAAAATGGAGCCCGGGGGTTCCACGGTTCGACACCGCTTTCAGTGTTCTACGTTGCGGTCCCGGTGTCAACCGGGGCGGCCCACTGAACGAGTAAATATCCGCCTTTTAGTCCAGTTCCCCGTTGCGCCAAGATACCGCAGCACCCTCGAGGTCCTCTGCTGTACGGACCAATTTATGTGCCTTGTTGTTCAATTCTGAGGCGTGTTCTGGATGAGCAACCATACGGTCCTGCGCTACGGAGGCTTGGCCCAAAGCCACCACGCGGCAAAATGCAGCGGAACGTTCAAGGGCTACGTCAAAGTCGCCGTCGAACGCGCCGGAGAGAATGGCATCCGCCATCGTGGTGATTTCTTCGGCTCCCGGAGGCTCGGCCACGCCCGCTACCGCGTTTGCTACCTGAGCGCGATGCTGACCGGCGCGGAAGAAAATGCTGATGCCTTCCGGGTCCTGGAGGGTTGCCGCGCGCAGTGCATACAGCCGCCATAAAGCGCCGGGCAAGGAACGGGCGGGGCTCGCAGCCCACATTTCTGCGATGGCCTCAAGGCCCTGCCGATCCGCAAGTTTCACTAAGCGTTTAGTGATGGCTGGATCGTTGCTTTCGCGGCCGCCGCTGACCAGGGCCCGAGCAGCGAGGTGCGCCGCCTCGGAAACACGGGCGGGGTCAGTTCCGCCAGTGAAAGGCTCAAAGTCCGCTGGCGCGAAAGGGAGCGGCTTGTGCGGGCGGGGAACGCTGGATGCTGGTCCTTGGGTCATGAGACGACCCTACCCCTGCGTCCGGGCGCGGTCGAGTGGGTGGGCGAGTACTAGCGAATTGAAAGTTCGACGCCGGAACACTGGGCGCGTGCTGTGAGGCATTGAGGTGGCATCGAGAGGAACATTGGGAGTCCTAGAGCCCTGTATGTAGGGGAAGTCCTGGCGTAAATTGCGCCACAACGCATGCCGTGGGGTAGTCTAAAAACCGACAACTTTTCATTGAAAGGGTGTCGCTAGGTTGGGCCTTTAGCTCAGTTGGTAGAGCAATGGACTTTTAATCCGTGGGTCGCGGGTTCGAGCCCCGCAGGGCCCACCGATCTAGAATCCCCGTCTTCGTATCTCGGAGGCGGGGATTTTTGTGTTCACGGTCTTAGGTTTGGACCCGCTAATTCGCTAACGGTTAGCTAGCTCAAGACAGTTACGGTTCCGTTCTCTGCGGACCGGAGAAGATCGCCAATTTTGCAGAACGTAACTTTATGCCGTCAATATGTTCGCTCATGGCGTCTCTGGCGCCAGCGGCGTCGTTGGCGCGTAGGGCATTGATGATGGCTTGATGCTCTTTTACGGTATGCGCGCCGCTCATGTCGTTGTGTACCAGAAGCCTAAATCGCTGGATATGCCCTTCGACGGAATTGTAGGCCCGGAGCAAGAACTCGTTACCGGCACCCTCCGCGATGCGGCGGTGGAATAATTCATCCGCTTTCCAATAGGAGCGATACCCGGAGAACGTTTCACCGCCGAGTCGGGATGTGTCCAGCTCCCGATTGAACTTCTCGAGGTCAACCACCAGTTCTGGGCTCGCTATTTGACTCGCTAGAAAGGTGATGGCCGGCTCGAGTACTTGGCGGGTAGCTAGGAGAGCGTCGATGTCCGACGAGGTGGGTGCGGGTGCAACCTTGTAGCCACGGAGTGCTTCACGTCTGATCATCCCGGTGGCTTCTAGCCGAGCGAGGGCTTCTCTGACGGGGGTTGAAGACACATCGAAACGCTTGGCGAGCCCATCGATGCTCAATGCTGAACCTGTTGGAATTCCGTCATCCAGAAGCAATGTAAGAATTGCTTCAAAAACGTGATCCGCCAACATTTTCCGATTCCTCATCGGGTGGACCTCTGGTCCAGATGCAGTGGCATTCATTTCGAAATCCTATGTGACTTTCTTCTTACCAAGTGATTTTCTTGCCATTTTACGCGCTGCGATATCAACCGCTAAGTGCGTTTGTAATTTCCAGATCAGCCCCTATTTCTTCTTGATAGAGGGGCCTTGTTCAGCTATCGTGCATCATGTACGATGCATGATGTAGATCACCCTACATGATCTGGATCACAGTTGCTCTCGAATGAAGTAGCGCCCAACCAGGCGTCTGCGGCTGCATCTACGGCCTATACCGCCGTTGCCACGAGGTCTTCAGGGGTGTTCGATTACGTCCTCGCATAGCTATTTACTTTCAGCAAAGGTGCTCAGATGGTAAAGAATAAGTTCCGAAGTATATTCATTTCCCTTGCCGCTATTTCACTCGCGAGCATTGCTCTTTCAGGTTGTTCAAACCCCGAGACTTCCGCTGCCCCCGCTGCCACTAAATCGGCTGACTCCATTCCGAGCGCACAGGTGGACAAGGCCGCCGCAGATGCGCTTCCGCAAGCGGTGCGTGAGAAGGGGACTCTGGTCATCACGATGAGTCAGAGCTCGCCTCCTCTGCACTTTATGGCCGCTGATGGTACGACGACGATTGGCGTTGATCCGGAAATCGCCGTCGCGCTCGGGCAGGCACTTGGTTTGACCACCAAGATATCCAGTGGCACGTTTGACGCGATCATCCCGGGTATCGCGGCGGGCAAGTTTGATCTTGCAATCTCGCAGATGTCGCCATCGACTGAACGCCTCAAGGTGCTCGACTTTGTTGATTACTACCAGTCAGGAAGCGGGATCGGTGTCGCTCCGGGAAATCCAGAGGGTCTTGCCATTGCGAACCTCTGCGGCAAAAGGGTCGGCGTACTCAAAGGGTCATTCCAGGATCTGAAGCGGCTTCCTGCGCTCTCGGAAGCCTGCACGGCTGCTGGCAAGGAAGCAATCCAAGCCATGACCTACCCGGATATGCAGGCCCCGAACCTGGCCCTGACGGCCGGTCGAATTGATGCCGTATATATCGACGGACCCACACTCGCCTATGCGGTGAAACAAGGCGGAAAAATTGAGGTGCTTGGGGAGAAGGACGTGTCCCCTGTCAGCATCGGATTCAAGAAGGGCGCAGGCCTTGAGCCCGCCATCGAGCTCGCCATGGAGTCCCTCGTGAAGTCAGGTGTATATCGGGCGATCCTCGATAAATGGGGCGTAGGTAGCGGCGCGATCACGGACTTCGCATTCAACAAGGCACAGTAGAACCGATATGAGTGCTACTACCAACGAATCGAGCTCCGACGTTGCTAGCGGTGACGGAATTGACCGTACGCTTCTTTTGGGCCGGCCCCATCGCCGTCACGGCCTGCAATGGCTTACAGCGGGCATAGTACTTTTTGTCATTTTCATGGTGGCGTACTCCCTCGTGACAAATCCACGCTTCGAATGGGATGTGGTTTTTGGCTGGTTTGCTTCCGAGCGCCTATTTAGCGGACTGATACGCACGCTGGAACTAACAGCAATTTCCATGGTCGTTGGAATCCTCGTAGGTATCATCTTGGCGTTGGCCAGACTGGCCCCGAACTTCGTCATTGCTGGTGTCGCTTCATTCTTCGTCTGGTTTTTCCGTGGAGTTCCCGTCTTCGTGCAGCTTCTTTTTTGGGGCTTCATTGCGGCGATCTACCCACGTATTTCTCTGGGCATACCTTTTGGGCCGGAATTTTTCTCTGTTGATGCCAATGTCCTCATCACTCCGTTCCTTGCCGCGATCCTGGGTCTGGGCTTGAACGAGGGTGCCTACATGTCGGAGATTGTCCGGGCCGGACTACTAAGCGTAAATCGTGGCCAAACTGAGGCGGCCAAGGCCCTTGGAATGCGGCGCCTGACCATATTGTGGAGGATCGTCTTGCCGCAGGCAATGAAGGTCATTATTCCGCCAACCGGTAACCAAACCATCTCGATGCTCAAAACGACGTCCCTTGTTAGCGTGCTCGCTTTCCCGGAACTGCTGTACTCGGCTCAGCTGGTTTACAGTGCGAATTTCAAGACCATTCCGCTCTTGATTGCAGCGAGCCTCTGGTACCTGCTGGTGACCAGCGTCCTTAGCTTGGGCCAGTACTACATTGAACGGCACTACAACCGGGGCTCCGGCAAGCAGCAAAAGAAGAGCATTCTTACCCGTTTCATGACCAAGGCTCGCTCGCAAACACTGACACCAGGGGAGCAACCATGACTGACGTAGTTGTCGAGGCGCGCGGCGTCATTAAGAACTTCGGTACCCTTCATGTTCTGAAAGGAATCGATCTAACGATCCGACGGGGCGAGGTTACCTGCATCATCGGCCCGTCAGGATCCGGAAAATCAACTTTCCTACGCTGTATAAATCAGCTGGAATCACTGGACGGCGGATACATAATCGTCGCGGGGGAGCCAGTGGGAGTGAAGCTTAAAAATGGGCGGGTGGAAGCGCAATCCAACGTGGAGTCTGCTCGTTCTCGCGAAAATATCGGCATGGTATTTCAGAGCTTCAACCTGTTTCCGCACATGACGGTCTTGGAGAATATCTGCGAGGCGCCCATCCGGGTGAAAAAGGAAAACCGGGCGATCGTACGGAAACGGGCGCTCACCTTGCTAGATCGAGTTGGCCTGGTCAGTAAGGCTCAAACCTATCCGGCGGCACTTTCTGGTGGACAGCAGCAGCGCGTTGCCATTGCCCGTGCTTTGGCGATGGAACCAAGGTTGATGCTCTTTGACGAACCGACCTCAGCGCTGGACCCGGAATTGGTCGGTGAAGTCCTCGATGTCATGCGAGGCCTAGCCGATGCGGGAATGACAATGGTTGTCGTGACTCATGAAATGGGATTCGCCCGTGAAGTTGGTGACCATCTGATCTTCATGGATGAAGGCTTGGTGATCGAGCATGGAAACCCGCGTACCGTCCTCAATTCACCTGCGCATGATCGAACCAAACAATTCTTGGCGAAAGTCCTTTAGCACCTCGTATTCGGTATTGGAGCAGAAAAAATGAGAGACAAATGGATTGTCAGCCTTGAAGATTACAGGTTGGCATCACGCAAGCACCTACCTAAAATGATCTCCGACTATTTAGAGGGCGGTGCCCTGGACGAAACCACTATGCGAGCCAACGAGCGCCAACTCAAGTCGTTGATGCTGCGCCAACGTTCCCTTGTGGACGTATCGGCGATCAGCACAGCAACGAGCGTTCTTGGACACTCTTTGGATCTGCCACTCATGGTCTCACCCATGGGCATGCTCACCATATTTCATCCAGGATCGGACCCTGCTGTTGCTCGCGCAGCTGTTAAGGCGGGATCAATCTTTATCCATAGTGCGTGGGCTGGCTGTTCACTAGAAGAAGTAGCCAAGGCAGCACCAAATAACTTGTGGGCCCAGATCGCGTTCTGGAAAGACCCGGAAGAAACGCGAAAATACGTAAATCGGGCGAGGTCTGCCGGAGTGGAAACTCTTGTTGTAGCCGGCGACGTCGGCTCGTCGAGCAAAAGAGAACGGGATCTTCACCATGGGTTATCCATGCCTCCGCGTCCCCCCGTTGCTGACTATTTTGATGCGGCAACACACCCGGGATGGCTATGGCGTTGGTTGACGGGCAGGAAGATGACGTACGGAAACTACGACATCGACGGCCGTCCACTGCGGATGAATGAGATGAATAGTTGGATGGCGGAAAATAAGAACACGTCAGCCACGTGGGAACAGTTCGCGAAGCTTCGCTCGGAGTGGACAGGGAAGCTGGTGATCAAGGGAATCATGGATGCCGAGGATGCGGCTCGTGCAGTCGATGAGGGAGCCGATGGGGTATTCGTATCCAACCACGGAGGCCGTCAATTCGATTCACAGCCAGCAACAATTGATGTCCTGCCGTCCATTGTTAAAGCAGTTGATGGGAGATCCGAAGTTTATCTTGACGGAGGGATCCGACGCGGTCACGATATCGCGAAGGCTGTGGCTCTAGGTGCGCGAGCAGCACTTGCCGGCCGTCCATTTGCCTACGCTCTTGCCTCCGGCGGAGAACCTGCTGTGGAGCGTGCCTTCACGATCTTTCGCGATGAACTGAAAGGTGCCATGGGCTTTGTCGGGAAGACGTCGGTGGATGCTCTTGATGACTCAATATTTGTGAAGAATCGGGCCCCGGCTCTGGTGTCCGCCTCAGCGTACGGCAATGAACGCTGAAGTAGTCGCGGTCCGCTGCGGATGGCAAAATGGAAGCATGACTTCCAACTCCCCCGCACTTGCCCTGACCATTGCCGGCTCCGAAGCGACCGGCGGTGCCGGTGCCCAAGCTGATCTGAAGACGTTTCAGGAACTGGGGGTCTTTGGGATCGTGAACCTGACCTGCATTGTCTCCTTTGACCCCAAGGACAACTGGAATCACCGCTTCGTGCCCGTGGATCAGCAGGTGATCGCTGATCAGCTTGAAGCTACGATCGCCGCTTATGGAGCGCATTCTTCAGCGCCTCAGACACTCCAGAGCGTGAAGATCGGCATGCTCGGAAGTCCTGCCACCATCTCCACGGTGGAGGCAGCACTGAAAAAGGCAGCGTTTAGGAATGTGGTGCTTGACCCCGTTCTGATCTGCAAAGGCCAGGAGCCAGGCCATGCCCTGGATACTGATCAGGCGCTGAAAACCCAAATCCTGCCGCTGGCAACTTTTGTCACACCCAACCATTTCGAGGCGGAATCACTCTCAGGCATCACTATCAACACCGTTGAAGACCTCAAGGCCGCGGCACGCAAGATCCACGAAATTAGCGGTGCAGTGGTGCTCGCTAAGGGAGGGGTGAGGTTGGCCGGGCCGGACGCTGTCGATGTCTTCTTTGATGGGGAGAACCTTGAAGTGCTTTCTGCTCCGAAGGTGGGCGAAGTAGCCGTATCCGGGGCTGGTTGCTCGCTGGCGGCTGCCGTCACGGCGGAGCTCGCCAAGGGTGCGACGCCGCTTCAGGCGGCCCGGACTGCGAAGGCTTTCGTCACCCAAGGTATCAAAAACCGTGTGGTGTCGGCAGCGCCATTTACGGCGTTGTGGCAAGGCGGAGCGGCAATCTAACAGCTTGTTGTCAGCATCGGCGCTTTGTGCAAAGCTCGGCTTATGAGTGAGAACACAGCTGCAAGCACTGATGCCTTCGACGCCGACGTTACGCCTTCACGCAACGATGCCCGGCACCGGTACGAACTCCATGTCGGCACGGAGTTGGCGGCGGTCGTGGAATTTCGTGAGCTGCCGGGGCATATCAACCTTGTCCACACACAGACGCAGGACGGCTTCGAGGGGCGTGCCCTGGCGTCGGTGCTGGTGCGCTACGCCCTTGACGACGTCGTGGCTTCCGGAAAGCGGATCATCCCTGACTGCTCCTACGTGGCGCACTTTGCGGCCAAGCACCGGGAGCTTTACCAGCAGTACTGCGACTTTCCAACGGAAGTGGTCTAGATGAAGAGCGGGCCTGTTTTGATTACGGGGGCTTCCTCTGGGCTGGGAGCTGAGTTTGCGCAGCAGTTGGCACGCTCGCACCACGATCTCATTTTGGTGGCACGTGACGCTGGCAGGTTGGAGGCCAAGGCCGCCCGCCTGCGTCAAGACTTTGGTGTCAAGGTTGAGTTGCTGCCAGCAGACCTCTTGACGGACGACGGCGTCGCTTCCGTATGTGCCAGGCTTTCGGACCGCGCACGGCCGGTTTCAATGCTGGTCAACAACGCCGGATATGGAATGGCAAAACCCTTTGAGGAAAACTCTGCGCAAGAGGAGAGCGATCTCCTGCAGATTCTTGTGCGTACACCGATGGAGCTGATGCATGCCGCACTGGAGCCCATGCTGGCAAACGGGGACGGGCGCATCATCAACGTGGCGAGCGTAGCCGGGTTCATCCCGCGAGGGTCCTATGGGGCGGCCAAAGCCTGGGGTATCAGCTTCAGCCGCTTCGCGAACCTGCGGTACGGGCCGCGCGGAGTCAACGTTACCGCGGTCTGCCCCGGCTTTGTGCACACAGAATTCCACGAGCGCATGGGAGTCGCCAAGGCGCGGGGTCCGAAGTGGATGTGGCTGAACCCGGACCAGGTAGTTCGCGAAGCTTTGGCTGATTCCGCGGCAGGAAAGTCCGTATCCATTCCCTCCCGCCGCTATAGCGTCATGGTGGCCCTGTCCAAATTGGTGCCGGATAAAGTATCCGCGGCTGTTGCCAATGGAGGCCGCTAATTTCCGCGCCAGCAAAAGCTTCTTGATCCGCGGCGTCGTGGATAGGGTTGGCAGATTTATGGATGGGCTAGTCAGCCTGCCAGCCAACCGCCTAGGGTAGGAAGTGGACGAAAGGAGCATTTCATGAAGAAAATCCTCATGGTACTGACCAGCGTGTCCGAGATCGAAGATACGAAAGAAGCGACCGGCTACAACGTAGGTGAGGCCGCGCATCCTTGGAAGGTCTTCAAGGACTCTGGGCATTTCGTTGACTTCGCGTCCATCCAGGGCGGCCAACCGCCGCACGACCCCGTGGACACGGAAGACCCAATCCAGGTTGCTTTTACGCAGGACGAGGCCACGCGCGCTGGCCTCTATAACACCGCTCGCGTTGACGTCATAGATCCGCAGCAGTACGACGCCGTCTTCCTCGTGGGAGGCCACGGCACCATGTGGGACTTCCCGGATAGCGAAGGGCTGCAGAAGCTGGTGGCCAGCATCTACAACTCCGGTGGTGTGGTTGGCGCTGTCTGTCACGGTCCAGCTGGCTTGTTGAACGTGGAATTGGAGAATGGAATTCACCTCGTCAACGGCAGGAGGGTGGCGGCCTTCACCAACGATGAAGAAGTTGCCGCCGGAAAAGACAAGGTCATCCCGTTCTCCCTGGCGGACCGTCTCGAAGGACTGGGCGCGACCCACGTTTTTGCCGACGTCTTTGAAGAAATGGTGGTGGTCGACGAGCGGTTGGTAACCGGTCAGAACCCAGCGTCCGCGGCCGGCGTCGCCAAGGAAATGGAGAAGCTCTTGGCGGAGGTCATCCATCAGGAGAAGGCCGAAGAGCAGCACGAGTCGGAGGCACTCCGTGCCGAGAAGGACGCCGAAAAGAATGCCAAGAAGGCTGCGGCGGAAGACGCGGAGCACTGAGCCCCGCTGAGGAACGCAGATAACGAAAGTGGCGGGCCCCCCCGAGGTGGGGGGGGCGCCCCAGTGGGTTTCAGTGGCTGG
>NZ_JAJJBU010000040.1 GCF_020905375.1 Arthrobacter cryoconiti
ATTCCCTGACGCCATCGGCTTCGGTTTTGCGGAGCTCGTGGCCCTATTGAACCTTGTCCGCGGCGAGGCAAGCACTGCTAGTGCTGCAGCGCTGCGCATTGAGGCCGAGCTCAATGACGACAAAGTTCTCTTCGCAGGCGCATCCTCTCTTGTGGCCCGCGGATTCGCCACCGTTGAGGCAGGCGGCGAGCTGAGCATCAGTGGACCGGTCGCTGCCGTCACCCACGCACTTTCTACTGCCACGCGCCGGATGCAGATCGATCTTCTGACGGCCGATTCCGTAGACAACGTGATCACGGTGGATGCCCCCGAATATCAAATCATCCTCCAGCCAAGGGCTTACCTAACGTGGTTCGCCATGGCACAAAAGCCAGGACTCACCTCTGCTGAAGCCGACTTCTGGATCATGCGCAAGCACCTTGAAGACAACCCGGAGGGCGGCGCCAGCATCATGTGTCTGGAGGATCCCTCAGGTACGCAGCTACTACTCAAGCGCGTGGCGAGCTCATGGACAGTTGGTTACAAGACCGCCAGCCCCCAGGACATTGCGGAGATTACGGAACTATCTGACGCCGATGTCCTGGAAAAGATCCGCCAGATCAGGCACGATTAGTCCATGAGCACTGGCCCCCAGCGCGATGTACGGGACCAGCAGGCAAAGGCATGGCATGATCAAGCAGTCGCCGGTGGACAAAAGCGATTGCTTCGGCGTGCCAGCACCGGTGAACTCGTCAGCTACCTGCCAGAAGAGTACGGCGTGGGACGAACCGGAATCGGACCCAAGATCACCACCGTCTGGGGCCACGCTGTTTTGGTTGCCAGCCAAGTCCTCATCCTCGTCCTGTTTTTTTACGGCCTCAGTATTGGGGTCCAGGCTGGGCACACAAACGTCCCTGTAGGACTATGGATCGTGGTTGCCTTCATGTTGCTGATTCTTGCCTATACAACGTGGAATCTGGTGAAAGAGGCAAAAGCTACCGCTCTGCGCCGCCAACGCGGTCTACCCACCCCGGCCGAGTAGTGTGCTCACGTCTCTGTTTCTAGAGAATTGCTCTGCAGACTTTGACGGGCAGTGTGCCACGTTCACCAAATGACACGAACTTCGTTCTGCGCCCTCAGCGGTCCTAAACTGGATCCATGACCTCTCACAGTGTTTCTTCCTCCAGCGCCCCCTCCGTTGGACTGGTTGGCTGGCGCGGCATGGTCGGTTCCGTCTTGATGCAACGCATGCACGACGAGGGCGACTTCGCGCATATCAACCCCGTTTTTTTCTCGACCTCAAATGCTGGCGGCAATGCCCCGGTGATTACAGGCGCCGGCGATGCCGGCAAGCTTGAAGATGCCTTCGACATTGATGCTTTGGCCAAGCTGCCCATCATTGTCACGGCTCAAGGCGGGGACTACACGCAGCGCGTACACACCGAGCTGCGGGGCCGTGGTTGGGATGGGTTGTGGTTAGACGCCGCTTCAACACTTCGCATGAATGATGACTCCATTATTGTCTTGGACCCGATCAATCGCGATGCGATCGACGCCTCCCTAGCCAGCGGTACCCGCGACTTCATCGGCGGGAACTGCACCGTCTCCTGCATGCTCATGGGCCTGGGTGGGTTGTTCAAAAACAATCTGGTCGAGTGGGGTACCGCTATGACGTACCAGGCAGCGTCTGGCGGCGGCGCCCGGCACATGCGCGAGCTTTTGAACCAGTTCGGCACACTTAACTCCGAGGTTTCCAGCGAGCTCAACGACCCGGCGTCGGCCATTTTAGACATTGACCGCAAGGTCTTGGCACATCAGCGCGACGGCATTGAGTCCAGCCAGTTTGGCGTCCCGCTAGCCGGTTCTTTAATCCCGTGGATCGATTCAGATCTGGGCAACGGCCAGTCCCGCGAGGAGTGGAAGGCCGGAGTGGAAACGAACAAGATCCTGGGCACTGCGGGCTCGAAGAATCAGGTCATCATGGATGGGCTGTGCGTACGAATCGGCGCCATGCGTTCCCATTCCCAGGCGCTCACGTTGAAGCTACGTGAGGACCTCTCCGTCGCAGAAATCGAATCATTGCTAGCCAATGACAACGAGTGGGCCAAAGTGGTCCCAAACACCAAAGATGCTTCGATGGCGGAGCTGACCCCGGTGGCCGCTTCTGGCACACTGGACGTCCCAGTGGGCCGAATCCGCAAGCTGGAAATGGGTCCAACGTACATTAGCGCTTTCACGGTCGGTGACCAGCTCCTCTGGGGTGCTGCCGAGCCACTGCGCCGCATGTTGAACATCGCCACCGGTACGCTCTAACCCCCAACTAACCCGCAATAGATGTCCAAAAAACGTCCATTTCTTGGATTTTTGGACATCTATTGCGGGTTAGTTGCTTAGATAGCGGGCGTAGCTTTCTGCAGACTTCTCTAAGACCTTGGTTTGGGCCAGGCTGAGCCCGTCAAAAAGCTCCAGATGCACGACGCCGGACAGTTGCTTTTGTTTCTCAGCCGCGCCCTGAGCTCTGCGCCAGGTCCCAGCCACCTTTCCACCTGCCACCACAGTGGCCTTGAACATGCCGTTGTTCCCTGGGACCGTCATTGGGGCGTGGTGCGGGGCAAGTGCCGCACCGCGATCCGTGTATCCCAACAGGTATTCGTCAAAGCCGGGCAACAAAAGCAGCGATCTGGACCCCGGAACGGTCTGACCCAGCAGTTCCGCCGTCTTCGGGGCAAGGAGGTAAATTTGTCCCTCGCACTCAACGGAATCCAATTGCTCGCGTGCCTGGTCCAGTCCTATCGCGATATCCGCGAGGGGTAGTTTGGACCACCAGTGAAAATCCTTGACGGTGGCCGGTCCGTGGCTGCAAAAGTAGCGCAGAGCGAGTTCAGCCAGCGCTTGCTCGCGTTCGTAAACTCGTGGTTTTGAAATCCACTGCTCCGAGCGGACAAAAAACTGCGTATTGCCTTTGCCCTCCGGGTTGACTGGGCCCTGTACCAGCAGGCCTTCCACGCACAAAAGCCATAGCAGGTGCACACCACGTTGGGTTTGGGTTCGCTGACCCGCAGCCTCAAACGCAGCAAATAGCCCGGCACGTGTTGCCCTGCCATAGTTGCGCCGCACTGGTCTACTTCCAGCACCGGACCCCACTGCGATGTCAGGGGCAGCAGTCATAGCAGCCTCGGATTGCTCGATTAGTTCCAGTGCCACCTTGCGCACCTGGTCCAGGTCCGAGGGAGTAATGCCCAGCTGGCGATGCCGGGTGAGCATGGATGCCAGCATGCGCGGGGCGGTGAGCGAGAGTATCCAGCCGAGGTCCGCGGCAGCCGTGACGTGCAAGGTTCCGCGCAACGGCCACGACCGCACGATCTCACCACGATTGAACGCCCCTTCTACCGTGGCACGTGTGGCTCCCGGAACACGGAGCCCAATGGACCATAACGCTCCCGGGAAATCTTGGCCTTGGAGTGCACCCAGCCAACGCACGACGTCCACCGGCCCCGGTGCGGGACTGGTGGACGTCGGAAGGATCAGTTGCGCGCCTAAACGCAACCGGGCCAGTACTGCCGGTGTCACTCGAGGACTCATGCCCCTAATGTAACGCCTCTGCGGGAGCTTGGGTTAGCGCGCTGAACGCAACTGTGCGGTAATGGGACATTCGAAGGGGTCACGCTGGCCCAAACCGACACGGTTAAGGTAACGCATGACGATCATGTACGACTGACCCAGCGTGGTTTCGGTGTACGTGATATCCCGCTCGGCGCAGTACGCGCGGACCATCGGTTGGACGGCCTTCAAGTTCCGCGAGGACATCGTGGGGAAAAGGTGGTGCTCGATCTGGTAGTTCAGTCCACCCATACCGGCGTCCACCCACCAACCACCGGAAATGTTACGGCTCATCAGGGTCTGACGGCGCATGAAGTCAATTTTGACGTCCTTGGGAACCAACGGCATTCCCTTGTGATTCGGGGCGAAGGAGCCACCCATGTAGACGCCTAAGGCCATGACCTGAACGGCAATAAATGCCAAGCCAA
Organism: Arthrobacter cryoconiti; assembly: GCF_020905375.1. Lineage (GTDB taxonomy): Bacteria > Actinomycetota > Actinomycetes > Actinomycetales > Micrococcaceae > Specibacter > Specibacter cryoconiti. The sequence goes on from NZ_JAJJBU010000040.1 coordinate 4,008, forward strand.
TGCCCCAGCCAAGGAACCAGATCGTGAATGCCGGCATGATCACCAGACGAACAAAGAGCAAGCCCATCTCTGTTTTACGTTTGGGCACTATTTGTTTGCGATCCAAGACCCTGCCCACAGCAGCAATATGAAGGTCCAAAGCTGCCAACGTCAACAGTGGGAAGAAAAAAGCACCTTGACGGCGGGCAAACCACTTGGCGAAGCCTTTACGCTTGGCAGCACTGTCCGGATCAAAAACAAGAGCACCGGGGTCGATGTCTCCGTCGACGCCGATCTTATTCGGATTCAGGTGATGCTTTCCGTGCTTGTTCATCCACCAGCCATAGGAGAGGCCGACGAACAAGTTGCCGCAGATTCGGGCCAACCAGGCATTCTGCTTCGCCGAGGAAAATACCTGGCGGTGTGCGGCGTCATGGGCTAGAAACGCGGTGTGCGTACACACGAAGGCGAGCAGAACGGCCGTGACCAACTGCCACCAGCTCTGACCCAACGTCAAAAACAGCGCCAACACGGCGAGATAGCCAAGGGATTGGCGGACGATTCGGGCAACGTACCATTTGATATCGCGATCCATCAGACCAACAGCACGGACCTGCTCGCACAGCTGGATGAAATCGGTCACATGGCGGTCACGCGCGGGTCGCGTCTTTTTCGGCGCGGGCGCTACAGTGCCCTCATCCAACACATCCGGGCTGTCAATTGTGGTTGACGACATCGCGCTCCTTATCCGAACTTCGCAAGACGAGGTCCGGGGTCAGTGGAAAGTTTCAATTCTATCTACCAACAGTAGAAACTTCAGCGGTAGCATGCATCACACCGGGGAACCGTCTTAACCCCCTACCGGGGTACGGGGTGCTGGTTACAGCGAGCACCCGACCAACACTGGCTCGGGTTCCAAGGTGATACCGAAGCGGCGTTCGACGCCGTCGCGCACCTCCCGTGCGATCGCCAGGATGTCTTCTGCCCTGGCCCCACCACGGTTTGTTATGGCGAGCGTGTGCTTAGTGGACAGCGAGGCAGGGGCCGCGCCGTCGTGGCTTAGAGCAAAGCCCCTCGAGAAGCCGGCCTGTTCAATGAGCCAGGCGGCGCTGAGCTTGACGCTTTCGCCCAACACCCAGCGAGGAGCCTCCTGCGGCAAGGTCGCAGCGACAACAGAAGTGACAATGGGGTTGGTGAAGAACGAGCCGGTAGAAAAGGTATCCCGGTCCGCAGCATCTAAGACCATGCCTTTGGACGCACGGAGAGACAAAACCATGCGGCGCAAATCCAGGGAGTTGGCACGTGCGCCAACTTCCACATCGAGGCGGCGCGCCAGCTCCTGGTACTTCACCGGTGCACTCATGCGGCCCAATGACAGCTGGAATTCCACGGTGAGGACCACATAGCGTGGAGACCCGTTATCTGAGGTGGCCTTGATGATTGAGTCCCGATATCCAAACTTCAACTCAGCGTTGGTGAACGTGTGGACGGCGTTCTTTTCACGGTCCCAGACGCGTACAGCCGCAATGCTCTGGGCCACGTCCGTTCCGTAGGCTCCCACGTTTTGAACAGGGGTAGCGCCGGTTGAGCCGGGAATTCCAGACAACGCTTCCAGACCACTCCATGCGTTGAGCACTGATTGGTGGACGAAGTCGTCCCAGTTGTGACCGGCCTGAACGACCACGGATGCCCCCGCACAGCTGTCTTGCGAATTGGCGCTGAAGCCCTGGCTGGCAATCTTGAGCACAGTACCTGTAAAGCCGGAGTCAGCGACTACCAAATTGGAACCGCCGCCTACGATCAAAAGCGCAGTGCCGGACTGGTCCGCGGTCACGACTGCGGCAATAATCTCTTCCTCGCTGGCAGCCTCCACAAAGGTGGCGGCAGGCCCTCCAACGCCGAGGGTGGTCAGGGAACTCAACAGCACTTTTTCACTCACGCCACAACACTATCCCCGTGGGAAGATATCTTCCCTTCCAAGTATGCCGGGCGGCGCACGGCCGGGGTGAGGAAGAAAGCAACCACCAGCATGATCAGCACCGCCAACAGCGAATGAAGCACACCGATGTGCTCTGCCAGCAGGCCTAGCAGCGGGGGACCTCCAAGGAACGCGCCGTACCCCACGGTGGAGACGACGGAGACCCGGGCTGCGGCATGGACCGGGTCATCTGACGCCGCAGACATCGCCACCGGGAAGCCCAAGGCTGAACCCAGACCCCAGAAAACTAGAGCAAAAAGTGCAATGTCTTGCCCTGGTGCCAGGACAAACAGAGCCAAGCCCACCACTGCTGTGGCTGCGCTGACCCGCAGCACCACTACCCGCCCGAATCTGTCCAACAGGACCGTGCCGGCAAAACGACCAATCGTCATGGCAGAGACAAATATTCCGTAGCCAATGGCGCCAATGGCCGGTTTGGCGCCGAATCCATCAACCATAGCCAGTGCCACCCAGTCACCCGCGGCGCCCTCGGCCAGCCCAAGGCCCAGAACCAGGATTCCTAGCATCAACGTACGTGGGTCCCGCCATGCCGCAGCGATCTTCGCCCGACCAGAACGTTTGGCGGCGGCTTTCGCTTCAGCGCTACGCTGCGCAGTGTTCGCCGTGAGGCTGCGTGCACTCACGACGGGAATGGGGCCGGTACCGGGCACGGCATTCAACTCAAGGGGCGGCGCTGCGACAGTATTCTGGGCTGAGGAGGCGTTCTGAGTTACGGAGGAATTCTGAGCCCAGGATGCGCGCTCGTCAGCCTGGTAGTGCCCGGCTCCCTTCCACACCGCGACAGTGACCACTATGGCGACAATGGAGAGATGAACGGCCACCGGCAGATGGATGGAAGCCGCAGCAGCCCCGAGCCCGGCACCGACTACCGTGCCAATACTGAACGAGCCGTGCAGTCGCGGCATGATGTGCCGGTGCAGCGCGCGCTCCACCGCGGCGCCCTCAATGTTAGAAGCCGCATTCCAGCTACCCGTACCCAACCCCACGACGATGAGTCCGGCCCCGACTACTAGCGGATTAGCAAAGACAGTTGCCCCGACTCCCAAGACGACGATGCCAGTGGTTTGAATCAGGCTGCCTAAGCGCGTGGTCAGTTTAGAACCCAGCCTCAGGACCACAAGCCCTGATGCCCCGACCGAGATAAACGAACCCAGGGACATGCACAAGAGCATCAGGCCTACGGTGCCTGGGGTTAGTCCTAAATCGTTCTTAATCGCTGGAATGCGCGATACCCACGAGGCAAAGACTAGTCCGGACCCGGCGTAAGCGGTGAGCACACCGTTACGCCATGCTTTGACTTCGTTCACCTAACGCGGACCTGCACCTGCGCCTTGACAAGCACTTTTTGTCCATCCAGCGTGACGCCAAGGTCTATCCGAGCGGTCGAGGCGTCAGCATCAAGTGCCCCGATCGTCGCTACAACTTCAAGCACGGCACCGGGTGCGCCGTCCACGTCTGCCACCGGCACGGGCTTGGTGAAGCGTGTGCCATAGGAGATGATCGCGGAGGGATCCCCTATCCAGTCGGTGACCAACTGCACGGCGGCCCCCATGGTAAACATGCCGTGGGCGATCACGCCCGGCAGTTCCACCTCTCGGGCAAAGCGTTCGTTCCAATGGATCAGATTAAAGTCGCCGGAGGCGCCGGCGTATTTGACGAGGTCCAGCCGCGATATTTCAAGGCTGCGCGAACCGATTAACTGCCCGATTGCGAGATCTGCAAAGTTCATTACTGGCCTTCCCCCCGAACGAGGATGGCGGACACTGTGGTGGCGACGGGATCGCCAGTCACGGTGGAAATCTCGGTGCGCGTGGTGATCATGGCACCGCCGCCCATGGCACGGACAGTATCCACATGAAGCTCGGCTACTAGCTCATCCCCGGCAACGATGGGACGGTGATGGGTGAACTTTTGTTCAGCGTGAACCACACGGGAAAAGTCAATGCCGGAGTCGGGATCACCAATGAGCTGCGCGTCGGCCCGCTGGGCCACAATGATCGCATACGTGGGCGGGGCCACGAGGTCGCCATGCCCGAGTTCGCGTGCTGCTGCAACGTCAAAGTGGGCGCGGTGGGTAGCTTTGAGTGCAGTGGCAAACTCGCGAATAGATTCGCGCCCAACGCTATAACTCTGCGCTGGTGGATAGCTGCGCCCCTGAAGTCCGGCATTAATGGTCATGGTCTAAGCGTACCGGCCAAGGTGCCCGGGTGGGCCCAACTACTGCCCGACGCTGGCGCGCATCTGGGCCACAACCCGCAACAGCGCCTCAACGTCGACGGCGCCTGCGGCTTCGGCATCTTGTCCGGGGGTGGTCGGCAGACCAAAGAGGGCAGCGTTGTAATACAGCCCATCACCTAGAAGCATGACTGCGCGAGCGACTGTTGGGTCTTTGATGTCGCTCAAGATGAGTTTGTACCAGCGTTCGTGCATCTCAGCGAAGGCTGCGCGTACGGTGCTATCTTCACCTTGGGCTAGGCGCATGGCGGCCACAACCGTCCTGTCAAAGGTAGTACCTCCGAAGATGCTGGTGCGAACATAATAGCTGGCGCAACCGTCAGGGTCCTCGCTCATGATGCACGCATCGACGGTGGCCAGTTCCCGCATCTTTTCCACCAAACCGGCAGTTAGAGCCTCCATGCTGTTGAAGTGGTACAGCAGCCCACCTTTGGAGACGCCTGCCGTAGCAGCGACGGCACCGAGCGTGGCTGCACGGGGACCGTCGTTGATCAGCAGGTCTTCATAGGCCGCCAGGACCCTTTCTCGCGCAGATCCTTGTGTAGTCATCGTTCAAGACTACAAGGAGTGATGGACCGCACCGTCCAGACGGTTCACTATACCGGCCGGACGGTATAGTATATTACTCATGGCTTTCATCCTTGACACCCCAGTTTCCGGCACCGAGCCGGCCCGTGCCGGCACCCGTGGCTGGATTGCACTTGCCGTGCTCATGCTGCCTGTTTTACTGATATCCGTGGACAACACTGTCCTCAGCTTCGCTATCCCGTCGATCTCCGTAGCGCTGATTCCTTCTGCACCGCAACTTTTGTGGATCATCGATGTCTACCCACTGGTGCTGGCCGCGCTTCTCGTACCCATGGGAAGCTTGGCCGACCGCTACGGACGCCGGCGCCTGCTAATGCTCGGCAGCACTGGCTTCGCCATCATTTCCGTCTTTGCAGCGTTTGCCCCTTCGGCTGGCGCACTCATCGGCTACCGCGCACTGATGGGCGTCTTTGGTGCCATGTTGATGCCGTCCACGTTGTCCCTCATCCGCAACCTCTTCATCCACCCAGACCAGAGGCGGACCGCCATCGCCATCTGGGCCGCAGGCTTCGCCGGAGGAGCAGCGCTGGGACCCATCGTGGGGGGAATCCTACTTGAGCACTTCTGGTGGGGCTCTGTTTTCCTGATCTCAGTACCGGTGTTGATTCCCCTGCTGGTATTGGCCCCCATCTTTGTCCCAGCTTCCAAGGACCCAGCTCCGGGCAAAATTGATCCATTGAGCATCTTGCTCTCCTTTGGGGCCATGGTGCCCACTATCTTCGGCATCAAGGAAATCACGCAAACAGGATTCTCCGCGCTGAACATCGGATTAATAGTGATCGGATTGCTGTTGGGAGTCGTGTTTGTGCGACGCCAACGCGCCCGTGCGAACCCCATGCTAGACGTCCACCTCTTCACCAACCCGGTCTTCTCCGGCGCAGTCATAGCTAATCTACTGAGCATCTTTTCCTTGGTGGGGTTCCTGTACTTCATCACTCAGCATCTTCAACTCGTGATGGGACTCTCCCCCACCTCTGCCGCACTCGTCCTAGTCCCCGGGCTTGCCATTTCCGTCATCACGGGACTTTTGGCCGCGCGGCTGGCCAAGTACTTTCGTCCATCACATCTAGTAGCTGCGGGCCTTTTGCTAAATGCTGGCGGTTTCCTGATTGCCTGGCTAAATACCAGCGGTTCAGTCGCCGGCACCATCACAGCATTCGCCGTGCTCGGTGCTGGAGTTGGCATAGCCGAGACCATCTCCAACGACCTCATTCTCAGCGCTGCTCCCCCTGCGAAAGCCGGGGCAGCTTCTGCCATCTCGGAAACCGCCTACGAAGTCGGATCTGTACTGGGAACCGCTTTGCTAGGCAGTATTCTTGCAGCTGCGTACAAGCTCAATGTGGTCATTCCTGCCGGGTTGTCAGCGGGGAACAAGGATGCCGCTGAACAAACTCTGGGAGGTGCCATCGACGTGGCCGCCACATTACCCACCGACCAAGGAGCAGCATTGCTCGCTTCGGCGAAGCACGCCTTCGACTCCGGGGCCGGGGTGGTCGCAGCAGTGGGCGTGGTGCTCATGCTCGCCGCTGCACTGATGTGCCTACGCACTCTGCGCTCGGCTACCTCGAGCATCGAGGCCGTGGAGCACTGATTGGCCGTTACTTGCGTTTTTCCGCTTCTTTCAGCGCCTTACGCACCGCACGACCCCGCAGCATCAAAGACGTCATGTGCGCTATGAGCCCCGCTCCGATGACCGGCAGCCCGGCAAATGTCAGGCTGGGATTTGAGGAGACGGCGCCTAGAACAATAATAATGATGCCAAGAGCGGTCAGGCCCATGCCGCCAAAGACCGCGTATTTGTAGGCTGGCGGCGCGGTATCCCAAAAGTCGTTAAGCACGTATCAAGTCTACCCGGCCAGCGCGGGCAGGCGTCCGCCGGGCTAAATTGGCGGCGTTGGCTTAGCGATGACTGGGTTGATGTCTGGAGTGACGATCTTAGAACAGCAGTTCCTGGACTGCGGGAAGCTGCGTGGTGTGGGCGCCGAAGCGGATCTTATGGCCCTTCAGCGCAGCCAAATCCAGCAAAAATTTCGACTCCGAGTCATCCACCCCGACCAGCGCATATCCGCCCAGCAGCGCATCCAGGCGAAGTCCGTGCTCGCCCGCATCTAACGCAAGCGGGTAGGCGATCCGTGGGAGAGTGCCGGTCACTGCGTCGGCGAATTCCGGGCGCAGCCACGACTCGCCCACTGTTTCAAAGCCTTCAGTGAACTGCTCTTTCAAGAAGTTACGGACGACGTCGGCGATCTTCCGATTGCCAACGGCAAGTTCCGCCGTTGGCTGGGGATTCTTCAGTGCCGCGAATTTTGCGCTCCCGCGTACAAATTGCGTCAGTCCCAGCTGGGCTGACACCGCGTCCTCCAACACTCTGACTACGGAGCCGTCGCGGGCATGGGCCACATACTGCGCCACCACCGCGCCCTGGTCCGCCAAACGGCTCCATTTGCTGCGCTCGGACGCCGTACCCACCTTGGTGGTCCCGTCGGCAAAGGTTGCGATGTAGAGCCAGTGTGGTTGGGCAAGATACGCCTTTAGACCAGCCGGGCCAAGGCCACTGCGGTGAAAGTCGTGCATGAAGCGAAAGTCGTCACGGGCAAAGCAGCGGCCACACTGGTAACCGCGTTCGGCAGCAGCTCCCGTGGGACATGGAATATGGACCGAATCCGTAGGTCCTTTGACTTGCATGTGGCCCAAACAGTATCTGGGCGCAACGGCAGGCCCGGACTCAACACTAAACCGCAGCCATTGTCCCGCGCTCAGCGGAAGCTTAGCCCCGCCGTCGACCGTAATGAGCGAAAGTACGGGGCCCTCCAAGGACCACGAAACACCACGGACTAGACCGCCGGCCAGCTCAGTGAGCAAAGCACTCACCACTGTGCACCGGCGTTCCTGCCCCGCTTCCTCGCTGCACTACGGAACTAAAGTGCTGGCTGGACGCCGTAGGCCACGGCCAGCTTCATAATTTTCTCTGCACGGCCTAGGCGGGGAAGGTCGGAGCCGTCCCGGATCACGCCCCCGCGAGCCTTGAAATCGTCCATGAAATCGGTGGCCCAGGCAACATCCGTGGGCGTGGGGCTGATGACTTCGTTGATGATATTGGTCTGGTCGATGGCCAAGCACAGCTTGCCAGTCATACCCATGGATACCGTGATGGCCGACTGCTCCCGCAGGATCGGATGGTTGGTGCCAACGGTCGGGCCGTCGATGGGCCCGGGCAAATTGCCCACGCGGCTGGCAACGACCAGCTTGGCTCGCGGATACGCCATGGCCTCACGGTCGGCGGCCATGCCGGTGTCGCGGCGGAAGTCACCGGAGCCGAATGCCAAGCGGAAGGCACCTTCAGCGCGGGCGATGTTATTGGCTTCCTCGATACCCAAGGCGGACTCCACGAGGGCCAGAACACGCGTTTTACCATCGAGGCGATGATAGGTCTCCTTGACCTGCTCAGCATCCTCGGTCTTGGCCAGCATCACACCGAGCAAACCTGGCACGTTGCGAAGCCCGGCAACGTCATCTGCCCAGAACTTTGAGTGGACATCATTGATGCGAACCCAAGCCTGCCCGCCATTACGCAGCCAATCGACGACGTCGGCACGCGCGTCATCCTTCTTCTTCGGGTCTACGGCATCTTCAATATCCAGCACGACGGCGTCAGCTCGGGACGCGGCGGACTCGTCAAAAATTTCGGGGCGTGTTGCGGGAACAAGAAGCCAGGAACGGGCGATCTCCGCGGGAATGTTGCGCGTGCGGGGTGACTTGGCGGCGGTGTCGCTGGGGACGTTACTAGACATGTTTCTAGCGTATACGCAGCACGGCCCTCAATCACTGCGCCCTTCTACAAGTCCGGCCGCGAATGGCTGGTGGAATTCGCCAGTTTCGCAGTACTTCGTCCTAGTCCGGCATGATCATGGTGCGCAGATCCAGCTGACGCAGGACCCGGTCCGCAACCTCAGGGTCGGTATCTGCCTCATTGCGGGCCGCAAGGACTTCCTCCCGAGCAGCATCCAACGCGACAGTTTGGAGGGCGATGGCTAGTTCGCGCCCACGACGACGCCGGGCCTTGATACCGTCGTCTTTTAGCCCCTCATCCAATAGTTCGGCGTGCAAGCGCAACATCTTCTCCTTGAGAAGTTTGAGTTTCTCCGGCTCAAGGCTTTTGATCAGGGCACTATCACGCAAGGCGGCCACCGCTGCTTCTTGAGCGCGCAGGGCCAGGAGCTTGGCGGCCTCACGTTCCTCGCCGCCGTCGTCCGTGGCATTGAGCACGCGCATCAGCCACGGCAAGGTCAGGCCGGGCAGCACCAGGGTGGTCAACAGCACGGCGCAAGCGATGACGACGATCTCATGCCGTGCTGGGAATGCAGCCCCGGACGGAAGCGATGTGGGCAGCGCCAGGGCCAGCGCCAAAGTGGCGAGCCCACGCATGCCGCACCAAGAAAGGATCACCACATCCTTGAAGTTTTGCGGGGGAAGTTCCCCAACGCGCTTTTTGGATGCCCATGCAAGCATCCCAAACCACAAAAAGCGGACCCCTATCACCAGCAAGCTCACCGCCACGGCCGTCGGGATTATGGCCCAAATCGCAGAACCTTCTTCCTGGATGACTTGGCGGACTTCTAGACCCACCAAACCAAAAGCCAGACCCGTGACCAACAGTTCCACGACGTCCCAAAAAGCCGCACGGGTGATGCGTTCAGTTGCGTCTTCGGCACGGGCATGGCGTTTGATTTCCAGTGCCGTCACGACCACTGCAATCACGCCGGAGGCATGGACCTCTTCGGCCAGGATGTAGGCGGCAAAGGGGACTACCAAGGTGACCGCGCTGCGGGCCACAGAAGAGCTGATGAGCTTGGTGATCAGCCCCGTCACCCAGCCCATAGCCATACCAACTGCCACCGCGGCCACTGCGCCTAAGACAAATTTGCCCACCACGCCCAGTCCGAATTTTTCACCGTCCATGGCGCCTGCCACGGCGGCCTGGAAGATGACGATGGCTGCGGCGTCGTTAAACAGACCCTCACTTTGCAGAACAGTGATGAGGCGTCTGGGCATATGGACGCGCCCAGCCACAGACTCCACGGCCACAGGGTCTGGCGGGGCGGCCATCGCTCCCAGTGCGATGGCCGCCGGAATGCCGATCCCGGGGATGAGCAACCATGCCATGCCTGCAACGGCTGCCGTGGACACCACCACAAGTGCCACCGCCAGCGAAATGATGGTCCGCCAGCGGATCCGAAACACTGCCCACGAGCTCTTTTGCGCCGTGGCGAAAAGCAGCGGAGGCAAAAAGATCGGCAGAATCAGCTCCGGATCAATCCGCAGATCGGGGAACCCCGGAATGAACGTCATGGCACCGGCCATGATCAGCATGAGTACCGGATAAGGCAGCTTGAATCGGTCTCCAAGCCCCACGGCAACCACGGTGGCGAAGAGGAGTCCAATAATCAGTACGAGCTGTTCCACGGTGCTTACATTACGGGGTCAAAGCCTGCTCAAGCGGAGTTTGTCCATCCGTGAACCCGATGGTGCGCAGCACGGTGTCCGGGCGCGCCAACACTGCCGCCGCCACCAGGGCTACATTGGCTCGGGCAGTGTTCGTATTGTTTGAATCCACAGCCGTGGTGATCAGCCCGGTGCCGGCCTCCTCCGTCAGCGCCCCCGGGCCCAGAATGGTCCATGAGAGGGCGCTGGCCTTGAGGTGTGTATCCGCGTCAGCCTTAGCCTGCGCATAGGCGAAGAACCCGTCTTGCGGATCTACCCCGTGGTCCGCACCGGCTCCGAGGTAGGAAACCATGACGTAACGGCTCACTCCGGCTAGTTCGGCGGCATCCATGGAACGAATTGCGGCGTCCCGGTCCACCGCATAGGTGCGCTCCGGTGTTCCGCCACCGGCTCCCGCGGACCAGACGACGGCGTCGTGCCCGGCAAAGAGCGCGGCAAGCTCTTCCACCGAGGAAGAGACGACGTCGTGCACCACGGGGGTAGCCCCGGTCGCGGCAACGTCGTCCACCTGGGCGGGGTTGCGGATGACGGCGGAGACTTCCACTCCGTCCGCCGTGAGCAGCGAAGACAACTGCAGAGCAATTTTGCCGTGCCCGCCAATTATCAAAACCTTCTTCATGGGGTTTCCTTCCTTCTGGCTGCTAACCCGCTAACCCCGGTTTGGGGTTTACACCAGCTTCTAGTACATACCGTAGACGCTTACGAAAACAAGAAAGGCAGCTCAGTAACCCTAAGGTTGCTGAACTGCCTTTTTGGTAGCGGCGGGGAGGCTCGATCTCCCGACCTCACGATTATGAGTCGTGCGCTCTAACCAACTGAGCTACGCCGCCATAAATGGGATCGGCTCGTCCCGTCCGGCCAAAAACCGACTGGCACGAGCCCAACCATTCACGAGCCCCCCACCGGAATCGATCCGGTGACCTCGTTCTTACCAAGAACGCGCTCTACCACTGAGCTAGGGGGGCAACGAGAAAATACTTTACCAGCGGTTTAGCCGGATGCGAAATCGGGAAGAAGGGTCGGCGAAATTGTGCCTAATCCTCCACCACGGCGGGCATCCGCGCGAATACAGACGGAGTAAATCGTTCGGCTGCCGGACGCCGAAATGAAGGGCATTTCGCGGAGATAATTCTCACAGCTAAGCGAACTTATCCCCTGCCTGACGGAGTACCAAAAGGCCAATAATCTCCGCTGCGAATGCCCTCAGCCGCCAGCCCCTCAGGCAGGTCTAACCAGGGGCCATGTCCGGGCAGGAGACACGTAAAGTCCTCCCACGGTAGCCCTGCAGCTGCCGCGAAAACAGTGGCAGCTGCAAAATGGAAGGGCTCAGGCAACAACTGCGGCCCACGCACAGGGCTGATCGCATGCCCACTGATGAGCACGTCTCCGCACACCAGCACACCCCGCTTGGGATCAAGGTAGGCAGTGTGTCCCGTAGTGTGCCCACCCGTATGGACAGCGCTCAACTCGCCGGGTAACGAGACTAGGGCTGATTCGTTCAGTGGCTGCACACTCGGCACCGCGACGTCGCTTAGCCCGCCGGCCCTTATGGCATGAATCGCCCACGCTAGAACCCGCGGCGCAAGTGCCCTTAGCCCTAGGTCTTTCACAGTGATCTGTTCCATGACTTCCCGGCGCACGTTGGCCAGTTCCAGCTCATGGGCATACACCGGTATCCCTTGGGCCGCCAAGAAAGCGGCGGAACCGATGTGATCCGAATGCCCATGGGTCACCAACAGCGCAGCACAGTCCGCAAGTTTGACACCGATGTGCTCCATCGAAGCTAATAACAGCTCCCTGTCCCCCGGATATCCGCTGTCAATCAGCGTAAAACGTGGCGATGCGGCCTCCGTGAAGATCGCCCAATTGGAGGCAGGACCCTGCACAAAAAACACTCCAGGACGTACCTCACTGACGGCATCCTGAACATTCCACGCCCGCATTTGTTCTCCCTGCATGCATTCCATGTTGACCAGCGTTCGCATGGAGGCGAACCTGCTCCACATAATCACACACTCAAAGACCGTGTCGCGACACTCCGTGACACAAATGAGGGGTGGGGGGGGGGGGCC
>NZ_JAJJBU010000041.1 GCF_020905375.1 Arthrobacter cryoconiti
ACTTGGCCCGCCGGCCAAGTCCACCCCTCATATCAAGCTAAGGCGCCACGCTCATGCCTGGCTGCTACCACTTGCCCTTGCTGTTGAAGTTCGATCCGCCATCGTGGCGGGGACGACGATCCCCACCACCTTGGCCGGTGTGGCCCTGGTCTGAACCGTAGCCACGCTCGGCACCACGCTCACGGTCGCCGCCACGGTATCCACCGCTGCGGTCGCCGTCGAACTTCTTCTTGAAGCCACCCTGGCCGCGGTCGTTGCGATCACGGTAAGGGGCGCTTCCACCAGCAGGGCGGCGGCCATTATCCAGCTCAAGGTTGATCAGCTCGCCGCTGATGCGGGTCTTGCTCAGGGCACGCCACTGGTCCTTGCTCAACTCGGCAGGCAGTTCCACCAAGGTGTGGTCGGAGCGGATGTCAATGCCACCGATCTGCGAGGAGGACAAGCCACCCTCATTGGCGATGGCCCCAACAATCGAGCCTGGCATGACGCGCTGGCGACGTCCCACCGCGATGCGGTAGGTGGCGTTTCCTTCGGTCAAGGTGCGGGTCGGCCCGCGGGAACCGAATCCGTCCTTGGCACGATCCTTCTTCTGGTACTCCGGTGCTGCTGGCAGGTCATTGACCAGCAGCGGCTGTCCACCCTGCGCCATGACGGCCAAGGCCGCGGCGATCTCCGAGGCAGGAACATCGTGCTCCTGCTCATAGCTGGCGATCAGGTCGCGGAACTTGCCAACATCCTGGCTGGCAAGCGTCTCCGTAATCTTTTCGGCGAACTTGCCAAGACGCAGGCTGTTGATGGTCTCGGCGGACGGCAGGTGCATCTGCTCCACCGGCTGGCGGGTCGCCTTTTCAATTGCGCGCAGCAAGTACTTCTCGCGTGGGGTGATGAACAGGATTGCATCTCCCGAGCGGCCGGCACGGCCCGTGCGACCGATACGGTGCACATAGGACTCGGTGTCGTGCGGGATGTCGTAGTTGATGACGTGGGAGATACGCTCTACGTCCAAGCCGCGGGCAGCGACGTCGGTAGCTACAAGGATGTCGAAGCGACCGTCACGCAAACCCTCGATCGTGCGCTCACGCTGCTGCTGGGGAATGTCACCATTGATAGCAGCAGCTTGGAAACCGCGGGCTTTGAGCTTGTCAGCCAAGTCCTCGGTAGCCATCTTGGTGCGAACGAAAGCGATAACGCCGTCGAACTCTTCAACCTCAAGCACGCGGGTCAAAGCGTCAAGCTTGTGGGCGCCCATAACCTGCAAGAAGCGCTGGCGTGTGTTGGCACCGGTAGTGGTCTTGGATTTAACCGTGACCTCGGCGGGGTTGTTCAGGTACTGCTTGGAGATGCGGCGAATCGCGCCGGGCATCGTGGCGGAGAACAACGCAACCTGTTTGTCATCCGGGGTCTTGCTGAGGATCTGCTCAACATCCTCAGCGAAGCCCATGCGCAACATTTCATCGGCTTCATCCAGGACCAGGTACTGCAAGTGAGACAGGTCCAGGGAACCCTTTGAGAGGTGATCGATCACTCGACCCGGCGTTCCAACAACAACCTGGGCGCCTCGACGCAATCCCGCCAGCTGCGGGCCGTAAGCCGATCCGCCGTAGACAGGAAGCACGGAGAAATTGTCCATGTACTTGGCGTAGGAAGTGAACGCTTCAGCGACCTGCAAGGCAAGTTCGCGGGTAGGCGCCAGAACCAGGATCTGGGTGTTCTTGGTGGGACCGTTCAGATCCATCAGCTCGGCCATGCGGGACAGTGCGGGGACGGCGAATGCTGCCGTTTTTCCGGTACCTGTCTGTGCAAGGCCAACAACGTCGCGGCCCTCAAGCAGAAGCGGGATGGTGGCGGCCTGGATGGGTGACGGCTTTTCGTAGCCGACATCGCTCAAAGCGGACAGCACACGGCCGTCAATGCCGAGCTCGGCAAAAGTTACTTCAGGAGCGTCTTCTTTTTCGATGACGACGCTGCTGGACGTATTTTTGGTGGTATTTTCGGGCATGGTGAGTAAGTCCTCATTCATAGGGCCAAGCGGCTTGGGACCGCATTAGAAAAGAAATCCAGCCGCACAAACCATCCCGTGGCAGGAATTCCGCGCCAACGCCCTACGCTTTCGGCGCAAGGCAGACATCAACGGAGCTGACGTCGTATGACGTTTTCTTTGCCGGCAATCCCCTATGAACGCTTTCTTGCCCGCACTCAAGCCGCGGGCCCCATACACTTCAGGCTCCTGCCTCAAAAATTGGGCAGAAAATAAAAGGAGATACCGGAGTGGGGGATATCTAAATTGTAGGGCATACAGAGCACATCTGCGCGGGTTGACGTCCATGAGTGCCCGTGAGGTTGCGCACACAACGGAATTTGGGTCCGGTTTTCCCTCGAAATCCAAGGATTTCATGCCAAAAGTACGCCGCCGGCGCGTCACGGCGCACCTGTCTCACCTCGCTGCGCTGGCTGGCGCCTGCTAGCTGACACCTGCGAGCTGGCTACGAGGCGTGTTGCAAAATTCTCTTGAAATATTTCTTGTAGTGCGCGCTCAAGGTGAGCTCACCGGCGTCGGCCAGGTCTTGCAGAGTGTGGACGTCCTCCACCGTGGCGCTGGAGAAGAACTTGCCCACAGTAATCCCGTGCGACGGCGCGGACTCTGCCACAATCGCGTCCCCCGCCTGGATCTTCCCCTTATGGATCACGCGCAGATAGCACCCAATCCGCCCAACCTCCGTGAAGCGCTTGACCCACTGCGGCTCACCCATCCGCTCCGCGAAGGTGGCACACGGAACCCGTGGAGAGGTGACTTCTAGCACCAGATGCGCACCAACCCGCCAACGCTGCCCGATGACCGCGCCCGTGGTTTCAATGCCGCGTGTCCGCAGATTTTCGCCAAAAAGCCCAGCCGGGATGTCGCGGCCAAGTTCGCGGCTCCAAAAATCCGCATCCTCCTGCGAGTAGGCATAAACGGCTTGGTCAGGGCCGCCATGGTTCTCCCTGTCACCCTGAAAGTCGCCAAAGACGCCAAAGGTGCGGACACTGACGGCTTCCTCCACCGGGCGTTTATCGATGGCGGTGACACCGAACCCAGTTTTGGTGACAGTCATCCGGTGTGCCCGGCACACTGCCAGAACAGTGCCCGTTGCGCCGCTTTCGCTATTCATGCGCTAAATCTACGGCAGTTCTGCACGCTTGTGGTGCGGACCGGCCCCTCCCCCAGCGACGCTCGGTTACTTTCGGGGGTGTTCAGACCAGCAACAGCGACAGGGACCCGCCCAGCACAACCCGGCAGCGCCGTCGTGCACCGCGGTGAAATCGGCCCA
>NZ_JAJJBU010000042.1 GCF_020905375.1 Arthrobacter cryoconiti
CTACGGCAACCGCGACGACCGCCCGGCACGTAGCAACGACCGCCCTGCTCGTAGCAACGACCGCCCGAGCCATGGTGACCGTGAAGACCGTGGGCCCCGCGTTGCACCGCCTCGTAACGCTGGCGATCTGCGTAGCTCAAACCGCCCGGACCGTGAACGTTCCCCCGAAATTGACTCAGACGTTACAGGCGAAGAGCTGGACAAGGTAACCCGCGCTCAGCTGCGCATCTTGGATTCGCGTAATAACGAGTGGGTTTCCAAGCACCTCGTCATGGCCGGCCGTCTGATCGACTTCGAACCTGAACTGGCTTTCCAGCACGCCTTGGCGGCCAGCCGCCGTGGCGGGCGCCTAGCTTGCGTGCGCGAGGCCGTCGCGATGACCGCTTACTCGGCAGGCAACTATTCTGAGGCGCTGCGAGAGCTGCGTACGTACCGTCGCATTAGTGGCTCCAATGTCCATCTGCCGCTGATGGCCGACTGTGAGCGCGGCCTGGGCCGTCCGGACAAGGCACTTGACCTTATCCAGTCCGAGGACGCAAGCACCTTGGATACCGCTGGCAAGGTTGAACTGGCGATTGTTGAATCTGGTGCCCGTGGTGATCTGGGTGACCTTGATGCGGCAGTGTCTGCACTGGAGATCCCGCAGCTGGACATCAACCGTGCTTTCTCCTTTAGCCCGCGCCTGTTCCGTGCATATGGCATGGTGCTGCGGGCCTTGGATCGCAAAGATGAGGCCAAGAAGTGGGAGCGTCAGGCGCTCGTTGCTGAGGAAGCCCTGGGGATCGATGACACCACCGACTCGATCATCATTGATTTGGGTGACGATGACGATGAGCAGGGTGTTGAAATACGCCCACGGACTAAAGTTTCCGACGTCATGGAACCAGCTACTCCGAGCAGCGAGCAATCGGTGGTTGATGAGCAAGCACCTGTCAATGACCAAGACGAGATGAATGTCGACGATGCCGAATCGGACTCGTACGATTCTGATGACGCGGAGTCTGATGAGGACAGTGTTGAGGATGATCTGGAGCGAGTAGAAATGGCTGGCTCCGGTGACGATGAGTTGGATAGTCTCCTTGATGGGGAGGACACGCACGACGACGGCCCTCACGCCGATCTGGAGGACTAGGGTCTTGCCCGGGGAGACTTTACTGAATGCTTTCGACGCAGTTTTGGCTGATCTTGACGGTGTGGTCTATGCAGGACCTCATGCCATTCCGGGCGCCGTCGAGACTCTGCAACTGCTGACCAAGGCCGGCGTAAAACTGGCCTATGTGACGAACAACGCGTCGCGCACACCAGCGAACGTTGCGGCACACTTGCGTGAGCTTGGTGCGCCCGCGGACGATGACCAAGTGGTCAGTTCGGCTCAAGCAGGCGCAGCCTTGCTGGCAGAAAAGTTCTCCCCAGGCAGCAAAGTATTGGTGATTGGTAGCAAGGCCTTGGCCCAGGAGGTGGAACTGGTCAACATGACTGTGGTGGGAAGCGCGGCGGACGCCCCGGACGTGGTCATTCAGGGATTTGACCCTGCATTAGCCTGGCCGGACCTTGCCGAAGCAGCCTTTGCCATCAACGCTGGCGCCGCCTGGATTGCCACTAACACGGACATGACGATTCCCCAGGACCGGGGGATCGCGCCCGGCAACGGGGCACTCGTCGCTGCCGTTCGGGCCGCCGTCGAGCATGAACCTTGGGTGGCGGGGAAACCTGAAGCCCCGCTGTTCCACACAGCTGCCCAGCGTCTGGGCGCAAACAATCCTCTGGTAGTGGGGGACCGGCTGGACACGGATATCCTGGGCGGCAACAATGCCAGGATGGCTACCGCCCTTGTGCTGACCGGCATCGATTCAGCAGAATCGGCGCTGAGAGCACGATCGGCCGAGCGTCCTCGTTTCATTATTTCCTCGCTCGATGGATTGAACCAGCCGTATCCGGAAATTTCCCAAGTGCGCGGCGTCTTCACCTGCGGCGACGAGCAGGCGAGCGTTGACGGAAATACCATTACGGCCACTCTGTCTAGTGAAAACGAAGATGGGCAATGCAATCTCAACGCAGCGCGCGCCATGTGCGCTGCTTGGTGGGACGCCGTGAGCCAAACGGACACCGCCACAGATCCCCAAGTGGTGTTTCAGCAGGCCGTAAGTGGGATAGAGAATGGCGGATTGCGGTGACTGAAGCAACGCCAATTCTGACTCCAGCCGTTGCGAGGGACACTGCCGTTGAAGCCATTGTGACTCGGGCAGCGCTAGCACCATCCCTGCCCACGGGAGAGCATAACGGCCTCTATGCATCGATCATGGCCGACCTTGAGGAACAGCTGGATAGTGACCCCGACGGTGCCACACCATGACTCGCCTAGATGCTGAACTGCTCAACCGTGGGCTGGCCCGCTCACGCACTCTAGCCGTCTCACTGATCAAGGCTGGACGCGTCAGCGTCGATGGAAAGCCAGCGGTGAAAGTCTCTCAGATCGTCTCAGCACAGACCGTGCTTGAACTAGCCGATGATGGTGAACAGGGCTACGTCTCCAGAGCCGGGCACAAGCTGGCCGGGGCCTTGGAGCGCTTCCCACAGATCGTGGTATCCGGGCAGCGTTGCTTTGACGCCGGTGCTTCCACCGGCGGCTTCACTGACGTCCTACTGCGCAAAGGCGCGGCCCGCGTGGCTGCCGTCGACGTCGGGCATGGGCAATTAGTAGAGTCCCTGCGAGAGGATCCACGCGTTGACGTCTACGAGGGAATTAACATCCGCTACATGCACGCCGAGGACATCGGCGGCACAGTGGATCTGAGCGTTTGTGACCTCTCCTTCATCTCGTTGACACTGGTCATGGCCGCGCTGGCCTTAGCGACACGCCCAGGGGGAAACTTGTTGCTCATGGTCAAGCCGCAATTTGAGGTAGGTCGGGAGCGATTGGCTCGCACCGGCGTCGTCAGTAGCGAGAATGAGCGGCGTCGGGCCGTGGAACAGGTGGCACTTTCTGCCGTGGCCAACGGCCTAGCGCTGCACGGATTAGGGGTGAGCACACTGCCGGGCCAAGACGGAAATGTTGAATATTTTCTCTGGGCAAGCCGGGAAGTGTCACCACAGGCACATAAGATCGAAGGAGAGAGCCTGTCGGTGGAGAACCTTCTTGCCCAGCTCTGGTCCGCGCCCCTAGCATCGAGGAAATCACACACATGAGACGCCGCGTCTTGATTCTTGCCCATACCGGGCGCGAGGAATCGATGATTGCCGCCTTGGAAGCATGCGTGCAACTTCACGCCAACAACATTGTTCCTGTCATGTATGCCGAGGAATTGGCGGACATGACAGGTTATTTGGGCGTATCAAACGTCAGTATGGAAATTCTTGGCCGCGATGTCTCATTGGCTGAGATAGAACTTGTTATGGTTTTAGGCGGCGATGGCACCATTTTGCGGGCCGCGGAACTGGTGCGCGAACACGATCTGCCTTTGCTGGGCGTGAATTTGGGCCATGTAGGATTTCTGGCCGAAAGCGAGCGTGCGGATCTCATCCAAACCGTCGATTGGGTGGTACGGCGCGAATACTCGGTCGAGGAACGCATGACCTTGGACGTGAAGGTCCGGCTCAAGGGAAAACTGGTGGCTCACACGTGGGCGCTCAATGAGGTCGCGCTAGAAAAAGGCAACCGAGAACGCATGATCGAAGTCGTCACTGAGGTGGATGGGCGCCCGCTGAGCTCCTTCGGCTGTGATGGGGTGGTTATGGCCACACCAACAGGATCCACCGCCTATGCCTTCTCCGCAGGAGGGCCGGTGGTCTGGCCGGAAGTTGAGGCTTTACTGATGGTCCCCATCAGTGCTCACGCTCTTTTCGCCAAACCACTGGTTGTGGCACCCACGTCCACTCTGGCGGTGGAAGTACTCACCCGTAATGGTGCCTATGGTGTCATCTGGTGCGATGGTAGGCGCACCGTTGATCTTTTACCTGGGGCGCGCATTGAAGTGACGCGTTCCAACCAACCCGTCAAGCTCGCCAGAACACGGCAAACGCCGTTTTCCGAACGTTTGGTGCGTAAGTTTGAACTTCCAGTTCAAGGGTGGCGAGGCCCCTCGGCTGAAGAGACTCCGCCGCCCACGTCTCAACTGCCCATCATTGGCACGCCGACGCCCAAGACACAGTTGGGAGGTCCCCGCACGGGTCCTATCCCGCAGGTTCCCGATCTCACAGTGACACATGGGGATTCGGATGTTCCCGTGGGCGAGAGTGGAGAGCTCAATGATTGAGGAAATCCGAATCCGTGACCTTGGCGTCATTTCTGAGTCGACCCTGACCCTTGGCCCAGGTTTGAGCGTTGTCAGCGGCGAAACAGGTGCCGGGAAAACCATGGTGGTGACCGCCGTCGGCCTGCTCTTGGGCAACAGGGCGGATGCCGGTGCCGTACGTAATGGCGCCAAAAGTGCTTCGGCTGAAGCGACGCTGACCCTCCCTGCCGGTCATGCCGCTTTGCTACGGGCGCTGGAGGCGGGCGCTGACATCGATGAGTTCGACGGCGGTGCGGAGCTGGTTTTGGCACGTTCTGTCAGTGCTGACGGACGCAGCCGCGCTCATGTGGGTGGGCGCAGCGCTCCCATTGGCGTGCTGGCGGAAATGGGGGAGACCTTGGTAGCCGTCCATGGGCAGTCGGACCAAATGCGACTAAAGAACCCTGCTGCTCAACGCGCAGCACTTGATAAGTTCGCTGCAGAAGCTCAAAAGTCGTTTCCTGCTGCACTTACTAAGTACCGAACAGTGTTCGAGCGGTGGAAGGCGGCGCAGGCGGAATTGGAACTGCTGCGCACCTCCAGCCGGGAACGGTTGCGGGAAGCCGAATCGCTTACCGTGGCCTTGGCTGAGATCGATGGACTGGCACCCTTGCCGGGGGAAGATGAAGCATTGAAATCGGCCGCCATCAAACTGGGGAACGTCGAAGAGTTGCGCAATGCCTCCCTCGGAGCCCATGAGTCACTTATTGCAGAAGACTATGGTGACGGTCCGGATGCAGTGGGCTTGGTGGATGCCGCCAAACGGATGTTGGAGTTGGTGGCAGATTCGGACAACGAACTCGCGGACCTCGGCAAACGAGTCTCCGAGGTGGGGTATTTGTTAGCGGACATCGCTCGAGAACTAGTCGGCTATGCCACGTCTTTGGATTCCGAGGGTCCGGGGCGGCTTGCCGAAGTGGAAGACCGGCGCGGAGAGTTGGCCGTCCTGGTCCGCAAATATGCTCCCACGATCGATGAAGTCATCCTCTGGGCTGACGCCGCCCGTCAACGATTGACCGAGTTGACTGATGATTCCGGACGGATTGAAAAGCTGGAAACTGAGGTGGCCGCCTCGCAAGACGAGCTCGGCACTTTGGCTACCGAAGTCACTTCGCTGCGGACTGCTGCGGGCGAGAAACTATCAAAGCAAGTCAGCGCCGAACTGAAAGCTCTAGCGATGCCAGACGCTAAGCTCGTGATCGAGCTCAGCGTGGCAGAGCGCAGTATTCACGGGGCTGATGAGATAAGTTTTCTGCTCCAACCACATGCCGGTTCGCTGCCGCGCCCGCTCGGCAAGGGTGCCTCAGGCGGTGAGCTCTCCCGGGTGATGCTTGCACTGGAAGTCGTGCTGGCCGCTGTGGATCCCGTGCCTACATTTGTGTTTGATGAGGTGGATTCTGGTGTGGGAGGCAAGGCCGCCGTCGAGATTGGACGCCGGCTGGCCATGTTAGCCAAGCACGTTCAGGTCCTGGTTGTCACACATCTGCCGCAGGTGGCAGCGTTTGCCGACCAGCACATCGTGGTCACCAAAAGCTCTGTGAGCAAAGGCTCAGGCGGAGGGATCACCACCAGCGACGTTCGGGTGCTCAGTGACGAAGAAAGGGTACGAGAACTGGCGCGAATGCTGGCAGGGCAAGAAGATTCGGCGACGGCGCAAGCCCATGCAAAAGAACTTCTGGCGGATGCCCGCGCAAGCGTGTAGTGGCAAGAGTAGGTTTAGAAACGAACATTGGCTCATAAGATGATAGGCTTGAATTCCGTGGTGCAACGATCAAATTCCCGGTTCAGTGGTCAGTCTAAGACGACCAAACACATCTTCGTTACTGGCGGAGTAGCCTCCTCGCTCGGTAAGGGATTGACGGCTTCTAGCCTCGGTCACTTGCTCCGTGCGCGAGGCCTCTCAGTAACAATGCAAAAGCTCGATCCCTATCTCAACGTGGATCCGGGCACAATGAATCCCTTCCAACACGGTGAAGTCTTCGTCACGGATGATGGCGCCGAAACCGATCTTGACATTGGTCATTATGAGCGTTTTCTGGATGAAAATTTAGAAGGTTCAGCAAATGTCACAACCGGCCAGATTTACTCGACGGTCATTGCTAAGGAACGTCGCGGCGAGTACCTGGGGGACACCGTTCAAGTTATCCCGCACATCACCGATGAAATCAAGCGCCGCATGCGTATGCCTGCTGAAGGCAAGAACGCCCCGGACGTTATTATCACCGAGATCGGCGGCACCGTCGGAGACATCGAGTCTCAGCCGTTTCTGGAGTCCGCACGTCAAGTTCGTCAAGACATCGGTCGCAACAATGTCTTCTTCGCTCATGTATCCTTGGTGCCTTACATTGGGCCCTCACAAGAGCTAAAGACCAAGCCCACACAGCATTCCGTGGCGGCGCTGCGTTCCCTGGGTATTCAGCCGGACGCGATCATCTTGCGCTCTGACAGAGTTCTCCCGGATGCCATGCATGCCAAGATCGGCCGTGCCTGTGACGTTGACGTGGAAGCCGTTATTGGTTGTCCCGATGCTCCCAGCATCTACGACATCCCCAAGACCTTGCACGCCCAGGGTTTGGATTCCTACATTGTCCGCGCTCTGGACCTCCCGTTCAAGGACGTTGACTGGACCAAATGGGACAAACTTCTAGAAGTGGTTCACAATCCTGCTCACCACGTTGAGGTTGCCCTCGTGGGCAAGTACATCGATCTGCCGGACGCCTACCTATCTGTCACTGAAGCACTACGTGCAGGTGGCTTCGCCAATGCCACTAAGGTCAAGATCCGCTGGGTGCCTTCAGACACCTGCGACACAGAAGAGGGCGCGCGCAAGGCCTTGGACGGCGTCGACGCGATCTGTGTACCCGGAGGCTTCGGTATCCGAGGTTTGGAAGGCAAACTGGGGGCATTGAAATTTGCCCGCGAAAACCAGCTGCCCACATTGGGACTTTGCCTTGGTTTGCAGTCCATGGTGATCGAATATGCGCGCAACGTGGTTGGCCTGGAAGGAGCATCCTCCTCCGAATTTGACGACGACCCGACGTACCCGGTTATCGCCACCATGGAAGAACAGCTGGACATCGTGGACGGCAAAGGGGATCTGGGTGGGACAATGCGTCTTGGCCTGTACCCGGCCGTGCTGACGGAAGGCTCAGTAGTTGCACAGACCTACGGCACGACGAATGTATCCGAACGTCACCGTCATCGCTACGAAGTCAACAACAAGTACCGTGAGCAGCTAGCTTCTGCCGGACTCGTTTTCTCGGGGACGTCCCCTGACGGCAAGCTGGTGGAGTATGTGGAGCTACCTCGCGAGGTTCATCCTTACTACGTCTCCACCCAAGCACACCCTGAATTGAGCTCGCGGCCCACCCGGCCCCACCCGCTCTTTGCAGGATTGATCGCGGCAGCACTGGAACGCCAGAACGCCACACGGCTGCTGGACGTATAAATGACGCAGCCCGGTATGCCGTTGTCGACTAACGCAGACGCGCTCATGGGAGAGCCGGTGACTGACCAGTTCAGCCAACGCCCGCTGCAGTCATCTTCCACGGTGTACCGAGGCCGCATCTGGGACGTTGTCTCGGATACTTTCACGCTCACACGTGGCTCGGCCCCACTGACCCGCGACTACATTTCCCATCCAGGTGCTGTGGCCGTGGTCGTTCTCAATGAGAACAACCAAGTGCTGCTCATTAGCCAATACCGGCATCCGGTGCAAATGGTCCTCTGGGAGATTCCTGCAGGGTTGTTGGACGTTGCCGGGGAAGACTACGTTGTGGGAGCTGCCCGCGAACTGGCCGAGGAAGCCGATCTTGTGGCGTCCCAATGGCATGTGTTGACCGACTTTTTTAATTCTCCGGGCTCTTCGAGTGAAGCTATCCGCATCTATCTGGCTCGGGGACTGAGTGAGGTTCCTCTGGCTGACCGCCATGTGCGCATGGATGAAGAATCAGAAATTTCCTTCCGTTGGGTGGACCTAGACGAGGCAGCTGCGGCAGTCTTGGACGGGAGAATCCATAATCCTTCTGCCGTCGTCGGAATTCTGGCTGCTGCAACAGCACTACCCTCAGGATTTTCCACCTTGCGTGATGCTCAGGCACCTTGGCCGGAGCATCCTAGCCAACGCACTCCGTGAGGAACCCTGCATGGTGAGAGAGCTTACCGTCGCGCCGCAGCTCGCCTTGGCCGTAGATGGATACCTCCAGCACGTAGGAGTTGAACGTGGGCTAGCCACCAATACACTCCAGGCGTATCGCAGAGACCTGGCGCGGTATGTGAAGTTTCTTTGTTCAGAGGGTGTCACGGCGCCTGGTGAAGTGACCCACCGTCACGTCTCCACGTTTGCTCAAGCACTATCCGACGGCGCCGATGGAGGGTCCGTTCTAGGGTTACGGTCTGCAGCTCGTACCATCGTGGCAGTCCGCGGATTGCACAAGTTCTGGGCATTGGAAGGGCTGAGCGACGCCGATCCTGCTTCCGATGTTCACCCGCCCATGCCTGGACGCCGGCTACCAAAAGCCATCACCGTCGGTGAGGTAACGCGCATTCTTGAGGCGGAGTCTTCGGACACGGCCGCCGGACTTCGCAACACCGCGATGTTGGAATTCCTCTACTCCACCGGCGCGCGAATCAGTGAGGCGGTGGGTCTGGACGTGGATGACCTAGTCTTGACGGCGCATGGGGATGACGGGCCAGCCCTGGTCCGGCTCTTTGGCAAGGGTTCAAAGGAACGTTTGGTACCCATTGGTTCTTACGCGCTGCGAGCTCTGGAAGCCTACCTTGTCCGTGGACGTGGCTCGCTGGCCGCCAAGGGTAATGGTACTCCGGCACTTTTCTTGAATGTCCGTGGAGGCCGCATCAGCCGGCAGAGCGTGTGGACCATCCTCAAAGCTGCAGCCGACCGAGCCGGTGTAGAGGCAGATGTTTCCCCCCATACGCTCCGTCATTCTTTTGCCACACATCTGCTTGAAGGTGGTGCTGATGTGCGAGTAGTCCAGGAGCTGTTAGGTCATGCCTCAGTAACTACCACCCAGGTTTATACGTTGGTCACGGCTGACACCCTGCGCGAAGTGTACGCTGCGGCTCACCCACGAGCCCTCGGGTGAGCCGGGTCTGACATCAATAACGCTTTCCTAGCAAAGCTGGCGCTGACCATGAAACTTGTGAAATCGTCGATGTTGTATAGTTCGAAACAACGGCGATGGATCCCGCCGGGGAGATAAGTCCCGAACTGCCACCACGGCTGATGGTTTCCTACCTTGTCGTTCGAAGGTAGGCTGCTATGCCCATTACCCGTCACAACGGGACCCATCCACAGGGCGCGAGAGCGGGCGTTCTAACGCCTCAGTCCTTGCTGCCTCGCTCCGGCCTCGTTCTGAGCGCGGAAGAGGTACGCCAGTTATGGTCCTTCGTGCATGGGGACATCATGAACGGCGGCCTCCGGCGATATCTGCGCGGTTCGTTGGGACTATGTCCGCGCCATGCCTGGGGACATGCGGTCGTGGAGATCGAATTATGGCAGGCCGGGGCTGGGCTTCGTGGCGGGCACCAACCCTTCGACGTTTGCATCCTTCTTGAGGACCTGCTCAATTACGTGTCTTTGGGGCTGGATCGTGGATCCGGTGTTTTCAGACGGCATCCGGAGAACATACTCCGCTCGTTGAACCCTTGCCGGATCTGCAAGGAAGTAGCTGGACCAGCCACGCCGGGGCTGCGGATGGGATACGCGAACTCGAACACTGCAGCTCTGACTGATGAGGCAAATCTGCTGGATTACACCCGCCGTTGGTGCACAGAAACTGCGGATGAGTGGGGATCCCGGGCCTGTCCTGCCTGCACAGCCAAAGACCCCCAAACCGTCAAAGACCTATCCAACGGAGAAGTGGGAGGCCGGTCGCTGCTATGCCGGCATCACCTACTGGCAGCAGGAACCATGAACCTCGAGCTGCGCTGCCTGGTGGTTCAACGATTGGTGGAGATCCGCAGGCGTCTGCTGCGGCTCATCGACTCCATGACGGACACTGGGGCTCCAGCCACGGCCGCTGACAATGCTTCATGGATCGAGGCTCTGGGCTGGTTTGCCGGCTGGAGCCTGCCGCTCTACCTTACGGAGATCACGATTCCGCCATCTCCGTCTCCCGCAAAAGATCCCCGATGAAAGGAAACACCATGAAAGAACATTTTGCCGTGATCGAGATACCAACTGGCAGCAGCAACAAATATGAGATGGACCATGACAGCGGCCGTATTGTCTTAGACCGTGCACTCTACACGGCTCTCGGGTACCCGGCAGACTACGGATTCATCGAGGGTACCTTGGGCCTAGACGGGGACCCGTTGGATGTTCTGGTCCTCTTGGAGCGCCCAGTTCTCCCCGGCATCGGAATCAGGGTTCGGGCGGTGGGAGTCTTCAACATGACTGACGAGGCCGGGCCCGACTCGAAAATTATTGCGGTGCCTTTTGGCGACCGACGCTGGGAGAACATCACCGACATCGCTGATGTTCCTGCGCCATTGAGGGATAAAATTGAACATTTTTTTGCTCACTACAAAGAGTTGGAACCGGGAAAATGGGTGAACGTGCAAGGTTGGGGAAACGTGGAGGAAGCGGACCGCCGCCTCACTGAGGCCTATGAACGGAACGGATTAGGCTGACCGGAGCCCAACGACGTGGAAATCGTTGCAGATGGCGTTAAACGCAGATGGCACTGTATTGTCAATAATGGTGATGGATCCCGCCGGAACTGCCTTGCAGTTCGAACCGCTCTTTGGCTAATGGTTCCTACCTTTGCTCTTCAAAGGTAGGTGAACTATGACTGGTCAAGGAAAGCTCATCTTGTTGCGGCACGGTCAAAGCACCCTCAACGCCCAAGGCCGTTTTACGGGGCTGCTAGATCCTCCTCTGACTCCTCAAGGCCGTGCGGAAGCTGTGCATGCTGCTGATATTTTGGTGTCGGCCGCGTTTGCCCCAGACACTATCTTTTCTTCAACGATGGTACGGGCAGTTGAGACTGGCTTGCTGGTCAGCGAACGACTCACTGGCGGGACGGTGCCGGTGCGCACCGCGTGGGAGCTCAATGAGCGAAGCTATGGATCCCTGACAGGACGGCTGAAGAAAGAACTGCTCGCTGAATTTGGGCCACAGGTACTTCACTATTGGCGTCGCTCGCTCTATGCGGCCCCGCCGCCCATGACACCTCGCCAGCTGACTGCTATCAGGAGCAGCAATGCTGCTGCTGACATGCCGCCCGGTACCGCCCGTGCCACGGAATCCCTAAACGCAGTAGCCACGAGGGTCAACGGTTTCTGGTACAAAACTCTCCGGCCGCTGCTTCGGGACGGAAAGAACGTCTTGGCGGTAGCCCACGGCAATTCATTGCGGGCGCTGTGTTTGATCCTCGATTCCCTCACAGAGGAAGAGGTTGAGGGACTAAACCTGCCGACTGGCCATCCGCTGGAATACAGCTTTCATTCCGGATTCATTCCGTATCGCAGGGGCGGGACTTATCTTGACCCGGATGCTGCCGCCCTGGCCGTAAGCCTGGTGGCGGCCGACGGCGGCACATGAACATCGCATCAATTTTTCACCATTGACCACGCATCATTACTGATCGGAGCAACCACCATGAACGAGCTGTCCTTCACAGCAGTCCACGCCCTACAGATCCTTGATTCGCGGGGTCACCCTACTGTGCGGGTGACCCTGACCGCCGGCGATGGAGTAATGGTTACCGCTTCGGCGCCGTCGGGAGCCTCAACCGGCGCCCACGAAGCCATGGAATTGCGGGACGGTGGAGCCGGGTATGGCGGGAGAGGTGTGGAAAGCGCCGTTGCTGGGATCAATTCTTCCATCCGTGAGCTGTTGCTCTCCCGGTCGTGGCCGAACCAACGCACCCTGGATGCGGCGTTGTGCGAGTTGGATGGGACGCCGGAGAAGTCACGGCTGGGAGCCAACGCGATTGTCGCAGTTTCCATGGCTGCTGCCCGTGCGTTTTCTAACTTATCGGGGGATTCGCTCCACACCTGGATCGCGCAGTCTCTCGGTACGGCCGAACGTCTACCAGTCCCGCACTTCAACGTGCTCAACGGCGGTGCCCATTCAGCTAACCCACTGGCGTTTCAGGAATTCATGATCGCCCCCATCGGCGCGTCAACATTGCCGGAAGCCATTCGTTGGGGTTCGGAAATCTACCACGCACTAGGAGCAGAACTGAGACGCAAGGGTCTTTCCACCGGGCTGGGGGATGAAGGAGGTTACGCCCCTGAAATATCAAAGCCCGAGGAAGCCCTCGAGTTAATTACCCAAGCCATCACTGATGCTGGCTACAGCCTCGGCGAGGGCGGCGTATCGATTGCCTTGGATCCGGCGGCGAACTATTTCTATCATGACGGCAGCTACGAGTTGAACGGGCGTTCCTACACCTCGAGGGAGCTGAGCAACTACTACGATTCACTGATTTTAAACTTTCCAATCCGAAGTCTTGAGGACCCACTAGCTGAGGATGACCCACGGGGATGGCCCGAACTCACAGCGGCCTTGGGGGATCGGGTGCAGGTGGTTGGAGATGATTTGTTCGTCTCCAACGCGGGCCGGGTCCAAATAGGCATCGAGACGGCAGCGGCGAATGCTGTGTTGATAAAACCCAATCAGGTAGGCACCGTCACCGAAACTTTGGACACCCTCACGGTGGCTGACCAAGGGGGATTCACCGCAATGGTCTCCCACCGTTCCGGAGAGACGGAAGACACCTTCGTCGCAGATTTAGCCGTTGGATCCGGCTGTGGGCAAATCAAATCGGGAGCACCAGCCAGGGGAGAACGGGTAGCAAAATATAACCGGCTCCTTGAGATTGCTGATGCATCTCCCAATTTGCCCTACGGGCTGGGAACCGCAGGTCAAAAAAACGGTGGCCCCTCATGACTGGACCATTGCCGCCAAAGGGCGGTCCGAACCGTATCACACGCCCAGTATTGGTAGGTATTATGCCCACTCAGCCGCTGGCCGTAGCGCGGCGAGCCGCCCAGCTTGCCTACAGTCTGGACGTCGAATTGGTTTGCGCATATGTGGACATAACCCGATACCTGGTGGAGGAAGCAACGGATGGCTCTGTGGCGTCTGAACCCATTGACTCGGACGGTGTTGACGATGACGCTGAGGGAGTCTCTGCCACCATTTCGCAGCGTTTGTCCTCGGTCTTCTCCGCCTATGGGGTTAGCTGGAGCTATCGGTCTTTGGCAGGAGACCCAGCCCGTGCTCTCGGACGCTTGGCGGAGACTCTAGACGCATCCATGATAGTCGTTGGCACACGGGAACGCGGTGTAGGGCACCGATTGGAAGAGCTATTGACCGGCTCTGTGGCAGTTCATTTGGCCCACCGCCAGCACCGTCCAGTGGTGGTCATCCCGCTGAAACCACAGGCGTTGGGAGCGGAAGAATGAACGGACCTACAAGAGAAACAACACAAAACAACCGATCATTGCCGATCGACAGCGACGTTGATTCAATTCAGCCCCGGGCAGGGCGCCGAGCAATCCACCTGCACCCCGGATATGTTGGTCTAGTCATCCTGGGCGGCGTCTTCGGTACCCTGGCTCGCTATGGACTCGAAGCCGTAATTCCTACCCCGGGCGACTGGCCGCTTTCGACACTTCTGATAAACCTTGCCGGGGCTTTTGCTCTCGGCGCGCTTTTGGAGGGACTGGTCCGGTGTGGCCAGGACCGAGGACGGCTGAGAATTATTCGGCTAGTGGTTGGCACCGGATTTCTGGGCTCCTTCACTACGTACAGCACCCTGGCAGTGGAAGCGAGTCTGCTCCTTGATGCCAGCAGGGTTTCAGCCGCACTCCTTTACCTGGCAGCCAGTGTCATCGGTGGAGCCTGCGTTACGACACTCGGGATTTGGGTCGCTACCAAGCACCACCGTACCGTTGCGCAGCGAAATACGAGCTCGCTTCGCCACTGCGCCAAAGGCAAGGAACGATCATGATAGTCCTCCTACTTTCCTTGGCGGGTGGGCTCGGAGCTGGTGCCCGGTTCGTGGCGGACGGACTTCTCCGCTCCCGGATACGCACAGCTTTGCCCGCCGGTACGATGCTCATCAACACTACCGGCGCGCTCCTGCTAGGCCTCTTGACCGGGATGGTTTTAGCTCATCAAGTTGGTCCTGAGCTGGTGGCCGTGCTAGGTACCGGGTTCATGGGTGGCTACACTACGTTCAGCACCTCCAGTTTCGAAACTGTCCGCCTCATTCAAAGCGGACGCATCTGGTTTGCCGTGGTTAACGGTCTGGGTACCCTCATCTTGAGCGTTGCTGCGGCAGCGTGTGGATTGATAGTAGGTGGGGCTCTCTGAAACCGGCTCATAATATCGTTCAAGTATTTTCTCTAAAACGGACTTATACTGGCATTAGAGG
Source organism: Arthrobacter cryoconiti (assembly GCF_020905375.1). GTDB lineage: Bacteria > Actinomycetota > Actinomycetes > Actinomycetales > Micrococcaceae > Specibacter > Specibacter cryoconiti. The sequence continues at coordinate 14,684 of NZ_JAJJBU010000042.1, forward strand.
CGATGGAACCCGCCTGAATCGAGCGTACGATTCAAACTGCCACACCGGCTTATGGCTCCTGTCCAAAACTATTGGGCGGGGAATGTGCCATGCTGAGGTGTACTAATGATGTGAGACAGTTCCTGAAAGGATTGTTC
>NZ_JAJJBU010000043.1 GCF_020905375.1 Arthrobacter cryoconiti
GATCCGGAGCAACCCCATACCGAATCAGACCATACGGAGCCGGGTGAGCTTCAAAGATGTCAATGCTCACCTGAACATCTCCACCTTGGACCTCTTGGGACTTCGTCAAGATATCTGCTGCATAGACGCCAGCGGGACCTGAACCAATGATCGCTACCTGGAATGGGCGGTTGATTCTCGAGTTAGACAAGAAGAAGTCCTTCCGAACTTTGAATCGTGACCCTAGCAGGGACGGGGCACAGTGGAGGCGCGAGTTGGGCGCTGCTTTTATTAGTGTAAATGCCTTGGCAGGTGGCCGAAAGTGGCATTCACTCAACGTGACCAACGGCTCATGTAACCAATGCACTACTGCCTCAGTCAGGCTACCCAAATCGACGGGTCCAATGATTTTGTGGTGGACATGGAATATGAGCTCCAATCATGTTGTTATTGGCCTTATGCCCTTGAGTCCAGTACCGATAAAACCTTCACCACCGCAGGGTTCCACCAGCGTCGGTCAGGAACCCGCTCCCAGCTCATCCAAGCCGGTCCGCAGCGAGAACAGCACGGGCATGCTTTTTGGTTTTGCAGCCTACGGCTTGTGGGGCATGCTCCCGCTCTATTTCATCTTGCTGCTGCCTGCTAACAGCCTAGATATTGTGGCCAACAGGGTTCTGTGGTCCGTCATCTTCTGTGCCTTGATCATCACGGTTACCCGCGGCTGGCCCAAGATAGCGACTGCTGTCAAAAACCCCCGCATTTTGGGTACCTTGTCCATTGCGGGCGTGTTAATCGTCATCAACTGGCTGACCTACGTTTTTGCTGTCACATCGGGCAATGCAATTGAGGCATCGCTGGGCTACTTCATCAACCCGCTCGTCTCAGTGCTTCTTGGGGTCATCATCCTGAAGGAAAAACTGCGCCCGCTCCAATGGGGAGCGGTAGGCGTGGGGTTCGTGGCCGTCGTCGTACTGGCGATCAGCTACGGCAAGCTTCCGTGGATCGCTTTAGTACTGGCTTTTAGCTTCGGGCTTTACGGCTTCGTGAAAAATAGGGTGGGCGGTAAAGTTGACGCCCTCACCAGCCTTAGCGTAGAGACTGCCGCGCTGACCCCGTTCGCGATCATCACGATCGTGATTCTGATGTCCACTGGCCAAGCTACATTAACAACAATGGGTGCCGGGCACTTCTGGCTTCTCGCGTCCACCGGCATTGTCACCGCCGTCCCGCTACTCCTCTTCGGAGCCTCGGCACGACGCTTGCCGATGACTACTATTGGCCTGCTGCAGTATGTGGCACCCTTGCTGCAATTTGCCGTGGCGATCGTTTTCCTAGGCGAGCACATGGGGTTGGACCGGTGGATAGGTTTTGGCGTCGTGTGGCTTGCACTGGTAATCCTCACGGTGGACCAGGTGAACCATTTCAGGAAATTCTCACGGCTACGCCGGGCGGCTGCTTAGCGTTTGGTCAACCAGCCGCCCGGGCCTTAGATGCCTTGCTCCACGAAGTCGCGCGGCACAACCACCATTGGCACTGGCAGTGAGCGCAGGATCTTGTTAGCCGTGGAGCCCAGGAAAATTTTGTGGTTTTCGGCTAGTCGGCTGGAGCCGACCACCACAAGTTCCCCGGACTTCCAACCGATCCCGTCGACTGCCTCTTCAACATTGCGTCCATGGGCCAGAGTTACGGTGACGCTCTCTGCTGGCAATTTTGACGCGGCCTGTGCCAAAACGGTGTTGACGTGCTGGCGTGCCGGGCTGAGCGCGTTATCCAAGTCAAAGTTCGCTTGCTGAAGTTGGTCGATCTCCACGAGCGAGACCAAACGCAAGGGCACGTGACGCCTGGCTGCCGCGGTAGTGCCGACATCGAGCACTGCTTGCCAGCCTTCTCTGACACCGGTCATGACGGTGAGGCGGGTGAGTGGCTCGCGGCGGTTGTAGCCCCGCGGCGCCAGCGCCACAGGCACAGGAGAGGCATGCAGCAACCCGTTGGCAACCGAGCCCACTGTGAACCTCTTGAACAGGCCATTACTCGCGGCGCCAACTACGATCAGGGCGGCATCGTCCTCCTTCGCAGCATCAATCAAACCGTGAGCGTAAGACTCCGCCGTTCGCGTGGAGAAGGTGGCTGTGACCTCGTCAGGCACCAGCGACAAAGCCCGACGTTCAATGTCTTTGCCGCCACCCTTGCCACCATGGACCACGTTGACCAGGTGAAGCTCGGCGCCCTGCGTCTTTGCGATGACCCCGGCCAAGGCAATGGCATCGGCGCCACGCTCATCCGGTCGGTACCCAACGACATATTTCATGTAATTAACCCTTCGATGGGCCCTGCCAGCTGGCGGCTTTGCGCACTCTGTTCAGGGCGTTCGTAGCACTGACTGTACAGCGGCGCAGGCCATCGCGAACAGAGCCCACACAGCGTGTTTGAGCGATCATTCTCCTGCACATGACTGGAAGCTTGAGTTCGGTGCGAAGGTGCCGCCGTCGTGCCTTGAAAGTCCGCGCTACTCCGCTGCGCGCCGCACAGCCTGGACCAAAACGTCTAGTCCATCGTTGAGCAGCTCGTCGCCTATAACCAGCGGCGGGAGTAAGCGGATGACGTTGCCGTAGGTCCCGCATGTGAGGATGATGACCCCGGCCTGTAGGCAGTCGGCCGCTATGGCCTTGGCCGCCTCCGCATTCACTTCCTTGGTGGTGTGCGCCGTACCGGCCTTGACCAGCTCGATCGCCAACATCGCACCACGGCCACGAATTTCGCCAATGATCCCGGCCTCACCCATCTCTTCGAGTAGAGCCACTAAACGCTTGCTAACGAGCTTTTCAATGTCCTTGGCCCGCCCATTGAGGTCATGATCCTTCATGGTTTTGATGGCAGCAAGGGAGGCGGCGCAGGCGAGTGGATTTCCGCCGTACGTGCCGCCAAGACCGCCAGGGTGCACAGCATCCATGAGATCCGCCCGGCCCGTGATGGCGGAGAGCGGCAGGCCCCCACCGATGCCCTTGGCCATGGCGATGATGTCCGGAACAACGCCTTCATGCTCGACGGCGAACCACTCACCCGTGCGGCAGAAGCCCGACTGAACCTCGTCAGCGATAAATACGACACCGTTTTCCTTGGCCCAGGCAGCCAGCGTCGGCAAGAAACCATCCGCCGGGACAATGAACCCGCCTTCGCCCTGAATCGGTTCGATCAATATCGCGGCCACACTGGAAGCCCCGATCTGCTTCTCGATCATGGAAATGGCACGAAGTGCGGCATCCTGACCCTTGATCTGCGATTCCTCCCGATACGGGTAGCTCATAGGTACGCGATAAATCTCCGGCGCAAACGGCCCGAAATTCTTCTTGTACGGCATGGCCTTCGCAGTCAACGCCATGGTCAGGTTGGTGCGGCCGTGGTATGCGTGATCGAAGGCAACAATGGCGTCGCGGCCGGTTGCCAGTCGAGCCACCTTGACGGCATTCTCCACAGCTTCAGCGCCAGAGTTGAAAAGCACCGTGCGCTTCTCATGCGTGCCGGGGGTCAGAGCGTTGAGCTGTTCAGCGACGGCCACATAGCTTTCATACGGAGTCACCATGAAACAGGTATGGGTGAAGTGACCGACCTGCTCGCGGACGGCGTCGACCACATTCTGATCCGTTGCACCCACGGTGGTGACGGCAATGCCTGAGCCCAAGTCAATGAAGGAGTTACCATCAACGTCGGTGATGATGCCGCCGTCGGCGTCCGCCACATAAACCGGAACGCTGGAGGCGACTCCACCGGCCACAACGGCTTTCCGGCGGGCATCCAAAGCCGCAGACTTGGGTCCTGGGAAGGAACCGCTAAGGTGCCGTTTTTGTTCGAGCCGGTAGTGGATTTCAGACATGGTTGTGACCTCTCAAAATGGGATAGCAAGCAAAGGGACAAGCGGCGCTCATCAGCACCAAAAAATTAGACGTCGAGGTTGCTCATTACGTGCTTGATACGGGTGTAATCCTCCACACCGTACATGGACAAGTCCTTCCCGTAACCTGACTGCTTGAAGCCCCCGTGGGGCATCTCTGCAGTGAGCATGATGTGCGTATTGATCCAAACTGCGCCAAAGTCCAGGTCACGGGAGACGCGCATGGCTACGCCGTGATTGGACGTCCAAACGCTGGACGCCAGCGCATAATCGACGTCGTTGGCCAGCTCAACAGCCTCTTCTTCTGTTTTGAACGTTTGGACCGTGATGACCGGGCCGAAGGTTTCTTGCTGGACGATGTCATCACTTTGCTTCACGCCGTCCACCACAGTGGCTTCATAGAAGAAGCCCGTCTCCCCTGCGCGCTTACCACCGGTAACCACGGTGGCGTAGTCAGGAATACTCTCAACTACCTTGACCACCTGGTTGAAGTGGTTGACGTTATTCAGCGGTCCAAAATAGTTCTTGGAGTCATCCGCATGGCCGGTTTCCAGTCCCTGGGTGGCCGTAGTGAGAGCAGTGAGGAATTCATCGTGGGCTGATTCCTCTACGAGTACGCGAGTGATCGCGGTGCAGTCCTGGCCGGCATTGAAGAAGGAGAACTCTGCGATGGACTGAGCGGTGGTGCCTAGATCAGCGTCGGCGAAAACGATGGCCGGGGCTTTTCCACCAAGTTCAAGGTGCGCGCGTTTAAGACCCTTGGCTGCTCCGCTGGCCACGGCAATCCCGGCTCGGACGGATCCCGTGATGGAAACCATCGCCGGAACTTTGTGCTCCACCATGGCTGCACCGACGCCGCCGTTACCCAGCACGATGTTCAGCACACCAGCCGGGAGAATGTCCTTAGCGATGTCAGCAAACACCAAGGTGCTTTCCGGTGTCGTGTCGCTGGGTTTGAGAACCACCGTGTTGCCGGCGGCCAGGGCAGGACCAATCTTCCAGATGAGCATGAGGAACGGGTAGTTCCACGGTGTGACCTGTGCGATCACGCCTACGGGTTCGCGGCGAACGTAAGAGGTGAAGTTCTCCATATATTCCCCTGCTGAGCGTCCCTCGAGCAAGCGAGCAGCACCGGCGAAGAACCGCAACTGGTCCGCACCAGCTCCTACTTCTTCCTCTGCGATCATCTGCTTTACCTGGCCTGTGTTACGGTGCTGGGCCTCAACAATTTCTTCGCTGTGAGCCTCGATCGCGTCTGCCAGTTTTAGCAGTACGCTCTGGCGCTGACTCGGTGTGGCGTGCTTCCAGGTCTTGAAAGCCGCGGCTGCTGCGGACATGGCTGCATCAACATCAGCTTTGCTGGACACGGGCGACTTAGCCACTACTTCACCATTGACCGGGTTGACGATGTCCAGTAAATCGGTGCCGGTGACGGGCACAAATTCGCCGTTGATGAAGTTCTGTAAGGTTTGGACCACGGTGTTCAACCTCTTCTTCTAGCGGTGGGTACAGCGCGGCAGGGTTGGCCGCTTATGCAGAGTTTAGGCTGAGCGGCACGGATTAGAGAATGTCTCATTGCACCACAGAGGACCATTCAAGCAGTGCGTTTGTATAGTTGTTCTATGGCACTTTCACTTGCGGACCTCCTGAGCGTTCCGGCTCTCTCCTTGAAGAACCTCGGCTCGGTCAGAACTCCGCTGATAGCCCCTATTGACTGGGTTGCCGTAACAGAGTTGGAGAACCCGCAGGCATTTCTCAGTGGTGGGGAACTAGTGCTGACGACTGGCGCGCGGCAAGGCACGGCCGACGCCCAGCGATCGTTTGTCCGCCAAATACGCCGCGCGGGCGCAGTCGGCATTGGTTTTGGCATAGGTTTCGAGCACGAAACTGTTCCCGTGGCACTGATCGCGGAGGCAAACCGTTGGGGCGTTCCCGTAGTGGAGGTCCCCTACAGCACGCCATTTATAGCGATCGGAAAATTGGTCGCAGACGCCCGCTCTGCCGATCATTACAGCAAACTGGAACGGCTGCTGCGCGAACACCAAGTGTTAGCGCGGGCGCTGCTAACCGGTGGTGGTCTGCCCGCTTTGCTCCGCAAGCTTGCAGCAATGGTGGCCTCGGAACTGGTCATCAGCCAATATGGCGGGGAAGTATTCTCCACGGCACCGGGGACCACCCCTGAGGAAGATAACTGGCACGCCGTGGCGCTCTCCACCGGCAAGCGCGACGCCAGCACGCTGTGGCTTAAGAGGCCCTTTCACGACGATGGGATTGTGGATTACGCCCGTGGACTGATCAGCATTGAACTCAACAACCTCATTCAACGCAGGCATACTGCCCGGCAAATTGCCGGGCAGGTTCTTTCGGACGTCATCCGGGGCACGCTGGAATCCGCCGACGCTGCAGCGAGGCTGGAGAACGTCCAGGTCAACCCTGCGGCAAAAAACTTCGTGCTGCTAGTGGATGCTGGCGGGGAGAAATTCGCTACCCTCTCCACCATGACCTTGCCGTGCGAGCTGGAGAGCGCGGTGGCCGCCGTCGTCCGCAGCGATGAGTCCAATGAATTGTTAGTCATTGTCCCCGCTAGTCACAGAGATCCGGCGGTTCTGGGTCGGGCGCTGAGCCACCAAATGCACGACGTGGGCATCAATGCACCGGTTGGTATTGGTGGCGCCTATTCACAGGCAAACGGTTTGCGGTGGAGCTATTTTGAGGCGCGGGAAGCCGCCACGCGAGGCCTGGCCGTCAACGTCCCTGAAAGGCTGAGTCTGACCTCCCTCCTGCTGGCCAGTGAGGACGTGCCCATGGCGGACATGGCCGCGGAGGCGATCGGTCCTCTAGCGGCGTTTGATGCCACCCACAGTGCGGAGTTGATGGACACCCTGGATACGTACCTGCGGCTCAATGGATCAGTGGCAGCCGTGGCGGAGGCGTTGACACTGCACAGGAACACGGTCCGTTACCGGCTAACGCAGATTGCCGAACTCACCGGTTATGACCCTGCTGTGACGCCGGATCGCGTCCAGCTTTGGTTGGCGTTGGCCGTACGCAGGCTGACGCCGCCGGCCTGACCCCGGGCTGTGATACCCGAGGCCTGGCCGACGGCGGTCGCCGTAATTTCTAAATAAACTGCGTTACTACTGGACCGAGCGACGCAGCAGGAGCAGACCAAGGAAACCAGCTAGGAGCAGACCAAACCCTAGTAGGACCGGCCAGATGCTGAGCCCCGTGTAGGCAAGCTGTGCGGGACTACCCACGAACGCCGTGGCAGCTGAACTCAATGGTTGAACTGTGCCTGTCAAAACCATCTGGGTCGGCGCAGTTGGAGCTACGGGTGTAGTCGGCGTTACGGGCGTAACCGGAGTAACCGGAGTAACGGGCGTAACCGGAACCTCGGGAGTCGTTGGCGTAACTACGTTCGTAGCCTGCGAACCACTACTGATCGCATTACCCAAAACACCCACCGCATTCCCGGACACATTCACCGGAACCGTCACCGGCACAGCCACCTGAACCGCACCCAAAACATCACCCAACAACCCATTACCACCAGCAAGACCACTAGACACCGGAGCACTAGCAACCTCACCACCAGCAACCTGACCAACAGCCGGAACCGATGAAGTATTCGTAGCCTGCGAACCACTACTGATCGCATTACCCAAAACACCCACCGCATTCCCGGACACATTCACCGGAACTGTCACCGGAACTGTCACCGGCACAGCCACCTGAACCGTACCCAAAACATCACCCAACGCATGGTCCAAAATGCCGCCCAAAAGGCCGCCGGTAGGAGCCTGCGTGGACGTACTGTTTTGTGTGAGTGTTGAAACTGCCGAAGTTGCTCCGGCATCTGGTTGTTCTGCAGCACTGGCTGCACCTGCTCCGAGGGCAAGTAACCCTCCGGCAAAGACCGCTGCGCACAGCGATCGACGAATAATTACACGCATGATGATGCACTCTCCAAACTAAATTTTTTGACCTTGACCGCAATTGCAGGTTCAAGGAAATACCGTGGCCTTCATGAATCTGAGGAAGGCAAACGGTCATTTAGTCAGGGCTGCTCCCTGGGTTGGAGGGCATGGAGGCAGGCAGCGCCCAGTCGGCATCCAAGGATGGTGCACGGGCTGCTGCTAAGTGAAAGGAAAGAGGGAAAAGCTCGTCGGCTGCTGCAGACCCGTTCGAGCCACCACCAGAACCACCGGACAAGGAAGACGACGCAGTGGTTGGACTTGGTGCTGCAGCTGGCAGGCACGGAACTGAACCATCGGAATCAGGCGTAGTGACGCAGATCGGTTCCGAAGGATTTTTGGCTCTGGCCGAGCGTTCGGTGAGTGCAGACGAGGAGGAACCCACCATCGATTGGCTACTCGGTAAGAACCGAGAGGCGCTCACCACGGCCGAAGTATTCTGGCTGGTTAAGTTCGCGTCAACGCCTTTAGAAACAGCGTTGACTGCGGCAGCGTTTTCAGTGGTAACGGCCGACGAGTCCGGTACGGGGACGACTGCCGGCAAGCTGGTGTCTACGCTCACAGGCGGCGTCGGAAGTATCTCAACAGGAACGTTGGGAACAGGGACAGCCGGAACGACCGGTGCACTGTTGCCTGCCGGAGGAAGGACAGCATCAACAGCCCCACCAACCACATCCCCCACGACGCCGCCGACGTTTCCGAGCACGGGGGTTTCCAACACCGGTTGGAGCACTGCTCCGACTACGGGAACTGTGGAAATCCCTGACTCAACATGGTCGGTGACTGTAGTTACGGGTGCAACCACCGCTGCAACGGTGCCGTTCTTGACGACGTCGCTAACCACCGGAATCTGCGAAACAGCCTTATCTACGGCGTGTACCACCGGATTGAGCAGCCCTGATATCAATCCCCCACCGCCAGAGCGCGTAGCACCAGGAGCGGATTGGGAAGATGAATCCGACGAAGCGGCGAAAGCGCCGGTCGATCCGAACAGGAGAAATGCCACAGCCAACAGGGCGACTCCGACGGCGATGCGGGTTGCACGCGCGAGGGCATTGCTGCCCGACACGAGCGGTTCGCTCACATCCACGGAAATCACCCCCCAGACGGATGCTGCAAAAATCCTTCAAGACCTTCACAGCAGAATCAATGTAAAGAGAGAACTTCACGGCATTGCCGATGAAGTTGACTTGAAGTTAGACTACGACACTCTCAGCAGAAATTCCATAGTAAAAACAAACTTTCAGTTTTTACTTTTCTGGGGCCGACAGTGCAGCTTTAGTCAGTGCAGCGCTAGTCATTGCACAGCGTTAGCGCACCACAGCCGCACCGCGGGAAACGTGCACCATTTCTTCACGGGAGACTACTTTGACACGTTCACGCTGCACCGGTCCCATGCCGGAAGCCTCGATTCCCAGAGATTTCTCGTGCGCATCAAGTTCATGCCAGCCTTCCCACGTGGTGAATTCCACGTCGCGTGAATCCAGGAGGTCCAAGATGGCATCCCGTTCCAGCACGACGGCGGCCGGAAGGTTTGCACGGTCGGCGAGTAAGTGGGTGATGGTTTCAAGGGCGTCGCCTTTGGTGCTGCCGATCAAACCAACTGGACCCCGCTTGATCCAACCCGTCGCATACAGCCCCGGCACGTGGGCGCCGTCAACGCCTAGTATCCGCCCGGCGTCGTTGCTCACCACTCCACGGCGATGATCAAAATCCACGTCTGCCACTGCTGAGCCGAAATAGCCGACCGAGCGGTATACGGCCTGAACGGGGTAGTCGATGAATTCGCCAGTGCCGCGGGCGTTACCCGTGCCATCCAACTCGTTACGCTCAAACTTGATACCCGTGACCTGGCCATCCACACCCATAATCTCAACGGGGTTGTGGAGGAAGTGCAGGTGCAGACGCCGCGAGGCTCCTGTGGAGGGGTTGGCGGCATCCTCCTCTTGTTCCACAAGCCAATTGCTAAGCGTATTGACCATGGTTTTGATTTGATTGTTCGTCTTCACCGCGACGTCGGAGGCCTCGTCGAAGTCAAAATCTTCCTCATACAAGACAA
>NZ_JAJJBU010000044.1 GCF_020905375.1 Arthrobacter cryoconiti
AACACCAGAAAACAACCGAACAAACGGCCATCAACAAAAAAGGGGAACGCCATCCCCAACACTCAGGACAACTCGATAAACACTACACGCCCCACCACACCCACACACACCAAAACCCAACAAACCACCAGTGATCCCCACCACACAACACCAAGAAAAAAACCCACGGCGTGCCAAAACACCCACAACGTATCAAAATACACACGCCCCCACCACTAAAGCACGCCCCCACCACCACACACGGTCCTGCACCTCAGCGTTTGCTAGCTGATGAAACGCTCGACCGCTGTCACCGGGCGGACGCGTTCGTTTTCCGGAATGTCCCCGGCAAAGGCCAGCCATTGGGCAAATTTATCCCCGCGTTCGACGAGTTGGTGATACATGGCTCGGCGCATAGTGGCAACACGGTCCCGGTAGACCGGGACGTTGACCACATTGTTGAGCTCGTCGGGGTCCGCGATCATGTCGTAGAACTCGTCGATGCCTTCGGGGTTCGCAATGTATTTCACTTCTTTGTTGCGGATCATCCGTTGGGCATAAGGGAAGTGGTGTCCATGGAACTCACACAGCATGTCCTCACGCCAGTCCTCCACTTCTGCTCCCGCAGCCAGAGGCAGCAGCGATCTACCGTGAACTCCTGAGGCATCCGCGCCGGCGATCTCATGGAACGTAGCCGTGAAGTCGATCAGACTGACAAAGCGATCTTCTCGACGTTCCTGCTCTCCTGGCAATACGAGGATCGCCGGAATCCGGTAAATGTCCTCATACATGGCCGGGCCTTTGTCATTGAGTCGATGCGCCCCGGTGAACTCACCGTGATCGGCCGTGAACATGACCGCGGTGCTCTCCGTTAGCCCCAGCTCATCCAAAACGTCCAAGATGCGACCCACCTCGTGGTCGATCATGGACACGTAGCCCCAGTAGACCGCCGTCAGCTTCTTCCATTCATCGACGCTGAAGCAGTCCGTGGACCAGTACTCGGCGTAAGCCTGTTGGACCATCGGTTTGCCGTTGAATGTCTCCGCGAATGAACCAGGCAGCTCCACTGTGTCCGGGTCCACCATGTCGTACCACTTTTGTGGAATCAGATAGGGCAGATGTGGTCCGAAGATGTGACAGGAAAGAAAGAACGGCACACCGTCATCTGCCATGGCACCCGCGGCGAAATCGCGCAGTTTGGCGATGGTTTGGTCTGCCAGAAAGGCTTCAAAGGTGGCTTCCGTAGGCTGGTCAGTCACTCCCGCGATCAGGTGGCCTTGGCTGCCGTCTGCTCGCGTGGTGTAGACGGGACTGGAAATGTGAAAATCGGGAAAATCATTCGCTTTGAGCCACCCCTCATAACCGGGGTCGTCAAATACGTTCAGTGCACCGGGGAGATGGATTCCTTCGAAGCCGTAGTACTCCGGCCCGCGGTCCTTACCCACATGCCACTTGCCGACGTGGCCCAGCCTATATCCCTGCTCAATCAAGGCTGCAGAGAACGTGGGTAAGTCGTCCGGGAGTTCCTCACGATGTCCGGAATTCCACTCATAATTGGCCAGCAGGCCGTGTTCGAACGGCTGAAGGCCCGTAAGCAGGCTGGCCCGTGCCGGCGTGCAAATGGCGGTGGGGGTATAGGCCCTGTCAAAAGTGGTCCCTCGAGCAGCCAGCCGGTCAAGGTTAGGTGTGTGGTTTGACGTGTTGCCGTAGCAACCCAGAGTATCGATCCGTTGTTGGTCCGTCATGAGGAACAGAATATTTTGCGGTTTTTTGGCCGCTGTTTCCGAAAGTGATTGCAGTGTCATAAATGCTCAGGCCTTTTTTGCGTTCACATAGAGTTCGGCGTTATAGAACTTCTTGGGATCCACGACTTCGGTGATCTTCCCACCGGTCTTGAACTGTTCCTCCAGAGCCTTGAGCCAGGTATCAATGGTGCCCTTGGTCGAGAAGTCTTCCAGTTCCTTGGATGTGAAGAGCTTGGCCACACTCGCCTGAGCCTTCATGTCCTCTGGTTTGACCTTCAGGAAGGCTGCGGTGGCAGCAATCGTTTTGTCCTGGTTCTCATGGCGGTAATCATTAGCCGCCTTGATGACAGAGATGAAGTTGGTGGCTAGTTCCTTGTCCTTGGCGGCACGGCCCGGACCTGCAACGAAGGTTGACGGGAACGTAAACGCTTCAACGAAGTTCTCGTTACTGAAGAGTTCCACGAGGTCCGGCTTTGCCTTCTTAATATTGTCAATGAGCGGGTACCAGAGCGCTGCGCCGTCGACCTGTCCGGCAGCAAATGCTGACACCGCGGTAGACGGATCCATCGAGACGATGTCAAAGTCACTGCGCTGCAGGCCCTCCTTTTCCAAAGCGAGACCCAGGAGTTGATCCCCGGACGTGCCCGTCGGGACGCCAAGCTTCTTGCCCTTCAAATCAGCCAATGTCTTGATGCCGGGTTGTGCAATGATCCGGTCAGCGTTCGAGATGGAGTTGACTGACCATATCTCAGCTTTGCCTGATGCAGGAAGCCACAGTGCGCCCGATCCGATGTAGGCAACATCAACGTTATTAGTGCCCAGCGCCTGGATGGCCAAGGGACCGTTGGTAAAAGGAATGTACTTCGGCTTCAACCCCGCTTTTGCCCAGAAGCCTTCCTGATCCGACACGGCCATCAAGGCTGCGCCGTTATAGTCGGCAATATAGCCGACCTTGATCTCGGTAGTCGCCTTGGCTGCTGATGCAGAGGAAGAATCATTCTTGGTGCCGCAGGCGGCTAGCAGCGAGACTGCTGCAGTTCCGAGCGAGAGTTGGAGGATATTGCGGCGAGAAATTGGTGCGGACATGTTTACTCCTGAAGGGGTTTGGGGGGGGTTCCCGGACTGTGTGCGGGTCAAGGCTTTAGTCAAACTACTGTGCTATTCGTCGGCGCCTTTGGCATCTGGTTGGTGGTAAACCGCTTCCCAGACTTTTGCGCGTAGCCTGGCGAACTCATCTGAAAGTCGCATGGACTCGGTGCGCGGGTAAGGAAGATCGACTTTGATTTCCTTGTAAATGCGGCCCGGTCGGGCTGCCATCACGATGACGCGAGAGGCCAGAAAGACTGCTTCGTCGACGTCGTGCGTGACAAACATGACCGTCCGGCGTTCCTTGGTCCAGGTCTCTAACAGCTGCTCCTGCATGTGTACCCGGGTCAGCGCGTCAAGGGCACCGAAGGGTTCATCCATGAGGAGAATCTCGGGATTCACGGCATACGCCCGGGCAATAGCGCACCGCTGTTTCATACCACCAGAAAGTTCCTTAGGCAGTGCGTCTGCGAAGCGCGTCAGACCCACAAGATCTAGGTAGTGGTCAGCGATAACGCGGCGCTCTTTGGCCGGCATCTTCTTTAGCTCCAGCCCGAACTCCACATTCTTGCGAACGGTCAGCCACGGGAAAAGTGCGTATTGCTGAAAGATGACCCCGGTACGCGGGCTCGGACCACTTACCTCGATGTCATCCACCACCACGCGCCCACTGGTGGGATCCAAGAGCCCAGCCGCGGCATTGAGCATGGTGGACTTTCCACAACCTGAAGGGCCGACGACGGTAACGAACTCGCCGTCGGCGATGTCCAGATTGACTCCGTCCAAGGCCGTAAAGGTGGCCCCACTCAAGGAAAACTCCTGACGCAGGTTTTCAAAACGGATCATGGCATTTTTTGTCTGAATAGTCATGAGATTCCTTAGCGGCGTTCTTGCCAGCGGGTCAGGCGCGCTTCGACCATCAGCAGCAATCGGTCCATGATCAGACCCAGAATGCCGATGGTGATGAGACTGACGAAGATGGTGGGGAGGTCATAGTAGAGCTGAGCCTGTTGCATCCGGAAACCCAAGCCGTTAGGTGCAGCGATGAGTTCCGCCGCCACCACAGTGGCCCAGGCCGCACCCAAACCGATGCGCATGCCGACCAAGATGAAGGGTGAAGACGCCGGTATTACAACGCGGATAAAGACTGTCCAACTGTTGGCGCCCAATACGCGGGCAGCATTAATGAGCGTGTTCTCCACACCCACCACACCTTGGAAGGTGGAGATGACGCAGGAGAGGAAAGCCGCCAAGAAGATGACAAACACCTTCGGAACTTCGCCAATTCCCATGGTCACGATGGCCAAGGGAATGATGGCTAGGGGTGGAATGGTGCGGAAGAACTGGACATAGGGCTCGATGATGCCGCGGGCGATGGTGTACCAGCCCATCAGGAATCCGACTGGGATAGCGAGCAAGGTGCCCAAGGCGAAGCCCGTGAGTACACGGGCCAGAGACGCACCGCTGTCCTCCGCCAAAGTACCGTCGGCGATGAGTTCCCTGCCGCGTTCAAGCACTTCGACGGGACCAGGAAGACCCTGGACTCCGATGGCCGATACCAACCACCAACCGAAAATGCCTGCCGCTACGGAAAGAAAGTTGATCGACAGCATGGCCTTGCGGCTTAGCTTGCGGCTACCGCTTTTATGCGGCTTCCTTGATGTGGGATTCTCGGGGATCTCCATGGTGCCTCCGCCGGTCCCCGGAACAAGGGGTAAGTCGGCGGTGCGAGGAGCGTTGGTAGGAGCCATGGGACCAATTTATGATGTAAATCACCACGCTGTCAAGACTACTTATGTAAATAGTCTGGTCAATATTATTTAACGTTGATCAGGGTGCCGTCATTCAAGGACTTGGAACCGTTCTTTGCGCCTCAGCGAACGCGAGCGTGGGACGCCAGCTAATTCATCAGAGAGAAGCGAACGCCCAGTGCCGAAGGGCTATGGCCGCCGCGCCATCGCTGCCGGAGGTTGTTAAGAAAGCGGCTTGGGTGATGGTGGTATCACGCGGCCCAATCTCCAGTTTCTGCTCTGCCAGCATTTTGCGGGTGGGGCGCAAAAGGCGCTCACCACATTGAGCCAGCTCCCCCGCAATCACCACCGAGCTAGGGTCCACGAGCACGCAAGCGTTAGTCAAGGCACGCGCCAAGAGCTCTGCGGCCCAATCCACCACTGCCAAAGCCGTTGAATTTCCAGCTTCGGCTGCGGCAGCCATGGCTGCGATGGATTCAAAACCTTGACCTCGTTTCTGCGCTTCAGCGAGAACATTGGGCACATTGAGGAACCGTTCAAGGCATCCACGCCGTCCACACCAACACACGGGTCCTGAGAAATCAACACTGATGTGTCCCAGCTCGCCGGCTATACCATTACCTCCGCGGAGCAACGCCCCGTCAACCACCACGGCACAACTGATGCCTGCGGACAAGACCACGTAGAGCAAATCCCCTTTGGGGTTCCCGCCCTTCGTTGCAGCCGCCATTGCAGCCAGCCGAATATTGTTATCCCACAGCACCGGAGCACTCACTTCAGCTCGAAGCGGTGCCAGCGAAAAACCCTGAGGGTCCAGCTGGAAAGCATCACCGGCATCACACAGCGAATTCGGGTCAGCATGCCTACTGGCTATACCGACGCCCATCCCCACAATGGACTTTGAACGAACCTTCCCACTCTCCATCAGGGTGCGGAGCATTTGAGCAGCCTGGTCCACTTTCGCGGCCATCTCCATCGGTGCACTTATCTCAATATTTTCGTGCGCCAAGGCGGCCCCGTCAAAGCCCACAAGGGAAACGCTGATCCGATTACGAGCCAGCTCAACCCCGACTGCGACGCCTGCACTGGGATTCAAACTCAAGACTTTTACGGGTCTGCCGTTACGGCCCATCCCGTAACTGGATTGATCCGCTTCGGTGAGCACGCCAAATTCACGCAAGCTACCTACAATTGCCGAGAGCGTGGTCCGGGACAGCTTGGTGTCAGCTTCCAATTCTCGCCGGGTGCGACTCCCGTTCCTTGCCAACGATTCCAAGACGCGGAGCTCATGTCCGCGACGCACCACCTGCAAAGCCCCATCACCGCGTGTCAGCACCTAAACTCCTCCGCCTGGTCCTCGTGGACTGCATGCGTAGCGCGCACACGGTTCCCATACTGCGCTATGGGGCTTACTTATGTAAAGTCTCTTTGCGTTACTGCCATCCCATGACGCCCAGAGGGACGTGGTGCCAGCGCCTTTTTGTGGTGGTGTGTTTTAAGTGGGGGAGGCCCCCACAC
>NZ_JAJJBU010000045.1 GCF_020905375.1 Arthrobacter cryoconiti
GTTGTTGTTTGAGAACTCAATAGTGTGCCAAGTTTTATTGATACCAATTTATTGTAATTGAATTGGTTATTTGACTGTTTGTTGCCGCCCCTGTGGTGATGAATGGTTGTTTAGCTGGTTTCGAATTTAGTGCATGTCTTCATTACCTTTTTCCGGTGTGTGGGTGTGTGTCTGTTTGTTTTATTAACGGAGAGTTTGATCCTGGCTCAGGATGAACGCTGGCGGCGTGCTTAACACATGCAAGTCGAACGATGAACCTCACTTGTGGGGGGATTAGTGGCGAACGGGTGAGTAACACGTGAGTAACCTGCCCTTAACTCTGGGATAAGCCTGGGAAACTGGGTCTAATACTGGATATTGACTTTGCCTCGCATGGGGTGTTGTTGAAAGATTTATTGGTTTTGGATGGACTCGCGGCCTATCAGCTTGTTGGTGAGGTAATGGCTTACCAAGGCGACGACGGGTAGCCGGCCTGAGAGGGTGACCGGCCACACTGGGACTGAGACACGGCCCAGACTCCTACGGGAGGCAGCAGTGGGGAATATTGCACAATGGGCGAAAGCCTGATGCAGCGACGCCGCGTGAGGGATGACGGCCTTCGGGTTGTAAACCTCTTTCAGTAGGGAACAAGGCCATCACTTGTGGTGGTTGAGGGTACTTGCAGAAGAAGCGCCGGCTAACTACGTGCCAGCAGCCGCGGTAATACGTAGGGCGCAAGCGTTATCCGGAATTATTGGGCGTAAAGAGCTCGTAGGCGGTTTGTCGCGTCTGCCGTGAAAGTCCGGGGCTCAACTCCGGATCTGCGGTGGGTACGGGCAGACTAGAGTGATGTAGGGGAGACTGGAATTCCTGGTGTAGCGGTGAAATGCGCAGATATCAGGAGGAACACCGATGGCGAAGGCAGGTCTCTGGGCATTAACTGACGCTGAGGAGCGAAAGCATGGGGAGCGAACAGGATTAGATACCCTGGTAGTCCATGCCGTAAACGTTGGGCACTAGGTGTGGGGGACATTCCACGTTTTCCGCGCCGTAGCTAACGCATTAAGTGCCCCGCCTGGGGAGTACGGCCGCAAGGCTAAAACTCAAAGGAATTGACGGGGGCCCGCACAAGCGGCGGAGCATGCGGATTAATTCGATGCAACGCGAAGAACCTTACCAAGGCTTGACATGAACTGGAAACACTTGGAAACAAGTGCCCCGCTTGCGGTCGGTTTACAGGTGGTGCATGGTTGTCGTCAGCTCGTGTCGTGAGATGTTGGGTTAAGTCCCGCAACGAGCGCAACCCTCGTTCTATGTTGCCAGCACGTTATGGTGGGGACTCATAGGAGACTGCCGGGGTCAACTCGGAGGAAGGTGAGGACGACGTCAAATCATCATGCCCCTTATGTCTTGGGCTTCACGCATGCTACAATGGCCGGTACAATGGGTTGCGATACTGTGAGGTGGAGCTAATCCCAAAAAGCCGGTCTCAGTTCGGATTGGGGTCTGCAACTCGACCCCATGAAGTCGGAGTCGCTAGTAATCGCAGATCAGCAACGCTGCGGTGAATACGTTCCCGGGCCTTGTACACACCGCCCGTCAAGTCACGAAAGTTGGTAACACCCGAAGCCCATGGCCCAACCCGTAAGGGAGGGAGTGGTCGAAGGTGGGACTGGCGATTGGGACTAAGTCGTAACAAGGTAGCCGTACCGGAAGGTGCGGCTGGATCACCTCCTTTCTAAGGAGCACCAAACGCTACGAGGCATCCCGCATGGGGTGTGTTGGTGGTGTGAGGAGTAAAGACTTACTGCCAGAACGTATGTTTCTGGGTGAGTTGCTCAAGGGTGGAATATCAATGAAATAGGTGCCTGTTGGCACGAAGCGTTCTAGTTTGAGTACGACAGCCACGTGTGGTTGTGGGGAAAGAGCTATGAAGGGATGTTTCGTGGTGGTGGGTGGTGTTTGGCACACTGTTGGGTCCTGGGACAACAACAATTTTTTGTTGTTTGTTTCTGGTTTTCCTGGGCATGACATTCTCTTCTGCTGTTAGCGCGCGTCCTTTGTGGTGTGTGTGGTGGGGTGGGTGTGTGTGGTGGGGTTGTTGTTTGAGAACTACATAGTGAACGCGAGCATCTTTATAGAAGAAGCAATTTCTTTTGAGATAATTTGAACCTGGATCTGATATTGGTGGCCCTTTTGGGGGTTGTTGGTGTTGGTTTTCATGGTTCTCTCGATAAATGTTTTTGTTGACTAGTTTGTGTAGTCAAGTTTTTAAGGGCACACGGTGGATGCCTTGGCATTAGGAGCCGAAGAAGGACGTAGGAATCTGCGATAAGCCTCGGGGAGTTGATAACCAAACTTTGATCCGAGGGTGTCCGAATGGGGGAACCCCGCCACCGGTCGTAAGGCTAGGTGGTGACCTGCACCTGAATATATAGGGTGTGTGGAGGGAACGTGGGGAAGTGAAACATCTCAGTACCCACAGGAAGAGAAAACAAAAGTGATTCCGTTAGTAGTGGCGAGCGAACGCGGAACAGGCTAAACCGTGCCATGTGTGATAGCCGGCGGGCGTTGCATGGTCGGGGTTGTGGGATTTACCGTTCTGGATCTGCCGGTTCAGTGAGGGGAATGGTGCATGTATAGGTGAACGGTTTTGAATGGCCGACCGTAGAGGGTGAGAGTCCCGTAACTGAAATGCAGTGCACTCCCTGGTGAGTATCCCAAGTAGCACGGGGCCCGAGAAATCCCGTGTGAATCTGTCAGGACCACCTGATAAGCCTAAATACTACCTAATGACCGATAGCGGACAAGTACCGTGAGGGAAAGGTGAAAAGTACCCCGGGAGGGGAGTGAAATAGTACCTGAAACCGTGTGCTTACAATCCGTCAGAGCAAGCGTGCACTTTGGTGTAGTTGTTCTTGTGATGGCGTGCCTTTTGAAGAATGAGCCTGCGAGTTAGTGTTACGTCGCGAGGTTAACCCGTGTGGGGAAGCCGTAGCGAAAGCGAGTCTGAATAGGGCGTTGCAGTGGCGTGATCTAGACCCGAAGCGAAGTGATCTACCCATGGCCAGGTTGAAGCGTGTGTAAGAGCGCGTGGAGGACCGAACCCACTTCAGTTGAAAATGGAGGGGATGAGCTGTGGGTAGGGGTGAAAGGCCAATCAAACTTCGTGATAGCTGGTTCTCCCCGAAATGCATTTAGGTGCAGCGTTGCGTGTTTCTTACTGGAGGTAGAGCTACTGGATGGCTAATGGGCCCTACAAGGTTACTGACGTCAGCCAAACTCCGAATGCCGGTAAGTGAGAGCGTAGCAGTGAGACTGTGGGGGATAAGCTTCATAGTCGAGAGGGAAACAGCCCAGACCACCAACTAAGGCCCCTAAGCGTGTGCTAAGTGGGAAAGGATGTGGGATTGCTTAGACAACCAGGAGGTTGGCTTAGAAGCAGCCATCCTTAAAAGAGTGCGTAATAGCTCACTGGTCAAGTGATCCCGCGCCGACAATGTAGCGGGGCTCAAGTACACCGCCGAAGTTGTGGATTTCAAACATTGCCCTAACCAGCTTGCTGGTTCAGGGGTTTGGAGTGGTAGGGGAGCGTCGTGTGGGCATTGAAGCTGCAGTGTGAACTAGTGGTGGAGCCTACACGAGTGAGAATGCAGGCATGAGTAGCGAAAGACGGGTGAGAAACCCGTCCGCCGAATGATCAAGGGTTCCAGGGTCAAGCTAATCTGCCCTGGGTAAGTCGGGACCTAAGGCGAGGCCGACAGGCGTAGTCGATGGACAACGGGTTGATATTCCCGTACCGGTGAAGAACCGCCCATATTGAACCAGTGATACTAACCATCTGAACCATCATTTGCGTGCCTTCGGGCCAGGGATGTGTGGGGAGCGTGGGACCTGAACTGGGGAGGTAAGCGTATTAACAGGTGTGACGCAGGAAGGTAGCCGAGCCGGGCGATGGTAGTCCCGGTCTAAGGACGTAGGAAACACGATAGGCAAATCCGTTGTGTTGTCATTTGATTGACGATTCTGAGATCTGATGGGACCCCCGTTTGGGGGAATTCGGTGATCCTATGCTGCCTAGAAAAGCATCGACGTGAGGTTCCAACTGCCCGTACCCCAAACCGACACAGGTGATCAGGTAGAGAATACTAAGGCGATCGAGAGAATTATGGTTAAGGAACTCGGCAAAATGCCCCCGTAACTTCGGGAGAAGGGGGGCCTGCCATGTGAAGGACACTTGCTGTCCGTGAGCGTGTGTGGGCCGCAGAGACCAGGGGGAAGCGACTGTTTACTAAAAACACAGGTCCGTGCGAAGTCGCAAGACGATGTATACGGACTGACTCCTGCCCGGTGCTGGAAGGTTAAGAGGACCGGTTAGCGTACTTGTACGCGAAGCTGAGAATTTAAGCCCCAGTAAACGGCGGTGGTAACTATAACCATCCTAAGGTAGCGAAATTCCTTGTCGGGTAAGTTCCGACCTGCACGAATGGAGTAACGACTTCCCCGCTGTCTCAACCATAAACTCGGCGAAATTGCAGTACGAGTAAAGATGCTCGTTACGCGCAGCAGGACGGAAAGACCCCGAGACCTTTACTATAGTTTGGTATTGGTGTTCGGAGTGGCTTGTGTAGGATAGGTGGGAGACTGTGAAGGCACAACGCTAGTTGTGGTGGAGTCATCGTTGAAATACCACTCTGGTCACTTTGGACATCTAACTTCGGCCCGTAATCCGGGTCAGGGACAGTGCCTGATGGGTAGTTTAACTGGGGCGGTTGCCTCCTAAAGAGTAACGGAGGCGCCCAAAGGTTCCCTCAGCCTGGTTGGCAATCAGGTTTCGAGTGTAAGTGCACAAGGGAGCTTGACTGTGAGAGGGACACCTCGAGCAGGGACGAAAGTCGGGACTAGTGATCCGGCGGCACATTGTGGAATGGCCGTCGCTCAACGGATAAAAGGTACCTCGGGGATAACAGGCTGATCTTGCCCAAGAGTCCATATCGACGGCATGGTTTGGCACCTCGATGTCGGCTCGTCGCATCCTGGGGCTGGAGTAGGTCCCAAGGGTTGGGCTGTTCGCCCATTAAAGCGGTACGCGAGCTGGGTTTAGAACGTCGTGAGACAGTTCGGTCCCTATCCGCTGCGCGCGCAGGAAATTTGAGAAGGGCTGTCCTTAGTACGAGAGGACCGGGACGGACGAACCTCTGGTGTGTCAGTTGTACTGCCAAGTGCATCGCTGATTAGCTACGTTCGGATGGGATAACCGCTGAAAGCATCTAAGCGGGAAGCTCGCTTCGAGATGAGATTTCCATACACGTAAAAGTGTGAGAGGCCCCCAGCTAGACCACTGGGTTGATAGGCCGGACGTGGAAGCGAGGACTAAAGACTCGTGAAGCTGACCGGTACTAATAGGCCGATAACTTACACTACACAAACACTTCTAAATAATTGAAGTACGCTCGCGTTCACTATGTGGTTCCCAAACAACAAAACCCTCACATAAGAGGCAGACGTTGCTCAACCCGGGAAAAAACACCACACCACCACCCTGTAGAGACCCCTTAAACGGGGGTTTATTCACGGTAACAAGAAGGTGTGTATAATTAAATACTGTTGTTCCACAAAGAACACCAACACAGAATTCCCCCACACCCC
>NZ_JAJJBU010000046.1 GCF_020905375.1 Arthrobacter cryoconiti
GCATTGGGTCACCAGACACCGGAAGAATACGAGCAAACCTACTATCATGAAAATTCCGGCTCGTTACCCGGCGCTGCCGCCCACAAAACGGCGGCATGATTTCCGGGACGGTTCACAGTCCGGGCCCATCCGACAGGAAATGTGTGACAGTGTCAACACCGTATTGGGAGATCTTTAAGCGCCACTACAACCGTGACAGGAGCTCAGTCTTCTTGGCTTCGAACTCTGCAGTCGTCACGATGCCGGCGTCACGAAGTTGACCGAGTTGGCGAAGCTGGTCGAACACCGCATCGGATAAGCTGGCCACCGGCGCAGCCGGTACGGGAGTAGGTGAAGCAACCGATTCAAGTGCAGGCTGGCCAATTCGCGATTTGAAGACCTCAACGAACTTCTCAAAACCAGTTCGTTCGACGATCCATTTGAGGGTGACTTTATTCCCCGATGCGCAAAACGATACCTGGTAACCCATCGTCGTCTTCGATTGCTCGAACGAGAAGATATTGCCATAGGTGAAGGACTCGAGGTCGTAACCGCCCAGTTTCTTTGCATAGAAAATGACCCGCTGATCGGTAGCAAGCATGACACCAGACCGTACGCTGTCAGTGCCGAGGACTTTGGTCTCGTACGATCCCATGACAGCAGCACTCACCTGCTCCCCCGCCTGTAAATGCAGCCGTGCCTGAGCGATCAACTTCTCAATCTTGGCCATCATTCCCCACTTGATAGTCGTGTCCGTATTAGTTGAAGCTTACAGTCTGAGAGGACCATGACGGCTTGCCTGGTGTGCCCGACCATTCGCTCACCCCACTTGTCTCAGCACTCTGATGGTTGCCAAAAAGCTGAATTGATTACCTTTACCAGCCACCTCCTAGCCCTTACTACAACCATCTACAAGCCAGCCCCGGCTTTGATCCAATTCTGAAACGTGAGTCCGGTTGATCGAATCGCCTCAAAGGTATGGTGACACGTTTGCGTGATGCCCACTTTGGCTTCGAGAAAGCGAGCCTACCCCGGAAGGTTTCTAGATCCGAGGCGCTCTTTTCCATCCCGGGGATCGTTTGGGCGACAGGAACGAGATCCTCGCAAGCAGCCAAGGCACGATCCAGATGGGCGATACCCCACGCAGCCTAAGACTTTCGCGAGCACTTTAGATGAGGCACCACCGCACCCGTCCATGGGCAACAGCGTCATTTTGGGAGCAGGCGAATGTCAATGAAAGAAACAAAATCAACCAAGTGAAATTCCTTGCCGTCGGCACCGTTCTCTAGATTTCGGAGATCAGAGAGGCCCTGTAGTCAAGGTCTCGGTGATAACTCGGTGATCTTCGAACTGGCCTTTGCACGGAATTAGTTCGCATCGCCACTCACGACGACAAGGCCAGTCAGACAGACAAAACCTTCACAGTTCATCAACTTATCCAGTCTTGCCACGGCACATTTGATGAGTGGCCAACTTGACCAAAATGGAGACGCTTCCCTGCGCGCGAAAAGGCCAGCTACGCCAAACCAGCATGTTCGTGCTTCTCAATCACAACGGCGTTACCATTCGCGGTCACTGCAAACAAGAACGGTAGATACAGTGTTCCGCCCGCATTGCTCGCAGTCTCGGGGTCTAATGTCAGGTAGTCGAAATCCACTCCGATTACAGCGTTGCATCCGAGCGCGTACGCTTCTTCTTTCAACTCCGCTAGAGCGTTTCGCCTGATTTGCGATAGTCCTGACAACAGGTCTGCGCCGACATCCTTGTTCACGCCCCCAATCCAGCCGTGCTTTGGGCGGTCCATCGATACCGCATCATCTCCAGAAATGTAGCCGGAGTACTTGGTGATGGCGTAGCCCTCAAAGTTGAAACCTGAGCTAATGAGCATGTTCGACAAGGCGTGCTGCTTCGCTAGCTCAGCCTGTTCTGCTGTTGACCGTTCCAAAGCGAGGCGTTCCTGCTCCAGCGCAAATCGCGCCTTCTCTGCGTTCTGAACATGGTCCAGCTGCACCTGCTCTTGGGCCAGGTATTGCGTGTATACCTTCACCATCTCGCGCGTATTCACACTGTCCTCAACGGTCATGCCAGTAATCCCAGATTTCCATGGGAATCCTGACTTTTTTAGCCACCGATCGAAAGCGGCTGGGTCTAGCTTGTAAGTTTTTGCAACGTCCCGGGTCTTCACGCAAACTCCCTATCGTAGATACTTCACGGCATTCTGCTTGGTTGGGTCAACATCGAGATTTGGACATGCATCACGATAGCTGTCAGTCCGACCGCTTTCACACTATTGGAGCAATGAAACCACGGCGATAAGGCCGTTAGATCAACGGTCCTCCCCTATCCGCTATGCCAAGTTGTTTCCAGACGACCAGCCGGGCGACGTGAGCAGACCGGTCATCTCCAACGGCAAGAGTCCGTCGTCAAGGGAGCGCATCCGCTCGTAGAGTTTACGAAGAGCCATATTGTCGGGTAGATGTTTACTCGCGATGGATCGTTCTAGCACTGTCAGCGTCGTGATTATTTGCAGATGTCCTATCTGCTTTTCGAGGATCCTGCGACGGTCCAAACGCTTGGACTCGAGCGCAGCGAGTTGCTGACCCCCGCGATCATCTATGAGAACAGTGATGTCGCATCCTTGCTCAACTTGAGTGGCAGCGTGAGCCACCACCATCAGTTCCCCAAGATCCTTGCCGGTCTTCATTCGGTCCACCATGGGCATTTCGGCGATACGCTCGAAGTTGCCCTGGAACGGTCCAGTCATATCGTCACTGAGGATTGCCAATAATCTTTCTGGGAGCTTCCCAAGCACGTTTCGTGTGCGCTCAAACCGAGTATCGGTGCCAGCCTTACGAGTCATTTCTGCATGGACGGTCTCGGGAACGCAGAGGGGGCCGAGCGCCTCAAACAACATTCTCTCTTGATTCAGCGAGAAGAAGTTCAGACCAGGGCCCGCGTCAATGATCGGGCGGGCCGTCACTGTTCCTCGATTTCGGAGTTCACCTGTCTGTCGAGGTCGTCCAGAGCGTCAAGGAACGCCTGGTCTACCTCGACAGCAGGAAAGTCTTTGTCGCTCATGATTACAGCTTCCACGACCTTGGGTGCGATGCCAGCAGCATCCAGCTCTTCTTTGACCGCGGAAGCTGAGAGGCCTCTGATTGATGCCACTGTTTCGACGGTGACTATGTCCTCCACATATCCCCGAATCGCACGCGTCAGCAAGCGCTGCGGCGCACGGGTTTGGGATGAGTCGGCTTGAAGCGTTCGGTATTGGTCAAGCCACCCGAATTGTGTGGCCAGCCCCGGCGTGTGCAGGCCCATCCACTGGGCCTTGGTAGTCGAGTTGATGAATCCGGCGGAATCCATCGCGATCGCAGCAATGGCAGGGGACACGAGGAATGTTTGCACTACAGCCGACAAGTGAGACATCTGCAAGTCTCCTGGCGTGCAAGCCGCCAGAAACCATCGAAGTGAGTCTTCCGGTACAAGTAGGTGGCGAGCAAAAGCGTCGGCGCGCTGCTCTCTTCGCTCACGAGCAAGTGGCATCGGTTGGTCAAAGTCGACCCAGTCGCGGAATAAGGCATGGGAAAGTTCGTGAGCGAGCGTACTGCGTTGCCGCATTGGGTGGTCCGTTTTGGCTACGCCAATGAACGTCGCCCCACCCTTAGGGTCGAACATCGTAAGGCCGTGCTCCCCGCCTTTTGCCTCGACATCCAAGATGGCCACATCGATGTCCAAGCGCGTCTCTATGAGAGCCACCAAATCATTCAGGGGCCAAACCCCAAGCCCATGATCCGCCCGGAATTTAGAAGCAGCTAGTTTGCCCTCTTCCTCGGCTGAAGACATGGTCATGCCGGAATGGCCTGAGCGTCCAAATACGAGTTGAGGTCCGCGAATTCGATAAGTTTGTCGCGCATTTGCGTCATCTGAGCCCCATTGGTGGCGCGGGCTGCGCAAAACACTCGAGAAGCAGCGCCGGAGCCTGTCAGCTGAGATAGGGGAATACCCGTGACACGTGCAATGTCCACGAGCTCGTTAGCCTTTGCTACGCGGTCACCGACAACGATTCGAGAAAGAGTCGGTTGCGAAATTTCAGTCAAATCAGAAAGCTCCCGCTGAGTCAGGCCAGCCGCCTCATAAGCCACTTTCACACGACCCCCCACATTGATTGCACTCATCACAAACCTCCTTGAATCATTATCAGCTCTTGATTCAACTATATCACCGTGCGCAGCCACCAGGGCATACGAGTACAAGCCGCTGGCAAGCGTCAACCTACCAAGATCAACCTGGACTATGAACCGTCCCGGAAATCATGCCGCCGTTTTGTGGGCGGCAGCGT
>NZ_JAJJBU010000047.1 GCF_020905375.1 Arthrobacter cryoconiti
ACGCTGCCGCCCACAAAACGGCGGCATGATTTCCGGGACGGTTCAAGGTGTACAGAAATGTCTCATCTGTCGCTGGAGCTCCCTTGTCGGGACGTTTGTCGGGGGCACCCGTTATCGTGAGATGTGAAACTTGTCTCACATGAGGTGAGTCGAATACACACGAGGAGAATCTCATTGAACAGCCCGAGTGAAAGTCGCTCCGTCTTCGTCGTGCACGGACGCAATGAACCGCTCCGGAAGGCGATGTTTGACTTCCTACGGAGTGTCAATTTGTCACCGATGGAGTGGACGACTGCCGTCGAACTAACCGGCGAGGGATCGCCCTACATTGGGCAGGTGCTCGATGTGGCCTTTGACCATGCCACTGCCGTCGTTGTCCTTATGACACCTGATGAGGTGGCTTACCTACAACCCCGCTACGGCCACGGCGAGAACGACGTGGAAACACAGCCCGCGCCGCAAGCCCGCCCCAACGTGCTGTTCGAAGCGGGCATGGCGCTAGGGCGGGACGCCAAAAGAACGGTACTAGTGGAAATAGGCGAAGTACGTCCGTTCAGTGATGTTGCTGGGCGCCATGCGATCCGACTCTCGAATGCTCCAGCGAGTCGCCAGGCGCTGGCGAATAGGCTGCGAACGGCCGGCTGTTCCGTCGACCTGAATGGTACAGACTGGCATACCACAGGTGATTTCACCGCGCCCCTTCCGCCGGGCGACGGACTTCCGCTCGGCCGCCGCCTGCCAAGCAGCGCTTCAGCAAGGAAAGCGATAGATTTCGATCTCAAGTACTTCAATAAGGGCGGGACCCGTTTCGACAAGCTTCAGATAGTTAACCGAGGAACGGAGACCGCCTACGATGTTGCCGTGGTGGTTCCTGAGCAGGGGGCCCTTGAACTGAGCTCGAATGATGTCGGATCAATTGCGAAAATCCCGGGTGGCGGTCGCTCTGTCACTGTCGACGTGTTCAACAGGGGACGAATGATGGGTGGTCCGCGACTGGATAAAGCACTTGACGTTTCTATCACGGCCCGCACCGAGAGTGGCGAGCAGGTAACCCAAGACGTGTTCCTCGATTTGAATGGATAATGACGATGGATGAAGAGATTCAAGTCCCCGTAAGCCTGCCACTCGATGATGACGGCTTCCTGCGCCGCGAGTGCTCGGCGTGTGAAGAAGAGTTCAAGTGGTTCAGCCATGCCGAAGGCGATGCCGACGCCGAGCCGGCTTCCCAGTACTTCTGTCCGCTATGCGGTGTACCCGCAGATCTCGATTCATGGTGGACGCCAGCGCAGCTTGAGTACGGCTTCGGCAGTGCCGGTGGGGCGATCGACCAAGCAATGAAGGACGCCTTGACGGACGCGTTCAAGGGCATCAAGGGCTTGAAATTCGAGCACAATTCTTCATTTAGCCTAGATATCGAGACACCGGATCCACTTATCGAGCCCAACGACATGGTCATCGTGGAGCCGCCCTGCCATCCCAATGAGCCGACTAAGGTCCCCGAAACTTCCACAGATTGCGTTTTCTGTTTGATCTGCGGTTCACAGTTCGCCGCATAGTCCGGTGACACGCCAGATTCGGTAAAGGGATCGCCCAGTGAAAAACCTCTTACCGGTCACGGTTCGCATTTGCAGACATATGTCGTATGTGAACCTAAATGTTTTTCGTTAGGTTCAGCGCAATGACCCTTCACTACCTGGGAAGCTGCACTCGACTGTCTCATAACCTAAGTCTCTCGAATCCCATGGGATACAAGACGTTTCCCCGCATCAGTCACGCCGCTGAGCAATCACAGACCGATCAGCTCCATAGGTCATAGTCAACCGGTCTGATCCGCGTCTACTCTCTATATTGACTGACTGGTCACTCAAGTATATACTCGGGCTATGGCTAGGCCGAAAAACCCAACTCACCGCGACGCAC
The DNA here is from genome assembly GCF_020905375.1 of Arthrobacter cryoconiti. Taxonomy (GTDB): domain Bacteria; phylum Actinomycetota; class Actinomycetes; order Actinomycetales; family Micrococcaceae; genus Specibacter; species Specibacter cryoconiti. The sequence goes on from NZ_JAJJBU010000047.1 coordinate 1,921, forward strand.
TCCTCGCCGCCGCCGCTCGGACCTTTGCGCACGAGGGGCTAGGAGCGTCGACCGCCAATATCGCCAAGGCGGCCGGGGTATCTGCGGGCACTTTGTTCGTTCACTTTGAAAGCAAGAGCGTGCTGGTCAACGAGCTTTACGTATCGCTCAAGACCGAGATGGGGCGGGCGGCGATTGCAGGCCTGACCGACGACCTTGGGCGTCGCGACCGGTTGCAGCTCATGTGGAACAACTGGATCACCTGGGCGACGATGGATCCTGAGCGCCAACGTGCCGTGGCGCACCTCAGCGTCGCAGAAAACATCACCGCCCACAGCCGGGATGCGGTCAGTGCGGCTTACGCCGGCATCGCGCAGCTCGTCAAAGCAGTCACCGCGGACGGTCCAATGAACGGCGCTCCGCTCCCGTTCGTGGTCGCCCTGGCATCCGCACTCGCTGACGCGACCGTCGACGACCTGATCCGGGCCCCTGATCCGACCGGACATCGCCGCGACCTCGCATTCGAGGCGCTGTGGCGAGCACTCGCCGGCTAACCCTCCCGATTCACAGCACTTGCGCTAAATACCGACCCAACACCTCTCGTTAGAAAGCAGATATCGCATGTCCATTGTTCTGGTCACGGGCGGCTCCGGCTTCATCGCCGGCCACATCATCCAACAGCTTCTCGAGCAAGGGCACACCGTTCGCGCCACTGTCCGGTCCCTGAAGAAGGAGAGCGCCGTGCGTGCTGTGCTTCATGACGCCGGTGTGACCAATGGTGACGCCCTGACCTTTGTCGAAGCGGACCTCGTCGACGATTCTGGGTGGGCGGAGGCTGCGGCGGGAGTTGACTATGTTCTCCACGTCGCGTCCCCGATCCATACGGGCAAGATCAAGGACGAGAACGACGTCATCGCACCTGCTCGAGATGGCGCGCTGCGGGTTCTCCGCGCTGCACGCGACGCAGGCGTGCGACGGGTCGTCCTCACCTCCGCGTTTCATGCCGTCGGTTTCGGACACGGCCGCATCGACCACGAGTTCACCGAGGCCGACTGGACGCCGTTGCACGGCAAGGGCGTCGACGCCTACGGCCGCAGCAAAGTCTTGGCCGAACGCGCAGCCTGGGACTTCGTCGCCTCTGAAGGCAACGGGATTGAACTGACAACGATTCTCCCCGTAGCCGTCATGGGTCCGGTCATGGGTCGCGACATCTCCGGAGCAAACCACATCATCCAGCGATCCCTGAATGGGCAGATGCCCGGCTACCCGAACATGTACGTCCCGATCGTGGACGTCCGCGATGTCGCCGCCGCCCACATTGCCGCGATGACCGCGAACCGCGCCGCTGGCGAACGAATTCTCGTCGCAACGGGTGAACCCGCGATCGCGATGAAAGAGATCGGGGCGATCCTCAAGCACGACCTTGGGGCCAAGGCCTCAAAGGTGCCCACTCGGGGCATCCCCGATCTCGTTGTCCGCGTCTCGGCCGTTTTCCTGGACGAGTTCAAACCGGTCGCCGCTGATTTGGGTTACATCAAGCGTGTCTCGTCTCAGAAGGCTCGGGATATCCTCGGTGTTACACCGCGACCCGCACGCGAGGCCATCCGCGCAGCTGGACAGAGCATGATCGCCGGCGATCTCGTCTAGGGCTCGACCGGAAACCAGCGCAGCCCGACCGATCGTGACGCAGAACATCAACGAATGGGACAACGGTCTGATTCCTCGCAACGATTAAAATGTGAGCCGGAGCAAAGCCCAGGTAGACCAGCATCCAACGGGCACCTGCGCGGCGCTCCCTGAGTGGTTCGGCGTCTCGTACCCTCTCTGTCTCGTAACCCATGGGTTGCGAGACAATACAAGCGGCGTAGTCCATATTCTTACCCCCCGGACACATCGGTGAGCCCTTACCGCCGGATACTGTCCCAATATTCGTCAAGGGCCGAATAGCTCGCGGGTTTAGGAACTTATCGTACTGCACCATCAGGCATCGGAAGATACATATTTTCCTTGCCGGGAGGAACAACGATGCCGGCAGCTTGGCTGGTTGCGTGCGCCTGCGGACCGGTTAGAAGTACTAACGCTGAGGAACTAAATCCCCCAAGAACGACATACAATATTGCCCAGCTTGGAACCTGAAGAATGGATTCTGTTGCTGGAAGATTTTGCTCACAGACTGGGTTTCCTAACTATCTGAAGGAAAAGAGCGGGTACCCGCTCAGAATGGGAAGAATAGTAGAGTTCCAGGCGACGCCTTGAACGACAGCCGCCATAACGAAGACCCCTACGGGAATGTAGACTCTCAACCGCCATCACAGCCGCTTCCCTACGATTCCGGGCTCTTCGTAATTAGGCATGGTTGGTGGGTTTGATCCGGTAC
>NZ_JAJJBU010000048.1 GCF_020905375.1 Arthrobacter cryoconiti
GGTTCCGTCACCATGTCTTTCGTGTAGCACGGGCTTGGGTGACTCCGTGCTTGGGTGACTTCGTGCTTGTTGACGGGTCTCAGGGTTGGGTGACTTCGGGCTTGGGTGACTTCCACCGAATTGGACCACCGCATGTTCGGGCCACCATCACTAGTTTTGGTGGGTACAAGCTTGTTGGGGTGCGTTGCGGGCTTGGGTATCCAGGTATTTTTCTCTGTGTGGTGTGGTGTGTCCTCCACAGGGGGTGGCCGGTTGGTGGTGGTCCACAGATTGGGGGTTTGGGGTCTTTTGAGGGGTTGTTTGTCAGTGGTGTTTTGTAGAATTGGGGTAGTAGAGGACGCAGGGAAGATTCGTTAATGATGAGTCTTTTGAGGTCCGGGTTCTGGTTGAGGTGGTGACGGGTATGGCTCTTTCGCAGTGGCAGGGCGTGTCGAGTCCCTCGACTGTGAATCGGGCCGTTCTGGATCTTGTCCGTGATCTCTCAAGCGCTGTGAGTTCTTCCAGCTCTTCTCCGATCCCCCCGATTCTTCCGAGCTCACCCACACCTGCCACGACCAGACCTTCTGCCACTGGGTCTGGCAGAACCACACGTGCTACACACGGGTCTGGCACTACCGGGGCTGCTAGACCTGGTCGTGCTCTGCCGGTATTTACTGGTGGGGGCCCTGTAACTACGGGTCCGACGATTACTGGTTCTGTTATTCCGGTTCCTGTTCCTGTTCCGGTTTTTGTTGCTCCGGTGGGTGCGCCGGTGGTGGGTGCGTCGGTGGTGGGTGCTGCTGAGGTGTTGTTGGGTGTGTGTGGTGGTTTTGTTGATCCGGTGGTGTTGGCGCATGTGGATGCTGCTCTTGCTCATGAGCTTGCCTCGCGTGCTGCTGTTAGTGCTATGGAAGCGGTCGCTGGGGTAGAGCAGGCTGTGCGGGAGGGCCGCCCGAGTGGGTATCTTGCAGGGTTAGTCAGTCACGCGTCAGCGATGAAAACCGCTGCGAGTAAGGCCGCTACACATGCTCAGAGCGCGACAGCTATCATCACAGCCCTGGGCGGTACTCTCCCAGTACCCAGCGACCCCACCACGAGAAACCCTGCACCCAGCACCGCAGATCCCAGCCCTGTACCCGGCATCGGTGTTGGTTTTGATGTGGGTGTGGTGGAGGGTGTTGATGGTGGTGTGTTGATTGATGTGGTGGCTAGGTTAGAGGAAGTAAAGAACGCGTTGACGGGCATTCAGATTCAGGCCGAGGCGTTATTTAGTGTTCAGCAGCGGTTAGTGCAGGTCAGGGCTGGTATGCCGGTGAAGAGTTTAGGGAAGGGTGTTGGGTTACAGATCGGGTTGGCCCGGCATGAATCCGCGCATCGAGGGCGTCAAGCCGGGGAGTTAGCCTCTGTGGTGGTGAGGGAACTTCCTTTCACGTTCCGGGCGGTGTGTTCGGGAAAGATCGGGGAATATCATGCGCGGATCATCGCGATGGAAACGGTGTTCTTGAGTGCTGAACACCGGGGCGCTATCGATCGTGCTTTAGCTTTAGATCCCGAGCGGTTAGCGGCGATGGGCTCGAAGGAACTCGCTGTAGCGGCCCGTCGCGCCGCGTATCTCTTAGAGCCTGAAGTCTTTGTTCAACGCCGGGAAAAGGCTGTTAGCGAACGGCATGTTTCCCTACGCCCGGCCGCGGACGGTATGACTTTACTCAGCGCTTTGATTCCCTTACGTCAAGGCATACAGATCCTTTCCACACTCCGTCGTGTCTCAGGGAGCGCGAAAGCCTGCGCAGACACACGAACTCAAGGCCAACTCATGGCCGATGCCCTCATTCACCGACTCACCCACCATCAACCCTGCCACCCACTTATAAACACCCCCACCCAGGACCAGAGCACCACACACACCCAACACGGACCCGACACCAACGCTAATGACCGGTTCCGGGCAAGCACCGATAACCGGGTAGGGATAAACGCTAATGACCGGGTGCGGGCAAGCACTGATAGCCGGGTAGGAACCCGGTCCTTGACAGTGCCCCGGCACGGGGCCGCTGCTACGGGCCGGTGGGAAGAAGAACAAATCGGTAGAGAAGGAAGCCTATGTACCAGTGTTACTGAACCAGAGATCACGTTAGAACTCATCATGACCGACCGGGCCCTCTTTCACGGCGCTAACGACCCCGCGATCCTTACCGGATACGAACCCATCCCCGCCCCGGAAGCCCGCCACCTCATCACCCATACCAACCCCACACAACAAAACACCACCACCGATAAAGGAACCAAAACCGGAAGCGGCACCGACACCGACACGGGTACTGAACAGAGCCGTGGTGGTAGCAACACGGGTACTGAACACGGTAAAAACAATAACAACAGCACCAACAACAGCACCAACAATAGGAGCAACAACACTGGCAGCGCTGGAGGAAACGGTTCTGGCTCCCCACGGGTTTGGGTGAAGCGCCTCTACACACACCCTGATACCGGGGAACTACTCGCTATGGACTCCCGCGCCAGACTCTTTCCCGAGGGCATGAAGGAATTCCTGCGCCAGCAATACCAACACTGCGCTACCCCCTACTGCGACGCACCGATCCGCGAGTACGACCACATCAAATCCTGGGCCACAGGAGGAACAACCACCATCACCAACGGCCAAGGACTCTGCACCGCGTGCAACCACGACAAAGAAACACCCGGATGGCACACACAACCCCACCCCAACCCACACACCACCAACACC
>NZ_JAJJBU010000049.1 GCF_020905375.1 Arthrobacter cryoconiti
GGCGGTGGCCGCCGGCACTGAGCAAATTGCGCAACCGGTAGTTCGAGAAGTTCCTGAACCCGCGAGCAATCCGCCGGGTCGTTTTAATGACTCCGTTCACGGCCTCCGTTGGGCCATTCGAGGCGCCCTGGGTTTTGAAGTAGGCGAGTATCTCTTCCCTCCAGGACTTCAAGGTCCGTCCGAGCCGGGCGACTTCCGGGATTGGGCACGATGGGAATGCGGCCAAGGCTTTGGCCACGAGGTCCCGTCCTCGCTCCGGTGCTGCATGGTAGATAGCCCTCACTTGTTGGTAGCACTGCCAAGCGAGTGTGACCTCGTAGTTGGGGTCCCCGGCCTCGAGCTTCGCGTTCAGCCTGGCGACCTGCCTGTCGCTGAGGTGCTCAACGCCGATCTGCAGGGAACGACGGATCTGGAACAGTGGATCGCCTTTGCGCCCGCGGTGCCCGAGGGTGTCTTGCTGAACCCTGCGGCGAACGTCATCGACCATTGTGGAGGCAAGTTTCACGACATGGAAGGCATCAAGGACCTGGATGGCGTCGGGCAGCTCGTCACGGATCGCATTGGCGTAGCCACGGAACGGATCCAGGGTGGCAACCTTGATTCCTGCCCGGAATTCGGGTGTTTGTGCCTTGAGCCAGTCAGCGTAGCTTTTCCCTGACCGTCCCTCGACCAGGTCGAGCAGCCGGGCATGAACGACCCCGTTGGCGTCGCGGGTGTGGTCAATGATGCCGGTGACCATGCCCGAACCGGGGAAGCCGGTATGAACCCAGACATGCTCATCAACACCCAACGCATCAACCCCGACCAACCGGTCGCTCGTGCTGGTGCGGCGCTCCGCTTCTGCCTTCACGGGTTTCCAGAGCGTGTGCCAAGAGACGCCAAGCTGATAGGCAAGGGCCGAGACCGAGGTATCGAAACGGGAGAGCGCGTCCGTGGCCCAAGTAATGGCGCGGGTGGTCAGTTTCGCCTTCGCCGGCGCCAGCACATGGGTTTCAGTAAAGGTCCCGGCAGGGCAGTCAGGATCAGCACAACGCCATATTCGTTTGGCCCAATCCAACCGAACCGGGCGACCGTGAGCGGGCGTGTCATGCAGACGCACGATCCGCCGGCCGTGGCCGACCGCCACGACCCCACAGACTGGGCACCCATTCAGGGCCTCATCGGTCTCAACAGTGATGATCTGTTCACGGGCAGTGTTCTCCACGGCAACAACGTGGATGCCAGGAACATCCAGAAGAGCGTCGGCACGCGCACACCACCGGCTGCAACAAGTAGCATTATTCATGTCAGGGTTTCTTGTGAAGGTTTTTCTTAGTCGATAACCATTCAAAGAGACCCTGACGTCTCTCACCTGACGCCACGCCGCACCAGGGTCGATCGAGACAACCACGCACTAACTGCCTGATCCGCGGAGCGTTCCGAACTACCGGTTGCGCAATTTGCTCAGTGCCGGCGGCCACCGCC
>NZ_JAJJBU010000005.1 GCF_020905375.1 Arthrobacter cryoconiti
AGAATGCCAAGAAGGCTGCGGCGGAAGACGCGGAGCACTGAGCCCCGCTGAGGAACGCAGATAACGAAAGTGGCGGCCACCCCTTAGTTGGGGTGGCCGCCACTTTCGTTATCAGTCGCTGGTTGCGGATCGCTTGGTTGCGGATCCCTTACCGCGAAGTACTACTCGGGTCGTCCGACGGTGATCGGAATACCCGTGCCGGGTGTGGGCGGCTCGTAGGAGTCGTCAAAGGGCAGGTAGTCCATGTCCAGCAGCGGGTTCTCATCCTGCGTTGCTACCAGTTCACGTGCCTCTTCCTCCGTGGCGACGCTAGGCATGGAGCCGGGAAGCGGTTTCTGAGAAGATTCACGCAGGAAGTAGACACCCACGGCACCGATGGCAGAGGTCAGCATGAGGTAGTAAGCCGGCATCATGTCATTGCCGGTGAGGGTGATCAAACCCTTCATGATGAAGGGTGCCGTGCCGCCAAATATTGCCACCGCAAAATTGTAGGAGATACCCATTCCGCCATACCGGCTGGAGGTTGGAAACAGCGCCGGAAGAGAGGAGGCAAGGTTGGAGACGTAGAAAGTCACGGGGAACGCGATCAGCGCCAGTCCCAGCATTGTGGACCAAATGGGGCCAAGGCCGATGAGTATGAAGGCTGGCGTGGCCAGCACTACTGTGCTTATGGCACCCACCCACAGCACCGGACGGCGCCCAACTTTATCGGAAAGACGGCCGGTCAACGGTATGCACAGGGCCATGATGACCAAGATGGGGATGGTCAGCAGTGTTCCATGGACGGGATCGTAGCCCTTAGATTCGGTGAGATACGTGGGCATATAGGACGTCAGCGCGTAACCGGCAGTGTTGGCTGCGGCCACAAGAATCATGGCCAGCAAGACCTGGCGCCAGAAGACCTTGACCAAGTGAACGGGACCGCTTGACGTGCTTTCGTCGCCAGCAGCGGCAGATTTGGAATTCTCCTCGTTGGCGTCAAGCGTAGCTTGGAACTGGGGGGATTCTTCGATTTTCATACGGAAATACACGGCAACAATGCCAAGCGGACCCGCGACCAAGAACGGTATGCGCCAACCCCACTGTTCCATCGCGGGTTGGCCCAATGTCAGCTGCATGACAGAGACGAGAGCTGCACCGATGGCGAAGCCCATGTAGCTTCCTAGATCCAGAATGCTGGCAAAATATCCGCGTCGTTTATCCGGCGCGTATTCGCTGACGAACGTGGTGGCACCGGCGTATTCACCACCTGTGGAAAAGCCCTGGACGAGCTTAACCACCACAAGGAGGACGGCTGCCCAGATGCCGATCTGCGCGTATCCGGGCAGAAGTCCGACGGCGAACGTGGAGGCTGCCATGATCAGCAGTGTGGTGGCCAGCACTTTCTGGCGACCAATCTTGTCACCAAGCCAGCCGAAAACAAGGCCGCCGAGTGGCCGCGCCAAGAATGTTGCGGCGAAGGTTCCCAAGAGGAACAGGGTCTGGACATCAGGGTCTGCATCGGGGAGGAACACCGGCCCCATGGTGCCGATCAGGTAACCAAATACTCCGACGTCGTACCATTCCATGGTGTTACCCACCACGGTGCCGCTAAGGGCCTTTTTGAGCATTGAGGCGTTGACGACATTCACGTGGCCGACATCAAGGCGGCGTTTCTTAAGTTTGGGTAAACGAGGTTTTTTAGACCGGGTTTGCTTACGGTCGCCGGTGTCCTTAACACCAGGTTCCGGTTGAGTCATGCTTCGGTCTGTGGGCATTTGTTCATCCCCTTAAGGAGGTCATTTGCTTGCGACTTTCTGCTGCATCGCTTTGGGCAGACCACCAATTCTAGCAGATGGGCCATTTTGTACCCTTTTGATAGGGCTTGTCAAGCATGCAAAATACTGGGGTAAACGCCGAAAAATGCCTACATGTCGGGCTCCTTGCTGTGGTGGCTAGGCGTCATGGTCCGTTTCGAGGATTCGGGCAAGGGCTGTTAGAGCATCGTCGGCGTCGGGGCCGTCGGCGCGCAGAACAACCACGTCGCCATGCTCGGCACCAAGGCTCATAAGGGCGAGCATGCTTGAAGCATCCAAGGCCTCTTGGGCGGACTCTCCCTGCCGTGAAATACTGACCTCTATCCCTAGTTCCGCGGCTGCTTCAGCAAAGATCGATGCGGGCCGGGCATGTAGACCAACGCGGCTGGCAATGGTTGCGGTGCGTTCACTCATTACGTGCTCCTTTTAGTGTTGTTTTTTAGTTTTAGAGGCCAAGTTCGGTCAGGATGGGCAGTGCTTCCCGAACCAGCGCACGCGCGGCCAGCGCCGATTTCGCCCCTAGCGCCTGATGGGCAAGCTGACGGGCTTCTTGCGAGGTGACGGAGCGCAGTACGCAACTCACGGCGGGGATGGCGCGCGCCGCCATGGACAAACTGGAGACCCCCAGTCCTGCAAGGACGACGGCGAGGGCAGGGTCTGCCGCAGCCTCGCCACAGACGCTGACGGGTTTGGCTGCGGGAGCTTCTTTAGCCGAGCCACCGGAATGCTTAGCTTGAGCAGCGGCGCCTTCAACGGTGGCTTGAACGAGTGCCAGCACTGCGGGCTGCCAGGGATCGTTGAGCGAAGCCAATGCTCCGAGCTGACGGTCAGCTGCCATCGTGTATTGAGTAAGGTCGTTGGTTCCGAGGCTCGCGAATTCCACGTGGTCCAGAAGATGCCGGGATGTGAGTGCAGCGGAGGGTATCTCCACCATGACGCCCGGAGTGGAGAGTCCTGCGGCTGCGCATAGAGCAGCGAAAGTGGCAGCTTCCTGCGCTGTGGCGATCATGGGGGCCATGACCCAAACAATTGCGTTGGACTGCGTAGCGGCATCGGCAATAGCTGCCAATTGACGGGCCAGCACACCGGGGGATGTGGTGTCAGTGCGGTAGCCGCGAACGCCAAGGGCGGGGTTGGGTTCTGTGGAGTCGGTCAAAAATGGCAGAGGCTTATCGGCACCGGCATCGAGGGTGCGAATCACAACTTTCTTGCCGGGAAAGGCATCCAGGACCCCTTTGTAGGCGGCCACTTGTTCATCGTGTCCGGGCTCTGTGTCACGGCCCAAGAAGCAGAACTCGGTCCGCAGCAAGCCCACGCCCTGGGCGTTGGCGCCAGCCGCAGCCGCTGCATCGGCTGTACCGCCCACGTTAGCCAGCAGGTCAAGGAGAGTGCCGTCGGCAAGGCGGCCAACGCCGTCGAACGTGCCGAGTGCAGACGCCTGTTCCTGCCACTTCTTAGCGGCGGCGAGCTCGGCCGTGCCGGGGTGTGAGGTCACGCGCCCGGTCCCCCCGTCCACAAAAACCAGCTCGTGTTCGGTCAAGGCAAGCACGCCGGTCGCCGCCACCACCGCTGGGAGCCCAAGATTGCGGGCAATGATGGCTGTGTGCGACTGCGGTCCACCGCTGGCCGTAACAAGGGCGATGACCTTGGCGGGGTCCAAAGTAGCCGTGTCGGCAGGGGCCAGGTCCTCGGCCACCAAGATGAAAGGAACATCAGAGTCCGGGATGACTGGAGGCTGGACGCCGCGCAGTTCAGCCACAATACGTGAACGGACGTCCAAGACGTCGTGGGCGCGCTCTGCCATGTAGCCACCCAGATCGGCGAGCATTGCCGCGACGTTGTTTCCGGCGTCCCAGATAGCTCGCTGGGCGGAGGAGCCTTCATTGATCAGCTTCACGGCGGCCTTGATCAGCGTCGGATCTGTTGCCATCAGCGCGGTGGCGCTTAGAACAGCTTTGCCATCGCCGCTGGCCCTAGAAGCCCTGGCGTCCAGCTCAGTCTTGACCTGGGCCGCGGCATACTTCAGACTCGCAACGGCGTCCGCGGCCGACGTCGTACCTGCTAATTGTTCACCGGCGGGAGGTGCGTTCAAGACCGGCGGCATGATCAGCACCGGGCCAACCACACGTCCCGGGGTGACTCCGACTCCAACAAAGCTCTGCATAACGGTTCCTTTGAAAGTCACTGTTCTAGCTGTTCTGGGAAACTAGTTGCTGTGCTGCCAGCGTAGCAACGGGCTTGCGGAGCGCCCAACGTTTAAGGGCTATTACGGCCAGCGCCGCCACCACGGTGCCAACTATGATGGCTAGGGTGAACATGGCCAGATTGCCGATCGCGAAGAAGACAAAAAATCCGCCATGGGGTGCCTGCGAGGTGACATGGAAGGCCATGGTCAACGCGCCCGTGACAGCACCGCCGAGCATTGAGGCAGGTATGACGCGCAGAGGATCTGCGGCGGCGAAAGGGATAGCGCCTTCGGTTATGAACGAAGCACCCAGAAACCATGCTGCCTTGCCGTTTTCACGTTCTGCCAAAGAGAAGCGCTTCTTATCCAGCGCCGTGGCCAATGCCATGGCGAACGGAGGGACCATCCCGGCGGCCATAACGGTTGCCATGATTTCCCAAGGCGCTTGGTTGAGGGCCGTACCCGCGCTCAACCCAGCAACGGCAAATGCGTACGCGACCTTGTTGACTGGCCCGCCCAAGTCGAAGCACATCATCAGGCCCAGGATAATGCCCAGTACTATCGCGGAGGCTCCGCTCATGCCTGTCAGCCAGTGGTTCAAAGCGTTGGACAGCGCTGCGATGGGGCTGCCCAGAATGAGCAGCATGGCACCGGAAGCGATGATCGAACCGAGTAGGGGGATGATGACAACAGGCATCAGGCCCCGCAGAACCCTTGGCACTCGCCAAGTGCCAATCCAGTAAGCAGCGAGCCCCGCCAGGATGCCGCCCACCAGTCCGCCAAGGAATCCGGCCCCCATGAAGACTGCGATAGCACCTGCCGTGAAGCCGGGGGCGATACCGGGACGGTCCGCGATGCCAAAGGCGATGTAGCCAGCCAGCGCCGGGACCAAAAAGCCCATGGACAGGGAGCCGATGGTGAATGCCACGGCGCCTAGGTAGATTGCCAGTCCGCCATCTGGCAGGTTCCACAGGCTGTTGTGAAGGACCACGTCGCTGGCAATGTCGGTGATCTTGTAGCCTCCAAAGAGGAAGCCAAGAGCAATCAGCAAACCACCGCCGGCCACGAACGGGATCATGTAGCTAACGCCCGTCAATAGCACCTTCTTAACTTTGATGCCCAAATGCTCAGTGGAGGCATCGGAGGAATTCACGCCCGACTGCGCTGCAGATCCGTTGCTGCCCAAATGCGGCACTCTCGCAGCGTGGGGGTCCGTGGCCGCAGCCAGGGCCTCTGCGATCATGGCGGCCGGCTCATCAATGCCTCTTTTGACGGGGGAGTTGATGACGGGCTTTGAGGCGAAGCGCTCTTTGCCACGCACATCCACGTCGACGGCGAAGATCACCGCATCCGCAGCTGCGATGACAGCCGGATCCAGCGGTGTCACCGCCCCTGAACCCTGCGTTTCAACCTGCAGATCGACGCCGGCGGCCCGGGCCGCCTCCATGAGTGAATCGGCGGCCATGTACGTGTGAGCGATTCCCGTGGGGCAAGCCGTCACTGCAACGAGGTGTTTCATTGTGGATGGTGTGTTGACGGCGGTGGGCGCATCCGCTGCGGACCTATCCGCTGCTGGCGCAGGCTTGTCAGCGAGTGCGCCTTCGACAAGAGCTACGATCTGCGCTGGCGTCGACGCGGTACGGAGCGCTGCGGTGAAGTCCTTCTTGATGAGGGAGCGGGCCAGTGTGGATAGCAATTTCAGGTGCTCATTGTCTGCTCCGTCAGGTGCGGCGATGAAGAAGATAATGTCAGCCGGGCCATCTTTGGCGCCAAAGTCGACGGCCGGGTTCAATCGGGCCATGGCAAGCGTTGGCTCCACCACTGACTGGGAACGGCAGTGTGGGATGGCAATGCCGCCGGGCACGCCCGTGGCGGTCTTGTTCTCCCGGGCCAGCGCGTCAGCGAACAAGGCATCAACGCTCGTTGCGCGGCCCGTAGCTGCGATCACGGTGGCAAGGTGTCTTATGACGGAGGAGGTGTCATCGCCTAAGTTGGCGTCCAGCACCACCAAATCGGTATTGATCAGGGTTGTCATCTTAGTTTTCCTTGATGCGGGTTAGGGCCGTTACGACGACGGCGTGGGGGTGGATCTGGTGCGCGGTGGGAACCTGTGTTCCCGGGAGGGACGCTGCGGCGCCTCCATGCGCCGCTGCTTGTTGCAGGCACTGCGCAGGAGAGTCCCCTCTAAGGGCGGCAAGTAGGTACCCGGCAAGCGCGCAGTCACCGGCGCCGACGGTGCTCTTGGCGAGAATGGCAGGGCCCTTAGCGAGCCACGTACCATAGGCGGTGACGAGCACCGCGCCCTGGGATCCCAGCGTGGCCAGGACGGCGCCCACCCCTTGGTCCACCAATGTCTGCGCGGCACTTGCCGCTAGCTCGGGATTGGCCTCAAGCGAGATAGCGTCGCCGATGCCTGTCAGCTCTGCCAGTTCCTCAGCATTGGGCTTGAGCAGATCCGGGGCGGCGGCTAGGACGGCAGCGAGGGGGGCACCTGAAGAGTCCACGGCTATTCGGGGTGCTGCGGTGCCAAATGCCTGACGAACGGCGGTGACAGAGCGGGCGTACAGATCAACTGGTGCCCCCGGCGGCAAGGAACCGGCCAGGACGAGCCAGGCTGCGCCGTCGGACTGGGAAACAGTGAGTTCTAGTAGCGCTGTCACCTGGGCAGGTGTGAGTTCGGGGCCAGGTTCGTTGACTTTGGTGGTGGTTCCGTCGGGCTCGGTGATGGCGACGTTGCTGCGAAGGGGGCCGCCGATCGGCAGGGAAAGATGTGGGATGCGTTCTTTCCGGAGGGCCGTTATGACGGGGTCTCCGGGGTCTCCGGGAAGCAGGGCCAAGGCATCTATGTCAGAGGCACAGAGCGCCCGGACGATGTTCACGCCTTTGCCGCCGGGATGTGCGGACGTGGCAGCGGCACGTTGGACTTCTCCGCGTTCTAGCCGGCCCGCGAGCTCGATGGTCCGGTCAAGACTGGGATTGGGAGTCAAAGTGAGGATCATGCCAGCACAACCTCAACTCCGGCGGCTTCCAAGGCCGAGCCCAGATCGGGGGAGGGCTCCGTTGTGGTGATCAACGTGTCCACCTCCTCGAGAGTGGCAAAGCGGACAAGGGTTTCCACACCGAGCTTGGATCCGTCAGCGAGAATGACTACCCGGCGGGCGGCGTGGACCATCGCGGACTTGGTGGCTGCCTCTACGGGATCCGGAGTACTCAGGCCAAATCCTGCGTGGATGCCGTTGGCCCCGATGAAAGCGATGTCTGGACGCAGGCCTCCGAGTTGTTCGGTGGCGCGAGCGCCGACCACGGCACTGGTCAGTCCGCGGACTCGACCGCCCAGAATGTCCAGCAAGAGGTGCGTGTTGGTCCCCAGGGATGCGGCGATGGGTAAGGAATTGGTGATGACCAGGAGCTCGTCACCGTCCTGCTCGGCAGTCCAGTGAGCAAGCTGTTGGGCTAAGGCGGCCGTGGTACTTCCGGAGTCGAGAAGGATGGATACGGTTTGTGCGGCGGGGATTAGCGTCATTGCTGCGTTGGCGATCCGCAGCTTCTCCTCTAACCGCTGTCCTTCCCGCTCGATCAGGCTCGCTTCAGAACGGCTGAGCTTGTCCAGGGCAACTGCACCGCCATGGACTCGGCGCAGTGTCCGCGACTCCTCGAGAGCGGCGAGGTCGCGACGGATGGTTTCTTGTGTGACGGAAAAGAGGTCTGCCAGTTCGTTGACGCCTACGCGGCCTTGAACCACGACGCGTTCGGCGATGAGTTGGTGGCGTTCTTCTGCAAACACGAGTATCCCTTTTCCTTCATTGCCACACCCTTCGCTGATGGGTGACGAGCATCACAACATGTTGTTTAATTTGACCTTATCTGTGTTTATCTTTCTTTGTCAAGACATAACAACACAAACGCAGAAATTGTGTGGTGCCGAGGGCGCACTGGTAGTGAGCAAATTCTGGCTGTGGGCATTCGGCTTGTGCCAGACTGGCTAGATGGAAGCCGTTGAGTGGTCTCGTCCTGAATCAGAACGTGAAGGTACGCCGCTGCTGCTGATGCTGCACGGATACGGGTCAAGTGAAAAGCGCATGTCAAGCGTATTTGATGCGATGCCCAAAGGTTTTACGTGTGCAGCGCCCCGGGCGTCGAGAGAGATTTCGGGGGACTTTGGGTGGTTTTTGCTCGACTATTTCTTGGACAACGATTTCTCCGAGGTGGTCGCTGCTGCCAGTGGACTTTTCGCCTGGCTGGATGCGGCCATGGATCGGCATAAATTCAGTTCCGTCTCCGTGCTGGGATTCTCCCAAGGCATGGCCATGGCGACGACACTACTGCGGTTGCGCCCCGAAGGGTTTATTGCCGGAGTTGGGCTATCCGGATTCGTACTGGACAACCATCGACTAGGCGCCATGGAGCCGCTGCCTACGCGCATCCCTTTCCTATGGGCCAAAGACCCGGCAGATCTTGTTATCAATGCCGATGCCACAACGTTCACGGCCGACTGGCTCGAATCGAACACGGACCTGAGTAGCGTCAGCTATAACGGGCTGGGGCACAATATTAGTTTCACCGAGCTGCGCGACGTGGCGTCCTTTCTTACCGGCCACGTACCAGGTTCATTTGTTGCGGACGCCGGTTAGTGGAAAGTCAAACAGCCGAGTTGCCGGTTACGCTGGTAGCCAGCCAATCTTGAGGGGATCACATGGTGCGTAAAGATGTGGAAATGATGGGGCGCAGCTACGGGGACGATGTCCAGTCCGGACGTGCAGGCCGCGTTAAGAAGCGCAACCCGGCGGTCGGTCTCGCCGCGACGGCTGCGTTTGATGACAAAGGTAAGCCCCGGCCGGCTGTTCACAGCATGCTCCTGAAAGCGGTTGAGGTCCAGCGCCCCTTAGTGCTGGCAAATCTGAGACGACTTCGCAAAAAATACCCGCACGCAACGGCGTTTGAATTGAGCCAGCGCTTGGAACGCGATTTCCTCAACGGGGTGGGCACGGGAGGCGCCGCGATTGGTGCCACGGCCATTATCCCGGGAGTGGGAACTGTGGCGGCATTGTCCATTTCAGCGGCAGCAACTGTGGTTTTCTTGGAGGCAACAGCACTTTACGCGCAGTCCGTCGCTGAACTTCACGGGGTTCGGTTGGCTGATCCTGAGCGCGCGCAGCTCACGGTGATGGCCGTCATTTTAGGTGACGAAGGTACGGCTATGCTGGCGGGCTTGACCGGGCATGCCCTAGGTAACGGCAGGACACCCATGCAGGCCTGGGGCAATACCGTGAGTAAAAGTATGCCCATTTCTGCCGTGAAAACTGTGGCGGGAACTATGCAAAAGAAATTCCTGAAGAAGGTGGCGGTCAAGGGTGGGGCCTCGGTCATCGGCAAGGCCCTGCCTTTTGGAATTGGCGCTGCCGTCGGTGGTGCGGGTAATTACATGATGGGCAAGGCGGTCATCAAGTCCGCACACCGCGCTTTTGGCCCTGCTCCTATTGCGATCCCTGCAGCACTCATGAGTGAACTTGACGCCCCCAAGACCAAGAAGATTAAGCCTGCTAAGAACTGACCCGCAAAAGATGCATTGGAAAGCGATTTCCCGACCCTAAATTGAGCATCTTTTGCGGGTCAGTTGGGGGATCCCAGTGTCCGGTCAGTGGAAAATGAATGTGGCGACGGCGAAGATAGCCAGCCCAGCCAGCGAACCCACGACGGTGCCGTTGATGCGGATGAACTGCAAGTCCTTGCCCACCTGAAGTTCAATCTTCTCGCTCGTCTCCACAGCGTCCCAACGCTCCACAGTATCCGTGATGATGGAGGCGATCTCATGCTTGTAGGTTCGGACCAAATACGATGCCGCGTCGGAGATCCAGGCATTGGCCTTTTGCGCCAGTTCCACATCTCCGGCCAGGCGCCCACCAAAGTCTTGGATTGCGGCCGTGAACTTCCGCCGCAGTTCGCTCTCGGGATCGTCGACGGCGGTGAAAACGGCTGTCTTGATGGCCTCCCATGAGCGGCCCGCCAGCTCACGGACCTCAGGGTCACCTAGCACCTGGGTCTTGATGGATTCGGCTTTGGCGATCATGGCGGGGTCATGTTGTAGTTCTTGGGCCAGATCCTTGAGGTAGTTATCCAACTGGATCCGAAGCTCGTGGTGGGGATCGTCCTGAACGGCGCGGGCGAACTTATGCAGTTCGGTGTAAATTTTGTCTCCCACCAAACCGTCGACGAATTGCGGCACCCAACTAGGCGATCGTTCAGTGACAAGACCGGCAACGGTGTCATGATTTGACTCGATCCAATCCGTGGACCGGTCGACGAGCAAGTCCACGAGCGCATGATGATGTCCTTCTGCAAACAAGCGCTCCGTGACCTTTCCGATGGGAGGGCCCCAGGGCGGATCCACCAGATGCTTGCGGACCATTGATTCAATCACGTCGCGGACGTCGTCGTCATTCAAAATAGTGATGGCTCCGCGCAACGCTGCGGCACCCTCCGTAGCAACACGCTGGGCGCTGGCCGGCTTGGAGAGCCAGGCGCCGACTTTTTGGGCAATCTGCGCCGAGGCGAGTTTGTCCGCCACTACGGTCTCGGAGAGGAAGTTGGTTTCCACAAACTCACCCAGCGAAGCCCCAATTTCATCCTTGCGGTTAGGGATGATTGCAGTGTGTGGGATCTTGATTCCCATGGGGTATTTGAAGAGTGCTGTGACGGCAAACCAGTCAGCCAACGCGCCTACCATGCCACCCTCGGCGCCGGCCCTGACATAATCCAGCCAGGGGAAACGTGGTTGAAGTGCAAACGCGAAACAAAAAATGACGGCCATGGCAATGAGTAAACCCAGTGCAATGTTCTTCATGCGCGCAAGTGCCTGTGCTTTGGCCACATCCGAGGGTGAGGCCGTGGGCTTCGTCGGAGCGGGGAGCATGCCAGAAGGTTGTGTTGGTGCCATGGTGCAAGCGTAGCGTGGTGCCATGCCAGTGAAAATTTATGCCCATCGCGGCTCCAGTGCGCGTTTTGCCGAGCACACAAGGGCCGCGTACGTGCAGGCCCTGGCCGACGGCGCAGACGGGGTTGAGTGTGACCTCCAGCTAAGTGCCGACGGGGTGTTGGTGTTGGTTCACGACGAGGAGGTGGACCGAACTTCCAATGGCACCGGAAAGGTGGCCGGCCTAACTCTGGCACAGCTAAAGTCTTTGGACTTTAGTTCGTGGAAGGGCGCGCAGATTCCGGCAGAATCTGGCGGTGTGGGCGAGCAATTCCTCACTCTTTCGGAATTGATAGATATTTTGGCCAGCGCAACCCGGCCGATTGGATTGGCCATTGAACTCAAATATGGGGCAGTTTTTGACCCGGCTCTGGTCGACGCCACGCTGGCTGCTCTCGCTTCGCGCGGCTGGTCCGCGCAGACTTCCACGCTGGAGAACGTGCGCGTTTCCTTTATGAGCTTTCACCCCGAAGCTGTGGCGTACTTGGCCCAACAGATCCCGGCGGAGAGGCTGTGTCAACTGCTGGAAGACGAAAGAGTGAGTACGCAACCGGCGTCTGGCGGCCCCGCCGAGCACGAGTTGTTGGCGCTCCTGCGGATGGCTAGGGAGGTGGCGGAGAAACTGCTGGACGACGGGCTTGCTCACATTGTCGGCCCCAGCGTCGAATATGTGCGTGCGAACCAAAAGAACATCGCCCGCTGGAGGGCTGCAGGGCACACCTTCCGGGTCTGGACGGTGGACTCGGGGGCAGATTTAGAGTTATGCCTGGCTACCGGCATGGAGGAGGTAACCACCAACCGACCCGCAGACATCAAGGCCCTCTTGGCTGATGCTTGAGTAGGTGAGAGCACGGCAGCCTTTCACCATGAACCCATACTCATGTGATTGCATGGACTCATGGGATCACGCATCGAAGATTATGCACTGTTATCAGACCTCCACACCGGAGCGCTGATTGGCCGGGACGGCAGCCTTGACTGGTTGTGCTTTCCGCGCTTTGATTCTCCCTCGATCTTTACGGCATTGCTCGGCAATGAACACCATGGACGGTGGCTTCTTGCCCCGGTGGCAGGCACTGTCGTCAGCCGTAGCTATGTGGGGTGCACCTTCGTCTTGGAAACGGTGTGGGAAAGCGCCGAGGGCTCAGCCCGCGTCACGGAATATATGCCCACGGAGGACCGGCGGGCATCGGTGGTACGGCGCGTGGAAGGCCTCACCGGGACCGTAGAGTTCAAGCAGGAACTGGTAATTCGGCCGGGCTATGGCAAGGTACTTCCCTGGATGCGCCGGGTCAATGGCCTGGACGGACATACCGCCCTCTTGGCTGTTGCCGGGCCTGACGCGGTCCTGTTGCGGGGCAGCGAACTACCCCGAGCTGTGGACCATAAACACGCCGGGAACTTCGCCGTCAGCGCCGGCGAAAAGGTGGAACAAGAGCTCGTGTGGTACCCGTCTCATCGCCCCCTTCCCGGACCGCTCGACTTGGATGCAGCACTCCAAAAGACCCTGGACTACTGGACCGAATGGGGCTCCAGTTGTAGCCATGACGGTACGTGGGCACCCTTTGTGGAACGCTCGCTGCTGGTTCTGCGGGCACTAACCCACGAGGACACCGGAGGGATCGTGGCGGCACCCACCACTTCCCTCCCGGAAGACTTTGGTGGCAGCCGGAACTGGGACTACAGGTTCTGCTGGCTGCGAGATGCCGCCTTGACGCTTGAAGCCATGCTGACGCACGGCTATGAAACTGAGGCCTTACAGTGGCGAAACTGGCTCTTGCGCGCCGTGGCAGGGGACCCGGAAGATCTTCAGATCATGTATGGGCTCTCCGGAGAACGCAACCTCGTCGAGAACGAACTAGCACACCTGCCCGGCTACGAAGGGGCGGCTCCAGTCCGGATCGGTAACGGTGCTGTGGGTCAATATCAGGCGGATGTGGTGGGCGAGGTCCTAGTGGCCCTGGAGAAGCTGCGGATCTCCGGTGGGAAAGAGGACCATTTCTCTTGGCCCTTGCAGCAGGCAATGCTGGAATTTGTGGAGCGGCACTTGAACGAACCTGACCACGGTATTTGGGAGATGCGCGGGGACCTGCAACAGTTCACGCATTCACGCGTCATGATGTGGGCGGCCTTTGACTGCGGTGTTCGGGCCGTACGGGACCACGGGTTGAAAGGACCGGTGGAGCGCTGGGAGGGCTTACGCGAAAAGCTGCGCGCGGAGATTATGGAACATGGTTTCAACCGATCGTTGAATTCCTTCACGCAGACTTATGGCGGGACTACCACTGACGCGTCCCTCCTGGTGATCCCCCAGGTGGGGTTCGTCGCGTATGACTCAAAGGAAATGGGCGGCACCGTGGCGGCGATGGAAAAAGAACTTCTAGACGCTCACGGCTTGCTTATGCGTTACCGGACGGAGAACAGCGACGACGGCCTGACGCCGGGGGAGCACCCGTTCCTAGCGTGCTCGTTCTGGTTGGTGGAGCAATACGCCCACTCTGACCGGCGCGAGGAAGCGACGGTGCTGATGGATAAATTAGTCGGTTTCGCCAACGAGTTGGGGCTGCTCAGCGAGGAGTACGACGCCGACCAGTCCCGTATGGCCGGCAACTTCCCCCAAGCCTTTTCCCACCTTGCGCTGGTCCGAGCGGCCGATGCACTTCATGGCACCGAGCAGCTGAGCATGGAAGCGGACGCCCGGACGTGAAAGCATAGGCAGATGAGATTACGAACAGTCAGTACGTGGGCACTTGCAGCACTCTTAGGAACCAGCGCAGTTAACCATTTGCGTAAGCCGGCGTTCTACTACCCCGTGGTGCCACCAGTTCTTTGCACGGACAAGGGTGGCAAGCTAGGTGTCATGACGCGCCATAGGTGGGTCTTGGCATCTGCCGTACCGGAAGCCCTGGGCGCAGTTTGTCTGCTAGTTCCTTCGAAACGGAAAACTGCTGCAACCGCCACTGCTCTCATGTTCACGGCTTTTACCGCAGGCCACGTTTCTGCGCTTCGCCGCGCTTTCGGGCCAAACGGTTCACCGCAAGCTCAACGTATCCACATGCTGCGGTTGCCACTGCAAGTACCTCTGATCGCATGGGCCTTGAGCGCGCGCCGTCCGTGAAGCTCAGGGATTCTCCTGCTGCAAAAGTTGGCGCTTCAATCGCCATCGCTACCGGGCTCTACGGTGTGTCCTTTGGTGCCCTGTCGGTGGCATCGGGGCTTTCGCTATGGCAAACGATGGCTCTTAGCCTGCTGCTCCTAAGCGGCGGATCACAATTTGCGTTCATCGGTGTGATCGCCGGAGGCGGCACCGGCGTGGCAGCCATGAGCGCGTCGGCCCTACTGGGGATTCGTAACGGCGTCTACGGCATGCAACTCAATGCCATCATGCGTCCTACGGGCTGGCGGAGGCTAGTAGCCGCGCACCTGACGATCGACGAATCAACCGCTACCGCAACCGGCCAGTCCGATCCTGTCGAGCAAAAGCGGGGCTTCTGGGTAGCGGGGGTCGGGATCTTCATTTTTTGGAATGTCATGACCGCTGTGGGCGCCGTCATCGGCAACGCGTTGGGCGATCCTAAGCAGTGGGGTCTAGACGGCGCGGCGGTTGCGGCGTTTTTAGGCTTGCTATGGCCACGCATCAAAGGCTTCCAAGCAGCGGCGATCGCCGTGGTCTGCGCCGTGGTGACGTTGCTGGCCGTACCGCTTGTGCCGCCGGGTGTGCCCATATTACTTGCTGCGCTGGTCGCCGGACTCATCGGCTGGTTCCGGCAGGGGCGCACACCATCTCATGCGCCCGGCCATGTTGGTGATGGCATGGAGCCCGATCTTCCGCCCTACAGGCACGACGTCGGCCAGCTGGTGCAATCTGTCACCGCAGCCCAGACCACCGGGATGAACATCGCCGCGGTTGAGAACTGCCCGCCGGAGAGTGCTGGACTGGTGGGGGAAGTGACTCCTATGACTAGGAAGCAGATATGAACCTGTGGTGGTGGGTTCTGATCGCAGCGGCGATCGCTTACCTGACGAAGCTGCTCGGATATTTAGTGCCAGCCAAGATCCTGGCAAACCCGAGGATGTCTCGGGTGGCTGGCACGCTGACCATTGGCCTATTGGCATCACTAACCGTCGCTAACGCGGCGGCCAGTGGTACTGCAGTCGTCCTAGATGCCCGCGTCGGTGCCTTGGCAGCGGCAGCAATTGCGCTTTGGCTCAAGGCACCGTTTTTGGTGGTGGTCTTGGCTGGTGCGCTCGCTGCCGCTGTGCTGAGACTAGGCGGTTGGCCCTGATCCGTATGGGTTGTGCGGTGCATTGGGATCTTGAGATGCGTTCGGGTCCTGTTGGCCGTACTGGGCGTTCGGGTCCTGTTGGCCGTACTGAGCGGGTTGGCCGTACTGGGCGTTCGGGTCCTGTTGGCCGTACTGAGCGGGTTGGCCGTACTGCTGCTGGCCATACTGTGCAGGCTGGCCATACTGCTGTTGACCGTATTGCGCGTTCGGGTCTTGCTGGCCGTACTGCTGCGGATTTTGGTACTGTCCGGCCCAAAGGTCGGCCGGGCCCAGGTAGGCGGCGCTGCCGTAGGAGAGCATAGTGGCGAATACTACGGGAATGAATACCAGTCCTACTGTGTAAGCGGAGTCCTTACCAAAAGACTTGGAGACGCCATTGAGCGTGACAATTGACCAGTACAACCCCGCATATGGGATGAACTGTAACCAAAAGTATGAATCCGGGCGGCCAGCAATCTTGACCAGAATGTACTGGTTATAAAAAGGAACAAACGCTTTCCATTTGGCGTGCCCCGCTTTGGCGAAGACGCCGGCCCACATGATTCCAGCGACGGCAAAAGCCACCACGAAGAGGAGGAGATACAGAAAAAGGCCCAGAAGAATGGAGGCCGTGGTGAGGCCAGGATTACTCGTTGTATCGCTGTAGTAGTAATAGTCGTCGGCGGCACCAAGGATGGTGGCAAGAGATGAGGCGAACATACTAGAACCCTATAGTGTGCTGGCACAGGCAAACAATGGGCAGTGGTCCCCATGAAGAACTGAATTTGTGTCGCAAAAATCATCGTTAGCAAGAGTTTTGGACGATAATGGAATACATACCAACCCAGAGGAGAAGTCCATGATTGTGGCATTTTCGGTCGCACCAAGTGGTATCGCGGAGAGCAGCCCGGGAGGATCCGGTGATGATGCTTCCGTGCACACAGCCGTGGCAGCGGCCGTAAAAGTGGTCCGTGAATCTGGTCTGGCGAATCACACGAGTTCCATGTTCACCGAGATTGAGGGTGACTGGGACGAAGTGATGGACGTGGTGAAACGGGCCACCGAAGCTGCGGGTGCCTACGGTTCACGCGTGTCCCTTGTCCTGAAAGCAGATATCCGTCCAGGTCACACCGGTGAGCTGACCGGAAAACTCGAACGGTTGGAAGGTGCCCTCAAAACGTTGGGGTAGGCCCGGCGTCGTACCCTGAGAATGAGAGTGGTACCAGCGCTCTTTGGGTAATCTAGCGCAGGAAGCACTGCGCTACGCTCAAACCATGACCATCTCACTGCGCTTCGCCACGATTGAGGATGCCGCGGCAACCATCCTCCGCGCCGCCCGGACCGCAAACCCCGGGCTCCTCTGATGGGACGCCAAAGGGCGCCGAAGAACGTTCTAGTGGAAGAGGATGCTGCTATCCGCGGTCCTGTGGCTGGTCTGTATTCCACGGACACCGGCACGGCCGAGCTGATCGCTGACGCAGACAACGCCAACGGATGGTTGCTTATGCTCAATGGTGCGCAAAGCTCGCATGTGGACCTAGCGGACCCGCTCCGGTTGGAATTCGAATACATGCGCTGGATCATGGCGTTGGTGGAGGATCGCTGGGCGCCGGGCGCAAAGCTGCGAACACTGAGCCTAGGCGGGGCGGCCTGCTCCATGCCGCGGTACCTGGTCGCTGCTTTTCCAAATTCTCGCAACGTGGTGGTGGAGATCGACGGGAAGTTGGCGCACTACGTGCGTTCTTGGTTTGATCTTCCCCGAGCGCCGCTGCTCAAACTTCGTGTGGGCGAGGCGCGGGAAGTAACACAATCCCTCTCAGAAGCGAGCCGCGATTTGATCATTCGTGATGTATTTTCCGGAACGAGGACACCGCATGCGCTGACGACCTCTGAGTTCACGGACATCGCTAAGAACGTACTCATGCCAGATGGCGTATATATTGTTAATTGCGGGGATTCGCCGACTCTACTCACGGCCCGACGCGAAGCTGCCACGATCGCCGCAGCCTTTGAATACGTCGTGATCATTGCCGATCCGGCAATGCTTAAAGGGCGCCGTTCCGGGAATATCATCATTGCTGGCAGCCAGGCTCCGCTGGGCGATGGTGCCGCTTTGCCGCGCAGGCTACTCGGCGGGGCTATGCCAGCCCAGCTGTGGGGGCGGGCCAAGGTACGCCAATTCGGCCAAAGTGCAACGGTGCTCACGGACAGCGAGATTGCCTAGCTGGCGCATTAGAAGAATCAACCGATGAAAAACAGCTGTGAGAAATCGATGCCGGAAGAGGGAACTATGACGATCGCCCAACGCATGCCGTCCAAAGTGCCGGCGGCGGAGAACACCTTGCGGATCTTGAAACTACTCTCCTCCAAGCGTGGCCCTTTAGCAGCCTCAACGATTGCCACGACGTTAGGACTCCCACGCTCTAGCGTCTATCACTTGTTGGGGGTTATGGAACAAAGCGGGTTCGTCATGCATCTGCATGAGGAACAGCGCTATGGCTTGGGCATTGCGGCGTTTGAACTCAGCAGTGCGTATTCGCGGCAGGAGCCGTTGTCTCGGCTAGGACGCCCGCTACTCGCGTCGTTGGTGGACAAGATTGGCGAGAGCTCGCATTTGGCCATACTGCACGGCCGTGACGTTTTATACATTGTGGAGGAACGGGCCAAGCATCGTCCATCTTTGGTGACCGACGTCGGGGTCAGACTCCCCAGCCATCTCACGGCCAGCGGTCGAGCTATTTTGGCGGCTCTGCCGAAGTCCCAGGTGCGGGCCCTATATCCGAATACCGCGGCGTTTAGCTCGCGTACCGACGTGCCGGACCCCATTGGAAAGTACTCCACCCTTTCGGCACATTTGGAACAGGTTCGCCAGCGTGGTTACTCCACGGAGAATGGCGAAGTGACCGACGGCTTTGGCTCTGTAGCTGCCGCCGTCACCGATCACGTGGGGTGGCCAGTGGCCGCCGTCGCCGTCACTTTTTTGGAAGAGAAGGTCCCTGCGGCGCAATGGCCGGCATTGGCAGCCCATGTCATCAAGGTGGCCGGGGAACTCTCCGTGCGCATTTATGGCCGTCGTGACGGCTGAGTAGGACACAGTCTGGCATGCCGGACACCCCGCACGCAAAGGCCGGGGCGACGTGGCGGAAAAGGGTGAATAGTGGCTAGCAAGCATCCGAATAGCAAAGGAACCACTATGACCCCCGCCGCAGACGCCCCCGTCGTCGTCCTGAATTCTTCTTCAGTCACGCCCGAGGACGTCATCGCTGTGGCTCGCCACAACGCCAAGGTGACCATCAGCGCAGAGGCGCTGGCCGGCGTCGAACGGGTCAGGGCTCACATTGAGAAGCTGGCACACTCCGAAACTCCTGCGTATGGGATTTCCACCGGGTTTGGCGCACTGGCCAATCGACATATACCTCAGGAAATGCGCACTCAGTTGCAAAAGTCGCTGATCCGCTCGCACGCCGCTGGCATGGGGCCGGTGGTGGAAAAAGAAGTGGTCCGGGCGCTGATGTTCCTGCGAGCCAAGACGCTGGCCAGTGGGCGTACCGGCGTGCGGCCCGTCGTAGTGACGACGATGGTGGATGTCCTCAATGCCGGCATTACACCTGTGGTGCGCGAATTCGGGTCGCTGGGCTGTTCCGGGGATCTTGCGCCCCTTTCGCACTGTGCGTTGGTGCTTATGGGGGAGGGAGAAGCGACCGGACCCGATGGTATGCTCTTTGGCGGCAAGGGACGGCCAGTCTCGGAACTGCTGGCAGAAGCAGGCATTGCGCCTATTGAGCTAGCCGAAAAAGAGGGATTGGCGCTGGTCAATGGCACTGATGGCATGCTGGGCATGCTGCTGATGGCCATTGCAGATTTGAAACTACTGCTGACGACCGCCGACATCACCGCTGCGCTGAGCGTGGAAGGGCTGCTTGGTACTGACCAGGTGTTCGTGCCGGAACTGCATCTGGCGCTGCGTCCGCACCCGGGCCAGGCTGCTAGTGCCGATAACATGTTGCGCGTGCTGGCAAACTCGCCGATCGTTGCCTCCCACCGGGTCGGCGATTCACGCGTTCAGGACGCCTACTCGCTGCGCTGTGCCCCACAAGTTGCCGGTGCTGCCCGTGACACAGTGGATCACGCTCTGACCGTGGCCACTCGGGAACTCGCCGCAACCATCGATAACCCCGTGGTCCTTCCCGACGGCAGGGTGTCCTCCAACGGCAACTTCCACGGCGCACCGGTGGCCTATGTGCTGGACTTTTTGGCGATCGTTTCCGCGGACGTTGCCTCCATCGCCGAGCGCCGCACCGACCGCATGCTTGATCCCGCCCGCAGCCATGGCCTGCCTGCCTTCTTGGCGGGGGACCCCGGCGTTGATTCGGGGCTGATGATCGCCCAGTACACGCAGGCAGGGTTGGTCTCGGATTCCAAGAGGCTGGCAGTGCCGGCGTCCGTTGATTCCATCCCGAGTTCAGCGATGCAGGAAGATCATGTCTCCATGGGCTGGCACGCCGCCCGCAAGCTGCGCCGCTCCGTAGAAAACTTACGCCGCGTGCTCGCCATTGAGCTGGTCACGGCCACGCGTGCCATCGACATGCGCACCGCAGCGTCCGACGGCGTGTTACTCCCAGGCCCGGCTGGTGCAGCCGTGCTTGAGGTACTGCGGGCCACGGTCCAGGGACCGGGTAGCGATCGTTTCCTGTCTCCAGAATTGGAAGAAGCTGATCGCCTAGTAGGTTCCGGTGCAATCCGTGCAGCTGCCGAAACGGCCACCGGTCCCCTGAATTAACCTGATTTGAAAGGACCGGCAGCTGGCTCGTCTGGTCCTTTCAAATCTCCTTTTCACATCGCATGCCCAGTTCTTTTCGGGTGGACGGCGAACCCGAATTGGCTTGAGCGTGCCGCAGGTCCTAACGCAGGAGCGTGTCGATGAGGCGGGCGGCGACCTTCGCCGTACGGTTGTCGACGTCGAACTCCGGGTTTAGCTCTGCCACGTCGGCATGGAAGAGTTTCCCGCTCGCGACTACCTGCCGGCAGACGGCAGTAATGACGGGAAGCGGCACCCCGTATGCGGCCGGGGCGCTCACTCCGGGCGCCGTTGCTGCGGGCATCACGTCAAGGTCAATGGTCAGGTACAGGATGTCAACGCTCTCCAGGAATGCCGACACAAAGGCCACGGCTCGTTCCTCGGAACAGTCCTCATCCAGAAGGTATTTCACGTCCAACTGGTGGGCGGTGTCAAAGAGCGCCCGGGTGTTGTTGGGTTCGCTGATACCCACGACGGCGTAGTTCAGTTCGCGTCCCGCAGCGGCTTCTGCCCGGGCCATCTGTAAGAACGGGGTGCCCGAGCTGGGGGAGGGGGAGTCGCGCAAGTCAAAATGTGCGTCGAGGTTCAGCACGCCCAGACGGGCGCCATTGCTTACAGCCGCTGTGCCTGCCACGCCCAGATAACTGGCAAACGCCGTCTCGTGGCCCCCGCCCAGAACGCAGGTGAGCTGACCGGCGTCGAGCATGGCTGTGAGAGCGCGGCCCGCACGGGCTTGGCCGTCTTCCAGAGCATCGCCGGAGACCACAACATCGCCAGTGTCCGTCACGGTGCGGTTGCTGTGGAACGCCAGCGAGCCCAATGCGGTGCGGATGGCCGCGGGTGCTCCAGCGGCGCCCACGCGTCCCAGGTTGCGGCGGACCCCCGCATCGGAGCAGAATCCCAGCAGGGCAGCAGGGGTGGGGGACGTTGCGGAGTCATCTTTGACCATCGTGGCGGGCGTGGCCACGGCCTGCCACCAGCGGCGGTGAGCCGGCCCGTCGCCGTCGTTCCGTCCCGTCCACGGGGTGGGTGGTGTGTCAACGGTGAGAGAAATGAAGTCCATAAGACCAGACAACAGCACCCCGACGCCAAAATGCAACTAGATTAGCCGGGAGCTAGTGGATGCCGAACCAGCCTTCCACGGTCCCGATGCCGAAGAAGAGCACGAATGCGCCGGCCACTGCCCACATGAGTGGATGGATCTCCTTGGCGCGGCCTTGGAAGAGGCGGATCAGCACGAAAGCGATGAAGCCAGCGCCCAGACCGTTGGCGATTGAGTACGTGAAGGGCATGAGAGTGAACGTCAAGAATGCCGGGATAGCAATTCCCCAGTCGTTCCAGTCGATCTTGCCAACCTGGGAGACCATCATGAAACCCACCACAACCAACGCCGGGGCCACAGCCTCAAACGGGACCAACTTGATCAGTGGGGTGATGAACATGGCCAAAAGCAACAGCAAACCCGTGACGATGGAAGCCAATCCGGTGCGGGCGCCCTCTCCGATTCCGGCTCCGGACTCTACATAGATCTGGTTCGACGACGTAGAGGCGCCTCCGCCGGCGATCGCCCCAAAAGCATCCACGAGTAGTACCCGATCAACATTGGGGATGGTGCCGTCAGGACGGAGTGAACCAGCCTCACCCGCCAGGCCGACCATGGTGCCCATGGCGTCAAAGAAGATGCTCAACAAAATGACGAAGGCCAGGAGTGCGGCGGCCAGGCCACCCAGATGCGCGAACGCCCCAAACAGATTGAACTGGCCGATCAGCCCCAGATCAGGCCAGGACCACTGGGACATCTCAGGCGATACCAGCGACCATCCCGCCGGATTGTGAGTTTTGCCGTCAAAGGACGGACCAATGTGGAACACCAATTCAAGGATATTTGCCAAGATGGTGGAGGTAATTATGCCGATCAAGATGGCGCCGCGGACTTTGCGAACCACCAAGACGATGGTGAGCACCAGACCCACTAGGAAAACCAGCGTGGGCCAACCCATGAGCTTGCCGTCAAAGCCCAAACCCACCGGTACTGTGCTCCCGGCGACGTCTGGAATTCGGCGTACAAAGCCGGCGTTGACCAGACCGATCAGGGCGATGAACAAACCGATGCCGACCACAATGGCGGTTTTCAAGCCCTCCGGGACCGCTTTGAACACGGCCGTACGGAAACCGGTAAGGACCAGAATGAACATGGTGATACCGGAAATCATGACAAGGCCCATCATGTCCGGCCACGTCAGCCCGGGGTTTGCCACAATGGTGACTGCAACAAAAGCGTTCACGCCAAGACCCGTGGCCAGCGCGAAGGGGTGTTTGGCCCAGGCTCCCATCAGGATCGTGAGGATTCCGGCCACAAAAGCGGTAGCTGCGGCCACTCGCTCAAGTCCCAGCATGCCTCCGCTTGAGTCGGCAACGTTGAGAATCAGCGGGTTCAAAACAACGATGTAGCTCATGGCGAAGAACGTCGCGAAACCACCGCGGATCTCGCGCGAATAGTTCGAGCCGCGCTCGGTAATCATGAAATATTTATCAATTGCAGAGACGCGCGCAGCCGTGCTGGTTGCCATAAGGGGGCCCTCCGGGGCGAAAAGAGAAATATACTGTCCTGAGAATACTACCGGGTATGCCGTCACGGGCCCGTTTGCGAAGTCTCACAACGACCATGAAATCGTGACTGACGCGCGGGGCCAACAGCCGGATGAAACCCCCGTAGGCATTCTTTGATTCGTGCGCAAGCGCAGAATACGGCTCTCGCGCTCGGGTGAGATTTGCTCGGTTAGGGTTGAAGTCAATACCGCCGTCCAACGCTAGGAAATGTGTCATGAATCCCGTTGCCCCATCACGCAGCAATAGTACTGACAGCTTTGTCGCTCAAATGATGTGGCGCGCCTTGGCGGGGGCGGCCGTCGTCCTCTTGGCCCTCCTGGGCGGAAGCAGTGTAGCGCAGGCTCATGATTCAGAGGAGGGTTCTTCCCCCGCATCGGGATCGACGGTGGCCACCATGCCGGAAAACGTGAGTATCACCATGACTAACACTCCTGCCGCAATAGGCGCTGAGATCAAGGTACTTGACGCTGCTGGGACCAATTGGTCCCAGGGATCGGTGTCCGTTCTGGACAACGTAGCGTCACAGCGGGTCAGAGTGGGCGCCCCGGCGGGAACTTACACGGTTCAATGGCGTCTGGTGTCCTCGGATTCACACCCGGTGGAAGACGAGTTCAAGTTCACCACCACGGCAAGTGGAAGCGGATCCGGCGCTGTAGCGGGAACCGCGCAGGCAATACAGGTTGTCACGGAAGCAGCAGCGGAAAAAGCGCCTGACACGGGTCGTGTGCCCTGGAGCGTGGTAGGACTGGCCGGAGTGCTGGTAGGAGTGGTAATCGCCCTCGTAGTGGTGGCCAAGCGTCGCCTCGGCGCCGATGACTAGTACCAAAACTTACTTTTTGAACGCTTAGTCCGCCTTCGTTCAGGCGATAACAGCCCCTCCAGTGATCTCACGAAGAGCGGCACGCGCCGAAATGGACTGTCCGGCTCGCTTGGCTTGATGCAGGATCTCCTGGGTCGTCGGCAGGATCATCTCGCCCACACCGACCAAATACAGCCCTAGCGCGTGCATGGCTGCGGTGAAATCGTGGCCGGTGCTCACGCCCAGGTTTCGCAGCATTCGCCGTAACTGGTTGAGCGCTCCTCGGGTGAACACGATGCTATGCGCCAGCAATGTTCCGGTGGGGGTCTCAACGGACCACTGGCACTGCGCCCGCGATTCGTCCCCAGGGGTCCGGAGCAGGTTGATGGCACACGTGGCCGGGCGGATGTCCAGTTCGTGGCGGCGTGCATAGTGTTCCAACAAACGCATGATCTCCGTACGCTCGGCCAACGCGTCTAGGCTGATACCGCCGGTCGATGGCGACGGCGCTGCTGCAGTTGATTGCCCGATTCCCTCGACCACGATGGCCTTGATGCCCTGCCGGTTGAGTTCGGCAGCCATGGCGAGCCCGGAAAAACCTGATCCAATCACTATGGTGGTCGTGGACTCAGTAGTGTCAACGTCCTGGGTAGTGGTGGAGCTCGGGCTGCTTGGCTCGGCGGGGACAAATAGGGGCTGGGCAGGGACGAGGACGGCGGTCATAACAATGTGACTCCTGGAACGGTAGGAGAAATAATCGAAAAAGCGCGCCGAAGAGCACGGTTGCGCCGGGAAATCATTTATTGCAGTTGTGTGTCTTAGGGAAGTACCCGATCTAAATATGAGTTTCTGAACACACGTCGTGGATCACTAATATCTCGAACCTTACCGAACATTTTGAGCTCTGGGTAGAGCGCCTCAAAGTCATTCGACTGGAGGAAATGCCACTTCCCCCAGTGGGGTCGTCCACCGTGCGCTGCGAAGATTTCTTCGGCGGCATGGAAGTACTCAAAAGGGTCCGTTTTGATGTGCTGGTGAATGGCAATGTAGCCACTTTCACGCCCAAAGGCTGTGGATAGTGGGATGTCATCGGCCGCGGCGCAGCGCACTTCGACAGGGAAAGAAATACTGAAACGACGGCGCTTGATCATGGCGTCGAGTTCATGGAGTACGTCCGCAACTTCGGCGAGGGGAAGGGCATATTCCATCTCCCTGAACTTCACAGTCCGAGGCGTGGCGAACACTCTATGCGAGGCATCCGCAAACTCTCGGTTTCCGGTCAGAAGCGACGCCACCTTGTTCACTCGCGGGATGGTCGCGGGAGCCTTTCCGGTAACAGTGCACAGCGCCGAGAATAACGTGTTCGAGACCAACACGTCGTCGAGTAAACGGGCCCGGGGGCTGAGCGGCTTCACTCCCTCTGGGCCTTGCCCCAGAGGGTAGCGGGTATTGGTTTTCGTCAATGCCATCGAAGTGTGCGGGAACCAGTAGAACTCGAAGTGGTCAGCGGCACTCTGCAGTTCCATCAGGTTATCCAACACCCCGGCCAACGGTTCAGGCCGTTCTAGTGCGTGCAGTGTGAAGGCGTCTACACATTGCAGCGTTACGGACGTGATGATTCCCAGAGCTCCGAGTCCCACGCGGGCCGCCGAGAATAGCTCTGGGTTCGTCGTTGCGGAGCATCGACGCACTGTGCCGGTTCCGTCTACAAGCTCCAAGACGAGCACCTGAGTGGATATTCCACCAAATGCGAGGCCCGTGCCATGGGTGCCGGTGGAGATGGCGCCGGAGATACTTTGGCGGTCAATGTCTCCGAGGTTTTCCATGGCCAGGCCATATGGTGCCAAAAGAGTGGGGATCTGATGCAAGCTGGTCCCTCCCGCCACCGTTGCGTGGCGGGCTTCCCTGTCCACGGACAGTAGTCCGCTCAACCGCTCAAGGCGCAGCTGGACTCCGTCGGTGGTGGCGATGTCGGTGAAGCTGTGTCCGGCACCGACAGCCTTGACTGTGGTCTGGGACAGCCCCACCTGGGACAGCCCCACCTGGGACAGCCCAGCCGGGGATAGTCCCGACGGGGACAGCCCCGTGCCGGAGTCGCCGGCCCGCGCCACCACCGCTGCAATCTGGGCCACTGTGCTTGGGTAGAGAACCGTCGATGGTGTGCATCGCTGATCGCCTGCCCAGTTACGCCATTCGCTCATACGAAAGCTTTCCCTTCGCCCCTGTAGGTGAGTACCTGGTCGGTGAGGGCTCCGCCGTCGAGCACCTCTAACGCGTTGACGTGCTCACAGACTTCACCGGATTTGGCATGGCGGAACCAGACCTTCTCACCGATGCCCAACGTGGCGGCACCGGCGCCCTTCAGGGGCGTCTGCACTTCACCGGCGCCCTCGGTCCCCAGCATGGACAAGCCGGGTGGGAAGACGGGTACAGGGGACCTGTCGGCGCCGTGTGGGCCGGAGGCGATCCAGCCTCCACCGAGCACCGTGACCATGTCCGGGGCTGGCCGGCGTACCACCGTGGTGGCGAATCCCACGGCATGCTGGGGGCTAAAACGTGAATATCCGTCAAAAAGGGTTGGCCCGAACAAGCCCGAACCCGCGGCCAGTTCTGTGACGGCCGGATCCCTTGCCGTTAGCTCCAGGCTGCCTGTGCCGCCTCCATTGACAAATTCAAGTTCGACCACGTTGCGCACCGCGGCGACCACGTTGCCTCGGCGTTCGGTGACCTCCATCATTGAGGCCTGTTGAATCCGCTTCAGAATCACGGACTTGGCCGCGTCCGCTACACGGTTTCCGGTGTGGGGAGTGTCCTGCAGCCCGGCGATCTGAGCTTCGTAGGCCATGAGTCCGACCAAGATAAATAACTTTTGTCCTCCGCGGATTCGGGACCCGATGTCCAGCGCCATTGCAAGGGCATCAGCACCAGTTCGCACAGGTGATCGGCGAACACCAATATGTCCCATTGTGCGCCCAGCTACGCTGGGCCGCCACGACGCGTCGAGGTCCACTGCCAGGCGGATGGGAGCGGCCGGGCGAACGTCGAGTAGGGCTGCTTCCATGGCATCTAGCTGCTCCGGGGAATCAACCATGAGCGTCACCCGTGAACAGGCCCGCGCGTCTATGGCTAGGGCACGCAGGGCCGTGAAATCCGCCGTCGGATACGCCACCACAATATCCGTGAACGTGTCTTCTGCCGCCAGCCAGAGGGCCTCAGGCAGGGTGAAAGCCAGGATTCCCGCAAAGCCGTCCTGTGCCACGACGGCTCGGAGGACCTCGCGGCTGCGGATTGACTTACTTGCCACGCGGATGGGAACCCCGTTGGCGCGTCTCAGTAGCGAGCCGGCATTGTGGGAAAGAGCCTGGAGGTCAAGCACGGCAAGAGGGGCAGCGCGTCCAACACACGCTTGGTCGGCTGCCGCCCATATTTCGGTTCCGGCGCCGCCGCTACGACCGCGCTCTAGCGCAGAATTGACGAGGTGCATCATTGACCCCCACATTCAGTGAAATTTTCGCTGGCAGGGCCAACTCTGCCACATCGGTATTCTGAGCGGGCGGATGTGGGGTCAGGCCCGCAATTTAGCGCGGGGCCGGAATAGCAACTTGACGCGCAAACCTGAAACGGCAATAGTCACAAGTACAGACCGCGACGGGGAGGCTGCAGCAGTATCCGCCTCGACGGAACAGCGAAAATCAGGAGGCGCAGCATGAGCGATCCACAAGAAACGGCCCCGGTTGCCCAGAACGACACCATCCTTGCACCTACCGGAATTGTGGTGGGGATTGACGGTTCCGAACAGAGTATTTGCGCACTGATTTGGGCCGCACGTGAGGCGAAGGTACGCAAGTCCACCTTGCATCTAGTCACGGCTTACACGGTCCCCATTTTTGCCGCCTCGGGCTTGGACGGGGGCTATGCCACCGTGGACGACGACGTCATCCGGCAAGGCGCCGAGGCCGTCCTACGTGAGGCCGCAGCGAAAGTGGCGCACCTGGATGTGGAATTGGACGCCCGGGTGGAAAACGGCGACGCCGCTGGCGTGTTGTTGGAGCTTAGCGAGAGCGCGGAACTTCTGGTTTTCGGAAGCCGTGGCCGGGGAGGGTTCTTGGGCCGCCTGCTCGGTAGTGTCAGTTCGGCACTCCCGGCGCACTCCACCTGCCCGACCGTGACTGTGCCGCTGAGCTGCGCTGCTCGTCTGGGGGAGGCTGAGCCGGCACAGAAGGATCTGCCCGAGGTTGCAAATGTCATCACCGTTGGTGTTGATGGTTCGGATCAGGCGCGGTTCGCCGTTCTGGTGGCGGCTGAGCAAGCCGAACGTTATGGAGCCACGCTGCGCATCATTTGCGCCGTCCAGCCGTACACCGGTTCGCTAGCCTGGATACCTGCCCCGGTGGACCGTGATGCGTTATTTGCCGAGATTCAAACCCAGCTCGACGCCGGAGAAAAGTGGTTGCGGAATCATTTCCCCAAGCTTCCCATGCAGATCGAACTCGTAGAGGGATCCGCCGTTGACGTATTGGTCAAGGCATCCGAAACGTCGGAATTGATCGTTATGGGCACCCGGGGCCGCGGCGGATTCGCCGGTATGTTGCTAGGTTCCACCACTGACGGGGTGCGTCATCATTCCAAGGGTCCTGTGATGGTGGTGCGCGATCAACACGATCCCCGGCAAGAGGACCGTTCAGCGTTTGGACCGTTGCTGCAGGTCTAACCCAGCACGGCGAAAAGCCCCAAAGGCGAGAGGGCCTTTGGGGCTTTTTGCTGTGCCGGTTTGGCACTGCGCTAGTTTGGTGCGGTGCAATTCTGGAGCTTCTGGACCATCAGGGGCTTGCGGAGTTGACGGCCGTGCCTCATCTTAGTAGCGGGCTGCGTACGGGTAGAGCTGCATGCCGGACATCCATGACAACGGGGTTACCTCAATGGGAGCCGTTTCGTTGAGCGCCTGCACCACTTGGTTGTTGCCAATGTAGATGGCAATGTGGCTAAAGTTGCCGTTCCCGACGTCGTTGAAGACGAGGAGGTCCCCGTAGCGCATTTGAGACAACGGTACTCGCTGGGGAGCATTCCAGAACTGGGCCGTCCCCGTGCGGGGAACCCACACGCCAGCCGCGGCAAAGGCCTGCTGCACTAGACCGGAGCAGTCAAAGGCTACGGGACCATTGCCGCCCCACTGGTAGGGGCCGCCAATCTTGGACATGGCGTAGTTGACCATAACGTTGGTGTAGGAGCCGCCCGGCTGGGCTGGAGGCGGCGTTGGCGCCGGCGGCGCAGGCGCGGGTGGCGCAGGAACCGGAGGGACAACGACCGGCGGTGCAGGAGCTGGTGGCGCAATGACGGGTGGTGCCACCGGCGGAACTACGGGTGCCGGTTGCTGGCCGCTATTGCCGCCTGCATTGCCGCCGCCGTTGTTTGCCGGTTGTTCAGCCGGCGGAGCCACCGGCACCGGAGCGTTGGCTGAATTCTTGACCTGCTGGGCCAGTGCGCTTTCTTGTGCTTTGCGGGCTAGCGCGTCCACCCGAGCGCCTTCTAGCTCAGCCGTGGTGTTGTTCAAGGTTGCCAGCTGTTGGAGTAAGACGTCGCGTTGGGCCGTATTGTCTTTGATAATGCCAGCTTGAGCGTCGCTTGCGGACTGTGCTTTTGCTTTGGAGTCGTCGGCTGCCTTGGTGGCGTCGTCTGCTGCTTTTTGGGCCGCAGCGGCTGCGGCCTGCAAGGCCGTGGACGTAGCGGATGCCGACTGGGCCGAGGCTAAGGTGTTAGACCGGTTGGCGGTCAGCGCCTGCAGCGCGGAGGCCTGATATATGGCGTCATCGGCGTTGGTGCTGGCCAAAAAAGTTTGAACGTCTAGATTCAGCCCACCGGACTTGTAGAGGCTCCCGGCAAGTGTGCCTAGCTGGGCCTTGGCTGTCTTGAACTCTGCCGCTGCTGCCTCGGCCTTGCCTTTGGCTGTTGCTGCGTCAGCGGTGCGCTGTTGGAGCGCCAACAGAGCATCCGTATAGGCGGTACCGGATCGAATAGTGGTGAGAGTGGCGCTTTGTAGGCGGTCATTGGCCGAGCTGATGATGGCGTCAATTTGGGCCGAGGCCGCAGCTGTGGTTGCTGCTGATTCCTTGGCTCGCGCTATGTCTTGATCGCTGGGAATGGCAGGGCTGGCTGGTGCGAAGCGCATCTGCGCTGGGGACGCGATGGCAGCTTCCGTGGCTTGCGCCGGCGCCAAAATAGCCGTGCAGGCGAAGGCCGCGCACGCAAAAGCCGTGGTTCCACGAACCAAAAATTTCATGCTCATTCCAGAGACCTAACTTACTCAAAAAGAATAAAGAAATACGTGGAACGGGAATTGTCCAAGAGGCCCATATTCCGCTGCGTATTTGTGCGGCATTCTAGAGACTACGGGCACCGACTTTGCTTTGGCAACACCAGTAACATCAGCCACATGAATCACATCTTTGTAATCACAAGACTGTGATTTACCAGTGCATTGCCGCGACTCACCCCCAGCCCAGTTCATGTAGCCGGTCTTCACTGATGCCAAAATGGTGGGCAATCTCATGGACGACCGTCACCTTCACTTCGTGAATGACTTCCGAGCGGCACGAACACATATCCAGGATCGGTTTACGGAATATGGTAATCCGGTCAGGTAGCGAACCGGCATCCCACCAGGAATCTCGTTCTGTTAGCGGAGTGCCTTCGTACAGGCCAAGCAAAACAGTGCCGCTATCCTCCCCCGGTCCAGGTTCATAGTCGTCCTCTATGAAGATGCTCACATTATTCATCCGTGCTGCGATGTCAGCGGGGATGGCTTCCAGCGCTGCACTGACGGCGCCCTCAAACTCGGCCATGCCCATAGAGTAGGGCCTAAACGACGGAATTGAGGCTAAAGGGTCCTGGCTCATTCGTTCAGCCTAGTGAGCCGGAGACGGCCCGGGAGGCTCGTTTTGTGTTCTGGGGAAATAGGCCCTATAGTTTTTGAAGTCCACTGCGGACGGGGAGCAGGCAACTGCGAGCCGAACGTCGGTGACGATGCCCCCATCGTCTAGCGGCCTAGGACACCGCCCTTTCACGGCGGCGGCACGGGTTCGAATCCCGTTGGGGGTACTTTGCGAGTAATGGTAAGTCGGTTGAAAAATAACTGATAGAATATTACTCGTGAATTTCGCACGAAAGCGCGAAAATTTGGTAAATAAAGCAATTATGTAAGGCCCTGTAGCGCAGTTGGTTAGCGCGCCGCCCTGTCACGGCGGAGGTCGCGGGTTCGAGTCCCGTCAGGGTCGCTTTGGTTTCCTGATTTTGGGGAATCTGGTGACAAGTTAGTATTGTCAGTTCACCAAGGCTCTGTAGCTCAGTTGGTAGAGCGTTCGACTGAAAATCGAAAGGTCACCGGATCGACGCCGGTCGGAGCCACCACTAAAGAAATCCCTTAGCAATAGGGGGTTTTTTTGTTTTAACTTTGATTTTTACCCCCACGCTAAGTTCAGCGGCGTTGCCCCCCAAGTTTTCGGTGCATAGGCTTACCGTAAAGGAAACAGAAAGGCGCTTTCATGGACGGGCAAAACCAGCCTCGGAAAATCGAGGACGCACCAGCGAAGGACTATGCGCAAGGG
Organism: Arthrobacter cryoconiti; assembly: GCF_020905375.1. Lineage (GTDB taxonomy): Bacteria > Actinomycetota > Actinomycetes > Actinomycetales > Micrococcaceae > Specibacter > Specibacter cryoconiti. The sequence goes on from NZ_JAJJBU010000005.1 coordinate 31,025, forward strand.
CGTACCGTTATCGCGGACACGGCCGTCGCGAAAGTGGTGGGTCTTGCTGCTCGCAAGGTGGCCGGTGTTCATGCCTTGGGTAGCGGAACATCACGGTCCATCGGCGCCCTGCGGGATGCTGTGGGCGCCACTGACCTCACTGCGGGTGTCCGGGTTGAGGTGGGCGAATCTCAGGTGGCCGTGGATATCGTCCTCATCGCCGAATATGGCTACCCACTGCATAACGTGGCCATGGCCGTCCGGGGTGCCGTATATGAGGCCGTGGAGGATTTGGTGGGACGCACTGTGATTGAGGTCAATGTGGAGATTGTCGACGTCTTCATGCCTGCCATGGATCTGGAGAAAACGAGTTCGCGCGTGCGTGAACGTCTGGACGTCGGGACCCGTCAGCCAGTACCTACCATCGACATCGAGGATCAGCCGTGAACTTGACAGTTGTGTGTGCAGCATTTGGGGCCTTTCTGGCCTTCATGGCGTTTGCCTTTGGCTTTTGGGGATTTGTGGTCAGCGCTCTCTTTATCGCCATTGGGGCCTTCGTGGGTCGTGCCGCGGGCGGGAAGCTTGACTGGCGCGGCGCTTTGGATGCCTTGACTGGACGGCGATCCTCGTCGTGAGTGAGACCATGCCCCTTCCCCCGGTCGGAGTTGGCGAACGCCTGCTCGCTGGGCATACCCGAATTAGCACCCAAGCGCTGACGGCCGTTGCAAAAGCGGCTTCGGCCGAGATTTTTTCGGTCGCACCTTCTGCAGTGCGTGTTTCTTGGGCGGACGACGCCGGTTCGTTGGCTCTGTCGGTCTCCTCACCCATGAGCTCCCCCCCTCTTAGCACGGTGCGCGGAAATCCTGAGCGGGTGCAAAGATCGGGAGGTAGCGTTGTCACGCGCGCAACGGAGGCCAAGGCTCGCATTCAGACGCGTGTTCAGGAATTGACGGGGTCTCGTCTGAGTAGGGTAGACATCCGTATTTCCGGGCTTCAGGCCACCGAGCGGGGGAGAGTGGCGTGAAGCAGGCCATGTCCAGGGTCCTGCGGCGGGAAACACATTCATCCAGGGCACCTCTTTCAGTCATCGCAGCCATTTTGCTTGGCCTACTAGCTGTCTACGGCTTGCTTGAATCAATGCTGCGCGTTCTGGGTCAGCCAGCATGGCTGATTGACCCTCTCACCGCAGCGCAGCGTCTAGCTGGTTTACCCGCTGGGATCTCTGCAATGTTGCTAGGTGCCACGGGCGCCCTTTTACTTTTAGTGGGGCTGATATTTCTTAGCCATGCACTACTGCCGGGCCGCCGTGCTCGCCACGTCATAGCGGACCCTCGGGTGGCAGTGGTCGTGGACGATGAAGTCATTGCTTCGGCCCTGGCCCGGCGTACCCGTATGGCGGCCGGGGTGACGCGCGAACAGGTCATGGTGGTTGTTTCGGCGCGCACAGTACAAGTCAATGTCCGGCCCACCTCCGGAATCATGGTGGATGAGGATCATATTCGGGCAAGTGTTGAAGCTGAGCTGGAAGCTATGGCGTTGGATCCGGCACCCGCCGTCGTCGTAAATTTGGCACGTACCGGAGTGGTGGGAGTATGAACACCACTCCGAGGGGATTTAATCGCTTTATGTTGGGGCTGTTGGGGCTGTTCATGCTGGCTCTCGGGGCGGGGCTCGTATTGCTAGCCGTGGTCCCAGCGGCCGGCCGCTGGTGGCAGAGCTGGGCGGAGCCGCAGGTTCGTTCCCTAGGTGGCTTTGCGGCACGTACGCACATAGCGACTAGTGCCGGAAGCTGGGTCTGGTTAGTGGTGGCAGCGGTGTTCGTTGCTGTGGTGATCGTGAGCGTTTCGTGGATCGCCAACCAGGGCAAGGGTCGGGCAAATGTTTTGTTCGTGGCGCCCGGAAGCGCCGAAGATGACGGTGCTAGCGGCAAGGTGGTCCTCGGCACAGCAGTAGCTGAGCAGACCCTCAAGGCAGCATTGCTAGAACGCACTGACCTGCTTGGCGTCTCTGTGAGCACCTATGACTTTCGGGGCCAGGCATCCCTGCGTGTGCGTGTGCTGCCTCGGCAGGGCGTAGCACCCCAGGATGTTGCAACTGACATAAGGTCTTTAGTTGACGCACTGGATACGCTTTTGGGTGTGGAGGTACCGGTGCTACTGAGCATTGGATCCGGCGCTCGAACGCGATTTACCAGAGCGGAGCGAGTCCGCTAGTCTTTTTCAACCACCCGTGGGTGCTCGTCAGGCCAGGGGACCGCTGTATGAGAAAAGGGAACATCACATGAGTGAAAATAATGCAGGAAACCCGCTGGATTCCGCTAAGGACTTTGCCAGTGATGCTGGCGCTAAAGCTAAGCATTTTGCCAATGATGCTGCGGCTAAGGTCTCGGACCTGGCGGGACCGGGTGGGGAACACATCAAAGAATTCGCCGGGGACGCGGCAGATAACGTCAAAGATTTTGCTGGGGAGGCCGGAGAGAATCTTAAAGAGTTCGCCGGGGACGCAGCGGAGAACGTCAAGGAGTTCGCCGGCGACGCCCTAGAAAACGCTAAGGGTCTAGGTGCTAAGATCTCGGGCATTTTCAAGCACGATAAATAACGAAGTTTGAGGGTCTGAGTAAATCCTCGAAGCGTCAAAGGAAGGGCCGGCACGTCCGCAAGAAGCGGAAATGCCGGCCCTTCCTAGTTTAATCTGCTCCACCGTATGGCAGTGAGAAGAAGTTCTGCAAAGAGATGCCTGATTCCCTTTGTAGTGATGAAATGGACACAATGTGCGTAAGCGCTTGCATTTTCATGACCCGCCTTATTAGAGTGATCCACATCACCACAACATCGGTGCGTGCGGATTTTCTGCATCGATGCGCAATGCAGGACTTTCACTTATGAGAAGGAATGTGGAATGAGACACTCCAAGAAGTTTGCGCCACTGGCTGTTGTTTCAGTGCTGGCGATGACACTAGCCGCGTGCAGCGGGGGCGGCACGAGCACCAGCGGTGGCGAAGCTGCCGGCCAAAACCTTGATGCCCGCGGTCCCATTACGTATGTGCAGGGTAAAGACAACTCGAATGTGATCCGGCCCCTCGTCGATAAATGGAATGCAGCCCACAAGGACGAACAGGTCACGTTCAAAGAACAGTCGGATAACGCCGATCAGCAGCATGATGATCTGGTTCAGCACTTTAAGGCCAAAACCGGCGACTATGACGTTGCCAGTGTTGACGTGATTTGGACGGCCGAGTTCGCTGCCCAAGGATGGCTCCAGCCGTTGAAGGACAGCACAGCCATTGACACAACAGGCTTCCTTCCCGCCACGGTGGCCACCGGCACGTACAAGGACGTCTTGTATGCAGTTCCCCAGACCTCCGATGGTGGAATTCTCTACTACCGCAAGGACCTTGTTCCCACTCCACCTAAAACGTGGGACGAGATGATGGGCATGTGCTCGATCGCAAAGGCGAAGGGCATTGATTGCTACGCTGGCCAGTTTGCCCAGTATGAAGGTTTGACTGTTAACGTAGCCGAGGCCATCAACACCGCGGGAGGAACGGTGGTCGATAAGTCCGGCAAGCCTACGGTGGACACGCCGGAGGCAAAAGCTGGCCTGAACAATCTGGTCCAGGCCTACAAGGACGGGAACATCCCCAAACAGGCTGTTACTTATCAAGAAGAACAAGGCCGCCAGTCGTTTGAAGCCGGCAAGCTCATGTTCTTGCGTAACTGGCCCTATGTGTACAACTTGGCCAAAACCGACGGTTCCTCCACGGTGAAGGACACCTTCGGGATCGCACCCCTTCCCGGTAAGGATGGCCCGGGAGCCTCCTCCTTGGGAGGGCATAACCTGGCAATCAACGCAGATTCAAAGTACAAGGCAACCGCTAAGGACTTCCTGACGTTCATGACCAATGCGGAGACGGAAAAGTTCTACGCCACGCAGGGCTCGCTTGCTCCGGTTCGTTCCGACCTCTATCAGGACGCCGAGCTGGTCAAACAATTGCCTTATCTTCCAGTTCTGCTGACCTCGATTAAGAATGCGGTGCCGCGTCCCGTCACGCCCTTCTATCCTGCTGTCACTCAAGCTATCCAACAAAATAGCTTCGCTGCCATCAACGGCTCTAAAACCGTTGATCAAGCGATGAAGGACATGCAAGCAGCGATGGCTTCCGCCAGTTCGCAGTAAGCAGTCCACAGAAAACGCCGTTTGTGCGCTGTGGTGTGCAAGGCGCAGCCTAGGAC
>NZ_JAJJBU010000050.1 GCF_020905375.1 Arthrobacter cryoconiti
TGAGGTGTACTAATGATGTGAGACAGTTCCTGAAAGGATTGTTCCCATGTCTTCTCGACCAACCTACTCTGATGAGTTCAAGGCCGACGCCGTCGCGTTAGCTGAATCTTCTGGCCGACCGCTAGCTCTGGTGGCTGCTGAACTCGGCATCTCATTGACCGCTCTCAAACGCTGGGTCAAACTCTCTCGCGAAGGTCAAAGCGGTGAGGGCAAGAAGCCGGATCAACCGGTAGATGCCACGAAATACAAGGCTTTGGAGGCCCGGCTTCGTGAAGTGGAACGGGAGAATGAATTCCTAAAAAAAGTTTCAGCGTTCTTCGCCAAGGAGCAACGGTAGATGATGTCTACCGCTTTGTTCAACAGGAGGAGAACGCTGGAGAAAAAGTTGCCTGGATGTGCCGGCAACTGGACGTGCCCAGGTCCTCGTACTACCGCTGGCGGGACGCCACCGACACGCCTACAACCATCCGTCACCGGGAGCTGACCGATCAAGTGAAGACGATGTTCAATTCTTCCGACGAGATCTTTGGCCACCGCATGGTTCACACCAAATTAACCGCCGACGGGGTGACTGTTTCCGTGGGAACCGTGGCCACGATCATGGCTGAAAACGGGTGGCAAGCCAGACGGATGCGGGCCTTCAAACGCACCACCACCCCAGGGGATCCCGACAAAGTGTTCAAGGATTTGATCGGGCGGGACTTCACCGCGGAAACGCCCGGCACCCGCCTGGTCGGAGACATCACGTACCTGCGCACCGGTGAAGGATGGCTATACCTAGCCACCGTCATTGACCTGTGCACCCGCATGATCGTTGGCTGGGCGATGGCGGACCACATGCGCGCATCCCTGTGTATCAATGCCCTGGAAATGGCCAGAGATAAAGGCCATCTAAGGGCTAACGCAATTTTTCACACGGACCATGGGGCTCAATATACATCCCGTGAACTGGGTGCCTGGTGCACCGGAAACAGCATCCGGCAGTCGATGGGATTAGCCGGTGTTTGCTGGGACAATGCCGTGGCCGAGTCCGCCTTCTCGACCATTAAGAACGAGTTCTACCACCACTACAGCTTCACCACCCGCCAAGCAGCCAGACGGGCGACCATGCGCTACATCGAGGCTTTCTACAACCGCTGGCGGCCCCACACCCACAACGGTGGTCTACCGCCGGCAACAGCAATGGCCAATTACATCACCCAAAACCAGCAGCTACCCGCCGCTGCCTAACCCGTAAAAACAAAACGAACTGTCCCAGATCCTTGACACACCTCA
>NZ_JAJJBU010000051.1 GCF_020905375.1 Arthrobacter cryoconiti
GTGTGGGGGCCTCCCCCACTTAAAACACACCACCACACAACAGATCCGGCCCATGTTCCGCCAACTGCGCGAATCAACGATGTTGGGTATTCTTGTGGGATGTCCAATATCTTTTCTCATGCGCCCGATCCAGACTATGTTCCCGTAGAGGCCTCCTCTCGTGGAAAGGTGATCGTTGTTTTGGGGGTATCAGCTGAGCATGCTTTCGACGGTTTTACTGACGGTGTGCATCTTTGGTGGCCTGTCGAAACGATGAGCGTGTTTGGGATTGGTGCTCACATAGCATTTCTTGAGGATCACCTTGTGGAGGAATCCGATGACGGCGAGGAGTCGGTCTTGGCCAACGTCGTTGACTGGGACGCTTCCTCTGCTTTGGGACTCGAGTGGACCGTTGGGAGTCACGCCTTCGCGCCTTTGAATGTGGAGATTACTTTCGAGGCAGTGGAATCGAACAGTTGCCGGGTGTCCGTCGAATTTGATCGCGTTTCCACTGACGAAGAGCAGATTAGTCGTGAATTCGTTTGTGATTGGTCACTTATCCTAGCCAGTTACACCAGATTCATGGGTGGAGCGCTCAGCCTCGACTAGACTGGTTTGTGGATCATTGGGTCCGAGGTTTTTGCAGTAGAAGATCACAAGTGAAGAGCGGCTGTTACTGTGCCAGTTAGTGCGCTCATAGGTTTAGGAGTCAGCATGGCTGAGCAATACGGTGCCAACCGCGAAAATAATTCACACGGAGACCACAAGGGTGGTCACAACCGTGGTGGGCAGGATGGGCGCTCCGGCGGAGACCGGGATAACCGCAGTGCCGACCGTCCCTTAGTAAATGGCCGGCGAGAAGACCGCAAGCCTTACGGTGATCGCGATTCACGCCCGAGCTACGGCAACCGCGACGACCGTCCGGCCCGTAGAAACGACCGCCCGAGCTATGGTGATCGTCCGGCCCGTTCCGGTGGAGACCGCCCTTATGGTGACCGTAAGCCTGCTGGTGACCGCGACTCACGCCCGAGCTACGGCAACCGCGACGACCGCCCGGCCCGTAGTAACGACCGCCCGAGCTATGGTGATCGTCCGGCCCGTTCCGGTGGAGACCGCCCTTATGGTGACCGTAAGCCTGCTGGTGACCGCGACTCACGCCCGAGCTACGGGAACCGCGACGACCGTCCGGCTCGTAGTAACGACCGCCCTTATGATGACCGTAAGCCTGCTGGTGACCGCGACTCACGCCCGAGCTACGG
>NZ_JAJJBU010000052.1 GCF_020905375.1 Arthrobacter cryoconiti
TTACCTAACGTGGTTCGCCATGGCACAAAAGCCAGGACTCACCTCCGCTGAGGCCGACTTCTGGATCATGCGCAAGCACCTCCAGGAAAATCCCGCCGGTGGAGCTGGCATCAGGCGACTCGAGGACCCGTCAGCGGCCCAACTGCTGCTAAAGCTCGTCGGAGACTCCTGGACCGTCGGATATAACACCACGGAACCACAAGACATCGCTGAGATCGTAGGGCTTTCCGATGCCGACGTCATCGAAAAAATTCGTCAGATCAGGCAAGACCAGCTATGACCAACGACCCAAACAGAGACGCAAGGGATGCCGCTGCGATGCTCTGGCATCAGCAGGCCGTCGCAGCGGGTCAAACAGAACGCATGCTGGTTCGCGCTGTCAACGGCGAACTAGTCAGCTACCTGCCTGAGGAATACGGGGTTGCCCGCATGACCCATGGCAATTCCGTCACGTCCGCAGGGGGCAATTGGGCCATAGCCTGTTCTCTGTTGATCATTGCCTTGGGGGTTCCAGCCGCGGTAGCGATCACCGCAGCTATCAGAAACGACAGTTACCCTGGCGCTTTGTGGCTCCTGCCAGTACTCTTCGTTCCGGCAGCCTTGTACTTCATCCGCAGCGCCCGCCGGGAGGCAACGGCGGTACGCTTGCGCCGGGTGCGTGGCTTGCCAGCCCCAACCTCGCAAACAATTGAGAGTAAGTGGACCCGGGACAGGATGCCAAACGGTACTTAGCAGCTTCGGCTCAGTAAGCATCAAGTGAGCTGCGGCAGGGGTGCTCCATGCAGCCGAACGTGTTCCTCAGACGACACGGATTTGCCGCCCGTGAGCACTCTTTCTTTACGAAAATGACCCTGACCCGATGGTCTCACGAACGTCGCCAAGTTCTTTGGCTTCTAACAACAAGGAGATAAGACTTTGGCTCAAGCAACCACTGCGGAACATGCCGCGAGTGAACAAGGATTCC
>NZ_JAJJBU010000053.1 GCF_020905375.1 Arthrobacter cryoconiti
CCGGTGACTGGCAGTAGCCGCGTTAAGCGTGGTATGGCTGAGATGCTCAAGGGCGGCGTCATTATGGACGTTGTCAATGTTGAACAGGCGAAGATTGCTGAGGATGCCGGGGCTGTTGCTGTGATGGCTCTTGAGCGTGTTCCTGCTGATATTCGGGCTCAGGGTGGTGTTTCGCGGGCGAGTGATCCGGACATGATTGATGCGATTATTGCTGCGGTTTCTATTCCTGTGATGGCGAAGGCTCGTATTGGCCATTTTGTTGAGGCGCAGGTTTTGGAGTCTTTGGGTGTTGATTATGTGGATGAGTCTGAGGTTTTGACTCCTGCTGATTATGAGCATCACATTGATAAGTGGAATTTCAAGGTTCCTTTTGTGTGTGGTGCTACTAATCTTGGTGAGGCTTTGCGTCGCATTAATGAAGGCGCGGCGATGATTCGTTCCAAGGGTGAGGCTGGTACGGGGGATGTTTCTAACGCGACCGGGCATATGCGTAAGATTCGTGGGCAGATCGCTGCTTTGGCGGCGTTGGCTGAGGATGAGTTGTATGTTGCGGCGAAGGAGCTTGCGGCCCCGTATGAGTTGGTGAAGGAAGTTGCTGCTACGGGTAAGTTGCCGGTGGTGTTGTTTACTGCCGGGGGTATTGCTACGCCTGCTGATGCGGCGATGATGATGCAGCTTGGTGCTGATGGTGTGTTTGTGGGTTCTGGTATTTTCAAGTCGGGTAATCCGGCGCAGCGTGCTGCTGCTGTGGTGAAGGCGACGACGTTCTTTGATGACGCGAAGGTTATTGCTGATGTGTCGCGTGGTTTGGGTGAGGCGATGGTGGGGATCAATGTTGCTGATATCCCGGCGCCGCATCGTCTCGCGGAGCGTGGCTGGTAAGCGCTAAGGAGTAGTTGTCGGCATCTGATCCGCGCTTTGTGGCGTGGGTCAGGTGCCGTTTCCTTTTCCGACGCTCGG
>NZ_JAJJBU010000054.1 GCF_020905375.1 Arthrobacter cryoconiti
CTGCGCGCGATCGAGGACGCGAAGGTCATTGACACGTTACGCAGCCTCAAGGATCTAGACAGCAAAGGAAGGCCGAGGCCGGAGATCCTTTACGGTCGTCGGAAAATGACTGTCTGGCTGCGCCGCAACGGCTTCCCGGAAGTTTCCAAACACACCGTTGACCGGCTCATGCGTGACGAGGGTATGAACGGCCTGGTCCGGGGACGTAAGACCCGCACCACGATCCCTGGCAAGGACGGCAAACGTGCCGCAGACCTGTTGAACCGCAACTTCAGCGCCAGTGCCCCCAACCGTATTTGGGTCACCGATTTCACCTACGTTCCGGTGTATTCCGGCTTCGTGTACGTGGCTCTGGTCATCGACCTGTATTCGCGTGCCATCGTCGGCTGGGAAACCTCTACAGTGAAGGACACTGCGTTCGTGGAGCAATGTCTGAAAATGGCGCTGTGGCGACGAAAACACATCGGCAGACCGATTGACAAGGGGCTTCTGCACCACAGCGACGCTGGATCGCAGTACACCTCAATTCGCTACACCGACACACTGGAAATTGAGGGACTGGTTCCTTCCATCGGTAGCGTCGGGGATGCCTACGATAACGCCGCTGCCGAAACGGTGATGGGTCTGTTCAAGAACGAAGCCGTCGCCAAGGGTTCGCCCTTCCGCACGGGTGCGCTGAAGACAGAATACGACGTTGTTGAACTCGTTTTCGACTGGGTCCATTGGTACAACAATGCCCGCTTGCATTCTGCATTGGGTCACCAGACACCGGAAGAATACGAGCAAACCTACTAT
>NZ_JAJJBU010000055.1 GCF_020905375.1 Arthrobacter cryoconiti
ACCCGGCTCCGTATGGTCTGATTCGGTATGGGGTTGCTCCGGATCATCCGCGTATTAAAGGGATTATGAATGCCTTGCATAAGGTGTTGGATCGTGGAGATATCCGGTTTTTTGGCAATGTGACGTATGGGGTGGATCTTACGCTTGAGGATTTGCGGGCGCATTATGATGCCGTTATTTTTGCTACGGGTGCCATGAAGGATGCTGAGCTGAATATTCCTGGTGTTGAGTTGGCGGGTTCCTTTGGTGGTGCTGATTTTGTTTCTTGGTATGACGGGCATCCTGATGTTTCTAGGGAGTGGCCGTTGACTGCTCGGGAGATTGCTGTGATTGGTAATGGCAATGTGGCGTTGGATGTGGCGCGTGTTTTGTCTAAGCATGCGGATGATTTGTTGGTGACGGAGATCCCGGAGAATGTTTATGCGGGGTTGAAGGGATCGCCGGTGACTGATGTGCATATTTTTGGTCGTCGTGGTCCTGCTCAGGTGAAGTTCACGCCGTTGGAGTTGCGTGAACTGAGCCATTCACGGGATGTGGACATTGTCTTGTATGAGGAAGATTTTGACTTCGACGAGGCCTCCGACG
>NZ_JAJJBU010000056.1 GCF_020905375.1 Arthrobacter cryoconiti
TGAACCGTCCCGGATTTGATGCCGCTGTCTTTTTTGAGAAAGATGGCAATCATGCCCAAGAGATACCCAGCCGAAGTTCGTGATCGTGCCGTGCGGATGGTCAATGACCGGCTCTGCGAGTACCCTTCTGTGTTCGCTGCTTGCAAGGCCCTGGCCCCGAAGCTCGATGTTGGCCCCGAATCGTTGCGTCGATGGGTGCTCCAAGCCCAGATCGACACTGGTGAGAAGGACGGCCCTACGAGCACTGAACTTGATGAACTCAAGGCGTTACGCGCCGAGAATCGGGACCTGAAAGAAGCCAATGAAATCCTAAAAGCAGCATCGATTTTCTTCGCGAGGGAGCTCGACCCTCGCCGCCGCTGATCTGCCGGTTCATTGACGAGCAACGGGCCGAAGGCTGTGCGGTCGAGTCGATCTGCGCCGTCCTGCGTGAGCAGGGCGTGCAGGTCGCCGCACGAAGCTACCGGGCCTGGAAAACACGGTTGCCGGCCCTGCGCGCGATCGAGGACGCGAAGGTCATTGACACGTTACGCAGC
>NZ_JAJJBU010000057.1 GCF_020905375.1 Arthrobacter cryoconiti
GTGTTTTGGGTGTGCGTGGGGTGGCGTGGTGGTAACTGTTGTGGCGGGGTGTGCGGGTCGGGTCAATGCGGTAGCTAGGCGTGTAATTCGGGACTCCCCCGATCATGGAAGCCGTCCAGCTACCCGTATGAATCAAGGTGTGGTGGACCTGACACAGAAGAGCACCCGTGGCAACATCCGTTTCCCCACCGTCCTGCCACGAATGCACATGGTGGGCCTCACACTGATAAATGGTGGCCGTGCAATCAGGAAAGGAACAACCCTTATCCCGGGCAGCTAAAAGCTTTCGCTGAGCCGCACTATAGAAACGATGCGTCCGCCCCATATTCAGAATCTCGCTACCATCACCTTGAATGTACGTAATCACATCAGCATCACACATCACCTCATCAAACATCGCGGCCGGACCAGGACCAGTCCACGGCAGAAAAGCAATCCCACCCGGCCTGCCATCCCTGCTCCGACGACGCAAGTCTTCCTCCCTGACACTAATCAGTAACTGCGCCTTCAATCCCCCC
>NZ_JAJJBU010000006.1 GCF_020905375.1 Arthrobacter cryoconiti
CTAAAACCGTTGATCAAGCGATGAAGGACATGCAAGCAGCGATGGCTTCCGCCAGTTCGCAGTAAGCAGTCCACAGAAAACGCCGTTTGTGCGCTGTGGTGTCCTAGGCGCAGCCTAGGACACCACAGCGCAGGCACCTCCCCACGCATGGTGAAGTAAAGAAATTCGTCCTGAAGGGAACGCAACATAAAGATGTCAACACATCTCCAGCCGGCGTCCACACCCGGCAGAAAAACAGCCCCCGGGGGTGAGATACCACCCGGCGGGAACAAGGAAGTTGGCGCAGACCGTAAGGAAAAAACTCAGGGCCGCGCTGCAGCCTTGCTCATTGCCCCGACTCTGGTGGTCTTGGCCATCGTCATTTTGTATCCCGTGATCAATGCCATTTACATGTCTCTCCAACAGGACAAAGGTCTTGACCCGGTTACCGGTAGCTTTGTTGCCGGCGGGTTTGCCGGGCTGGCCAATTACATGCACTGGCTCTTTCAGCAGTGCAATTCGCCCACTGGAACCGCAAGCTGCCCGCCCGGAACGTTGGGGGCCCAGTTCTGGTCCGCCACGGGCATCACCTTCTTCTTTACTGTGGTGACAGTCTTTTTCGAAACTATTCTGGGTTTCTGGATGGCAATCATCATGGCCCGGACCTTCCGGGGCCGTAGTATTTTGCGTGCTGCGGTGCTGGTGCCGTGGGCCATCCCCACAGCTGTGACCGCCAAGCTGTGGTTTTTCATTTTTGCCTTCGACGGAATCGTCAATACCCTCTTTCATACCGACATTTTGTGGACCGGAAGCCAAGGCCCGGCCCAGGCCGCGATTATCATTGCCGACATCTGGAAAACTACGCCCTTCATGGCCCTGCTGATCTTGGCCGGTCTGCAAATGATCCCTGCGGAGGTCTACGAGGCCGCCAAGGTTGATGGCGCAACGGCCTGGCAGCGATTCAGGCTCATTACTTTGCCACTGGTGAGACCGGCACTCATGGTGGCCATCCTATTCCGCGTACTTGATGCCCTGCGGATGTATGACCTCCCCGCGATCATGACTGGCGGAGCCAACGGAACCACCACCCTGTCCATCCTTGTGGTCAAGCAGATCACGGTGGGCTTCAACTCGGCCGCAGCATTGTCCACCATTACGTTCTTGATCATCTTCGTTGTGGCATTTATCTTTGTGCGGTTCCTTGGTGCTAATGCCGTCGAATCAGCTAATGGCGGGGCGAAGGTGAAGCTGAAATGAGTACCGCAACCCAAACAGTGAAAAACAGCACGGCTGCCGCCAAATCTGTTGCTCGTACGCGGCAAAACTGGACCAGTGCACGCACATACATCAGCGCGGTGCTCATCGTGCTTTGGTGTCTGCTGCCGTTTTACTGGATGATAGTCACAGCTTTTCGAGATGTGGGCTACACGTTTGACTCCACACCCTTTTTCACGCACGTCACCTGGGATAACTTCAAGACTGCATTTTCCGCTAACCTAGGGAACCACCTGGGCCGGGCACTGGCAAACTCTCTCTTTATTTCCGGCGTCACCACCGTTGTTGCGTTGCTTTTTGGCGTCTTTGCCGCCTACGCTTTGGCGCGGTTGAACTTCCGTGGCAAGTTTCTTGTGCTCGGCGTAATTCTCGGAGCATCGATGTTCCCCGGCGTTGCAATCGTCACTCCGCTGTTTCAGCTGTTCAGCAACATCGGGTGGATGGGCAGTTACCAGGCGATGATCATCCCCAATATTTCGTTTGTTCTTCCATTGACTGTTTACACGCTGACGTCTTTCTTCCGTGAAATGCCGTGGGAGCTGGAGGAAGCGGCTCGCATTGACGGGTGCACGCAAGGACAGGCGTTCCGCAAGATCATAATGCCGCTGGCAGCCCCCGCGGTGTTCACAACCGCCATCTTGGCCTTCATTGCAGCGTGGAACGAATATCTGATTGCCAGCATCCTCTCCAGCGACGCGACACAGACGGTCACTGTGGCGATCGCCCGTTTTGCTGGCTCCCAACCGCACCAAGAACCGTACACAGCCGTCATGGCTGCTGGCACGGTGGTCACCATCCCGCTGGTTATTTTGGTATTGATCTTCCAGCGCAAGATCGTAGCTGGCCTCACGGCCGGGGCGGTGAAGTGAGCATGGCGAGGGAGAAAAAGTTGGACCCCCTGCATATCCCTTCATCCAAAGTGAAAAGTGGGGAAGACTTCGACATCATCATCGGGTTCTTGGGATTTTGGGTCGTCGTCGTCTTCTTGATTACTGTCTGGCAGGAACTTTCTGGGCAGCCAGCGCTGGCGTGGGCCTTGGGTTTGTTGGCGCTCTGTCTGGGCCTGTGGGGTATGATCCGACTTCGAAGCAAGCTTCCTGCGCGGCGTGGAAGACGGGAACGCTAACGAAATAGATCCAACTGCGTCATCCCGGTACAGACGATTCGTGAGGGGCGCATTGGACTCATGGAGGCCACGCAATGGCAGCCTCATACCTGAAGAAAGGGGTAGCCATGGGAGTCAGTATTGATGACGTCGCAGCGCAGGCGCATGTCTCCACGGCCACTGTTTCGCGAGCGCTAAGGGGGCTACCACGGGTCAGTGAGCCAACGAGGGCTAAGGTGCTGGCCGTGGCGAAGTCCATGGGTTATGTGGCGTCGCCGTCGGCCAGGGGTCTGGCATCTGGGAGGACGCGGACGGTAGGGGTGCTGGTGCCCTACGTGGACCGCTGGTATTTTGGCCACGCCATTGAAGGGATAGATCAAGTACTTCGGGATAACGGCTATAACTTGTTATTGTTCAGCCTCGGTGGCTACGTCCATGGAACAAAGCGCAGTTTCACCGAAAGCATGGTGCGCAAACAAATCGATGCTTTGCTAGTGCTCTCCCTAGGCTTGTCCCCAGAAGAATTACGCCAACTTCACACCACTGACATTCCCTTGATGTCCGTGGGCGGCCCGGTAGAGGGCTGTAGCGGTATCTATATTGACGACGTCGCAGCGGCTTCCGCTGCCACAGAGCACCTGATCGCTTTGGGACACCGCCGGATCGGCTATCTGCGTGGTGGGGTCCAGGACGAGCAAAACTTTAAGGTTCCAGCTCTGCGTACCGTTGGCTTTGAGGCTTCCATGGCGCGTGCGGAGCTGTCTCTGCATCCGGAGTGGAACGTGCCGGGCGATTTCACCGTCGCGGAGGGAGTCCGCGCTGCGGCAGGTATCTTTGACCTGGCTGGCCCGAATCCAACTGCCATCTTTTGCGGTTCGGATGAGATGGCGTTGGGTCTGCTCTTTGAAGCGCAGCGTCGAGGCATCCGTGTGCCGGAAGAGCTCTCCGTGGTGGGCATTGATGACCACGACTTTTCCAAGGCCGCCGGGTTGACCACGATCGCCCAAAACCCCTGGGAGCACGGCCGGGCAGCAGCCACCATAGTGCTGTCCGAGCTCGATGGAAAGAAGGAACCGCAGAAGAAGCCGTATATGCCCTTTGAGTTGGTGGTGCGCAACACCACCGCACCTCCAATGAGCTGAGCAGAACTCAGAGAAACTAGCTGATGTGCCAAGCGAAACGTCAGTTGGCTCGCCCCAGGGCTCTAATGGGAGTCCACCGGTTCGCCAGGCGTCGATACGCGGCCGCGGCACCCGTCAGGTCGCCGTCGGCCAAGCATGCCAGCCCAGCATGGACGTCTGCAGGAGACTCATCGGGATGAAGTCTGTGTGCGAGGGGACCATAGTCCAGCTCGACTACCCCGTCCCCGTCGAAAGCCGTCAGCCAGCCATGGAGAACATTCAGCTCCTCGAATAAGTCCAGCTCGGAAGCCACCTCGGCTAGCATTTTCAGAGTCCGGCTGGCCCGTTCCGCAGCCACCGCAACGGGGACCTGGATGCGGACAGTGAGCACCCGGCCATTTGCCTCCACCACTTCCATGCGGTCGTTGGCGTACACCAGAGTGAACCAGCTAAACGGAATTCCCCAGGTGGAGGTGCGGGTCTGGATAGTAGCGCCAAGAGAAGGTGCCGTTTCTAACCGCTGCAGGTGACGATCCCATTCGGTGTCAGGGACCACCAGCTTGGCCAGTTGGCCCAGAGGCCCGGAGAGCAGCTCCGTTGTTGCGACCATGGATCGAGCCACCAATTGATTGGGTGCGTACAGCAGAGGGGTCTCAACAGCCATCTGGAACACGCGCACCCTGTCTACGGAAGGCGTCGGAAGCATCTTGGCTGTGGGTCGGCTGACGCGCCCCAGCGAATCTGCGAGTTCTTGCGCATCGACGCTTATGGTGTTTTGATCCGCGTCTATCAGGGATGCAATGTAGCTGAATTCTTCTTGTGTATAGGCTTCCCGCGGCAGGTATACGCGCAGGCTGGAGACAAACGGCAACTGCATTCCGCCTAAGTACAGCCCGCTGTGCATTTGTTAACTCAATTCCACGATTACGGGCGCATGATCGGAAGCGCCCTTGCCCTTGCGTTCTTCGCGGTCGATCTTCGCTTCGGTGACGCGTGCCGCCAGAGCTTGCGAGGCC
Source organism: Arthrobacter cryoconiti (assembly GCF_020905375.1). Lineage (GTDB taxonomy): Bacteria > Actinomycetota > Actinomycetes > Actinomycetales > Micrococcaceae > Specibacter > Specibacter cryoconiti. Next base: position 4,497 of record NZ_JAJJBU010000006.1, read on the forward strand.
AGGACAAAATCGATGCGCATGCCTTCTTTTTTAGGGAAGCGTAGTTGCGTGTAGTCCCAGTAGGTGTAGACGCCCGGGCCCGGGCACAAGGGACGGACGACGTCGGCGAATCCCGCCGCTTCAAAGGCGCCGAACGCTGCGCGCTCTGGGGCGCTGACGTGAGTGAGCCCTTGTTCGAGGAAAAAGTCAATGTCCCAGACGTCCTCATCCCGAGGTGCGATATTCCAGTCGCCCATCAGTGTTATTTGCGCGGTGGGGTCTTCGGCCAGCCAGCTTGCGGCCTGATTTTTCAGTTCCGCCAGCCAAGAAAGTTTGTAGGGCATATGTTCGTCGTCCAGGGCGCGGCCATTGGGCACGTACAGGCTCCAGATCCGCACGCCATCGCATGTGGCGCCGATCGCACGTGCCTCCTGAACGGGGTCCTTACCGCCTTTGCCGAAGGACGGTTGACTCGCGAAGGTGCGTTCAACTTTCTCCAGCCCTACCCGTGAGGCTATGGCAACGCCATTCCACTGACTGTTCCCAAAGTGGGCCACCTCGTAGCCGTTATTTTCGAACAGCTCCCAGGGGAAGTTCTCGTCCTTGCATTTGGTTTCTTGAATGGCCAGGACGTCGACGTCGGTCCGGCGCAGCCAGTCCTCAACGCGGTCGGCACGGGCGCGTAACGAGTTCACATTCCAGGTAGCAATCTTCACGTAGCCCAAGTTACCGTGTTAAGCCCTGTTTGGGGGCCGGTCCACGGAGCTGATCCGAACTTTGGCACAAATTCGTGCGGGAAGCTGTGGGGGAACTAGCAGCTATTCCACCATCTGGTGTGATAAATGGCACCGCATTTGTGGCCTGAGACCCCTAAAATATAGGGTTTTGGTCACAATGCCGTAACTCCTGCCTCACCGCGCCATGGCACGGGCTAGGCCCATATTGCTTGGAACGTGCTTGCGAAATAAGCCCAAATTTACGCTGGTAGCGAAAGTGTCTTTGTTAGTGTCGTTACCAACCAGTAAACCGAAAAGCCTGCGGGCGGCTGGAAATCGAGGTACCTCAGGTGGCGAACCAGCCGCCGGAGATGATTTCTATCCAAAGACAGGCCGTGACGAACTGGCGGCAGGGATAGCTTCCCGTTCCCCATCACCAGGTGGGACCGTCTTTTCTTAGACTTCCCGGCCGGAAGTGTAGGAAAGCGAAGAGTTTGACGCGTACCAATGCCTGCAGCACGACCATGCAACCGCAGCACCCGCAACCTTTCGGCTCATTCGAAAGAGCGGGCTGTAGTGCGTAGATGGGTAGTCAGTGCACGAATCCACGCTAGAAAAGCACCCAGATATTTCATCCGAGGTCAACGTAACAGCCGATCCCAGGGCTTTGTCTGACGGGAACGGCGTTGCCCTGCGCGTCGAACATGTTTACAAGGCTTTTGGCAAGCGTCCTGCCGAGGTCGTGAGAAGGCTGAAATCCGGTAAGACCCGCCAAGAAGTGGCAACGTTGGGTACGGCAGCAGTCATCGACGCCTCTTTTGAGGTCAAAAAAGGTGAGATTTTTGTTGTTATGGGCCTCTCCGGCTCGGGCAAATCCACCCTCATTCGGACCCTCAACGGGTTGTGGGCGCCCACAGAGGGCTCCGTCGTCATCGGTGAAACAGATATCTCCAAGATCACCGACAAGGAACTGCGCAAGGTGCGCCAGCGCCACGTCTCCATGGTCTTCCAGCATTTCGCGCTGATGCCACATCGGACGGTGCTTGAGAACGCTGCGTACGCCTTGGAGGTCCAAGGCGTAGCGAAAGAAGACAGGCTAGCGCGTGCCGAGAAGGTTCTTTCACTGGTGGGCCTTGAAGGCTGGGGCGCGAAGCTTCCGTCGGAGCTCTCCGGAGGCATGCAGCAGCGAGTAGGTTTGGCACGCGCGCTCTGCGCAGAAACTGACATCCTGCTCATGGATGAGGCCTTTTCAGCCCTTGACCCGCTGATCCGTCGCGAAATGCAGGAACAGCTTGTGGTCTTGCAGTCAGAACTGGGCAAGACCATCATTTTCATCACCCATGACCTTAACGAGGCCATGTTCTTGGGCGATCGGATCGCGGTCATGCGTGATGGTGAGATCGTCCAAATAGGCACTCCGGATGAAATCCTCACCAGCCCAGCGAACGACTACGTTGCACAGTTCGTCCAAGACGTTGACAGGACCCGCGTCCTGACTGCAGGCGGAGTCATGGAACCGCCGCTGGCAGTCGTCAACCTCTCCGGAGGTCCCCGCAATGCTCTGCGGACCATGGCTGATTTGCAAGTTTCTGCAGCCTTTGTGGTGGATCGTCGGCGCATGTATCACGGCGTGGTCCGTGACCGTGATGTCATGGCTCTGGTGGAAAAGCGGGGCACCGACCTTTCTGCTGCCGTGCGCAACGGCATTGAGCCGGTTGCGCCGGAGACGGCACTCAACGACCTATTCGGCCGCGCCGTTGAGAGTCCTATTCCACTTCCGGTAGTTGACCAGGCAGGACGCCTCGTCGGCGCTTTGCCTCGCGTGACGCTGCTGGCTGCTCTCGGTAACGTCCCGTCCACCACGGGTGAGTTCCCCATAGTCGACGCCGGAGTAGCGCCGCTGCCCGAACAACTTGTCACGGCCGCGCTGGCCAAGACTGAAGGAGAGGCATAAATGGAAGACACATTTAGAATTCCCCTTGGTGACTGGGTAGAAGTTGGCCTTGATTGGCTAACAACTACCTTCGATAGCGTCTTCGCGCTTATCCGCACGGTTTTCGTTAATGCTTACGACGGGCTGGACTGGTTACTGACAGCCCCGCCGTTCTGGATTCCCTTGTTGGTCCTGGCGGCCATCGCGTGGAAGGCAAGTAGCTGGAAGCTTGGCGTGGGAACCTTGGTCAGTTTTCTTCTCATTGTGGGAGTGAACCAATGGGAGAACGCCATGGATTCTCTGGCCCTGGTAGTCATCGCCACAGCTGTGGCGGTAGCCATCAGCATTCCACTGGGCATCTGGGCTGCCAGTTCACGGAGGGTCTCCTCGATCATCCGTCCAATTCTGGACTTCATGCAGACCATGCCCGCCATGGTTTACCTGATTCCGGCGCTTCTGATGTTCCGTGTCGGAGTGGTGCCAGGAATTGTGGCCACGATCATCTTTTCGATGGCACCGGGCGTCCGTTTCACCGAACTCGGTATCCGCGGCGTTGATGCAGAAGTGGTGGAGGCTGGGCATGCCTTTGGCTCCAGCCCGGGAAACATCCTGCGTCAGATTCAATTGCCACTGGCCCGGCCCACCATCATGGCCGGCGTCAACCAGGTGATCATGCTGTCTCTGTCAATGGTGGTCATTGCAGGCATGGTCGGAGCAGGCGGACTCGGAGGAGACGTGGTTGCGGCATTGAGCCGGATCGACGCCGGACTCGGATTTGAGGCTGGCATCGCTGTGGTCATCCTTGCCATCTACTTGGACCGGGTCACGGCCAGCCTGGGCAGTCACAAGAAAGCCCCCGTTCTTCAAGCCGCCTAAAGGCTGATCACAAAACAAGAAATACCACGATTTACAACCAATCGCGGCTGCACACTTATGTGCTGCCATTGAAAGGAATAAACCATGAAGAAGAAGTTTTTGGGATTCGCTGCGATCGCAGCAACACTGGCACTCGGTCTGAGCGCCTGCGGATCCGGTAGCGGAAGCGCGACACTGGATAACGGGGATAAGAAAAACGTCAAGATCGCTGTGTTCAACGGCTGGGATGAAGGCATCGCAGCGTCGGAACTATGGAAGTCGATCCTTGATGAGAAGGGCTACAACGTCAAGCTGGAAAATGCCGACGTCGCTCCCGTCTTTTCCGGGCTTTCCACGGGTGACTATGATCTGACCTTGGACACTTGGCTGCCCGTCACACACAAGACTCTGATGGATAAGTATGGTGACAAGCTTGCCGAACTCGGAGAATGGAACAGCGAAGCCAAGCTGACCATCGCTGTAAATAAGGACGCTCCCATCGACTCACTCGACGAGTTGGCTGCGAACGCGGATAAGTTCGGGAACCGGATCGTGGGAATCGAGCCCGGCGCCGGCCTGACCGAAGCTACCACCAAGAAGGTCATCCCCGGTTACGGCCTGGAAAAGATGGACTACATCACCTCTTCAACTCCGGCAATGCTCTCGGAATTGAAGTCAGCCACTACCAAGGGCGAGAACATCGCCGTCACCCTCTGGCGCCCGCACTGGGCCTACGACGCCTTTCCGTTGAAAGACCTGAAGGACCCAAAGGGTGCCCTCGGTGACACAGAAGGTATCTACGGTTACTCTCGTCTGGGCTTGGGTGACGACTTCCCGACGCTCAACGGCTGGTTGAAGAACTTCAAGATGGACTCCGAGCACCTCTACTCCCTCGAGAACGCAATGTTCAACGGTGAGAAGACTGACAACTACGGTCCGGCAGTGAAAAAGTGGATCGCGGACAATCAGGAATGGGTCAATTCCCTGACTGCTTAGTCTGTAGTTTGGCAGGATCGGAATCCTCTCGGCGACTTTCCGACTTTCGGCCGTGGGCGGCCTTGAGTCTCCCTGACGTCGCCTCCGAGGACACCGGTCCTGCTTTGGGTTTGGCAGGTAGTTTGGCAGGATCGGAATCCTCTCGGCGACTTTGCAGACTTTCGGCCGTGGGCGGCCTTGAGTCTTTCTGACGTCGCCTCCGAGGACACCGGTCCTGCTTCGAGGCTACTGGCCCGTTGGGAAATCCGAATCTAGGTATTCCCGGCCCAGGCCAACCGGAACGGGTGCGCCCGGCAACTTTTCTTCGACAGAATCGTTGCCGTGGCGCACTTCTTCGTTGGCGCGGAGTTGAACGCGGCGAATCTTCCCCGAGATGGTCTTGGGCAGTTCTGAAAATTCCAGGCGACGAATGCGTTTGTAAGCTGGCAGGTGTTCGCGGCAATACGCGAAGATCTCTCCAGCCAAAGCGTCGCTGGGCTCGTAGGCAGCTGCCAGAACCACGTAGGCTTTGGGAACGTTGAGACGAAGCGCGTCCGGTGAAGGGACCACAGCGGCCTCGGCAACGGCTGGGTGTTCGATCAGCACGCTTTCGAGCTCGAACGGGGATAGGCGGTAGTCCGAGGACTTGAAGACGTCATCGCTGCGGCCCACATAGGTCAAGATCCCATTTTCATCCCGACTTGCGACGTCGCCCGTATGGTAAAAACCATTCCTGAACGCGTCAGCTGTCTTTTCCGGGTCACCGTAGTAGCCCTTGGTGAGCCCCACAGGGGTGGGATCCAGGCGCAAGCAAAGTTCGCCGTCGTCCGTTTCTTCCCCGGTCAACAAGTCCAGCAAAACTACGTCGTAACCCGGCAGAGGGCGGCCCATAGAACCGATCTTCACCGGCTGGCCGGGGGTATTGGCCACCTGGACAGTTGTTTCGGTCTGGCCGAAACCGTCGCGGATGAGCTGGCCCCACGCTCGCTCAACCTGGCCAATGACCTCGGCGTTGAGCGGCTCACCGGCGGAGACAACCTTTTTGGGCGGATTTTTCAGCAATGTCAGATCCGCTTGGATCAGCATGCGCCACACGGTGGGGGGAGCGCAGAAACTCGTCACGTGCTCGGCGTCCATTTGGGCCATGAGGGCCTTGGCATCAAAGCGCGTGTAGTTGTAGACGAAGACGCAAGCCTCCGCAATCCACGGGGTAAAAACGTTGGACCAGGCATGCTTCGCCCAACCCGGTGAAGCCACATTGAGGTGAACGTCGCCGGGCTCCAATCCAATCCAATACATGGTGGAGAGATGGCCAACCGGGTACGAAGTGTGAGTATGCTCCACGAGCTTGGCCTTGGACGTCGTTCCGGAGGTGAAGTAAAGCAGCATGGTTTCGTCCGCCTTGGTGGGTGCGTCCGGAGTGAAAGCCTCCACCGAATCCGCGCTCCCGGCGTAATCCACGACCGTGCGGCCAGCACCAGGGAGCGCGTCCCCGACATTTACCAAGGTGTAATCCCCGGGAACCTGAGCGAACTTGGGCATGTCTTCGCCGCGGGCAGCGATCCACGTTGCCGCACCTCGATCCACCCGATCGGCCAAATCTGCTGGCCCCATCATGGTGGTGGTCGGGATCATGACAACGCCGAGCTTGATGCAGGCAAGCATGAGTTCCCACAGCTCTACCTGGTTGCCAAGCATGATGATCATGTGTTCACCGCGAACAATGCCTTGACCACGCAGCCAATTGGCCACCTGATTGGAGCGCAGAGACAGTTCCCTGAAAGTGCGTCTGGTTGCGGTGCCATCCGCTTCCACAATGACCAGTGCTGGTTTGTTCCCTGAGGTCGGATCGGCGGCGATCGCGTCGATCCAGTCCAGTGCGAAGTTGAATTCTTCGAAGTGTGGCCAGGAAAATTCCTTCTGGGCGCGGGCATTGTCCAAGCGCAGATCCAGTAGTTGTTGGCGCGCGGCACGGAACTCTTGCGTGACGGTCATGGTGTCCACCTTCCGGCTACTTTGCCGAGTTTATGTTTCTGCCTTGAATATACGCGACGCCGTGGCCTGGTTCGCTCACTTTTGGTGGGCTAGCGCCACCAAGTGTCCAGAAGCGAGACCGGGATGGCGCGCTTATGGCGGCTGTTGAGGAAGCGTTTTTCAATGCTCGACGCCGGGGTGTCGCCAATGTCCTTGCCCTCTAGATAGTCGTCGATCTGCGCATAGCTCACACCCAGTTCAGCCTCATCCGTGCGGCCCGGAATGCCATCAAGGAGATCGGCTGTCGGGACTTTGGCCCACAGCTGCTCCGGCGCGCCAAGGTGTTGGAGTAGTGCACGGTTTTGGCGCTTATTGAGAGTGTAGAGAGGCAGAATATCGGCGCCACCGTCGCCGAACTTCGTGAAAAATCCCGTCACTGATTCCGCGGCGTGGTCGGTGCCAATCACGAGTAGATTTTCCTGACCAGCCAGTGCATATTGGGCCACCATCCGGGAGCGTGCCTTGACGTTTCCCTTATTGAAATCAGAGATTGCGCTGGTAGCGCTCTTGGCGAATTCGACCGTAAAGCCGTCTACGGCTGGGGCGATGTTGAAGGTTTTTGCCGTCTTCGCGTTGATGAACGCCAGCGCCATTTGGGCGTCATCCTCGTCGTGCTGGATGCCGTAGGGCAGACGCAAGGCAATGAAGTTTGCGGTGATGCCTTCTTCGGCCAATTCTTCGACAGCGAGCTGTGCCAAGCGGCCGGCAAGTGTTGAGTCAAGTCCTCCGCTGATACCGAGCACATAGCCTTTCGTGCCGGTCTTTTTGAGGTAGTCCTTAAGGAATTGCACCCGTCGTTTCACCTCGGTAGCCGGGTCAATCACGGGTTGGACGCCGAGTTCTGCAATGATTTGTGCCTGAAGTTCGCGCATGGACTAAGAGTATCCTTCACGACGAAAATCGGGCACTATTAGCCGGGTCATAATAAACGTGATGGGCGGCCCCAGTTCACTGGTCAAAATATTGCGGAAGCTTCACCGAAGGCGTGGTTGACGGGGGGACGTTGTAAGTCTGGAGAACTTGTCCCATGACCTCATTGAAAGTTGGGCCTTGGCTGACTCCATAGATCAGGCCCTGGGGACGCTGAACCGTGATGAGAACTACGTACTGGGGATCATCCATGGGCGCCATTCCCGCGAATGAGGACGTGTAGCCGTCAAAGCCATGTCCGTTGTCAGCAGGCGACTCCGCTGTACCAGTCTTTCCACCCACTCTATAGCCGGGAATGGAGACATTTTTAGCATCGGCAACGGTTGTCACGCTCTCAAGAATGTCCCTCACTTTCTGTGCAGTTTGCGGGCTCACGACAGTTGTTCCAGGCCGCTGCGGGACTTTTTCTTCGGTGCCGTCAGGGGCAATATAGGCATCAACTATCTGAGGGTCCAACCGGACGCCATTGTTGGCAATTGTCTGGTAGATCATTGCTGTCTGCAGTGGTGTTTGGGCCACGCCCTGTCCAAACAGAACCGTGTACTCCTGCCGGCCATCCCATTTCGATGGTTGGGCCAAGATTCCTGCGCTGACCCCGGGCAGCGGAATGTTTGGCTGCTGGCCGATCCCGAAGTTGTGGAGGTAGTCGTAACGTTGCTGGGGGGTGAGCTTTTCCCCGGCCATCACCGTTCCGGTGTTTAGCGAATCTCCAATCACACCGGCAAAAGTTCGGTTTTCTGTTCCGTGCGGGAAGGCATCCGTGAAAGTTTGTCCATTGACCGTGTAAGTAGGGGGAATCACCAGGTGGGTGTCCGGCTCTATGAGTCCTTCTTGAATCAGCGCCGCGGCTGTAACGGTTTTTTCCGTGGAACCCGGCTCTATGGCGGCCGTCACCGAGCGAGCACCCCGGTCCTCCGCCTTAGACGCGCCGGGGTTGCCGGGGTCAACCGTTGAGGTGTCCCCGAGGGCAATTATCTTGCCCGTTTTGACTTCAGCCACGACCACGTTGGCCCACTCGGCACTGTACTGCTGCTTTTGCTGTTCAGCTGCGCGTTGGGCAAAGAACTGAATATCAGAATTGACCGTTAGTTTTACGTCCTCACCGTTAACCGGGGCAGTAACGGATACGGGCGCGGTAGGGATAATGATTCCGTTGGCTCCGCGCTGGTATGTTCGCTTACCGTCCTTCCCGGTGAGTTTGGCATTCATGCTCTGCTCAATGCCGGCTAGTCCTTTGCCATCGGTGCCAACAAATCCGACGATATTTCCGCCCACCGATCCCTGCGGATAGACACGCTCACTGGTGGCTTCTGAGTAGACGCCTGGCAGGCGCAGTTTCATGACTTTGTCCTCCGTGTCCGGAGGTACATTTTTAGTCACGTAGGCAAAATTGGTGTCACCGCTCGCGGTTTTCGTGACCGCACTCAGGTCTAAGCCGAGGACCCCGGCTAATTCCGTCAATCCTTGCGTTCGAGTGAGTTCTTCTATGTTGCCATTTGGATCTAGCCGTTTGAAGGTGGTGGCCTTGGAGTTGTTCTTGGGCGAGATGGTGATGTTATAGCGCAGGACGCTCTCTGCTAGAACTTTGCCGTTGGCATCAATAATCTTGCCCCGAACTGAGGGGAGGGGCTGGGTTACTGTCCGCTGCAGGACCGCCTGCTCAGCGTTGCCATTTAGGTCCAAGCCCTGAATTAGCACCAGTTTGACTGAAACAATGAGCAGAAGGGCTATCAAGATTGATATCCCAACTCGCATCCGTCGTCGAGCACTCTTAGCAGACAGGCCCACTATTGGCCCGCCAGGGTTGTTTTGTGAACTTCGAACCATCGGCAATCCTCAAGACATAGCTGCGCAAGTGCTGAACTGACTAGACCCGCTAAGAGGTCTACCCCCGCCCGGTTCTCTAGTTCGCAACTTTAGGCCTTAAATATGGGACGAAGCTGAAAGCAAACAAGTGAATGTTCTCACTGTGGCTCAGGGCAGCCGTGGTTGGCGAAGCTGTGATCGCCATTGCTTGTGCGGCGCAGCGGTGTGTGAAATCGCTCAACGCCGGTGCTCTGGCCTTCCTCGTGTGATCTCTTGCGTGCGTTCTTCTCGAAGTGCGCGCAGGTAGACGCTGGCCCAAGAGCGGAACGGTGCCCATGCCTTGCTGATCTCTGCCGGAGCGCGCTCAATGCCATATTTTTCAGCTATTTCGGCGTCGAGGCGCTTCTCGTTCCGTGGAATGACGTCGGGAAAGTTGGCGCCGCGGATGACGATGAGATCAGCCGCGAATGGGCCGATTCCCTTGATCTCCTGCATTTGTCGCAGCGCTTCTGCAGCGTCGAGCGCGCGCAGTCGCTCGCCAGAGAGTTGCCCGTCCAAAGCAGCCTCCGCGACTGCCTGGAGGTATTCGTTCTTTCGACCTGGCAAATCCAGATCGAGGCCCAGCAGAACCGAAGGTGTCGGGAAACTGCCGCGATCTCCGTGGGAGTTCAGGAGCCGTGTCTTGATGGCGGCTGCCTGGCGCATCTGAACGCGCTGCGAAAGCACCGACCAGACGGCGGCTTCGTAGGGAGAATAGAAACCGCACGGTCGCAGCCCTGGCAGTTGCTGCTGCGCGTTCTTGATGACCGGATCGAGGACACCGACATCCGGCCAGCCCCGACCGTCGATATCCAACGACAAAAACCGAAGCACCTGGGCCGTGGCGGCTTCGAGATTTCCGCTACCGGCGACGGCGATCCGTACCGCGTCATCTTCCTGTGAGATCACAGCATCCACTCGCTGCCAATCGTCGTCGCACACAAAAGTCGCTTCAATATTGGCTTCGGCGGCCTGTACGTTTAGCGCAGAGGGCGAAAACCCTTCCCAAAATCGTCGGCTGGTAGTCAGTGACCAAGGGCCAGCCACGGAATGAAGGGACTCCAGCCGCTCAACCGCGGACTCAGGCACGGTCGTGAAGAGTGATCTGGTAGCCGTCAGGGTCAGCAAAAGTGAACGTGCGCCCGAACGGACCGTCGATCGGCTCCGACGTAATGCGGAACCCATCAGCGAGGAGGGTGTCGTGGACTTGTTGGGAATCAGGGCTGTGGAGCCATATGCCGATGCCAAGCCCGAGCTGAGATACCGAATCGAGGTCGACTCCAGGAAGTGGCGAGCGCACGGCGAAGGATGCCGGTGTCGTGTTGAACACGACCGCGTGAGGCGGCCCGGGCTGGCGGGTGAAACCGAGGTATTTTTCGTAGAACTCGGCTGAGGCAGAGAAGTCACGAACCTGCAAAGAGATGAATCCTGGGCCGGATGTGTTGGACATGGCGTTCTCCTTCAGAGTATGTCAGTTTGCTGACATAGATTACTTTATGTCAGAATACTGACATGAGTCAAGCAGCTTCTGGGATAGATCTGGAGACGTCGTTGGGATACCTGATGAAGGAGGTTTCGAGCGCGCTCCGAATAGAAATGGAGACTGTGCTGCGCCCGCTCGGTATGACAATAACCCACTATTCGTGCCTTGAGCTCTTAGCTCAACGACCGGGCCTGTCAAACTCCGCTCTAGCGCGCGGCGCGTTTGTCACCCGGCAGTCAATGAACGTGCTCCTCATGGCTTTGGAAAGTGACGGGATTCTCACCAGACTTACCCGTCCGATCGCTGGACGCGCTCTACCTGCGGAACTCACGCTGAAGGGCAGAGAGCAGATGGCTCGCGCCAGCGCGGCCATCAAGTCTGTGGAAGAGCGGATGAAGAGAACGCTCAGCCCGGACGAGGAAGCTGTTTTGAAGGATCTCTTGAAGCGCTGCGCACAATCGCTACCAAGCGATCCTGAAGAACAAGCGAACTGAGCAGTTCAAATCGGAGTTGATCCAGGCCCATCGCGCTTAATATGAGCATCAAGAGCCTGCGCCATTACCTAAGCCACTTCTCACTCTCGGACCGCGCTGACCTTTAGGCGGTTGGGGTAGGCGCAACGATTTCATGATGCAGCTGATGCGGGTGTTTGGGAGCGACACCCGCATCAGCTGCCGTATGAATGGTGCCGAGGGCGAACATATTAATGTGGCGGCTGTAGATCGTCATCGATTGACCGGAAGTCGAGAACGAAGCGGTAGCGGACGTCATTGCGGGCAAGCCTCTCGAACGCCGTGTCCACTTCCATAGCCGGTAGAACCTCGATGTCGGCGACGATGCCGTGCTCGCCACAAAAATCGAGCATCTCCTGCGTGGCCCGGTGCCCGCCACTGCCGCCGGACGCGAGGCGCTTGCGCCCACTCAGCAGCTCAAGTGTCCGCACGGTGACGGTGCCGAGGTAGCCGAGTGAATACAGGGTGCCGTCGAGGTCGAGCGCCCTCAGATAGGGGCCGAAGTCGTGGTCGACGGCGACAGTGTCCAAGATGGTGTCAAGAGACCAGTGACTGTCCTTCATCGCGTGCCGGTCCGTGGAGACGACGACGCGCTGAGCTCCGAGGGCCCGGGCGTCGGCCGCTTTCGCGGGCGTGGTTGTAAAGACCGTCACCTCCGCTCCTAGTGCTCGCCCGAGCCTTACAGCGAGATGGCCGAGGCCGCCAAGACCCACGACGCCGAGCCGCGTGCCGGGTCCCACGCCGGCAGCACGGAGGGGTTCCCAAACGGTGACGCCCGCGCACATTAGGGGCGCGACGGCGGCGGGGTCGAGTACCGTGGGCCGGCTATACACAAATTTCTCCCGCACCACGTACCGCCCGGAAAAGGCACCGTTCGTCAAACTACCGTCCAGACGATCCGTCCCTCCGTAGGTGAGCGTTGGAAACTCCTCGCAGAAGTTCTCCTGGCTGACCTGGCACATCCGGCAGGTGCCGCAGGAGTCGACGATGTTGCCGACCGCGACGGGGTCTCCGGGGACAAATCCCGTGACGCTGGGACCGACCTGGACAACCTCCCCGACAAACTCGTGGCCCGGTACCAGCGGGAAAACACCGCCTGCCTCCGCGGGAGTGTGCAGTGCGTGCACGTCTGAATGGCATACGCCGCAGAAGCTCACGCGGATGTCCACGTCGTCCTCGCGGAGCTCTCGTCGTTGAATTGTGGCCGGGGTGAAAGGCCCGGCAGCCTTGAGTGCTTGAAGGGCAATGGTTTCCATTCCGTTCATCATACCTACTAGTTGGTAGTATATGTACACTGGGTGCATGTCCAAAGCCGTAGAGACCCGCCAGCGCATTCTCGCTGCGGCGACAGAAGAGTTCGCTACACACGGCATCGCGGGCGCTCGCATTGATCGAATCGTCAGTGCATCCGGAGCCAGCAAACCGATGCTCTACGCCTACTACGGCTCGAAAGAGCAACTATTCGACACAGTGTTCACCGCTCACGTCATCGCTAACAGCGGCCGGGTGCCCTTCACCGCAAGCGATCTTCCTGGATACGCGGTGCGGTTGTACGACGACTACCTGAGCGACCCCGCGTTGCTTCGCCTCGTCGCATGGAAACGCCTCGAGCGTGTGCCAGATGCCTACCTCTACGCTGGCCTAGAAGAAAATGATGCCGCACACCTCCGCGACATCGCACAGCAGCAACGCGAGGGTCGTATCCACGCAAACCTTGAACCCATTGACGTATGGTCGCTCTTGATCTCGGCAACGTCGACATGGGCTCAGGCCTCGGTCACTGAGATCGCCAAAGTCAACGACAGCGAAGCTGTACATCGCAGGCGCCGCCTCGCGCTGGCGTTCATGGTGCGGTCAGGACTCTGCTCTCTTCCTCAAGACGAAGCTCAATCCCAACCGCCTCCGGCAGGTACCGACAGTCGGCACCTCTGAATTCAAGCATCCACAGGCAACAACGTCAGGGATGTGGCATGAAGGGGGCCGAACTGCCTGTTGCGGCGCCGACGGCGTTACGTCATGTGGTTACCCCAGAGCGGCCCGGGCGGTTGTTTCCTGTTGCTATGGCAGTGCCGTCCCTCTGGAGTCCGATGGAGTGCCAACCCCCGACCAATGGAAAAGCTCAGCGGTCGGCTAACAACGCGAAAATCTTGTCGTAGGTGCCTTGAGCTGCAGCGAAACGTAATGGTTTAACGTTTTCCACGAGGATCTCCTTTGCATCGGGATCCTCGTGCAGGATGGACATTACCTCGCTGAGGAACTCATCGAGTGGCATCGCGTTTTCTGCTTCTTGGCTTCCCATCAAAGCCGTCCGCACAGCTGGTGGGATAAGTTCCAGAACCTGGATCCCGGCCGGTGAAAGCTGTTGCCGCAAGACTTCCGAATAAGCATGAATTCCGGCCTTCGTCGCGTTGTAGGTCGGCGTTGCAGACAACGGTACGAAGGCCAGTCCCGAAGAGACAGTGATGATCGTCGCGTCAGGTTTGCCGACCAGCAACGGGGCGAGCGCCGTGATGGTTCGGATAGGACCTAGCAGGTTGGAGCTTATAGTTGCTTCTGCCGTTGAAAGATGAGCTGGGTCCAGAAGGTTCTCTGGATGCATGATACCGGCGGCAGTGATGAGCACGTTTAATTCAGGGTAGTCGCGTAGGACGGTATCGCGCAGGGCGTTGATCGAGGCCGGGTCATCGACATCCAACGGCAATCCGAAAATGCCAGGGTTATTTGCAGAGATGGACTCAAGGAGTGCGCGACGGCGACCGGCGATGATGACTGTGTTGCCCTCGTCTTGGAACCGCTGGGCGAGGCCGAGCCCGATGCCCGAAGTTCCGCCGGTGATGAGAATGGTGTTTCCTGTCATGTTCATAGGAACTAGTAAATCCACTGCATCGAAGATCAACAAGGACGCGTTTATCCGTGGATCGAGAGTCAGTGGATAAGTAACTCAATTCAAGGGAGAGTGGAGAATATGGATAGATCAGAGCTCGCCAGCTTCCTTCGCAGCCGTCGACTTGTGCTGCAGCCCGAAGACGTCGGCCTGTCACGCGGCCCCCGCCGGCGAACGCCCGGCCTGCGCCGGGAAGAGGTGGCAGAGCTGGCCCAAATGTCGACTGACTACTATGCCCGCCTTGAACGCGGTGGCGGACCCCAACCGTCCGAGCAGATGGCCGCCTCGATTGCGCGGGGACTCCGTTTGACTTTGGCTGAACGGGACCACCTTTTCCTATTGACCGGGCATAGTGCGCCTAAGCGTGTCCTGCGAACCGAGCACGTCAACCCCGGACTCATGCGGGTGCTCGATCGCCTTGGCGATACTCCTGCCCAGATCATGACAAGACTTGGTGAGACCCTTGTACAGACAGGCCTGGCAGCTGCGCTCATGGGCGAACAAACCCACTTCACCGGGCTTCAACGCGCGAACGTGTACCGCTGGTTCACCGATCCATCGTCTCGCGCCATCTACCCCGTCGAGGACCACCTTCACCACGGCCGCATTTACACGGCACAGCTGCGGGAGAGAGTCGGCGCCGAGGGCGAAAAATCTCCCGCAGCGGGGATCGCCGAGGCGCTGCGCAAAGTGAGTGCAGAGTTCTCAGAGCTATGGCGCGAACATGAAATTGGTCTCCAATACACTCAGGACAAAACATTTGTGCATGCTGAGCTTGGCCTTATCAACTTGCACTGCCAGAACCTGCTTGACCCGGACCAATCTCAGGTTCTTCTCGTCCTAACGGCCACACCAGGCAGCGAGAGCTATGAGAAACTCAAGATGCTCTCCGTCATCGGCAGCCAGCGCCTGAGCGCACCTACCCCAATGGAAGGATCCGCGCCGGGATTCATCTAGGCGCGGGTTACTGCAAAGATGCAAAGGACAGCAGCCATCAACATGACTGCTACCGTTTCTGCGCTGGCCGGCCGTGGCTACATCGTCGTGATGATACGTAAGTGAGCATGATAGCGCCCGCGCACCTTTAGAATGGAAGCCATGACCCAGACTTTCGCCGCTGACCGCGCCCGCCTGCTCGAACTGATCAAGGAATTGGCCGTCGTTCGCGGCAAAGTGATCCTCTCCTCCGGCAAGGAGGCCGACTACTACATCGACCTTCGCCGCATCACACTTCACCACGAAGCCTCACGACTTGCAGGACGTGTCATGTTGGCGATGCTAGAGGACGCCGGTATTGAGTTTGAAAGCGCGGGCGGGCTAACCATGGGAGCAGATCCCGTCGGCACGGCTCTTATGCACGCGGCAACCGACGCCGGACGGAACATCGACGCCTTCGTAGTCCGCAAGCTCCAGAAGTCCTATGGCATGGGCCGCCAGGTGGAAGGACCCGACGTGAACGGGCGCGACGTCGTCGTCCTCGAAGACACGTCCACCACTGGCGGATCAGCACTGACCGCCGTTGAGGCGGTGCGCAAGGCCGGGGGCGTTATCAAGGCAGTCGCCGTGATCGTAGACCGCGACACCGGTGCCAAGGAACGTATCGAAGCCGAAACCGGTGTTCCGTACCTGTTCGCTTTCGGCAAGGACGAGCTCGGCCTGGACTGAAACTACGTTTCACGAAACGAGACCACCTCGCACGCACTCTTGAAGGGACTGCCTTGTCCAAGCTTTACTTCCGTCATGGCGCCATGAACTCTGGAAAGTCCACGGGGCTGTTGCAGGTGGCGTTTAACTACGAGGAACGCGGGCAACGAGTTCTACTCGCCAAACCGGGTATCGATACAAAGGGCGCCGGTGAGATTGTTTCCCGTCTGGGTATGACTCGCAGCGTGGATTTCCTCATTCAACCTGGAGAGGATGCCCGGGCCTTGTTCGGAGCACATGCGGCCGGGGATGATCCTGACGCACTCCTAGAACATGTCCAGGTCCCGCCGGTGGCCTGCCTGCTGATCGACGAGGCCCAGTTCCTCACCCCGGAACAAGTTGATGACCTGTTTCGGATTGCCGTGCTGGATCGCGTACCGGTCATTGCGTACGGATTGCGCACCGACTTCCTCACCGTGGCTTTCCCAGGATCGGCACGGTTACTGGAGATCGCGCACTCGTTAGAAGAGCTGAAGACGATTTGCCGGTGTGGACGCAAAGCGCTGTTCAACACCCGTCGCGTCGGAAGCGAGGTGGTGTTCGACGGCGACCAAGTCGCCATAGACGGCGCTGACGTCTGGTACGAATCACTCTGTGGGAATTGCTATCTGGAGGCATCCGGTGGTCAGCTCCTGAGCAGCAAACGCTCCTGAGGAGTCGAACAAAACGCAGTACGCGCTTAACACGCGCAGAGGAGGAAAGCTGAAACTTTCCTCCTCTGCGCGCGTGTGGCGGTGACTTAGATCGTTGTGTGTGTAGCGCGGGTACGACGCCGGAGTATGAGGCCCACCGTCAGCAGGGCCATGGCCGCGGCGGCCAAGAAGCCCGCCGTCGAGCCGGTCCAGGCTAGTGATCCGGGTCCGGAGCCACCCCCTGCGCCAGGTACCGCGGCAGCGGAGTTGGTGGGCTGGTCTGCGGGCAGAGTGGGAGACGCGCTATCCGACGGTGTCCCCTTATCTCCCGGTGATGGACTTGGTGTCGCCGTCGGGAGCGGGGCGGGTAGCACAGCCTCCGGATCCAATTTCAGCGTGTTCGTCACGGTGAAGAACAAATCTGTTTGGTCGCTCAAACCCACGACATTGGCGGCGCCGGGGCCGAAGGCGGCAATGCGAACTTGTGAGCCGGTGTGCGACTGTGAATTGCCGTCTTCTGCTGTGCCGTAGGAGACCGTCATGGTTTCCCCGTCCAGGGTGGTCAGGCTGCGGGTGAGGCCGGGGGTCGTGGCACCGGCGGAGATGATCTGGCTGCTGTGTGCATGATCCGCTGTGACAACCACCATGGTGTTCCCATCGACCCTGGCAAAGTCCAAGGCGTCCTTCACTGCCTCGTCCAAGTCAACGGTTTCGCCGATCTGGCCACAGGGATTGGCTGCGTGGTCCTGCTTGTCGATGCTAGCTCCCTCTACTTGAAGGAAGAATCCTTTGTCACCGGTCTTGAGCAGCTCGATGGCCTTGGACGTCATCTGGGACAGTGATGGCTGTTCCGCAGTGCGCTGCGGGTTGTCTGTGCAGGTGATCGGGGCTTCTCCGCCTCCCGTATGAGTCGCTTTCGCGCCTTCCCAACGGACGGCCATGTTGCCCGGGGTGAACAGGCCCAGCAGGGGTGCGTTTGCATCCGCGGTCTTGATAGCGTTCAGCTCAGTGGCCGTTGATACAGTCTTGTAGCCCCGGGCAGCGGCCTGCTCCGTCAGGGTTTTACCAGCCCAGTCACCGGCTGTTGCGGTCTCCGCGAACGTTGCCGAGCCACCGCCTAGAGAAACATCCGGACGAGTATCAAGCAACTGTTCGGTGATTGAGCCCTTGCCGCCGTTCTCCAAAGCATTTTCAGGGCAGCTCTTTGTGGTTGCAACAGGGCCGTAACACTTACGGCCACTGACCGAGGCGACCTGAACGGCGGGTGTGGCGTCCTGAAGTTCCGCTGTGGAAACATTGCCTGTCTTTAGTCCGTTGGCCTTGGCGATCTGTAGCAAAGATTTTTGGGCTACACCGTTGACGTCTACGGAGATTGCACCGTTGTAGGACTTGGTTCCCGTAGCCCATGCGGTACCGGTGGCAGCGGAATCGGGGGTGTAATTTGGTCCGCCCGTTGATTTGTTCAACGCGTACGTTGTGTACTGGCCTGTCAACGGCAGGGAATCGATGCCAGGGAACGCTCCAGCCGCGCCGCGTGCGTAGTTGCGGGCAATGGTGATTTCGGAATCGCCCATGCCGTCGCCAATCAGCAGGATCACGTTCTTGGCAGGGCCGTCAATTATTGACGCCGCAACGTCCGCGGCATGTGAAGCGGATGAGCGCTGTGCTCCACCATGGGTTGTAATATCCGGAGCGGCTGCGAGGACGGGGCCTGCGGTGGCCAATGCGCAGGTGGACAGGATGGCGGTGGCAAAAGCGAGCTGTGCGCCTCTGCGCCGGTTCGGCTTCTTATGCTCGTGAATGTGCACGGTGAGATCCCTTCAAGCGTTCCTTGATGGCCGCTCTGTGGCTGCGGCCTTGCCAACCCAGCTTGCCGGGTGAAACAAGACATCGTCTGGCGTGAACATTGACCCGGCACCAACCGCACATGAACAAGAGGTGGAGAGCCATGGGTAGCTGTGCCCATGGCCGCAGGGTAGGGCTGACGTTAGGCTCACTGTAATAATGCTGCTGCAGTGGCCGCGTAGATAAAGGGGAACAACAGATGTCCATGCCGCCACAGGGCCAGCCCCCGCAAGGCCAACCGCCAGTTCCGCAGCAGGGTCAGCCGCCGGTTCCACCGCAAGGCCAGCCAGCCCCTAATTTCTACGGCTATCCGCAGCAGGTTCACCCTGCCGCCCCGCAATTCGCTGCGCCAGCCGCCAACTATGGGATGCCTGTGCAGCTCGCTCCGGGACGGCGTAAAAAGTCAGTCCTGCCGTGGATCGTTGGCGGTGGGCTCGCCACGGTTGCTGTGCTTGCCGTTGTTCTGGTCCTCATTTTGGGGATGCTGGGCAAGAGCGGGATGGAGCCAATGAGCGCTGCGCAGACCAAGACTGCGTCCTTTTCCTATCCAGACTCATGGAACGTGGTGGATACCAGCAACGTCACGGTCATCAGTCCCGATGGAAGTACGCCAGCAGAGAGATTTGTGGCACGAAAAGGTGACAAACCCAAGACTGCGTTGCTTGTCTACGAGGCAACCGAACGCCCTGCGTCGTCCGTCTCGCGTGAGAAGATCAGTAAGTCCGTTGACACCGGACTGAGGCTTCAGTTGGAGTTATCGCAAGCTAAACTCGTGGAGCTGCGCAGCACGGCAGGCTTTGGGTGTGCGTCAGAGTTTTCTTACACAAACAAGCCAGCCATTGTTGATAACGACAGTTTCTACGGGTACAGCTACGGCTATACCTGTACCTCATTCACGGGCCCCATCCAAGGCGAGTACTTGGTTGGCTTTGACACCGCCGGAGTGGCGCACCGTCTGACGGTGGAGGCGCTGTCAGCGGAATGGTCCGCCCACAAGAAGAGCATGGAAGCAATAATTGGCTCCTTCGTGCCTTCCGTCTAGTCTGCCGTCCTAGATCTCCGCAATCAGATCCGCAACAGAATCTAACGCCTGATCCGGGCGGAACGGATAGGCATCAATGTCCTCTGGCTGAGTGATTCCGGTGAATACCAGCACCGTGTGGAGACCAGCCTCCATGCCTGCAATGATGTCGGTGTCCATGCGGTCACCAATCATGGCCGTTGTCTCCGAATGAGCCTGAATGCGGTTCATGGCTGAGCGAAACATCATCGGGTTTGGTTTGCCCACAATGTAAGGTTCACGCCCCGTGGCTTTGGTGATCAAGGCAGCAATGGCGCCCGTGGCTGGCATGGGACCTTCAGCTGAAGGCCCTGTGGCGTCGGGATTGGTGGCGATGAACCGCGCCCCGTTGCTGATCAGACGGATTGCCCGGGTGATGGCTTCAAAAGAGTATGTGCGAGTCTCCCCGAGCACCACGTAGTCAGGGTTCTGGTCGGTGAGAATAAAGCCAGCCTCGTGCAGCGCCGTCGTCAATCCCGCCTCACCAATGACAAAAGCACGACCGTGCGGCATCTGGGCCTTGAGGAATTGGGCCGTAGCCAGTGCCGAGGTCCACAGGTTTTCCTCAGGTATTTCAAGTCCTGATGCCCGCAGCCTGGCGGCGAGATCACGCGGGGTGAAAATTGAGTTATTCGTCAGCACCAAAAATCGCTTGGACGTGTCCACCCAGCGTTGAATCAGTTCTGCTGCCCCAGGCACGGCTCGGTTTTCATGGACCAGAACACCGTCCATATCGGTGAGCCAGCATTCAATATCGGCGGGCTTGCGGTTGTTGAGCTTGCTCATCGTGCCTCCTGGATTTTGTGCGGTGCTACCAGTCTTCCAGATTTAGTGCTGGAGTCAGCATGCCAACGGCTAAAGTTGAACGGTGAACAATCCCAGTAATACCCCGGAACTGCCCGCTCACCATCAGGGGGACGGGGCGCATCAAGAACTCCATCATGAGGTTGGCGTAGGTCCATGGGAGGGAGAACTTCCCGAAGGCGAACAGTGGGATCTGGAATTGCTTGCCGAAGGAGACCGCCGCAACGTCCTGGACCAATATCGTTACTGGAGCATGGACGCCATTGTCGCTGACCTGGACACCCGCCGTCATGACTTCCATATTGCCATTGAAAACTGGCAACACGATATGAACATCGGCACTGTGGTGCGCACAGCCAACGCTTTTTTGGCCAAGGAAGTGCACATTATTGGTCGACGGCGCTGGAACCGGCGCGGAGCCATGGTCACTGACCGTTACCAGCATGTCCGCCACCATCCCACGGTGGAGGACTTTGTTCAGTGGGCGCACGGCGAAGGCCTGGCGATCATCGGCATCGACATCTTTCCGGACTCTGAGAAGTTGGAAACATATGAGCTACCGAAGAACTGCGTTCTGGTCTTTGGCCAGGAAGGGCCAGGGCTAAGCCCCGAAGTTCACGACGCGGCGCAGGCGGTCCTTTCGATCGAGCAGTTTGGCTCCACCCGTTCCATCAATGCTGCCTCGGCTGCAGGTATTGCCATGCATGCCTGGATTCGCCGTCACGTGTTCGAGCAAAATGTGAGCTGAACTTGAGAACCCAGCGGATGACGTGGGCGAAAAGAGTCCACGCAGTGGAAATTAGCTTCATCTAGTTCGCCACTGTGGACTCAATCGCTAGGATGGGAGCAGTCATAGGAGGGCGGCACCAGGGCCTGCCCCTTTGCACCATAGCCACTAGGAGCTTTTGATGCCCATCGCAACACCGGATAAGTATGCAGAAATGATCGACCGCGCCAAGGCTGGCAGCTTTGCCTACCCGGCGGTCAACGTCACGTCCTCCCAGACGCTGAACGCAACGCTCCAAGGTTTTGCCGATGCCGGAACTGACGGCATCATCCAGGTCTCCACTGGTGGCGCAGCCTACTGGTCCGGTGCCAGCGTGAAGGACATGGTGACGGGCTCTCTGGGGTTCGCAGCATTTGCCCGCGAAGTCGCTAAAAACTACCCGATTAACGTGGCCCTGCACACGGACCACTGCCCCAAGGACAAGCTTGACGGATTTGTGCTGCCCCTGCTGGCTGCATCAGAAGCCGAGGTGAAGGCGGGCCGCGACCCGATCTTCAACTCCCACATGTGGGACGGTTCGCATGAATCTCTTGAGGAGAATCTGCGCATTGGTCGTGAGCTGCTGGCCCGCACGCACGCAGCCCACATGATTCTTGAAGTTGAGATCGGTGCTGTTGGTGGGGAGGAAGACGGCGTTGAAAATGCCATCAACGACAAACTGTATTCAACCGTTGCTGACGGTTTGGCCACGGTTGAGGCGCTGGGCTCAGGAGAGCATGGCCGGTACATTACTGCCCTAACTTTCGGTAATGTGCACGGGGTCTACAAGGCCGGTAACGTTAAACTGCGCCCGGAGATCCTCAAGGAAATCCAGGCCGCCGTTGGTGCCAAGTTGGGCAAGGAAAGTCCTTTTGACCTGGTTTTCCATGGTGGCTCCGGCTCTTCCGCGAAAGAAATCTCGGATGCGGTTTCCTACGGCGTGATCAAGATGAACATCGACACGGACACCCAGTACGCCTACACGCGCCCGGTGGCTGACCACATGTTCACCAATTACAACGGCGTCTTGAAGATTGACGGCGGTGTTGGCAACAAGAAGACATACGACCCGCGCGTGTGGGGCGCATCAGCTGAAAAGGGCCTGGCCGCCCGCGTAGTGGAAGCTGCAGAGCAGCTCGGCTCCGCAGGCAAGACGAGCAACTAATATGAGCGAAGATTTCCGTCGAAACCTCATGGGGCCAGAACCTACATTTCTTCCAGCTGAAGAGGACGTTGACGCGCGCCTTGCGGCAGGGGAGGAAGCTGTTGATCTGGCGGCTAAGCATCCTACGTCGTCGCTTTTATGGGCGATTTTAGCTGACGAGGCATATTCAGAGGGCCGGACTATTGAGTCCTACGCCTATGCCCGCACTGGCTACCACCGTGGCTTGGATGCACTGCGTCGCAACGGTTGGCGCGGCACGGGCCCGGTCCCGTATTCCCATGATGGCAATCACGGGTTCCTGCGCTCGCTGTATGCGTTAGGACGTGCCGCCGGCGCTATCGGTGAATCCGACGAGGCAGCGCGCATCACGAAGTTCTTAGATGATTCGGACCCGCTTGCTCAGGCCGCGATCGAGGCTGCGCTCTAAAGTTCCACGGAAAGTGCCGCCGATCCCAGGAAAATGCCACCGCTACAGCGGCAGTATTGATTCCTAGGATCGGCGGCACTTTTTTATTTGGACGGGATCAATTCTGACTTTGGGCGAATCAATGACGACGACACCATCGTGGAAGTGCGCAGCTCACTGTTGGAGCAAAGCAATCCTTGCATCGCCGGCAGATGGATGAGTCCGTCGCTG
Source organism: Arthrobacter cryoconiti (assembly GCF_020905375.1). GTDB lineage: Bacteria > Actinomycetota > Actinomycetes > Actinomycetales > Micrococcaceae > Specibacter > Specibacter cryoconiti. Next base: position 27,256 of record NZ_JAJJBU010000006.1, read on the forward strand.
TCGCCAAACACATCGAACTTCTGTCCCTGCCCAGACGGCGATCGCCCATGCCCAATAAGAAACGATCCATCCACTTCCAGACGGACCTGCCAGAGTCAGCCGCGCACGTATCCAAGGGATGCTGTGGGGGCAGCGCAACACAACTTGGTATCTCGCCCGTCAACGCCCTGGTTACGATCAATCGTGCTGTTGATACTGACATCCTGACGGAAGTCTTGGAAAGAAGCCCAACCGTAATCGGTTGGCAAGGGATATTTCCAGGGTTCTTGACGAATTCGGCGTCCGGACCAAGTGGCGCCTAAGGCGCCATTCCGTTGTAGGCGATAACGCCGTGGCCGGGCTGATTCGGTACTAAAAGAGCCACTTGAGTGACTTCTCCTCTTGATTCAACATACAGACGGACCCAAGTAACATGTTCGTGCTGCTCTCCAAGGGATCCATGACAAGGCCTAAACCAAAAAACAAAAGTTCTATGCCAACTGGATTGAAGTGGCGCTGCGGTATTTAGCGCACACTAGGGGAGTCCGCACAGAACGCTATGAGAATGTTACGGACGCTGTGCTTCAAGTTCCGGGAATGGTGCAGATGGCGTGTGAGAACCAGAATGACCGCACGTTCTGTGACCATTCAACCGCTGGCGTCTGGGCTCCGCCGGTGAACCAAGGCTGAGTTAACCGGACAAGAGCGTCGTTCCTGCCTAGAACCGGTAGGGGGGGTCAGCCCCGTGTTGAAGCCCTAACCACGAGCTCCGGAGGAAACACCACACGGCTGGTTTTGAAACCGGGCTCCGCACTGACTTCTTGCAAAAGCAACTCCAGTGCAGTGGATCCGATCAAGGCGCTGGGCTGGCGGATCGAGGAGAGCGGGACCACCGCGGCCGAGGCGAACTCTATGTCGTCGTAACCGATCAATGCTATCTCCTGCGGTACTTGGACCGTACCCATCAGCATTAGGGCTTGAAGGATGCCAACGGCAAGCAAATCGTTAGCCGCAAAAATCGCGTCGGGGCGCTCCTCAACGGGCCGGTTCCGGATAGCTTCACCCGCGGCCCTCCCAGAGAGGACAGTCAGGGAATCGGGTTCTATGACTTCAAGCGTTGCGTCAAAAACCTCCTTGATGGCCTTGCGTGCGCCGGTGAGACGATCTGCAACCTGGCGGATGGAGGAGGGTCCTCCCACGAACACAATTCGACGCCGGCCCAGTGACAACAGGTGCCGTACAGCCATTTCGCCGCCCGCAACGTTGTCCACGCCGACGGATGAAAAACTCGCGTTGTCCGACACTCGGTCCACGAGAACAGTGGGGATGCCCCGGCGGCGCAATTGCTCCAGCCTCGAGAGAATGTCGCCCACAGGCGAGAGGAGGATGCCGAGCACACGCTGTTGCTCAAAGAGGCCCAGATAGGAGGCCTCCCGGCGCTCATCGTCGCTGCTGTTGCCTACCAAGACGGAGAAGCCTTTGGCCGCTGCGCTGTCCTCTGCACCCCGGGCTAAATCGGTGAAAAAGGGGTTTGCAGCATCCAAGACCACCAATCCGATGCTGTGACTCATGCCTGCGCGTAGTTGGCGGGCGGCATCATTTCGGACAAAACCGAGTTTCTCGATGGCCATCTGAACTTTGGTCATGACCGCCGGCGACACTTTTTCCGGCCGATTGAGCACATTAGAGACCGTTCCTACTGATACGCCGGCCAATGCAGCGACGTCCTTGACGCTGGCTGAAAGCATTTTGGGGGCTCCTGGGTTAGTTCCCGCCCCGAAGGAGGAACGGGCGGGCCTGATGGAAACACTGAAATCAGAATACCTTGTCTGCGCCCTATTGAACCCCTTGATTGAAACGAATCATAATATGTTCCTTGTGCTATTGACGCTTCCATCGCGATGGTTCTATGATTTGAATCACAGCTCGTAATGAAACGATTCATTACTAACTTCACACGGCCCCAAAGGTGCGGTTCAATCTATGCAGCAAACAGACAGTACAAGGTCCGGCCCTCTACGGGAGGAGCCAGCCCTCACACTCATCCATGCAGCCAAGACTTTCGGCCCGGTGGTTGCCCTTGCCGACGGAACCATTGAGATTCTCCCCGGGGAAATTCACGCACTAGTCGGGGAAAACGGTGCCGGCAAGTCCACGCTGGTGAAAATTCTGGCAGGACTCCACCGCCCGGATTCGGGAGACTTCCGGGTCGCTGGGGAAAGCGTTCAGTTCCGCAGCGTGGGTGACAGCAAGGAGGCCAAGATCTCGGTCATCTACCAGGAGCCAACGCTCTTTCCCGACCTCAGCGTTGCCGAGAACATCTTCATTGGCCGCCAGCCCAAGGGCCGGTTCGGGCTGATTAGCCGCTCTGCCATGGTCAAGGAGGCAGCTCGCCTTTTTGAACGGCTCGGCGTCCCGATTGATCCGACCCGCATTGCTGAAGGGCTGTCCATTGCCGACCAGCAAATCATCGAAATCGCTAAGGCCATCTCGCTAGATGCAAAGGTGCTTGTCATGGACGAGCCCACAGCCGCCCTCAGCGGCGTCGAGGTGGACCGACTGTTCGCCGTCGCTCGCAGCCTGCGTGAGAAGGGGACTGGCATCCTGTTCATCTCACACCGCTTCGAGGAAGTATTCGAACTGTGCGACCGGATCACAGTGATGCGGGACGGACGCTATATCGCGACCCACCAAACCGTCGACGTCACGGTAGAAGAAATTGTCAAGGAGATGGTCGGGCGCGATATTGGCGCGCTCTTCCCCAAGACCGAAGCCGAGATTGGCGGCGTGGTCCTTGAAGTTGAGCAGCTCAGCCGGGCCGGGGTCTTCAAAGACATCAGCTTCCAAGTCCGCTCCGGGGAGATCGTTGCTCTCGCCGGCCTGGTCGGTGCCGGGCGCACAGAGGTAGCCAGAGCCGTATTCGGGATCGACCCGTACGACGCCGGCGCCATCACCTTTGAGGGACGCAGGCTAAAGGCCCGCGACCCACAGGCGTCCATCACAGCAGGTATGGGGTTTGTTCCGGAGGACCGCCGCAAGCAGGGACTGGTCATGGAACTGTCTGTGGCCCGGAATGTGACGCTGACGTTGCGCAACAAGTTCACCACGGCCGGACTGATCAATGGAGCCGCCGAACGCCGCGCCGCCAAGCACTGGAGTGAACGCCTCCATGTCAAGACAGGCTCCCTGGAGCATCCAGTCTCCACACTCTCCGGCGGCAACCAGCAAAAAGTGGTACTCGCCAAGTGGCTGGCCACCGAACCACGGCTGCTGATCATCGACGAACCCACCCGCGGCATTGACGTGGGGACCAAGAGTGAGGTCCACCGGCTGATCTCGGAACTGGCAGGACGCGGGATCGCGATTTTGATGATCTCCTCCGAATTGCCTGAGGTCCTGGGCATGGCAGACAAGGTTCTAGTCATGCGCGAGGGCCAAATCACCGCAGAACTCAACCGTGCGGACGCAAATCCGGAATCTATTATGCATGCCGCCACGTCTACCGCGGGAGGAACCCCATGAGCTCTGCCCTGGACAGCAGGAAAGCACCAACCAGGCAGCCAGTGTCCCGTGGCTGGGCGGCCACCGCCTCGGTGCTGCGGCTCCGCGAGCTTCCCGTACTCATTGCTTTGAGCGTCCTAGTGATTGTCACCTACCTGATCAACCCGCTCTTCCTGAGCGCACAAGGTGTCAAGGACCTACTGCTCAATGCCACGATTATCATGATCCTGGCAGTGGGGCAGACGCTGCTGATCGTCACCAGGAACATCGACCTCTCCGTGGGCTCCATTTTGGGCTTGGTGGCCTTCGGCACGGGATCCATTTTCGCGGCGATGCCGAACATCCCGATCATTGCCGTCTTCGGCATCGGCATGGCCTTCGGTGTGGTGCTCGGAGCCGTCAACGGCATCCTCGTGACAGTTGCCAAAGTACCTGCCCTGGTTATTACTCTCGGCACGCTCTACGTGTTCCGCGGCCTCAACAACGCCTGGGCTGGAGGTAAGCAATACTTCGCTGGAGACAGACCGGACGCCTTCGGTGGTCTCTCCGTGGACACGTTTCTGGGCTTCCCCATCATCACCCTGGTGGCCGTCGTCGTCGTCATCGCGGTGGCACTGTACATGTCCGGCACTCGGGCAGGCAGGGATCTGTATGCTATTGGCTCCGACCCTGAGGCTGCAAAGGCGTTTGGCATCAAAGTCTCCAAACGCGTGCTCCTGGCGTTCCTAGCCAATGGGGCGCTAGCCGGTCTGGCCGGCGTTCTCTACGCAAGTCGTTTCAACTCGGTGGGCGCCACCACCGGCACCGGCATGGAACTGACTGTGATTGCAGCCGCCGTCGTGGGTGGCGTGGCCATCTTTGGCGGCAGTGGCTCCGTCACAGGTGCGGCGCTCGGTGCCCTGCTTCTGACCACCATCACCTCTTCGCTGACAGCTGTCCGGGTGGACAAGTTCTGGCAGCAGGCAATCGTCGGCATCCTGATCTTGGCCGCCATCATCATCGACCGCTTGGCCAGCCTGCGCACAGCCAAGAAACTGCGGATTAGCGAGGCCCGGAATGTCTGAGACCACCACGCCCACAAGCAACGCCCCTGCACCGGAGGCGCCGCTCACTAGAAGTCCGTCCACCACGCCGTGGCGCAAGACGAGAACGGCGAAGTTACTGGCAAGCCGCGACGCCATCACCATCTACGCCTTAGTGGCATTTCTGATCTACGCGAGCATCAGCATCCCTCGGTTCGCGTCTCCTGTCACTACCGGTTTCCTGCTATTAGACGTCATCCCGGTCCTTTTGATTGCCATGCCGATGACACTGATCATCATCACGGGTGAAATTGATTTGTCTGTGGCCAGCATTGCAGGCCTGACCAGCGCCACCATGGGCGTTCTCTGGGCCGGCGGCATGAACATTTGGCTAGTGCTAGCGGTCAGCGTGCTCGTTGGAGTTGCCTGCGGCATGTTCAACGGCTTCCTGATTGCTGTGCTGGGGCTGCCATCACTGGCCGTCACGATCGGCACCTTGGCGCTTTTCCGTGGACTGGCGCTCGTGACCATCGGAGACAACGCCGTGGCCAATTTCCCCAAGCCACTGACAGCGTTCTTCACCTCCAAACTGGGCGCGACGGGCATCCCCACCGTGATGATCGGCGTCCTCGTGGTCATCATCGCCTTTGGGGTGCTGCTGCACTTCACTCCGTTTGGACGCGGCCTCTTCGGCATGGGCTATAGCAAGGAAGCCGCCGCCTTTGTGGGAATCAAGGTGGCCCGGAGCAAGTTCTGGCTCTACGTGGCATCTGGAGCAGTTTCGGCTCTTGCCGGGATCTTCTGGACGCTGCGCTACACCAGCGCCCGCAGCGACAACGCCACCGGCCTGGAACTGGCCGTCATTGCGGCCGTCCTGCTCGGCGGGGTGTCTATATTCGGCGGCAAGGGCTCCATTCTCGGGGTTTTGGCCGGCGTTCTACTGATCGGCTCCCTCAACTATGCGCTGCGCCTGGGGCGCGTATCCGACGTCGTCCTCATCACTGTGACGGGCCTGCTGCTCATCCTCTCCGTGGTGGCCCCCAGCATCGGCTCCGCCATCAGAGGGTGGCGGCACACCCGCCGTGTTCGCCGCAGCACCGAACCATAACCCAAGCTGACCAAAACTCCACGTCACCACAATAATCGAAGGAAAACCAATGATGTTTGACCGTAAGAAATCCCCGCGATCGTCCCGCCTGGCGTCCCTCGTCGCCGTCACTGCAGTGGTATCCATGGCCCTGACTGCCTGCGGCGGCTCAGGCACTCCCGCCAGCAGCGGCGAGGCGGCGGGCGGGGATGCAACCATCACTTTCATCCCCAAGCAGCTGAATAACCCGTACACGGATGTTGTCCTAGCTGGAGGCAAAAAAGGCGCCAAAGAGGCTGGTTTCTCCTCCTCGAACGTGGTGGGCCCGTTGGAAGCCTCCGCTTCCAGCCAAGTCTCCTTCATCAATGCCGAGACGCAGGCAGGCACCAATGTGATTGTGATTGCAGCCAATGACCCCGATGCCGTGTGCACCGCCTTGGGTGAAGCCCGCTCTGCCGGAGCAAAGATTGTCGCCTTCGACTCCGACACCAAACCAGAATGCCGCGACGTATTTATCAGTCAGGTGGTGGCCAAGGACGTTGCATTGATCCAGACCAAGCTCATCTCCGAGCAGATTGGGGGCAGCGGTGAGATTGCCATCCTGTCGGCCACCGCGAACGCCACGAACCAGAACGAGTGGATCAAGTTCATGGAGGAAGAGCTTAAGAGCAATCCGGCCTACAAAGACATCAAGCTGGTAGCCAAGGTCTACGGCGATGACAATGACACCAAGTCATTCCAGGAAGCTCAAGGTCTCATGCAGGCCCATCCCAACCTCAAGGGGATCATCTCACCCACCACGGTTGGCATCGCAGCCACCGCCCGCTACCTCTCCACCTCCGCCTACAAGGGCAAGGTGGCCCTGACCGGGCTGGGACTGCCCAATGAAATGCGGCCGTTCGTCAAGGATGGAACCGTCAAGGAGTTCGCGCTCTGGGATCCGGCGCAGCTGGGCTACGTTGCCTCCTTCGCCGGCAAGGCACTCAAGGACGGAAAGATCACAGGCAAGGCTGGGGACACCTTCACCGCCGGTGAACTGGGCGAACGCAAGGTCCAGGACGGCGGCCTTGTCATCGTCGGTCCGCCCACAGTGTTCAACGCCGCGAACATCGACAAGTACAACTTCTAGGCCGCGTGGCCGGGTGGGTCGCTGAGAGCCCACCCGGCACAACCGCCGTGCGACCCACCCGGCTTTCCTCGAACCCGAGTTCCTTTTTCATGCCGAACTTCATGCCGAAAGGCCCCACACCATGAACCACATTCAACCCGCGACGGCGCTGTTGACGCAGCACCGACGCAGGCCCACCCGGATCGGCCTGGTCTCCGGCGGCTTAGGGGCGTACTGGCCCCAGTTTCCTCAGCTGCGGCCCCAATTGCAGGATTCCGTCAGCTATGTAACCGCCCGCTTCGAAGCCCTCGAAGCAGACGTAGTGGACACCGGTTTCATCTCCGACGCCGAAGAAGCCGCGGTTGCCGGGGAGACGTTGCGTGTGGCTGATTGTGACTTGATAGTCATCTTCTTGACGACATATCTGACCTCATCGATGGTGCTGCCCATTGCCCAGCGGGCCAAGACGCCTGTCCTTGTGATCGACCTGCAGCCAACCGAGGCCATGGACCATGCTTCTTTTGACACCGGCAAATGGCTTGCTTACTGCGGTCAGTGCCCGGTGCCGGAGGTTGCAAATGTTTTCCGGCGAGCAGGGATCGACTTTCGTTCCGTCTCCGGGCATCTTAAGCAGGAATCCGCCTGGGCTCGAATCACCCAATGGGTGCATGCTGCCGGCGTTCGAGGGAGGCTTCGCAATGCCCGGCACGGGTTGATGGGGCACCTGTACCCCGGAATGCTGGATGTCGCCACCGATCTGACAACCGTCTCAACAACGTTTGGCTCCCATGTGGAAGTGCTCGAATTTGACGACCTGCGGGAGCGGGTCAATGAGGTGACGCCGGCCCAGGTCGCCGAACGACTGGACCTTGCCCGTGAACTTTTTGTCGTGGATGACTCCGTGGACCACGATGATTTTTCTTGGGGTGCCAAGGTGTCCGTGGGCTTGGACCGCCTAGTGGAAGACTTCAACCTAGACTCACTGGCCTACTACCACCGTGGATTGGCCGGCGAGCAGCACGAACGACTGGGTGCCGGGATGATTCTGGGTGCTTCCATCCTCACGGCCCGGGGAGTCCCGATGGCCGGCGAGTTTGAGCTGCGCACCTCTATCGCCATGCTCGCCGCCCAAGCCATAGGCGCGGGCGGCTCGTTCACCGAAATCCAGGCCCTGAACTTCCACGACAATGTGGTGGAGATGGGGCACGATGGACCCGCACACTTGGCCGTGTCCGCGAAAGACCCACTGCTGCGCGGGCTGGGCGTCTACCATGGCAAGCGAGGCTGGGGAGTGTCGGTGGAATTCGACGTTCAGCACGGACCCGCCACCGCCTTCGGCTTGGGCCAGGACCCGGACGGCAGCTACGTCTTCGTCACCTCGGAAGGCGTGGTGGTTCCAGGACCGTTGCTGGCCATCGGCAACACCACTTCACGTGTTGACTTTGGCGGGGACCCCGGGCTGTGGGTGGACGAGTGGAGCCAGACCGGGATCGGCCACCACTGGGCGTTGTGCCTGGGTCACAGAGCCAAGGACTTCGGAGCTGCGGCGTCCCTGCTGGGCATTGAACACCGGCACGTGGTGCTCTCATGAGCCTGGTGCGGGTCTGCTTCACGCTTCAGCTCAAAGTCGAGTGCATCGAGGAATATAAGCACAGGCACGCGGCCGTGTGGCCAGAGATGTTGGTGACCCTCAAGGCGGCTGGCTGGCACAACTACTCGCTGTTCCTGCGCCCCGACGGGCTGCTGATTGGCTACTTCGAAACTACTAGTCTGCACCAAGCGCAGGCGCAAATGGCGGCCACTGACGTCAACGCCCGCTGGCAGGCCGATATGGCCGGCTTCTTCGAGGATCTTGACGGAGCACCAGACGAGGACTTCGCGCAACTTGATGAGGTATTCAATCTCGAGGACCAACTCGCCGCCTTGGCGCCAGCACCCAACCACTTCACAACCAAAGGAGACTGACGTGCCTATCCCCACCGACGTTTTGACCCAGCTCGAACACCAAAGCATCGAATTGCCTTCGTGGGCGTTCGGTAACTCCGGCACCCGCTTCAAAGTCTTCGCGACGCCGGGAACCCCCCGCACCATCGAGGAAAAGATTGCCGACGCCGCACAGGTCAACGCCCTTACTGGGTTGGCGCCAGCCGTGGCCCTCCACATTCCGTGGGACAAGGTGGGGGACTACACCGTGCTGGCGGACTATGCGGGGGAGCTGGGCGTAAAGCTGGGCACTGTCAACTCGAACACCTTTCAGGACGATGACTACAAGTTTGGCAGTCTCACCCATAGTGATCCCGCTATACGGTCCAAGGCAATCGACCACATGTACGAATGCCTTGAGGTGATGGATGCCACCGGTTCTCGTGACTTGAAGATCTGGTTGGCTGACGGTACTAACTATCCGGGCCAAGGGGACATCCGGGCTCGGCAAGACTGGCTGGCCGACTCCCTATCAAAGGTCTACGATCGGCTTGGCGACGAACAGCGTCTGGTTCTGGAGTACAAGTTCTTTGAGCCGGCTTTCTATCACACCGATGTCCCGGACTGGGGCACTTCCTACGTCCACTGCGCAGCTCTGGGCGAGAAGGCGCTGGTCTGTCTGGACACCGGGCACCACGCCCCTGGCACCAACATCGAGTTCATCGTGGCGCAGTTGCTGCGCTTGGGCAAGCTCGGTTCCTTTGACTTCAACTCCCGCTTCTATGCCGACGACGACTTGATTGTGGGTGCTGCCGATCCGTTCCAGTTGTTCAGGATCATGCATGAGGTGATCCGTGGCGGTGGCCTGGACCCGGCCAACAACGTGGCCTTCATGCTGGACCAGTGCCACAATGTTGAAGGCAAGATCCCCGGCCAGATTCGTTCCGTGCTCAACGTTCAGGAAATGACAGCCAGAGCGCTCTTGGTGGACACCACAGCGCTGAATGCGGCGCAAAATTCCGGCGACGTGCTGGCTGCCAACGCCGTGCTGATGGACGCGTTTTACACGGATGTCCGCGCAAACCTGGCCGAGTGGCGGGAGTCTCGCGGCCTGCCCGCCGACCCAACGGCAGCCTTTGCCGCCAGCGGCTACCAAGAGAAGATCAACGTGGACCGACAAGGCGGCCAGCAGGCCGGATGGGGAGCATAACGCCATGACACATCCAGTTGTTGGGCAACTGATTGCCCGTTCCAATCGCTTAGGTGCAGACAAGCGAAACACCAACTATGCCGGTGGCAATACCTCGGCCAAGGGCACCGCGACCGACCCAGTCACCGGGGAGCCGGTGGAGCTCTTGTGGGTCAAAGGCTCCGGCGGAGACTTGGGCACGCTGCGCGAAGAGGGTTTGGCGGTGCTGCGTCTGGACCGCATGCGCGCACTGGTCAACACCTACCAGGGTGTTGACCAGGAGGACGAGATGGTGGCTGCCTTTGATTACTGTCTGCACGGGAAAGGCGGTGCCGTGCCGTCGATCGACACAGCCATGCACGGCCTGGTCGATGCTGCCCACGTTGACCACCTTCACCCGGACTCGGGCATTGCGATTGCCACGGCGGCAGACGGCGAGAAACTAACGGCTGTAATCTTTGGCACCAAAGTGGCATGGGTGCCGTGGCGGCGTCCCGGCTTCCAGCTGGGCCTAGACATTGCCGCCATCAAAGCCAACAACCCGGATGCAATCGGTACTATCTTAGGCGGCCACGGGATCACGGCATGGGGTGAAAGCAGCGAAGAAGCGGAAGCGAACTCGCGCTGGATCATTGAAACAGCTGAGCAGTACATCAACGCCAATGGTCGCAAAAACCCGTTCGGCGAGGCGTTGCCCGGCTACGGCGCATTGGTCGAGGCTGAGCGCCGGGCCAAGGCCGCCGCACTGGCCCCGACCATCCGCGGCTTAGCGTCCACCGATAGTGCCGTCGTGGGCCACTTCAGCGACGACGCGGCCGTGCTTGATTTCCTGGCTTCGGCCGAGCACTTGCGTTTGGGTGCTCTGGGGACCAGCTGCCCCGACCATTTCTTGCGCACCAAGATCAAGCCACTCATCTTGGATTTGCCGGCGGATGCCTCGGTGGAGGACTCCATTGCCCGACTGAAGAAACAACACGCTGAGTATCGTGTGGATTATGCGGCGTATTACAAGCGCAACGCGGTGGCTGATTCCCCATCCATGCGGGGCGCGGACCCGGCGATTGTGATGGTGCCAGGCGTGGGCATGTTCGCCTTTGGGGCCAACAAACAGACGGCTCGGGTTGCCAGCGAGTTTTATCTCAACGCCATTAACGTCATGCGCGGTGCGGAAGCACTCTCCAGCTACGAGCCAATCAGCGAGGCCGAGAAGTTCCGGATCGAGTACTGGTCCCTAGAAGAGGCCAAGCTGGCACGCCTGCCCAAGCCCAAGTCTCACGCCAGCCGGATCGCGCTGGTGACGGGTTCGGCGTCGGGCATCGGAAAGGCTATAGCAACCCGCCTTGCCGCGGAAGGTGCCTGCGTGGTCATTGCGGACCTCAACCTCGAAGCAGCGCAGGCCGTCGCATTAGAGCTGGGCGGCCCTGACGTGGCCATTGGCTTTCGCGCAGACGTCACCGACGAGGCAGCCGTGCAAGCCGCAGTCGATGCAGCGGTGCTGGCCTTTGGTGGACTGGACTTGGTGGTCAATAATGCCGGGCTTTCCATCTCCAAGCCGTTGCTGGAAACTACGGAAAAGGACTGGGACCTGCAGCACAACGTCATGGCTAAGGGCTCCTTTTTGGTCTCCAAGGCAGCCGCAAAGGTTCTCATCGAGCAGGCCATGGGTGGGGATATCATTTACATCTCCTCGAAAAACTCGGTTTTTGCCGGTCCGAATAACATCGCCTACTCGGCCACCAAAGCCGATCAGGCTCACCAAGTGCGTCTGCTTGCAGCTGAATTGGGTGAGTACGGTGTCCGTGTAAACGGCATCAACCCCGACGGCGTGGTCCGAGGCTCAGGTATTTTTGCTGGTGGTTGGGGAGCTAAACGTGCGGCCGTGTACGGGGTGGAGGAGGAAAAGCTGGGTGAGTACTACGCGCAGCGGACCCTCCTTAAGCGCGAGGTATTGCCGGAGAACGTGGCCAATGCCGCCGCCGTGCTCACCTCCTCTGAACTTTCACACACGACGGGTCTGCACATCCCGGTCGACGCCGGCGTGGCAGCAGCCTTCTTGCGATGAGTGACCTGTTTGCTGCAATCGACATTGGGGCGTCCTCTGGGCGTGTCATTGTCGGGCACATTTCGGAATACGAAGTTGACCTGCATGTGGTGCACCGCTTCCCAAACGGTGTCATCGAGACCAACGGCAGCCTGCACTGGGATTTCGATGGGCTGTTTGCCGAGGTTCTGGTGGGGCTCGCCGCGGCGGCGGAGCACGCCACTGCCATGGATGGGCAGATTACTAGCATCGGGATCGATACCTGGGCGGTGGACTATGGGCTTGTTGATATCCGCGGGAAGATGGAAGGACGACCATTTAGCTATCGGGACGACCGTGGGACCCGGCACGTTGCCGAGGTTCACGAGCTCATCAACCCGGAACGGCTCTACGAAACCACTGGCTTACAGCACCTGCCGTTCAACACCATTTACCAGCTTGCCGCCGAGCAGGATCTAAGCGGCCGGCAGGCATTGCTGATCCCGGACCTCATCACATTCGCATTGACGGGTGTCCGACGCAGCGAAGCCACCAACGCCTCCACAACAGGGCTCTTTGGCGCCGTGTCAGGGGAGTTGGTTGGAGAGTTCCTCGCTATCCTTGACCTGCCCGCTGACTTGTTTGCACCGTTGATCCAACCAGGAGAAACCATCGGCAAGCTCAGCTTGGACATCGCCGCAAGGACAGGGCTTCTCGCAACAACCATAGTGGTGGCGGTGGCCAGCCATGACACAGCTTCCGCCGTCGTCGCCATACCTGCTGCGACCAAGAAATTCGCTTTCATCTCCTCCGGTACTTGGTCCTTGGTCGGGGTGGAACTTCAAAAGCCGGTCCTCACGGAAGCGAGCAGGTTGGCGAACTTCACCAATGAGCGCGGCGTGGATGGCACCATCCGCTACCTTCGCAACGTCGGGGGACTGTGGCTACTCAGCGAGTCTGTGCGCAGCTGGTCTGGTGAAACACCCGGCTCCGGAGCCCCGGTCCGACAGTTTGACCTGCCTACGTTATTGGATCTGGCCGCTGCAGAGCCCGGCAACGGACCGCTGATAAACGTAGATTCCGACGAGTTTATCGCCCCAGGAAACATGCCAGCGCGGATCAGAGCCGCTGTGAGTGCAACGGGAAGAGACCTTGGGGCCGGGGAGGCCGCCGTGGTCCGCTGTATTCTGGACAGCTTGGCCGCCACTTACGCCCGCACCATTCGCGAGGCCGCGGAACTGTCAGGACAGGGCGTGGAGGTCATACACATTGTTGGTGGCGGCTCACAAAATAGACTCCTGTGCCAGCTCACAGCTAATACGACCGGGCTGGTCGTTATCGCCGGACCGGTGGAAGCCACTGCGCTGGGGAATATCCTGGTCCAGGCTCGCGCCGCCGGTGCTGCACCCGCATCTCTCGTCGGACTGCGGGCAATCGTGGCCGCCAGTCACACCACCAGACGCTATGAACCCGTGGACGAAAGTGTCTTGTCTGCGAAAACGGATTACGTTCACTAACTGCTTGGCGGAACAGCTGGTCTTGGGGCGTGTTGCTCGTGGAAGGGAGGCGGGCTTCGTGCGATTCTTGAAACGATCTACTAGAGTACGTTGTGAAAGAGGACTTAAGCGATCACTGCACCCTCGAGGATCGATCTTGCCTGTTTCCTATGAGATCAGATCAACATGCGCCCCAGATTCGGCGCGATCTATGTTAACAATCATCATCTGCGCCTGTTGAGCTACGAAGATAACGCCGTGTGCGGCGCCCGTTCCTAGGTGCGGACGCAGTCCGCAAATCCTGACCACACGGCTCTTGCGAGCCATGCTTTTTAGACTCAGGATGGCATTGAGCGAATAGGCCTTGCAGTCTTTCGTCCTCCGATGAACCAGAAAATGGGGCCGATGAAGGGCAAGAGAAAGACGATCAGAACCCACATTACGACGCGAGGAGGGGGTTGATTCTTTGTCCGAGCGATACTTATCAAAGATGCGACAAGCAGCACGAGCAACGCTAGTGATAGCGCAAACTGCAATAGCACCCACTGTGTTGGAACGACCGGATCAGCACTCGCTGATCTAATGAATGTTTTGAGCATGTTTCCCCCAAAATGTCCTATGTTCTGGCGAGCCAAAACTCACAAGTCAGATGTCAACCAAACCCTGGTCAGACCCGACCTTGAAGATTCAGAGAATCGGGCTGGGCCCACTAGTTCACTCGATATACAGTTCCGAATCCGTCGGGCACGCTAACCCCTCCGTCGGAGCCTTCCGCGTGCCCTGTGAAAGCCTGCAGCTATTACCTCAGGAGATCCTTTACATCGGAGATAATTACCGAACGGACATCGAAGGGGTGCGGAGCGCGGGCCTACTTGCCCTTCACCTCAATCGGATCGCCTTAGAGCAAGATGCCCACACTTTAGGCACGCTGGCAGTTCTCCCGAAACTTCTTGAAGTGCAGCCTTTGAACTTCTTCCCTGGCCGTTCGTAGCCAACTTAGGCGGCTTCTTTTCGTACATCCTTAGGGGAACGCCAACTGGCATGAATTCTATTCGTCAGGAGAGTGCAGTCTGTTTTGGAAGAGATGACTTTTTCGTGGGTCGGACGGAAGCCGCGGTAGTGTCGAACACTGGGTCCGTGAAGCGACAAACATGTGGTGAAAACGTAGGGGGAGCTCGTCAGTGGATATTGTCTCAATTCTGATCATCGCCGGAATTGTCCTCCTGTGTCTGCTTCCGGTGTTGTTTCGCTCCTTTCGAAGTTTCGACAAGGGTGCGGATGATATTGAGGCCAGAAGTCCTGAAGTTGCGAAGGCCATCAGGGAGGCCCGCAAACAGATTGACCGCGGCAAGGGACGGTACGGGCCGTAGCCCAAGGCTTGCTTTAACGCACACAATACGAGGACGCCATCTAGCTCCGTGCCATACTGGCGAGATACTCAACGACTACTGGCCTCTCGCGCACTTGAAGCTTGCAACCAGGCGTTTAGAGCTCCGAAGTCCAAACGATGGTGAACTGTCTGGACTTGCCCAGGTCGCAGCAAACGGTGTCAATGAACCTGGCGAACAGCCCTTTTTGACTCCATGGACGAATCTTGCCCCTCATGAGCGGGCGCTCCACGTGATGCAGCAGCATTGGAGCCGGAGGGGTGCTTGGTGCGTTGACGACTGGGCATTGGAGTTGGGTGTATTTAGTGCAGGCCAGCCGCTGGGCATGGTCACATTGAAGGCACACAATTATTCGGTATTGCGTGAAGTGAAAACCGAATCGTGGCTTGGTCGCGAGTTTCACCGCCAGGGTATCGGAACAGAGGCCAGAAGGGCTCTGTTGGGTCTGGCATTTGAGGGGCTGGGAGCCGTCACTGCGCTGAGCGAAGTGTTTCAGAACAACGCTGGCTCGCAAGGTGTCTCGAGTAAGCTCGGATATCGGCCCGATGGCATCTCGCGAGACGTCCTCGCCGGGCGCGTCGTAGTCTCCGACCGTCTGCGCCTGGATGTTTCAGATTGGGTCCGGACCAGTCCCGTGGAGCTGGTAGTTACCGGCCTTGCGAAAGCTCTTCCATACTTTAGCGCTTAGGCGCCTATTTGGAGAGAGTCCGTCGGTTGGCCAGCGGTGCCCGGATGACAGATGCCCACACCAAGACACCAAAACATGTCATGTGAACCGCCAGCATTCCGACGCCCCAGCTTGGTGTACTTAGTCAGCGGATCGTTCTCTAACCACATTGTGACGTCGCCAGGATATTCCTCAGGCGTCGAGCAGATGCAGCACGCCGTTCCGATCGTCCTAAAGTGCTGTATTGTCCGTTTTCCCAGGCGCCTGCAAGATCAGTTACGGACCATGCTCAACTTCCACGTCTCCGGGCCATTCTCAACGTAGTCCACGGCGAACTTTCCGCTTGAGCGTTGCTCTAGCTGCGCAAGCAGCGGAAGCGGGTTGTGGTTGGCGATCAGCAAGATGCCACGGCCTGCGGTGAGGCCCTCAAGTGCACCGAAGATGGTGGCGTGGCGGATTGCGTGTGGGATGACCCGGGTGTCTAGCTCCGACAACCCGGGCTCGTCATGGCCGCCGCAGGCGCAACCGCCGGTCGCGGGAGCCGAGCTGGCAGCCTCCACGGTGCGCTCCGGAAGAATCCCACCCAATTTCAACGCTGGATTCCGTGCCAGGACCGGGATGATCAGCTCTGCGGCGTTGTCCAAAAATGCGGTGGCAGCTTCCTGCAAACGCGCTCCGGCGTAGACCATCTGCACAGGAGCTTCCTGTGTTTCTAAGGCTTTAGTGGCCTCAATCAATCGTCCGTTGTGCCCTGCGGCTAGGGCGGCCACTACTGTATCGGCGCCACTGGCGTCATGCAGTGCCTGCGCGAAGGCGCTGGCCAAGGGGAGCAATTCCTGCTCGGCGAAGTCCACAAGCTTGGTTTGGTCTGTTTCGGCCAGCTCCCCGCCGGTCCCGTTGGCGATTGCTGAGATCAGATTGGAGGAGAGCGTGCCGAGCGTTCCGCTGGCTTCCGCCAAACGGGTTTTAGCGTTTTCCAACGCGTCGGCTTCTGTTGAGGAGGAGGCAAGAACAAGGTTATTCACAAGAGCGACCTATCGTGTGGCGGGTGAATGGAGTTTGTGGGTTTATATTACTACAATTAATTCCGTGGAAAATAAAATGCCTGAAACCCAGCTGCACGGACCTAAGCCGGGTGGGGCGGAGCCGGTCGCGCCGATGTCCAAAGCGCGTGCCGCTGTCCTGGAGCGCCTGCGTTCATCGGATGGGACTATCAACGTGGAAGAGCTCGCCGTCGCCACCGGCCAGCACAGCAATACCGTTCGTGAACACTTGGAGGCACTGGTGGCTAACGGTTTTGCGACGAGGACGACGTCGGTCAGCACCGGACGCGGGCGGCCTGCCTGGCGCTATGCCCCCGCTATAGCGGAAACCAGCCCACGCGGCTATGCCGCCTTGGCCGCAGCGCTCGCCGCACAGATTGCTGCCACGAGTGAGAAACCAGCAGCCGCCGGGGAACTTGCCGGGCGGAGGTGGGCCCATGCGCTCCAAGACACTCCAGCCATCTCCACGCACTCCGCCACCGTGGATCGTGCGTTCCGGGCCCGGGTGGCAGCCGAGCTAGCGGAAGCCGGCTTCGGTATCCAGGGAAATGCTGCTGCAACAGATTTCACACTCACGACGTGCCCCATACTGGGAGCGGCACGGGAAAATCCGGAGGTTGTTTGCGCAGTTCACCTTGGCTTGGTCAAGGGGCTCATGGAAGGCAGTGGGATGGCCGAAGACGATGTTGAATTGGTTCCTTTCGCTGGCCCCGGCGCGTGCACGCTTCATCTGCCTTCGGTTCCTGCCACGTGAGCGTCCCCGTGCGCACCGGAGCCGGTCCGAAGCCGCGTAACCACTCCCGCGACCGTAAAATACGAGCGTTTTTGCGTAAACCAGCTTTTAGAATGCTGTTCTTGCTACCCGCGGGGGCCGCACTTCTGGTGGGCTTAAACGCTGGCTTGCAGCTCCTGGGTGCAGACGCCCCGGTGAAGCTGGACAGGCTTCCGGAGATCCACGGCATGCTGTTGGTGCTGTGCTTTGTTGGCACAGTCATCGCTTTAGAACGTACCGTGGCACTGGGCAAGGCTGTTGGATACGTGTCTCCCGCTCTACTTGGAATCTCCGGCCTTCTGATGATCGCCCCGCTTCCACTATGGGTGGGGAAAGCGGTGTTGCTAGCCGGAACCATCGCCATGACCTTGGTGTACATTCCGTTGTGGCGTCGTCAACGCGAGAACGTGGTGCTCATTCAAATCTTGGGATCTGTGAGCGCCATTGCGGCCGCTGCCCTGTGGTTGCGAATCCCCAGCATCGCCATCTTGCTGCCCTTTCTCATCAGCTTCGTGGTGTTGACGATTGCCGGTGAGCGGCTGGAACTGGCCAGGATCGGCATTACCAGTAAAAAAGCTGAGCCGCTGCTGACGTCGTTGGCCTTCGCCATGACCGCCGCGGCCATGGCTACCTTGTTATGGCCCGCCGTCGGGTACCCACTGTTTGGCCTGTCCTTGTTGGCCATGGTCGGCTGGCTAGTGCTTTACGACGCCGCCCGTAAGACTGTGCGTTCCACCGGCCTGCCCCGCTACATCGCTGCCTGCCTCCTGGCCGGATACGGCTGGCTCGCTATTGCCGGCGTCGTGCTATCAGTGAACCAAACCACTCTTACGGGCCCCGCCTATGACATGGTAGTCCACTCCGTATTCTTAGGTTTCACCATTTCCATGATCATGGCTCATGCCCCCGTTATTTTACCGGCCGTACTGCGCAAGCCGTTGCCCTATACGGAACTCTTCTGGGTTCCGGCAGTGCTCCTCCACGCCTCCTTGCTGCTGCGTTTGGGTCTTGGAGACGCGGCAGGGATTGCGGGTGCCTGGGTGAGCGGTGGTGTACTGAACGTGATTGCCATCCTTCTCTTCGCTGCCATGGCCTTCTGGCAGGCCACCCATTCACCGAACACTTCCTCTCCTCAAAAGGCCACGGTATGAACATCTCACTGACTCCTGCCGGGAAGCCCGCAGTACCCGCTCCCATGAACCGGTCGCGATGGCACCTGCGCGCCAACGCACCTGCCATCGCGTGGCTGCTGGCTCTTGTCGTTGTGGTGCTTTTTCACCGCAATATTCCGGTGTCCGGGTGGCTTATGGTGCATCTGCTGTTGCTCGGGGCCGTGACGAACTCGATATTGGTGTGGTCATGGCACTTCGCCCAGGCGCTGCTCCGTGGGCCCAACCCCGGTTCGCGTGGCATGGTGACCCGGCTGGTTTTGCTCAACGCGGCTGTGGTGGCTGTGGTGGTTTCCATGGTCGCGAACATCTGGGTGCTGACTTTGTTCGGCAGCATCGTTGTGGGCGCTGTAGTGGCGGCTCACGCAGTGGTGTTGGGGCTGCGCGCGCGCACGTCTCTGCCCTCCCGCTTTGGACCGACAGTCTGGTATTACGTAGCTGCTTGCCTCTTGTTGCCCGTAGGCGCAGGAGTCGGTGCCGCGCTCGCAGCTGGTCTGCCAGAAGAGTTGCACGCCCGTTTGCTATTGGTCCACATGAGCGTGAACGTTCTGGGATTTGTGGGCATCACAGTGCTCGGGACGCTGATGACACTGCTGCCTACCATGCTGCACACTCGCGTGGCCGACGGCGCCGAGACCGTTGCGCGGCACGGAGCAGTACCGCTGTTGGCGGGCGTGCTCCTGACCGCCATTGGCGCTAGTGCCGGGACCATGTTCTTATGCACTGTTGGATTGCTCGTTTACCTGGGTGCGATCGTGTATATCTGCATTCCTTTAGTGAAGGTGGTGCGGGCCAAACCGGCCGTGACGTTTGCCCCGCTTTCCGCTGTGGCGGCCTTGGTCTGGCTGGTGGTTTCGATCGTGTGGCTGGTGCTGCTGACGATGACCGCAGGTGGTTGGGATGGGTTGCACCGTGGCCTTGTGACTGTGGCTCCCGTGCTGGCAGCCGGTTTCGCGGCACAAGTGCTCGGAGCTGCGCTGACCTATTTGGCTCCGGTGGTGCTAGGTGGCGGACCGGCAATGCTCAAACACCGGGTAGCCATTTTGGATAAGGTCGGGGTGTTTCGTGTGGTGCTGACGAACTTCGCCTTGCTAGTTTCTTTGCTGCCAGTACCGAGCCTGGTCAAGGTAGGCACCAGCTTCCTGGTGCTTGTGGGTCTGGCTTGGATTCTGCCGTTGTTGGCTTTGGCCTTATTCAAGAAGCCCAGTGGTCCGCGGGAGGACGCTGGCATCGGTGGCGCGGGCATAGCCGCGGGTGCCGCCTTCGACCTTGCCCCCGGGCGAAGGTGGGGGATGGCAGCGACCGGGATGGCCGTCGTCGTACTGGTCATGGTGGCGGGAGTTATTGCGGACCCCACCACGCTTCCTGGGCTGAACCAGGCAGCCGCGCAGTCCACGGTGCAGGCCACCGGAGTGACCACTACGGTGGACATCACGATGAAAGACATGCGCTTCCACCCGGACAAGGTGGAAGTACCTCTTGGCAACAAACTAGTCATCAACGTGGTCAACCAGGATTCGATGGTGCATGATTTGGTCACCGCGGCTGGAGCGGAATCGGGACGGCTTTACCCCGGCGAGAAAGCCACAGTGGATGCCGGTGTCATTGGTGCGGGCATGGACGGTTGGTGCAGTATTGCCGGGCACAAACAGCAGGGGATGGTGTTTAGCATCGCGGTAACCGGTGGGCCAATCGCAGCGCCGTCCGCATCCGCTACACCCGGTGGCGGGATGGCAGGCATGGATCACAGCGGTGCGGGCTCAAGCGCCACCGGCCCCAGTGCCGCCTCCCTCCTGGATTTTATGAAGAAAGCGCCAGCCGACTTCACCGCACACGATCCGGTAATTCCGGCGTTGCCGCAAGGAAACGTTCATAAGGTGGCGATGAAGGTCACGGAGCAAAAACAGGATGTGGCTGTGGGGGTGAATCAGACACTGTGGACATTCAACGGCACAGCTCCAGGACCCACACTGCGCGGAAAAGTGGGGGACAAGTTCATTATTACCCTCACGAATGATGGCTCTCTGGGTCACTCGATCGACCTTCACGCCGGCGCTCTGGCCCCGGACCAGCCAATGCGCACCATCAACCCGGGGGAGACATTGACGTATTCCTTCACGGCAACCCGTGCCGGGATCTGGATGTATCACTGCAGCACTATGCCCATGAGTCTTCATATTGCCAACGGCATGTTTGGCGCTGTCATCATCGATCCGCCCGGGCTGCCCAGTGTGGATAAGGAGTATGTGCTCATTCAGTCGGAACTGTATCTTGGACCGCAAGGTGGAGTGGCGGACCTGGCCAAAATTCAGGCTGAAAAGCCCGATGCCGTGGTGTTCAACGGCTATGCCAACCAGTACGACTTCCGCCCACTGACCGCCAAAGTGGGCGAGAAGGTGCGTGTTTGGGTGCTCGACGCCGGTCCCAACAAGGCGACGTCGTTCCACATTGTCGGTGGGCAGCTAAGCACCGTGTGGAGTGAGGGCCGATACTTACTGGATGGCTCAGATCCGAGCGCCGGATCCCAGGCCCTGGCGCTGGCTCCGGCGCAGGGCGGATTTGTGGAGTTGACGTTCCCGGAGGCCGGAAACTACCCGTTTGTGTCCCACTATATGGTGGACGCCGAGCGGGGAGCCCATGGAATATTTGCGATCAGTCAGTAGGGCTCTGTTTGGGTGAGACCGGTTCTTAGCGTATGTCGGAGGATGGCGGGTTAGAGGGATTCGCGGAGTTTGTTGGGCGCCCCTCATTTCCAGATGGAGGGCGTTGCAGGCTACTCTTTGCGGCGCTGACTCTTTGCGGCACTGAAATGAGGGTGATAAGCCGCAGGAGACCCAAGGGATGCCGCGTTGATTACACCACGATTGCCCATTCATGCAGCTGCCTGAAAACCAGTTCAGCCGCCGTGGTGTCAGCCAGAGTGAGACCACGTAGTCAATCAAGAGCAATGCCCGTGTGGTCATCATGAACCAACCTGCTGTCTGGTTCGGGGCCGCTGAGTCGGCCCCGAACGTAGAGGCACCGCCGCGCGGCTCCCACGCATCCATCGATGTGCAGCGCCGCAGTTACCGAGCGATCTCGCGGACACCCTCACCCTGGGCTCACCAAAGTACATTGTCACCCGGCTCGGACAGAGACCCTTAACAAAGGGACGCTTTTGTGGGGCGCTACTAATTCAAACCTCCAGCTTGGCGTAATCATTAGTCCCCTGAAAAATCCTGCCCTTTTCGGCCAGTCCATGGGCGCGAGCGGAGCTAGCTGGCGCAATGCTGTAGCTAGGTCTGCTTTCTTCACCATAAAGAACGACATGACGGTTTGCATCAATACAGCCGGATGGCAGGGGCTTGACACTAGATGGCAGCTAACGCCGAGCGCACGGCTTGGGCTAGCGTCGTGGTCGGCCGGCCGATCAGTTTCTGCAGCTCGCCGCCGGGCACCAGAAGGTCCCCGCGGGCGATCCCCAGATCTGAATCGGCAAGAATGTCGGCAAATGCCTCGGGGACACCCGCCCCGGCCAGTACGCGGGCGTAGTCGGCCGCGGGCATGTCCTGGTAGGTGACGGGCTCGCCCGTGGCAGCGCTGATTTCGGCGGCGAGCTCGACCATGGTGAATGCGTGGTCTCCGCCCAGTTCGTAGACCTTGCCGCCCTGACCGTCGGTGGTCAGCACTGCGGCGGCGGCCTGCGCGTAGTCGGCTCGGGAGGCGGCGCTGACGCGGCCGTCCCCTGCGCTTCCGACTAAAGTCCCCTGCGCCAGAGTGCCAGGAAGCTGCTCGGTGTAGTTCTCCAGGTACCAGCCGTTGCGCAGGAGTGCAAAGGGGACGCCTGAATCCTGGAGCAGGGTTTCGGTGGCATGGTGCTCGGCGGCCAGCTTCATGCCGGTGGTGTCGACGTTTGCGATGCTGGTGTAAACCACTAGCTTCATGCCTTCAGCCTTCGCGGCCTCTATCACGTTGCGGTGTTGCTCCACGCGCTGTCCCACCTCGCTGCCGGAGATCAACAGTACTTTGTCAGCTCCTTGGAAGGCGGCGGCCACGGAGGCAGGGTTGGTGTAATCCATGGTCTTGACTTGGACGCCGCGGGCGGCAAAATCTGCAAGCTTATCGACGGAGCGGCCGGTGGCCACGATGCTCGACGCGGGGAAATTGTGTTCGAGCAGTGCTTCCACAACGTGCCGGCCCAACTGGCCGCTTGCTCCTGTAATGACGATTCTCATGGGGTGGTTCCTTTCATTGTTCGTACTCTGTCACCGTGAACAACCAGTGGAGAGTTGAGATACTTCCCAGTGGAGAGTACGCACTTTCAGGTAAGGTACTGGAATGAAGGTAAGTATCCCGGCAGCACCCCTCCCACTCGCGTTTCCCGATGGCGTGTTCCCGGCTGGCTGCCCCAGCCGGACTGTATTGGACCACATCACCAGTAAGTGGGGAGTCCTGATCCTCGTCTCACTCTCAGAAGGTGGGCAGCGATGGAGTGAGTTGCGACGGAGGGCGGAAGGCATCAGCGAGAAGATGCTTGCACAAACGCTGAAGACACTTGAACGGGACGGCCTGGTTAGTAGGCATGCACAAGTAATCATCCCGCCCCGTGTTGACTACAGTTTGACCGAGCGTGGATATGAACTAAGCACGCTCCTGGTCCCTCTGGTGGCCTGGGCGTTCAATAACGCAGACGCCATCGTCAACGGCCAACGCTGACGGTGTCGGCGCACTACTCACAGGCCCATCCCGGAGCTAGACGCAAAGTGCAGCTAGGTATCACCGCAGTCAGGTGTCTTAGAAAGCTGTTTTTTAAGGCAGTGCCGGTATCGGAATGAGCCCGCAGCGAGGGCTCATGTGGCTACTTGCTTTTGGCGGTGTTTGCATTCCGGATCGCGAGCTGCGCGAACGCCTCTTTGAGCTCCGGGGGATGAACGACTTCAATGTCGGTGTCGAAACGGTTTAGGGATGCTGCAAGCGCGACCCATGACCATGAGCCGACCTCCAGACTGCACCGATCCGGACCGAGATCTTCGACGACCCCGTCGTCGGCGAACGGTAAAACTTCTCCCGATGCCCGGCTGAGGATCACCTTCCCGTTGCACGGCCATTTATTGGTCTCCTCTGAGCCCTTGAAGCGGGCCGACACGTATTCGGCCACGTTGCCTCCAGGCACCTTCCGCGGAGTGAATCGTGGCCCGGCCGGGGTTCGCGGTGCGATCCGGTCGGCACGGAAGATGCGCCAGTCGCCCTGGTCCGGATCCCAGGCCACCAGGTACCACCGGCCGGACGAAGTCACCAAATGGTGCGGTTCCACTTTTCGCGCTGACCCTTGTTCGGTATCGGGGCGCCGGGTCTCGTAGTCGAAGCGAAGTACCTCTCGCGCGCGGATAGCACTCGACAGTGCAATGAGTACGCTAGGGTCCACTGAATCCGGCGCTGCATGGCCCGAGTGACTCTGGATCGTCGTGAACTCTAAAGCGCTCAAACGATGACGGAGCCGGGAGGGCATCACTTGGCGCACTGTGGTCAAAGCTCTGAGAGCTGCTTCTTCGATTCCCACACCGGTGAGGGTTGCCGCTTGCAGAGCGACCGCGAGAGCGATCACTTGCTCGTCGTCGAACAGCAGAGGGGGCAGTTCACTGCCGGCGTCGAGGCGGTAACCGCCTTCCGGTCCCATTGATGCCTGGATGCGGTAGCCCATCTCGCGCAGACGATCCACGTCGCGGCGCACCGTGCGATGGCTGATCCCCAGCCGCTCAGCGAGCACAGAGCCTGGCCAGTCGCGTCTGCTCTGCAGCAGAGACAGCAGACTCAATAGCCGGGATGTGGTCGTCGTCATTCCTCGATACTAGTTCTCATATAGGACTAATCCTGACCTATACGCCTGAGAGAGTTGATATTGCCAGGGTAAAAGCCCGGCGACGTTCTCACTAGGAGCAGTTATGAGCATTAAAACGACCACCCATCTTAACTTCCGTGGCGATGCCCGTGCGGCGCTGGAGTTCTACCAGTCCGTCTTCGGCGGCCAGACGGCCATCGCGACTTATGGCGACTTCGGCATGCCCAAAGACGCGCCCGGCGCCGAGAACGTCGTCTTCGGCCAGCTTGAATCCGAAGAGGGTCTCCAAGTGATGGCCTATGACATCCCAGGCCACTCGGAGGGTTCAAAAGTCGTGCCCGGCTCGACCTTTCGCGAAAACGGCGTCACGGTCACCGATCAGCCATTCTTCGTCTCCGTGCGCGGTGAGACCCTGGACGAGGTCCAGGGCTACTGGGCTACGCTCTCGGTCGACGCCAGGATTGTGGAGGAATTCGCTGCGTCTGCTTGGAGCGCTGGATTCGGTATGCTTACCGATCGCTTCGGAGTGACGTGGATCCTTGACGTAGCTGCCGCTTACCCCGCGGTGTAACACCATGGAGCCGCGGCGCGGACGACGAGAACGTTCGCGCCGCAGCCGCCGTACTCGATCCTCGAACGCGATGTCCTTCCTATGTGCGCGAAGTACGACATAGGATTGCTCACCTGGCGCCCCTTGCCTGGGGCCTGCCAACCGGGAAATACAGCAACGGACAGCGAACGCCCATTTCGCCCTGACGTGGGATGTGGGTGCCAGCCACCGGCGATCCAAAACGAAAGCCAGCGCAGGCGTCCTCCCGCAGAGCGCAGCGCACTAGCATTCCCCACAATGCCCTCGCCAACTTTTCTCTCCAGGAGCACCATGCGCCATGTCCCTAATACCGAGCGGCGCGCCCGACTCGCGCGCCGCCATGCACTCTCACCCGATGCCCACGTGCGCACTGTCGAAGACGCTACCCGGGCAGTAGTCGCACTGCATGCAACTGATGCGCCCTCGGTACATCTGTCCGTCTGGGCGAGGACGATCGGCGTCGTTCCCGCCGACGTTGACCGCGCTTTGTACACTGACCGCACCCTCGTCAAACAGCTTGCAATGAGGCGCACACTCTTCGCATTTCCCAAGGAGCTTCTGCCTGCCGTCTTGCCAAGCTCTGCTGCTAGGGTCGCGTCGAGCGAACGTGCCAGAATGAGCCGGGATCTTGTGCGTGCAGGCATTGCCAGCGACGGAGGTATCTGGCTGGATCGGGCAGAGATCGCTGTGGTCGCAGCCCTCACCGGCGGCGTACCTCTCTCGGCGGCGCAACTCAGGCGTGCAGCGCCCCTGATCGACGTAACGGTACAGAGCACCGCTGGGGAGAGCTGGTCGGCTCCCCAGGTACTCACCCTCCTCGGCGCCGAAGGAGCGAATATGCGCGGCCCGTGCACGGGTTCTTTCCCTACCGCCCGACCATTGTGGACGTGTACCTCAAGCTGGCTCGAAGATCCGATTGACAGCTGGACCGCCAAGGATGGTTACCGCGAACTTGTGCGCCGTTGGCTCTTCGCCTTCGGTCCAGGCACAGAAGATGACATGGTGTGGTGGCTAGGTGCGACGAAGGGGATCGTGCGCGCAGCATTGGAAGACCTCGGCGCGGTAGCGGTTACCTTGGATCAGTCTGCCGTGGGCTGGCTATTACCAAACGACCTCGAAGAAGTGAGAGATCCTGAACCGTGGACTGCGCTCCTTCCGCCATTAGACCCCACTGTCATGGGGTGGAAGGGCCGTGGCTTCTACCTTGGTTCCCATCATGGCAGTCTGTTTGACAGCCGCGGGAATGCCGGCACGACGGCGTGGGTCGACGGGCGCATAGTGGGCTGTTGGATCCAAGACCAGAACGCAACCGTCCGTTTGGGCTTATTGGAAGAGGTTTCCGCAGCAGCCACTCGGTCCCTCAACGATCACGCCGCAGATCTCACGGAGTGGCTCAACGGTATTCGAAGCCCTACCGGCTACCAATCGTCAATGATGCGCGCCTTAGCCGCCGACTGGTCCCCCAAGCATTAGTGAACAAAAAGGCCCACTGGTCGAACGCCCCTTTTACACACCAGCGCAGTCTAGAGTGCCGTGAGAACATCAACTATCAACGACCGGTGTGACATCTTTTCGATAGGAAGGACCCTGGTTGCCTCGGTGACCTAGGGAGCGCCGCCACGCTACAACCGGATGTAGGACCAGCCGTCCCATTGGCGTTGCGCTAGATGGGCGACGGCGGAAGGAACCTGGCCGACGCCGGGTAGCAAAGCGCCTGCGTCGACACCTGCAGAGCGCAGGCTGTTGGCACATGCATTGATAGCTATGCCAGCAGCAAGGGCGTTGCTGACGGATTCTGCGAATTCTTCTTCGCACAGCTGCGCCACTACAGGTCCTTGAACCACTATTTCAATGGCAGCGTGCGGAAGCGCTGCGACGGCATTAAGCGCGCTGCGGAACGAGCCCAGGAGATGTTGCGCATCTGGGCCGTAGGCGTGCAGCACTAGTCCGGGGGATGAGTGGCCGTTTTCAGTCATGGGAATATCCTCTTTGTGCTCATTCTCGGGCCAGTCTACTGGCCTTGGACTCCGGGTTGGGGCGGGGCTGTGGGCTGGTAGCGGGGACTTCCAGTAAGGGCCTTGGCTCCACATCGCTTTCCCCAGCAGGGCACTCTCGTCCGCACACCCAAGGAAATATGATCAGTCAACCGTTCAGGACCCTTCGGGGTCACCCATCCACTACGCGCCATGCCGAAAAATTGACACGCTTGAACTAAGCAAACGGCATTGCACTTAGTTGTGCACGTAGAGGCCGTCAACCCAGTCGATGACTGTGGCGGCGTAGATGTCGGGGGCATCCCCGTGCATCGAATGTGGCATCGTCGGGAACGGCTTGTACGTGAAGCTGTTTCCAGCTCCGGTCACCAATTCCTCGACTTGCTTGACCTGAAGGTCGGGAATCGTGCCCACAACCGTTCCGTTATCTGGGTCGACAACATGGACGTGGTGCGTGAAGAGCACCGGGACTTTCACTTGGGCGAGCAATGTCGCGTGGTCACTTGCTGCGGTCGCAAATCCGGACACGAATGCCCAGCCCCACTCAGGGTCGCATTCCTTCAGGTGCTGGGGCGGTCAAGTCGGTGCCCCTTCGCTGCCGGCTGGAGCCATCGCTTCAATACCGGTGAGGAACGATGCGGGCAACTCCTTGCGCATCGCTGCCTCGTATTCCCACCACGACTCCGCCTGTGCAGGGATCAGCAGCAGTGCCGGGAGGCTCGGGTCGCCCAGAGTGGCGTAGTTCATGGTGATCTCACCGAGATCAACGGTGTGTTCCGGCAGCCCGTGTGGCACGAAGATGTCTTCGTGGTCTGCTGCTTCGATGCGGCGCTCATGCTGTAACCCCCACCTTTTTGCTCGTTACTGCCCAGAGGGTGGATGCGGCGAAACTGTCGAGGCCTGCCTTTCCGGGCTTGCGTACCTTCGGATAGCCCTTGATGCTGCCGAGGCCGTTCGGCCCGACGTATGCGTTGCCGACGACATCCTGGGTTGCAGCGAACAGGGTCGGAAGTGCACCGTGTTCCGGATCGTTCAAGAGGAACGAGAAGCGGTTGATCACGTTGGATGATGAGTGAGCCGCGAGCGTCGTAGTTGCGATTCCGGGGTGAGCGAGAACCGAGCGCACCTTCGACCCGGCCTCGTCGAGTCGTCGCTGCAACTCAAGTGAAAAAAGAACGACCAGGAGCTTCGAATCGTTGTAGGCGTCCATCGGCTTGTACGGACGTGCATCCCAGTTCAGGTCTGCCGTGTTGAGGTGACCCATGCGGTGCAGCTGGCTTGTCACCCACACGATGCGATTGGTGATGTGCGGCAGCAGCAGGTTGGTCAACAGGAACGGGCCGAAGGAATTGGTCGCAGTTTGGGTGTCCAGACCGTCGCTCGTGCGAGTGAGTGGGATATCCATCACACCGGCGTTGTTGATGAGGATGTCGAGCTCCCCAGTCCAGTCCGCGGCAAATGCGCGCACGCTGGCCAGATCGGAGACATCCAGCTCGCGTACTTCGACGTCGCCCTGCATCCCCGCTCGCACGGTGGCGCCTTTTGCAACGTCCCGCACGGCGAGTACGACGTGAGCGCCGACGCGAGCCAGTTCACGTGCGGTGATGAGTCCGATTCCGCTTGAGGCTCCCGTCACTATCACGGTCTTACCTGACATGTTCGGCAAGTCAGCCGCTGTCCATTTCGCCATCGTGCATCTCCGTTTTCTGGCAACGCTTCTGCGGCCACATCCCGAGTATGTGCCCTATCGTTACCAGCAAACAGTGCGCGGTTATCCACTGCATGGCAGAGCGTGGATATCCCACGACGGACGCGGCATCTTCGCTGGATGGACCTCCAAGCTTTTGCGGACTCCATACGTGTACGCCGTGAGGCCCTCCGGCCGGAGGACGTCGGGTTGGCTCGCGGGCCACGGTGCCAGGCAAACGGGCTTTGGCGCAGTGCCGTTTGCTTAGTTCAAGCGTGTTAGATTTTCGGCATGACGCGGGTTTTCCCGGCTGAGGAAGTCATGCGGTCTCTGCTGGCCCCAAGGTCGTGCGGCGTTCCAAAACACCCGACGGGATGCTTCAGGAAATCTACGGCTAGCACTGCGCGAACTCCTGCCCCCACGCCGACAACGCACCGCGCCCAGCGCCGTCAAAAGCACACAGTAAACAGCATTGGGACTAATCCCAGATATTATCCCCACGCAGCGTTGCATCTGCCCCGCCGTCGGTATAAATGGTCTGGCCCGTGGTGTGGGTGTTCTCCTCGCTGGTGAGCCAGACTAAGAGGCGGGAGATGACGATTGCTTCCGAGTGGTAGTTCAACGGCATGGGAACGTTTGAATCCACCATGGTCCGCCCCTCTTCTGTAGCGAGCAGTTCCTTGGTCATGGGTGAGATGACGGTGCCAGGAGCCACAGCGTTAAGGGGGATTCCCGCACCTGCCCAACGTGCCTTGATGGACTCCCGGCGGACCCAGCGGCTCAACGCCCTCTTGCTGGAGGGGTAGTTGAGGTATCCGGACGCTGGCCCCGCTGCGGCCAGCGCTGTTCCGATTTCCACGGCGCCTTTTTCATCCCCGGCCAGTAGGGCAGCTACAAGTTCGGGGGAGTTGGGTTGCAGGGAGGCCATGGAGCTGACGACGGCGGCGCGTGGTGCTGAGCTTTTCGCTAAGACAGGTAATAGATGTTCTAAGAACTCGATGACGCCAAAGTAGTTCACGCTGACGGTCAACGGGATCGGCGCTGAGATACCCGCGCAGGCGATGACGGCGTCAATATTTCCGTCCGCCAGCTCGGTTACCTGATCTGCCGCTGCCTTGCGCCCGCTAGGCGTCCCTAGATCGGCCTCGACTTCGGCGCCGCGTAAGTCCACTCCAATCACATTCTCGCCGCGTTCGCGCAGTAATTGCACGGTGGCCGCACCTATCCCTGATCCTGCGCCCGTCACGACGTAACGACGGGGTGTGGTGGTGGCGCTCATGTGGTGCTCCTTTGAAGGTGTGCGGATCTAATGCGGGTACCGCAGCAAAATTTGGGTGGGTTGGGTGGGAATCAGCGAGTGGAGCTCAAATGCGCCGCGAACGCGATCGTGGACTTTTCGAATTGCGCCAGCAGCCGGGTGAAATCATTGCGATCCGTGTCCGACCACTCGGCCAGTAGCTCATCGGTAAGGCCGTTCCCGGCGCGGACGAACGCTCTGGCGACTTGGTGGCCTGGGCCCGTCAACTCAGCCAACTGGGCCCGTGCATCGCTTGGATCCGGAATCCGACGGGCTAGACCAGCGGCGGTGAGGCGTGCCAAAATCTTACTGATGTTCGATGCCCCGGTCACCATGTTTTCCGCCAGCCGAGACGGACGCTGTGCGCCCCCTCTGGCAAGGATGGTCACCATGGTAATGGCACCCGGATCCAGATCAACGCCTTCGCGAGCAGCAACGGCGGTTAGAAAATCGGGGGACGTCCACTCGGCCAAGACGCGGGTTAATGAGGTGATCAATGCGCTGCCGTCGACTTTTAGTGGAGCTGGTGCCCCGGGCGTCGGCGGATGATCCTGACTGTCAGATGTGCTCGCGTGGGCCAAAGACTTAGGCATTGACTGTTCCGCCGTCGACCGGGAGCACCACACCCGTAACAAAGCTGGCCTCGTCAGAAAGCAGCCAGATGACAGCGTTGGCGATTTCGTGTGCCTGGCCTAGGCGTTTCATGGGCACCTGTGCTGCGTAGCCTGCGCGGGCATCTTCGGGCAGGGAGGCCAGCGAAGCGGTTTCAATAGCACCCGGGGCAACGGCGTTGATGCGAATACCTTTGCTCGCATTTTCAATGGCAACGCTTCGGGTGAGGCTCACAACCCCGTGCTTTGAGGCGCCGTAAGGGGTCAGCAGGGGAGTGGAGGAGATGCCTGCCAGCGAGGCCGTGTTCACAATGGCACCGCCACCGTTAGCCGAGAAGTGCTTCACTTGGGCCTTCATCGCGATGAACGTTCCACGCAAGTTGACGTTCATAACCCTGTCCCATTCGGCGTCAGTGACGTCTTGAACAGGCTTGGGCATGGCGCCGATCCCCGCGTTGTTGACGGCGAGATGAAGGCCCCCGAAGGACTCCACCGCGAAAGAAACGAGGGCGTTGACATCGTCTGGCTCTGCCACATTGGCATGCATATAAGCGGCCTTTCCGCCTGCGGATATGATGGCATCCACCACGCTTTGTCCGGCTGCGTCGTTGACGTCTGAGACCACAACTGCGGCGCCCTCAGCCGCAAGACGAAGGGCTATGGCTTCGCCAATGCCAGCACCGGCTGCCGTGACGAGTGCCACCTTGTCCTCGAAAAGCATGATTTTCTTCTTCCGTTAGGGTGGCTATGCCGCCATTTTGTGTCGTAAAGACAGCATACGCCTTTTAGTGTCGAAAGGACAGTAATTTCCCAAACTCGTTACTGACGGAAGGGTAACGAGGTTGTTAGTTAGGCCTTGGCGAACCCAAGTGCAGTCTCTGGTTGTGAGCGTAAAACCATGCTGTGCACAGCGCTTCCAGTGACGCCATTTGTGTGAACCCTTATCCGCCAAAACGCCTCGATTTCAGAGTCATCATTGGGCACATATTTGCCGTCTTTGGACATCAAGGTGCGCCTCAGTGGGCGTTCCGGTAAACTTCAGTGGTAAGGCCCCCTTGTTCGCCCGGCCAGACAACGAAGTGCGACTCGCGCACATCTGTTCTGCCGAGCGGTTCCAAAAGGGGCATTTTCGTGTTCGGGTGATGTGCGGCGGAACTACCGCCGGTTTAAACAGCGCTCGGTTCAATTTATGAGCAAGGGGGAGGATCCCATGCCAGCAATCGTGATCGTCGGCGCCCAGTGGGGCGACGAAGGTAAAGGCAAGGCCACAGATCTTTTGGGTGGTTTGGTCGACTACGTGGTTAAGCCCAACGGTGGAAACAATGCCGGGCATACCGTCGTCGTAGGCGGTGAGAAGTATGAGCTCAAGCTCCTTCCTGCTGGCATTTTGAGCCCCAACGCGACACCCATTATTGGCAATGGTTGTGTTGTGAACCTAGAAGCACTGTTCGAGGAAATCGAGGGCCTGGAGGCGCGTGGGGCGGACACCTCCAAATTGCGCATTTCCGCTAATGCTCACTTGGTCGCTCCGTACCATCAGGTGCTGGACAAGGTGACAGAGCGTTTTCTGGGCAAGCGAGCCATCGGGACTACAGGTCGAGGGATCGGCCCGGCCTACATGGACAAGGTTGCACGCTTGGGGATCCGCGTTCAGGACGTCTTTGACGAATCGATCCTGCGCCAAAAAGTGGAGGGTTCACTGGTGCAAAAGAACGAGCTTCTGGTCAAGGTCTACAACCGCCGTGGCGTGGAAGTGGATGAGATCGTGGAGTACTTCCTTTCCTTTGCAGAACGCCTGCGCCCCATGGTTATTGACGCGACGTACGTGCTCAACGAGGCGTTGGACCGCGGGGAAGTGGTCCTCATGGAGGGTGGCCAGGCGACGTTCTTGGACGTTGACCACGGCACATACCCGTTCGTCACTTCTTCAAATCCGACGGCCGGCGGGGCATCAGTTGGCTCGGGAATTGGTCCCACGCGCATCACACGCGCAGTGGGTATCATCAAGGCTTACACGACCCGTGTTGGCGCTGGCCCATTTCCCACGGAGCTCTTCGACGAGATGGGTATCTACCTGCAAAAGACCGGCGGTGAGTTCGGCGTGAATACCGGTCGCCCACGTCGTTGCGGCTGGTACGACGCCGTTCTGGCCCGCCATGCTTCCCGCGTAAACGGCTTCACGGACTACTTCGTCACGAAGTTGGACGTCTTGACGGGCATCGCAGAGATTCCTGTGTGTGTGGCCTACGACGTCGATGGCGTCCGGCATGATGAGATGCCTATGACGCAGACCGATTTTCACCATGCAGTACCCATCTACGAATATTTCCCGGGCTGGACTGAGGACATCACCGGTGCCCGCACCATGGAAGACCTTCCTCAGAACGCGAAGGATTACATCCTGGCGCTGGAGGCAATCTCAGGCACCAGGATCTCTGCTATTGGAGTTGGTCCAGACCGCGATCAGACGATCGTCCGTCATGACCTCATCAACGATTAGCTAACCGTAACCAGGCAGGGTCGGCAGCGGAACTGTATTTTCCGGTGCCGACCCTGCCTTTTTGCTGGGCTAAAACGGCTAGGCTGGAGCTAATGAATGCCGCGTTTGAAGGGAGCAATCATGAAGGTCAGTGTTGGACAGTTCAATCCGGGCGGTAACGTCGTCCGGAACCTGACGGTCATGCGCCGGCTGGCCACTTCTTCCCGGGCGGACGGTGGCCGCTTGATCGTCTTCCCGGAGGAAGCAATGTTCTCCGTAGGTGAAGTGGAGGGAGACTTCGCCGCAGCCGTGGACGCCGAGTGGACTACCTTTGTTCAAGGCCTCTCTCGCATCGCCGCAGACGTGGGCATCGCTGTGATAGCTGGCGGCTATGAATCTAGTGGTGAAGAACGTCCCTTCAATACTCTGGTAGCCATTGACGACGACGGTGCTATCTTGGGCACTTACCGGAAACTGCACCTTTACGACGCCTTCTCCTACCAGGAGTCAAAGCGCATCAAACCAGGAGATAGCGGCGTAACTCTGGTGGAAATCGGCGGCTTCCAGGTCGGCATTATGACCTGCTATGACATCCGCTTCCCGGAGCTCGCACGCGCGTTGACTCTTGAAGGTGCCGAGCTTATTTGCGTTGCGGCAGCCTGGTTCAAAGGCGAGCACAAAGTGGAGCATTGGGAAACGCTACTGAAAGCGCGTGCCATAGAAAACACTGTCTGGGTTGCCGCTGCGGGTACTTCCAGTGCGCACTGCATCGGTCACTCGGCAATTGTGGACCCTATGGGTATTCCACAGGACTTCTTGGAAAATGAGGCCGAAGGCGTGGTGACAACGGATGTCACCCACAAACGCGTGGAAGAGGTCCGTGAATTCTTGCCTGTTTTGCGCAACAGACGATTCGAGGCTGGCGCCTTGGTGGATGCCGTCGGCTAAATTCTTGGGCGTTGACGGGGTCAGCAGCTGTGATTAGTGTCAGAACTAAATGAAGGAGGAAATCATGATGGACTCCAAGATTTGGGCGGCTCTGGAGCCGCTGCACCCCTCGGCGCTGGAAGATATGCCGATGGATGGCCAGTGGCTGGAGCCGCCATTTGCCGATGATCCCAGCGGGCGTGCCGTCCTGTGCAATGACGGTGACTTCCAGTTCGTTGTTGTGGACCGGAAAAAAGGGTCCGTGCTCTTTGTCTGCGAAGACGATGAATCTTTGATTGCCTCGACACTGGAGAGCTTTGTCAAGATCGTTCAGGCGTGGGGATCCATCGATCGGGATACGGTGGGTCCAGAAGATGATGAGGACTTTTCAAAGGTGCGGAAGTCCTTTGAGGAGCAGTTGAAGACTTTGGATCCGGTGGCTGCCGGTCCTAACGAATTTTGGTCCCTGTACACGGAAGAGCTCACCAGCGACGATTACGTCGACGAGGACGTGAGCGAGGAAGAAGATGAACCAGAAACTGAAACGGGTGACAATGATCGCCCGGGTATCGATGAGTCGTTCGTGAGCACGTAGGCGGCCATCCCCTCGCTACACTGTTGTGCATGGCACACATCAATGACCCGGCAGTGATCCGTAGGCTTCTTTCCACCCCCGGGCGTTGGGCCGTGGTAGGTCTGTCCCATAATCCCCTCCGTCCAGCTGTGGATGTGGCACTGTTCCTCCAACAGCAATTAGGCCAGGAGATCATCCCGGTGAGCTTGAAAGGGGACAGCGTCCACGGTGCGCAGGGTTACACGGAATTGGCGCAGGTGCCCGGTATGATCGACGTGGTTGATTGCTTTGTAAATTCGCACAAAGTGGGGGCTGTAGTGGATCAGGCAATAGCCGTGGGCGCTCGTGCGGTGTGGCTGCAATTGGGCGTAATCGACCAAGCGGCAGCACAGCGGGCAGCCGAGGCGGGGCTGGACGTCGTCATGGATGCGTGCCCGAAGATCGAAGCTGCGGCCTTGAACCTTTAGTCCACGCACATCAGGAGTTCCTATGCCGAGCCATCTTCGCACCTACCCCAACCGTTCCCGGTGGGTGACTCTGGCCATCGTCGCCGCAGTTGTGGTGGCCTTAGTTTTTGGTTTCCTGGTTTTCTATAACTCAAGAACGACGCCGGTGTCTGCGGATACGTCCACTCCGATCGCTTCAGCTGGAGCTACGAACGCGGCAAGCAATCCGGGCGAATCAACCAAACCCCCTCAAACGCCGTCGCCCGCTTCGAGTCCTAGCACCCAGCCGGTCCCTACGCAGCCGCCGGTCAACCCCGTGACTGGCCGGGTTGACACCCTGGATGGGTTGGTGCCGGACTACAAGCTGCCTCCCATTGAAAACGGTATGGTTCCGGTCATAACCAAGATTCCCACTACGCAAAAAGTGGTTTTTTTGACCATTGATGACGGTGCGGTGAAGCGTGATTCAGATCTGCAACTGCTCAAAGACAACGGCGTGAAAGCATCACTGTTTCTGGCGCAAACCTTCATAATTGGCCAGCCAGATTTTTACCAGCAGTATATTAAGTCTGGCTTTCTGATTGAAAATCACACCATTTCCCATAATTTGGGGTTCCTCTCGTTAGGGTATGCCAAAATAAAGGCCGAAATCTGCGGAATGTCAGACTTCGAAGAAGCCCACTACGGACGCCGTCCAGTCCTTATGCGGCCCCCGGGCGGCCCATATTCCAACGCTGCTCGACAAGCGGCTGCAGAATGTGGAATCAAGGCCATTGTGGACTGGGAAGCGAAGGCAAACGCGGGAGGAATGGATTACCAGGTCGGTGCCGGGCTGCGTCCCGGTGACATCGTCCTGATGCACTTCCGGCCTGAATTCCCTGCGGACTTGGCTGCTTTCCTCACGGCGCAGAAGGCTGCCGGGCTGAAGGTTGTCTTGCTTGAGGACTATCTGGGCGTGAAATAGCGCCCTAGGCGATCTAGCACCCAGTCTGTCAGCCCACAACGGTAGCCTTGGGAACATGACGAGGACCGTGTACTACACTGCCACCACGCTCAATGGCTACGTGGCGGATCCAGAGCATTCATTGGCCTGGCTCTTTGCCGTGGATGCGCAAGGTGCCCCGGACATCGGTCCTTTCATGAATACTGCTGGTGTATTTGTGGAGGGATCGAGCACCTACGAATGGGTGCTGCGCGAGGAGAACCTGCTTGCCGAACCCGCCAAGTGGCAGCAGTTTTACGGAACCCGGCCCACCTATGTTTTTACCAGTAGAAGCCTCCCCATTCCGGAAGGCGCCGATGTTCGGTTCGTCAACGGTCCGGTGAAGCCCGTTCTTACGCACATCAGAGCTGCAGCGGGTGAGCTGGACGTGTGGGTGGTGGGAGGTGGCGATCTAGCCGGACAGTTCCTGGACGCAGGCGCCCTGGACGCAATAGTTATCAATGTGGCTCCTGCGGCGTTGAGAGCAGGGGCACCGTTGCTGCCCCGGGATATCGGGCCAGATAAACTTTCCTTGCGCAGCGCACTCCAACACGGTCAGTTCGCACAACTCACGTACGAGGTCAGCAAATGATCCTTGACGCAGATGCTCTTCGGACAGCGGCACTGCTGTTTCCCGGCAGCTATGAGGATTACCCCTTCGGGGTTGAAACCTCAGTTTTCAAGGTCAAGGCACCCAGCGGCGGTAGCGAAGGTGCTGGCAAGGTGTTTGCGCTTGGGCGGCTCGACGTCCCAAAATTGAGCATTTCCTTGAAATGTGATCCGGAGCTTGCCCCGGCGTTACGTGCAGCCAATCCCGGGATCATCCCGGGGTACCATCTGAACAAGCGCCACTGGAACACGGTTGACGTCTGCGCCATCGATGCGGAGATGGTCCTTGACATGTTGGAGGACTCCTACGATCTGGTGGTGGCTGGAATGCCCAGAAAACAACAGATTGCGTTGGAATGGAGTGCACGTGTTGCCCAAGGCTGAGCAAAAGGAACTGAATTACCCGCAAATGGGCAGGACCCGCATCATCGCGTCAGAGCCGAGCGGGGCCGGAGCATGGCCAGAGGGTTTCACTCACGTGGATCAGCAAATCCGCGTTGGTTCCGGGGATGAAACGTTTGCTGCCTTGTGCGAGGGCATCATGACTTTTCAGATCCAACGCCGAGCCGGTCTCCGAGTTTCAGCTCCACCGCGTGCGGTCCCCGGAGCGCCCGTAGTGAGCGGATTCGGCGTAGCTAACCTTCGTCTGCCCATCCCGTGCAAGGTGGTGTGGGCCCTTGAACCGACAGTTTTGGTGCGTACTGATGGTGAAGAAATCACGCTGGCTGGCTTTGGCTATGGAACCCTGCCTGGGCATCCGGCTCTGGGTGAGGAGGCGTTCATAGCGATGAAGCTCTCTGACGGGGGCGTGTACTTCCGGATTCTAGCTTTCAGCAAGCCTGCAGGATTCATTTTCAAGTTGGGGGCTCCTGTGACGAAGCTGACCCAGCGAGGTGTGAGCAAGTCTTATCTGCAAGCTGCCCGGGCACTCGCCGGTCAGTTCTAAGGCACTGTGCTGGGCCCACAACTCCGAGGGGCCCCAAGTTTGGGTCGCTAACTGTGCTGGGCCCACAACTCCGAGGGGCCCCAAGTTTGGGTCGCTAGCGACCCAAACTTGGGGAGGAGTTGGGGACTAGCCGAAGTACTTCGGCAGTGTCCCCTCGTGTGCTTCGCGGAGCTCATCGAGTTCAGCGGTGAACAGGCCTTGAATATCTAAGGCGGCGCCTGCTGCATCAACCACACCGATTCGGGACAACGGGAAGCGCCGTGCCGTGCACATGTCGTTGAAGCGGACTTCTTCACTGCGTGGAACGGCCACGATGGCCCGGCCCTGCGTCTCGGCAAACAGGATCGTGAAGGTATCCACGCCGTCACGCGCCGAGACCTCACCAAGAGCCACTCGGGCGCCAGTATTGAAGCGCAGTGAGGATTCCACTAGTGCTGCCGCGAGGCCACCTTCGGAGAGATCGTGGGCAGAATCGATCATGCCATCGCGTGATGCGTTGATGAGAATCTCGCCCAGTTCCCGCTCACGGGAAAGGTCCACGGCAGGCGGCAGTCCGCCCAAGTGTCCGCGCATATTGGCCCACTCGGAGCCGTCCATCTCGGCAGCTGTGGTGCCCAGGAGGTAGATGGCTTGGCCATCTTCCTTCCAGCCCGACGGCGTGCGGCGGGCTACGTCGTCGAACTTACCTAGGACAGCCACCACGGGGGAGGGGTGGATGGGGATGGAGCCTGTCTGGTTGTACAGCGAGACGTTGCCGCCGGTGACCGGGATACCTAGCACTTGGCAGGCGTCGGAGAGCCCGCGGATGGACTCGGCCAGTTGCCACATGACATCAGGGTTCTCGGGGGAGCCGAAGTTCAGGCAGTCGCTGACGGCCATCGGTATGGCGCCGGTGGTGGCCACGTTGCGGTAGGCCTCGGAGAGCGCCAACTGGGCGCCATGGTACGGATCAAGATAGGTGTAGCGGCCATTGGCGTCAGTTGCCAGTGCCACGCCCAAGCCTGTTTCCTCGTCCACGCGGATCACGCCGGCGTCGTCCGGGAAAGCCTGTGCCGTATTACCGCCCACGTAGCGGTCGTACTGGTTGGTGATCCAGTCCTTGGAGCACATGTTCGGGGAAGCGATCAGTTCCAGTACCGCAGCTTTGAGCTCTTCAGAGGTGGCGGGGCGGGCGGCATCCTGAACGGAACCGGTGAAGTGGTCCGCCTGCAGAGCGTCCTGCCATTCGGGGCGGGCGTATGGGCGGTCATATACCGGGCCGTCGTGGGCTACAGTGCGTGGGTCGACGTCGACAATGACCTCGCCTTCCCACTTGATGATCAACCGGCCGGTATCGGTTACTTCGCCTAACCAGGAGTATTCCACAGCCCATTTGTCCATGACGGACTCAAAAGCGGCCACGTTCTCCGGAGAGACCACAGCCATCATGCGTTCCTGGGACTCGGACATGAGGATTTCGCCCGGAGTAAGGGAGGGATCTCGGAGCAGCACCGAGGTCAGCTCAACCTCCATGCCACCGTCGCCATTGGATGCCAGTTCTGAGGTAGCGCAGGAGATACCCGCAGCACCCAAGTCCTGGATACCTTCCACCAGGGAGCCCTTGAACAGTTCAAGGCAGCACTCGATCAAGACCTTCTCGGCGAAAGGGTCGCCCACCTGAACGGCTGGGCGCTTGGACGGTTTAGTGGAATCAAAGGACTCGCTGGCCAGCACGGAAGCGCCGCCAATGCCGTCGCCACCGGTGCGCGCACCGAAGAGGACCACTTTATTGCCAAGACCGGATGCGTTGGCCAAGCGGATATCCTCATGACGCATCACGCCCACAGCCAGGGCGTTCACGAGCGGGTTGCCCTGGTAGATCGGGTCAAAGACCATCTCTCCACCAATGTTCGGCAGACCCAGCGAGTTGCCGTAGCCGCCAATTCCCGCCACCGCGCCGTGCATGACGCGGGCTGTGTCGGGGTGGTCGATCGCGCCAAAACGCAGCGGATCCATGACAGCCACGGGACGGGCGCCCATGGAGATGATGTCGCGAACGATTCCGCCAATACCTGTCGCGGCACCTTGGTAGGGCTCAACGAACGACGGCGAGTTGTGACTTTCGATCTTGAAGGTCACGGCCCAGCCGTCCCCCAGATTGGTGACTCCGGCGTTTTCGCCAATGCCCACCAACATGTCCTTCTTCATTTCCGGGGTGACTTTTTCGCCAAACTGGCGCAGGTGGTTCTTGGAGGATTTGTAGGAGCAGTGTTCGCTCCACATGACCGAATACATGGCCAGCTCCGCGCCGGTTGGACGGCGCCCTAAAACCTTCACGACGTCGTCGAATTCGTTTTGCTTCAGGCCCAGTTCGGCCCAGGGAAGTTCGACGTCGGGGGTTGCCTCCGCATTCTCCACGGTGTCGATGTTGAACTTTTTTAGCGCCCCGGTGGCCGGGCCGGCGGGGAGCGAGGTCTCCGACATTTATTTGTCTCCCAAAAGTGTATTCAAGACAGAGGTGAAGAATCCGCGGCCGTCTGTGCCTGTGTGGGCCGGCCCATAGCCGTGCTCCACGGCGTGCTCGGGGTGGGGCATAAGACCCACCACGTTGCCAGCGGCGTTCGTGATCCCAGCGATGTCGCGGCGGGATCCGTTCGGGTTGGAACCCACGTAGCGGAAGGCCACACGACCTTCAGCTTCCAGGGCGTCGAGAGTCTTTTCGTCGGCGATGTACTGGCCATCCTGGTTTTTTAGCGGGACGGTGATTTCTTCACCGAGTGCGTAGGCATTGGTCCAGGAGCTCGTGTTGTTTTCCACTCGAAGGACCTGGTCGCGGCACAGAAACAACAGGTGGTCGTTCTTGATCATGGAGCCGGGCAAAAGATGTGCCTCGGTCAGGATCTGAAAGCCATTGCAAATCCCCAAAACAGGCAATTTTGCGTTCGATGTGGCGGCGTCAACGATTTTTCCCATGAGGGGGGCAAAGCGGGAGATGGCGCCAGCGCGCAGGTAGTCGCCGTAGGAGAAGCCGCCGGGGATGATGACAGCGTCCACGTCGCTCAAGCTGGAATCGCCGTGCCACAGTTCCACAGCGGTCGCACCAGAAACACGCACCGCACGGGCGGCGTCTCGGTCATCCAGGGTGCCCGGGAAGGTGACGACGCCGATGCGGGCACCAGCTAAACGGGAGTCAACGGGGGTTTGGACCGCCCCGCCGATCAAGGGGGTTTCAGTCATGTCTAGTCCGCCACAACTTCAACGTTGACCACATCTTCAATGACGGGGTTGGAGAGCATGGTCGCAGCGGCTTCGCGGGCTTGGGCCAGAATCTCCTCTGTCACCTCACCATCAACGTATAGTTCAAAACGCTTGCCCTGGCGGACCGCGGAAAACGCGGTGAATCCCAGGCGGGGAAGGGCGCCGACAATGGCTTTCCCCTGCGGGTCCAGAATTTCGGGCTTGAGCATGACGTCGACAACGATCCGGGGCATCGAAGAAACTCCTGGTGATGAGAGGGGTTGGCCGCGGAACTGCCGTCTCACGCTTTCGAAAAGGAACTCCAATAGATGGTCCAGGAATCCGTGAAACAAAGCGCTCCGCGAGCTTGCTTCCCCATTCTAGTCGAGTGTCTTCAAACTCCCGAAAATTGGACTGCCTAGTCCTGTAGCAGGGCGCCCCGTCAAGGCACGACGGTGTCTAAGAAAGTCCGTAGCCGGCCCCTGAGGACTGCCGACTCTGCACTGAAAGCGCGCTGGTGTGCCACGTAGTCGGCTTTGCCGGCGGCCGTCTCAATCTGGATCGGAGGATATCCCCATTCGGCGAGGTCGTAAGGCGAAGCGCGCATGTCCATCGCCCGAATACGCCAGGAGAGCTCAAAACAATCCATCACCATTTCGCTGGGCAGTAACGGGGAGAGCTTGTAAGCCCATTTGTAGAGGTCCATATTTGCGTGGAGACAGCCGGGCTGCTCTATATCCTGTTGGTTGACCCGTGTGGGGGTGAGCTCATTGAGTCCAGAGGCCGCCGGAGTGTAGAAACGGTACGCATCAAAGTGCGTGCAGCGGATCCTGTTTTCTTCCACCACGGCATCCGTACCACCGGAGCCAAGACGCAGGTTTAGGTATTCGTGCCTGACCTGATTGGCCTCCTGCTGGTAGACCATGGCCCATTCATGCAGACCGAAGCAGCCAAATTGTGCCGGCCTATCCGCGGTTCGGCCCAGGATAATCCGCGCGAAATCGAGTGCCTCCTTGCGCTGTTCGAGGAACTTGTTCGTGTCAATTACGACGCCGGACTTGGATGCAGCGGCTCTCTCCAGAGTGGAGCCGGGGGCAGTGCGGTAATACTTCCAGTTCAGGCGTTCTGTTGCGTTTTCGCCGGTCAAAACCACGCCCGCTCCGGGATGCCAGCGGCGCAGCTGACCTGGTTTTTGTGTGTAGTAGGTGAAAAGAAAGTCTTCCACGGGATGTTTGAATCCGCCGGAGCGGCGGGCCAAATACGGGAGGGCATAGCGGTCCACACGTTCCTGGTGGGCTTCTTCACGGGCGAGCCATGTGGCTTCATCAAGATACGCGAAGACTGGCTCTTCGAGAACGTCAGGGGCAGCGGTCATAAATCAATTATCCGCCAAAGTCTGGTGCGCTGCAGAGATCAGGGCCAGCATGCTCGTATGGAGAGCGCGCGCACGCTCAGGGTTCAGGCCCAGTCGTTCCATCATTGTGCCGGGAACTGTGAGCGCTTTTTGGCGTAAGGCGGCCCCTGCAGGCGTGAGGTCAATGGCCAAGGCCCTCTCATCCGCCGTCGAGCGTTGGCGGCTTATGTAGCCCAGTGCCTCCAACCGCTTCAACAGCGGGGACAGGGTGGCAGATTCAAGCATCAAAGTGGCGCCAATGTCCTTGACGGTGCGTGGTGCAGCTTCCCACAAAGTGAGCATCACCAGGTACTGCGGATGGGTAAGCGACAAAGGTGCCAGTACGGGCTTGTAAGCGGCAATGACGCTTCGAGACGCGACACTCAGTCCAAAGCACAGTTGGCGTTCGAGGAGTAGATCGTTCTCGGTGGCAGACATGCGTGTAGTCCTTTGGCGGTAGATGGCACTAAAGATTTAGTTAGTGCACTAATCATTAGGGTACGCTGTGAGCCACAGTCGTGAAACAACGGTAAAGGAATCTTTGATGCCTAAGGAACGCCGCGTGCATCGATTCATGCGGCTCACGGGTCGGTTGCGAGCCATCTTTGGCCCGGCTCACAGCAGTCCTTTGGACCATGAGATGACGGCGCAAAATAAGGAACTGTTGGAGCAGGCACAAGCCGCTGCGGAGCAGTGGACCATGGTCAGACGGGCCGACGGCAGTACCTATTTGGTGGACAAGTTTGCCGATGACTAATCGCTGGGTGCTTTCGGCTCCTGGAGCGGGATAATTCTCAAGGATCGCGGCGCCTTTGGGAAGGTACCGGAGTAAGATTGAGAGATACGTTTCACACCTTCAAAAATTTGAGAGGGGGTGCTGATCGTGTCAGATGAGCGAAGGTTCGTCGAGAAGGTCATGCATGCCACGGATAAGTTTCGGATGGTTTTTGGACCAGCCGATCAAGGTGATGTAGATTCCCCCATAGTTCACCGCCATGACGCCATTGAAGACGAAAGCGATGAAGTGCTCTCCCATATCGAGGAACACACGGATACGGCCGGGCATCATTACGCCACTCGCAAGGCGCAAGAACTCACGTAAATAAAAGGGAGCTTAGCGCCCTGTCCCTCCGTAGATCGTCGCCTCGTCGTCGCCGTCGAGCTCGAAAGCTTGGTGAACGGCACGCACTGCCGCGTCCAAGAGGTCGGCGCGGGTCACCACAGAAATGCGTATCTCGGAAGTAGAGATCAGATCGATGTTGACCCCGGCGTCGGAGAGGGCCTGGAAAAAGCGGTAGGACACGCCAGGGTTGGAGCGCATGCCCGCGCCTATCAGCGAAAGCTTGCCGATCTTGTCGTCGTAGATGAGATCCTCAAAGCCAACCTCAGACTGTTGGGACCGCAGGGCAGCTAGGGCATCCTCGCCTTCCACCATGGGAAGTGTGAAGGAGATGTCCGTTTTGCCGGATCCCTTAGTGGAAATATTTTGGACAATCATGTCGATGTTGGTGTGTGCGCCGGCGATGATGCCGAAGATCATGGCCGCCTTGCCCGGGATGTCAGGGACGCCAACCACTGTAACTTTTGCTTCGGAGCGGTCATGGGCCACGCCGGAAATGATGGGCTGCTCCAAGGCAACTCCTTCTGTGAACTTGATTTTGTCATCTGGACTAGGCAGTACCCATGTGCCCTCATGGTCGCTAAAGGACGAGCGCACATGAATGGGTAACCCAAAGCGACGAGCGTATTCCACGCACCGCAAGTGCAGGATCTTGGCGCCGGAAGCCGCCATTTCCAGCATTTCTTCACTGGAGATCTTGCTGATTTTTTGGGCAGTGGGCACCACACGGGGATCAGCTGTGTAAACGCCGTCCACATCGGTGTAGATCTCACACACGTCAGCATTCAAGGCAGCGGCAAGGGCCACGGCTGTGGTGTCGGAGCCGCCGCGGCCCATCGTGGTGATTTCGTGGGTGGTGCGGCTCATCCCCTGGAATCCGGCCACAATTGCAACTTTGCCTTTATCAAGGCATGTCCGCACGCGGTGCGGGTCAACGTCGATGATCCGGGCTTTGCCATGTATGCCGTCGGTGATCATGCCAGCCTGGCTGCCGGTAAAGGACTGAGCTACACCGTCATGGGCGCTGATGGCCATTGCCAGTAGCGCCATGGAAATCCGCTCACCGGCCGTCATGAGCATGTCGAGTTCGCGAGCCGGAGGGTGCTTGGAAACCTGTGCCGCCAAATCCAGAAGTTCATCGGTGGTATCCCCCATGGCGGAGACCACGACGACCACTTCATGGCCAGCATTTTGGGTTTCGACCACGCGGCGGGCCACACGCAGGATACCCGCGGCGTCACTGACGGAGGATCCGCCATATTTTTGAACAATCAAGCTCATGAATGCACACTCATCGGCTAACCTAACGCAACACAGGTAAATGACTCTCTAAAAGGTTCTGCTCTGCCGATCGCCACTGATCAGCGCACAAGCGCTCGTCTGTGGTGCGGCACTCTTGGCGCGGATTGGCAGACAGGCCTAGTTTAGCGCGGTGGCCTTCCCAAGAGGGAATTAGAGCGTCTATATGTCGGACGAGAAACTCACCGCAACCACTTCGAGAGCATGTCATCGCTTCGTTCCCACAGCTCTTTAGCCAGCGCCGGATC
Source organism: Arthrobacter cryoconiti (assembly GCF_020905375.1). Classification (GTDB taxonomy): domain Bacteria; phylum Actinomycetota; class Actinomycetes; order Actinomycetales; family Micrococcaceae; genus Specibacter; species Specibacter cryoconiti. The sequence continues at coordinate 71,855 of NZ_JAJJBU010000006.1, forward strand.
CTTGCTCTGGCTGCTGGTACGTGCAGGTTTGCGTTTGGCGAAGTAGCCCCCAGATTCCCAGTCGAGTCCCGGTTGGCCAATAGCCAGCCACACCATGGTTTGAGCGCCCTGGGCCGGGGTTAGCATGTAGGAGCGCATCCCGCTTCCGTAGAGGAACCGCAAGTAACTTGCGGATCCTGCGGAGAAATTGGTGGCTACTCCGCCCGGGTGGAAAGCGGCAGTAGTCAGGCCCTGGCCGCTGAAGCGGCGGTGGAGTTCATGGGTGAAGAGGATATTCGCCAGTTTGGCGTTGCCGTAGGCCCCGTTGGCTGAGTATTTTTTCGTGGCATCAAGGTCGGTTATGTCCAGTTTGCCGAAGAGTTTATGGGCCACGCTAGACGTATTGATGACGCGGGCGTGACTGTCTATCAGCACGTCCGTCAGCAACCTCGTGAGCAGGAATGGGGCCAAATGGTTGACCTGAAACGTTTTCTCATGCCCGTTTATGGTGAGTTCTCTACGGCCCATAATTCCGCCCGCGTTGTTGGCTAGGACGTCTATGTGCGGATATTTTTCCCGTAGGGCAGCGGCCAGTTCCTGCACGTCGTCGAGCCGTTCAAAGTCAGCCACGAAGAAATCAGCGTCTACATCCTCTGCAACAGCCCTGGTGCGTTTCGCGGATCTGCCGACGACGACAATCTTGTCTCCGGTTTGCGCGAGCGTCCGGGCAGCGGCCTCACCGATGCCACTGCTGGCTCCGGTGACAATGATGATGCGTTGGTCCACTGCGGTTCCTTCTAGCTGGATAAAGTGTGTGTTCCCGGTCCCGGCCATACTACGTGCCAGATGGACGCTGCGGTCCTGCGCTCATGCCTGACGTGGCGCCTCCCTCACCCCCACCGAGGGTGGATGCAATTTCCATCACGTCACCGGTGAGCTCGACGCCGAAAACCCGAACGTCATCCAAGGCAACGGTGACGGCGTGCCAAACCGTCGACGTGGCATGAAATTTCACACGCCGCGGATAGCTTGGCACGCCGTCACCGCAGGCGGACAGCAAACCGAGTCAGCAAACCGAATCAGCGCGCCGATGGGCGTCACAAATGGTCCCAGATTCTGAGCCCTTACAGAGGTACGCCTAGCGCGTTATAGGTACCGGCGCCTTCATCAAAACGGTGCTGTAGGGTACCTTGCGGACCGCTCCCTTGTCCGCACTGGTTGCCATAGACGCATAGGCGCGCAACGCGGCGGAGACCACGCGCTGACGGTTGGCGGGCTGATAACCGATCGTCGCCTCAAGGTGTTCGCGGCGGGCGTCTAGGACGTCTGCCCCGACGGCTAGTTCCAGAGAACGGTTGGGGATGTCAATTCGGATCAGGTCACCGTTTTCCACGAGGGCGATCATGCCGCCAGCCGCCGCTTCGGGCGAGACGTGGCCGATTGAAAGCCCCGAAGTGCCGCCGGAGAAACGTCCATCTGTAATAAGGGCGCACGCCTTACCTAGCTTGCGCCCCTTCAGATATGAAGTGGGGTAAAGCATTTCCTGCATACCGGGCCCACCCTTGGGACCCTCGTAGCGGATAACGACGACGTCGCCCTCCTTGACGGTGCCGTCAAGAATTTTTTCCACGGCCTCATCCTGCGACTCGCACACCACAGCCGGTCCTTCAAACGTCCAAATCGATTCGTCAACGCCAGCGGTCTTTACTACAGCCCCGTCGAGGGCAATGTTCCCGCGCAGCACAGCCAATCCACCGTCTGTAGAGAAAGCGTTGGCAACATCGTGGATGCAGCCTTCAGCGGCATCGGTGTCCAAGGAAGTCCACTCGTTTGACTGCGAGAAAGCAGTCGAGGAGCGCACTCCACCGGGGGCAGCATGCCAAAGAGATTTGGCTTCTTCCGTAGTGTTTCCACTGCGTAGGTCCCAGTCCTCTAGCCAACCGTCGAGGTCCTTGGAATGTACCGAGTGGACGTTGCCATGCAGCAAACCGCCACGGTTTAGTTCGCCCAGTAGGGCTGGGATACCGCCGGCGCGGTGCACGTCTTCCATGTAGTACGTCTTACTGCCTGAAACATTTGGAGCCACCTTCGCGAGACAGGGAACTTGGCGGGAGCGGGCATCCATATGGGTGAGGTCGTAGTCGACCCCTGCCTCCTGGGCTGCCGCGAGTAGGTGCAAAATCGTGTTGGTGGAACCGCCCATGGCAATGTCCAACGCCATGGCGTTATCGAACGCCTCCGCTGTGGCGATCGAGCGCGGCAGCACGGAATCGTCGTCGTCCTCGTAATACCGTTTGGCCAGTTCGACGGCGGTGGCCCCGGCTTTTTCGTACAGGCCACGGCGCGCGGTGTGTGTAGCCAGAAGGGATCCGTTGCCCGGCAAGGAGAGCCCGATAGCTTCCGTGAGGCAGTTCATGGAATTGGCAGTGAACATGCCAGAACAAGAACCGCAGGTGGGGCATGCGTTGGCTTCAATGAGGTCGATGTCGGCGTCAGAGACGGATGCGTCGACTGCGTCCGAGATGGCGTTGACAAGGTCAAGTGAACGTACCGAACCGTCGGTCAGAGTCACACGGCCGGCTTCCATGGGACCGCCCGAGACGAAGACGGTGGGGATATTCAAGCGCATCGCCGCCATGAGCATTCCTGGGGTAATTTTGTCGCAGTTGGAGATGCATACTAGGGCGTCGGCACAGTGGGCGTTGACCATGTACTCCACGGAATCGGCGATCAGATCGCGGGAGGGGAGGGAGTAGAGCATGCCGCCGTGGCCCATAGCGATCCCGTCATCAACGGCGATCGTGTTGAATTCGCGCGCAATTGCACCCGCGGCGTGGATGGCCTCAGAGACTATCCGACCCACGGGGGCAAGGTGGGTGTGGCCGGGCACGAACTCGGTGAACGAGTTGGCTACGGCAATGATGGGCTTGCCAATGTCAGACTTGGCGACGCCAGAGGCCATCATGAGTGCGCGGGCTCCGGCCATATTGCGGCCGTGGGTGACTGTTCGTGAGCGTAGTGAAGGCATGAAATCAGTTAACCATCACGAACACCGGCACGGAAGTCGGTGTCACTACTAGTAGTGAGAGTGATAGTTTTGAAATGATGAATGAAGAACGACGGCGGGAACTGGGCCAGTTCCTGCGCGACCGTCGAAACAACCTGATCCGAGCCGAACACGGACTGCCACCCGTGGGACGGAACCGCACGGTGGGGCTACGACGGGAAGAGGTCGCAGCTTTCGCCAACGTCAGCGTCACCTGGTACACGTGGTTGGAACAGGGGCGGGACATCAACGCATCGCGACAGGTGCTTGAATCCGTTGCTCGCGTCCTGCATTTGACGAACGCGGAGACCTCCTACCTGCTAGCCCTGGGAGGCTATTCACCCGTCCGAGCCGCTGAGGTAGCCGTGATCGAGGCGGCGCCGCCACACTTGCAAGGGCTACTGGACGCTCTCGGATTTCCAGCATTCGCAGTGGCTCCGGACTGGGGGATTGCAGGCTGGAATGATGCTTATGCTGGCCTCTATTCGCGAATTGCCGACGTCGAACCTGCTGAGCGGAACCTGCTCTGGCTGATCTTCACTGACCCGCATCTTCGCGAGATGCTGCCCGATTGGGAGGAGACTTCGCGCCACTTTGTAGCCGAATTCCGCGCAGAGGCTGGGCCGCGGCTTGGGTCTGTGGCGCATACGGTGCTGGTCCAGCGGCTAATGGCGGCAAGCCCGGAGTTTGCGCAGATTTGGGCTGACCGCAAAGTAGAAGGGTTCGCATCCCGTCAGCGCGTGTTCGTGCACCCTGCAGTCGGCGAACTGGTGTTCGACCAGCTCCGTCTGGTGCCTTCGGACGTGCCGGAGCTGCATTTTGTGCTGTACGTCCCCACGCCTGGCACCCCTACATGGGAACGACTTGCCCGGATGGTCCGCGCCGATCGTGAAGATGGGCGTGGTCTGTAACTAGGCATTCACTTTAGGCCAGAGCGTTTCGCCGTCCCTCAAAGGCCCGTCCAAGTGTGACCTCGTCCGCGTATTCCAAGTCGCCGCCGACCGGCAGCCCGGAGGCCAAGCGGGTTACCGCAATACCAAGGCTGGCCAACATGCGCGAGAGGTATGTAGCTGTGGCCTCGCCCTCCAAGTTGGGATCAGTGGCGATGATGATTTCGGTGATCTGGTTGTCGTTGAGTCGTGTCAGCAGTTCCCGGATGCGCAATTGCTCGGGCCCGATCCCCGCGATGGGATTGATGGAGCCGCCCAAAACGTGATATCTGCCGTGGAAGGCGCGGGTTCGTTCCACCGCCATGACGTCTTTTGACTCCTCCACCACGCAGATCACAGTCTGATCCCGGCGTGGGTCGCGGCAGATGTTGCAGAGTTCTTCTTCGGTAACATTGCCGCATACCGTGCAAAACTTTACGCGTTCCTTCACGGTGACAATCGCACGCACCAGCCGTTGCATGTCCTCGGTATCTGCCTCCAAAATGTGGAATGCCAGCCGCTGGGCTGACTTGGGACCAATGCCTGGTAGGCGCCCCAGCTCGTCGATGAGCTCCTGAACTGCTCCTTCGTACACGTTTCCTCTTGTTCTTTTGGTTCTAAGCTTGGTAGCTAAAAGCTAGTTGAATTGTCCTAGCGTGTGGTGTTCAGCGGACGTTCCTCGATCAACACTCCGCCTAAGATACGTTCGACGGCGCCCTGCCCGGCCACGCCAGACTCCTCAAGAGTGACGTCGTCCGGGCTGGGAACATCCTCCACATAAGGTGCGTCGGGGCCGCCACTTGCAGCTTGTGCCCTACTGGCCTTTGCCTCGGCACTGTTGGAAAGTTGCTGGTACCGGCTCAGTTTTTCGCCACCGGCAGGCGCGACGAATATTTCTGGGGGGACAGCTGCCGGCAGCGTTTGAGCACTGGTGCTTCTTGCTGTTGGCGCAGGTGCTGGCCTTTCGGGTGCTGGCCTTTCGGGTGCTGGCGCGGCGGTGGGTGCCCCCTCGGACGGCGTTGGCGTCTCCGGCGCACCGTCACTTGTTTGCTGTGCCGGAAGCGCTGTAGCTGCTTGCGACCAATCAGGTGCGGATCCCGGTGCTCCCCAGCCGGGATCTGCCACGTGAGTGCGGGAAGCCGCACCCAAGGAGACTCCCCAATCTACAGACGTGTCAGCTGGGGTGACTTGGTCTGTAGCTTGCTGCGCCTGGGCGGCCAAAAGTTCGCTGCGGCGTGGCGCCGCGGAAGGTTGCGGGATGGCAGCGGCGGTTTTCGCTGACGCGGGTGGAAGGTCCCAACCCGTGGTCCAAGCTGAGATGGAGGACACCTTGGGACGATCCGGCACCTGTGTAAGCGCAGGCGCGGGGGTTGCCTCGGGCGCCCAATTATCCTCCGCAGGCTCATGATCCCACTCCGGCTCCTGCGGGATCGGGCCGTCCCAGCCGTCCGAGGCAGGGGCAGCAGCAGGAACGGGACTGGACCCGGCTGCACTGGAAAGACCAGCAGATCCGGTCACTCCAGCCTTGGCAGTTTCTTCAATGATGAAACTAGCTGGCCGGTCACCGCTTGGCCGGGGTGAGTCAGCGGGTACTTTTGGGTTTGGCTCAGCGCTCGTTTCACGGGAAGGACCGTCACCCGTGGTTGGGTCTATCTGGCAACTAATACCCAGCGTGGTGTGGATGGCCTGACGCAAGTTCTCGGAGTGACCGCTACCTTCAAATGTTTGAATGAGTGCCGTGGTGGGCAGGGCAACACGCAATGTTTCGCCGTCGAAGGCACGGGGAACAACATTCTGGTTTACCAAGGCCCACGAAGCCTTGCGGATGTTACCCAAATTAGAGAGAATCTCAGGCCAGGCTCGGCGGATGACTTCAATGCCGGACGTCCCCACAGCCGCCGGGGCATCAGCGGGAGTCTGGGTAGCTGGGGCGGGTGCTGTAGCTGGAGCCGGGGTGGACTCCTTTTCAGCGTGGGTTGGAGCCGCTGAAGTGGGGGCCGGGGCAGACTCCGCTTTCGTGCCGGAAGAAGTGGCAGCGGCCGGTGCGGACTGGACTGGCGGTGCCTCAGAACTGTCCTGAGCGGAAAGATCATCCCATGTTGGGGCGTCCGCCTCAGTTGAGGTTGCTGACGCCGGGGCGCGGCGGCTAGCGACCTGGGCTCCGGCGTCAGCCTTGGCCTTGGCAAGCTGAGCACGAACCGCAGCCAGCCCCCCTCCGGATGCGTGGGAGGCGTCGCCAGGGGAAAGGTCGGGGCCAGGAGAAACGTTGGATGGGGAAATTGATGAGGCCGCCTGCGGGAGAGCGCTCAGCGTTTCTGCGGCTTCTCCAGCCTGGGCCGGTGCCCCACCATAATTGAGGCGGCGTTCCATGGCATCTAGTCTGGCGGTCATGCCACGGACAGAGGCATCAGCGCCGGGTAGTAGTAGGCGCGCGCCCAACAATTCCAAGTGCAGCCGCGGAGAAGACGCTCCTGTCATCTCGTTGAAAGCAGCATTGGTGACGTCAGCGGCCCGGGAGAGTTCGGCGGCGCCAAGCTGTGCGGCCTGCGTCTGCATGCGCGCAATGAGTTCCTCTGGAGTGCCTCGCAGGATCGCATGCGCATTCTCTGGCATGGCCTGAACAATGATGAGATCCCGGAATCTCTCCAGTAAGTCCTCAACAAAGCGCCGGGGGTCGTGGCCGGTCTGGATGACTCGGTCCACCGACTTGAAGACCGTAGCGGAATCGCTGGCTGCCAAAGCCTCAACGACGTCGTCCAGTAGCGAAGCGTGGGTGTAACCGAGGAGGTCGACGGCCAATTCGTAGTCTAGGCCCGCGGTCCCGGCGCCAGCCATGAGTTGATCCAGCACTGAGAGGGAGTCGCGAACCGATCCGCCTCCGGCGCGGATCACGAGGGATAGCACGCCGGGAGCGACGGGAACGTTTTCTGCCTCGCACAGCATGCTCAGGTACTTCATGAGGGGCTCGGGCGGCACCAGACGGAAAGGGTAGTGGTGCGTACGCGAACGGATGGTGCCAATGACCTTGTCCGGCTCGGTTGTGGCGAAAATGAACTTAATGTGTTCCGGGGGCTCTTCAACAATTTTCAGGAGTGCGTTGAAGCCGGCTGAGGTCACCATATGGGCCTCATCGATGATGAAGATTTTGTAGCGGTCTCGGATGGGGGCAAAAGTGGCGCGTTCGCGAAGATCGCGGGCGTCATCCACGCCGCCATGGCTGGCCGCGTCAATTTCAATAACGTCCAGAGAGCCGGAGCCGCCGCGAGCTAACTCAACGCAACTCGCGCACGTGCCACACGGATGAGACGTAGGACCCTGCGCGCAATTCAAACACCGGGCCAGGATGCGAGCCGATGTGGTCTTGCCGCAGCCTCGGGGCCCGGAAAACAGGTACGCGTGGTTGACCCGGTCTTTATCGAGCGCGGCCATTAGGGGAGCTGTGACATGCTCTTGGCCGATCACGTCCGCAAAAGAATCGGGACGGTACCGGCGGTAAAGGGCTGTTGGTGCGCTCACAGGTTGAACCCTATCTAATCTGCCTGAAAAAATACCGGGGCTGCCGCAGACCGTGCAAATCTGGGGATAACTTCGGGGCAAAAATAAAGACCCCCCATGCACCCGCCAGAGCCCGCTTACCCTTGCTACCTTCCGGTCCTGGGGGAGTTCACAGGGTGACGCCGCATGAGGGGCCGTCCAACAGCCTACCCGAAGGGGCGGGCGGGATGAAATTAGCTTCGAGGATCAACCATTTCAATTGACAGGCAACGGTGGTACGTTCGCCACAGAGAGGCGCCCTGTCTATGGCAACAGTTGTTTGCGTATGCAGGAAGCGAAGTTCACGGACAAAAGTGCTCCGGGCGGAGCCTCCAGCTGCCTGAGGCCACGAGGAGCTGACGGACGCCATGATTTACGGAATTTTTCAATGGGCATTTTTGACCCTTGCTTTTGTGTGCGGCATCAGCGCACTTTTACGCCTCGAGGTATTTTCGACAAACACCAGCCAACGTGCGCATCGTCATTCGGAACAGCAATTTTTGTTGTGGATACTGACAACGGTATTTTTGCTCGGTGGGTTTGTGGCCGCCGTGTTGGCAGTGAACCACGGCGTGCGATAAACGCCGGCGTCCTCATTTGCTGTGATTATTTGCGCGGAACAATAGATTTCTTTAAATGCGATCACGACAAAGATGAAGTAATTATGGTGCGGAATATCATAATCACATGACAATGTTGTAAAGTTTGTAAAGTACACCGATTTTGGCAAGGAGCGCCACTATCGCGTGTCTCGGAGCGAGATCGCATCTTTGCATCTCCGCACCGCATGGTCTGCATTTTTGATGGACCGTCAGTAGGAATAAGGGTAGTAGGGCTTGAACGGAGTCTTACTACCCTTATTTTCTCTTCTATTGTCTGGGGTCTGCGTGCGATTCGTAACTTCGGCACTTCTTCAGGTACTCTTGAACCTGCCGTGTTCACCACGGCAAGCTGGAGGATTCGCCTAGCGGCCTATGGCGCACGCCTGGAACGCGTGTTGGGTTAACGCCCTCGGGGGTTCAAATCCCCCATCCTCCGCCAGCTACAAAGTATCCCCTGGAAGCCTTGTGTTTCCGGGGGATTTTTGCTGCCCTTGACAACCCTGGGTATGCCTGAGACTGTCGGGACGTGTCGCGTGCTGGCGATAGGATCAGGGTGTGAGTACACAAAATCTGAACAATATTCCCGTAGCTCTGAGCGAAGGCACTAAAACTACGCTGGGTACCCTGGGCGGCAAGGCCACTTTGGTCGTGAACGTGGCGTCGAAGTGCGGCTTTACCGCGCAGTATTCTGCTCTGGAAGCCCTGTATCAGACGTTTAGAGAGCGCGGTTTGGTGGTTTTGGGCGTTCCCTGCAACCAATTCGGGGCTCAGGAGCCGGGCACTGACGAGGAGATCGTTGAATTCTGCCAGAAGAATTTTGGCGTCACGTTTCCGCTGGGCGCCAAGGCGGATGTTAACGGAGCCGATGCGCACCCGCTCTTTGCGGAATTGACCTCGCAGGGCGCTGACGCCGTGAAGTGGAACTTTGAGAAGTTTCTTCTGAGCAGTGACGGCGTTTTGCTGGCACGGTTCGATTCTGCGACCACTCCCGATTCGCCGGAGCTTGTGACCGCCGTCGAATCAGCCCTGGCGTAACAACCATGAGGCGTAACTACCCAAGCCCACGAATCGCCGTGGCGGCTCCGCTAAGAACTAACCCCTGACGGCGTCGAGCCAAGCCTGCAAGAAGGAGGCGCCGGCGTGGTCGTGAATGATGTCAGCGCCGAGGCCAAGGTCGGCGGCAGTGAGCACTTGGTAGGGCTTAGTGGGGACACCGTCTTTTGGACGCACGTCCACGTGTTTTACCTCGTGCCCTTGATGATGCAGCCAGTCGGCCATGGCGTAGTCGGTACGGGAATCACCCACTGTCCGCCAAGCCGCAGGCACGATGCCTTCTGCGCAAAGCAGTTCAACGGCCCGGCTGGCGCCCAGATCTTTGCCTAGCCGGACGGACTCTATGTCAGTAGAAATGATAGAGGGATCCACTCGGTAGTTGATGTCGCCGTCAGGCGCGGGGTAGCGATGCTCTAACCGCACCGCGCCCAAGCCGTGCCGTGACATCAGTGCCAGGACGTCAGAATCAAAGAGCTTTTGTTGCGTCAGATAATCGTCATTGTCTACGGCCACTAATTGTTCTACGGAGACCATGGCACGCTTGGTTTCGTCAAAGAACATGTGATCTGCATAGGATTCCCCCACGAGGGATCGGACATCGTCAGCAAAGCTGGTTGGCATGGCCAAATCGCGGTCCACGTGAATGGTGCCGGGACCGTTGGCGGTGAAGCTGAACCATACGGCGCCCTTCTCGCAAACCGCATGGACAACGGATCGGGCTGGAATGCCTGCCGCGATCATGGGTGCCATGACCTGCTCAAGGATGAACGCATCCGAACGCCCCGTGTTGAAGACCACGGGGATGCCCACTCGAAGTAACGCATTGAGGCTGGCAATAATCCCAGGGGCCACTTTTCGCGTGATAGGGCTGGCAATGGGTCCGTCCACGTCGAGTAGCAACGCAAGGGGTGGGGTGTCAAGGCTCATGAATCTATGATTGCAGCCTCCCGCGTGGTTCGAAGACCAGAACTGTAACCATTTGGCAACACACCCGGCGGCGCGCACGTGCGGCAGTTCCCAATCGCGCGTCCAGTCCATAGTCTGGGGTGGTGATCTTCAAAGCAGTCGGTAACAAACGGCCCTATCCCGAGCATGGCTACGTGACGCCCAAGGATTGGGCGGCGGTGGCGCCGCGCCAGGTGAGACTGGCGGATCTGGTGACTACCAAAGCGCAGTTGGACCTTGAGGCGCTGTTGGCGGAGGACTCCACTTTCTTTGGGGACTTGTTCCCACACGTCGTGCAGTGGTGCGGAACGTTGTATCTGGAGGATGGGTTGCACAGGGCTGTGCGCACAGCCCTGCATCAGCGGACCATTCTTCATGCCCGGGTTTTGGTGATCGATGACTAGCAAGGACGACGGCGGCCCCGGCATAGACAGCAAGGACGGCGGCAGCCCCGGCATGGACAGCCCGGACGGCGACAGCCCGGACGACGGCGGCCGATCAGCAGCCAAACAGGCGCGGAAAGCCGAGCGCGAGGCTCGACGGCGCGCCAAGGACGACGCTTACGAAGAACGGCTGGCCCGCAAAAAGTCCAAGGACGTGAAGTTTTGGCACGGGCGACAGGTCATCGACGCCGAAGGGCTTTCGGAGGCTTTTCCCGAGCCGGAAACCCCTGAATACGCGCCAAGCACTGTCCGGCGTCGGATAGTCCATGGAGTCACCCTCGTAGTGCTGCTGGCTCTTGTAGTGACCGGCGTCGTCCTGGCAGGCATGGTACAGCGCGGTGAGCTGGAACTGAAGTTAGGCTTTCAAAAACCGACGCCACCTGCGATTACGTGCCCCAGCGAGACCCTCGACTACCCGGCTAACGCGACTGTGGTGGTCAACGTCTATAACGCCGGCGCCATGGAGGGTATGGCTGGCCAAGTGGCGGAGGCGCTGAAAGTGCGCGGCTACCAAGTCAAAGTGGTGGCGAACGCAAATACCAGTTATCGCGCCCCCGTGGTGGTGGTTTCCGGGCCATCCGGGCATGCTGCTGCTTTCAATCTTCAGCACAATGTGGCCGACTCGGAATATGTCCAAGATGACCGTGCGGACGCCAGCATCGATTTCATTTTGACCGGTGACTACAAGGGGTTGGTGGAAGCGCAGAAAGTTGACCAGACCCCCGGCCTGCTCTCCTGCCCCAGGCTTAGCCCTTCACCGAAGCCGTCCGTGGCGCCCAGTCCGTCACCAGCACCGGATCCGGGAAAAATACCCTAGGAATACGTGACGGGACGGCCATCGGCGCCGAATGAGGCGCCCACACCAGCCTGGATGAAGCGTACGGCTGCAGCCACCCTTGCTTCGTCGGGGCTTTCGATTTTGCGCCGAGAAGCGCTGGCCGTCAACGATCCATGAATGAGCTGCACCAGCCCTTCTACGTCCGCGACGGGCAGATAATGTTGGTCCATGCCGTCTCTAAGAATGTCTTCGAGGATCGTGTTCAGCTCACCGACGTGAACACCGAGCTTGGCAAATGACTCGTTGGAAAGTACCGAACGCATGGCGGGGCCCGGTGGAAGATGCCGCCGGGTGAGGTCCATGAGTTGTGCCCGCACATAAAGCGAGAGCCTATCGACGGGGTTTTGAATTCCGGCCAGCTTGTCCTTGAGATCCGTGACGAATCGACCCGTCTCATCTAGGGCAAAGGCGACGAGCAACTGCTCGATGTCAGCAAAGTAGTTATATACGGCAGTCCGGCCAACGCCTGCGGCCCGGGCGACATCGGTCATCGTTAGCCCTGGCAGCCCGTGGCTGAAAAGGAGCTCACCAAAAGCGTCGAGAACTTTGCGCTGAGTCTGCTCGCGTTGAGCCGCGTTGGTGGGGGCGGCGATTCGTGGCATATAGACACTTTACCGTCAATTCGTCACTAAACGTCTATTGCGTGTTCACTTGCGCCTGATCATGGCCCGTCTAATATCCAAAACACGTACGACGGCGTCGCTGACGTTGGGCTCGAAAGCCAACTCTGTCGCGCTCAAAGTGGAGACAGCAAGAGCTTTGTCGATGCATTTGGCGGCCAGACGTTGCGGTAAGCGCAAGCTGGTGCCGAAGCGGAGCCAGTCCGAGCGTGTCAGAGCTGTCCGCATACCTGCGCGCCCACCAATCGGCAATGCCATGCCAGGGTCCCGGGACGGATCCCCATCGGTGAGCTCCGTGAGTATGCCCCCGGGGACTCCGGCCGCGAATCCTTGCTCGATTTCGCCAGCCAGCGTGCATTGGAGATCGTAAGCCGGGGCGAGGAACCACTCGCCGCTAGGGTGTTGGAGCACAGAGATGTTCTTGGCGTGGAGATTGCCGTTGCCGGTGAGCCACGCGAAGAGGAACTGTAGAAAGACGTTCCGGGCTGCCAATAGCTGGGCTGAACACATGGCTACCACCGCTGCTGCGACGGCCTCACTTGGAACGGAGTACTTGCGCGACGGCGGCAATCCCAGGAGTTGGGCGCCGTCCTCGACGGCTAAGGGCCCGCTGGGGGACCTGTCAAAACGTGAGACCAGTAGCCCAGGCTGGCCAGCGCTGTCGTGCACTATGCGGGCGTCGGCCACGGGGATGCCCAGCCTGCGGGCTTTGTTGAGCATGAGGTACTCGGTCTCCACCCGGCGGGGGTGGCTGGCATCATTGAATTTGAGGAGGTATGCCCTTGAGGGGTCCTTGTCCTGGACGTAAGAGGCTGTGACCTTGTCCTGCGAACCTGACAACGCCGAGGGGTCCACGGGACCTGGGATGGCCGCAAAGTCACTGAACCTCACTGATGGCATGGTTTTGGTGAGCTGTAGCAGTGGCGCAACGGGGATCAGGGGGGTGCCTGCCGGCAGGATGTGGACGTCCCCTACCGGATTTGTTCCGGCAGCCAAGAGTAAGGAAAATTCATCAGCAATGGTCGTTTTCACCGCCCAGCGGAGTTTTGCGAGGCGTTCACCCTCGGGTAGGAGCCCGGCGAAGAAGGCGGGGATTGAGCCGTGACCTAAGATGACCGGCAGATCGAGGACCGGCAGCGTGGAAGCGATGGCTGGACCGCCGGAGCTAAGGTAAGCCGGCAAGTAGGCAAACACCACGCCCGTGCCTGCGTGACGGGTAAGGGTCGCCGCCGGGCGCCCGCTCTTGTAGACCACTGCGTGATGTACCTTTTTGGCGTCTTCAAAATTTTTCACAAGCGCGCTCTGATGCGAATGATCATGGGCGTTGCACGCTTAAGCCCACACTCAGCCCCAAAGCGTTGGCCACGGCGTGGAGAATATCCAACCTGATCGTCTCCCGCCCATTCTCCAAGTCGCTGAGAACGCGGGTGGAAATATCGGCCAGATCGGCGGTTTCTATCTGGGTTAGTCCCAATTCGCGACGCCGTGTCTTCACCACTGCACCAAGCTGTGCCGCATTCATGCTTTGGCCTTTCCCCGCAGCGCGTCCGCGTGCAGCTAGGCATCAGTCTACGGTTCTTGGTCTCATTCTGTGCACGATCCTGCCGAAAATTCGGGTGAGTTCATTCGGGTGAGTTCAATGTCCGCATGGGCTTTTAGGTGACGGCCAGCCGTTCCTGGAACTTCGAGGCATCCCACAAGCGGTTATCTAAAATGTCAAACAATGCCTCCACGGCATCCCACACGTCGACGAAGCCCAAGTACAGGGGAGTAATCCCAAAACGGAGTACGTGTGGCTCACGGTAATCGCCAATGATTCCGCGAGCGATCAGCGCCTGCATGATTGCGTAGCCATCCGGATGGGCGTAGCTGACATGGCTGCCGCGGCGCTCGTGCTCCATCGGTGTGATGAGCTCGAGCGGATGTTCTCCGCGCCGGGCAGACACCAAGGCGATGAAAAGATCAGTCAACGCCAGCGACTTTGCCCGCACGGCGTCCATGGACGCGGCAAGGCTCACGTCCAGGCCGCATTCCACCAACGCCATGGAGAGAACAGGCTGTGTCCCGCACAAAAACCGTCCAATGCCAGAGACGGGTTCATAGGAATCTTCCATGGCAAACGGTCTTGCGTGCCCCCACCAGCCGGAGAGTGGCTGCCAGAAACGGTCGTGGTGGGCGGCGTTAACCCAGATGAACGCGGGGGAACCGGGCCCACCATTGAGGTACTTATAGGTGCAACCCACGGCGAAGTCGGCGCCAGCTCCGCGAAGATCTACCGGGACGGCACCTGCCGCGTGGGCAAGATCCCACACCACAAGGCCGCCGGCGTCGTGTATTTGCTTGGATGTGGCAGTCATATCCCACATGGCACCGGTGCGGTAGTTGACATGGGAGAGAGCGACGACGGCCACATCGGCGCCCAGCGCTTCCTGAAGCGACAGCGTTTCATCGATCAGACGCACCGAATAGCCTTGGCCTAGGAAGTCCGCAATACCTTCAGCCATGTAGATGTCAGTGGGGAAGTTGTCCCGTTCGGTGAGAATGACAGTGCGTGCCGGGTCTAGGGATTGTTGGATACGAATGGCGGCCGCCAGCGATTTAAACAGGTTGATTGAGGTGGTATCCGTGATGACCACTTCATCCGGACCAGCGCCGATCAGCGTGGCCAGCTTATTCCCCAAGCGCCCGGGCAGATCAAACCAGCCAGCAGTGTTCCAACTGCGAATCAGGCCCGTTCCCCACTCATCCTCCAACACACGTGTGGCTGTAGCCAGAGACGTTCGCGGGCGTGCCCCCAATGAGTTGCCGTCCAGATAAATAAGTCCTTCGGGCAGTAGGAAGTCCGTACGAAAGTTACGCAGAGAGTCTTGCGCATCCGCAGCGAGGCAGGCGTCCCTAGTGGTGGGCAGTACGGTTTCCATGAAGCATCCTTGCCGTTGGGGTCAGTGCAGGCCAATCCTAAACCTATGGCCGTATTTTTCTCCGGTCAAGGAATACTGACCCCCGATGCCCCTACCCGGTCGCTAGTGTTGTGACGTGAGTAACTTCGTTGCAAAAAAGCCCTGGGCCGGACGGATCGGCGCACTGCTAGGGATCATGGTCATGGCGCTGAGCCTGCGCACCGCCGTATCCGTGGTCCCACCTCTTCTGGGCGAATTGCGTGGTGGGCTGGGATTTAGTGCATCCACTATCGGGCTGCTCGCCATGCTCCCGCCGCTCCTTTTCGCCGTTTTTGGCCTGCTTACACCAGCTCTCATCCGCAGGTTCGGCTTGGAAAAAGTGCTGGTGGCCTCAGTTCTTCTGGCGGTGGCCGGGCAGTTGGTGCGGGCCACCAGCGGGCACGTGTGGCCATTTTTGGGCTGGTCGGCGGTTGCTCTTGCCGGCTACGGCATTGGCAACGTAGTGCTCCCGCCGTTGGTGAAAAAGTATTTTCCGGATCGCGTGGCTCTGGTGACGGCGGGATATGTGACCCTATTATCGGTAGGCACGGCCATCAGCCCCCAGTTTGCGGTTCCTGTTGCCACCTTGAGTAGCTGGCGAGTATCCATCGGCATGTGGGCGGTGGTCAGTCTGGCAGTTCTGCTGCCCTGGGGTGCGCAGGCTTTGCGAGACCGGCGCGATCGGCCGAAAATCGCGCAACTGCGCCCCGCGGTAGGGCTAACAGCTCCGGGCACTTTGCCGGCGGCCCACGCGGCAGTGCAAAAACTGGTGCCCTGGCGCTCGCCCGTGGCCTGGGGTCTGGCGATCTTCCTGGCAGGGAACTCCGCTCAGACCTACGTATATTTCACGTGGCTGCCGCCCTATTTGTCCGGTCAGGGCTTGGATGCCGCCACGGCTGGATCAGCATTGGCGTACTTTGCCATTTTGGGGCTGCCCGTAAGTCTGCTGGTTCCTTTGTGGGTGCCACGCATGCGCAACCCGATCCTTGCGATCTCCGTATTCGCGTTACTCTGGGCGGCCGGACACCTAGGTCTTTACCTTTCGCCCATGGACGGCACCTGGCTATGGGTGACACTGTCCGGGCTGGGCCAGGGAACTTTTGCAACGGCGTTGCTCATGGTGAATCTGCGTTCCCGAACCACCCACGGTTCTTCGGTGCTCTCTGGCTTCAGCCAAGGCGTGGGGTATGCCGGAGCCGGTCTGGTGCCTTTGGTCTTCGGCACGATCCATGATTCGACCGGGTCTTGGACCTTATCCTTTGCGATGCTGGGCGTATGCCTGGTGGTGATGATGGTGGGGGCGCTCATGATCAATCCACGCCGCTATATTGAAGATTCCGCCGTCGTACCGGCCAGGGATGCCATGGCCGGACCTGCCGGACCTGCCGGACCTGCCGGCGGAATCCGGTAAACGGTCCTGGATCAGGTGGGGGGAGAAGTCCGCCGCCCCCACTCGATCCGGCGCTGAACGCTGGTGGGAAAGTGCTTGCGGACGTCAGCGACGGTGTCCACGCAAACCTCCGCTGTCACGAGGCCAACTTCCACACCAAGCTCCGCCACGACACCACCCATGGGGTCAGCTAGCAGCGAGTGGCCTACCGACACGGGGGGAGCCTGACACGAGCCGGCAACATACAGGCTGTTTTCAATGGCTCGCGCTGCCAGCAGAGTCCGCCATTGTGCCATTTTGGACTCTCCGGGGACCCAAGAGGAACAAACCAGCAAGACCTGTGACCCGGCGTCGGACAGGGACTGTGCCTGCTCCGGGAAACGAAGATCGTAGCAAGTCAACAAACCGAAGCGAACGCCGTCAACGCAGAAGGTCACCGGATCAGTTGTCGGTGCCGGAGCCACGTACCGGGACTCTTCGAACCCCTGGGCATCAAAGAGATGTACCTTGCGGTAGGCGGCCAGTAAAGCGCCGTCCGGGCCAAATGCCACTAAGGTGTTGAAGGCTCTGGCAGGATCCGGGGAAGACTCAACAAAGCCGCTCACCAAAGCGATCTCATGACGCTTGGCGATTTTGGCGAGTTCACAGCCGATCTGACCGTCCAGAGGCTGAGCCACGGTAGGAAACGTGGCGTCGACCATCTTTTTCTCATAGGTGGCGTACTCAGGGAACGCAATCAGCCGGGCACCCCTCGATGCTGCCTGGGCGGCGAAGCGGTCAATGGCTTGCAGATTGGCGCCCACATCAGCACCAGAAGCCAATTGTCCCAAGGCAATATGCACGTGGAAAACCTTTCGTATCGCGGTGCGGCTAGCCTACAGCGTCCTCTAGCGTGGCCATTTCCGGTGGCGCCTTACGGAAGCCTTTGGTGATCAAAAGCAGGACCACAATGCCCACCGCCAGCCACGACAAGCCCAAGGTGACGGCATTGACGTCCAGTTGCGAGAGCAGATAGCCGCAGATCACAGCGCCCACGGCGGGGATGAGAACGTAACTGATAGGGTTCAGCAGCGTTCCGGCGCGGCGCTTACGCACGTAGTGGAAGATCACCGAGAGGTTCACCATGGTGAAGGCTGTGAACGCACCAAAATTGATGAATGACGTGGACGTGGCGACGTCCAAGAAGATGGCGATCAGGCCAATGATTCCTGCAATCACAATGTTAGCCACGGGCGTATGGTACTTGGCATTGAGCCTGCCAAATACCGCTTTGGGCAGAACCGAATCCCGTCCCATGGCGTACATCAGTCGTGACGCACTCGCTTGGGCTGCCAAACCGGAAGCGAACTGTGCAGCAACGAGTCCGGCCAGGAACACGGCACCAAAGAAAGTCCCGCCGATCTCCAAAGCAATCTCGCTGGCTGCTGACGCCGAATCGGCAAAGACTCCCCCGGGATGGACCAACTGTGTGAAGTAGGCAACCACCACGAAGATCCCGCCACCAATCAGGGCAATCAGCATGATGGCTCTGGGCATATTTTTCTTGGGATCAATGGTTTCTTCCGTCAACGTGGTGACGGCGTCAAACCCGAGGAAGGAGTAGGCCGCGATAGCTGCGCCAGCGCTAATGCTGGCCACACTAGACCCGGCATTGAAGAAGGGGACCGAGCTAGCCAGGCCCCCCGCTCCTGATGTGCTCACAATGTGGCCGATCGATAAAGCGAGGAAAAATACGATGACCAGGATCTGGAACGCCATGAGAACGTAGTTCGCCTTATCCGCAACTTTGACACCCAGAATGTTCAGTGCGGTGGTGATCACAATGAAGAGCACAATCCATACGGCAATGGGGATGCCCGGGAATTGCGCGCTGAGGAACGATCCTCCAATGAGCCAAATGACCATGGGTAAGAACAGGTAGTCGAGCAGGATGGCCCAACCGACCAGGAAGCCCACTCGGGGATCGATCGACTTGCGCACGTAGGTGTAGGCGGAGCCGGCCACTGGGTAGGCCACGGCCATGCGCCCGTAGCTGTGTGCCGTGAAAAGCATGGCCACCATCGCCACCATATATGCGGCAGGAGACGCCCCTCCCGTAGTTTCGGCGATGATGCCAAAGATTCCCAGCACGATGATGGGCGTGAGGTATGCCAAGCCAAAGAGTACGAGGGAGCGCAGATTTAGTGTTCGGATAAGGGTTGGTTGTTGTGTCAAGGGGTGCTCCTCTTTGAGCGGGAGTTGGGGTTCCAGGTGGCGGGGTCAATCCGACCCTGATAAATAGGGAGCTCGATCGCGTGCTCCCCAGGGCGAAACTGTGACCACATGCGGTTCAAACCGGCTGTTCCGTTGTTGCGGACATGTTCGACGGCGGACAGGTCAAGGTGGGCTGTCAGGACGGTGGCTTCGGCTGTGGCGGCTTCGGTGATGACGTGTCCTTCTGGATCTACGATGATGCTCTGGCCTTGCCCTGTGGGAGCCGCGCAGTTCACGCTGATCATGAAGACTTGGTTGACGATAGCGTTGGCGCGGGCCAGTACCAGTTCCTGCTCCCTGTCCGTGGTGGTGGTCTTCACGACGTTGATGATGACCTCAGCGCCCATCCAGGCGAGCTGTCGCGTTACTTCAGGAAACCAGGCGTCGTAGCAGATATTCAGTCCGGCTCGGCCGTAGCCTTCCAGATCAACGGTGACAAATTCATGGCCCGGGTCGTAGGGCTCAAATGGACGCCACGGAAAGATTTTTCGATAGTGTGCCGCAAGCTTTCCGTCGGGCGAGATAACTAATTGAGTGTTGAACAATTCCCCGTTTTCCCCGCGTTCGCAGACGCTTCCGGGCACTAGCCAGATCTTGAACTTGGCGGCGACCTCTTGGAGCCTTTTTACGCGCGGGCCTGACAATGGTTCGGCGCTTTCGGCTAGGGCCTCGTTACGCAGCCGGTCTGGTAGGTCATCGCCAAAGAGGTGAAGCTCGGGGAAGATCACAAGTTTAGCTTCCGGCATTTCGGCAAGTAGAGCTTGCACTTCTCGCTCAAACGCCTCCAAGTTTTCACCTATGAGGTGCGGTTTTGCTTGTGCTGCAATGACAGGCAAGATGCGGGACATGTGAGGCTCCAGAGTTGATTATTGTGAGGTAACCCATATTAGATCATATTGATCCAATAACAAGAGAGTTGGCCTAGAGTCTCGTAAGATGAACGGTATGACCTTCGAAGCTGAGCCTCTGAGCGAGCTCTCAGCCATGGACGATGCCGTTCTGGCTGGCCTTGACCGGCGCTCGGCTATCGATGCCGTCCGAGTTCGCATCGGCACTGCGATCTTGCTGGGCTTAATGAAACCGGGAGAGCGCCTACCAGATAAGGACGACGTCGCATTGGGACTTTCCGTCAGTCCCATCACCGCACGCCGAGCATTGACCAGTTTGGCCGAGGAAGGCGTCGTGGTGCGCCGTCGCGGACGCAATGGCGGGACGTTCGTGGCTGACTGCCCACCCAAGGACGTACTGACATCTCTGGCAGCACCGATGGACCAGTTCGGTCACGTCCATCGTCTGGTTGACCGCCGGATGCTGGGTGAATGTGCCGTCACGCATTTTGCGACTTTGAATATTTCAGCGGACCAGTTGGATCGTCTTCATGAATTGACGGTGGCGATGGATGCGGCCTCTAGCTGGTCCGTCTACCATCAGCTCGATGAGCAGTTTCACCGACTTGTGGCCCAGTCGTCGGCTCTATCTGCGGCCGTAGACGCCTATTTGGAGACTCTGATGGAACTGTATGAGTATTTCATCCCCTACCCAATCGAAAGCTTGCACGGTTCAAATCAGGACCACATTTCCTTGGTCCGCGCGCTCAGGGAGGGCCGGACGGAGGCCGCTGTGGAGATTTCTCGCCAACATGTAGATACCCTTCACCGCACAATGTTCATGGCACTTTCGGATGGAACAGCGCAGGCGTAACGTCGCCGCGGCCAAGTACGCCATGGCCGGACCCACGGGAGGATGATGGAATCATGACAGACAATGGATTGGCTGCGCGCCGCGACGAATTGGAAAATGCGGCCGGGGATCTCAGAGAACTGTGCGAGGACGTTGCAGTGCCCATGCAAAACAAGCAGTACGTGACATATTTTTGTGGCGTGACGGAGCAGGCAATCGCGCAACGAGCGCCGCGGCGAAAAGCTTTTTATGCCGCGATAGAGCGCTATAGCGCAGCCCATGCAGCCTTGGAGCAGGAACTTGCCACCGCAGGATATGCAGCGCGCGAGATCGCGAGCATTGAAAAGGAAACCGCGCGCTTTGAACAGTTGCGCCAAGAGATCTGCCAGGCTTCCGGAGACGCACTTTAGAAGCTGGAGGAGCTGCCGGAACCTGAGAAGCTGCCACCGCTGGAACCGTAACCGGTGCCGCCTCCACCGCCTGAACTGGAGCGGGCAGAATCTACACTGCTGCGGCCGCTGGAATAGGCATGCCCAAACGTGCTCACTGAGTAAAAAGCGTTCATGCCCATAACGGTGCCGAGGATATTTGCCTGCCCATAAGCTGGCGCTCGGCTCTGCTCATGTTCCATGGCGCTGCGCATCTTTTCCGCTTCTGCCGGTGTCCGGGCATAGGCGTTCACCATTGCGGCGGCAAGTTGTGTCAGCAGTCCCTCCAACTCGGAACGCACACCGGCCAACTGGTCGAGCGCTTGCTCGGGGGAGAGCTGGCCCGTCCCAATCTGGGATGCCCACAGTGTGAGCCCCTCTTCCGCCCGGTTGTTGAACGAGCCCAGAGCTGCTGCTGCGGCCAGACCGCGAGCCTCTTTTCGGTTAAGTAGCTCCGGCAAAGTGGTCAGATCCGCTCTCAGTGGGCCAATCTGTCTGTCCCAGGCGCCCTCCCAGCCCGAGAATTTGTTCAGCAGCGTGTTGGTGTCCGCAATGACATCATCCAATCGATCCAGCTCCACCGCGGCGTCGGCGTAGCGCGCAGCTATCTGAACATTAGTGGCCTTAGAAAAATCCTTTTTCGCAAGTGCGTGGGCTTGCTGATTCAACTCCGCAGCGTCGCCATATTTGGTGTTGAAGTTGCGGTACTTTTCCAGAACGCGAGCACCGTAGCTGGAGGACTCAGGGATTGTCTTGGCATTGAGCTCGGTAGCTGGCAGGTCAAGGCTGACGCTGGCAAAGCTGGCGTCAGCCCGCTTGAGGTGCGCGGCAGCCTTGCTACGGTTACGAACCCTGATGCCAAACCAGGTACCGAAGCCTGCAAGAGCCAAAACACCGGCAATGGAAGTGATGGCAACGAAGGCCGCAGATCGGTACCAGGGCTGGTTGATCAGGGCCGCGCCCTTCTTGATACCTGCGATGGTGCCGTCGGTCCACTGAGCCAGCCTGAAGTCGGCTTTGCTAGCGTCCTGAATGGAATCCTGCTTGGCTTGGGAGACCTTCCGGTCCTCACCCATGTACGTGCCAACTTTGTGATTTTGAACATCGACGGCAAAAATAAATAGTCCGTCAGCCCATTTTTGTCCGTCAGCACTAATCCATTCCGGATGGTTGGCCCGGGCAAAACGCAGTACTTCTTCGTTGATTTTCTCCCCGGGCGCGCCACGACGAGTGTAGATGACCACCTGCGTGGGTTTGTAGAAGTCAAACTGCTCTACAGCTGGGAGCAGCGCAGGCTGGTACAACACCCCGGCGGTATCTTCCACCACAATGCTCCCAGGAGCATCGGCTAATGCCGTGGGTGCGAGCCCAAGGAGTGTCATCATCGTCAAGGCCAAAATACTTAATAACTTTTTCATGATCCCCACATCTGGATGAAGCCGCGTTGGATCGACTCTACCCAAAGCCGTGGCCAGGTGCTCAGACTGCTCTCAAAGACGGCCAATTACGGATACTTTGATGCCCAAAAACATGACTGGCGGGGTCCGCGCTAGCCCAGAGACGACGTCGGCCACTATCAGTGGTTTAACACCGAAACAGTGACCAATACGACCAAAAGTGCCGTGAAATTGTCCAATACGACCAAAAGATTGTTCGCCAGTGGCCTCTTGCGCACCATGAATTGAGAACAAATGAAGTGTTCCAGATCACAAAGGAGTGAACGATGTTTCACGATTCCACCAACAATGCCAGTTCCCTGAGCCGCCGCCGCGTGATGGGGCTCGGGCTCCTAGGCGCCGCTGGCCTGGCAGCCACCCTCACGGCCTGCGGCACGTCCGCGGGCCCAGGGACAACGAAACCCGGGGCTGCTGGATCCGGCACACCAAGCTACTATCCCGCTGACTATTCCAAACTCATGGATGCATCAAAGACGGAAGGTGGCTCCCTTGTTATCTATTCCAATACCGATCAGGAGAACTGGGCGCCGATCCTTCGGGACTTCAAGGCCAAATATCCTTGGACCAAGGTCTCGGCAGACAACCTCGACAGTGACGAGGTATTTCAGCGCCAGCTCAGCGAGTCGGCCACCGGCAAGGCTCCAGCAGACATGCTAGTTTCCAACGCCGTGCAGGCCTGGGCAAGCTACGCTACAAAGCCAGATTCCCTCATGAGCTACGACTCGCCAGAAACAAAGCAGCTGCCTGAATTCGCCCAGCTGATGCCTAACGTCTGGGCCATGTCGCTTGACCCGGTAGGCATCGCCTACAACTCAGCGCTCATGAAGGATGCCCCAACCAGCATCGCCGACCTGGCCAAGATGGTCTCAGCTGATACCGGAAATTACAAGAATAAGATCACCACTCGCGACGTGAAGGGCGCCTGGGGCTTTAGTGTTTCCCACGCTTTCACGCAAGGAAATTCCAAGTCCTGGAACAGCCTCGATGAGATTTTGCCGCAGGCTCGTCCGGAAACTTCCTCCGGAACGCAGAAAGAAAAAATCCTCTCCGGAGAATACTTGGCGGGCTTCTTCATCAGCTCCGCAGTGGGCTATCCGGCCGAAAAGGCTAGCGGCGGACTCGTGAAGTTTGTTCTGCCCAAGGACGGCACCGTAGTTCTAGGCCGTGGCATCGGGATCACACCCAAGGCTCCGCACCCCGCCACGGCGAAGTTGTTCCTTGACTTTGTCTTATCCGAAGACGGCCAGAACGCCGTAGCAGAGGGCGGGCTGAGCTCCTACCGGGAGAACGTTGAACTAAAAGAAGGCCGCCACACCTATCAGGAAGTGGAGAAACTGGCCGGCAAGGACGCCATCATCCGGGTCCCCTACAAGGTGGTCCCGGAGTCAGAGGTCACCCCCTTCGTCTCCAAATGGAACGCCAAACTCGGCAGCTAGCATCCGTTTCCTTCGACAGTGACCAGGCAGGCTAAGTAATGACCACCACCAGCACGGACAAAATAGTCCGGCCGACGGCTGGCCGATCCGCCCTTCCGGCGCCGAAGTACCCTCGGGTCTTCGGCGTCGGGCGGGGACGGCTCGTGCAGTACGGCGTTTTCATCCTTTTGGCGCTCTTCGTCCTCGCGCCGATCGTCCCGATCCTTTACCAGTCATTCCGTGACAGGCCACTGTATGAGGCCGGCGGGATACTGACAGCTGATAACTACGGCAAGCTGTTTACAGATGCCGGCTTCGGCCAAGTCATCTTGAACACGGCGATTTTCGCTTTCGGCACCACTGTGTTGACGCTCCTAATTGCGATCCCGATGGCGGTACTCGTCGTGCGCACCCGCCTGCCCTTTGGTCGGTTGCTAGGGCTGTCAATGCAATGGCCTTTCTTCATCTCATCGCTCATCCTTGGCTTTGGCTGGATCACACTGTATGGGCCAGCCGGGTTCGTCAGTGTCCAGTTCCGTCAACTCTTGGGGTTCGTGCCATGGAACCTCTACTCCTTGGGAGGCATGGCCGTCACCGAGGCGGTAGGGCTTGCCCCAATCGCCTACGTCTTCTGCGCTAACGCCCTGCGCCAGTCGGACGCATCGCTTGAGAGCGCCGCCCGTGTATGCGGTGCCGGTCCGCTGCGGATTCTCTTCCAGGTGGTGGTGCCCATGCTGCGCCCGCCGATTGTCTACAGCTCCATCCTGATCTTCAGTATGTCGCTGGAAACACTCAGCGTGCCGCTGCTCTACGGAACACCCGTGCGGATTGAAGTGTTCTCAACGTTCCTTTACACCAACGGACTGCAATCTATTTCTCCCGACTACGGAATTTTGGGTGCCGCCTCCACCCTTATTTTGGCTGTGACGATTGGCACCGTGGCCATTCAAGCGAAGGTCCTCAAGAATGCTCAGCGGTTCATTTCTGTTCGAGGGAAGGCCACCCGGCCGCGGTTGCTGGACCTGGGCTGGATTCGTTGGATTGCCGTTGTGGCCATTGTCATTTACATCATTTTCGGTGCGTTGCTGCCTATCCTGGGGTTGATCTTTAGATCATTCACGATGATCTTCACTCCGCTGCAAAACCCCTTCGAATCGCTCACGCTCTCCAATTACGAGCGCGTGTTCACGTTCCCTGTTTACGTCCAATCCATCACGAACAGCATCGTGGTGGCAGTGGTGGGCGCCATTTTGGTCAGCGTGCTGGCATTGCTGGCTGTTTTGGTTGCGCGGCGCTCGCCGTTTAAGTTTGCCCGCAGCGTGGAATATCTGGCGTTGGCGCCTCAAGCCATGCCCGGAATTATTGTGGGTATCGGATTCTTCTGGGCCTTCGCCCTCACACCCGGTGGAGGATGGATTCAGGGGACGCTGGTGGCGGTCATTATCGCTTTTGGACTGCGCGCATTGCCCACCGCCTTCGGCTCGATTGCTCCGGCAATCATGCAGATCGGCAACGAACTAGACAACGCTGCCAGAACCTCGGGTGCGGATTGGTTCGGTACGTTCTTCCGGATTCTGCGCACACTCCTGCGGCCAGCATTTGTGGGTGCGATCATCTTGGTGTTTGTCACCATGATGAAGGAATATTCTGCCGCATTATTTCTTTCCTCGGCCAACACCGGCGTGATTGGAACCACCATGCTCGATCTGTGGGTGCAGGGCAATACCGGTTCCGTCGCCTCACTGGCCACCATCCAAATTGCAATCACTGCAGTGTTCGTCGCCGTGGCGAGCCTGTTCATGAAGGGACATACCGATGCCTGAAGTAAAAGTCAGCGGACTACACAAAAAGTTTGGCGACGTGACAGTTCTCAACGACATAAATTTCACCATCCGGGAAGGGGAATTCTTCACCCTTTTGGGCCCTAGCGGTTGCGGAAAGTCGACGACGCTGAACTGTATTGCCGGCTTGGAAACTCCCAGTTCCGGTGCCATCACCGTGGACGGTGTCCCTTTTGTTGATACGCACAAGAAACTGTACGTACCCACTGAGGAACGAAACCTAGGCATGGTCTTCCAGTCCTACGCTCTCTGGCCACACATGAGCGTTGAGGCGAACTTGGTCATGCCGTTGGCCATCCGCAAGGCTTCCAAGGAAGAAAAATCCGTTCGGATCCACGAAGCCCTGGAAACGGTGGGACTCTCACACTTGAAGGATCGTTACCCTCACCAGCTCTCAGGTGGGCAGCAGCAGCGCGTGGCCCTTGCGCGCGCACTGGTGTATTCGCCGTCGGTCCTCCTCCTTGATGAGCCGCTGTCCAACTTGGATGCGAAACTGCGCGAACAATCACGCGCATGGTTGAAGCGCCTCCAAGTGGAGCTGGGCATAACCACCGTGTATGTGACCCATGACCAAGATGAAGCGCTGTCACTTAGCGATCGGATCGCGGTGATGTTTGACGGCCAGATGGCGCAAATTGGCACGCCAGCTGAAATCTACGAAAAGCCCGCGACTGCTGCCGTCGCCGCTTTCGTTGGAAGCTGCAATTTCTTCACCGGGCGGCTTGAAGGGCACCATGGGGGGATCGCCTTGGTCCGCCTGGACAACTCGGGGATCCTCGTAAAAGTAGCCAGTGCGCTGACTTTGGATAAGGGCGACGCCGTCACAGTAGCTGTGCGTCCAGAAAGGCTGAGCATCACGTCCAGAACAGCTGATGTAACCGGGGCCAATGTGCTTGAAACCACTGTTTTGACGCGTTCTTACGTCGGTTCCAGGTACGAATATGGGCTCAAACTTGGAACAAACGTGGTCCAGGTGATTTCGCCTTCCGGTGATCTCGACGGCGCCGTTCGGCTCGTCTTCGAAGCAGAGGACGCCCTCCTTTACGCGGGATCCTCAGTTCCTTCCGCCGAGGCTGCTGAATTGATGACGGTCGCGTCATGATGCGCAGGTCATGACGGAGCGCGTCAGGTGGCCCCGGAGGCTACTTCTGGTGTTGGCACATGCCGTGGTGATTCAACTCATCACTTTCGGCATGCGGCCAACACTGTCGTATGCGGTTTTGGACGTGGGTGGATCTCAGGCGCTGCTCGGTGTGGTGGTGGCCGCGTTTGCCGTGCCGGCACTCTTTTTAGCTCTGCCTGCCGGTCACGTCATTGACCGGATAGGTGAACGCATATCTTTGCTTGCCGGGGCGGTGGCCTTGATAGTGGCGGCACTGTTGGCAGCGTTTGGCGGGGGCCAGGTGGCGGTCTTATTGCTGGCCACCATGTTCCTGGGCATGGGGCACCTCCTGTCGGTGATCGGGGAACAAGCCTTGGTGGCCAATACAACGAGCCGGGGGCAATTCGACTCTAAATTTGGGTACTTCACCTTCGCCTCGGCGTTAGGGCAAACTCTTGGGCCACTGCTTTTGGCGCTCCCGGGGGGAACTCCCGAGATTCCACCCGTTCGGCTGATTTTTCTGGTGTGTGGCGCCTTGAGCGTGGTGTTACTGGCGATCTCTGCGGGTATCCACAGCTCTGCACGTCCAGCTGTCGCGGAGCGCGTGCGGATGCTTCCGGCAACCGTAACCTTGCTGCGCACACCTGGATTGATACGCGCATTGCTGGCCGGCAGCATAGTTTTGGCATCAGTCGACTTGTTCTTGGCTTACCTGCCCGCGTTGGCACACGAGCGCGGAATTGCGGCCATCACCGTCAGCGCGCTTCTGGTAGTTAGGTCACTATTTTCCATGTTCTCAAGGTTGTTCCTGGGTGCCATGGTGAGACTTCTTGGACGGCGTGCCTTGATGGTGTGGAGCATTGTGCTCTCAGCGTTTGCTCTGGTCTCCTTCGGCTTGCCAGTGCCCGTGGCCGGCTTGCTGTTCTTGGCGGGAATCTATGGCTTCGCAGTAGGGACTTGTCAGCCCATCACCATGTCGTGGATTGCTGAACTAGCAACCGCTGGCACCCGGGGTTTGGCCATGTCCTTGCGTCTAGCCAGCAACCGGCTCGGGCAAACCCTGCTGCCTTCGCTGTTGGGTACACTCGCTGCCGCAACAGGCGCGGCGGGGGTCTTTGTGGCGACGGGAATGATGCTGTTCGGCGGGGCGTGGTCTGGTGCCGCCGTCGGCGAGGCTGAAGGGGAGGGGACCGCTGGTGAGCCGCTCAGTAGATGAGATCCACGCCACATTCTGCGAGAATGGGCCGGTGGAGAGACGGATGACATTAAAGACGCAACTGCTACTGCTGCAGATAGTAATTGTGCTAATTACGGTGGTCGGAACAGGTGCGGTAGCAAGCTTCTTGCAAGAACAGCAGCTACGCAACAATTATCAGGACCGGATGATTGGCGTCGCTGAATCAGTCGCGACCATGCCGGTCATTGTGGATGCCTTTTATGAAAAAGACCCCAGCAGCACCATCCAGCCCATTGCCGCATTGATCAGCAAGTCCACCGGCATGGCCTACGCGGTTGTCATGAACAACGACGGGATCCGGTACTCCCACCCAGATCCGGCAAAAATTGGGCTGAAGGTCTCCACCGATCCTGACGGTGTTCTTTCCGGAGAAACCTATGTGGGAACTCAAACAGGCACCCTTGGACGATCGTGGCGTGTCAAGGTGCCGATCTTCAACGCTGGCCACTCTGTCATAGGCGCAGTTTCTGTTGGCGTTCTGGAATCTGACCTACGTCAGGAGTACTTGGCCAATTCGGTATGGCTGTTTTTGACCATCGGCATCGCAGCAATTTTTGGCGTTGTTGGTGCCGCTTGGGTGACAGTGGTGATTCGCAAGCGGATCTTCGGCCTGGAACCGGAGGAGATTGCAGGGCTTCTTGAAGAACGTGAGGCCATTCTTCATGGAGTCCGGGAAGGGCTGGTGGCAGTTGATGATCGGGGCTGCATCGCGTTGATCAATGATGCTGCGCTGAGCCTCCTGGGCCTCAATGACGGGGCAAGTCTAGTAGGCACCAAAGCCGTGGATTCCCTTGATGATGAATTAGCACGCCTACTAGACTCCGGCGACGCTGAACAGTCCCTGGTTCTCTCCGGTGAACGCGTGCTTTTGGTGCGCCGCGATATTGCCAAAATCAACGGCAGACCCGCAGGCACCATCCTGATCTTGCGGGACAACACGGAATTGCACACACTTTTGCGCGACTTGGATGGGGTGCAGGGCCTGGCGGACGGATTGCGGGCCCAGGCCCACGGCTTTGCTAACAAGTTGCACGTTATTTCTGGTCTCCTGGAGCTTGGCCGGGTAGAACAGGCGGTTTCCTTCATTTCCCACGAACGCAGTGCCGGTACCCTCTCGGCCATGACGGGGGGCAGTGGGATTAGTGAGATAGAGGTAGCTGCGCTGCTGTTGATGAAACAGCTCCGTGCGGAGGAATTGGGCATTAAGGTTTCGATCGAGTCCGCGTCAACTCTTCCGACGCTGTCAGCTGATCCCTGCGCAGACATTCTGCGCGAAGACCTTCTAACGATCATTGGCAATTTGCTCGACAACGCCGCTGAAGCAACAGGCGCTGGCGGACAAATTTACGTTTCCATCCAAGAACAAAAACTCGAAGGTGGCGATTCGAATCTGGTTATTGTGGTGGCGGATTCCGGTGATGGGATTCCTGCTGAACTTCAGGAACGGGTTTTCACCCCCGGCTTTTCCTCAAAGGTGGCCCGACCCGGCGCAGTTGCTACGGGCCGCGGCATCGGGTTGACGCTTGTTAGACGCATAACCACTCGACGTGATGGGCGCGTTGAGATCAAGAACGGGAACCTCGGCGAAAGCATCCTCCTCGGAGCATGGATCACAGTGGTGCTGCCGCTGGAGCGCAAGAATATTGCGCCCATTCAGGGGAGCGGCATGGTGGCGGCACTTTGAGCTCGAAACTAAGGGTGGTGATCGTCGAAGATGACATCACGGTCGCGCAGATCAACCATGAGTTCGTGTCCTCCCATGCAAAATTTACGGTGGTAGGGGAAGCGCACACGGGCGTGCAGGCCGTGGCGCTCATTGAAAAGTTGAAACCCGATGTGGTGTTGCTAGATTTTTACCTTCCCGATTTCTCCGGGCTCGAGGTGCTATCACGTATAGACGCCGAGCTTGCGCGCCACATCGAGGTCATTGCTGTCACGGCTGCCAGGGACCTTGAGAGTGTGCGTGAGGCCCGAGCCAAGGGTGTGCGGCACTATTTGGTGAAGCCGTTTATGGCATCAGCCCTATTTGCGCGGCTTGATGAAGTCTTTGCCCAGAACGACGCCGTCCGCCGCACGTCCCGCGGGCAACTACTGGACCAGCGCAGCGTTGACGTCATCATGGCCAGCGTTGGAGGGGGGAGCACCCCTGTGCCGAAGGGGCTCTCAGGAGCCACTTTACAACGGGTGCACCTTGCCTTACAGCAGGCCGGAACGGACGTGTCGGCGGCAGAGCTCGCCCAGAGCGTTGGGATGTCGCGGGTGGCGGCAAGACGTTATTTGGAACACCTAGTCGACCTGGGCCGCGCTACGCTCACCCCGCGCTATGGGGGCGCCGGGCGACCCGAAAACCGTTACAAGATCTCCTCCTAGACGCACTGTGGGGCGAAGCGGCTAGATAGCTCACCGCCGCTGGGCAGTTCAACGACTGCCGCGGTGGTAAAATCGGCAGAAGGACATCCAAAATTTTTCTTTAGCGACACCGTGCAGGCTGCACGCCGTCGCACTTTTATAGGTAGCACAACAGCACCGATTGGTGCGGTCTGCCGTTTAGCGGCATTACAGAGAACGGAACACATGAGAAGAACCCCACGCCAGACCCCGCCCGCCCTTGCCAACGGTGCCATGCGCATTGTTGCTCTCGGTGGTCTAGGAGAAATTGGCCGCAACATGACCGTCTTTGAATTCGGCGGAAAATTGCTGATCGTTGACTGCGGTGTCCTCTTCCCGGAGGAAAACCACCCGGGAGTTGACGTCATCTTGCCGGACTTCTCCTACTTGAAGGACCGCTGGCAGGATGTAGTGGCCCTAGTATTGACGCACGGGCACGAGGACCACATTGGTGGTGTTCCCTACCTGCTCAAGCACCGTACGGACATCCCCGTAATCTCCGCAAAGCTGACGTTGGCCTTCTTGAAGACCAAGCTGGAAGAGCACCGGATCAAGGCCAAAATGATCCAGGTCAAGGAAGGCGACCGCCGCAAGTTGGGGCCGTTTGACGTTGAATTCCTGGCCGTCAACCACTCCATCCCAGACGGCTTGGCAGTTGCTATCCGAACGCCTGCTGGCCTCGTGCTAGAAACTGGCGACTTTAAGATGGACCAGTTCCCGCTGGATAAGCGCATCACCGACTTGGCTGGCTTTGCCCGTCTAGGCGAAGAGGGCGTGGACCTGTTCATGCCCGATTCCACGAACGCTGAAGTTCCCGGCTTCCTGGCTGCTGAGGCGGACTTGATTCCGGCCATCGACGGCGTCATGCGGACAGCACCACGCCGCGTAGTTGTTTCCAGCTTCGCCAGCCACGTTCACCGCATTCAGCAAATCATCGACTCCGCTCAGAAATACAACCGCAAGATCGCATTTGTGGGTCGCTCCATGGTCCGCAACATGACAACGGCGCGCGAGCTGGGCTACTTGAAGATTCCGCGCGGCATGCTCGTTGATGCCAAGGAACTGGAAAAGATGGACCCCAAGAAGGCCGTCCTGATCTGTACCGGTTCTCAGGGTGAGCCCATGGCTGCGCTGGCCCGCATGGCCAGTGGCGATCACCAGATCAATTTGACCGAGGGCGACACCGTCTTGCTGGCTAGCTCTTTGGTACCCGGCAACGAGTCCTCGATCTACCGTCTGATCAACGACCTCACCAAGCAGGGCGCCAATGTGATCCACAAGGGTAACGCCAAGGTCCACGTCTCCGGGCACGCCAGTGCTGGGGAGCTCGTCTACTGCTACAACTTGGTTCGCCCACGTAACGTCATGCCCGTGCACGGTGAATACCGTCACCTTAAGGCGAACGCGGAATTGGCTATCCGCACCGGCGTCGATCCTAAAAATGCGCTGATCGTTGAAGACGGCACTACGATCGATCTCAAGGACGGCATTGCACGTATCAGCGGCAGCGTCCCGGCCGCGTACGTATATGTCGAGAACATGGTCCCGGGTGCGGCTACTGAGGAGTCCTTGCAGGACCGCCTTCGTCTGGCCGAGGACGGTGCAGTTACCGTCTTGCTGATCGTCAACCCTGACACCGGAAAGATCGAAGAAGATCCCGAATACTTCGCCGTCGGATTTAACCTGACTGAGAAGGACATCGAGAAAGCCACAGTAATTGTGGAGAAGACCATCGCCGGACTCCGTGGCGAAAAGACAGGGCAGGCTGCCGAAAAGGCTATTGCTGCCGGTCTGCTGCGTTGGTCCGACCGCTCTCTTCGCCGCAAGCCCGTCTACACGGTCATCATCGTCGAAGCGTAGCAACTAGGCGCAAAGAGCTGGCCCGAATGGTTTTATCATTCGGGCCAGCTCTTTCTTGTTTACAACCTTTGCGTTCACGCCTGCAGGGAAGCTACTTCAGACCGCCGTGCAATATTCCAGGCTTGGTATAGCTCCGGGCTAGAACCGCCAGGGCCAGGGCTGCAACAAGAAGCCCAAAGTCACGCAGGGCCACGTCGTAGAAGCCGGAGTAAGTCACTAGGTTCACGATGATCCCGGCCAGCCAAAGGGCTACAACGAACGCTGCGTAACGGGGTCGCAGGATCATTGCGATAGCGGCGATTATTTCTACCACGCCGATGGCCATCATGGTTCCGTGTGGGGTGAATGGTGAAATATTTGCAATCCACGGGGCCAGGTAGTCCACCCAATTGGTCAAGACGTTGGTGAACTTATCCAGACCCATGATCAGTGGGATGGCGATGAATCCAATCCAGAGCATCAGGAACGCCCCGTAAGCGGGTTCGACCTTCGCGCGTTGTAGTGCGTGGGAGGTCCAAGCGGTGGTCGGGGCGGGGATTGAGTGAGTTGCCATGATTCCTCCATCTAAAAACTACATTTATGTTTTTAGAGTGCGCCTCCGGATGACCGTTGTCAATAGGCAGCTGTGAACTTGTGGCGGCGTGCCTAAGTTGCGGTGTTCTGCTGGGGGCGTGCCAAAGTGGCGACGGCGTGGGAAATTTCCCACGCCGTCGCCACTTTGGCACGCCCCCGCCGCGCTAGACCGCTAGAGTTCGGTGACTACCCCGCCATTGACGTCCCAACGAGTGTCCAGGTGCACATTTTCGAGCAGGCGGCGGTCGTGCGAGACCAGCAGTAGCGTGCCGTCGTAGCTGTCCAGCGCTTCTTCCAATTGTTCGATCGCCGGGAGGTCCAGATGGTTGGTTGGCTCGTCCAAGACCAGCACATTGACTCCGCGTGCTTGCAGCAAGGCCAGCGAAGCGCGGGTGCGTTCGCCGGGCGAGAGAGCGCTCACTGAGCTGGTTACCTGGTCCGCTTTCAACGCGAACTTTGCCAGGAGCGTGCGCACCTCGCCCTGATTCATTTCCGGCACTAACGCTTCAAATGCGACGCCTAGGGGCACGTCGTGCGGAAACTGGCTACGCGCCTGGTCTATCTCGCCCAAGGCAACGTTGGCACCCAGAGAGGCGACGCCGTCGTCCGGGGCAGTGCGGCCCAGCAAGAGCCGAAGCAAAGTGGATTTTCCGGCTCCGTTAGGCCCCGTTATACCGACGCGTTCCCCTGCGTTGACCTGCAGCGATACTGGTCCGAGCGTGAAGTTACCTTGGTGGACTGTGGCGGCGTTCAAGGTTGCCACTACCGTGCTCGAACGTGACGCAGCGCCAATATTGAACTGGAGCGCCCACTCCTTCCGGGGTTCTTCCACCTCGTCCAGTCTGGCAATCCGCGACTCCATCTGGCGTACTTTTTGCGCTTGCTTCTCCGAGGATTCAGCGCTGGCTCGACGGCGGATTTTGTCGTTGTCCGGACTCTTCTTCAGAGCGTTGCGAACGCCTTGCGAGCTCCATTCACGCTGCGTTCGGGCACGGGAAACTAGGTCTGACTTCTTGTCCGCAAACTCGTCGTAGGCCTCGCGCGCGTGACGCTTGGCGATGGTGCGCTCCTCCAGAAACGCATCGTAGCCGCCGTCGTACACGGCAACTTTATTCTGCGCCAGATCCAGTTCCACCACGGAGGTGATGCAGCGGGCCAAAAACTCTCGGTCATGGGAGACCAGCACCACACCACCGCGCAGCCCCTTGACGAATTCCTCCAGCCGAGCCAGCCCTGCCAGGTCAAGATCGTTGGTTGGCTCATCCAGAAGTACGACGTCGAAGCGGCTGAGTAGGAGCGCGGCCAGGGCCACTCGGGCGATCTGCCCGCCGGAGAGACCCGTCATCAACGAGTCGGGGCCTACGCTTAGGCCGAGTTCGGCAAGGGTTGCCGGGATCCGCTCATCAAGATCGGCCGCACCACATGCGAGCCAGTGATCTAGAGCATTGGAATAGCGGTCATCATCTTGGGAATTGCCGGATCCCAAGGCCTCAGCGGAGGCCTCCATAGCTTCTGTGGCGGCAGTGCTCCCCGTGCGTCGGCCAATGTAAGCCGCAACGGTTTCGCCCTCAATCCGCTCGTGTTCTTGCGGGAGCCATCCGACGAAGGCATCCTGCGGCGCGGTGCTGACGGTTCCGCCCTGTGGTGTATCTGCACCGGCCAGCAGACGTAAAAGTGTTGTCTTTCCTGCGCCATTGGCGCCTACCACGCCAATCACGTCTCCTGGGGCCACCGTGAAACTGAGGTTGCTGAACAAGGTGCGGTTGGCTGGGCCGGCGGAAAGGCCTTTGGCCACAAGTGTTGCGCTCATAAACCAATCTTAAGTTCTATTCGCAAGAACGTCTGACCTTCCGTAGGCGCCGGACCCGCGTTGGCTTCTGCGCATAGTGCACTATGCGCAGAACCCGCGCGCAGTTTGGCCCCCACGGAAATGAGGTTTGCGATTGTGAAGTCTCATTAGGGGCGTACTGGCGCGCTATCAGCCTTTGGAGCCTAAAGACAGCCAATTTTCACGGCTGGCCAGTGCCGCACCGTCGGCGTCGCCCAGGCTAGAGAGTCTAATGATCTCCGCATGAACTCCGACGGAATGCCTAGCGGCGTGGGAGCTGAATCGTTGCCGCTCCACGCGCCGCAACAGGGGGAGCGCCTGCTCCAGGATGCTCGGAATCATCTCGTTGCCGCAGGTCTGGACAAACACGTCATGGAATTCGTCGTCCGCGGCGAGGGCAAGATTGACGTCCTCGTCCTTCAGCGCCGTCTCGAAACGAGCGTTGGCCTCCGCTAGACCTGAGATGTTAGTGCAGTTGAGTGACGGTACGGCCAGCCGTACCGCAAGTTCGTGCATGGCCGCCACTATTTCACGGGCACTCGCAGTGGATGCGGGATCCAGCGGCGCCACAATGGTGGCCCTTCCAGGCTGGGCGATGATCAGTCCGGCCCGTTCCAAACGCAAGAGCGCCTCGCGGATGGGAGTCCGGCTCACGCCCAGCCACTTTTCCAGTTCAGGGTCTTTGAGTCGTTCGCCCGGTTCAAAGGTGCCCTCGACTATGGCATCACGAATGGATTCGTAGACGTCGTCGCGCAGAAGTGAGCGCTTGTGTACGCCGTGCGATGAAGGTGTGGGCATGCGAACCATAGTATCGCCCGAATCTGCAGGATTGGGTAAGCCTTGACAGCAAGAACATATTAAATGCAATATATTGCATACGACGATGGGGAATCACCTCAAAGTACATTCGCAAAGGATCATTATGGCTATTTCCGACTTTGAGCGTTATCCCCTAACTTTCGGCCCGAGCCCCATCCATGACCTTCCCCGGCTGAGTGCGCATCTGGGTGGCGCAAAAATCTGGGCCAAGCGTGAGGACGTCAATTCGGGCCTGGCTTTTGGCGGGAATAAGACCCGAAAATTGGAGTACATCGTCCCGGACGCGATTGCCCAGGGCGCCGATACCCTTGTCTCAATCGGCGGTTACCAGTCCAACCACACCCGTCAGGTCGCTGCCGTCGCCGCGAAGATTGGGATGAAAGCCCGTCTGGTGCAGGAAAATTGGGTCGATTGGCCGGATCCGCTCAGCGATCGTGTGGGGAACATCCAACTTTCTCGCATTATGGGAGCTGACGTTCGCTTGGATGCGGCAGGATTCGACATTGGCATCCGCAGCAGTTGGGAGCAGGCCATCAAAGATGTCCAGGATGCTGGCGGAAAGCCCTATCCGATCCCGGCTGGAGCCTCAGAGCATCCCCTGGGCGGACTCGGCTTCGCGAACTGGGCCTACGAGGTGCAAGCCCAAGAAAAGGAGTTGGGCATCTTTTTCGACACTATTGTGGTGTGCACTGTCACCGGTTCCACGCACGCCGGGATGATCGCAGGATTTGCCGGCCAGGACCGGCCCCGGCGCGTGATCGGCATCGATGCCTCGGCCACCATTGAAAAAACACGCGCGCAAGTTGGCAGGATCGCCCGTCACACAGCGGAGTTGATAGGTCTGCGCCGGGAACTACGTGACGATGAAATCACGGTTATGGACGACTGGGCGGGGGACTTCTACGGCATTCCCGTCGCGTCCACCATGGAGGCCATCCACCTGAGCGAATCCCTTGAAGGGATGATCATTGACCCTGTTTATGAGGGAAAGTCCATGGCCGGGCTCATTGACCTCGTCAAATCCAAGGATATTCCGGCCACCAGCAATGTCCTTTATGCCCACCTCGGCGGGCAATTGGCCCTGAATGCCTACAGCGGATTGTTCCGCTAGGCCACAAAGAGACTGCCAAAACCAAGCAGTGCCCGGCATCTATTGCTGCTGAAGAGCGGCGCAAGGAGGACGACGGCGGAAGCCAAGGATCCGCCGTCGTCCGCTTAAAATAGTTTCGAAGCTGGAAGTCGGACGAGGAAAGCTAAAGGCTTCGAGAGGTTCCGGACGCAAGGCCCCCAGCTCTGGAAACAAGTATTGCCAGGGCCGTCGACTCATCCGTCACCAACTCATTGACGAAGCCGCCACGAATGGCCGCAGCCAACGGGGCCACCTTCGCGGGACCCGCCGTGACCATGAGCCGGCGCGGAATTGCCAGCAGATTCGTCAGGGTAATTCCAACCAACTGCTCACTGACTTCGGAGCTGACCTCGTGTCCGTCCTGGTCAAAAAAGTGCCCACACAGATGGGCTGCGGCACCGGCGGATTCGAGCTCAGCCAGCACCCGGGCTGAAACGGGGCTGTAAGTGCCGGTGCCGTCAAAGCGTTGCATGGACCCTAGACCGATCAGGGCCAAGTCACTGTGGGGACCGCGTGCTAAACCGTACGCCACGTCCGGATCCTCTAGGGCCTTGGCGCGCGCAGGTGGATCCCGGTAGAGAAAATTTGCGCAAACGGGGATGAAATCGGCCCCCAACTGCTGGCCGATGTGCTCGCCAACGTGGATGCGTTCATCGCCAGAACGGTCTAGACGGGACGGACAGGCGAGCAGATCAATGACGGTTAGATCGGTGCGCCGGGCTGGGCTAAGCGCCTTGGCCACGGAAGAAAGCGTGCGGCTCGCGGCCACGCCTAGCTGGAAAACGCCGTCCAAATGCGTTTCCAGATAGCGGGCAGCAACGTAGCCAAGACGGTTGTTTTTCTCGTACAGGGATCGTGGCCGGTCCATGGAGATCACCACGCTGTCCAACCCGAACGTCTCGCGGACCCGAGTCTCTAGTTCCGGCATCCTGTCCACCGGTGGGCCGATCCGGATCTGCACTACGCCGCGCTGTTTGGCCTCGGTGAGCAAGCGCGAGACAGTTGCGCGGGAAAGGTTCTCCGAGGACGCTATTGCCAGCTGCGTGGCGCCGGAAACGTAGTACAGGTGCGCCACTTTCTGCACAAGATGGTCGTGGCGCATGGCCTGATCCGTGGACAAATCGGTGGTCCTTTCCTGTGACAGAAGTTTGCGAGCTTACCCATGATTGTAGGAGACAGCACTCATATCTGCGGTTCGCACCCTCGTTGTTGGAAAAAGAGTCTCAATGCAGGCATCACCACAGCGCCCAGATGTGCGTTAGGGTAAGTAATTGTGAGTTAGAGAACAGCAGCCCCGCAGCACGCAGATCAACCAGCCCGCCCAGACTCTTTGTCTGAGCCAGCTCCTTGCGACGTTTTTGTCCGGAGCCAGTGGCAGTTTGTTGGATCGCGTGAGAAACCGCCTATCCATCCACCCATTTTTCAAGAAGGCCACTGTGCGCTCATTCCCTTACCCCGACGCCGGATCCCCGGACCTACGTTCGCCCGCCCGCTACCTGTGGTGGCTGGCCCGGGCGGAGCTGGGGACGTTGCTCGCCGGCGTATTGTTCGGCTCCCTCTGGACCGTGTGCCAGGCGCTGACTCCGTTTGTGCTGGGTAAAGCGGTAGATCAGGGCATTGTGGCCGCCGATTTCTCCCGACTTTTGCAGTGGGTGGCGCTGCTCATTGGCCTCACGCTGGTGCAGTCGGCAGCGGCAACGCTGCGCCATAGAGTGGCAGTCAGTAGCTGGATGCAGGCAGCCTTCCGTTCCGCTCAAGTAATTGGCCACAAGGTCACGCGCAGCGGTGACGCTCTTCCGCAGAAATTCTCCACGGGAGAAGTTGTCTCCACGGCCGCATCCGACGCCATGCGCATTGGCGAAATCTATGACGTCTTCGCCCGGCTGTCAGGCTCCGTGGTGGGTTTCTTGCTCGTAGCGTTCTTGGTATTCCAGTCTTCCTGGCAGCTGGGCACCGTGGTGCTCGTTGGGGTTCCACTGTGCGGGGCCATGTTGCTATTCGTGATCCGACCCCTGCAATCCCGCCAGAAAGAGCAGCGGGAGGCCGCCGGGAAGATGACTGCCCTTGGCGCCGACACGGTGACCGGGTTGCGAGTTTTGCGGGGGATCGGTGGTGAGCACATCTTCGTCCAGCGCTATCGGGAACGCTCGCGGGCAACCCAGCTGGCCGGTAACAAAGTGGCCTATTCTCTGGCCGACTTCGACGCCGCACAGGTACTAGTGGTCGGTGTCTTCAGTGTGGCTTTCACGTGGATCGGAGCCCTGCAAGCCCTGTCCGGCCAGATCGAGACCGGCCAGCTCGTGGCCCTGTATGGGTACGCCGTTTTCCTGGTCTCCCCGATCCGCACAGCATCGGATGCCGTCTCCCGGTACATCCGCGCCCACGTTGGTGCCAGACGCATCATCGATGTGTTGGCAACGCCGTCGGCCGTGCACGACGGCGAAACTACCGTCCCAGCGCCGGGGGGACCGTCCGCTTTGGTCGACACCACAACGGGTGTGCTCATCCAGCCAGGCGAACTCACCGCCGTCGTCTGTGCCGACCCGGGGGAATCAGCAAACTTGGCCAGGCGTTTGGGGCGTTTTGAGGACGCAGTGCTGCGCGAAGCTCACGTGCGGTGGGGCAGCGCCGCTCTGCATTTGGTGCCGTTGGGCCAGGTGCGCTCGCGAATCGTGGTCTCCGACGCCGACCCGCAGCTGTTCACGGGTACTTTGCGCGAAGAACTTGATCCGACCGGACGGCATAGCGACGAACAAATCTTGGCGGCCTTGGACGTGGCCAGTGCAGAGGATGTTCTGGACGGGCTGGAAAATGGTCTCAACGACGAGGTAGCAGAGAAGGGCCGCAGTTTTTCCGGTGGACAACGCCAACGTTTAGCGTTGGCGCGTGCCGTGCTGACTGACGCGGAGGTGCTGGTCCTCGTTGAGCCGACCAGCGCCGTCGACGCCCACACCGAGTCCCGGATCGCCGAGCAACTGCGGGCCAGCCGAAGTGCTCCCGGTGACACCACGGTATTGGTGACGGCCAGCCCGCTCATGCTCAGCGTCATGGACACCGTACTGTTCCTGGTGGATGGCAAGGTTGCTGCGACTGGCACCCACAGGGAGCTGCTCGCCACCGTGCCCAGCTATCGCTCGGTGGTGATCCGCGGTGAAGGCATGGACGGACATGCAAGCGATGGACATGCAAGCGACGGGCATGAAGAAGACCTGCAAATGACGAACGAAGGAGGACTCTGATGGCGGGGAAACTGCTGCCCGTGGCGGACCCGGCACAGGTCCGGGCGGAGGCGGGCCGGCTCATGAGCCAGCACCGCAAACCGTTGATATTCGTGGTCAGCTTGTACGTGGTGGCTGCCTTCGCTGGCTTGGCGGGACCTTTCCTGCTCGGTCGGCTCGTGGACGCCATCACCGTTGGGACAACTGCGGGCTTTGTGGCCGCCGTCGCGCTGACCCTTTCAGGGTTCGTGATCATTCAGACAATTCTCTCGCGCTGGGCGCAGCGAACCGGGATGGTGCTGGGGGAGAAAGTGTTTGCGCAGTTGCGTGAGGAGTTCATGGAGCAGGTGACCTCCTTGCCTCTGTCCACGGTTGAAAAGGCTGGTACGGGTGACTTGGTCACGCGCACCACCAATGATGTTGACTCCGTTTCCCATACTGTCCGTTTTGGTGTGCCTCAGGTACTGGTATCCGTGGCGACCATTGTGCTGACCATTGCCGCCGCAGCGTTCACGAGTCCGGTGCTGGCGCTGGCCCTGCTGGTCGGTGCGCCGCTGCTGGTGCCTGTCACGCGCTGGTATCTCAAACGCGCCACAGCTGGCTATCTTGCCGAGCGGGAGAGCTACGCCATACTGAACGGCGCCATCACCGAGACGATCGAAGGCGCCCGGACAGTGGATGCGCTGAGCTTGGGCCAGCTGCGTCGGGCCCGTATTGACGCCTCTTTGAGGACCTGTTTTGAACGCGAACGGTACACGCTGGGTCTGCGAACAGTGCTGTTCCCGGCTGCGGAAATCTCCTTCTGGCTGCCCGTTGCCGCGGTGTTGCTGTGGGGCGGCTGGCTTGCCTCGCAGGGCAGCGTGAGCGCAGGAATGGTGGCCACGGTAGCGCTGTACGCGATGCAGCTCATTGACCCGGTGGACACGCTCATCATGTGGATTGATGAGATCCAGGTGGGGGCGTCCTCGCTCGCTCGGATCGTGGGAATCCGTAATGTTTCTGGAGATCGCACGGCCACAGACGCGGTTCCGGCCGATGATTCGCTGGTGGTTGATGACGTCCGCTACGCCTACCGTGAAGGCCACAATGTGCTGCATGGGATTGATCTAACATTGCGCCAGGGCGAGCGGTTGGCCATGGTTGGCCCTTCGGGTGCGGGCAAGTCCACGCTGGGCCGGCTGATTGCCGGCATCCATCCGCCCACGTCCGGTTCCGTCACGGTAGGGGGCGTTCCGTTGGTGGATAGGCCGTTGGATGACCTGCATGGGGAGGTGGCCCTGGTAACTCAGGAGCACCATGTTTTCGTCGGAACGCTGGCGGATAACCTGCGCCTGGGTAAGTCCGGCGCTACGGACGCGGAGCTGGAAACTGCCCTGTCCGACGTCGGATCCTTGACTTGGGTGCGAGCCTTGCCGGAGGGGTTGGAAACTGAGGTGGGCTCGGGAGCGCACATGTTGACGCCCGGTCAGGCGCAGGAGTTGGCATTGGCCAGGCTTGTGCTGGCAGATCCGCATACCCTGATTCTGGACGAGGCCACGTCGCTCATTGATCCTGTAGCTGCTCGGGAATTGGAGTTCTCGCTCAGTGCTGTGCTGACTGGGCGCACGGTTGTGGCGATTGCGCACCGGTTGCATACCGCGCACGACGCCGACAGGGTCGCCGTGGTGGAAAAGGGCAGGATCACCGAGCTTGGTTCACACGATGAACTCCTTGCCCAAGAGGGAGCCTATGCGGCTTTGTGGCATTCGTGGCGGTCTGACTCTTAAGAGGGTTCCCGGCTTCCGGGCCTACACAGGCCCGGAAGTTCGGCGTACCGTTGGGAGAGGGGACGATTTGGACCACACGGCCCGAACCAACACTGGTTTCATTACTGGAAATGAGTTCGATCATGCCTGACAAACAGCCACACCATCACGAAGTTAAGAAGCTGGATAAGTCTCACGCCATCAAGGCCAAACGCGCCCAGAAGAAGGCCCGCGGTGCAACGGACGAATCAGCGGATCCTGTGGCTCACATCAAGAAGCACTAGCCGATTCTCTACGAGTCCATGCATATGCATGGAATATTTCACGGTTGGCCTAGGTTGTTTCCGGTATGAAAAGAATCGGCTTTCTCTCCTTCGGCCACTACGGCACCAGCCGCGGCTCGCAGACTTCCTCAGCGGGAGACGCCCTACTTCAGGCCATTGATCTGGCGGCTGCCGCTGAAGAACTCGGTATTGACGGGGCGTTCTTCCGAGTGCACCACTTTGCGCGCCAACAAGCCTCACCGTTTCCGCTGATGGCAGCCATCGCCGCGCGCACGAGCCGGATTGAGATTGGCACGGGCGTCATCGACATGCGCTATGAGAATCCCTTGTATATGGCGGAACAAGCGGCATCCACGGACC
Source organism: Arthrobacter cryoconiti (assembly GCF_020905375.1). Lineage (GTDB taxonomy): Bacteria > Actinomycetota > Actinomycetes > Actinomycetales > Micrococcaceae > Specibacter > Specibacter cryoconiti. The sequence goes on from NZ_JAJJBU010000006.1 coordinate 113,790, forward strand.
TCATCAGTGCCGGAAGACTGCAACTGGGCGTGAGTCGTGGTTCACCCGAGCCCGCAGCCAACGGGGCCGCCGACTTTGGCTACACCCCCTTAGAAGGAGAAACAGTTGCGGACATGGCGCGACGCCATACGGCCACGTTCAGGAATGCCATTTCGGGTGTTGGAGTGGCAGAAGCTAGCAACCATGCCTCTCTGGGTGGAGAAAAGCTGTTACGCGTTGAGCCGCAATCGCCAGGGCTTTCGGAACGTATCTGGTGGGGCGCAGGCTCCAGGGCCACTGCCGTGTGGGCCGCTCAGCAAGGCATGAACTTGATGAGCTCCACCCTGCTCACCGAGGATACGGGTGTTCCCTTCGACGTGTTGCAGGCAGAACAGATCCAGCTCTTCCGTGACGAATGGGCTGCGGCAGGCCATGACTTCACCCCACGTGTTTCCGTCAGCCGCAGCGTGATCCCTGTGGTGGATGAGACCGACAGAATGTATTTTGGGCTGCGCTCGCAGGCAGACGGAAAGGACCAAGTCGGAATGATTGATGGTCTGCTTTCCCGCTTTGGTAAGAGCTACATAGGAACCCCGGACGTCCTAGCCGCAGAGCTGGCCGCAGATGCCGCCGTCCAGTCTGCTGACACATTGATGCTCACCGTACCCAACCAGCTGGGAGTCGCCTACAACACAAAGATGCTGGAGAACATAGCGAAGTACATCGCACCTGCGATCGGCTGGGAACCGAACCTGAGCTAACCGCTCGCTTTGGTAAACGTTGGCGCCAGTTCCTCCTCGTATTAGGACGAGAATTAAATGCTGCCCCGGGTTGCCTCGGCGAATGTCTTCTTGGTCCGGGCGTCCAACTCGGCACTGACCATGGCTGTTGCTACCGGGGTGGGCATGGCCACCGCCAAGGTCTAATCCTCGTGAGGTGCCTTCGGGCGGCGGGGTGGAGTCGTCGATTCCGATTAATTTGAGCGAACATAGTAGGGTGCCCAGCTCACTCACATTTGAGCTGAATACGCTCTAAGAATGGAAATTACCCAGCTGTTCCTTGCCTCCGACGCTGCTCTTCGAATCGTGATTAACCGCCTCGCGCCTGTTGACTTGGACAAGGAAGGCCCGGAGCAGTGGGCACGCACTGCCAACCCGACTATTCGTGATGTCCTCAAAGCCCAGGCCTATGATGAGGCTTGGATTCCAGGAGTACTCGCGGGAGCATCTAGCTCCGACGGCGACGAGTTCCGCGACCGTGACCTGCTCGGCGATGACCCGATTGCAGCCTACAATGCTCTGAACGACACCGCGACGGCCGCAGTTACTGCAGGCGTAGACCCCAACACGGTCGTCCGTTTCACCACGGGTGACGTTCCGGCACTTGAAGGACTGAAGTATTTGTCGGTTTATCGTGCCTTCCACGCGTGGTTGATCGCCAAACGTCTCGGTATACCGTTCCGCTTATCTCCAGAAATTATTGCCGGCATGAATGCGCATGTTATCCCCGTTGTGGAGGAATACCGAAGCAACGGAGTATTCCCGCCAGCGATCCAACCACCGGCAGATGCGGACGATCAGACACTTCTTCTGTGCGCAGTCGGGTTCTGGATTCCCTGAACCTAGTCCATTTCATCTTGTTTGTGGGTAGCCAGCTTGCTGCTGACCTGCTGTGCCGAATACCGTTTTTGGTGCTTCGATCTCGTTGACGTGCCCCGTGCAAAGGAGGTGGACCGACGCTAGGGTATTGCCATGAAACAAAATCCAGGAGGAAATGATCGCTTTCGCCAAGTTGTGGTTGCTTTAAGTGCGGTTATTGCCGTTGTAGGCTCATTCATTGGCTCTGGCGCGGCCGGTGGCACTCAAATCCAAAATGCATCCAATGGAGCATTGGGGGCAGATTCAACACTCATCGCTCCTTACGGGCCTGCGTTCTCCATTTGGAGTGTTATTTACTTGGGGCTGGTGGCATATGCTGTGTGGCAATTTCTCCCCGCTCAAATCGAGCAAACCCGTCATCGGCTATTGGGATACCCAATTGCAGCATCGCTGATTCTCAATGCCGTTTGGATCCTTAGTATTCAGTTCGACTTGTTGTGGCTGAGTGTGCCGGTAATCGTAGTTTTGCTGGCGGTGCTGGCCGGGATATTCGTGTTGCTCCTGCGTAACAGACCCACTAGTACTTTGGACGCAATAATCACCGACGGCACTATGGGCCTTTACCTTGGTTGGGTCTGTGTTGCCACGGCGGCTAATGTTTCCGCTGTTCTGGTGGCCGCTGGTTTCCAAGGATTTGGCTTGAGTCCTACCATTTGGGCTGTTGTAGTCCTTGCCGTGGCTACAGTGGTGGGCATCGCTTTGGCAATGTATGGTCGGGGCCGACTATCACCTGCTACATCTCTGTGCTGGGGCCTTGTCTGGGTTGCTGTTGCCCGGCTCACGGGCGAACTACTCTCCACTCCTACTGCGGTAGCGGCTTTGATAGGCGCTGCATTGGTCCTGATCGTCACCGTTGTGGTCCGTCTTCGTATTGGAGCGTCAACAGAATCGACCCTTTCGCGGTTAGGTGGATAGCGGCCCGCGTCTCAACCTTGGGTGTCTAAAACATGCTGTCCGCGCTTGTATCTATGGCCGTGCGGCCTATGACAGGGTGGCACGAGCGAAGCCGTCTTCTCGAGCGCTGCGCGTCAGTCCTGCTCGCGGAGCCTGTCCATGTCTCGGCGGTCTTTCTTGGTGGGACGGCCCGTGCCACGGTCTCGCTGGGGAAGTCCAAGCGCTGGTAGCACGGGACGGGGCGGCGTGTGGTCGGTGAAACAGTGCGACGCCGCCTCAGCACCCACGCGCTTGTTGATCAATCCGCGGACTTCCAAGATTCGCTCATAACCTGGCTGGCGAACGCGGATGGTGTCGCCGGGGACAACCGTGTGCGCGGCTTTGGCGTTCACGTCATTGAGCTTTACGTGGCCAGCGCGGCAGGCCGCCGTAGCGGCCGATCTCGTCTTATAAGCGCGGATAGACCATAGCCACGCATCGATGCGTACTGAGGCTGGGGCGTTCTTGGGAATGCTCATGGTGCTTCCGAGTCTAGCGCCGGGAACGGACAGTGTGGGTTCCATCCGTCGCGCCCTGTCGCGCTGTTCGCGCCCGGTTAACGGGGCGCGTAGGGCGTAATGGGGCGCGGCGGTGCGAGCTGGACAAACGTAACTCTACATCATGTAGAATGACATGGATGTGTCGACAGTCGGGGTGGTCTGCGATGCCTGTAAGGCCACTATTTTGACCGAACTATGGATCGGAATCCAGTTTGTCTACCCGATTGTCGCAAGCTCCAAACCCTCGTGATTTAGTGAGGGGATCATGGGCTGACCTGGCCGGACGTACGTATCGGTGGTCGCCCTGGATGCTGGCGCTAATACCTCTGATTGTTGTCGTAGCTGTAACAGCGGGCCTTGGGCGTGACGTGTACGACGCCGTGACCCGTGACTATCCCGGGGTGATGACATCCATGCTGAGTGCCGGACTTCGGATCATTGTCCAATTCGCGTCGATCATGTGCGTGGGATCCATGTTCTATGCTGCATTCATCCGCCCACGCAAAGGCTCAGGCAGATTGCTCTTGGATCCCAGAGGCGATCTACGCTCGGTGCGCACCAGTGCCGCCGTGTGGTTTATTGCGGCAGTGGTGCTGATCCTTGTGGACGGAGCGGATTCAAACGGCTACCCGGTCTTGAAGGCCTTGGCTCCTGGGGCATTAGGGTATCTGGTTCAGGCTTCATATCTGCCGGGGGCGTGGATTGTTGCTTCTCTCGTTGCCGCGACGATATTTATCGGCGCCAGCCTCTCCCGATCCTGGGTTGCAGTTGTGGGCATGCTAATCCTAGGTATGGCCGCGATGCTGGGCCCAGTTGTGGTCACTCAGGTGTTGGTGGGACCCGACCACGATTTTGGTGGCGACGCCTCTATCTTTGGTGTCCCAGCGACCGCGATTCTCTTTGGTGCCACGGCGATCCACCTTTCAAGGCTGTGCCGAGGCATGGTGCCTTCACCGCAGGCATCACGCCGCTTCCGGTTAAGCGTTGTGTCCGCGTGGTTCGTCGGCGCGGCAGCCCTGATATTGGTGGCCTGGTTCGAAACGCCTGGGACAGTCTTCTACGCTACGGTAACCGGCCGGCTGTTCGCCGTCGAACTTGGACTGTGGGCTGTGCTCGGGATCAATCTTTTTCAGCTTCACGGACTTGACCGCTTCAAAGGGCAAGAACTTCGATCCCGGCTGATCCGCTTCGGGGTGGTCGCCGTTGCGTCGATGTCTGTGTTCATCGCGGTCAATGTCATTATGACTCGCATTCCGCCGCCACAGTATTTCGTGCCCGTCAGCGTCATGGAAATATTCTTTGGCTACGACGTTATACCTGAGCCAACCCTTGCAGTGCTCGCGCTGGACTGGCGCATGAACACATTCTTTGCAGTCGTTGCTCTCGTGGGAGTTGCGCTGTACATGGTGGGTGTCCTCCGCCTCCGACGCAGGCAGGACCACTGGCCGGTGGGACGGACCATCAGCTGGATCTTGGGCTGGGTGGTCCTGGTGATCACCACGTCTTCGGGATTGGGCAAGTATTCGGGCGCAGCGTTTAGCATTCACATGATTTTGCACATGAGCTTGAACATGGTGATCCCGGTGCTCTTGGTCATGGGAGGGCCGGTCACGCTGGCGTTGCGGGCCACCAAGCCCGCGAGGAAAGAAGAAGCCGCAGGACCCCACGAGTGGTTGATGGCGTTCTTACGCTGGCCCCTCTTCAAACACTTGTACAACCCGTTGTGGGTATTCATCGAATTTATAAGTTCCTACTACGTTCTCTATTTCACGCCGCTGTTTGAACAAGCAATGAGATACCACTGGGCGCACCAGTTGTTCAACATTCACCTGCTGATTGTTGGGTACCTGTTCTACAGCCTGGTCATAGGTGTTGACTTGCCGCCGCGGCCGCTACCGCACATCGGAAAACTTGGACTCGTGCTGGCGGCCATGCCGTTTCATGCTTTCTTTGGGATCGCCGTGATGAGCAGCGGGAGCATCATCGCGGAAAATTTCTACCAGTACATTGATAGGCCGTGGCTGGCCGACCTACATGCGGACCAGTATTTGGGCGGCGGCATCGCGTGGGCTGCGGGTGAGATACCGCTGCTGATGGTGGTCCTCGCCTTGTTCTATCAATGGTCGCGACAAGATCGCCGGGATTCCGTTCGTATCGACAGGCATTTGGACGCTGGACTCGATGGCAGTTTCGACGCCTACAACGACATGCTGAGCAAACTTGCCACGCGGCAAGCTACGCAACCATCCGCAATGGAGACCACATGACGTCAGTGAATACCCTCGGAGGCACCAACGTCACGGACGCCGCATCTGACGCGGACTTGACGGCCGTTGACCTCAATATTTCTGGCATGAGTTGCGCTGCGTGTGCCGTGCGGATCGAACGCAAGCTCAACAAAATTCCAGGTCTGAGTGCCACTGTCAACTACGCAACAGAACGCGCCCTCATCCAAGGAGATGCTGCGGACGCCGCCGAGGTTGCCATCAGTGCCGTAAAACGAGCTGGCTATGACGCCCAGTTGCGGGTAGCCGACGATGATGAGTGGACTGCGCGTGCCACGGCAACGCGGATTTCATCGCTGCGCCGGCGCTTGGCGGTTGCTGCGATCCTGACGTTTCCGCTGTGTGACCTGACGCTCCTGCTTGCTCTAGTTCCATCGTGGAGATTCCCGAACTGGCAACTGGTGTGCTTGCTGCTATTTATTCCGATCGTTACCTGGGCAGCCTGGCCGTTCCACCGTGCCACGCTCCGGGGACTGCGGCAACGGACTTTGAGCATGGACACGCTGGTCTCGCTGGGTAGCACTGCCTCTTTTGGCTGGGCCCTCTATGCGCTGATCTTCGGCTCCCCGTCAGGTCCCGGATACTGGCTTGGATTCGGAGTCACACCCGAAGGTGCGGACTCGATCTACCTGGACGTTGCTGCCGGCATGATCACCTTTCAACTGGCTGGACGGTATTTTGAGGCACGGTCGCGGCGCCAGGCCGGGGATGTGCTCAATGCTCTAGGGCGTCTGGCCGTGAAAGAAGTTCGGCGAATGCATGCCGGGATCGAGTCCATCATCCCCATCGGTAGGCTGCAAGCTGGGGACACTATTGCCGTTCTTCCGGGGGAACGAATCGGTGCAGATGGTCGGATCGTCGTGGGGCGTTCATCGATCGATGCGAGCTCCATGACCGGAGAGTCCCGGCCATCCGACGTAGGCCCGGGGGACATGGTGGTTGGGGGAACCATCAGCATCAACGGCAGAATCGAAGTACTCGCCGAATCTGTTGGATCTCACACACAGCTGGCGCAGATGGCCGCCATTGCCGAGCAGGCGCAGCAAAGAAAAGCAAAAGTTCAGGCGTTTGCTGACCGCGTTTCCGCTGTTTTTATCCCCATCGTGATCGGAATTGCCATAGCAGTGATGATGATTTGGCTGTTCATCGGCGCTGAACCGAGAACGGCCTTTGGCACCGGAATCGCCGTGCTCATCATCGCCTGCCCGTGCTCCTTAGGGCTGGCAACGCCGACCGCACTCATGGTGGGGGTTGGCCGCGGAGGTCAACTCGGCATCCTCATCAAGGGTCAGGACGCCCTTGAAGCCAGCGGTGTTATAGATACGATCGTGTTCGACAAGACTGGCACAATCACAAACGGCGAGCTCGCTCTCTCTGAGGTCAAAGCGGTTGGCAACTGCACCCCCGGCGAGTTGCTTCGTTTGGCCGGAGCCGTGGAGTCCGGGTCCGAACATGCCATAGCGGTGGCGATCACGGCTGCGGCCCGGCGTGACGGGGATCTGGCCATAGCCACTGAATTTCGATCCTTCCCTGGCATGGGCGCAGCCGCCATGATCGATGGTCGCAGGGTCTTGGTCGGTAGCCCTAAGTTCTTCACAGAAGAAGGCCTCACGTATCCGGCGGAGGTGGAAGCGCAGATCCGTGCATTAAATGCCGATGGTAAAACTGTGGTGCTCATCTCTGCAGGCGGGCACTTGGAGGGGTTCATTGCCCTGACTGACACAGTGAAGGAATCTGCCAAGCGGACAGTAAGCGACTTGAAGGCACTAGGACTACGGACCATTATGCTCACCGGTGATGCCGCTGGGCCGGCGTCTGTGGTGGCCAGAGAAATTGGTGTGGACGAAGTCTTCTCGGAGATGATGCCGACTCAAAAGAGCGCTGCAATTCAACGTTTACAGGCTGCCGGACACAATGTAGCTATGGTGGGCGACGGGGTTAACGATGCCGCCGCGTTAGCCACCGCGAACCTCGGACTGGCAATGGTCCAAGGAACCGACATCGCCATGAAGTCCGCTGACATTATCCTTGTCCGTGAGGATCTTAGCGCTGTGACCGACGCAGTCCTCTTGTCGCGGCAAACCCTTCGGACCATTCGCGTGAACCTGATGTGGGCGTTTGGCTACAACATTGCAGCGATCCCGATTGCGGCGTTGGGGCTGCTCAACCCTCTCATTGCCGCGGCGGCGATGGCCGCATCTTCGGTGTTTGTCATTTCCAACAGTCTGCGGCTGCGAAACTTCCAGCCGAGTCGTGTGCCGGCAGGGGAAGAGGAAAACCAGTAAACAGGTTCGGCAACGTTGTCGCCAGCATCAGGGCATCTTCTGGCGTGCCACGGTTAGAGGCCATTCGGTTCCCCGGCGAGGGCTTTGAGTATGTCGGGGGCAGCCAGCGCAGTTGTGCCCCGGCCAGAACAACGGCGGCCCGCGACTCGATCGGCCCGTAGTTGCATCGACTCGTTGCCGTTAAGGACGGCGAGCTTATGCAGTGCGGAGGCGACAGCATCGTGGCCACAGATCCGTACGGCGCGATCATCTGCGATCAACTCCACCAACATGGAGGTGGCGCGTTCAAATTTCTCCGCTGCCATAAGTCCGGGAAGGCAGGCGCTGTTGAGCCGGGTTAACCGCTTGCTCCAACCATGGCGCTGGCGCAAGTGGGTGTGTTCGTGCTCTATCACTGCCCATAGTTCGCGCGGGCTCAATGTGTCCGCCACGAAGGATGAAATGACAATGACGTTTATTCCGGGTGCGGCAAATGCGATCGGTGCCTGAACATCGACGAATGCTACTTTAGTGCCACTGACCGCAAGGGTTTGGTAGGTGGCTACGTCAAGCAGGGTGGCCACATTGCCATACACGTCTCTATCATCCACCACCATGGTTTCAGCCCGCTGCATGACCAAAGCAATCGTTGCGCCGAATACCCCTAAACTGGCCCAGCCGGCAATCACCATAATGAGGGGAAGCAGGTTTGCCGTGTTGTGGTCATGCGAGGACGCATTGGCGTCCACCGCAACCCAGACGGACCACACCATGGTCACTGCGGCCCCGCACAAGCCGGCCGCAAAGAGAAAATGCCACAATGCCATGGCCAGCCGGGGTCGTCGGATTTGCCAGGTTCCAATGGTCAGGAGTCGGGGGGCTCCTAGGATGGCGACAGCGCACAGGACTATCAGGCCAACGATCGGCATTAATTTTGGTCGCTGGCGGAACGTCCCCGTTTGCCTAGCGCGCGTCGTAAGAGATCTACATCGTCGTCGGAAAGATTGCCGGCAAAATTCAACAACGCCTCTGCCCTGACGCTGCTTTCCGTGAGCGTAGCGAGCATGGCATCGGAGATGAGCTTTGGCTCGGTCTGGGCTGCACTGTAGTGTCTGATCCCCGCCACAGCATCCCCACGCTTAACCTGACCTTTGATTCGGAGCCGTTCCAACACTGTCAGCAGGGTAGTCACCGCAGGCTGGGATTCGCTGTCAAAGTCGGCTTGGATATCGCGCACGCTCAATGGCTCTTTGGAACTCCACAGGATGCGCATCACCATGCCCTCTAGTTCACCGCGCATTCTTCGTTCAGCCACATTGACCTCCATCTGCAAGTTTAACGTCAGCGACGCAGAGAAGACGGCGGTGAACTGCGAGCATGATGACCGCATGATGCTGACGCTCTACAGTACGTAGAGTTTGCTAGCTTATCATTGCGGCGCTATGACGTCCCTGCAAGTTCGACGGCGGGGCCGTCAGTAGGTGCGAACGGCGGCAGGTACGACGTCGGCAGCAGCGTCTGGCAGCGGCGCTGTCAGCAGGTGGGGGCGCCCGGTCAGCGGATGCTTCATGATGCTGGAGCGGACACCAAACACTTTAGAAGTGAGCTCGTTGGTAAGTACCTCGGCGGGCGGACCGGTCGCCACCACTTGACCGGCGTGCATCACCGCGATGAGATCAGCATAGGCGAGGGCCTGGTCAAGATCGTGGAGTACGGCGACCCGGGTCAAAGTGAGATTACTAAGTAGCTCCATGAGTTCAAGTTGCGCACGGGCATCAAGGTGGTTGGTGGGTTCGTCGAGCAGCAGTGTTTCTGCTTTCTGGGCGAGGGCGCGTGCTAAAAGCACTCGCTGGCGTTCACCGCCGCTGAGCGTGCCAAACATGCGCCCCGCGAGCTCTTTTGCACCGGCCATCTGGAGTGCATCCAGAACGGCGTCTTGTTCGGTGGGGCGTTGAACTGCCCACCACGGCGTGTGTGTGTGCCTCCCAGTTCCGACGATATCCGCGGCGGTGAGGGCCACATCGGCGTCTTGGAATTGTGGAACCACTGCGCGCTGGCGTGCTGCCGCCGCCATAGGGATCCGTGACACATCGCGATCCCTGATGAAGATGGCGCCGGCGGACAGCTTCACCGCACGGTAGATGGCCCGCAAGAGTGTGGTTTTCCCTGAACCGTTGGGGCCCACGACGGCGAGGAACGCCCCGGAGGGGATGGAGAGGTCCACATTGTGAACGATTGACTCGTTAGCGAGACGAATACTGACAGCTTTTAGTTCGATCCCGCTCATGCGCGTTTCTCCCGGGCCATGAGGAACAGGAAGAATGGAACACCGACAACGGCGGTGAAGATGGTGAGCGGGAACTCGATGGGGGAGCCGATGGTGCGGGCGGCGAGATCGACAACGACGAGAAAGAGTGCACCGAGGATGATTCCGGCCGGGAGTAAGCGTCGATGATCGGCCCCGACGAGCAAACGAGTCGCGTGTGGCACTATCAACCCGACGAATCCGACACCCCCGGCAAGACTTACGGTGACAGCGGTGCACAGCGCGGCAAGGAGCAATAATATCAGTCGCTCTTGCCGGATATTGACGCCTACCGCTACGGCAGCGTCATCTCCGAGTGAGAGTGCGTTCAGAGCTCGGGCACGGGTGAGCATCAACAGAACGCAGACGATGATCACGACGGCCGGAACGGGCAGTGAATTCCAGCGCGCTCCCGCGACCGATCCCAATGTCCAGAACAGAATGCCGGAGATCTGACCGGGCTTTGCCTGTAACTGAACAAAACTTGTGCCTGCCGAGGCCAGATATCCCAGAGCGACGCCGGCAAGGACGAGCCTGCTGTCACTGAAGGCGCCGCGGCGCTGTGCGACGAGAAATACGAGCACTAGAATCAGGGCGGCCCCGACGAAAGCGCCGGTCGAGACGCCAAGCCCAAGTAAAGCGCCGCTGCCGAACACCATGACCAGCACCGCCCCGAACGAGGCGCCGGACGAAACGCCAATTACATAAGGATCGGCCAGCGGGTTTCGCACCAGTCCTTGGAGCGCGATTCCGGAGACGGTGAGACCGGCGCCGACCAGAGCAGCGGCGATCACGCGTGGGATCCGGTAATCCCAGATAATCGTCCCGTTCAGGGCCGGGGCGCTCTCGCCGAGTCCGAGACGGCTAAATACTACTTGGCCGACGTCGCCCAGCGGGATCGGTACGCTGCCGACGCACACGCCGAGGATCGACGCGAGCACTAATGCGATGCCGATTGCCGTGAGCCATATGGCCAGCGGCACCCGGTGCAGGCGCTGATCAGAACGCGTCGGGATGGGCAATGTGGGCTATATTCTCGACGGCGATGGCATTGGTCGGCCCAAGATAGACACCGTCGTGGACGGTCACGAACGATTGAGATTTCACGGCGGGCCAGTGCGGAAACTGCTTTTCGATGCTGGCCCGCAGCGCGGCAATGTCCACGGTACCGTCGCCGAACAGAACAACCGTCGCGGGTTCGCTCACGAGAAGCTGTTCGGCGGAGAAAGTTCCCGCGGACTCTGCTGGCCGGCCCGCGAAAACATTTGTCACCCCGGCCTGTTTGAGCACGTCATCGAAGATTCCACCGGTCCACGCCGTCGGCACGTCGGTGCCAAAACCGGGGCTCAGGATGATGCCGCTGACGAGGGTACTGCCTTTGATCGCCGTGGAGACTGAAGCGAGCTGGCCCTCCATCCCCGAGATAACGCTTTCTGCCTTTTCTTCGACCCGGAAGATGCGACCGAGTGTGCGCAGCAGTTCGTAGCTGCCATCGATTCCCGCGGTGTCATAGCGCTGGCGCTCCTTGTCCGTGGCGTTGGGGTTGCCATTGGCGCAGTTGGCGGGCGTGATGAGTGTCTTGGCGCCGAAGGAGGAAATCTCATCGCGGGTGGCAAAACCGAGGCTGGCATCGAAGCCGCCAGCGTAGCTCGAGACAACCAAATCCGGGTGCTGCGCCAGCAATTGTTCAGCTGGTGGACCGTAGTTTTCATTGACGGTAAGCCCACCTGTGGGCAGTGCCGCGACCTTCCCAACCAGCGAGGGGTCATCAGAGGCTCCGTAAACTTCCAGATTTGCGATGATCGAATCCGCAATTCCGAGGGCGATGAACGAGTTGACCTCCGCCACGGACGCTCCGCCAAGCAGTACCACCCGAGAAGGCACCTGAGTAAAGGTCTGCTCAGTGCCACAGTTTTCGATCGTCAGCGCCTGGGCTGATCCGCTCTCCGAGGGCGCCGGAGCGGCGGACGGTGCGCATCCGCTCAAGGCCACGAGAGCGGCGGCTGCGAACGCGGCGACAGGCACCAGGCGCTTATTCACTAAAGAGATCCGATCTGGGAGGGGTGTGCGTCATGGCGAACATGGGAAGTGGTGGGATATATTTCCTACTACACTACAAGATGTAGAGCAAAAGTGAGACCCTGGCCTCATAACGTGAGCTGGCCCTTGAGCAGACGAACGAATCCGCGTGTTGAGAGCAATGTTCCATCTTTCGAGAGTAACGAGGACTAAGGATGACTGAAACCATGAAACTAGATGCGGGCGCCGCGCAGGCGTTGGACCGGGCGATGGCAGCGCACGACGGCTTGGCCGCGTTGCCGGGAGTCACCTTGACGGCACAAGAGGACATCGTCATCGTCCTGCATCCGGGGTTCGATACCCTCGATGCCATCGGCCCGCACGCGTTGCTTTCTTCGATGATCGGTGCCACCGTACACCTGGCAACGACAGGAGCGGCGAACGTTCCGGTCGTGAGCGCCGGAGGCTTGGCACTGATGCCGACCACGACGCTGCGCGACGTTGCTGACGCGCCCACTTTGCTGCTTGTGCCCGGCGGGGACACGGGTGTTCTTCTTGCCGACGAGTCCGCGATCGCGAATATTCGCCGTCTTGGCCAAACGGGCGGACTTGTCAGTAGCGTGTGTACGGGAGCGATGGCGCTGGGTGCTGCGGGACTGCTCGAGGGCCGCCGGGCAACGTCACACTGGTCGGTGCGTCATCTGTTGGAGGGGTACGGTGCCACCCGCGTTGATGAGCGCGTGGTGGAAGACGGAAACCTGTTCACATCTGCCGGTATCACGGCCGGGATGGATCTGGCGCTGCTCCTGGTTGCCAGGCTTCGCGGGGATAATTACGCCCGTTTCTTGGAACTTGGCGCTGAGTATGCTCCGGCGCCGCCGTTTGGTACGGGTACCCCTGAAGCTGCCGGGCCAGAACTCACCCAACTTGCGCGTGACTTCTTCGCTCCGGTCGAATATGCCTGCCGCGCCAAGTAGTCCGCGTACCGAAACTGATGGCCGCCGTCGTCCTAGGAAAGGTCGACGGCGGCCACCGGGAACTCTTCGGTGTCAGTCCTGGTTGCTGAAAGCGGCGTCGAAGGAGAGCTTGGACGGAGCGAAGTTGAACTTCTTCAAGGCAGCCAAGGCCTCCGGAGCACCCTGTAAACGGTCCATGCCGGCGTCTTCCCATTCAATGGAGATGGGTCCCTCGTAGCCGATGGCAGTGAGTGCTCTGAAGGATGATTCCCACGGCACGTCCCCGCGTCCAGCCGAGACAAAGTCCCAGCCACGACGGGGATCACCCCACGCTAGATGGGAACCCATGACGGTGTTGCGCCCGGTCAGGCGCAGCTTCGTGTCCTTGCAATCCACATGGTAGATCCGGTCCTTGAAGTCCCAAATGAAGGAGACTGGATCGATCCCCTGCCACATGAAATGTGAAGGGTCCCAGTTCAGCCCAAATGCGGGACGGTGGCCAATGGCTTCGAGAGTGCGCACCGTTGTCCAGTAGTCATAGGCGATCTCCGAGGGGTGAACCTCGTGGGCGAAGCGCACCCCGCATTCGTCAAAGACGTCCAGGATCGGGTTCCAACGGTCAGCGAAGTCCTGATATCCGGCGTCGATCACCGACTGCGGAACAGGCGGGAACATGGCCACGTATTGCCAGATGGAGGAGCCGGTGAATCCGACCACTGTCTTGACGCCCAGTGCGCGGGCCAGGTGCGCCGTGAGTTTCATTTCGCTGGCGGCACGTTGGCGCACCCCCTCAGGATCTCCGTCGCCCCATACCTTGCTACCCACAATGCTCTGGTGGCGGAAGTCGATCGGGTCATCGCACACCGCCTGGCCTTTGAGATGGTTGGAGATGGCCCACACTTTCAATTTGTACTTTTCTAGAACCGCCAGTTTGCCCTCGACGTAGCCGGGTTCATCCCACCGCCACGGGTCCAGGTGGTCTCCGGAGCAGGCGATTTCCAGGCCGTCGTAGCCCCATTCGGAGGCAAGTTTGGCTACTTCTTCGAAGGGGAGATCGGCCCATTGACCGGTAAAAAGCGTGTACTGGCGGTCCATCGTGTTAGTCCTTAGAAGTTGGTGCGGCAATAGCGACGGTGATGCCGTCTTTCGCTGCGGAGGTTTCGATGCCAGCCAGCACGCGCTGGACGGCAAGCCCCTCCTCGAACGACGGCGACGGATCGGTACCATTTTGAATATTCAGCAGGAAATCGCGGATCTGGTGGGTAAAACTGTGCTCCCAGCCAAGCACGTGCCCCTGTGGCCACCATCCGGCGATGTACGGATGCTCAGGTTCCGTGACCAAAATGCGCCGGAATCCCTGCACGTCCTTGGGGTCAGTGCCGTCGAAGAAGTACAGTTCATTGGGGTTTTCGAGATTGAAAGTAATTGACCCACCTGTGCCATAAACTTCCACGCGCAGTGCGTTCTTCTGACCCAGGGCAACGCGGGAAACCTCAACGCTGGCGACGGCTCCACCGTCCAGAGCCAAAGTGGCCCACACGGCGTCGTCAACGCTCACAGTTTCCAAGCCATTCGGGCCCGGGCGCTGTGGGACAAAAGTATGCAGACGCCCGTTAACTTCGGTGACTCGCTGACCCAAAAGATACTGGATCTGATCGATCGCGTGGGAGGCAATGTCTCCCAGTGCACCAGAGCCGGCGGTTTCCTTGCGCAGCCGCCACGTCATGGGTGCTGATTCGTCGGTGAGCCAATCTTGGAGGTACGACGCGCGGACTTGGCGGATGGTGCCCAGGCGCCCGTCTGCGATCAGTTGGCGGGCCAAGGTCAGTGCCGGAATGCGGCGATAGGTGAACCCCACCATTGAGCGGACCCCGGCGGAGCGTGCTGCCTGAGCAGCGGCGAGCATGGACTCCGCCTCCGCCACGGAATTGGCCAGCGGCTTCTCCACCAGCACGTGCTTGCCCGCGGCAAGGGCCGCCGTCGCAATCTGCGCATGTAGCCATCCGGGGGCGCAAATGTCCACGATGTCTATGTCATCCCGGCTAATGACTTCCCGCCAATCCGTGGCGGATTCACTCCAGCCGTACTTTCGGCCCGCAGCGGCCACCGCTTCGCTGTCCCGGCCTACAAGGACCTTTTGTTCAAACGCTGGCACGTCAAAGTGGTTAGCGACCGAGTGCCAGGCGTTGGAATGAGCCTGGCCCATGAAGGCGTAGCCGATGACGGCCACGCCTAGAGGGCGTGGCGGGTGTGAAACGTGGGGGAAGCTCATTGCGCGGTTTCCTAGAGGGTTGCTTCGGTGGGGTCCCAGTCCGCGGGTAGCGGATCAGCGGCGGTTGCTGTGCTTTGTAAAGTTACGAATTCTCCCGTTTCAAAGGATTCCGAGATGGACACCATGGCATCGAGTACGTGGTAGGCCATGGCCCCCTGAGCGCGGTGTGGGCGCCCGGCACGGATAGCGCGCGCCATTTCCAGGACACCGGAGCCGCGGGTAGCTGTGGCCCCGGTGGCGGGAATGACTTCTGGATCCTTGGTCCCCAGCCGGTGCAAGGTGATATCCCCGTCGAAGTTGTTGGGGTCAGGGAATGCGATGGTGGCTTCGGTGCCGGAGATTTCAACAAAGCCCGCCCGCTCCAGCGGGGACTGGAAACTGAAGATGCTCTGGGATGATTCACCGCCGGCAAACTGGGCGATTGCACTCACGTGCGTTGGTACCGTCACGTCAAATTCTTCTCCTGCCTTCGGACCGGATCCAATAACGCGGGTGTCCCGGGACTTGGAGCTCAGGGCCGCAACCTTGGTGATAGCGCCAAAAGTCTGGATGAGTGCGGTGAGATAGTACGGGCCTATGTCGAACAGGGGCCCGGCCCCTTCCTGAAACAGGAACGCCGGGTTGGGGTGCCAGGACTCCGGACCGGGGGACTGCATCAAGGTCAGTGCCGTCAGCGGGGTACCGATGGCGCCGTCGTTGATCAGACGCAGTGCCGTTTGAAGCCCGGCACCTAGGAATGTGTCCGGGGCGCAGCCAAGACGAAGCCCAGCGTCCTCAGCCAGTTTTAGGAGGCCCAGCCCACTTTGGCGATCCGTGGAGAACGGCTTCTCACTCCAGACATGTTTTCCGGCTTTGATGGCCGCTGTGGCCACTGCAACGTGCGCGGCCGGGATGGTGAGATTGATGACGATCTCAACGTCCGGGTGGTTCAGGACGTCCTCGACGCTCCCGGTCTCGGCAACGCCGAATTCAGCGCCACGTTCAGCGGCAATAGGTTCAAACATGTCCCCGATAATGTGTACCTTGATATCCGGGAAGCTGGTCAGGTTCTTCAGATATTCCTTGCTAATAACCCCAGCGCCAATAATGGCTACGCCCACGGGACCCGTTTTAGTACTCATTTGTTTCCTGCCTGCGCAGTCTTATTGTTCAAAAGGTAGTTGAGACTGTCCGTGATGGCATCGAAGATATCGCCGGTGAAGTCATCCAACTCCACCACTCCCACTTCCAAGGACTCAGCGGCCGCGATGACATCGCAGATCGGCACCTTCCCGGATCCGACAGCAACCTGGTCTGCATCGACCTTTGTCAGTGGACCGTCCTTGATATGGATAAAGCGGACCCTGTCTCCTAAACGTGCAAGCAGCTTTACCGGATCTTCCCCGCCCACAGCCGCCCAGTAGGTATCTACTTCCAGTACTACCTGCGGACTGAGATTCTCCGCCAAGATTTCCAGCCCGGAGCGGCCATTGATCTGAGTTTCAAGCTCGAATTCGTGATTGTGATACCCCACCCGGATGCCGTAACTGGCGCCCTTGACGGCAGCTGCATTCAGCGCCGCTGCCGTGGCCTTGATGTCTTCTTCGGTGGTCCACGCGGCGCGATCCACATGGGGGTCAATGACCGTTTCAATTCCCAGCTTCTTTGCGGCGCGGAAGATTTCATCCTGGTCTTCGCGTAGCAAGGGCGCATGGCCTGACGGGGCTGCGATTCCATGGGCACTCAGCGCGGCAGCCAGTTCGTTTGCGGTGGCAACGAAATTGTAGGGCTCCACATTGGTGTAACCGATCGCGGCAACCTTGGCAATGGTTCCGGCGAGGTCCGCTTCAAGGGGTTTGCGCACTGTGTACAGCTGTAGTGAATACTTCATTGATGTCTCCTGCTAGAACGCTGGGATGGCTTTCACTTCAACCTAAAGTAACTTTTGACGAGCGTCAAGCAAAAGTTGTCAACAAAATCACTTCCTGAACAATTGTGACAATAGAAGCCCATGTGTTATTTATTGTGAATGCCGAAGTCATCAGCAACGCCTCACCCAACAGCAACCACTCCCAGCGGGGGAGCGGGGGTGGGAACCTCACGCGCCGGGGACGTGTTTCAATTGCTGCGCGACGGCCATGCACGGACCCGGGCGGAACTGGCCGACATCACGGGACTTGCCCGCTCCACCGTGGGAGCCCGAATTGAGGCCCTCGCGGCGTCGGGGCTGATTGGGCCTGCTGGCGAGGCAGTCTCTTCTGGTGGGCGGCCGCCGTCGCGCTTTGCCTTCCAGCCCACCACCCGCGTGGTCTTAGCGGTCGACGTCGGCGCTACTCACGTGCTGATCGGGCTGACCGATTTGAGCGGGAAGTTATTGAGCGAACTGCGTGAATCCATTGATATTTCCGCTGGCCCCATTGTGGTGTTGGATGTCGTCTTGGGCCACTGTCAGCAACTGCTGGCCCAATCCGGGCGGCATCAAAGTGAATTGGTGGGGATCGGAATCGGATTGCCCGGTCCTGTAGAGCACTCCACGGGAAAGCCTGCCAGCCCGCCCATCATGCCCGGCTGGGATGGTTTTGACGTTCCGGCCTATGTCCAGCAGCGCTTTGACACCAACGTTCTGGTGGACAATGACGTGAACATCATGGCGCTGGGGGAGCGGGCCGTCTACTGGCCCGAGGCCGAGGACCTCCTGTTCATCAAAGTTGCCACCGGCATTGGGGCCGGCATCATCAGCGGCGGCCTGCTCCAGCGCGGATCCGACGGCACGGCAGGTGACATCGGGCATGTTCGAGTCCCCCGGGGCGGCGACGTTTTGTGCCGGTGCGGGAACTATGGCTGCCTGGAAGCTATGGCTTCCGGGCCCGCGGTCGCGGCGCAATTGGCGGCCGGAGGGGTGCCGGCGGCGACCGGGGAAGACGTGTTGGAACTGGCTCGGCGCGGCAATTTGGCCGCCATCCATGCCATGCGTCAGGCGGGTCGGGACGTAGGCGATGTCCTGGCGACCTGCGTGAATTTGCTCAACCCCTCCGTGATTGTCATTGGTGGCGGGCTTTCCTCAGCCGGGGAATATCTACTAGCGGGCGTGCGGGAGATCGTTTACCAGCGTTCACTTCCGTTGGCCACGGCGCGGTTGCGGATCGTCCAGTCTATGGCCACGGATCATGCTGGCGTGCTGGGGGCCGGGCGCATGGTGATTGACTATGTGCTTTCCCCGGCCGGCGTCGAACGCTTGGTGGCGGAGCACCAGACGCCGTGACTGCGAACGGCAGCAGCCCCCGGGGCAACAATCCCTCCGGAAGGGTGACAATTTCCGGACTCGCGCAAAGGCTGGGCATCTCCAAGGCGTCGGTGTCCTATGCCCTTAACGCTCAGCCAGGTGTCAGCGCGCAAACCCGAGTTCGCGTTTTGGCTCTGGCCGATGAGCTGGGCTGGTATGCCAGTTCCAGTGCGAGGGCGTTGTCGCATTCACGCAGCGACGCGGTCGGAATTGTGTTGGCCCGCTCGCCTGAACAAGTCGGATCCGAATCGTTCTACATGTCAGTGCTGGCGGGGATTGAATCAGTTCTAAGTGAGCATGAGATGAACGTGATGCTTCGCATGGTGGACCCCCGGGAGGGCTCCCCGGTGGCCAACGGTCAGGGTTTACGGGAGCGCGGCGATTTGGCGGTTTACCGTCGCTGGGCGGGTGAACGGCGCGTTGATGGTGTCATCATCTTTGACCATTTCGCGAATGATCCCCGGCCGCAGCTCTTGGCAAAGTTGGCCCTGCCGCACGTGCTGGTGGGTGCTGGCGCTGATGTGGACCCAGGGCCGTTCGGGGCCAGCGTCACAGTGGATCAGGAGGGCGACGCCGGAACTTTGGTGGAAGCCCTTCACTCACTGGGTCACCGGCATATTGCGTACATTTGTGGTCCGTCCGAGCTCACACACGAGGTGGCGCGCCGTGCAGGGATGCTGCACCACGCACAAATCCTGGGTATGAGCATGGTTTTCAGCGCCTCCGATTACACCGCGGACGACGGCGGGAAGGCCACCACCGCTGTTGTCGCCGGGTTGGCTCCCGGGTCACCGGACTTTCCCACCGCCGTTGTTTACGGTAACGATCTCATGGCAGTTGGTGGGCTTCTGGCCTTGAAACGCTTGGGTATTTCGGTCCCTGAGCAGGTGTCGGTGCTGAGCTGGGATGACTCACTGCTGTGCCAACTTAGTTCCCCCACCGTGACAGCCCTTCGCCGCGACACCATGGAACTGGGACGGCGTTCTGCGACCCTGTTGCTGGCTACTGTTGGCGGGCACCGATCGGCCAATACGTGCATGCCAGCCGCCGTCTTGCAGCGCCGTAACAGCCTGTCCAAAGCCGCGAATTAGCCACTGGAAAATTCATAACAAACCAGTAACGATCACTCAATGATGAACCGGTTCAGTTATCTGCTTCACAGTATTTTTTCACGGATTTTGCTCCATTGAACAGCGCAAATTCAGGGATCTTACCGCCTTGGGTACCAGCATTGTGGGTGTAGCCCTGTCATCATCTGTTGAGATTCAATCAATAGAGACAGAAATTGTTCGTGACTTTTGATTGACGATCGACAGAAGTTGATCTAGGTTTGGTTTCACGATGAGAAACGGGTCCGCCCGAAACCCTCACCCACTAATTTCTCCGGTATTCCACGACAATGACAAGGAAGTCGCGAAAGTGAAAATTCGTACTTTTGCCGCAGCAGCGGCAATTGCAGCACTCGCAATTACCGCCACGGGCTGTAGCGGCGGGACCAGCAATTCCGGCTCCTCGGATGGTGGCGGAAAAACGCTCACCTACTGGGCCAGCAACCAGGGCACCAGCTTGGATAATGACAAAGCGGTCCTCACCCCGGAGCTAAAGAAATTCGAGGACCAGACAGGCATCAAGGTCAATCTTGAAGTCATCGGCTGGAATGACCTCCAGACACGCATTCAGACTGCTGTCACTTCCGGTCAGGCTCCAGACGTCCTGAACATCGGTAACACCTGGGCAGCCTCACTACAGTCCACAGGTGCGTTCATGCCCTTCGACTCAGCAGCTTTCGACGCGATCGGCGGCAAAGACAAGTTCGTCAAGACGGCTATGGATACCGGTGGAATGCCCGGACAAGACCCCACCTCAGTCCCGCTATACGGTTTGGCCTACGGACTGTACTACAACAAGGCCATGTTTGCCGATGCCGGGCTGACCCCGCCCACCACGTGGGAAGAGATGGCCGCTGACGCCACGAAGCTGACCAGTGGAGACAAATACGGGTTCTCTCTCGCAGCTGGAAGTTACACAGAAAACTCGCATTTCGCGTTTATCAACGCAGCCCAGAACGGCGCTGACTTCTTTGACTCCGCCGGAAAGCCCACCTTCGCCTCCGACGGCGTCGTTGATGGAATTTCCCGCTACCTGGACTTGATGCAGACTAACAAGGCTGTCAATCCCTCCAACGCCCAGTATGACAACGGAACTCAGGCGATCAATGACTTTGCCACTGGCAAAGCCGCGATGATTCTGAGCCAAAACAACGCTGATAGTTCCATCGCTTCCCAGGGGATGAAGAACGATGCCTACGGCGTCGTGGCATTCCCAGCACCGAAGGGTGGAAAGCAGATTGCCACTATGGTTGCCGGCATTAACATGTCCATCTTCAAGAACACGAAGAACAAGGATGCGGCTCTACAGTTCGTGAAGTTCATGACAAGCGAAGCTACTCAGGGGACGTTAGATAAATCCTTTGCCGCATTGCCTGTTCTCAACGGTGTAACTCCGAGCTTCACCGACAACGCTGCAGAAGCTAAGACGTTCTCCGATATCTACTCCAACAAGTCCAAGCCGCTGCCTCTCGTGGCAGCTGAAGATCAGTTTGAGAGCACTGTTGGCAAGGCCATGAACCAGATGTTCGCCACGATCGCTTCCGGAGGTACCGTCTCCAAAGCTGATATCAAAGCCGCGCTGACCACTGCACAGCAGGCCGTCGAGGCAGCCGGATAAGGCTCGCTCCAAGCTAAAGAACGACAATGCCGGCCGGGTGCCGAACCGTTGGCACCTGGCCGGAAGTCTTCATAAAAAACCGCAAAGAAAGGTGAGTGAACGCAGTGACTGCAACCACCGCCGCAAAGAAATCCGGCCCTTCCGCCGGTCCAGCACGCGGTAAACCACGCAAGCCGCGGCGCGCTGGTTGGTGGCTGCCGTACGCACTACTCGCCCCTGCAGTCGTCTTTGAACTGGTCATTCACGTCATTCCAATGGTGACTGGTATCTGGATCAGCTTCCTGAAATTGACCAAGATGTTCATCTCCAACTGGGGAAACGCACCATTCGTCGGATTTAAGAACTACTCGATCGCGCTTGATTTCAACTCCGCTGTTGGTTCGGGGCTGCTTAAATCGTTTCTCATCACCATCGCCTTCACGATCGTTGTGGTTGGCGTCTCGTGGTCACTGGGCATGGCGGCCGCCGTCGCACTTCAAAAGACCTTCCGAGGCAGGGCGATCTTCCGCACCTTGTTTTTGATCCCCTACGCGCTACCCATGTACGCCGGCGTCATTGCCTGGAAGTTCATGTTGCAAAAGGACACTGGCGCGCTAAATCACTTGCTGTATGACAACCTTGGCATGCCGGGGGACAAGCCCTTCTGGCTGATCGGCGACAACGCGTTCGCCGCGGTCGTTATGGTGGCCATTTGGCGTCTGTGGCCCTTCGCCTTCCTCATGTTGATGGCCGGCTTGCAGTCAATTCCCACCGACGTCTATGAAGCCTCGGCGGTTGACGGTGCCAAGCCGCTGCGCCAATGGTGGGCGATAACTCTTCCGATGCTCCGTCCCGTCAATCTTGTCCTTGTTCTGGTTATGTTCTTGTGGACGTTCAACGACTTCAATACGCCCTTTGTATTGTTCGGCAACGCTCAGCCACCCGCAGGGGATCTGATTTCCTTCCACATTTACAACGCGTCATTCCTTACCTGGAACTTCGGTTCGGGTGCGGCGATGTCTGTCCTGCTGCTGCTGTTCCTGCTGGTGGTCAGCGGACTCTATCTGATTTTCATGAACCGGAGGAAAGACCGTGCATGAGACAACCGGCGCGAAAGTTTTTAGAATCGTCACCGTCACTCTTTTGAGCATTTTCACCATTATCCCCGTCTACGTCATGGTGATTTCCGGGCTCAAGCCACTCAAAGATATCCAAGGAGCCTTCTCCTGGTGGCCCAGCACTCTGACCATCCAGCCCTACATCGACATGTGGGCGACCGTGCCGCTGGCCAACTACTTCTTCAACTCTGTAATAGTTTCCTCTTCTGCCACAGTGCTGTCCTTGATCATCGCGATCTTTGCCTCCTACGCGATCTCCCGCTACAAATTTAGGGGTCGGTCGGTTTTCTCCACCACAGTGCTCTCCACACAGATGCTGCCTGGCGTATTGTTCTTGCTTCCACTGTTCTTGATCTTTGTGAACATCAATACGAACTTCGGCATCCAGCTAGTGGGGACCCGTTTAGGCCTGATCATCACCTACCTGACTTTCTCACTCCCGTTCTCCATCTGGATGCTAGCTGGCTACTTTGACGGCATCCCGCGCGAGCTCGACGAAGCTGCAAAAGTAGACGGGTGCGGCCCGATGCGTACCCTGATGACGGTCATCTTGCCAGCTGCCCGGCCAGGGCTGGTTGCTGTGGCGATCTACAGTTTTATGACCAGTTGGGGCGAGGTGCTCTTCGCTTCCGTCATGACCACTGACGCCAACCGGACCCTTGCCGTGGGGTTGCAGCTCTACTCGACGCAGACCAACGTGTACTGGAATCAGATCATGGCGGCTTCCGTGGTGGTCTCCATCCCGATTGTCATAGGATTCTTGCTCCTACAGAAGAACTTCGTAGCCGGGTTGACCGCTGGAGCCGTCAAGTAGACGGTGAGGGCGTGCCAAAGCGGTGAGGTGGCGTGAAATTTCACGCCACC
>NZ_JAJJBU010000007.1 GCF_020905375.1 Arthrobacter cryoconiti
GCTGCTCGTTCTAGCCCCCCGATATGCCCGAACGTACGTCAACGTAAGGTGTGGGCGTGCAAACGCGGTGTGGTGGCGTGAAATTTCACGCCACCTCACCGCTTTGGCACGCCCTCACGTTACGTTGACGTACGTTCGGGCATCTCGGGGCGCTAGATCGAGCAGCCGTCCGGGCCGCACACCTCTGCGTCGGCGCCATCCGCGAGAATCGTCAGCGGATGGCCCTCCTGCCAGGCTTCATTGAGTGCTTGGGCGAACGTTTCCGCAGGCTGCGCGCCGGAGATCCCGTATTTGTTGTCAATGACGAAGAATGGCACGCCTGTCACTCCGATGGCGCGGGCCTGGGCGAAGTCCGCGCGTACTTCCTCCGCGTACATATCGGTATCCAAGGCGTCGTTGATTTCGGTTGCAGAGAGGCCGGCAGCAGTTCCTGTCCGGACCAGGAATTCGCGGGCGCCGATGTCTTCCCCATGCTCAAAGTGGCCTGAGAGGAGGGCTTCCTTGACGGCGTCGGACTTGCCGTGCGCGGCCGCGAGATGGAGCAACTGATGGGCGTTGAAGCTATTCGCCACCACCAGGTTTTCAAATTTATAGTTCAGGCCCTCCCCCTTTGCCTGCTCCAGGACGTTGCCGAGCATTCCCGCCAGCTGCTCGCGGTCCATGCCCTTCCGTTCAACTAGGTAATCCAGCTCAGTGCCGTCATAGTGCTCGGGAAGAGTCGGGTCCAGCTGGTAACTGCGCCACTGCACTTCCACGGAGTCCTTGTGCGCAAAAGCGTTGAGTGCGCTCTCAAAACGACGCTTGCCAATGAAGCACCAGGGACACGCGACGTCGGAGTAGATTTCAATCTTCATACTGTCGCAAACCAAGACGGGTCAACAGATATTCCGGGAGCCCGGGACGCGTGACACTCCGGCGGCGCCCGTACTGCCCGGCACAAGGAAAGGGTAGGAGAGAACAATGTTTACAAGGAAACACTGCCTTCTCCCACCCTTTCTTCTGCTTGCTTTGAGGCTGGTTCACCGGGGCCCGGGGATCGGGCAAGTAGTGGCGGATAATCCGGTAGGAACCAACCAAACTTAGGCGGCGGTGAGAACTGGTATCTTTGCCGTTTCTTTCTCAGGGGTTTCGTGCAGGTAATTTTCGTAGGCGGAGAGGGTGAGGAAAGCCGGGAAGTCCTCGCCTAGTGCCACGGCCTCGAAGATTTCCACGGCGTCCTCGAACCTGTCGGCGTCGAAGCGTGGCATCTTCTCAAATTCCTCTTCCAGCATCTCCTTGACCCAGTCGAAGGTGATGATCTCGCCTTCGTCGGTGATCGCCTGGCTGTGAATCCACTGCCAGATTTGGGACCGGGAGATTTCAGCGGTGGCTGCGTCTTCCATGAGGTTATTCAGGGCGACGGCGCCGTGGCCGCGCAGCCAAGACTCGATGTACTGGATGCCAACCCAGATGTTGTCGCGGATACCCTGTTCAGTGATCCGTCCTTGCGTGCCCGCAACATCTAGCAGCGCACGGTCATCAAGTTCAACGTCTTCGCGTAGACGGCTAATCTGGTTCGGGTTCCAGCCCAAAACGTCGTCGAAGACTGCCATTGCCACGGGCACCAGGTCCGGGTGTGCAACCCAAGAGCCGTCAAAGCCGTCATTGGCTTCCCGGGTCTTATCCGCACGAACTTTCTCCATGGCGTTGGCGTTGGCCTCGGGATCACGGCGGTTAGGCACAAACGCCGACATGCCTCCAATGGCCATGGCACCTCGACGGTGGCAGGCCCGCACCAACTGTTCGGTATAGGCACGCATGAACGGCGCTGTCATCGTGATCTGGTTCCGGTCCGGCAGGACGAAACGCGGCCCACGGGTTCGGAAGTTCTTGATGACGGAGAACAGGTAGTCCCAGCGTCCGGCGTTCAACCCTGACGCATGATCGCGCAGTTCATAGAGGATCTCTTCCATCTCGAACGCAGCCGTGATGGTCTCGATCAAGACGGTGGCGCGGATGGTGCCCTGCGGGATACCCAGTAGGTCTTGGGCTTGAATGAAAATGTCATTCCACAGCCGGGCTTCTAGGTGGTTTTCGATCTTCGGCAGGTAAAAGTACGGGCCTTTACCCTGGGCGATGAGCCGGCGCGCATTATGGAAGAAGAACAGACCAAAATCGACGATCCCACCGGCCATCGGCTTTCCGTTGATGAGCAGGTGCTTTTCCGGCAGGTGCCAACCACGTGGACGTACCACAATGGTGGGCAGCTCACCGGCGGCCAACTTGTATTCCTTGCCTTCGGGACTGGTGAAATCGATCCGGCGTTCCAAAGCATCGATCAGGTTCACCTGGCCACGGATAACGTTGCCCCACGTGGGGGTGGAGGAGTCCTCCATATCCGCCAACCACACCTTCGCCCCTGAGTTCAAGGCGTTGATGGTCATCTTGCGGTCTACTGGTCCGGTAATCTCCACGCGGCGATCTTCCAAGCCCGGTGCGGGAGGTGCAACACGCCAGTGCGGGTCTTCACGTATGGGGGAGGTGTGGGCCAAGTAGCGAGGATCCGAGCCGCTAAGGATTTGCGTGCGGCGGGTTTTTCTAGCAGCGAGCAACTCCGTCCGGCGCGCCGTCGTGGTGCGGTTGAGGGCGGCAATGAAATCCAGAGCTTCGGGGGTCAGGATTTCTTCTTGGCGGTGGATGGGCGGTGCTGTCAATGTGATGCCATTGAACGTTATTCCGTTCAGGCTGTTTGTTGAGTTCATGGGACGTGCTCCAAGTCTGGTTCAACTGACCCGCAGAAAACGGCGAAAATTCACGATTTTGCCGTGATTTTCGGCGTTTTCTGCGGGTCAGTTGAGTGGGAGTGAGGGAAGGTTAGTGGAACTGCGCGGCTTCTGTGGAGCCTGCCAATGCGAGGGTGCCACTGTTTGGGTTCAGTGCGCTCGCCACCAGATCGAAGTAGCCTGTGCCGACTTCGCGTTGGTGCTTGGTTGCGGTGTAGCCGCGGTCTTCGGAGGCAAATTCGCGCTCCTGCAGTTCGACGTAGGAGCTCATGCCATTGCGGGCGTAACCATGGGCAAGGTCAAACATCGAGTGGTTCAGGGAATGGAAACCAGCCAGCGTGATGAACTGGAAGGTGAATCCCATGGCGCCAAGTTCGCGTTGGAACTTCGCGATGGTTTCGTCATCCAAATGCTTTTTCCAGTTGAACGACGGCGAGCAGTTGTAGGCGAGCATCTGGTCCGGGAATTCAGCCTTGACGGCTTCGGCGAACTTCTTCGCGTGTTCCAGGTCAGGGGTGCCGGTCTCCATCCAGATGAGGTCTGAAAAGGGAGCGTAAGCGCGGGCACGGGCAATGCACGGCTCAATTCCGTTGCGGACTTTATAAAAACCGTCCGCGGTGCGTTCGCCGGTTAAGAATGGTTTGTCGAGTTCGTCGACGTCGGAGGTGATGAGGGTGGCGGCCTCGGCGTCTGTGCGGGCGATGATGACGGACGGGACACCGGCGACGTCGGCTGCTAGCCGTGCGGCGTTCAACGTGCGGACATGTTGTTTGGTGGGGATGAGGACCTTGCCACCAAGGTGACCGCACTTCTTTTCGCTAGCCAGTTGATCTTCCCAGTGGACGCCTGACGCGCCGGAATCGATCATGGACTTCATCAGCTCGTAGGCGTTGAGCGGGCCGCCAAAGCCGGCTTCGGCATCGGCCACGATCGGCACCAGCCAATCTTCAACGCTCTGGATGCCCTCGGAGAACTCGATCTGGTCTGCTCGGAGCAGGGCATTGTTGATGCGACGGACTACCTTGGGTACCGAGTCCACGGGGTAGAGGGACTGGTCTGGGTAGGTGTTTCCGTTGGAATTGGCGTCGGCGGCGACCTGCCAGCCGGAAAGGTAGACAGCCTTCAGGCCGGCCTTGACCTGCTGAACCGCTTGATTGCCGGTCAGTGCACCGAGTGCGTTGGTGTAGGCGCCTGGCTCGCCGTTGCGCAGTTGATCCCAGAGTTTTTCTGAACCGCGGCGGGCCAAGGTGTGTTCTTCAGTGACCCTACCGCGGAGCTTGACGACGTCGGCTGCGCTGTAGGAGCGCGTCACGCCTTCCCAGCGGGGATTGGCAGCCCACTCGAGTTCAAGGTCGGAAGCGGCTTCGACGATTGACTTCTCCGGTGTCTTTGCGGATTCAAATGCTGCGCACATGCTGGTCGCTCCTTTGCGATTTTCAGGTCCTTCGAGGCCCTGGAAGGGTGTTCCTTCTTCGTGATTTCAACTATTCCGGGCTTTTCAGGTACTCGCTAGGGGTAATTAGTGGAAAGATTTGCACTTCTTCCCTTATGCTCAAGAAATGAACAATGCAGGATGGAATCTCACCCCGGTCCGGTCTCGGGAAATCGAAAATGCTGCCATGGGCGAAGAACTCGACGTGATCGCTCTGGGTCGGCGGGTGCGCTATCTGCGCAAAAAGCTTGGCATGACGCTGGACGATTTGAGCGCAAAGGTCGGGGCTGCGCCGTCGCAGCTTTCATTGATTGAAAACGGCAAACGCGAGCCCAAACTAACTCTGCTGACACGTCTCTCCGGAGCCCTTGGCTTGGGTCTTGATCAATTGCTTGAGGCAGAGCCGCCCAACCGCAGGGCAGCACTGGAAATTGAATTGGAACGCGCCCAACGAGGACCACTGTATGAGTCGCTGGGACTGCCCAAAGTTCGCGTCAGCTCGCGGCTTTCGATGGATATTTTGGAATCACTAGTGGGCTTGCAACATGAGCTTGAGCGGCGTCTGGACGAGCAGTCCGCCACACCGGAGGAGGCCCGGCGGGCCAATAACGAATTACGGCTGGAGATGCGCGGACGCAACAACTATTACCCGGACATTGAACGCCAGGCCCAGGACTTACTGGCTGCGGTGGGGCATGACCGCGGGCCGCTCTCACATCACGTGGCCGCAGACATTGCCGAGCACCTAGGGTTTGACCTGCATTATGTGGGGGATCTGCCTCATTCCACCCGGTCCGTGACGGATTTGAAGAATCACCGTATTTATCTCACACAAGGCCAGCGTTCCGATCACGACCCCCGTTCGGTACTGCTCCAGGCTCTGGGCCACTACGTTTTGGGTCATCAGACACCGCGGAACTATGCAGACTTTTTACGTCAGCGCGTCTATACCAACTATTTTGCTGCCTCACTTTTGATGCCTGAGCGGGCCACCGTCGACTTCCTCAAGGAGGCCAAGGCCGCCAAGGAATTGGCCATCGAGGACATTCGGGACGCTTTTGCTGTCTCCTATGAAACGGCGGCGCACCGCTTTACAAATCTGGCAACCGAACACTTGGGTATCACCACGCACTTTCAAAAAGTGCATGAGTCAGGGATTATTCACAAGGCTTATGAGAACGACGGCGTCAACTTTCCAGCCGATCACACCGGGGCCATTGAGGGACAGGCCGTGTGCCGGTTCTGGACCTCCAGAGCCGTTTTTGAGGTGCCCGATAAATTCCGTGCCTTCAATCAGTACACGGATACGGCGGTGGGTACGTACTGGTGCACCGCCCGCACGGAACGTCATTCCTCCGGGGAATACTCACTCAGCATCGGAATACCATACGCCGAGGTGAAATGGTTCCGGGGCCGGGATACTACCGAACGATCGACCTCAAAGTGTCCGGACCCGTCATGCTGCCGGCGCCCCCCAGCGGAATTGTCGGCACAGTGGGCCGGTCAAGCCTGGCCGTCAACACGAGCCAACTCACATCTGCTCGCAGCCATGCCTCAAGGAGCGTTCCCTGGCGTGGATGAGACGGAAGTTTACAAATTTCTTTCGGCCCATGCCGAACGCTGACAACAGCGCCTAATCACAAAAAACCTAACCATAAACGCCCGACAAAAAATGGGAGCACCCCTATGAAACACTCCGTCATCATGGATGTAGACACCGGCATTGACGATGCCATGGCGATTATGTTCGCCGTCAAACACCCAGACATTGACGTCAAGGCGATCAGTTGCGTCTGTGGCAACGTCAGCGTTGATAACGTCGTAAAAAATACCCTCAAAATCCTTGATGTTCTCAACGCTCCCACTATCCCGGTTGCAGCGGGCGCCGTCCGTCCGCTGATCGAAGAGGCACGCAGCGCGGCCCATGTGCATGGGGCGGGCGGGCTGGGGGATGTGAATCTGCCAGCAAGCTCACGTCAGGGGCAGCCCATCCATGCTGTTGAAATGATGCGCCACATGCTTACGGAGTCGCTCACACCGATCACGATCGTAGCTCTGGCGCCCATGACGAACCTGGCCCTATTGCTGCGCACCTACCCCGAGTGCGCTGCGAAGATCGAACGGATCTTGTTCATGGGAGGTTCGGCATCGGTGGGAAACGCCACTGCCGTGGCGGAGTTCAACGTCTGGCACGACCCTGAGGCCGCCCACATTGTTCTCAACAGCGGGGTACCCCTGACGATGTATGGTCTGGACGTGTTTAACACGGTAGGCCTGGACGCTGAGCGTGTCAGAGTTCTGGCAGCCTCGGATAAGCATATTGCGCAGGTTTTAGGCGGTTTGCTGTCCTTCCAATTCCCCGGGGAAGAAGAAGCGCAAGAGAGCAGTCGCAGGCTTATCGGCGACGCCGGGGCAGTGTGCGCCCTTGTTGCCGGTGATCTGATGGTCCGGGAGTCATTCCCCGTCCAGGTCCAGCTTGCCCAGGGGGCTAACCGGGGACAGACCATAGTGGATCGTCGCGTCCATATCGGTGAAGACACCATCCACGGAACAGCAAGCGCTTGGCCCGTGGTTGAGGTGGTACTTTCCGCCGACGTCGACAAGGTCCTGGAACTGTTTTTCACAACGCTCGGAATCACAACGCCCGGAATCAAAACGCTCGGAGCGCCTGCCGCAGGAAGCACGCTGTAAACCCCGAACCCTTGACCGCCGCCGCGATCCACAGCATGCTGGCAAGTACCCGCCAGTAACTAGCTGGCGTGTGGAAGGGGATCCCATGGATTCACAATGCCAAAGGCTACGCGGCAAGATCGCCATCGTCACGGGAGCCAGTCGCGGGATCGGACTGGCCATTGCCGAAAGGCTAGTGGCGGAGGGTGCCCGCGTCTGCCTAACAGCACGCGGCGAGGATGCGCTGGCTGATGCTGTGGCAACATTCCCAGCAGGTGCGGCCATCGGCGTTGCCGGACACGCGGATGAGGCGAACCATCGCGCACAGGTGCTGGACGCCGTCGTACGTGAATTTGGGGGGCTGGATATCCTGGTCAACAATGCCGGCATCAATCCCGCGTACGGCCCGCTGGAGTCGGCGGATCTAGATGCGGCTCGCAAGATCTTGGACGTGAACGTGCTGGCCACGCTCGCTTGGACGCAGGGGGCGCTGGGACATCGCGGACTGCATTTTCGCGAGCGGCGCGGGACGGTGGTGAACGTGTCATCGGTCAGTGCGCAGGTTCCGGCTGCTGGCATTGGTCTTTACGGCATCAGCAAGGCCGCCGTTTCCCATCTGACCCGGACCTTGGCGGCGGAACTCGCCCCGGAGATCCGGGTGAACGCCGTGGCCCCGGCTGTGGTCAAGACCAAATTTGCCAGCGCACTCTATGAAGGGCGCGAGGAACAGGTGGCCGCGAGTTACCCTCTTCAACGTTTAGGCACGCCCGACGACGTCGCCTCGGCAGTAGCGTTCCTCGCCTGCGCAGATGCTTCCTGGATCACAGGGCAGGTGTTGGTGCTCGACGGCGGCCTGCTTAACACCAGCAGTATCGGCTAAGAATTTTTCTTCCACAGTCAGGAGTCGTCCGTGCAGAGAACACATTCGTCTGGTCTGGATCCATCCGAAGTTGAGGATCTTCGCCTTCGCACCCGTGAGTTCATTCGCGGCCCCGTCATGGACGCGGAACCGCGGCCCGGACAGGCGCTGAACCTTGCGGTACGGCGCGAACTGGGGGCGGCTGCCAAGGTTGCGGGCGTTTATGCTCCGCACGTTGCCCGTGAATACGGCGGACAAGGCCTGGCCGTGGAGCAGTGGTCCGGCGTGTTTCAAGAGGCGGGCTATTCCCCGATCGGGCCAGCTGTGCTCAACTGCATGGCACCGGATGAGGGCAATATGCACATGCTCGCGTTGCTTGGAACGGAGCAACAAAAGCGTGATTATCTCCTTCCCCTGGCAGGAGGCGAGGCGACGTCCTGCTTCGCCATGTCCGAGCCCCACCCGGGGGCTGGATCTGATCCGGAGGCGCTGTCCACCACGGCGGCTCCGGCCGTGGGCGGTTGGATCATCAACGGGCACAAGCGTTTCATCAGCGGAGCCATGTTTGCCGGGTTCGTCATTGTGATGGCCCGCACCGCGGCTACGGAAAACGCTCCCGCGGGGGCCACCATGTTCCTGGTGAATATGGACACCCCCGGCGTTACGCTGGGCGCCCCCATTCACACCATGGACAGGTACCTCCCCGGCGGGCACCCGCATGTTGAGTTCGACGGCGTCAAGGTCCTGGGCTCGGCCGTCCTGGGTGAGGTGGGGCGTGCGTTCGCGCATGCGCAGCTTCGACTGGGCCCGGCCCGGCTAACTCATTGCATGCGCTGGTTGGGCTTGGCTCGGCGCGCCCATGACATCGCCATGGACAGGACCAATACCCGGAATATTTTTGGCTCGCACATTTCGGAGTTGGGCATTGCCCAGGACATGATCGCTTCTTCGGTTATTGATATTGAGAGCTCCGACGCGATCATTGCCAAGTGTGCCGCGCTACTTGCTAGTGATCCTAAGGCGGGATCAGCGCTCTCCTCGGTGGCTAAGGTGCACTGTTCGGAGGCCGTCTACCGTGTCATTGACCGCTCTTTGCAACTGTGCGGTGGGGACGGGGTCAGTGACGGGCTTCCATTGGCCCAATATCTCAACGAGGTGCGCCCCTTTAGGATCTATGACGGTTCCACGGAAACTCACAAATGGGCCATTGCACGGCGGGCCACCAAGTCTCGGCGTCAGAGTGTTGAAGCTGGAGAGCCCTTCTTGGGCTCGGTGCGATTCTATGAAGGGGGACGCTGATGAGCGGCCTGAACGAAGTCGCGCGCACACAGGCGCAGGCGGATGCGATGCCGATGGCGCCGCTGCTGATTTTGGACCGGGTGGAGGAGTTCTTGGATGCCTCCGGGCTGGGGAGCGGGCCCTTACATTGCTCCCGCATTGGTGAGGGAGCCTCGAACGTGACCTTTCGGATCAAACGGCGGGGGGTCGACGTCGTCCTGCGACGCGGACCGCGCCCGCCGCTTCCCCCCTCAACCCACGACATGGTCCGCGAAGCCCACATTCAACACATTCTGGCTCCACTCGGCATTGCTGTGCCGAAAATATTGGCCGTGTGTTCCGATCTGTTCGTGTTGGGGGTGCCGTTTTACGTGATGCAGTTCCTGGATGGGGACATCATCACTGACGCGGTGCCCGCTCACCTTGACTCCAGCCGAGAGCGGCGCGAGATCAGTGCGGCGGTGGTGGACACATTGGTAAAGCTGCATCGGGTAGATATCAGCCACGGAGAGATCGCTGGGATTGGACGGCCGGACGGATACCTGAAACGGCAAGTAGCTCGCTTTGCCTCACTGTGGGATGCGGGGGCCACCCGTGATCTCCCACAGGTCCGGCACTTGGCAAAGTGGCTGGAAGCTAACCGGCCGGACACCCAACGGTCGGCGCTGATCCACGGCGATTACCGATTGGGAAACCTGATGTTCCGTGCGCAGGGCCCGGCCCGAGTCCAGGCCGTCTTGGACTGGGAGATGGCTACGCTGGGTGACCCTTTGGCGGACTTGGGGTATCTCACCGCGACCTATGCGCAGGCGCGGACACCTGGAACCGTCATGGAACTGAGCTCCGTGACGGCACAGCCCGGATTTCTCAACCGGGAGGAACTTGCGCACAGATACAACGAGTCGTTTGGTTTGGACTTGTCCCCTTTGCCTTGGTACCAAACGTTGGCGCTGTGGAAGGCCGC
The DNA here is from genome assembly GCF_020905375.1 of Arthrobacter cryoconiti. Lineage (GTDB taxonomy): Bacteria > Actinomycetota > Actinomycetes > Actinomycetales > Micrococcaceae > Specibacter > Specibacter cryoconiti. Next base: position 9,966 of record NZ_JAJJBU010000007.1, read on the forward strand.
TATATTCACCGAAGCGATCTATACCCGTTGGCTGCGCGGCGAGCACGGATCTTCCGGTGGACCCGGTGGACCCGGTGGACCCGGTAGCTCCGGTGCGAGTGAGGTGCGAGGCAAACCTGGCCAGGCCGACGTCGTCCATCATGAGCTCGGAGCCATGCTGGAGCACGGCGTACCGAAGCTTTTGGAAGCTGCCGCGGCCTGTGCCAAACGGCTATAAATAACAGGCGTGCACGGCACCTGCGCGGACGGAGAAGGTGTGAGCATCGGCGGGTCAACGCAGCCCTAAGATGAAGACATGACGGATTTAGACACGCGTATGGATGAGAACGAAAAAATCGACGAAAACCATGCGGAGAGCGCTCGACGCGCAGGTAAACTTGTCCGCCAGGTTCGCCGTAAAAGGGGACTGAGTCTGGCGAACTTGGCTGAAAAATCGGGGCTGAGCACTGGGCTTCTGAGCCAACTAGAACGCGGTGCCGGTAATCCGTCGTTCACCACTATCATCAAGATTTCTCAGGCACTTAATGTCCCTGCCAGCGAGTTTTTTAGCGGGCTTGATGAAGCAGGAACAGTGGTTCGTGCTGCATCGCGCCCGCTCCTCCAGCTGGCAGATAACAAGCTCGTGTATGAGCTCATGACACCAAATATGCATGGTCAAATCGGCGTGGTGAAGACCGAGCTCACTCCCGGATTCAGCAACGAGGACGCCCAGCTTTCTCACGTCGGCGAAGAATGCACGATCGTCCTTGCCGGGCGTATCTATATTTCGGTTGACGGGACGGGCTACGAGCTCGGCGCAGGAGACGCTATTACGTACAATTCGTCCCTGAACCACTGGTACAGAAATGAATCCGACGAGATCGCCAGCCTGCTTGGTGCCATGACCCCGCCGTCATTTTAGGCTCCGCGCAGTACCGTATCAACGCCAATGAAGGACTCAAAGGTTTCCAAAAGGTTTCTTTGCGCGCTCTCGATGCGCACCGTGCGCTCGCCGATTTTAGTAGTATTTTTAATCCACAAAGCCATCGAAACAAGATCCGCGGAACGTAGGTCTAAATCGAGCTGGGCTGGAACGGCGATGTTCGCGACTTGAACCTCTCCACCAGCGACCCTCTCGATGGCGAGTTGAGCTGCTTCCCGGATTAGCCGGCACGACTCATTCGGGTGGAGACTCATGGCGCTCAGACGAGAAATCGATTCCTTGGTGACCACGTGCTGTGCTCCCGGCGCAAAAGCCCGAGTCTCCTCCCAGGTCAAGGAGTCGCCGGTCACGAGTGCGATCGGCACACCAAAATGTTGCGCGAACAGTGCATTGATTCCGCTCTCGCCCACCAACGTCCCGTTGATGCGCGCAGCGGAGAACACTTGTGGGTTGAAGCTATGGCTCATATTGGACACCGGGCCGGAAATGGAGCCGTGATATCCCACAAAGAAAATAGCGTCAAAACTCTCGTCGAGTCCCTGCATCATAAAATGCGGCTTTTGCTTCCCGGCGATGTACTGCGCACCACCTGCAACGGCCCGGGGATCCAGGTTTGCCATCCGTCCATGGGAGTCATTTATCACGATCTCCGTTGCGCCTCCGGCCAGGGCACCTTCAATGGCGGCGTTCACTTCATCCTGCAACAGTGCACAGGCAAGGGGGTAGTCATGCCCGCCGGGACGGCACTGGTCCCAGTCGACCACGCCTGCCACGCCTTCCATATCGAAAGATATCCAAACCTTCATGACGCCTCTTTCTTTTGCGAGTGCTAGCAACCAGCACTCTTGACTCCATCGTGGTGTCCTCTACGGACGGGTGTTACTGAGCACCATCTCTTTGCAGGATTGTGGAAAATATTGGTAGTTCGCCAGCACGCAAGCACGCGCTCGAGTGCAAACCGACAACGGTGCCGGCTATGTTTTGCAACGTCGGATCTACTTTCCTGCACTGATCCTGGGCGAACGTGCACCGCGGACTAAACCGGCATCCCGGGGGAATGTCGATGGGGCTTGGCGGATCACCATGCACCACAAACTGCTGGTTGACACTCTCTGCGCTCATGCGCGGAATCGAGGCAATTAGAGCGCGCGTATACGGATGGCGCGGGTTTTTAAAGAGTTCCGCGGTCTCGGCAACTTCAACGATGCGGCCAAGGTACATGACAGCGACCCGCTGGCTGAGGTGTTGAACGACCGCTAAATTGTGGGCGATGAAAAGGATGCTCAATCCGAGTTCTTTTTGCAAAGACTCGAAAAGATCCAAGATGGTTGCTTGGACGGAAACATCCAGCGCCGAAACGGGTTCGTCCGCGATCAGTACGTCAGGCCGGACCGCAAGCGCCCGGGCGATCGCAATGCGCTGGCGCTGCCCACCCGAGAACTGGCTGGGATAGGCGGTGAGGGCATCCTCATCCATGCCTACTCGGTTCAGGATCCTAATACTTTCGTCACGCACCTGATCCCGCGGAACTATCTGGTGCAGTAGCAAGAGCTCCTTAAGCATTGATCCGACACTGATCCGTGGGTTCAAGGACGAGTAAGGGTCCTGGAACACCATTTGGATCCGTCGGCTTAGCTCCTTGTCCCGGTGGGCGGGCATCGGTGCACCATTGTAGGAAATGATGCCAGAAGAAGCGCCAATGCTGCCCACCAGCGTCTTTCCCAAAGTGGACTTGCCCGACCCTGACTCACCGACAAGGGCGAGAGTTTCCCCACGCCGCAGCTCAAGGTCCACTCCAGCTAGGGCGGTCAGCTCGGATCTACGGCCCGAGCCCTTCATGAATCGTTGCAAGACTGAGCTGCTCAGGCGGTATGTTTTCCTGATGTCGCTCATACCGAGAATCGCGGTGTCTACGTCAGGCTGATTCATACGAGGACTCCTGGGAATATTTCTTCAGTATGAAGACATGCAGAGTTCCGCCCCGGTTCCACGGGCAAAAGCCGAGGTTGAAGCGATGTGCAATCCGCTTGCGCATAGCGGCAGCGTGGAGCGAACTCACAACCCGGTGGGCGGTCCGCCAGATTTGGTGGGAAACCTGGAATGGGGATAAGTTCGCGCTCCGGTTGATCAAAATCTGGAGCGGAGGTGAGAAGCCCCTGGGTGTAGGGATGCCGAGGATCCTTGAAAACATCTTTCACTGGCCCGGTCTCCACAATCCGGCCCGCGTACATCACGGCCAGCTTTGAACATGTCTGGTTCACCACGGCAAGGTCGTGCGTGACAAAAACCAGAGAAGCGCCAAAGTCCTCGCACAGTTCTTCGAGCTGACGCAGCACCTGGTGCTGAACCGTCACATCGAGTGCAGTTGTTGGTTCGTCACAGAGCAAAAGCTTGGGGCGGCAAGATAACGCCATGGCAATCATGACGCGTTGACGCAGGCCACCGGAAAGCTGGTGCGGATAGGCCTTTGCGCGCTGCTTTGGGTCCGGAATTCCCGTCCTCGCCATCATCGAAACGGCTAAATCCATGGCCGCAGAGCGTGATAGTCCGAGGTACCGGCGCGGTCCCTCTGCGATTTGTTCACCGACGCGCATCACCGGGTTTAGGGCTGTCATCGGCTCTTGGAATACCATCGCGATTTCAGGGCCCATGAGCCGACGTCGCTTTTCGTTTTGCAGCCCGATGAGTTCCTGGCCCTTATATAGGATGCTTCCGGAGGATACGGTGACTCCGCCGGGAAGAAGGTTTGCGATGCTGCGCAGGGTCATCGACTTTCCTGATCCAGACTCACCAACCAACCCGAAACGTTCACCGGCCTCCACCGAGAAACTCACGCCTTCGACGATCTTGGTGCGCGCTTTGCTACCCATGACGCTGATCGAAAGGTCAGTCACTTCAAGCAATGGTGTTGACATTAGTTATTTCCGCCTTTCGGGGCTCAGTTGCTCGGACAGGCCGTCTCCTAGCCAGGAGACACCGAGGCTTGTGACAACAACCAGCAAACCTGGAAGCGTCGCTTGGAGCCAGTGGCTGGTGATGAACTCCTGGCCGTCCAAGATCATGCTTCCCCACTCCGCCGTCGGAGGTGCGATTCCCAGGCCAAGGTAACCGAGGGTCACGACTCCCATGATGTTCATGACGATGTCGCTCATGCCATAAATGATGGACTGCGAGAGCACGTTAGGACCGATGTGCCGGAAAAGTACCCGGGCGTGGGACATTCCGCTTAAGCGCGCCCCGACGACATAGTCCAATTCCTTGGCGACAATCACCTCGCCACGGACGATCTTTGTATAGGCCACCCAACTCACGGCAGCGATTGCGAGATAGATGCTGGCTTCTCCTGAGCCAAGAATGAAGACCAATACGATCACCATAACCAGGAACGGGAACGCGAAAAAGACGTCGACGATGCGCATTACCAACGTGTCAAACCAGCCACCGAAGTACCCGGCGAGTGCGCCAAGAATTGATCCGAAGACAAAGGGAATGATGACAGATAGGAACCCGATGCGCAGGTCAACCCGGGTACCCCACAACAACCGGGTGAGAATATCTCTGCCGTACTTGTCGGTACCAAACCAATGCGCCGCGCTCGGGTCTTGGAGAGCATGGCGCAGGTCTTGCTGAATCGGATCGTACGGCGTCAGAATCGGGGCGAAAACGGCCACGAAAATGAGCAGCCCAATGACTATCATTCCGGCCACAAGGGAAGTATTGGTGTACCACGGCTTCAGCGCACGGGAGCGCTTTTTTGCCGAGCGACGCAGGCCTCGATTATTGGCAGGAACGGGGATGGTTCGCGTCATGAGCGCACACTTCCGGTGAGATTAACGCGGGGATCCAGCAGTGTGTATGTCAGATCAGTAAGAATTCCCACGCCAACGACGAACAGTCCTACGAAGAGTGTGACGGCCTGGATGGTGGGGAAGTCACGCGTGAAAATTGAATTCAGCATGAGTGAGCCAAGCCCCGGAATCGCGAATACCTTTTCGATGACGATCGATCCGCCGACCAGGTAACCCATGGTGACACCAATGACCGAGACTGTGGGGATGGCCGCGTTACGCAACACATGGTGACGAAAGAGCGTCACACCAGCTGATCCCTTTGAGCGGGCCGTGGCTACGTATTCTGAGCCCAGAACATCGATGGTCGATGAGCGCAGGCTACGAATTATTGTTGGGGTCAAAGCGATACCCAAGGTCAAGGCCGGAAGAAACAGATAATACAGGTGCTCCAACGCAGTGTTCCCATAGCCTCCCACCGGAAAAAGGCGAAGGTTCACCGCCAAGATCAGTATCAGCATGATCCCCACCCAGAACTGGGGCATTCCCTGGCCGATCAAGGTGTAAATACGAACGACGATGTCGCGCCCGCGGTTTGGTGCGGTTGCGGCAATCGCAGCGAGCGGGATCGCGATGATGAGTGCAAGTGTCAGAGAATAGGCCACCAGCGAGAGAGTCACGGGAATCGCTGCGAGCACGATCTCCACAACGGGACGCTGATACGTGAAGCTGGTGCCGAGATCGCCCTGAAAAAGGTGTGAGACGAAGAGGCCGTATTGGTTCCAGATCGGTTGATCCAAACCCAGCTGGGTTCGGAGCGCTGCAATGGTGGCAGGCGTGGCCTTATCGCCAAGAATCGCGGTTGCAGGATCACCGGGGAGTAGATGAGCCATGAGAAAAACTACAAGGGTAACGCCGAAAACAACTGGGATCGCTTGAATGAGCCGGACCGGGATGAAACTCAACCGTTGAAGCAACTTTGCCTCCTTTCACGGATTTTTGCGCTGCCGCAAAGTGGAGTGCCTAACGATGCTTCGGGTCTGCGCTTTTCAGCGCAGACCCGTGCAACTACTTCGTCTTGTAAACGTCCTCTAGGTGATAGTTGCCAAGCGGCGTCACTAAGAAGTCCTTCACGGTGTCCCGCATGGCGTATCCATAGGGGGAGTAGTAGAGGTACGCGAGGAATGCGTCGTCGCCCGTCTTCTGCTGAAGTTGCTTGTAGAGGTCAGCGCGGACCTTGGGGTCAGTTTCGCGCTGGGCATCCCTGTTCAACTTGATAACGTCGGGATTTTCGTAGCTCGTGTAGTCTGACTTCGCTCCACCGGCTGGGTCTACAGCAAAAGTTGTCCACTGGTCAGGGTCTGGAATGTCCATGGTCCAACCGGTCAGCGTCATGTCGTAGTCACCGGCATTGATTGCGGCGCGGCCAGCAGTCGGGTCCAAGGGGGTGATCTCGACGTCGATCCCAATCTCTTTGAGTTCTGATTGGATAATCTGTGCGTTCGAGGCTTTCTCGGTGTTACCCGAGGAGATCAGAAGCTTAGTCGAGAACCCCTTGGGTACCGATGACTTGGCCATTTCTGCTTTTGCCTTGTCGAGGTCCAATGATGGGCCTTTGACGTCCTTGTCGTAGTAAGGCGTGCCGGGTGACAGCAGAGAATTGGCCGGGGTACCGTGACCGAAAAGAACCGCATCCACTAGTGCTTGGCGATCGATCGCGTAAGCAATTGCGCGGCGAACATGTACATCGGCAAACGGCTTGCGAAGTTGGTTGAATGCGACATGATCGATTGCGGTTGACTCGAAGGCCTTCGTGGCGATTCCAGGGGTTTTCCCCAGACTGTCAAAGCTGGACCAATCTGGAGCTTCCACAATGTCTGCCTGTGAGCCTTGCAGCTGAAGCTTGCGCGTGTTCACGTCAGGAACAACATTCCAGGTAACGCTGTCAAGATAGGGCTTACCGGCTTGCCAGTAGTTCTTGTTCTTCGCAAAAGTCAGAGTCTGACCCTTTTTCCAGGTGTCGAAAACGAACGGACCAGTGCCAACGGGAGCCTGGTAGAACTCATCGGCAGTTTTGCCGCCGTAGTTGTTCGGGACGATCGCGTTGCTGAACATCGCCAGGTCCGCGATGAGAGGGGTCCACGGATAGTTCGCAGTGACCTTTATGGTGGTGTCATCCACGACCGCAACGTCCTTGATTGCCGCATTGATGTAACCCCAGCCACCAGAGGATGCCGTCTTGGTGTCCTGATCGATGGAGAATTTCACGTCCGCGGCGGTCATGGGAGCACCAGAGGAGAAGTGGACGTCATCGCGTAGCTTGATGGTGTAGCTCAGCTGGTCTGCTGAAACCTCGTAGCTCTTGGCGAGCCAAGGCTTGGCGTCTTTACCATCATTGCTGACGGTGAACAGCGGTTCCATGATTTGCTGTGCGGTGAAAATTGAGGGGTTGTCGTGGACAGTGGTGAGATTCAAGGAGGTGGCGCCGGCCGCCTGGGTGATGACGAGGTCGCCACCGGCAGCCGGAGTTCCACCAGCGCCATCGCCGCCTGACTGTGAAGTCGCTCCGGGGGCGCAACCGGAGAGTGCGAGGCTGCTCGCAGCAAACAGAACGAGTGGGAGGTAGAGGTGATTTCGTTTCATCGGTGGTCTCAATCCTTCGCCTGCACAACACTGTGCAGATTGAATCAAAAATTATTGATATTATCGAGTGAAAATCTACATCTAATATTGAACGCAATCAACAGTTAAGTGAAAAATTTCCGTTATATTTTGCTCAAGTGCTGGTCCGCAGCCCGGAGTCGTGTACCTTTTTCCGTGCTTGCCCCTAGCTGGAGCCTTACCTTATGAATGGAGTAATTGTGGTCATGTCTGATAGAAATCGACCTGCCCAGAACATCAAACGCGCTGAGGGTAGTGAAAAGGTGGCGAACTTGCGCGCGGGCTACTCAATGGTGGGTCAGCCATGATGGATCTGGCAGCCCAGTTCGATGCACTCAGCATCAATCAACTCCGGCAAGCGGGCGGGGTTAAGTTCTCCACTTATCCGGATGCCATCGGCGCATTTGTTGCCGAGATGGATTTTGGCACAGCGCCGGAAATTGTTAGCGCCGTTCACACTGCGACTGACGCAGGACTTTTTGGCTACTTGCCACCGCAACTTCCTCTCGAGATGTCAACCGCTACGGCGCGATGGCAGCGGGATGCCTATGGGTGGGATGTGCCAGCTTCGCGAATCCATCCCATCGCCGACGTGTTGAAGGTCCTCGAGCTGACAATCCTGCATTTCTCCAAGCCGGGCTCGGCCGTGATCGTCCCCACCCCCAGCTATATGAAATTTCTCAGCACCGCGGATGAGTTGGGCCGTGACGTGATTGAAGTTCCGTTGGTTCGCAATAACGGACGCGATGAGATGGACCTTGACGGGCTGGATAAGGCGTTTAGAGCAGGCGGCCATCTTTTGATGCTCTGCAACCCCTTCAATCCGCTGGGACGCGTCTTTTCCCGTGCGGAACTAGTTGCAATCAGTGAGGTGGTGGAGCGCCACGGCGGACGAGTTTTTGCCGACGAGATTCACGCCCCCCTCGTGTACGAAGGCCGAAAACACATCCCCTACGCATCCATCTCATCCGAAACTGCATCCCACACGATCACCGGCACATCAGCGGCTAAAGCTTGGAACATTCCAGGACTCAAATGCGCCCAGATCATCCTCAGCAATGACGCAGATGCTGCAATTTGGGAGCCCCTTGCAAGCGCTGCCAGACACGGGGCCAGTAACCTCGGAGTCATTGCCAACACCGTGGCCTACAACGAAGGCGCCCCCTGGCTAAATGGAGTGCTTTCCTACCTGGATAACAACCGCAAGATCCTCGGAGAGCAGCTGGCGGCTCTGATCCCCGAGATCGGGTACCAGCCACCAGAAGGTACCTATGTGGGTTGGTTGGATTGCCGTAGCCTAGGCCTGCGCGAAAGCCCAGCCGACTTCTTTAGAGAACACGCGGGTGTTGCGCTGACGGACGGGCGTTCATGCGGGAGGGCTGGAGAAGGTTTTGTCCGTTTCATTTTCGCCACACCTCGCCCGATCTTGGAACAGGCGCTCGAACGAATGGCTCAAGCCCTGCAGCGGCACAGGCTTGGCTGAAATCATGCGCCGCTGCGGTTTGTTCAGACGATGAACAGCAGGAGCAGGAGTGGGTAGGTGAGGAAAAGATCTTTGCGAGCCAAAACGTAGACGCATCCCGTGGCGACGGACAACGCAACGCCGTAAAGCCCGGTAGTTGCGTCTACGGCATGAAGTTCGCAGTGGATAAAGACACTTGGCGTGGTTTTCGGGTGGCCAGTATCGCAACGAGTGCCACGATGGCCATGGACCAGCCGATGCTAACCAAGCCAGTTCCCCAACCGAGACCTCCGCGAGCGTGCGAAACGCCCATCCAGTCAGCAAACGATGCGCCAAGTGGACGAGTGAGGATGTACGCTGCCCAAAAAGCGAGAATTGGGTTCAGACCCAGCTTCCAATGGGCGAGTGCTGGGATGGCAATAGCTGTGGCGAAGAGGATGCCAGAGCCCAGATAACCCCAGTGAAGTGTTACCGCGGTGAGGTCTCCGACGGCTGTCCCCAGGGCAAACGTGGCCAGTACAGCAGCCCAGTAGAACGCTTCGCGCCGCCGGGTATAGACGCTGTGGATAGACAACGTTCCCTCCACCCGTTTCCATGCCAGGAACACAAGTGTGAGAACCACGGCATAAAACACGCTAGAAACCGCGTACGGAATGCCCAAGCCCACGTGCAGCACGTCCGCGGCCATGGTGCCAAAAACGCTGACCATCACGACGGCCAGCCAGTAGACCCACGGGATGTAGCGCTTACGCGAGAACTGTAGGACTAAGGCGGCTACGAAACACACACCACCGATGCCCACAGCAAGCACTGGGTCCAGCGTGTGTGCCAGGAAATCGCTGGTGGTTTCCCCCATCCCGGTCGTCAAGACTTTGATGATCCAGAAGAGCACGGTGACTTCGGGGACTCTGGCCAAAGACGCTGGAACGGTGGATGATCCGCAGAGTGTCAGCTCCGGGGGCTCCGGTGAAATTTGATCAGGCATGATCAAATTCTGCGGCGACTGGCTGGGAAGCTCCGGGGAGCCGCCACTGACGCGGTGCTCCGAAATCGGCACGCTTGCGTGATACGCCCCACACATTTATGCTTAGTGTGCGCTATAAGAACTTGAAATTCAAATAGCGAACATATTTATGATGGTTCGCCATCACCCACAATGTAGTGAGGAGCACGCCTGTGCAGTTCCACCATCACGGATACGTTTCCGGTGACCCGCGCGTTCAAGAAGCGGCCGGGACCGGGATCGACCGCCCCGAGGAACTGCCCGAGGAAGTTGACGTTCTGATCGTCGGTTCCGGACCGGCGGGCATGATCACAGCAGCTCAGCTCTCACAGTTTCCCAGCATCACCACACGCGTTGTGGAGCGGCGGGGTGGCCGTCTGGCGATTGGCCAAGCTGACGGTATCCAAGCACGCAGCGTGGAAACGTTTCAGGCCTTTGGATTCGCGGAGCGGATCATTACCGAGGCCTACCGAATAACGGAGATGGCGTTCTGGCGACCCGATCTAAAGGACCCCACGCGGATCGTTCGTGGCGGCCGTGCCGTTGACGACACCACCGGCATCAGCGAATTCCCGCACCTGATCGTCAACCAAGCCCGTGTCCTGGACTACTTTGCCGAGGTTGCGCTCAACTCACCGACCCGATTGACGCCTGACTACGGCTGGGACTTTAGCTCACTTGAGGTTACCGGCGACGGCGAATACCCCGTGAAAGTTACCCTTGTCCGCAGCGGCGGGGCGGACGACGGCGCCGTGCGCATCGTGCGTGCCAAATACGTTGTCGGCGCCGACGGTGCCCGGAGCAAAGTCCGCGACTCCATCGCTTGCACCATGGACGGGGACAAAGCCAACCATGCGTGGGGTGTCATGGACGTGTTGGCGAAAACCGACTTTCCTGACATCCGCACCAAGTGCGCAATCCAGTCCCACGACGGCGGATCTATCCTGTTAATCCCACGTGAGGGTGGCTACCTCTTCCGCATGTATGTGGATCTGGGCGTGGTGCCGGAGGAAGACAAAGGCGCAATCCGCAACACCACCATCGAGGAGATCATCGGCAAGGCCAATAAAATCCTCCACCCTTACACCTTGGACGTGCGCAATGTTGCCTGGCATAGCGTCTACGAAGTGGGGCACCGTCTCACCGACCGCTTCGACGATGTCCGCCCGGAAGCGATCGGTTCTGTGTCCCCGCGTGTTTTCATCACCGGCGATGCCTGCCACACGCACAGTGCCAAGGCTGGTCAAGGCATGAACGTCTCCATGCAAGATGGTTTCAACATCGGGTGGAAGCTGGCGCACGTTCTTGAGGGCCGGAGCCCGGAGAGCCTGCTCTCCACGTACTCGGCCGAGCGCCAAGTTGTCGCGAAGAACCTCATCGACTTCGACAAAGAATGGTCGACGATGATGGCCAAGAAGCCTGAGGAGTTTGAGAACCCCAACGATCTAGAGGACTTCTACGTGCGCACAGCCGAGTTCCCCGCCGGGTTCATGACGACGTACGCGCCCTCAATGCTCACCGTCGAGCCCACTCATCAGGAGCTCGCCACAGGGTTTCCAATGGGCAAACGATTCAAGTCGGCACGAGTTTCTCGCGTCTGCGACACGAACCCAATTCATCTGGGCCACCATGCTACCGCTGACGGACGGTGGCGCATCTATGTCTTCGCCGACCCGTCTGTGGCCGGTGCGCAATCTCCCGTGAGCGAACTTGCAAAGTGGCTCTCCACGTCGCCAAAGTCGCCGCTTGCCGCCACCGCGAAGGGGCTCGACGCCGACGCCTGGTTCGATGTGAAGGTCATCTACCAGCAGGCGCATGAGGATATAGACATCAATGCGGTTCCCGCCGTTTTCAAACCAGACGTTGGGCCGTTCCAACTCACTGATTTTGAGTTGGTGTACGGAGTCGTTCTTGACGAGGACATCTTTGACTCCAGAGGGATCAGCCGCGACGGTGCCATCGTCGTCGTGCGTCCTGACCAGTACGTGGCGAATATCCTCCCACTTTGCGCTACGGCAGAGCTGGCTGAATTCTTTGACCGAATCCATACCGGGCAGAGCATCTAGCGCAACTAAGAGTGTTTGGCTCAACATGAAAAGCCGGGCCCCGCAGCGAAATCACTGCGGGCCCGGCTTTTACCAAAAGCTCTTAGCCCAAGTCCACCACTTCAAACTCGAGCAAGTCCATGCCACTGGCCACCGGAGCCTGACCGGAAGGATCATGAGGGGTCCTCTTGGCACGCCAGTTTTCAAAGTCCTCCCGCGTTGCCCATTGCGTGTAGACGAAGTATCGCTCGTCCCCGGCGACAGGGCGCAGAAGCTGAAATCCTTCAAACCCCGGCGAGCCGTCCACTGAATGTTTGCGGGCAGCGAAGCGTGCTTCGAGTTCGGACCCCGCCACGACCGGGACTTTGAGTGCATTGATGACAACGATGGACACTTTTGCTCCTTCCGGGCCCGGTGGTACCGAGCCGCCTGTTGATGGTTTAAGCGTACGTCCACACGCGGCTCGCAAAGACTAGTAGCTGGCGGAGGGGCCGGCGTCGAAGGAGTTGATGTACTTGGCGGCAAGCGCCTCACTGCCACGGGCTAACAGTGCGACGTCGGCGCCCGTGAGAATGAAGTCCACGCCTGCGCTCATGTAATGCAGCGCCATGGGCTCAGCAAAAGCGTTTACGCCCACCGGCATTCCCGCCGCGTTGGCGGCCTTAATGCAATGCTCGACGGCGGCCACCACGCGCGGATTCTCCTGCTCTCCCAGGACTCCCATGGACGCGGCAAGATCTGAGGGCCCAATGAAGACAGCGTCAATCCCGTCCACGGCCATGATGGCCTCGACGTTCTCAACGGCTTGAGACGACTCGATCTGGACTATTACTGTGATGGTCTGCGCGGCCACGGAAAGGTAGTCCGGGATCCGGTTCCAACGGGCGGAACGCGCCAGGGCAGAGCCCACACCGCGTACGCCATTCGGGGGATAACGGGTCGCAGCGACGGCGGCGGCGGCGTCGTCCGGGGTGTGGACCATGGGGATGAGCAGCGACTGCGCTCCGAGGTCCAAATATTGCTTGATGATCACAGTGTCATTGACGGGCGGGCGCACCACAGCCGTAACCGGATAGCCGTTGATGGCCTGCAATTGGGCCAGCACGGATTCTAAACCGTTTGGGCTGTGTTCGGCGTCGATCAACAGCCAGTCAAGTCCTGACCCAGCACAGATTTCGGCTACCAAAGGGCTGCCCGAGCACACCCACATTCCCGTCAATGGGCGCTGGGCGGTAGCTAAATCATCCTTGAACGACGGCTGAGATTTTAGCGGAACTGGCATGTGATGGTACCCAGCTTTCCGTAGTCGGCGAAGACAGTGTCTCCGGCATTGACCCACATGGGACGCGTGAAAGAGCCGGCGAGAATTAGCTCCCCAGCCTTGAGGGTGTCTCCGTGCGGGGCGATCTTATTGGCCAGCCATGACACTCCCTGAGCCGGATGGTTCAGGACACCGGCAGCTACCCCGGTCTCTTCGATAGTCTGGTTTTTGAACAGGATAGCGGCCACCCAACGCAGGTCGACGTCGTCGGGCCGGACAGGCGTCCCACCCACCACCATGGCACCCATGGCGGCGTTGTCGCTGATGGTATCGACGATTGTCCGGCCCTCCATCTCAATCCGTGAGTCCAAGATCTCCAGTGCCGGCACGACGTATTCGGTGGCTCGCAGGACATCGAAGAGGGTGGCATCGGGGCCGCTGATGTCTTCCTTGAGCAAGAAGGCCAGCTCCACTTCAACACGCGGGTGTGAATATTGCTTCCAGTCCACTGTGCAGCCATTCTCCAAGATCATGTCCTTGAAAATGACGCCGTAGTCCGGCTCCGTGATACCCGTGGCGTACTGCATGGCTTTGGACGTCAAGCCGATTTTGTGCCCGCCCAGCACCCTGCCAGCAGATTCGCCACGTTCCCTCCACAGCCTCTGCACACGGTAAGAATCCTCCACCGTCATCTCCGGGTATCTCTGGGTCAGTCGTGGTACCGGGATCCGGCTCTTGCCCGCCTCGACCAGTTCGTCGGCGATGTCTGCAATGGTCGCTTCATCAAGCATGGTGTTTCTCCTAACGTTTTGAAGGGCTGAGCGTAGAACCAAAAGCCGGGTGAGGCGATGGCATTTGTCAGCTAGAGCTGGGTGCCCAACTTGAAGCCGCGCTCTTCGCCCGGTTCGCGGGTGAAGGAAAAGCCGTCTGCTCCCACAGTGACGGCCATTTCTGAGGAGTCTGTGCGTTGGATGACCGGCTGCGGCTTGCCATCTAGGTCAAGGACCAAGGACGCCTCGGTGTACCAGGATGGGACTACGGGGTTGCCCCACCAGTCGCGGCGCTGATTATCATGGACGTCCCAGGTGACCGTGGGATTGTCAGGGTCACCGGTGTAATAGTCCTGCGTGTAGATCTCGATACGGTGGTCATCCGGGTCAAGGATGTAAAGGTAGAACGCATTGGAGACACCGTGGCGGCCTGGCCCGCGTTCAATCCGGTCTGAGATGCGAAGCGCACCCATTTTGTCGCAGATGGCGATGATGTTCGCCTTCTCGTGGGTGGCAAAGGCTACGTGGTGCATGCGGGGGCCGTCGCCGCCGGTCAGAGCAGTGTCATGGACCGTCTGCTTACGGTGCATCCAAGCGGCATAAGTGACGCCGTCGGAGTCCTGGATGTCCTCAGAAACCCGGAAACCCAAGTCCTCGAGGTATTTGCGGCCGCGTGGAACGTCCGGGGTGACCTGGTTGAAATGGTCAAGACGGACCAGCTCGCCAGCGGAGTAGAGGTCGTAGCGCCGGGTGAGGCGTTCAACATGTGTGGTCTCGTAAAAAAACTCGTAGGGGAAACCCAGCGGATCCTCAACGCGCAAGGCATCCCCGATGCCTTTGACGAATCCATCCTTGCGCCGCTCCGTGCGGCAGCCCAATTCCTTGTAATACGTTTCTGCAGCATCCACCTCGGCCGGTGATTTCACCCGGAATGCTGCGGCGGCAACGGCCGCCACAGGGCCCTTGCGTAGCACCAGATTGTGGTGGATGAACTCCTCCAAGGAGCGCAGGTAAATGGTGTTCTCGTCCTCTTCGGTGACATGCAGACCCAAGAGGCCCACATAAAACTCACGGGACTTGGCCAGGTCAGTGACCACGAGTTCCATGTAGGCGCAGCGGACGATGTCCGGTGCCGGAGACGTGGGGGTGGGAACAAAATTAGTCATGATGTACTCCTCGTTGAGTGGAATGCCTAGTGGGTGGTGGAGGCGCCGAATTTGGGGGTGTGGACGGTGCCCAGAGTGATGTGAACGGCTTGCTGATCGGTGTAAAAGTCGATCGAGCGGAACCCACCCTCGTGGCCCAAACCGGACGCCTTGACGCCACCGAATGGGGTGCGTAGATCACGCACATTGTGGCTGTTTAGCCACACCATTCCGGCTTCCACACTTTGGGCGAAGTTGTGGGCGCGCGTCAGGTTCTGCGTCCAGATGTAAGCGGCAAGCCCGTACTTGACGCCATTTGCCAACTCCAGCGCCTCTTCATCGGTGTCGAAGGGGGTGATGGCCACCACGGGACCAAAGATTTCTTCTTGGAAGATCCGGGCGTCCGGCTTGACGTCAGCGAAGACGGTAGGAGCCACGTAGTTGCCGTGATCCAGTCCTTCGGGACGTCCGCCACCAGCCAGCAGGCGGCCCTCGGACTTGCCAATGTCAACGTAGGACATGACCTTGTTGTAGTGCTCGGGATGGACCAAAGCGCCGACTTCAGTCGCGGGGTCATGCGGATCCCCGACCACGATGTTCTTGGCACGGGCGGCATACTTTTCGCAGAATTCGTCGTAAATGGAGCGTTCCACCAGGATGCGTGAGCCAGCCGTGCAGCGCTCGCCGTTGAGGGAGAAGACACCGAAAAGGGCGGAGTCGATCGCGGCGTCCAGATCGGCGTCGGCAAATATTACGCAGGGGCTCTTGCCGCCCAATTCCATGGACAGCCCTTTCAAATTAGTGGCCGCGTTGCGGAAGATCGTCTGTCCGGTGGTGGTCTCCCCGGTGAAGGAGATCAACGGTACATCCGGGTGCTTGACGAGCGCGTCGCCTGCTTCCTCGCCCAAGCCATTGACGAGGTTGAACACGCCCTTGGGCAGGCCGGCCTCTTCAAAGATTCCCGCCCACAGTGATGCGGAGAGCGGGGTGAACTCGGCGGGCTTGAGTACCACGGTGCACCCGGAGGCGATCGACGGCGCCAACTTCCAGGATTCGAGCATAAACGGTGTGTTCCAGGGCGTTATGAGGCCCGCGACACCGATCGGCTTGCGGTTGACGTAGTTGATCTGGGAGCCGGGGACCTTCATGGCGTCGTCGAACTGGGCCACGATCAGATCGGCAAAGAAACGGAAGTTCTCGGCGGCACGCAGCGCCTGGCCGCGTGCTTGGGTGATGGGCAAACCGGAGTCGAAGCTCTCCAACTCGGCCAAACGCGCTTCCGCAGCTTCTACGGCGTCGGCGATCTTGTTCAGAATACGGGCACGTTCCCGTGGCTTCATGCGTGGCCATGGGCCGTCGGTGAAAGCGCGAGTTGCTGCGGCGACGGCGAGGTCTATGTCTTCTTTTTGGCCCGCGGCGGCAGTTGCGTAATTCGTGTTGGACACCGGGTCCAGCACGTCAAACGTCGCCCCATTGACGGAGTCGACAAACTCTCCGTCAATGTAGTGCTGGATGCGGGTTGGTAGGTCTTGTGGGATGTAGTGCTCAGACATGGGGCGGGTCCTTTTCTTCTGTGGTGGTCTAGCGGGAGGCAGGCAGTGGTGTAGCTAAGTGTGCTGGTGCTGTGCGTTGTGCGTGATTACTACGGGCCAAATAGGCGTCAAGGGTGGCGGCGCGATGAGCCCGGGCGGCGTGTTCGATTTCCTCGAAGCTGGCACCATGTTCGAGGAGCTGGAGGAGTGCTTCGTGTTCGCCCACAGACTGCTGCGCCCGGCCCGGGACATAACTGAACGTGGAGGAACGCAGTGCCTGTAAACGGTTCCAACCACGATGCACCAGGTCCAGGATGTGCGGATTGGGGCAGTTTTCGAACAAAACGCTGTGGAATTCCAAGTTCAAAGCAGTGAAACGGATCGGATCGAAGTGCTCCAAGCAAGCACGCATTTCGGCATTGACTGCCCGGGCCCTGGCTAAGTCCGACGGCGTGATCAGTGGTGCCGACAATGCTGTAGCCGCACCCTCAACAATGCTCAGGGTTTGCATCGTAAAAAGGTATTCGGTGGGGTCGATCCCGGCTACAGTGGCACCAACGTTGCGTTCAAAGGTGACGTAATTTTCTGCTTCCAGCCGACGGATGGCCTCGCGAACAGGGACTGTGGAGAAATCCAAATCCTGAGCAATCCTGGCCAGCACCAACCGGTAACCGGGGGTGTATACCCCGGCCAGGATCTTCTCCTTGATGGCAGCGTATGCCCTCTCCGACTTGCTGCCCGCGTCCGGTGTCATTAGACGGAAACTGGGTTCGGGTGGGTGGTGGACCATTCGACAAACCGGGTGCGCCATGCCGGATTCATCGGGTAGAGACCTTCAACGCTATTTCCCGCAGCGACCATGTCTGCAATAAACGTTTCCTCGTGTTCTTGCGCGATGGCGTCATTAGCCACTTCCTCAGCGAGCGACGGCGGGATGACCAGCAGGCCGTCCGCGTCGCCAACGATGATGTCCCCTGGCTGGACGGTTGCTCCGCCGCAGGAAATGGTCAAGTCGGTATCCCAGGGGATGTGGCGCCGGCCCAGCACTGCTGGGTGTGCGCCGTTATGGAACGTGGGAATATCCATGGCGGTGACAGCCGCGACGTCGCGCACTCCGCCGTCGGTCACTATGGCCACGGCTCCGTTGATCTGGGCACGCAGGGCCAAGATGTCACCGAGCGTACCCGTTCCGCTCTCCCCGCGTGCCTCCATGACCAGTACGTCGCCGTCGTTGAGGGTATTGATGATGCGCTTTTGAGCGTTGTAACCTCCGCCGTGGGTCTTGAACAGATCCTCCCGGTTCGGGACAAAGCGCAAGGTGCGAGCGGTACCGGCGATCCGCACGTCCGGACGGGTCGAGTTGAGGCCGTCGATGCTGACATTGTTGAGTCCGCGTTTGCGTAATTGTGAGCTGAGGGTTGCCGTGCCTACGCTGGTCAATTTGCGTCGCAGTTCAGCGCTGAGTCCCTTGGGTGCCAAACCGGCAGCCTCGGCGGAACCATAGGCGTCTTCACGGTCGACGTCGGTGGCCCGGGGGCGGTTGCCGAATTCGGCGAATTCGACGCTGCCTTGAGTGACGGTGGTGTGCAAGCGCCCTGTAGATAAGCCGGTGTCGGGGGAGTCGACCTCCACCTCAATGACGTCGCCGGGGACCGCCACCGAAGATCCAGCGGGAGTGCCGGTCAGGATGACGTCCCCCGGTTCTAAGGTCATCAGCTGGGACAGATCGGCAATGATCCGAGCGAAGGAGAAGATGAGCCCGGCTGTTGTGTCATCTTGAACGATGCTCCCATTGACCCAGGTGCGCACGCGCAATTTGGCGGGATCCACGCTTGCTGCGGGTATCAAGTCAGGGCCGAAGGGGGTGAATCCATCACCGGATTTGGAGCGGACATTGGAGCCCTTGTCCGCGTATTTCATGTCGTAGATGCCCAAATCGTTGCTTGCGGTGACGTAGCCAACGTGTGACCAGGCCGCATCGAGGCTGACCCGGCGGGCGGTTGTGCCAATGACCAGGGCGATCTCACCTTCGTAGGCAAGAAGCTCGCACCCTGCCGGACGCTCCACCTCTGAGCCAGAGAGACTCAGTGAGGAGGAAGCCTTGAGGAAGTATGAAGGGTTTGCTGGCGTCCGGCCGCGCTGATCTGCGCGGGACGTAAACGCCAGGTGGACGGCGATGACCTTGCTCGTCTGCTTGAGGGTGGCTGCGGTGACTTGTTCCACTGGACGCTCCTGGCTTGGCTGTGAGACCTGTGGGCCGACGGTCCGACCCGTTCATCAAATATCATATCGTATATGATCCACTATGAACTGTAATGGCGGTCACGTCAACCCCTCGCGCAGGGTGTCCGACGTCGGGGTGGCAGGGTGTCCCACGTCGAAGGAGACGGAGAGTGCCGAAACAGACGTTGCGCAACACCTTTCTCGGCGCGCTCCGTCTGATTCGACGCGGGGGCTTACGCTAGCTGCGTCTCAATGGCCCGGGCGCTGGTGGCCAGCCTTGCGCCAATGTACTGAGCATCCGTCCCGGAGCCTAGGAAGACTACGCAGATGGCTGCGGGTACGCCGCCGGGGATGTGAATGGGGGCTGCGATGGCAGAGACGCCGGGTAGGACCTCGTCATGGCTAGTGGCGTAACCGGCAATTTGTGCGGCACGTGCTTCTGGGCGATAGGGCAGGCCCGGTGCCATCTTCGCCCACGCGTCCTCGCTGATGGCGGATTGGATGGCGATACCTGGCGCCCCTGAGCTGAACGAGTGCCGGGTGCCGGGACGCTGGGCCAGTGTTGCCCCGGGTTGGCGGGGCTCCACGGTGAGTAGGGTGACGGAATCACGGTGATCCCACACTGCAATGAAGGCCGTCATGGCCAGCTCGTTGGCTAGCTCTGTTAGTTCCGGCAGGGAGGCCGTCTGCAGATCCCGGGCGACGCCGCGGGCCAGAGTCGCCATTCCGGGTCCGATCATGACCCGTCCGGCGTCGTCGCGCATGAGCAGAGAGTGGTCTTCAAGCGTACGCAGAATTCGGTAGGCGATGGAGCGATGGACGCCAAGAGCCTCGGAAAGCTCCGCAATGCTCATGGGCCGGTCTGCTCCAGCTAAAATCTCCAGGGCGCGGATGCCTCGGGACAAGGTTTGGGAGTGGGCTGGAACCTTCTTCTCCAGATGGCCAGCTTCTGCTTCTTGGCTCAAAGCTCTCCCTTGTAGATCTACGGCGATTGACGCGTCGCGGTGCGTGCAGTGGCCCTTCCGAAATGGAAGGTTTGAGCATCGAGGATTGGTGTGGCAGCGTGCGTATTTTAGTGTTCCATAGTCGCAATGGACATTCAATTAAAGAACTATTTTTGAAGTCGTCCGTCGGTGACGTTTGGGAAACGTTCGCGAAAAACATGTGAACTGGCCCACACTGTGTGCTAATCTGGCCGACATACATTACCGTCCGAACGGTCGGTAATGAATTGCTCTCAGCAGCCGCGCCTATGCGCCGAACAATGGAGTCCGAATGGCCCCCTCCCCAACAGCGGTCCCGTCCCGCAGCTCAGAAACTCGTCGAGTCCTTGCAGGCACGCTCGTCGGCACAACGATCGAATGGTACGACTTCTTCATCTTCGCTCAGCTCACGGCAACCCTGCTGACGCCGCTGTTCCTGAAGCCACTGAGCGAGAGCAACCCCGGGCTCGGGCAGATTTTGGCGTTTGCCACGATCGGTATCTCCTTCCTCTTCCGTCCCCTGGGAGCCATAGTCGCCGGACATTTGGGTGACAAGTTTGGCCGCAAACGGATTCTGGTTCTCACGCTCATTCTCATGGGTTCAGCCACGGCACTCATTGGTTTGCTGCCCACGTACCAGCAAATCGGTGTGGCGGCTCCGATGCTGCTAGTGCTGTTGCGGGTCATCCAGGGTTTCTCCGCTGGCGGCGAATGGGGTGGCGCGGCGCTAATGGCCGTGGAGCATGCGCCCGATAACAAGCGTGGCTATTTCGGCGCTTACCCGCAGATTGGTGTTCCGCTGGGCATGATCCTTGCCACCGGCATGCTGTACATTTTGCGAACTGCCATGACAACAGAACAGTTCACGGCTTGGGGCTGGCGCATTCCGTTCCTGCTTTCGGTGGTACTGGTGGCCGTCGGCTATCTCATTCGACGCGCTGTGGAGGAGTCTCCCATCTTCAAGCAGTTGGCTCTCCGTAAGGCTTCCGAGCACACTCCCTTAAAGCAGCTGTTCCAGACCAATACCAAGCAGGTCATCCAGGCCGCTCTGATCTTTGTTTCAAATAACGCAGCCGGCTACCTGGTGATCGCGTTCTTCATCGCCTACACGACCAAGGTGCTGAAGATGCCCGTGGCGCCGGTGTTGCTAGCTACCACCATTGGCTCCTTTGGCTGGCTCGTCTTCACCCTTGTGGGCGGCTGGCTTTCGGATAAGATCGGCCGGCGCGCTACATTCCTGATTGGATATGCGTTGGTGTTCGTATGGATGATTCCGATGTTCCTTTTGGTCGACACCGGCAGCGTCTTCCTCTACGGTGTGGGAATCTTCGTTCTAACCATCGGTCTGGGCCTGTCCTATGGCCCGCAATCAGCCATGTATGCCGAGATGTTCCCGGCTCACATCCGCTACTCGGGTATCTCGATCGGCTACGCGATTGGCGCCATCTTGGGTGGCGCGTTTGCCGCCACGGTGGCAGAAGTTCTGTTGCAAAAGACTGGCTGGTCCGGCTCGATCGCGCTGTACATCATGGCGCTGACGGTGGTGTCAATGGCCGCTGTGGTGTGGGTTGGTGAGACACGGGGAAACAACTTGCACGTGGAGGACCTTGACGAGGAACTCGTCAAGGCTGCTGCCGCGCGAGCACTATAGGAAAACGTTCCTGACTTATTAGAGGAACATCCTGGCAATAAATAGGGGCGGTCCGGCGTGTGCCGGACCGCCCCTATTTATTGCCGGAAGAAGATCATGCGGAAGGGTCTGGGGCGCCACCGTAACCGATGCCCTGGTAGATCTCCGGATGCGTCTTCTTTAGCCGCATCCCCCACAGCAGGCCAGCGATACCAGGGACGATTATGATCGCCGGCAGTATGACGGACAGTGGCGAGAAGCCCTCTGAGCCGATGAGCAGGTTGAAATTGACCACGATCAGCACAAATACGATGCCCAGCGTGAGTGCCGAGAGGGACGGGGCGATGAGTCGAGTCCACGCCGAGTATTCGCCTGTGTGCTTGCGGAAGTACCCGATCACTGCCACCGAGATCAGCACCAGCAGCAATACCAGGCCGAACGCGCCGGTGTTAGTCAGCCAGGTAAAGAAGGTCAAGACCGGATATAGCGGGCCAAGCTCGGAGCCAGTGCCGGCGATCGCGAATGTGACCAGCATGAGAAGAGCCAGCGCGGATTGAGCGAGGGAACCGGCCACAGGGGCGTGATGCTTGTTGACTCGGGCTAAAGACCGAGGCAGGACGCCTTCGCGACCCAGTGAGAAGGCATAACGGGCCACGGCATTGTGGAAGGCGATAAGAGCCGCCAGCAAGCTGGTCACAAACAGCACTTGAGCAACATCAGAGACGATGAGTGCACCGTGGGCCGTGAGAAAATTGAAGAGCAGATCGGGACCCTGTTTCTGCGACTCACCGATGATTTGGCTTGGCCCTGTACCGATGATCATGGCCCATGAGGAGACGGCGTAGAAGACGGAAATAATGCCAACGGAGATGAAGGTGGCCCGCGCGATCGAGCGTTTGGGATCCTTCGCTTCCTCGCTGTAAATTGCCGCGGATTCAAAGCCCATGAAAGCAGCCATGCTAAATGATAGTGCGGCGCCGACGCTAGCTGTGAAAAGGTCCGACGGCGCCAACCCGGCGCCGCTGACTCCTTCCGGGCGGACAGCGAGAGAAACGACATCGAAGACGATTACAGCTAGGAACTCGCCGAGCACGAGTACCCCAATCACTTTGGCGGAGAAATCTACCTTGTTCACTCCGAGCCAGCCAACGATCACAAAACCGACGAGCGCGCCGACCCACCAAGGGATGTTTGTGTTCAGTTTGGCGTTGACGAAAGACGCCAGTGCGAAGCCGAAAAGGCCGTAGATCCCAACCTGCATGGCGTTGTAGGAAACGAGTGCCACCCAAGCGGCTCCGACACCCGCTGCCCGACCGATCCCCTGGGCGATGTAGGCGTAGAACGCACCTGCGTTGCGGATATGCGAGCTCATGGCTGCGTATCCGACGGCGAACAGGGCTAGGCAAACGCCTAATACGACGAAGGAAAGCGGGACGCCCAGATTAGCACTGACTGCGAAATTGCTTGGTACACCTCCTCCAACCACTGTCAATGGTGCAGAAGCGGCGATTATCATAACGACCAAGGCCGGCACGCCAAGGGTCCTTTTGCTTAGGCCGTGGCCAGCAGCTGGCCCACTGCTGACAGTGGTACCGGGTTCAGCGCCGCTGCCGGGGGGATTGAGAATTTGTTTCTGTGACATAAGAACCTCCATTGGGAGAATAAAGATGTTTTGAGTGTGTCAGGGACCACATTCGGTGGCTTGTTGTTCACGGCAGCGCCGTTGACGGACAGCGCAGACCTTCTTGTCAAAACCAACTGCGGAAGCTGCGGCCGTGACGGTTTCCCCTCTGCGAGCCGGTCTCCGAAAGTGGGTGTGAGTGACTCGTTTCAACGCCAAGGGCCGCCGTCACGAATCGTGGCGGCGGCCCTTGGCCCATGCTAATTTCTAGCCGTTGATCACTTGCGGGACTCCTAAGGCTTTGAGACCCTCGACGCCGAACTCAAGACCGTAGCCGGATTGTTTGGCTCCCCCGAAGGGAATGCGCGGATCCACAGCGCCATGCTTATTGATCCATACGGTTCCGGCCTGGATCTGGGCGGCCACGTCTCGGGCCGCCTCCAAATCCGATGACCAGACGGACGCGCCCAGGCCAACGTCTAGGCCGTTGGCCATGGCTACGGCTTCCGCAACGGTGTTGTAGCGAATGATGGGAAGGACGGGGCCGAACTGTTCCTCGCGGACGAGTGGGTTGTCATTGTTGATGTCAGCCATGAGCGTGGTCGGGTAGAAGTAGCCGGGCTGGTCGGCCTGAGGGTCGCCGCCGAGCAGTACTCGCGCGCCAGAATCCTTGGCCGACTCCACCAAGCGGGCCACGATGTCATATTGTTGCTGGTTTTGTAGCGGTCCCAGCACATTGTTTTCATCCAAACCCACCCCCATGGGTGCGGCTGCGGCGACACTCGTTAGTGCCTGGCAGACGTCGTCGTAGATGTCTGTGTGTACGTAAAGGCGCTTGAGGGCGGCGCACGTCTGACCGGTGTTGATGAATGCGCCCCAAAAGAGGCCCTCGGCAATGACGGCCGGATCCGCATCAGGGAGTACGATCCCGGCGTCGTTACCGCCCAACTCCAGCGTGAGCCGCTTGACGGTGTCGGCTGAGGACCTAATGATCTCTTTGCCAGTGGCTGTGGAACCGGTAAACATGACCTTGCCGATTTCTGGGTGTGAGGCCAGCCGGGCGCCTACCTCGCGTCCTCCCGAGACCACGCTGAGCACGCCTTCGGGTAGTTCCTTGTTGATCACGTGAGCCAGTGCCAGCACGCTCAAGGGAGTGTATTCAGATGGCTTCACCACCACGGTGTTGCCCATGCGCAATGCGGGGGCCAGCTGCCAGACAGTGATCATCATGGGCCAATTCCAGGGGCCGATCGCACCCACGACACCGATGGGACGGTAGTAGATCTTGGCGTAGCTTTCGCCGTCGTCCACTACGGTCTCGGCATCCAGCGGGGTGCTGGCCGCTGCACGAAGCCATGCTGCGCAGGCGCCAACTTCAAACCGGGCATTCGGTCCGTTGAGCGGCTTACCCTGCTCGCGAGAGAGTATGCGGGCGAGTTCCTCGGCGTTACTTTCGATAGCGTCGGCAGCCTTATGCAACGCTGCGCTACGAGCCTCGTGGCCCAGCGCGGCCCACTGGGGCTGGGCGGCCCCGGCGGCACTGATAGCGAGCTCGAGGTCTTCGAGAGTGTGAACCGGGGCTTCTCCGACCTCGGCGCCGGTGGCCGGGTCCAAGATGGTGCGCCTCTCACCGGTAGTGGGCGTGATTTTGCTCAGGATGTCGGTGTGGTTTTCCATGAATGCTCCCCTTCGAGTCTGTGGGCCCAAGGACGGCTGAGCCGCGCCTTGCTACCCCCAGTGTTACTGGCCTGTCCCGTGCCGTCTTGTCTATGCGCGAAGTTCACTTGACCGCGGGCGAACAAGGCCGACGTCGGCTTGGTGGGCCGGCGCGCGATAGTTTTGTTAGGTGTGGAGAAGCGGATGCCGGTAGCTGCTTGGCGACTCCCCAAAGGAGGTGCGGAATATGCGGCTGAAGTGGGCTGCATCCACCAGGCCCCAGCGCGAGGCGATGCTGCTAACTGGCCGGTGTGCTTGAAGGGGGTCCCGTAGCTCACGCCGGCAATTCTCTAGTCGACGGGTTCGGATCCAGCTCGCCACGCTCGTCCCGGACTCCTGGAACACCGTGTGCAGATGACGCGTTGAAATGAAATGCTCGCCGGCAATGCTGGCCGGCGAGAGTTCTGGATCGCCTAAGTTGGCCTCAATGAAGCGGCGGATCCTGCCCAATAGTTCTTCGTGGGGGCGCTCTGCTGTGCGGGGCGAACGGTCTAGTTGAGCCGCAAATAGCGTTCCCAACAAGTCGATGATGTTGTGGGCTAGGCGATGCCCGCTGGGCCCGGAGAGGATATCCAAATTGTCCGCAAGCTCGGTCATGAAGGGGCTGATCATTCGTCCCAAGCCCTCGTCTCCTGGCATGCGCACGGCTGTGAGTGAGCCGATTGACCCAGCAGGTAAGTCAAGGGCTGTATGGGGAAACATCAACACCAGAGTACGGAAATCGGATTCGAACCCAAGTGTGTAGGGGCGGTGTGTGTCATAGATGGCTAGATCGCCCGGGCGCAGCACGGCTTCGCGATTGTCCTGGACCAGAAGCCCTGTGCCGGAAAGCTGCAGGTTGAGTTTGTAGTACAGCTTGTCGGTGTGTGAAATGAGTGAGGGCGTGCGGTGGACGCTGTGTCCGGTGGCGGTGACTTCGACTATGGCCAACTCATCCAAGAGCCGCGAGCGTAACCGACCCGCAAAGTGGTCGGTGTCGCTAGAGCGGACATGCAGCGGTACAAACGATTTCGAGATGAGATCGTGCCAGTCGGAGAAGGAAGCGGCGACGGCGGTCTGGACGGCATCTGTGGTGAGGGCGGAAGTCATGGGAATCCCTTGATGTCAGTGGGCACTTTTCATCAGTGTAGGAGCAGAATGTGTCCGTTGTCACTTATTATTCGACGATTGGCGAAAAACCCAACTTATGTTCACTCATTGCTTACGCCGGTCCCAGTAAGAGCAAATACGCCTCGAGTTGAGCATTTAGCTGAGCCGGAAGGTGCTGCGTGGGTGACATGGCGGCAATGATCTGGGCGCCTAGTAGCATGCTCATGAGTTGATTGATGATGTCCTCATTGCTGGCTCTGGCCGTAACCTCTCCCATTTCCCGTGCTCGAGATAAGTGTCCAGCCATCGTGTTCCGCCACTCTTCCATTGACGTCTCATGAAGTTGTGCTTTGGCTGGGTCGGTAAGTGCCTTTTGCCAAAAGGGAATCACGATGCGTGCCTCGTTGATACGGTCCTCATCCAGAGGCAGAACCTCCAAAGCGAAAGCGCGCAGAGCGGCCATGCCGGCTAGCCCGGTGGAGGTGGTGGCAATTCGTTGGTTGGTCTGGTTGAACACGTGGCCGAAGGCGGACGTGATCAGGTCGTCCTTGGTGGGGAAGTAAGGTTTTAAGGCGCCGTTTGCGAAGCCAGCTTCAGTGGCGATTTCCCGCATGGTGGCACCCTCGATGCCGTGCCTGGCGATGATGCGCCAAGTGGCATTCACTAAGTCAAGGCGGCGCTGGTGGTGGTCAACGATCTTGGGCACGTTAGTTCTCCAGTCGGGCCGGGATGGCAAAAATTATGGGGTTACCCCTTGTGATGCATCTTACGTGTGGGTATTCTCTACAACCATAGAATAAAAACTTTAGTCCTTTGACCCACTCCAAAAGAAAGGGCGAACTATGCCTTCCGCCGTCACGGACATTGAAGTATCTGCTTACCAATTGGCCACAAGCGCCGAAATCACCGCAGTGCGGGATATCCTCCAAGGAGCTGGGCTCATGGGGGATTCCGGTCGGATCGCGTACTTGGGCCTACTTGACCCGCCTCGAAAGCGTGACACCGAATCTGCACTAGCGAGACGTTTTCGCGTCTTCCTCCACGATGTTTCCGGCGCGTCACCCAAAGACGTAATCGTTTCCCTGACTAGCGGGAGCGTTGAGTCCGCCGTCGAGCTGGAGACAGCCAAAACCGGTGAGCTACCGGTACTGGAGGAGGAATTCGCCGTTGTTGAGGAAATCTTGGCAATTCATCCCGAATGGCTCAAGGCACTTGCCGCGCGCAACTTGGACGTGTCCAAGGTTCGTGTGGCGCCTCTGTCCGCGGGCGTGTTTGAATACCCCGACGAAAAAGGCCGGCGCATCCTGCGCGGGCTTGCCTTCGTTCAGGACTTCCCGGAAGACAGCGCCTGGGCGCACCCTGTGGATGGATTAGTCGCCTATGTGGACATTGTGAATAAAAGTGTGGATTCGGTGCTGGACTACGGAGTGGTTCCGGTGCCGGCTGAGCACGGAAACTACACGGACCCAGAATTGACAGGGCCATTGCGGAAGAGCCAAAAACCAATAAACATCACTCAGCCGGAGGGGCCCAGCTTCACAGTCAGCAGCGGCAACCATGTGGAGTGGGAAAAATGGAGCCTGGATGTAGGCTTCGATGCCCGCGAGGGCGTGGTTCTTTACAATATTGCATTCCAAGACGCCGACCGCAAGCGCTCTATTATCAATCGGGCCTCGATCGCGGAAATGGTGGTCCCGTACGGTGATCCCTCACCCGTTCGGTCCTGGCAAAACTACTTTGATACCGGTGAATACCAGGTGGGCCAGTACGCAAATTCCTTGGAACTAGGCTGCGATTGCCTGGGGGAAATCACGTATCTCTCACCTGTGCTCAGCGATGCCTTCGGTAACCCACGCACCATCCACAATGGCATCTGCATGCATGAAGAGGATTGGTCCATCCTCTCCAAGCACTCAGATATGTGGACCGGGATCGACTACACGCGGCGCAACCGCCGTTTGGTGGTCTCCTTCTTCACCACGATCGGTAACTACGATTACGGCTTCTACTGGTACCTCTACCTGGACGGCACGATTGAATTCGAGGCCAAGGCCACCGGCGTTGTCTTCACGAGCGCCTATCCCGGCAAGAATTACCCCTACGCCTCTGAGCTGGCCCCAGGGCTCGGAGCTCCCTACCACCAGCACGTTTTCAGTGCTCGCTTGGATATGGCGTTGGACGGGACCGTGAACAGAGTGGAAGAGGAAGATGTGGTGCGTGTTCCCATGGGTGAGGGCAATGAGCGCGGCAACGCTTTTACCCGCAAACGCACCGTGCTGACGACCGAACAGCAAGGCGTGCGGGAGGCTGACATGCGCAAGGGGCGCACGTGGGTCATCTCCAATCCGACGTCGCTGAACCGACTGGGGGATCCAGTGGCTTACAAACTGCACCCGCAGGGTGGCCCCACACTGCTGGCGGATCCCGAGTCATCGATCGCCCGGCGTGCTGCCTTTGCTACCAAGGACTTGTGGGTCACCCGGTTTGAGCAGGAAGAGCGGTACCCCACAGGAGACTTCGTGAACCAGCACAGCGGCGGGGCTGGGCTCCCTGCTTACATCGCAGCGGACCGAGACATAGACGGACAAGACATAGTTCTCTGGCACACTTTCGGTCTCACTCACTTTCCACGGGTGGAAGACTGGCCCATAATGCCTGTTGACGCCGTCGGCTTCAAGCTGCGCCCCGAGGGATTCTTTGATCGCAGCCCCGTCCTGGATGTCCCTGCCAGTACTCCGGGTGATTGCCACGAGAACGGGGGAGAGGGTGGCGCTCCCTGCCATTGCTGAGAGGGCTGTCAGCGTCTCGCAGTCGGGCGTGCGCCGGGGGTTTAGAACGCAGGCGCGGCTGTGCGCAGCCGTAGCCATCATCTCGGTGGCCGCACACTTATGGATGGCCTGGGAACACCGACTAATGCCATGGGAAAGTGCTGCCATGGTGTTGATGGCGGCCATCTGCTTGCCGTGTGCCATCGGGGTGTGGCGAGATGGGAGTGAACGTGGGGTGCGCTGGCTCTTCCTCATGGCTTTGGTGATGGTTGCCTGGCATACCGCAGTCGTCTTGGCCCCCGTGTCGATGGCAGGTCATGGGCATGGGGGCATGCCAAATATGGATATGGCGATGCCTGTGACCGTGCCGGGAACGGGCGCCGGGGCGATGTTGGCGATCATCGCCCTAGAGTTAGCAGTGGCAGCACTTGCGGCAGGGTCTTTGCGCCGGGTTCGCATAAATGCGAGCGCGGACGCTGGTGCCTGAGCTAACAAAGCACCATCCCGGAGAGTTGCGGTTTTCGATACTCTGATGGTGGCCACAAAAGCCGCGCCCATGAACTTCATGGGTGCGGCATGGGCGGACAACGGATGAGGTCGGTATGAAAATTCTTGTAGTGGGAGCCGGTGCCACCGGCGGGTATTTCGGTGGGAAACTGATTGCGGACGGTCGCGACGTCACCTTCCTGGTCCGCGAGCGCCGAGCCAGCACGCTACGTGAACGAGGGCTGCGGATCGTAGGGCTTGGCGAGCCGCAGGTTCTTGCGCCGAAGCTTGTCCAGGCCGATAACCTCAGCGGCCCCTTCGACGTGGTTCTGATTACCGTCAAAGCAGGCGGACTAGCTGGCGCAATCGCTGACCTTGCCCCGGCCGTAGGCCCTCACACCGTGATCATCCCGTTCCTCAACGGTATGGCGCACATGGACGCATTAGAGCGCGCCTTCGGTGCCGGCGCGGTACTTGGCAGCGTGGTGCGTGTGGTCACTACCCTTAACGACGACGGCGACATCCTTCAGCTCGCACCCTTGGCGCAATGGGATTTTGGCGAACAAACCGGTGCTCCCAGCGATCGTGTCCGCGCCATTCTCGCTGAGCTGGATGTCCCTGGCTTCACCGTCCAAGCTGTCCCGGACGCTAGAGCCTTGATGTGGCACAAGTGGGTTTTTATCGTCACGGCGGGGGTGGTGACATGCTTGATGCGCGGTAGCGTCGGAGCCATTGTGGCTGTTCCTGGCGGTCTTGAATTTATTCACGCTGCGTTGGCCGAATCCGTAGCAGTGTCAACGCAGGCGGGCTATCCGGTTCCTGATGAAGCACTAGTTGCCGCATTGACCATGCTGACGGAGCCCGGCTCAGCGTTCACTTCCTCGCTCTACCGAGACGTGGTGGCAGGGCTCCCGAACGAGTCCGAGCATCTGCTAGGCGACTTCGCCCGCAGAGCCGCGGATTTGGGCCTGTCCACACCACTAATTGATTTGGCGCTGATGCAGTTGCGTGTCCATGCGGCAGCAGCGCTGTAGCCGGGTCTCCTAGGACATCAACGCTCTCAACTGCTGAACGGAGTCAGGACAATTTTGCCGCTGACATGCCCGGCCATGCTGGATTCGAAAGCGGCAGCCAATTCCTCCATGGGATAGCTGGCTGCGACATCAACGCTTAGCGTTCCGGCGCCCACCATGACGCTGAGACGCTCAAGCTCCCCACGGTCAGGACGGACCCAGATATAGCGTCCGCCCGCAGCGTCGACGGAACCGTCGGCAAGTGAGGCGTGCTTTCCTCCGGACGTGAGCACAGCAAGTGTTTGTTCCACGACGTTCCCCGCGAAATCCGCCACAGCATCCACACCCTCCGGAGCCAGTGTCCGGACGTTTTGCACCAGGTTTTCCCCATATTCCACCGGTTCGGCACCTAGCTCACGCAAGCGTTCATGGTTTTTCTTTGACGCCGTTGCAATGACCCTTGCTCCGGCATTCACGGCGAGTTGGATGGCCATCCTGCCCACACCGCCGGCGCCATTGTGAATCAACAAGGTGTGCCCGGTCTCCAGGTCTAGGGCATCAAGGGTGCGCAGTGCGCTCAAGCCCGTCAGTGGTAGACCGGCCGCCTGTTCCCATGTCAGGGATTGCGGCTTATGGGCCACCACCGAAGCCGGTAGAGCCACCAACTGCGCGAATGTGCCGCCTTGGACGGTGTCCCGGCGGCCATAGGAATATACCGCATCTCCCACTGCAAACTCTGGAGTATCGAAGCCCACAGCTTCCACCACGCCGGCCACATCCCAGCCCGGGATCACGGGAAAAGTGATGTCCATGAGAGTGTCAAGGTACCCGGCCATGATCTTCCAATCCACGGGGTTCACGCTGGCAGCTTTTACCCGTATCAAAACGGCACCCGGCGCGACCTTGGGAGTGGGCAGCTCGGAAACCTCCAAAACCTCGGTACCGCCAAATTGTGTGTATGTCATGGCTTTCATGGGAAACCGCCTTTCGTCGTCTATGGGGCCAACTCGCAGAAGTGCCCGAAGATTCCCGGGGCCGGTGAGTAGGGGAGCCGGTGAGTAGGGGCGCAGGTGGACAGGCGAGCGGGTACGCTTCCTTCATGACTTCGCGCCAACGCTACGCCTATGGATCAGACCCGTCGCAGTGGGCCGAACTCTTCCTACCCGATGGATACGGCCATCCCGACTCTGTGGGGATTGCCGGTGTTGCCGTGGTGATCCATGGCGGTTACTGGCGCAGTACTTATGGGGCTGAGCTGGGCGAGCCATTGGCTGCGGACCTTGCCGCACACGGCATTCCGGCATGGAACCTTGAATACCGCCGGATGGGCAACGGTGGTGGCTGGCCGCAGACATTCGCGGACATTGCAGCCGGTATTGACGCCTTATCTGAGCCTGCCTCAGTGCATGGGCTGGACCTCTCGCGAGTTGTGGCCCTGGGGCACTCGGCCGGCGGCCAGCTCGCTGTGTGGGCGGCTGGCCGCTCTGCCTTCCCGGCCGGAGCTGTCGGGGCCAATCCAGCGGTGCCTCTCTCCGGCGTCGTCAGTGCGTCAGGAGTACTGAACCTAGCTCAGGCGAAGCAATTACGGCTAAGCGGCGGAGCGGTGAAAAAATTATTGGGACGCAAAGTCTCCTTGGCCGATCCCATGGAAGCCTTGCCTCTGCCGGTGCCCGTTTACGCCGTGCATGCTCTCAACGATCAGCATGTGCCCGCCTCGCAGAGTCACAGTTACGTGGAGGCTGCGCTGAGGTCAGGAGCAGAGGCGCATCTGGTGGAAGTCCCTGGCGACCATTTCGATCTGATTGATGTTTCCAGCGACGCATACAGTGTTTGCCGCGGCCTTGTGCGCAGGTTGATGCAGCGGGCGTAAAGTGTTGGAAAGCCGTATCTGGAAGGTTGGCCAAACACATGCCCGAGAATCACTTGCCCGAGACAACTGGGTGCCCCAATACTCGGATTATTGAATCCGGTATTGAAACGGATTTCAGCGACAAGATGAGCTATGGCAGCTACCTTGCCTTGGACACGCTTTTGGATGCGCAACGGCCCGTGAGCGAACACCACGATGAGATGCTGTTCATCATTCAGCACCAGACCTCAGAACTGTGGCTGAAGTTGATGCTGCACGAGTTGCGGGCAGTCCGTCAACAATTAGCGGCGGATAATTTGCGGGCGGCCATGAAAGGTGTGGCCCGCATCAAGCACATCCAACGTTCCCTCACTGAGCAGTGGAGCGTGCTGGCCACACTGACGCCAAGCGAATATGCCCAGTTCAGGGACGAATTGGGCTCTTCCTCCGGGTTCCAGTCTTATCAGTACAGGGCCGTGGAGTTCATGCTCGGCAATAAGAACGCTGGCATGCTAAAAGTGTTTGCCGCGAACCCGCCCGCCCAAGCCATGCTTGCCAAGATCCTGGGTCAGACAAGTATTTACGATGAGTTCTTACAGCTTTTAGCCCGGCGGGGGTTCAACGTCCCCGCTGAGGTATTGGAGCGGGATATCACCCACGCCCACGTGTTCAACGCCGATCTGGTGCAGCTCATTCGCGTTGTCTACGAACGTCCCGATGACCACTGGGACCTGTACGAGGCTTGTGAGGAGCTCGTGGACTTGGAAGATAACTTTCAGCTGTGGCGTTTCCGCCATGTCCGCACCGTCAACCGCATCATTGGCATGAAGGTTGGTACGGGGGGTTCCTCCGGCGTTGGCTTCTTGCAGAAGGCGCTGGATCTGACCTTCTTCCCGGAGCTGTATGCCGTGCGTACCGAGGTCGGCAACGTCGCCGGTTAGGTTTTACGCACAGGGGTGGGTTTGCGCGACTCCCAGCGACGAAGCGACGGCGCGTCGAGGGCTGCCTCCACCCAGCGGCCCATACTCGCGTACGCATTTTCGCGCACCTTGGCTGGGGAGAGAAAAATGTCATGAAAGGCCCCGGCGATCCTGTGCAAAGTGACGTCCGGGCCTAGATCCAGTGCCCGGCGTGCCACGGAGTCGACATTGAGGACCACGTCCGCGACCAGCGCATCAGCGGACCATTTGGGTTGAAGATAGCTTTTATCCGAAAGCATGACCAAAACCGGTACGTCCAGCCCGAGTCCGCGAGCCACCAGAGCCTGCCCCTGGAACACTGCGTTGAGGAACGTTGGGGAAACGGGAAAACCACGGTCCGGACGCCACTTTGGCTCGTAGTCCCATTCGCCGTCAAAACGCGAAGATACGGCCCTGGTGTAAAAACCGGGGTCGATCCCAGGCAGGGGAGCCAGCGGCCACCACCGTGATCTGGCCTGCATCAGTGGAGCCATCACCACCCGCCCCATCTCATTGGCCTGGAATTCTAGCCAAGGACTGTTCAGTACGACGGCGGCTGCCGCGCCCGGGTGCCGGGCTGCCCACAAGCTCAGCGTGAGTCCGCCGGTGGAATGCCCCAATAAAACCAAGGGGCGTTCCACCGGCAGCACATGCGGTACTGGGCGTTCTCTGCCTGCGAGGGCGTCAAAAGCCGCGCCCAAACGCTGCCTAGCTTCCTCCAAGAAAGCGTGCTCAAAACTCTGTTGGTCGTGGGTTTCGTCCGTCGAGCTAAGAGGCAGCACTGCCTCGGCGACCCCGCTGCGTCCCATGGCCGCCAACGCGGCGTCCAGATCGGCGTCGTACTCGGTGAGAGAGCCAACCTGGCCCGGAGTGAGTCCGGGGCGCAGGCTGCGGCCATAATTATGGAGGTCAAGTGCGTAGAAATTTGCACCGGACTTGTGCCAAAATTGCGCCAATTCCCGTTGGAAGAAGTAATCAGACCAGCCATGGACATAAAGCACATCAGCACCTGTGATGGCGGACGGTTCCCATTGCTCGGCGTTGCCGATATAACGGATCAAGGTGGCGAGGTTACCGGAAGGCAGCTCCAGAGTTAGCTGTTCAAAGTCGGGACCAAGAACGTCGGGCTGCCATGTGCTCATGACTGGATGCTACCCGCTATGACCAGTATCCGAGCGAGAACTCAGCAATGACGACCGAAAGCATGAACGACGCGGTGATCGCCACCAGGCCGACGGGGATAATCTTCCAGCCAATGTTTTTTAGCAGTGGCACGTCCTTACCAAGTGAGAGGCCGGCAAGTGTCAGCATTACCGTGGCAATCGAGAGGAAGTCCACAGAGGAGACCAGTTTTGTCAACGGCCCGGCGGCGAAGAACCATGGGCTTGAAGCGTAGGCACCGATGGTCGTGATCCAGATGATGGCCGAGACCTTGCGGGAAATCTTGTGTAGGAACAGTCCCAGAACTACCAGAGCCATGAGGACCACATAACCGCCAATGACATTCCAGTGCAGACCCTTGGCGGCCACAGATGCCGTGCCGATGCCCAGAATGGAAAGCACGCTCAGGGACAGCCATAACGGTAGCTTCACCTCGGCAGTGGATTGGGCCACTTTGTCGCGGAAATCGCGGTTGGCGTCATCCACGGCGCCAGCGGATCCTGATGCGTCGGGGGATACTGACGTGGTGGTGGCTCCTGACACGTCGGCGGCTCCTGACGCGCCGGCGGTTTCAGGAGCAAAGGTGACGGAGCTGCTGGTGGTTCCACCTGCGACGACGGCGGCCGAAGCCGTAACGGTCTGTGCCTGCAGGGCTGCCGCGGTGCGCTTGCGCGTGAGTAGCTTGTAGAACTTGTCGGCCAGTGGCAGCGAGACATAAATGCCCACATAGACGCCCAAGATGGTGGTGATCAGGTTGGAGACGGCCGCGATGCCAAGAATGGCCGTCTCATTTCCGGGGTAAGCGGTGGTGATGCTTGCTACGGAGGCTGCCATCATGGATCCTGAGCCGACGCCGGAGCCCATAGCGAGGGCCAACGGGTTGAAGATCCCCCAGTTGGCAACCAAGGACGTCAACAAGGTGATGAAAACTGCGCCGAAGAGTGTGCCAAAAACGTACATTGCCAGCACACCGCGGTACTGATCAGAGTCCGGGCCGTACTTTTCCGAGACCATGGCAAATGACGGCTCGCGGTCCAGCGAGAACGTGGCACCGACGGTTGCCGTACCCATGCGGAGCAACACGGCCAAAGGAAGAGCCAGGAATACGGTTCCCAAAAGGTGTCCGACCTCCTGCAACAGCAACGCCGGACCGGCCTTCACGAGTACCGGAAGGCTGGGGCCGATGTTGAAAGCCAAGCGGGCTACCAGGAGCATTACGGCAACACCGACCAATGCGGCAGCAACCTTTTGCAGGTCCAAGCCCAGTGGCTTGAACTTTTGTACTGATATCAAGAGGCCCACGATCAGACCCCAGACCATGGGGAAAATAACTATCGAGCCGATGCCGACGTTGATCTTAGCCGAGCCGATGAATTGCACGGCCAAAGCAATCACCAAGGCTAAAAGTGCAATCGGTAGGGTGTGCTTGAGCCCAGCCTTTGCTGGTGCGGGACGAGTGCTCATGATGTGAATTCCTTGGAGGGGTTGGCGTGGCCGGCTGCGATGAAGCGGCTGCGCTGATCAGGATTGATGGCGGCGTCGGCAGTGGTCCAAGCCAGCGCGGTAGCGGCTTCGAACATGACGGCATAGGCTTCGGGGGTGTTGGCCAAAGCGGCGAAATCGTGGGAGTGGATGGGTACATCTGCGCCCGGAATGCTCAGCCACGGGTGCAGGCTGGGGATAATTTGGGAAATGTTGCCCATGTCCGTGGAGCCCCCGCCCATTCCGGCTGCCGGCGTCGTGTCCTTACCGAAAACATCCATGGCCGCCGTCCAGTTTGCGGCAAGTTCGTCGTCTTGCAGGAGCGGTTCATACAACGGCTCCGTCGATTCAACGGCCAGTTCCGTTCCGGTAGCCAGTGCGGCGCCTTCGAAGCAACGTCGAACACGGACCAGTAGGGCTTCATAGGCGGGCAAGGTGAACGCCCTGCATTCAAACTCGACGACGGCGCGTTCGGGGATGATGTTGGTGACCTTGCCAGCTTCGGCAATGTACAGGCCCACACGCTGGTCTCCTGGGATTTGCTGGCGCAGCAAACCGATGGCGACCTGGCTGATGACGGCCGCGTCAGCTGCGTTGACACCCAAGTGCGGAGCGGCAGCAGCGTGCGCGGCTTTGCCGGTGAACGTCGCCCGGTAGCGGCCCACCGCCTGTGCGCTGGTTCCGGCCGGGTTATAGGTGACCCCATCCTGGACGGGATGGACCATCATGGCCAGCCCGACGCCGTCGAACGCCCCGTCTTCGAGCATGAGGACCTTACCGCCGCCGTGTTCTTCGGCAGGGGTACCGATCGCTTTGAGCGTGATGCCAAGTTTGTCGGCTAGAGGTGCGAGGGCCAGAGCCGCAGCTACGGACGCACCAGCGATGAGATTGTGTCCGCAGGCATGGCCGATTCCCGGCAACGCGTCATATTCGATGCACAGTGCGACGGTCAGGTCTCCGCTTCCGGCGGTAGCGCTGAAGGCCGTAGCTAGCCCGGACGTGCCGGTTTCAACGCTGAAACCGCCCTCGCGTAGCAGGGACGTAATGCCGGCAGATGCGCGTACTTCCTCAAAGGAAAGCTCGGGATGAGCATGGATATCGACGGCAAGTGCCTGAACTTTCTCGCGCCAATGATCGATTCCGGCGGCCAGCTCCGCATGGATGCCGGCCCGCGATTCTGTGATGTTGCCAAGGTTCAAGATGTTCTCTCCTAGGTGCTGGAAAATAGCTGAGTCAAAAGTTTGCTGAGTGGGATTAATCCAGATGGACGCCGAGGTCTTTCCATAGCTGTTGGGACCGGCGCAGGGTTTCACGGCTGCGTTCTGGATGGGCGGCTTGCATGCCCGCTAGCAGCCCGTAGACCACAGAGGTTGTTGCCGTGACCGACTGGAAAAAGCCGATTCCTTCGGAGGGGACAATGAGCAAGTGCTCGGCGATGTCCGCGAGACGTCCACGCCGCATATCACTGATGGCGATAATGGTGGCGCCAGCCTCATGGGCGGCCTCCGCGGCGGCGATCAACTGCCCGATCGATCGCCAAATGTTGATGACGACGATCACGTCGCCTGGGCCCATCGTGTTAGTGCTGGTCACTAGGTGGACGCCAGCGCGGCTCTCAAGGGAAATTGGGTAGCCCATGGTGGAGCCCAAGTGGGCCATGACGACAGCGGGCGCGGCGTAAGAGCCATGCCCTATCACCAGAATCGAGCGCGCCGCTGCCAGCGTGGCGATGGTGGCTTCGACGTCGGCGGAGGTGTTGTTCTTCAGCGTGAGGCGGAGGTTCTCAATGTCCTGGGTCAGGGCGGCCTGTAACGGATTGTTGTGCTGGCCATGCTGAACCAGTGTGTCTTCGCTGGAGATTTTCGCCAAGTAGCGTGAGCGGAGTTCGCGCTGCAGATCCGGCCAGCCGTCGAACCCCAAGGCTTGTGCCGCCCGAACAACCGTTGAATTGTTCACATCGGCATGACGGGCTATCTCGGCGATCTCTGCGTAAGAGGCGAGTTGGGGTTGGCGCATGATGACGTTTGCCACCCGGTTTTGGGCCCTCGGCAGGGTAGTCTTCGCCAGAATGTCATCGAGCCAGTCGATGCCCGGGCTCGCGGTGCCCTCAGAAGATGTTAGTTGCGTCACTCTGCAATTATGATTGCAGAACGGTGAATATGCAATCTGGATTGCAGAACCTATTTTGTGGTGATCTGGCACCCGGCGTTGCGCTGCCTACCGCGCCTATACTGGAAAAGCCGGAAACGTGGCCCATTAGGACGGCTTTCCAGGCGGGCGTTTGAGACCCCAGAACCGGGGCGTGGCCTTCGCAGGTACCGAACAGAGGATGAGAATTATGGCGCATTGGCAGGAATCAATCGCAGTTTGGGGCCCGGCGTGGTCGGCGGTGCGCGGTTTATCTGGTGAGATGCGCCACGACGATGTGAGCCACGCGGATGCACTGCGGGAGCGCTTAGTAGCGTGGCCGGATGCTCAAGAGCAGGCCACAACCTTTACTGGTTCCATTTTGACGCTGGCCACCGAGGAAGCCGCCGCATCCCGCGAATTTGCCGCCGGACTGGGTCTGAAGGAGACGAGTGCACTGGTACTGCTCAGTGCTAGGACAGATGATTTGGATCTGTCCCCTTCCTTACCCGCGGATGCCAATATTGCTGAGGCGCCCATGGAGGACTACGACGCCGTTGAGGTTGCTCTCTTTGACCGCCCTGTTGCTGACGGCCGCATCAAGCTCGAGGATGGCCTCGCGGTACTGGGCCAGTTGCGTGTTGCAGAGGACCAAGAAGAATTGGTGGGCGTGTTTGAACAAGCCATGGTGGCTGTACTCGGAGACGAAGCGTTCCAGCATGGTGCGGACGTCCTGTATTTGGTAGCTGATCCTGCCCAAGCAGAGCGCTTCGCAAAGGTTGACGGTTGGTCTAAGGTCGCTGAGCTTCTGAGCTTCAGTCGGTGAATGCTGCTAACGGCGGCGCCCTCGCCTAGCTGGTGGGGTGAGACTCGCCCAGCTGGTGGGGTGAGACTTGCCCGGCTGGTGGGGTTAGACTCGCACAGCTGGTGGGGTGAGACTCGCCCGGCTGGCTGGGTGAGAAATGGCGGGTTGAGAAACCTGGTGCTGGGCCAAAACAACAAAAACATGGCAGAATTGGTGCTGGCCCGGGTGCAGACGGGCCCAGTGATAATACAGCCGGCCGGCTGCCCTAGAGGATGTGACGGCTGGGCGAACCACTACCCAATAGATTGAGACGTTCACCATGCCCTCCCTGCGCAATACTGCCGCAAACCCACCTCCCACCGACACACCCGAAGCTCCTACGTCGTCGGCTGGTTCCGCTGGAGTTCCTGCACTCACCGCTGGCGCCCGGTTCGCCGACGTCGGAAGTCGTCACTATGGCATCTTGTTGGCGTCGATGGCAGTCATCGTCATCCTCTCCAACATCGGCGCCTCTAAGGGCGTGTTGTTTGGACCAATCGTCACCGACGGCGGATTTTTCTTGTTCCCGTTTGCCTACATTTTGGGCGACGTCATCAGCGAAATTTACGGCTTCAAGATGGCCCGCAAGGCAATTCTGACTACGTTCGCGCTGTCAGTTTTCGCTTCACTGTCCTACTGGGTCATCATCGCGCTGCCAGGTTTCACGGACGATTATGGAATCGCTAAACAGGCAGCCTTGGTTGAAGCATTGGGGCCGGTGCCGCAAATTGTGCTGGCCAGCCTGCTCGCGTTTCTGGTGGGACAGACTATCAACTCCCAGATCATGGTCCGGCTCAAAGCTCGGCAAGGAGAGCGCAAGCTGTGGATGCGGCTCATGGGATCTAGCGGGGTAGGCGAATTCTTTGACACGCTGATTTTCTGCCTCATCGCGGCCCCTGTCATTGGGATCGTGGGCTTTGGCATGTTCGCCAACTACGTCATAGTCGGATTTGTCTACAAAGTGGGGGTGCAGTACGCGCTGATTCCCGTCACCACACTGGCAATCGGCTGGTTCAAGCGCCACGAACCGACGTACCCGAAGTAGTCACTGCGCCGAGACTGACGGAGCGCTGCGAGAATGGCGCTGCGCCACGTCTGACTCGGCGGGCTCCGTCGGTCTCGGCAAGAGTGGGGAGCAGTTCGCTAGCGCTTCGGGTAGTAGCGACGCAATGTTTCGGCCTTAAACGCGAAGAACGTCCCGTCCTCGATGGCCAGCCGGGCGTCGTCGACCATCCGCACCACAAAACGCTCGTTGTGAATGGAAATTAGCGTCGCGGAGATCATCTCTTTGGCCTTGAATAGATGATGGATGTAGGCGCGGGTGTAGTTCAGGCACGTATAGCAGTCACAATCCTCCATCAGCGGCGTGAAGTCGCGCTTGAAGCGGGCGTTGGAGAGGTTCAGCCTGCCATCCGGAGTGTAGAAGGCGGACGTGCGGGCCACACGGGTGGGGGAGACGCAGTCAAAAGTGTCGACGCCGTTTTCGATCGCTGTGAAGATGTCATCCGGCTCCGAGATACCTAGCAAATGACGGGGTTTTTCCTCGGGCAGCTCTTCCGCGCACCAGCGCACAATGGTGCCAAGGTTTTCCTTTTCCAGGGCCCCGCCAATCCCGTAGCCATCAAAGTTCATGGCACCCAGATCGCTGGAAGCCTTGCGGCGCAGGTCCTCATACTGCGCGCCCTGAATGACGCCGAATAACGCCTGATACGGCTTGCCGGTCCGTTCTTGCGTCAACCGAAAGTGTTCGTCAATGCAGCGCAGCGCCCAGAGCCGGGTCCGTTCAAGGGACATCTCCTGGTAGCCGCGTGAATTCAGTAATGTGGTCAACTCGTCAAAGGCAAACATGATGTCCGCGCCGATTTGGTGCTGGACCCCCATGGAAATCTCGGGGGAAAAACGGTGCATATCCCCATTGAGATGCGACTTGAACCAGACGCCGTCGTCATCGATGTGGGCCAAGCGTTCCTTGCCAACTGCGACGGAATCGTCCGCACCTGCATGCGGTGATGCGGCCACAGCGTCCATATTGATGACCTTTTTGAAGCCTGAGCCCAAAGACATGACTTGAAAGCCGCCACTGTCGGTGAAGGTGGGGCCGGACCAATTCATGAACTTCCCGAGCCCACCGGCGGCGTCGAGAATATCCGCACCCGGCTGCAGGTAGAGGTGGTAGGCGTTGGCCAGCAGCGCCTGGGCGCCCAAATCTGCCATGGATTCTGGGAGCACGGACTTCACGGTTGCTTTGGTGCCAACGGCAATGAAAGCGGGCGTCTTCACTGTGCCGTGGGGTGTGGTGATGATGCCGGTGCGGCCCTGGAATTTACCGCCATTGCGGTCTACCTCAGCCTGGGACGGCGTGCAGCGCTCCTGCAGGCGGGTGGTCAGCGTAAAGCTAAATTCCGCCTGCGACGCCGGGCTGCCGGGTGTGCCGTCGCGTCCACCGGACGCTGCCGGCTGGGGTGCGCTGGCAACAGTTGCCGGTTCGGTGAGGTGGATGTTGGTGCTGGGTTCAGGGGAAGGCATGGGAACCATTTTGCCAGCCTTTTGCGGACCGAATGCACACGGCTGTGTGGACTGACCGCATACTCTCTTCAAGCGTACATGATGACGGTTGTGGGATGTGACACGCGAAAACTTTTTCGCCGTAAACCTTCCGAGTGGTTGATAGGCGTCCTTATTATGTAAACGTCTAAAAATATTCAAGGACTGCAGATCCCTAAGGAGCCGCTCATGTCCGCCCAGAACATCACTCACGACTCACCAACCCGAGGTCCGGCCAGACCCATGCCATATGTCATCAGCGGGGTGATGCTGGCGTTGGCCGTCATCATGCCGCTGGTGGTACCCATGTACGCCCACGACGGGCCCCGGCTATTTAGCTTTCCATTTTTCTACTGGTATCAGATGGCCTGGGTGCCCGTCTGCGCGCTCCTGGTTGGTATCGCCTACAAGCTCACGACGGCGGAGGATAAGCGCCGCCGGGCAGCTGTCACGAGTCAGTCGTCACCGAATGGTACACAGTCTGGAGTGGTAAGCGACGGAACGAACCCAGTCAGCGGACCTGACGTAACCGAGCAAACGCACGGAACAAGCGGAAGCGACGGAACCAGCGGACCCATTGGGGAACCGCACAAGGGTCGCCATGACGCTGGCGGTGACGGCGAATGAGTGCATTGACAAGCGTGATGGCGAGCATTGCTCCCGCCGCACCCACAGCCACCCGTGGCGTCGATGTGACGGCGCTGGCAGTTGTCATCATTTTGTTTATCTTCGTGGGAGTCCTGGGCTTCTACGCAGCGCGCTGGCGTACCGGGGGCAATAAGGACGGGCTGCATTCCCTTGACGAGTGGGGCCTTGGTGGTCGCAGCTTCGGTACTTGGGTTACGTGGTTCCTGTTGGGAGGAGACCTG
The DNA here is from genome assembly GCF_020905375.1 of Arthrobacter cryoconiti. Classification (GTDB taxonomy): domain Bacteria; phylum Actinomycetota; class Actinomycetes; order Actinomycetales; family Micrococcaceae; genus Specibacter; species Specibacter cryoconiti. Next base: position 51,919 of record NZ_JAJJBU010000007.1, read on the forward strand.
TATACGGCCTACACCTTTGTGGCAGTTCCGGCAGCCATGTGGGCTGCAGGTTCGGTGAGTGGCTTCTTCGCGGTGCCGTACACAATCGTCCTCTACCCGATAGTGTTCTTGCTCATGGCTCGTCTCTGGTCGGTGTCTAAACGCCATGGCTTCGTCACGACGGCCGACTTTGTGGGTGGACGCTACGGCAGCAAGCCGCTGGCGCTCGCAGTGGCTGTGACCGGAATTGTGGCCACCATGCCCTATATTGCGTTGCAGCTGGTGGGTATTAAGGCCGTCCTGACGGTGCTGGGCGTGGGCAGTGCGGACAATTGGTTCCTCAATGATCTGCCGCTGATCGTGGCGTTTGGTGTGCTCGCTGTTTACACGTACACATCCGGTCTGCGTGCCCCTGCCATGATTGCTGTGGTGAAAGACGTGCTGATCTACCTGGCTGTCATTGTTGCCATCATCTACCTGCCGCAGAAATTTGGCGGCTGGGAGCACATTTTCGGTGCTGCCCAAGAAAAGATGACAACCATCAACCCGGCTACCGGTAAGGTCCCTGGCCCGTTCATTCCGGGCGCCGATAGCTACGCCGCCTATGCCACACTGGCGCTGGGCTCGGCGATGGCGCTGTTCATGTATCCGCACTCCATTACCGGCGTGCTGGCTACCAAGAGCCGTAACACCATCCGTAAGAACGCCGCTATTTTGCCCCTGTATTCTCTGGTGCTGGGCTTTTTGGCGCTGCTCGGTTATGTGGCCATTGCTGCGGGTACTCATCCGCTGGAGTTGGACGGCAAGACCATCAACCCGCAGCTGGTGGTCCCGCAGCTGTTCTTGGATAACTTCCCGTCTTGGTTTGCCGGCGTAGCGCTGGCCGCCATTGCGGTGGGCGCATTGGTGCCGGCTGCCATTATGTCCATTGCGGCAGCTAACATGTTCACCCGAAACATTTACAAGGAGTTCTTCAAGAAGGATGCCACCCCGAGGCAGGAGGCGCAGGTCTCTAAGATTTCCTCCTTGGTGGTGAAATTTGGTGCGTTGATCTTTGTCATCGGTATGGATGCTTCCGCGGCGATCAACATGCAGCTGTTGGGCGGCATCTGGATCCTGCAGACGTTCCCGGCGATTGTTGCGGGCCTGTACACTCGCTGGTTCCATCGCTGGGCACTGTTTGCCGGCTGGGCTGTGGGTATCATCTACGGTACTTACGCCGCCTATAGCGTGGTCAATCCGGTCACGCATGCGCATTTCGGTGGTTCAATCGCAGCCATTCCGGGGACCAACATCAAGGTGTACATCGCGATCACGGCGTTTGTGCTCAACGCCGTGGTGTCCCTGGTCCTGACACTGGTCCTTAAAGCATTGAAGGTTCCTGTCGGCAAGGACATCACCAAGCCTTCAGACTTTGGCGCCAATGAGGACGACCCCGAGGTTTCGGCCTTCGCTGCCCGGTCCGTGGATACGGCCGGTCCAGTTATCTAGGGTTGTGAAGCGCAAGCTTCGCATAAGAAAGGTGAGGTGCGACGGCGGCCAAGCGGCCGGCGTCGCACCACACCATTTTGCTGCGTCAAGTGCCCACGCTGCGCTTGGGTGCTAACAGCAATTACGTGCGCGGATAGTAAGTCTCCATGAAGGAGTCCCAGTGTGCTGCGATGGATTCAAACGCGGCGGCGCCCAGGCCAAAAGTGCTGGCTATGATCAGGGCGCCTGGGTGCTCGGGGATGGCGTCCATACGTGGCTGCTCAGCCAGAATGAGTAGGCCGTCGCCATGTTCGGCGTAGTCCGCCACGCTCAGCCCCAACTGAGTGTCCGTGCGGTACCAAACCTTGCCACTAAGACGTGCGCCCGTATTTAGTGTGAGCTCATATTTTTCGCCCGGTTCCGGAAGCCACCCGGTGTCGATGCCCAGAGCGGTCCACAAATTGGTGTGTTCGGAGCTGGTTCCGTCCGCGAAGAAGGTCCGCCTTGGCGTTTGCGGATGGCGCTCAAGTTTGAACTTGAGAGCTTGGATGAACATGACCCAACTCTCCGTGATGTTGGAGTCGTACTGCGCCAATTCACCGGTGGTTTTAGTCCGGGTGAGTGTGAGTCTTGTGCCGTCCGGATGAGGATCCAGGGAGAAGAAGTCGCCACTTTCCAGCTGCAGGCGACGGTGGTCCGCCGATTCCTTGACGTTGGATTCGTAGATTTGGGCGATTTCATCTTCGAGGCCATCCGCATCCCAGCCATGCCACTGGGCTATTTTGGCAGGGTCGCGAAGCATCCGCCATACTTGCTCGGCATCTGCGTTGACAAGCACTGAGAGTTGGTTTGTCTCCATGGTCGGTAATCTACGCTGCTTCGCAGAAACCGGCTAGCGTCCCAATCCTGCGTAGGAGATCGCTTGGCGCACTAGCGCTCCGCGACCGCCCACGAATTCTGACTGAACACCGGGGCTGAGCACCTCATCTGGCGTCATCCACGTCAATTCCAGGGCATCCTGACGCGGTTCGCATTCGCCTGTGACGGGAATGACGTAGACCAATGCAACTGCATGCTGGCGTTCGTCGGTGAACCCGGTTTCGGACGGTGAGGGTAAGTATTCAGCCACAGTGAAAGGAACCGGACTCACAGGCAGCTGCGGGAACGCCAGCGGGCCTAGATCCTTCTCGACATGGCGGACCAGGGCCGCTCGAATGGTCTCTCGGAACAGCACGCGGCCTGAAACCAGTGTGCGAACCATGGACCCTTCGTCGTCTGCTTGCAGCAATAATCCCACCTCGTTGACGTAACCGAGGGGGTCAAGGCGGACCGGAACAACCTCCACGTAGACCATGGGGAGGCGGTTTCTGGCCTCATACAAGTCTTCGTTGGATAGCCAGCCGGGGTACGGGTCGGGGGTGCGTACGCTCATGTATCAGTTCTACCTCATGTACCCGCACCTTTGTTGGTACAACCGCTTTTGTGGCCACATTCGTTTACGCGTCAGAGCGTCGAATGTGTAGTGAGATTCCTTGCGGGCCCTGAATCTGGAGCGTGTCAGCAGCAAACTCACTGTCAAGTTCTGCGCCGGCTAGGCGGGTGCGTAGATTCGTGAGGTCGCCGTCGCAAACGAAACACAGTTCGACGCCGTTCGCCGGGCCCGTCTGGACCTCCATGAAGCCCCCATTCTTGGCCATGAACGCCTGGTTGCTATCCGGGACCGGACGTGCGCCGATGTTTGCCAGCACTGCCCGGGCGGCATCCGCATCAGGGGTATGCCACACCTGGATTACGCTCAGTTGGCAAGATGGTGTTTCGTAGTTTGGCGCGTCGATCACGGGGTCCGCCAGAAAACTGAAACCGTCTGGGGCGGTGACACGGGCCGCGGGACCGTGGTCTGAATCGACCAAGGTGGCAGCGGTGCCGTCCGCGCACGTGCGGCTAACAAAGATCTCCCGATCCCGGATTTCAAAACCGAGCTGGAGCGTGCCGTCTTGGGGACTGCCCGCGGGTGCCCGATGCAAACCAACCCTGCCATTGCCGGAATCTAGAAGACGCCAATCGCTAGAATTCTGTACGTAGGACAGACCTAGTGCCAGCAGCAGAGCGGCATGTTCGTCAATTTTTGAGGTGAAAAGGATGGGGCGAACTCGCAGCACTATTTCCTCCTGGTCGGTGGTATCCCCACGCTACCAACGTTAGTGTGCAGCCCTGACCGGGCTACGCAGCTCGCGACGTTTTGCTACATGTTGCGGCGGCCTCGAAGACGATCCAGCGCTGCAACGCAGCGGAGAGAGTGGTTGGCTCAGGGATACCCACGAGTCCCTTAGCAGTGTTTACCACCAAGCGTTGAGCGACCCCGCGTGTTCTTTCCGGTAAGCGCCGATCCAGAGCTGCAAGCGCCATGTAGCGGCACAAAATACCGGTGAAGAGATTGCCGTCGCCGCCAGCTTCTAGCCGCAGCCCGCCCTCGGTAACTTCAAGTTCGCGGGCGACGGCGTCCACCAGTTCCGCGGCCTGGTGTGCGTACCGAGGGTGATCCAGTTGCAGAAGGGCTGCCAGAATGGGGCCTTGATTGTAGGTATATATGGTGCGCTCAATGTCCTTGACCGCGGTGGTTGGTGCCGCAGACGGGTGGATGCCGTCTAGGTAAAGCCCAATCGTGGGATCAAACAATTCGCGGCGCAGCCAGTCCACAATGGCCTGTGCCCGTTCCATCTCACCGATCCGGGCAAAGTGAAGTGCCGTGGGGCCGTTGGCTGGTGTGTTTTTGTAATCGCGCTTCTTTGACCAATAAATGCCGCCGCCCAGGACGCCGTCGTGGGCGCAGGCAAGCTGGTGAGTCAACGTTGAGCTGGCCACCATGGACAAGAATCCCGGACGTTGAGATAAGGAACCGATCCTGCCCGTGGCCGGACCAGCTCCTCTGGCCGGACCGGCTAAGTTGGCGGCACGCACTAAGTCGTTGAGCCGTCCCGTGGCCAATGCCAACCAGGCCATGTCGTCATAAAAGTGGTTGGGAAAGCGGCCAAAATTGCGCAGGAGAATCCCGCGCAAAAGTGCTCTGGCTTGCCGTACAGAGCTCAGGGCGGTGACGTGGGATCCCATCCGCAATGCCCGGAAGCCGGAATCGACCACGGCGTCTAGATAGTGTGCCTGCCACCAGTAATGCCATTCGTTCCAGGGTGCAGGGCTCGTCGGAGCGGGGTGCGAAATGGCGCCTATCTGAGTTCCGGGAAGCCAGAGAGGAGAGTAAGAGAAGCGGGAATTCACCGCACTGCGGTCAGCAGCTGCCAAGTTGTCCCAGTTGGGAGGCAAGGAACGGGCAAGGGGGCCGGCTGCTTCGGTCATGGACCCAGCGTACTGTTTGTTGGCTAAGCCGCGTTTACCCCGACAAATTCAGTTAGTATGCATTAACGCAGTTTATGAGACCGCGAAGGCGGTCAAGGACCTCGACGAGGAGGAACCATGGAGATTTTAGACGACGGTACCGTCGCACTGATCACCGGCGGAGCATCGGGCCTAGGTGCTGCGACGGCGAGGCGGTTATATGCCGGCGGCGCCGCCGTCGTGCTCGTTGATTTGCCACAATCTCGAGGCGCTGAACTGGCTGCTGAGCTCGGCGACCGGGCGGTGTTTGTTCCCGTGGACGTCACCAACGAAGATCAGGTGAACGAGGCCATTGCCGCCGCCACCGCTCTCGGCACCTTACGGATCGTCGTCAACTGCGCAGGGGTGGCCACCCCGGGTAAGGTCTTGGGCCGTGAGGGTGTCCTGCCGTTGGAGCAGTTCAGCAGGGTGGTCCAGATCAACCTGATCGGCACGTTCAACGTGGTCCGTCTGTGCGCTGCGGCCATGGCGACGACGGAGGCTCTTGCTGGTGAGTTCGGCCAAGAACGTGGAGTCATCGTCAACACGGCATCGGTAGCAGCCTTTGACGGGCAGATAGGTCAGCCCGCCTACGCAGCGTCCAAGGGAGCCGTAGCGGCTATGACGTTGCCGTTGGCGCGCGAACTAGCACGCTCGCTGATCCGCGTCGTCACCATCGCCCCGGGAATCTTCGAAACTCCCATGCTTGCTGGTTTGCCGCAGGCCGCGCAGGATTCCTTAGGTGCCCAGGTTCCGCACCCTTCGCGGCTGGGCAAGCCTGCAGAGTATGCGGCGCTGGTGGAACATATTGTTGCCAACGCGATGCTCAATGGCGAAACCATCAGACTCGACGGCGCTATCCGGATGTCGCCTAAATGAGTGTTGAACTGCCCACGGCTGACTTTTACGATTTTGAATCTGAGCTCACGGAGACCGAAGTCGCCAAGTTGGTGCAGCTGCGTGAATTCTTGACGCTCGAGGTGGCTCCTCATGCGACCAAGTGGTGGAACGATGCCGAATTCCCGGCCCACATTTTACCCAAGATTGCGGCCCTGGGGCTGGCGGCTCCGGACCGTCGTAGTTTCAGCCACCTGTTCACCGGGCTGGTCATAGCCGAAATGACACGCACGGACACGTCGCTGGCCACGTTCTTTTTGGTTCACCATGACCTCTTTGTCCAAGCACTGATCGATTTCGGTTCCGAGGAGCAACAGCAGCGGCTGCTCCCGGACGCCATCGCCCTGCGCACCACGGGTGCTTTTGCGCTCACCGAGCCGGATCATGGCAGCGATGTTGCTGGCGGAATGGTCACGACCGCGCGCAAAGTCACGGACGAGGACGGCACCCACTGGGTACTCAATGGCGCCAAACGGTGGATCGGCAACGGGACGTTCTGCGAGCACATGCTGCTGTGGTCCCGGGACGCTGACTCGGGGAAGGTGCGTGGCTTCATTCTCGATGGGTCGCTGCCGGGGGTGACCCGGACAAAAATAGAGCACAAGATTGCCCTGCGCACAGTACAGAACGCGCACATCGTTTTGGAGAACGTACGGGTAGAGGAGCGGGACAGGTTCTGTGGCGTGGAGTCTTTTAGCGACACCAACAAGCTACTGCGCGGATCACGCATCTCCGTAGCATGGCAGGCTGTAGGGCAGCAGTTTGCCGCCTTTGATGTGGCCCGGGCCTATGCACTGGAACGCCAACAGTTCGGCAAACCGTTGGCTTCCTTTCAGATGATCCAGAGTCAACTGGTGAAAATGTTAGGCAACGCCACGTCCTCGTTGGCCATGATGGCACGGATTGCCACCCTCCAGGACCAAGGGGCTGTGGGCGGATCTGACGCCACCATGGCGCAGGTGGCGCTGGCGAAGGCGCACACTACCGCCGCTATGCGCGAGACCGTCGCCATGGGCCGTTCCATTCTGGGCGGTAACGGCATAGTGAGCGACTATCGGATGGCTAAGATCTTCTCCGATGCTGAGGCTATTTACACTTACGAGGGCTCGCATGAGATCAACACGCTGATTGCCGGGCGGACTATCACAGGAATCTCCGCGATCGTTTGATGCGCGGACCGTGAGGCGGAGCAGATTCCAACTCCGCCTCACGGATTCCTCTACCGGACTCCTCTACTTGCGCGGATCTTTCTCGCCAGCCTCGATGGGGGCGTTAATAGTGTTGCCGGCAACGGGGGATGGGCACGTGCCGTAGTCGGTGAAGGCGCTGGGATAATTAATGGCGCGGTTGAAGTCCACCACAACGGTTCCGTCCGGGCGCGGCTTGGTCAATTCGAGCTTGCGCCAATGGGAGCTGGTGTCATTGTTCGTCTCGTCGTAGAACGTGACGATCAGCGAGTCCAGGGCGGCCTCTTGGGCGGCTAGGCGGTACGTGGTTCCGTCAAGGTCAAATACGACGTCTCCAACAAGGATCGTGAGTCCTGGCACCTCTGGGTTGGCGGTGGCGACGACTGTAGTGCGCGGCTGCTCGTAACGTTCAAAAGTAGCGGTGAATACCAAATCTGGATTGTAGTCAAAGACCGGTACACCTGAAAAATTGACGAAAGTGGGGGAATCCGAATCGCGTGTGCGGATCATGTAGCGGTCAGCGCGCATGCCCAGTTCCACCACGACGGATCCGGAGCGTACCCACCGGATCGATTCCTCATCCGCCAACGTGGCCGTAATAGTTCCGCTGACCACGGTGCCGCCATCCACCAGCGTGAGTGCATCTTCCGTACCGACCGTGAGAGTTGCCCTCACGCCGTCGGCACTCCACAGTCCTGGAACACCGGCCAGTGCCGAAGGGGTGGTGGGAAGCCATTGGAATGAGCTGAGAGTTAGCCAGCCGTGATCGGAAGCCAGGGCCGCGTTACGACCCGTCCGGAATCGGTTCCAGCGTTCGCTTAGGCGAGTCAGTTCGGCGGTTTGAGTGGTCATGGTGCTCCTAGCGGCTCAGGTGTCTTGTTTCACTGTAGACACAACGGAAGCGGTGGGCCCCGTATTCCAACCGAGCAGCACTGTAGGTTCTCGCTTTGGATGTCACTTTTCTCGGTTTTGTGTCACCAGCCGCCGCATTGTCAGGGTCCTTGTTCAGGATCAAAAGATCCGTGCCATGTTGCATTGGGTAGAGGGGTGGCAGCCGGATACTTTTGATTAACCCCTCCAACTTTCGGGGACCACGCCAATACCCAACGGACCCGGATAGTTGGGTCGTCGAACCCGGAGCAGATCGCCTTCATTTTCATCGACGGTAAACAGTCTGTAGGAAAGTGACAGGAAATTGAGAATCTCAGTGATCTTTGTCCGCGCATCGTCGCAGGTCAGAGCGGTTCGTTGGTGACAGGCAGCCCGGGATCCTATAAGCACTGCTCTGGGGGTGGGAGAATAATTCGATGGAATCGAATACTGATCTGAACAAGGACATGAAGCGGTTCGCGCCGGGCACAGTGGATGTGCAAGAGGACGGCAGCATGGTCCTGACGCTTACGCGCACCTACGCAGCAGCGCCAGCGGACGTGTGGGCAATGCTGACGCAGCCGGAAAAGACGGAACTTTGGTGGGCCAAAGTACGCGGCAAGGCCCAGACAGGCTCCCCTTTCGATCTCAAATGGCTCAACGTGAAGGATGAGCACGGCCATGCTGATGAGACCGAGTGGTGGAATGGCAGGGTCATCCAGGGGCAGGCGCCGGACGTGCTCGAAATTTCCAACGCCATGCACGGCACCATCCGTGTGGAGCTTTCAGCCGACGGCACCGGCACCAAGATGGTGTTCGCCAACATTATTTCCGTGCCGAAGGATGTGGCACTGATGTCTCTCTCTGGCTGGCATGTCCACCTCGATCACTTGGCAGAAGCACTGGATGGTAAAAAAGTGGACTGGGCGCACTGGTGGGATGATTTCTACCCTTGCTGGGAGCAGGTTCACGCCGCCTATCAAAGCGCTGATCGCTGACATTATGTGAGACGGTCTGGCCCGTGTGAGCGTTGGCACAGTAGTATCCAAAGTGTCTATCCACTGACTTACACCGTATCCAGCGCAGCATACGATCCTGGCAATTACAGACCGTAAAGGACGCGCACTCATGAGTTCAGAACGCCCTGCCACCCCGGCCGAGACCACCGAAGACACGGAGCTACGCCGTGATGTGCGGCGGGTCAGTACCCTGCTCGGTGAGTCACTGGTCCGCCAGCACGGACCCGAGTTACTGGCCTTGGTGGAGCAGGTGCGCCTGCTGACCAAGGAGTCCAAAGAAGCTGCCCGGGGCGAAACTGGCACTGGGCCCTGGAGCGCCAACGACGTCGCTGAGCAGGTTCGCGAGGTACTTGCGTCCCTGCCGCTTGAGCAGGCAACAGAGTTGGTGCGTGCTTTCGCGTTTTACTTTCACCTGGCCAACGCGGCCGAACAGGTCCATCGCGTCCGCAGTTTGCGGACGCGCGAGGACAAAGATGGTTGGCTCGCCAGAACTGTCAAAGAGATCGCAGAGCAGGCCGGCACCGAAACGTTGCAAAAAGTTGTTAACGCACTGGATGTTCGGCCTATTTTCACCGCCCATCCGACGGAGGCGTCGCGGCGCTCCGTTTTGGATAAAGTCCGCAAGATCTCTGACATCCTTGCGACTCCGTCCGTGGACGGCAGCACCATCCGGCGTCGCCAGGACCGCAAACTTGCCGAAGTCATAGACCAGATGTGGCAGACGGATGAGCTGCGCCAGATTGCACCGACTCCTCTGGACGAGGCCCGCAACGCCATTTACTACCTGAAGAATATTTTTAGCGATGCCATGCCCGAGGTCCTTACAGAGCTCAGCGAACTGCTGGCGGAGCGCGGCGTGGTGCTCGCACCGAATGCTGCACCGTTGCGCTTTGGCTCCTGGATTGGCGGTGACCGCGACGGCAACCCGAATGTGACTTCTGAGGTCACCAGGGAGGTCCTGGTGTTGCAAAACGCTAACGCGATCAAGATCAGTATTGCCTTGATTGATGAATTACTTAGTGTCTTATCCAACTCCAGCACTCTCACGGGTGCAGACGCGGAGCTTACCGATTCGATTGCCACAGATTTGGCGAATCTTCCCGGCTTGGATGCCCGTGTCCTGGTGCTAAATGCGCAAGAGCCGTACCGTCTCAAGCTCACCTGTATCAAGGCAAAACTCTTGAACACACGCAAGCGCGCCGCTGCGGATGCCTACCATGAACATGGGCGCGATTATGCGAGCACTGCCGAGCTGATCGCAGACTTCCAATTGTTGGATTCCTCGCTGCGCAATAATCGGGCCACGCTCGTAGCTGACGGAGCCCTCGCCAGCGTCGTTCGTGTCATTTCCTCCTTCGGCCTGCACCTTGCCACTTTGGACATTCGCGAACATGCTGATCATCATCATGAGGCCGTGGGCCAGCTCATGGATCGCGTCGGGGACTTGGCTAAGCCGTATGCGGACCTGGACCGGGCTGAACGCCTCCACGCGCTCAGCGTCGAACTGGCCAGCCGCCGCCCACTTTCTGGTCACCCCATTAAGCTCGACGGCGGTGCGAACGGCACGTACGACGTCTTCCGGGTGGTGCGCCGGGCACTGCGTACCTATGGCCCAGATGTTGTGGAGACCTACATTATTTCCATGACGAGGGGTGCCGACGATGTCTTGGCGCCCGCTGTTCTGGCCCGCGAGGCTGGCTTGATCGCGCTGACCGGGCCCAACAGGTATGCGAAGATCGGCTTTGCTCCGCTGTTGGAAACGGTGGATGAGCTTCGATCCTCGGCGCAGATCGTTGACCAGCTACTTTCTGACCCGTCGTACCGCGAATTGGTGCGCCTGCGCGGTGATGTCCAGGAGATCATGCTCGGATACTCGGATTCCAATAAGGAATCAGGGGTCATGACCAGCCAGTGGGAAATCCACAAAACGCAACGAAAACTGCGTGAAGTTGCCACTAAACACGGTGTGAGCGTGCGCATGTTCCACGGTCGGGGTGGCTCCGTAGGGCGTGGTGGCGGCCCCACTTATGATGCCATTTTGGCTCAGCCCAATGGTGTTCTTGAAGGTGCCATCAAGTTCACAGAACAGGGTGAGGTTATTTCCGATAAATACTCATTGCCCGAGCTGGCCCGAGAAAACCTAGAGTTATCGCTGGCAGCTGTTATGCAAGGCTCGGCGCTGCACCGGGCACCTCGCCATGGTGAGGACGATCTATTGCGGTACGGGGACGTCATGGAAATAGTCTCCGACGCCGCCTTCGCCAGTTATCGAGACTTGATCTTGGACAAGGACCTGCCCGCCTACTTCATGGCTTCCACGCCGGTGGAGCAGCTTGGCAGCTTGAACATCGGCTCCCGGCCCTCTAAACGCCCGGACTCCGGAGCTGGACTTGGCGGACTGCGGGCTATCCCGTGGGTGTTTGGCTGGACCCAGTCCCGGCAGATAGTGCCGGGCTGGTTTGGTGTGGGATCCGGTCTAAAGGCGGCACGGGAAGCAGGCCGCGGAGACGAGCTGGCGGAAATGATCGCCAACTGGCATTTCTTTTCCTCCACGCTCTCCAACGTGGAGATGACGCTGGCCAAGACGGATATGGAAATCGCAGCCCACTATGTGCGTACCCTTGTTCCGGCACCGTTACAACACTTGTTCACCACTATCCGCGCCGAGTATGAGCTCACCGTGGCCGAGCTTCGACTCTTGAACGGCGAAACAGAGCTGCTGGATCGCCAGCCGGTGCTCAAGCGCTCCCTCGATGTGCGGGATCAATATTTGGACCCCATCTCCTACCTTCAGGTGGAGCTGTTACGCCGCATTCGGGACGCTGAGAAAACGAATACTGAGCTTGACGAGCGTCTGCAGCGAGCCATGCTCATCACAGTGAACGGTGTGGCGGCCGGTCTGCGCAATACGGGGTAAGAACCGCCGCTCCGCAGGGTAGGAGCTGCTGCCCGCACCGCGCAATACGCGACTTCGTCGGGTGTCCGCGGCGACGCCCACCCCACCGCCAAAACCTGCCTTACTGCGGGTCGGCAGGCGTCCCGGTTGGCAACCCTTAAGCTTGGAACCATGCCTTCTTTTCGCGCCACGCTTCAGATCACCGGCCTGCGCCCCGGCCATGCCCCGGGTGAGGTCATGGATATGGCCATCGCGGTCGTTGGCTCCTCTCATGTGGTGGAGGCAAACCAGCTCGACGTTGTTGCTGGAGTCCCACGCATCACCATCCGTTTCATGGTGGAGGCTAGCGAATACGACTCCGAGAACCGCAGTGCACGCGATACGGCTGCCTCCTTGGCACACGGGGTTAACTCCGTCGCGACCACCGGTGTGCTGCGTACCTACCGTCGTTCTGCGGGTAAATGGCTAACCCTTTGACACCCTGAATTTGGTTGTGACCTAGATCACATAAATGCGACCGTGACGATTTTAGTTCCCATTACGACTTACTTGTGTAGGCGTCAATCGACGCAGACCATAAGGAACTATCAAAGCCAGCCACATCAGGAGTGATTATTTTGACTACTCAGCCTCAGCCCAAGAACCCGCAGAGCGCGGCAAAGGTCTTAGACGCAAACCGTGGCACCACGACCGTGGCCGACGGTGTCGTAGCGAAAATTGCAGGTATCGCTGCAGCCGACATCCCCGGTGTTTACGCGCTCGGCGGCGGGGCTGCCCGCGCCCTTGGCACACTGCGTGAGGCTGTCGGTCAGAAAGACCTGACCCAAGGTATCAACGTCGAAGTTGGGCAGACTCAAGTCGCCGTCGACGTGACCATCGTGGTCGAGTACCCGCATCCCTTGCAGAAGGTGGCCGACGACGTCCGCGAGGCTATCTACGCAGCCGTTGAGGACGTCGTGGGTATGGATGTCACGGAGGTCAACGTGACCATCACGGATATCCACATTGAATCCGATGACGCCGACGATAAGCCCGCGCAGGTCAAGCCCGCGCAGCCCAAGCGCGCCGATGACGCCGGCCAGCTCGCCGCACGGGAATCTCGCGTCTCATGACGGGGGCCATTGCAGGCACCCTCATCGGTGCCACGCTGGCCATTACGGCCCTAGCCTTTGGCTTTTGGGCGATGTTACTGGTGGCTTTCTTCATGGCCGCCGGGGCAATCGTTGGCCGTGTCATGGATGGCAAGTTGAACCTGCGCGGGGTGCTGGACGCCCTTCAAGGCAAGCGCACTTCGTCATGACCGTCGGCACGCCAACGGCGGTGGAGCGCGGAAATTCCCACAATCACCACCGCGCGCGTGTCGGTTACACCAGCATTTCCACCGGCGCCATGGAGCATCTTGCGGCAGCCATTGCGGCCCACGCCTTTGATGTTCCCCGGGGTGAAGTACGCGCAGTGCTCGGTGATGAGCAGGGTTCCCTGATCGTCTCGCTGGCTCTAGCTTTGTCCCTGCCTGGCCCAGGTGGCGACGGGCGCCAAAACCGTGGCCCAGGTTACTTAGCCGAAGCGGAGACGGGCGGTGCCACCGTGTTTGAGCGGGCGGCGGCGTCCAGGGCAGTGCTGACTGCCCGCATGCAAGAACTAGCGGGAACAATCGTCAGTCGCGTGGACGTCAGGTTTACCGGCATCCATAACGGACACCACACACGCACAAGGAGGGTTGCATGAGCCAGTCAACACTGATTCGACGTTTATCGCGGCGTGAAACACACTCGGCCCGCTCGGCGCTTTCCATCGTTTCGGGGGCAGTTCTACTGATTCTGATCCTGTGGTTGGTAGTGGAGTTGGTGCTCTCGATGACGGGCAATGCACCACTGACCCTCTCTCCTGCCGAGCTTGCTGAGCGCACGGCTGCGCTGGCCACTGATACTCTTCCCGCAGCCCTGTGGGGGGCCGCTGCTGTGTTGGTGTTGTTGGGACTGGTGCTCGTCTCTGCCGCGATCCTGCCTGGGCGCAAGTCCAGACACGTCCTTGCCAACCCAAGGTCCGCCGTCGTGGTTGACTCTCAAGTGCTAGCGGGCGCCATTTCACGCATCGCCCGCAACGCAGCAGGGCTAGCACCGGAACAGGTCACCAGCAGCGTGGGCCGCAAGCGCGTTCATGTGGTGCTGGACCCCGCCTCAGGCCGGGCTGTGGATACGGAAGCCGTGCGTGCGGCTGTGCAGAAGCACACGTCGGGCTATGAACTCCGACGCCCATTGGCGGTGTCGGTTACCAATGCCCAGGATACGGCGGTGGGCGCATGAACAGCACCCATCGCGGATTGAACCGGGCATTGTTGGGTGTACTCGGTGTCCTCCTGCTCGCAGCAGGCGCGCTCGCCGCAGTAGCCGGGACCAGCAGGGGATTCGCCCTAGCCTGGACCCGGACCGGAACCCGGGTCTGGGCCCGCATCCAGGAAGAACTGGGTGCGGCCCGGATACTCGAGTCGGACGTTAGCTGGTGGACGGCGGCCGTAGTTGCGCTCTTGTTGACGTTGGGGGCACTGCTGGTCTGGTGGATTGCTTCCCAAGGTTCCGGGCGCAGTAATCAACTGGCTCGGACAGAGGCTCCAGATGGCGCCACCGCCGTGGATGCGAACGTCGCGGACCAAGCTGTCAAAGCAGCATTGGCTGCTAACGCGGCGGTGCTCTACGCATCGGCTCAGTCTTGGCGAGTAAGGTCCAGCCACGGCGAGACCGGGCTTAAGCTCACTATTCAAGCGCGCACTGGCGCCTCACCAACTGAGCTGATGGACGCCGTCGGCCAGGTAGTGGACGGGCTGGATGGATTGCTTGGTATTCAGCTCCCGGTGCTGGTGCGTATTACTGCTGGCACTCGGGCAAAATTCTCCCGCACCATGCGGGTTGCATAAACAATTACTGACGTTGTATAAACAATTGCTTATAAGGAGGACATTATGGGTTTGCATGAGAAGCTCAATAACAGCGCTGAAGAAGGTATCGGCTCGGCCAAGGAAGGCGCTGGCAAGCTGCTCGGTGATTCTGAGCTGGAGAATGAGGGACGCGCAGATCAGGTTTCTGCCAAGGCCAAACAGGCTGGCGAGAAAATCAAGGACGCCGCGCATAAAGTTAGCGAAGACATCAAGGATGCCGCCGATAAGCTCAAAGACGGTTTTACCAAGTAATCTTCATCAAGTAATTGCGTGCGTCAGAAATAATTAGAAAAATCATCACTTAGCACTTAAGGAGAACCTCATGGGATTCTTTGGATTCATCATTCTTGGCCTCATCGTTGGAGCCATTGTCAAGGCCGTTATGCCGGGCAAAGTGGGAGGCGGCTGGGTTACCAGCATCATCCTCGGCGTGGTTGGTGCCATTGTTGGTGGCTGGATCGGTTCGCTGATCTTCAACACCGACCTCGGCTCGTTCTTTGACCTGCGCACGTGGCTGCTGGCAATAGTGGGTGGGCTGGTTGTAGCCGCCGCTTACGGTGCCATCAGAGGTCGCAAGTAGGATCACGAAAAATGAATAAATGCGTAGGCCGGCAGAGATATTCGCTCTGCCGGCCTACGCCGTTCACAGGCTAGTGACCGTTTAACCTCATAGCCTTATAGGCGAGATCTATAGGAGAACACCAGGAAAGGGCACGAGCTGGTGAAAGAATTCCAAGAACGGCAAGATGTCCTGACGCAGGCTCCGGACGCGTTGCTGGCGGAGCGAGCAGCGGACGGAGATGTGGCTGCTTTTGAAACGCTGACCCGCAGGTACGGCCCGCTGATGCGCGCCTATGCGCGGCGCCTGACACGTTCGGTAGATGAGGCCGACGACGTCGTTCAAGACGCGCTGATCACCGCCTGGACAGATATGTCCAAGTTGCGCGAGGGTACCGCCGTCAAAGCGTGGCTCATGCGGATTGTGGCGAACCGGGCAGTCGATGCCGGGCGGCGTCGAAAGTCGCACGGGAACGTTGATGATCATCCAGAGGCTCCGGATAACATGCCCACGCCGGAACAATTGGCCGTGGCCGGATCCCAGGGAGCGGCCTTGAACCGTGCGCTCCGGGGACTACCAGCAGAACAACGAAGATGTTGGGTGCTCAAAGAATTTGGTGGTGCCTCCTATGAGGAAATCGGCCAGACGCTGGGTATCAGCGCCGCTAGTGTCCGTGGCCGGCTGGCCAGGGCTCGAACCACGCTTGTGAAAGAAATGGAGGAATGGCGATGAACCCCACAGAAAGTTGCGGCAGGAGCATCGAAGACCTCAGTGACTATCTCGAGACTGGGATCTCCACGGACTTTGTCCATATTGAGAATTGCCCACAATGCCAGGCACGGCTCGCCGGACTGCGCAGTCTGGGAGCGCTGGCCCAGGACTTGCTTCACGATGACATTGCCACGGCCAGCGAGGCTGGTTGGTTAGATTCGGTGGTGGCCAATCTGCGACTTGAAACGCGTGCCGGACGTTCGATTCCACTCGATGGTGGGGCGTTGGATACGTTGACGGAGACGGAAGGGGCCGTGATTGCCATGATTCGCGCTGTGGGCGACTCCTTAGGCGGAGTGCTGATTGGGCGGTGCCGGTTAGCCGGGGACGTAACAGTCGCTGGCGCTCCGGTCGAGGTGAACATTGATGTGTCAACGCAGTACGGGTATCGGCTGCCTACGGTGGCACAGGAACTCCGTAGCGCCGTGCTGGCCGAACTGTTAGTACACTCCGATTTGAACGTTGTGGCGGTGAACGTGGCATTCACCGGTGTGCGCGCTCCACTTGATGGCGCCGTTGATGAAGGAGAACCTCAGTGAGCGTGGAAGCAGAAATTCACCAACTCGTCCTTGGGATGGATGGCATTAGCGCTGTTTTCGTGGTCGATCCACTATGGAAAAACGTGGTCAGCCAATTGGGGTCCTTGTTGGGCCAAGACGGAGCCAGCGGACAGCTACAATTTGTGGACTGTTCCACGGATAGGAGCGGCGCCAACCCGGTGATGACGGTCCGGCTCCGGATCGGAGCGGACGGGTCTGTTCCGGCTCCAGCGCTGGCACGCGCAGTCGCAGCGACGATCCGCACCCACGTAAAGTCCGTACAGCCGGATGTGGACGTCGTTGCGGCCGTGGAGATTTCCGCGATCAGTGTGTAGAGCTTCCCAGCGCAAAATAGGGTCTCTTAGCGGGGGAATGCGGAGAGTTTGCGTTTGGATGAGTACGACGCCGCTTTGCCGGTAAGGGGGTCGGTGAAGGAGATGCTGTGGGCCAGTAGTTGCAGTGGCTTGCTGTAATCATCCGGAGCCTGCTCGTGAAGGACAGGGTAAAATGAGTCGTTCAAAATGCCGATGCCCAAAGATGCCAGATGAACGCGCAGCTGGTGTGTTTTCCCCGTATGCGGTTGCAAATTATAGAATCCCAGGGTGAGTCCCGAATCTGGGTCCGTACGGGTGTCCAGTAGCTCGATCCGCGTGTGTGCATTGGGCTCCCCGGTCACCTCCTGGGCCAGTAAGTAGGTACGGGATTTGATCATCCGGCTACTTATTTCCAGTGGGAACTCAAGTTCCTGGCGTACCGGCGCCACAGCCCGATACGACTTTTGAATGCGTCTTTTTTCAAACAACAGCTGGTACTTGCCCCGAGTTTGTGGGTTTGCGGAGAACAGCAAAACGCCAGCTGTCATACGGTCCAAACGGTGAATGGGGATCAGATCAGGTGCGTCTAGCAGAACGCGCAGGCGAACCAGTGCTGATTCCTGGACGTACATGCCTCCAGGTGTGGTGGGAAGAAAATGCGGTTTATCCACCACCACTAGATCCTCATCCTGGTGTAGGACTGTCAATTCCACCGGTAGACGCTTTTCTACGGGCAATTCCCGGTAGTACCAGATGAACAAGTGCTCGTTCAGGGGTGTTTGTGGTGTCAGGGTTTCACCGCCAAGTGCTTTGACTTCTCCACGTTCAAATCGAGATACGATCCCCTCCGGGTCCACGTGGCCGAATTTGTCCAGTACATACTCCATGGCGGTGGCCCAGGGCCCGTCTTCAGGCATGCGCATGCGGGTGGCATTAACGCCGTCGCGCACGGGAAGGGGGGATTTCATCACCTTCCAAGGGTACCCACCATTGCCGGACGCCGGACGCCGGACGCCGGACGCCGGACGCCGGACGCCGGACGGTGTGAGACGTGAGACGTGTCCAGGGCCAGAATGGGTCGTGACGCCGTGCGGGCCAGGACGGAGTAAAATTTAGGGCGACGGTACGGGCAAAATGGTTCGCCGGAGCTTTGGCACGGCGAGGAGGCCTTTTCAGTGGTAAATCGACGGGGCATCGCCATGATGTCTTCCGCGCATCTAGTTGATGACCTCTATCAGGGGATCGTCCCAGCGATGCTCCCCTTCTTGGTTATAGAGAGGCACTACAGCTACGCGGCTGTGGCCGGACTAACTTTGGCGGCCACCATGCTTTCATCGGTCGTACAGCCGGCTTTTGGCGTGTGGAGCGATAAGAAGCCCCGACGCTGGCTCATCCCTGCAGGAATGACCACGGCTGCTTTGGGGGTGGGCTTGGCTGGCTTGTTCCCCAGCTATGCGCTCACGTGGGTGATGATTGCCATTTCTGGTCTGGGTATCGCCGCATTCCACCCCTCCGCTGCCAGTGCCGCCAGACGCGCATCAGGAGACAGCAATCGTGGCATGAGTGTCTTTGCTTTGGGCGGCAATATTGGGTTCGCCTTGGGCACCTTCATTGCCACGCCGGTGCTGTTGTGGTGTGGCCTGAAGGGAACGGCTCTGCTGGTATTGCCGGCATTGGTGATGGCAGGGATTCTGGTTAAACGGCTGGGCCCGGTACTGGACGGGCCGGCGGGGGCCAGGATTGCCTCCACCATGCCTAAAGGCGAGGACAATTGGCCGGAGTTTTTGAAACTAACGGCAATCGTCGTGGTGCGCTCTATCGCGTTTTTTGGGCTAAGTTCTTTTCTGGCGCTGTACTTCATTCATGATCTGGGGACGTCACAGGAGATTGGCGGGGCCGCACTCACAGTCTTTTTGGCTTCGGGTGCGTGCGGGACACTGTTGGGCGGTTGGCTTGCAGACCGCTTTGGTGCGCTGGTCTCCATCCGCTACGGCTTCGCGTTCGCCATCCCTGTAATGATCGGTTTAGTCAGTGCCACCGAATGGCACGTTGCACTCATTTTTGTGGCACTGAGCGGGGTGTGCATTTTCGTTCCCTTTAGCGTCTTCGTCATCTTGGGACAGAATTATCTGCCCAACCGTGTGGGGACGGCCAGCGGTGTCACGGTTGGTTTGGCAGTGACAGTGGGTGGGCTTTTCAACCCCGTTCTCGGGGCGTTGGCCGACGCCACAAACTTGCACTTGACGCTCACTGTGCTCATTGGCGTACCGGTCGTGGCACTGATCCTTTCGGCATTTTTGCATGTGCCAACCACGCCGCGTCAGAGTGTGGGCTGGCAGCGCGGACAAAAGTAGATATCGCGGGCGGCCCGCAAGGGGAATTCCGGATCTGCCATGGTGTCATGTCGAATAATCGAACCACATTTTTTGCAGGGTTTTCCCGCTAGTCCGTAAACCCACAGTGCAGCGTCGCGTTGGGCAGGACCGCCGGTGGTGGCTCGACGAGGACGGTCTTTATTGGCTTCCAGGAGCCGCTTCGCGAGATCGATCATGCGCTCTAGCGAAGGTACTTGGGCTACGGGCACAGCAGGGTGGACCTTGCCTAAAAAGCACAGCTCATTGCGGTAGATATTTCCGATTCCGGCAAGGTTTCGCTGGTCCAGAAGTGCCAGTCCTACGGCTCTTGTGGGATCAGCGAGTATCCGTAGCAGGGCCTGGTCAGTGTCCCAGCCCGGTCCCAGTAAGTCTGGTCCCAGATGTCCGACGGCGTTTTCTACCTCTTCCTTCCGCAGGACTTCCAGCTTGCCCAGAGAAAATCCCACGGCTGTGGCCAAATGGGAAACGAGCACCACTCGGGCAGCGAAGGCGGGCTTCCTCCAGCGTGTGGGCCTGCCCCCGGTCGGTGCCGGGTAAATGTCCCAGTGGCCTTCCATGGAGAGGTGGGAATGGACCACCAGACCACCCACAAACATGAGTAAATGCTTGCCACGGGACTCAACGGCGTCAACAGTCTCTCCGGACAGATCAAGGGTTGCATATGCAGGCACCCTGAAATCGCAGGAAATTAGTTCTTCTCCGGCTAAGACTGCCCGAAGGTCCCGGGCCTGGCGCCAAACGGTATCGCCCTCAGGCACGGATCCGCACCCCCTGCGGCGTGGAATAGGCGCCGGCGGCCAGCAAAGCCGCGGAGAGTGGAGTGTCCAAAATACCTGCTCCGTTGACCTTGGCGATCGCCAGCTTGTCTACGGCTCCACGCTGGACAATCTTAACCAGGGCCTGGGCTGCCAAGGATATTGCGGCCTCGTCTTCGCTAAAGCACAGCAGCGTCTTGCCGCCTCGTTCTACGTACAGGACCAGGGCGCCGTCGACCATCACCACCAGCGCGCCGACCTTGCGCCCGGGCCTATGTCCGGAATCCAGGGGCGGCCACCCCAGGGCGGCACCGTACGGGTTCGCGGGGTCGGTGGCGGCGAGCGCCAATGCTTGCGGCGGGCGCGGATTCAAGGTGGCGTCTTCGCTAAAAGTGCGAAGCCGGTCCACCGTGGCAGAGACCGCGAACTGAGCTGCGCCCAAATGTTCGATGAAATAGCCACGGCGGCATTTTCCGGATTCTTCCAGCCGTGCCAGTACCTTGTACATGAGCGCGAAGCCTCCGGGGACCCCTTGATTCATGACGGAACCGCGGGTGATTACCCCATACCGGTCAAGGAACAGCTCAGCCAGAGCGTGACTGCGCACCGTGGTGTGGGTGCTCGGTTCTGTGCTTTCTGGTCCGAATGCCGCGGGAAGCGCACTCCACCGGCCAGCCCCTTGGGGTGGTGCGCTGCGCTGCATGCCCGATGCCCTGCCTGACAGCCTGGCGTACCGTCCGGAACGGGCCGGGCGCAAACGTGATGGGGCGGGTTTTTGCTTATGTGCCGTATGCCCACCGGAAAGGAGGGCGCGGACTGGAAGAAAGGTGTCGTTGGTGATCTGCCCAGCCCAGAAAAGTTCCCAGAGGGCAGCTGTGAGCTCCGCATCGGAGGGAACCTCTGCAGGTCCCTGCATCACCATCTCGCGGAGCTGATGGAGGAAATATGCGCCGCCGCCGGATAGCCCGGAGAGGGTCCGCTGCGCTAAATCGGTGGGTGCAAAGTCTGTTGGAGCGTTCAGCGTCAGTTCGGCTGACTCCGCCATATGCAGGCTCAACCAACCGTCGCTGCCACCCAAGGCGCCGGATCCGGAGACCATGACCTCCCCTGTCGCCATCAGTTCATCGAGCATGGCAGGGCGGTAGTCCGCCACGCGTTGCGCTAAGACGAGCGGCTCCCACGCTGATGCTGGAATGGGCACACCAGCTAGTTGATCAACTACCGTGAGCAGACCGTCCAAACCACGCAATGCGGGTGCGCTGGCAGCTGCACCTACATGTTGGAATGCAGGCAAGAACCGGGCGAACGTGGCCGCGTCCACGGGTTCTACCTCGGCACGTAGAGCCGCAAGTGATCGGCGTCGAAGCCTGCGTAGGACCTCAACATCGCACCATTCCGAGGCACCAGAATCAGATTTTTCTGGTAAGAATTCACCCTCGCTGACTCGCTTGTCTGCGGCCAGCCGTGCCAATCCTGACTGAACCACTGCAACGCCGAGGCCCAGATGTACAGCCACCTGTGCAGCGGTGAAAGGGCCGTGAGTGCGGGCATAGCGAGAGATTAGATCTCCCAGCGGATCCTCAACTGGTTCTATAAACGCCAACGGCACGCCCATGGGGAGCGGGATGCCCAATGCGTCACGGAGCCGTGCTGCGTCCTCAATTGCGGCGAAACGTTCCTCCCCGACCATGTTCACACGCAGTGCGCGGTTCGCCGTGACTAGTTCGCGAAGATGGGAAGCAGCGGGCGTTGCATCCGTGTCATCGGGGTTTAGCCGTGCCGTCACTTCCTCAACACTGAGCGGACCGAGCAGGCGCAGCAAATCGGCCACACCTTCTAGCCCCCGGGCGCGGCGGTCCGGAGCCAGTCGCTGCAGTTGCGCTTCGGTGCTTGCAATGACCTGTGGGTCCAAAAGCTCACGTAGTTCGGCCCTGCCCAGCAGCTCATCCAGCAGTGCCGGGTCTAGTGAGAGCGCCGCAGCGCGGCGTTCAGCTAGGGGAGAATCACCCTCGTAAAGAAAAGATGCCACATAGCCAAAAAGTAGGGAGCGGGCGAAGGGGGATGGCTGAGCTGTGGTGGTTTCGACGATTCGCAGCTCGCGTCGTTCGATCGCTGTAGCAATACTCTTCAGCGCGGGGAGGTCATAAACGTCTTGGAGACATTCGCGCACAGTCTCCAACACGATGGGGAATTTAGGATACTTACGGGCCACATCCAATAATTGGGCGGAGCGTTGGCGTTGTTGCCACAAGGGTGAGCGCTTGCCGGGGTTTTGTCGTGGCAGGAGCAAGGCACGGGCGGCGCACTCGCGGAAGCGACTGGCAAATAACGCGGAGCCGCCCACCTCGGCCGTGACAATCCCGTCTAGTTCCTCAGATTCGAAGAGAAAGAGGTCAGCTCCCGGGGGTTCGTCGTCCATCATGGGAACGCGCAGCACAATCCCATCGTCGGAGGCCATTGCTGAGCCGTCCATCCCGTACTTTTCGTGTAGGCGTGCAGCGACAGCTAGTGCCCAGGGTGCGTGCACTGGCATGCCAAAGGGGCTGTGCAGTACCACGCGCCAGTCGCCAAGTTCGTCGTGGAACCGCTCCACCATGAGTGTGCGATCATCCGGGACCACA
This sequence comes from Arthrobacter cryoconiti, assembly GCF_020905375.1. Lineage (GTDB taxonomy): Bacteria > Actinomycetota > Actinomycetes > Actinomycetales > Micrococcaceae > Specibacter > Specibacter cryoconiti. The sequence continues at coordinate 74,475 of NZ_JAJJBU010000007.1, forward strand.
GTGGTGGCAGCTTTTTGTTCATCAAGGTAGCCGAGCAGGTTGCTGGCGGCCCAGTCGTCCAGTCCAGTGGCCAGGCATCGTGCCAGTGCATCCTTGCGCGGGGCTGCACTGAGTTCGCGGATGAACGCTCCCAAGGCCCGGCCCAGTTCCACCGGGCGGCCCAGGGAATCACCTTTCCAGAAAGGTAGCTTGCCGGGTTGACCGAAGGCAGGGCTGACCAGCACGCGGTCAAAGGTGATGTTCTCGATCTTCCAACTGGTGGCGCCGAGGGCAAAGACGTCCCCCACACGGGATTCGTAGACCATTTCCTCGTCGAGTTCGCCTACTCGACGTCCGCCCTTGGAAGCGTTGGCGGCGTTGGCAGCTTTAGACGTGGAACCGGCGTCGTCGTCCGCTGGGCTCCCGCCGGCAAGGGACCCGGACCGGGCCTGCGGGGCTTGGGAACCGGAGGGGACTATGAACACGCCAAATAGTCCCCGGTCCGGGATGGTTCCGCCTGATGTGACTGCCAGGCGTTGGGCGCCCGGGCGACCGGTGATAGTGCCGGCAGTCCTGTCCCAGATGATGCGCGGGCGTAGTTCGGCAAACTCGTCGGAGGGGTAACGGCCGGCCAACAGATCCAACGTTGCGTCATAGGCGGAGCGTGGGAGGGCTAAAAACGGGGCGCTGCGCCGGATGGTGTTAAACCACGTGTCCACATCGAGGGTCTCCAGTGCGGTGGCGGCCACGGTTTGTTGGGCCAATATATCCAGTGGGTTCAGGGGAACTTTGAGTGGCTCAATGTGCCCTGCGAGCATTCTCTCAACCGTGACGGCGGAGTGCAGCAGGTCTGCGCGGTGCTTGGGAAAGAGCAGACCCTGGGAGACCTCGCCCACCTGGTGGCCTGCCCGTCCCACGCGTTGGAGCCCGCTGGCCACCGACGGTGGGGACTCGACCTGGATGACCAGGTCCACAGCCCCCATATCAATACCCAGCTCCAGACTTGATGTGGCCACTACGCAGCGCAGGCGGCCTGACTTCAAGTCGTCCTCAATCAGTGCTCGCTGTTCTTTCGAGACAGATCCGTGGTGCGCCTTGGCCAGCACATCGGGTGCTCCGGCAACGGCGCCGGCCTGCGCCATGATCTGCGCTGGTAATCTAGCCGGGCTCTGTGCGTTCCTCGGAGCATGCCACGGTTCGCTGTTTGCCGCGGCAGCACCGTCATGCCTGAGCTCAGCCACTTCCAGGCGCTGAACATAGATCTCGTTGAGTCGCGCGGTGAGCCGTTCGGCGAGACGACGTGAGTTGGCGAAGACAATGGTGGAGTTATTGGCCAGGACGGCGTCCACAATTTTCTCCTCCACATGCGGCCAAATGGAGGCGTTCGCCGCCAGACCGGAGGAGGGTTCTTGCTGGTTAGCGACGGCCAGTTCAGGAAGTTGAGTCATGTCTGCCACAGGGACGGTGACACTCAGGTTCCAGTTTTTATGGCTGGCAGGGGCCACTATCCGCACAGGCGCGCAGCCGCCGAGAAAACCGGCCACGGTTTCGCGCGGCTCCACAGTCGCGGACAGGCCTATCCGCTGTGCTGGTCGCTCCAGCAAAGCATCGAGGCGCTCCAAGGACACAGCCAAGTGTGCGCCCCGCTTGGTTCCTGCCACGGCGTGGACTTCATCGATGATGATGGTGTGGACGTCGGTCAAGGTGGCTCGTGCCTTGGAGGTGAGCATCAGGAACAATGATTCGGGTGTGGTGATCAAGATATCTGGTGGATGGCTGAGCAACCGGCGGCGTTCGTTGGCGGGAGTGTCTCCGGAGCGAACTCCTACGCTGACGTTGGGGGCGTCTAGACCCAGCCGTTTTGCGGTTTGCGTGATACCAACCAACGGGGCGCGAAGGTTACGTTCCACGTCAATTCCCAAGGCTTTCAGCGGAGAAATATACAGAACAGAAGTCCCACCAGTTTTGGCGGCCGGAGCTGCGCGGACCGTGGCTGCTGCCGGAACTGAGGGCGTGGGATCGTGGGTGGGCTCCGCCGGCGTAGCACCGGGCAACTGACGTCCTGCAATGAGGCCGTCCAGAGCCCAAAGGAACGCGGCCAGTGTTTTGCCGGATCCCGTAGGTGCCACAACGAGGGAATGTGCACCTTGGGCAATTGACTCCCAAGCTTCCGTCTGGACGGGTGTGGGGGAGGCGAAAGCGCCAAGAAACCATTCACGGGCTGATGGCGTGAATCGACTCATCACAGCTTTGGACACTTTTGTTCTCACGGCTCCATCATGCCGCACAACTCTGACAAAGACGCGAGTCCATAACGATTCTCCTAGCGTCGGCCCGTCCGTTCAGGGGGTGTCGGTGTAGCGCTGTAATCTTGCCGTAGGAGTGGCAATGATTGCCATTGCTGATCCTCGTCCTCTGGTGGCGCCCGGACAGTGCTCCATGACAGCGCTCCATGACAGTGCTACTGAGAGGGAAAGGCAAGCGGCAGTGCAAACACGGCATGTGGGGAACAACTGGGTGCCCCTTCTTTGTTTAGCTGCTCTTCTTCTGTTCGCGGGGGCCGTTAGCATGATGGCGGACCGCGGAAATGGCTCTTCCGCCAGCGTCTTCGTAGTGGGAACTTTAATCGCCGGGGGCATAAGTTCCGCCTGGCTATGGCGCAATCCTTCCTGGTGGGTGGCCCCGCGCAATAACTATCTGTATCTAGCTGGTGGGGCGTTACTCGGTGTGGTTCTGAGTTCTTTCATCCCTTTTCTCAACGGCTGTGGGCCGTGGGTGATACTGGGCGCAGCGCTGGGAGTTTACGGCTATTTTGAGCGTTTGAGGCTGCTCGTGACTGCCGGGGGCGCAGTGTTCGTGACGGGGTTCTTGGCCATGGTGGTTGCGGTGGACGTGTGGGGTGGCGCCATGCATCTGGTCGCCGCCACGTTCCTAGCGTTCAGTGCAAACCGACTCTTTGTGCTCCGGCATGGACGCCGCCGCGAGTCCTTGGACAGTGATCCAGGTTTTGTTGGCTTGTTTGAAGAGTTCGACAACAACGAGCGGCCAAATTTCTGGAGTTCCTCGAAGTAGGAACCCTTGGCGACTCAACGTTGCGAGAGGAATACGTCTAGCGCGTGTTCCAGCCTGGGGTAGGTGGCTTCAACTTTGTTGTCCTGACCCAGACGGTGGTACTCCAGTCTGGCCTCTCCTACCCGACGGGCCAGGAGAAAGAACTCCTGAGCTCCAGTGCGGGCCCCCTCCCCGGCCGCTGTGCCATAGCCACGCCAAAAGGCGGCCCTTTCGTCGGGATTACGGCGCCGCAGTTGCTGCAATGAAAAATCTTCTAGCGGGCTGCCCCATGATCCGCAGTCCAAGCCAACCAGCCCCGTAATCCTAGGATGCGGGCAGTCGGGTTCCAACAGAACGTTCCTAAGCCATAAGTTCCCGTGCAGAAGTCGGGGCCCACCGGCAGCATCGGCTGCGGCGTCAACCGTTTCCGCATTGCGTTCTAGCAGCATGGAGACGGTGCGAATATCGTTGAACGCCAACCCGGCGTGGTTTAAATCCGTCACCATGGCAGCGAACCTAGCTCTGAGAGCCTGGCTCCAGCTCGCAAACAGTGGCCCCTGAAGTGGACCGTATCCGGGGCCCTGCACAGCATGAAGCCGTCCAAGTATGCCGCCAAATTGTTCGAAGAATGGTTCGGTCTGCGCAAAACCGTCCAACAGTTCGCTAGCCGTACCTCCCGGAAGAAACTCCTCAAAACGGAAGCTTCGCTCAATGACAGTTTGGCTGAAGTCGGTCAAGAGAATTTTCGGCATGAACTCGGCAAGGGGCGTCGGAGAATCCACGCCAGCCACGGCAATCGGAGTCTGCCGGCGGTCGCTTCGAATCTCACGGCTTGCTTCAGGGCACACCCGCAGCACTACCGGCGCCCGTGAGGAGAGATCCACTTGGAAGGTTAGTTTTTGTTCCGCGGCAGAGAGGACTTTTACGCCCTCAACGCCGGGCGTACCGGGATGGGCAGGATCACCAAAGGCGGCGTGAACCATTCGCATCAAGTGATCCGGGGCGCCGGGGAAGACGGTGATTCCCGGGGTGGGGGTCACGGCTGGAAAGCGCCGATGCTCAGCAGATTAATGTCAACGTTGCTGCAAGCATCCAAGGGGTGCGCGATCTCCAGCTTGTCGGTGGCGCTGGGCGGGTAGACCATGATGGCATCAGCGCTCACATGCATGCAATTTTGGTAGTTACCAGACTGGGTGTAGGCCAGCACTGCCGCCGAACTCTGTCCCGGTGTAAGGGTGATGGGCCCGGTTGACGGGGCCTGTGCATCCCGGACGGCAGGCGCCCCAAGGGGAGTGTCTGTGCCTGCTTTTACCATGGAGACACCGGGGTAGCCATCTAGAATACAGGCCGCGGTGGAGGTGTTCTTGACAATCAACTTCATGTAGACGTGCCCTGCCGCACCGCCACCGGAACTGTCGATCGAGCCGGCTAAGGACGCCGCAGTACACAGTGCTGGGGCGGCGGGGGCGGCTGGTGTCGGTGTGGGACTCGGAGCGGCCGACGTCGTTTTTGCGGCTGAGCTGGTTGCTGCAGCGCTCGCCGTGGTATCGACGGAGGTTGGTGTTTTGGGCGTCGATGCTCCGCATCCGGAAAGGGCTAGCACCAGACCCAGTGCCACGGCGGCCGTTGAGATGCCAGCAGCTGTCCGGGAGAGAGGACGGCTGGATTGACCGGAGGCGGTGTGCATGTGTTCCTGGTGTGCGCTCATGGCTCCACTTTTCGCGTCTGAGACGTTCAAGTCAACTGTGGAGCGCGGCGCGGCGCGGCACACTTACCCTAAACATGACCGTGTAGCGGTGGGAACCGTAGCGTGAAAGACGTCTTGCCCGGCACGCTGGTGGCGCTGGCAGTTCCGTCATGGACGGTCATGATGGCCTGGACGATGCTCAGGCCTAGACCTGTGCTGCCTTGGGCGCCCACCCGCGCTTGGTCGGCGCGGGAGAATCTGTCGAAAATGATCTCCAAGAATGCCGGATCAATGGCGGGACCATCGTTGCTGACCTGCACCACTGCCGTCCCATCGGGTTCACGGGACAAGGTGGTGGTGACGGTGGTGCCAGTTGGTGTGTGCTTGGCTGCGTTGGAAAGCAGATTGAGCAGTACCTGTTTGAGTTGGCCGTCGTCGCCTTTGACATTGACGGGAGCGTCGGGAACCTCAAATTTCCAGTGGTGCAAGGGAGCGCCCACGCGGACGTCACTGATGGAGTCAAGGACTAGGGGTGTGAGGTCTAAGGTGCGCAGCGCCAGTGGTTGGCCGTCGTCGAGCCGGGCCAGTGTGAGCAGATCCTCCACCAATCGACTCATGCGCAGCGACTGTGCCGTGACTCTGCCGAGGGAGATTTTGCCGTCCGGGGTGAGGGACTCTGTCATCGCCATCAGTTCGGTGTAGCCGCGGATTGCCGTCAGTGGTGTGCGTAGTTCATGGCTGGCATCGGCCACAAAACGGCGCACTTTCGTTTCACTGCGCTGGCGGGCTTGAAGGGCATGGGAGACGTTTTCGAGCATGGCGTTGAACGCGTACCCCACATTGCCCACTTCTGTGCCGGGATGCGCGGCGCTTTCCGGGACGCGCACGCTCAAGGCAACGTCGCCGGCGTCGAGCGGCAAATTAGCGACCCTGGTGGCGACGCTGGAGAGCTTCTCCAGCGGACGCATATTGCGCCGGATGATGACGGTCCCGGCCAGGCTCAGGATGGCCAGGCCTGCCAGTGATACCAAGGACATGGTGAGGACCAAGGTGGCGAGAGTCTGCTCGGTGGCGGCGAGAGGCAAGCCGGTGATCATCACGGTGTTGTGCGGACCTATGGCGGCCTGGAGTCGGTAGTGACCAATCGTGAGCTGCCGGTCAGTCAAAATGCCGGTGGTGGGTAGCGCGGCAAGAATTTTGGCATCGGCAGGCCTCAGTTCCTGGCGGTTGCCGCTGGAGGCAAGGATTCCTGCATAGACGACGCCGTCGCTGATGACAGCGCTTAGCTGACCAGCGCTGGTGGCCCGGGCAGTAAGTGGGTCCCTGGGCGTACTGCCTTCGCGGGGGGATAGCCCGGAAGAGAACTGATTGGTGCGTAGCGTAGCCGCCCGGACGGCTGCGTTGAGCTGGCTGTTGAGGGTCACGCTAGTGGTGGTGAAGCTGACCATGCCAACCAGGATGCAGATGACGGTCAGGAGAGCTACCATCACGGCAACAAGACGGGTACGCAGGTGCCAGCGGCCGGGATGGGCTAAATGGAGTGCCGTGTCACGGGCTCTGCGTGTGATGTACTGGCGGCTGGTGTTTACGGACATGGTTTGATGACGTAGCCGGCGCCGCGGACAGTGTGGATCATGGGCTCGTTGTTCGCGTCAACTTTCTTGCGCAGGTAGGAGATATAGAGCTCCACGATGTTGCTTTGGCCGCCAAAGTCATAGTCCCAGACCCGGTCAAGGATGCGGGCCTTGCTCAGGACATGGCGGGGGTTTTCCATGAGGTATTCCAATAGGTCAAACTCTGTGCTGGTGAGCGTTATTTCATTCCCGGTGCGGGAGGCTTCCCGGGTCTCCCGATTCAGCGTCAAATCCCCTACGGTGAGTTCGGAGGAGTTGGCGGCGGTGACGCCAGCCCGCTGGACAATCCTGTGCAGGCGTAACAGGACTTCTTCCATACTGAAGGGCTTCGTAACGTAGTCGTCACCCCCGGCGGCCAAGCCAGTCAATTTATCTGCCACAGCATCCTTCGCTGTCAGGAACAAGGCCGGAATGTCCGGGTAGATAGTGCGTATACGGCCCAAGAGTTCCACCCCGTCCATGCCGGGCATCATGACATCGAGCACCAGGACGTCAGGATGAAATGAGCGTGCAGTCTTCAGCGCTGACTGGCCCTCGTGGGCCACCGCGATCTGCCAGCCCGCTAGCTCAAGTCCCATGCGCATCAGATCCGCCAATGCGGGCTCATCGTCAACCACGAGTGCTCGGATTGGTTCTCCGCCGGGCCGGGTTAGCCTGGCGAGGCCGTTGGCGTTGGTGCTGGCATGGAAAGGTAGGGACATGCCTTCATTATCTGACCTCTGACACGGGGATAGCTGAATGATTGCTGGGGGTTAGCTGTGATATTGGTGGCATGCGATCGCTCCTACGCACGGCGGACGCGCAACAAAGCGCACGGAGCCCCCCGGGGATGTTTAGCTTTCTGAGGAATCGTTGGGTAATGAGGAGAATGCAAAATAGAACTTTTGCGAATTCGTTGCCAACGAGACCATTTGAGACAAAGCAAAGGCCCCTGCTTCCCTTGTAAACAAAGGGAAGCAGGGGCCTTGTTCAGTGGCGGTGACGGTGGGATTTGAACCCACGTTAGGCTCTCACCTAAACAACATTTCGAGTGTTGCACCTTCGGCCGCTCGGACACGTCACCAACTCGACTACCTTACCGGGTCAGGGCGTCACAACAAAAATGAGGGATTTGCAGCCATCTGCGTGGCTGGACGCTGGGCGATAGTTGCGGGCGCTAACCCCGTCCTTACTGGCGGTGCTGGCTAAAGAAGTTGCGCAATAGCGCCGCGCACTCGTCTTCCCGCACGCCCGGGAACACCTCTACCCAGTGATTGAGCCGGCGTTCTCGGAGCACATCAAATACGGAGCCAGCGGCCCCCGCTTTCTCATCCCACGCCCCAAATACCACCTTCGGTATGCGCGCCAGCACGATGGCGCCGGCACACATGGCACACGGTTCCAGCGTCACCACCAGCGTGCAGCCGTCCAGCCGCCAGTTCCCCAAGGCCGCTGCAGCCATCCGGATCGCCACTACCTCCGCGTGGGCCGTAGGATCTACATGCGCTACACGCTCATTGCGCCCCACACCAAGCACACCGCCGTCGGCCCCCAGAACGACGGCGCCAATCGGCACGTCCTCCGTGACTAAAGCGCCCTGCGCCTCCTGCAAGGCCAAACCCATCCACCGTGCGTGGAGCGCAGCAGAAGTCGGCTGCGTTGACGGGGAAATCGATGAAGAGGGCACGGCTCAATGGTAGCTTTTATCTATGCGCGTATTGGTTGCGGATCATCCGCTGATTGCCCACAAATTGACAGTCCTACGGGACAAGAACACCCCATCGCCGGTTTTTCGCCAGCTGACCGAGGAATTGGTCACCTTGCTGGCCTACGAGGCGACCCGCCAAGTGCGCGTTGAGCCGGTGAACATCGAGACCCCTGTGACCTCCACGGTGGGTACCGGTCTAGTCAAACCCACTCCGCTGGTGGTTCCCATTCTGCGCGCCGGTCTTGGGATGTTGGAGGGCATGACCCGCCTCCTGCCAACCGCCGAGGTTGGGTTCCTGGGCATGGCTCGCAATGAAGAAACGCTTGAGGCCATCACGTACGCCGAGCGTTTGCCAGAGGATCTCACTGGCCGTCAGGTTTATGTGCTCGATCCCATGCTGGCAACAGGCGGGACCCTGATCGAGGCGTTCAAGTTCCTCTTTGATCGTGGCGCGGCGGACATCACCTGTATTTGCCTACTTGCCGCTCCCGAGGGCCTAGCGAAGCTCGAAGCGGTCCATGGCGCCAGGGACAACGTTCACGTGGTGCTCGCGTCCATCGACGAAGGCCTGAATGAGAAGTCCTACATTGTGCCCGGCCTGGGCGACGCCGGCGATCGCCTCTATGGAGTCGTTGACTAATTCTTTCCGCAGCCGGCCTTCCACACTGGGGAAGGCCGGCTTTTTAGTACAGTTTTTTAGTACCAACCGACGGCATTTGAATGAGCCCACGCCCCACAAGGGGTGCCGTAGCGGCCAGCAATGTACGTCAGGCCCCAGTCAATTTGGGTCCGGTAGTTGCTGCGATAGTCGGCGCCGGCAATAGCCATCTTCTCCGCTGGGAGTGACTGCGCAATACCGTAGGCCCCGCTGCTCGCATTCTCCGCAGACGTCAACCAGCTCGATTCCCTAGTCCATAACGGCGTCAGGCAGCTCATTTGTTCCGCTCCCCAACCATGCCCGGCCAACTTTCCGGTGGCGTACTGCTGTGCGCCGGCGGGGTCGTCGACGGGTGCCGCATTCTCGGAGGGGCTTGGCTCGGCAGTGATGGCGGCGCCCTGGGCGGCGACATCCGGTGTGCTGGGCTTAGCGGGAGCAGGCGGGCTGATCTTGAACCGCGGGAAGTCTAAGGCGATGTTCGACGGCGCCGAGACGGCGGTGGGTGTTCCACCGGCTTCCGCGCTGCTTGCGCCAGTCGCAGAACTTGGACCGGTGGAGAGCATAGTGCCAGCCAAGTTATTTGTGGCGTTGTGCGAAGACGCCTGTGCAAGCCCGCCCCCAGCGAGCAGGGCCGCGGCGATGGCAACAACCGCCATGCGTTGGGCGGGACGCGGAAGTTTGGCATTGGAACGCGCTGCGCTTCGAAGGTCACGGCGACTCATTGGGCGTAGTGCCTCTGCGCGGCGACGGCCGTGCTGGGGTGTTTCTGACATAAAGATATAGCCTCTCTACGCCTGCGAGGTGAGCTGTCGGGAACGGACTAGAGCATCCGGCCATACTGGCGGGCAAGTATCTGCGCGTAGCACTGGCTTAACCCCAAGGGCTTCTAAGGAAGAGGCCCGCAAAGAATGGGTCCCCCGTCTCTGCCATCAATCTGTTCGGGAAACGGGCAGCGGCAGAGCTCGGCGAACCACCCGTTTATGCCAAAGAGCCAAGGGCGGCTCGGCAGGCACCTTTCCACGATACAGAAGCATGCTGAAAATGTCACATTTTGGTAACGACGTGACGATTTTCATATTTACTTAGCAAGGCTAATGACTTATGCTAACTAAAGACAGAACGCGTAGTTTTGCAGGCTGATTGACAGGAAAGAATGACGGAAACTTTAGAGACATACACTGTGACGAAGGCGGTCCCGACGGAGACAGCCCCCGCACGTAAGCGTGCTGTGGGAGCTGGTGTGCTGGCCGCCGAACTCCGGGTGGCGGTGATGCGTACGTCGCGCCGACTTCGCGTCGAAGCGGCAACTCGTGAGATCAGCCCCGCGCAGTGTGCAGTGCTGGCCGGAATTCTCAACGGTTCACTGACCGTGGGGGAGTTGGCGGAGCGCGAACAGGTTCAGGCCCCGTCGATGACGCGCATTGTTAATGGCCTGACGGCAGCCGGATACGTTACCCGGGAAGAGAATCCGCTGGACAAACGCCAAGTGTTGGTCAAGATCACGGTGGAAGGCGCCGATACCCTGCGCCGGGACCGATTCAAGAGAACGCAGTGGCTAGCTAAGCGCGTGGCCGCGCTCAGCGCCGAACAACGTGCCACACTCCGCGAGGCAGCTGCAATTCTGGCGGAAATCAGCAGCCAGTGAATTCGATGTTCAGCGCTCTCAAGGTGTTCAACTACCGGCTGTGGGTCAGTGGAGCACTGGTCTCCAACATCGGCACGTGGATGCAACGTGTAGCTCAGGATTGGTTGGTCCTGACGGTGTTGACGCACAATTCCGGAACAGCAGCCGGCATCACCACCGGGCTGCAGTTCTTACCCATCATTTTCCTCGGGCCCTTCGCCGGTTTATTAGGTGACCGGGTCAACAAGCGCAAGCTGCTGCTGTGTACGCAGGCGGCCATGGGATTCTGCGCCCTTCTGCTCGGCCTGCTCGTCGTCACCAACCAAGTGGAACTGTGGCACGTCTACGTACTGGCTTTTGTTCTGGGTGTGGCCAGCGCCTTTGATGCGCCGTCGCGGCAGGCTTTTGTCTCTGAAGTCGTCGCAAAAGCGGACGTACCCAACGCCGTCGCACTTAACAGCGCTTCGTTTAACCTTGCGCGGTTGGCTGGCCCCGGAGTAGCAGGGCTTGTGATTGCGCTCTTTGGCACCGGGCCTGCGTTCTTGATTAACGCTGCGAGCTTCCTGGCAGTAATCGTGTCGCTGTGGCGCATGAGAGTCTCCGAATTGCAGCCCGTGATGAAAGTTCCGCGTGGTAAGGGCCAGATTCGCGAGGGATTCGCCTATATCCGCCAACGCCCGGACCTGATGATGATCATGGTGTTGGTGTTCATGGTGGGTACCTTTGGGATGAACTTCCAGATCACCAACGCGCTGATGGCCACCACAGTGTTCCATCTTGGCCCTGGCGAGTACGGTTTGCTGGGGTCCGTGATGGCGATCGGAACTCTGGCCGCAGCGTTGATGGCAGCCCGGCGCAAGAACATGCGCATGGTCTACATTGTGGGAGGCGCGCTGGCTTTTGGGCTGACGGTGGCGGTGGCCGCTTTTATGCCCAGCTATGTACTCTATGCGCTGGCCCTGATCCCTGTGGGATTGGCCGCACTGACGTTCATGAATGCGTGCAACACTACGGTCCAGCTCACCACGGACGCAGCCATGCGTGGACGTGTTCTGGCCGTGTACATGGTGGTCCTGCAGGGAGGGACGCCGATCGGCGCTCCACTGGTCGGCTGGATCGCCACCGAATACGGAGCACGTTGGTCCTTGGGAATTGGCGCGGTCGTGGCAGTTGTTTCGGCTCTGGTAGCGCTGATCATGATGAACCGCCGCAATCACGTACGCATGCGTGATCAGTTCAAGGGTTTGCGATCCTTTGCCCTAGCGCAAGCCCTGCACCGATGAAGGCCTGTAGCGCTCTTTGCTGAACGAAAGCTGGGCGCAAAAACGGGCTTGCCAGAGGATCCGGTGACGTGCATTTTCATTCAATGAATATATTCTACAGAAAACATGATTTTGCCAAATTTAGTTTCAAGTTTTTATGACTATTTGTAACTTAATTTGACGCATTGCGTAACTCTGACGTGATTTGAGACTTGTAGCTCAATGTTATTTACATCACAATGGACGGCAGAATCTCATAATGTGGACGTTTGACCTCTTTGTTACTTGCAAGTTTCGTTTGTTACGTAGCACACTGACCTATGTGAACCCCTATTTTGTGAATTCTGGCGCCGCAGCAACGCTCCGCATCTCCGTGAACGGATTGTTCCCGTGTCGTTCTCGAATGCACGCCTAGCTCGCACCCCTAAGATTTAGGCATTTTCGGCCCTTGGGCCAGCCCTCACCAGGGAATTAAGTTCTGATTTTCAGAACACGAGAAAAGCATTCGCGCCGTGTCCTACGGCCATACACTTAGGTAGCCTAATGTCTGTAGCATCCGGATACGTCCACATCTCTGTTCGCAACGCAGCCAAGGCCGTGGCCCGCGGGGTTTCCCAAAACCCGTTGAGCCGCGGACTGCACCAGGACCACAACAGTCACGGCAACCCGGCAGTCTATAGCCGCGACGCTGACGCGGCCGCTGCTCGCCTGCGGGCGGTCCCCAGCACCGAATCCCACCACCCCATGACCGCGCCCACTCCCGTGATCGCGGGAGGCGAGAAGCTCCGTGGCGTCACTGCAGATAATGTGGCGCGCGGATTTGTCCTCTACGTAGGTGTGGATGAAGATACCGCAGCCGCCGCCGGAACTTCCCTGGCCAAACTGGCCCAAGACATCCGTGCCTACGCCCAAGCTCTGGTCCCACAGGCCCAGAGTTATGCGGCGGTGGCCATTGCGCCCTCAGATGCCGCCGGATCCCCGCTCGACGTGGTCCGCTCCACGTTTGGTGATCCCACCGTCGGTACACGACAACGCCAAGACGCTGTGCGGATCCAAGCAGTTGCAGAACAGCGCCCGTCCGGCGTCCTGATCGATTTAGCCCGACGTGAAGTCCACCTGGATGGCGAGACCCTGAACCTTACGTTCAAGGAATTTGAGCTGCTGAATTACCTGGTTGAAAATGGCACCCGCACGGTGGGGCGCGACGAACTCCTTGAAGGACTCTGGAGTAATGCCGACGAAGTCCCCAATGAGCGCACCATCGACGTGCACATACGCCGCCTCCGCTCCAAACTGGGCCGACTGGCGAACACCGTCCGCACCGTCCGCGGCGAAGGCTACCGCTTCTACGAACACCCCGAGGTCGTCGTCTGGGCCGCCCCGGAATATTCAATCTGAGTTTTCACTCTAGTTTTTCCAAAATACAACTTTTCCAAAGTGCGACGCCGGCTGCTCACCTTGTGCGGCCGGCGTCGCACTTTGCTCACTAAACTAATCAGCATGAGTGAACACCATGTGAAGCGGCTGATTCTGATGCGCCATGCCAAGGCCGCGTGGCCCCTGGGCGTGGAAGACTGGGACCGGCCGCTGGCCCAACGTGGCCACAACGAAGCGCCGCTGGCCGGAAAATGGCTCGTTGAGAACGCGATTGTGCCGGACTTTATTCTGTGTTCCTCTGCGCTGCGCACCAGGCAAACCTGTACCTGGGTATGCCAGCAGCTCGCGGACAAGGCGCCAACTCCCAAGTTAGAAAACGGCCTGTACTCTGCCGGAGCAACGCAAATGCTCTCCGTGATCAACCACGTCCCAGAAACCGTAACCACGCTGATGGTCATTAGCCATATGCCCGGGATTCAGGATCTTGGCCTTCGTTTGGCGTCGCGGGAATCTGATCAGGATGCCTATATGTCCCTAGCCAATGATTACCCCACCAGCGCTCTGACGGTCCTTGAATACTTAGGTGACTGGGCCACATTGGACGGCCAAGATGCCCGGGTCACCCATTTCATGGTGCCCCGAGCGTAGCTGCGGAAATGGGGTCCGGCTACACGGCTATCTCCGGCATGAGGGTCTTGAGCGTCCACGTTTTGTTCTTGCGCACCGCTGCCCACGCGAAGAGTAATCCTAGAACTGTGTAGCCCAGCAGACCCAACACGATGGGAAACAGCGGCGCCAGATCTGCGCCGTAAATCAAGTGACGCATGCCTTCCACCACGTGCCCCATAGGCAAAATCTGATGCATCACATGCAAGGGCTCAGGTGTAGTCTGCCACGGGAAGGTGCCTCCGGAGGACACCAACTGCAGAACCAGAAGGATCAAAACCACAAACTTCCCCGGCGTGCCCATCAATGCCACGATGCCCTGAATCAGTGCCGTAAACGCCATGGAGGCCAGCAGTAACAGTCCCAAGGTTAGCCACGGATAAGTAGGGGACAGCCCAAGCCCCAGCACCACCACGGCGTAAAGTAACAGCGCCTGAGCCGTGGATACAGCGGCGAACGGTATCCAACCGCCCAAGGCGATCTTCCACGAGGGCGCGTTGGAAGCCAGGGCACGCAGGGTCAGCGGACGCATGGCCTGAACCAGCATGAACGCGCCGATCCACAGGGCCAGCACCAAGAAGAAGGGCGCCAGTCCAGAGCCGTAATTGGCGGCCTTCGCTTGAGAGAGCGAATCGACTCGGATGGGGTCCGCGATGACACCCGCAGCATTTTGCTTACTCTTGTCACTGGGATTGGGCACCGAACCGGCCCCATTTTGAAGCTGGGTGGAGAGCTCGGTGGCACCGGTGGAAAGCTTGGCAGCACCGTCGTTGAGGTCACCGGCACCGGAATTGAGTTTCTTGGCGCCAGCGGCCAATTCATTAGCCCCATCCAGCGCGGAACCCTGACCAATGGACAAGGTGGAGGCTCCTGTGGAAAGTTGCCCCGCACCGTCATGCGCCTGGGAGATCGCGGAAGTCAGCGTGGGAGTTGCACCAGCGAGTTTTGCGGCACCCGCCGCGACTGCTTGTGAGCCGTCAGCGAGTTTTTGAATGTCACCGGCGTCTACCGTGAGCTTGTTCTTTAGATCAGTGACAGCAGGACTGGCCGCCGCACCTGCCAACGAGGACTTGATCTGATCCGCCTGTGCTGAGGTGATAGTCCCGGCGACGACCAAGGAATCGAGCCTGTCCGTGATAGCGGAGGTGACGACGCCGTCTAGCTCACCGGCGGTGCCAACAGCACTTTGGACTTTGCTGTTGAGGGTGGCGTTGCCTGCGGAAACGGCGGCGGCGCCGTCGGAAAGCGTCTTGGTATCCGCCGGCAGTGTTGTCGTTTGGCTTTGAAGCTGCGCCAGGCCCGAATTCAGTGCTGCCGACCCGGCAACCAGCTGGTTGGTGCCTGCCAGAAGTTTTACTTGTCCAGCAGCAAGTGCGTCCGCTCCTTTCAGCAGATCCGCGGTGCCATCCTTCAAGGTCTGAGTGCCTGACCCCAAACTTGTTGCGCCAGTGGCCAGCTGTTTTGCGCCGTCCGCGGCCTTTACCAACTGGGCATGGATTGTTCCGTAGCCAGTCAGCAGTGCGTTAGCGCTTTGCTCGCCCACCTGTTGGGCCACGGAGGCATGGACCTGTGTTGTCACCTTGTCCACGATCGAGGTCAGCAAATAGTTGTTGGCGTCATTGGTGGTCACACTCATCATTGCCTGAGTGGCTGAGTCAAAGTTTTCCGGTGAGGCCAAATTGGCGGAAAAGTCCTTAGGGAGTGTCAACGCAAAGGCGAAGTCGCCGCTCTTGACTCCCGCGTTGGCTTGCTCTGGGGTATCCACCAGCTGCCAGTCGAACTTCTTCCCCTCGACCAAATTTGTGGCGACATCGCGGCCTACGTGGAGCGCCTTGCCGTCCTTGGTTACAGCGCCGGTGTCTTGGACCACCACTGCCGCTTTGAGCTGGCTGAGGTTGGCATAGGGATCCCAGTTGGCATAGAGGTAAACGGCGCCGTAGAGCAGTGGCACCATGACCAAGGCAACGATCGTCAGTTTCGGCAGCATCCCGCCAGTCATACGTTTAAGTTCGGACAACGCCAAACGGAAAACTGTCATTTGTCGCCACCTTCTTCCCCAGTAATTTCAGTCTCGGATGCTGTTTCTGGTGCTGGATCCAGCTGTGGTTCGGGGGCTGCGTTCGGGTAAGGGTCCGGCTTTGGGGTTAGCTCGGGTTCAGCTTCACCTTTTGGTCCAGTTGCAGCTTCAGTTTCATCTTCCGGTCCGACGTCGGCCAGTTCTGGCTCTAACGGTGCCGATTCTGCTGCTTCGCCTTCGGAAGGCTCAGATTCAAGGTGGTGCTGCTCAGGCTCGTCTCCTGCGAGGAAAGCTGGGCCGTTCCAACCGTCTGGAATCCGTCCTACCACCACAACCACCACCAATTGCCGTGCTGGCGTGTCGGCCGGAGAGTCAGTCACTTGTCCGATTTTCCCAGCAGCGGTGTGTTCCAAAAGCGTGAGCCAGCCGGAAGGGTCTGCCGTATGACGGTCCGGTGAGTCAACCACTACTAGTTCCACGAACTGGTCGGCGAGTGCCAGCTCGAGTTGGAGGTGCAGCAGCCGTTCGGGTTCAAGTTCTTCAACCCATTTATCCAGAACGTCGCGGAATCCGTGGTTGACCAGCCAAGCGGTGGGACGGGTACGGTCGCGAAACTTCAAGGGAACCAGTGCTAAGTCTTCTGAAACCAGGGAGCGGACTGTGAGGTGGTGTTCTGGGGCGTTGACCTCGGGTGAGTCCACAATAACGCTACGGTGGCGAAGGGCAGCCAGCGATTCGGAATGTCCAAGGGCCACGGTGCCGGAGGAGGGCTTCATTCGGCCAGTCAAGGCCAAAGCCAGGGCCGTTCGGCGTTCCTGCCCATCGGCCTGGACCAGTGTTACTTCCCCGCGGCTAGCTTCCAAGGTGGTGGACGGGAGAAGCGTGTGCCGGCGTCCCTCAATGTGTAACTCGTTTGCGGTGAGCAAAATGGAAGCTCCTATAGGCCGTGGGATGAGCTGGACCAAAGTACCAGAACTGACCGGTCGGTGCAAAGCGGTGTGATCTGGCCTAATAGCCAGCTTTCCATATGTGCTGCGCTGGCGTGCGTGGGACGCGGGTTTTCGTTGGACGGGTGTGGATTATGCCTGCAGGACGGCCTTGAACCAGCCGGTGGTTTGGAGACTGCTGCGGCGCTACGTCAAACCCCGCCCACCGCCCAACTGGCCCGCAATTGTTGTCGAAAATCGGTCGAAAACGACGATTTTCCGACAACAATTGCGGGCCAGTTGGGGAGAATTGATCCGTCACTAAGGGTGGAGGTCATCCGACATCCGATATTCTATGGTCAACGTCACGCGGGTGAGTTCAGTGAAGCACCAGAGGCCTTCTCACCCGAGGAATAGTTGTCGGCATTGGCCCACGCACGCGTCACAAGGAGAAGAGTTGTCCACTTCGACAGGAGCCCCAAAAGCCCGGTTTAGTGCCCAAGTGCGCCTTCGTGCGCTGCAGGCAGACATCATGGAACTCATTTTGGATCGTGATTTGGACGCCGGCGACCCGTTGCCGACGGAGAGTGAGCTCTCCGAGGTGCTGGGGGTAGGGCGGAACACGCTGCGCGAATCCCTGAAAGTGCTTCAAGCGTTGGGTGTCGTGGAGATCCGGCATGGTTTTGGCATGTTCGTTGCGCCGAGTAATTTCGATGCGCTGGCAGACGCTCTCACGTTCCGTGGCCGTTTGTCGCTGCGGCATGAGGGGCTGGAAGCGCTACAGCTGGTGGATATTCGCCAGGCGTTGGAGGCCGGTCTGATTGGAAGCTCGATCTCCCACGTCACGCCCGGGCACCTGAAGCTTATTGAGGGGTCGGTTGAACGCATGGAGACACTGGCGTCCCAGGGAGAGCTCTTTCCCGACGCCGACGCCGAATTCCACCGGCTTCTCTTTGAGCCCCTTGGCAACGATCTGCTGATGAATCTTATGAACGTGTTTTGGCAGGTCTACCGCAAAATTCATCTGGAGATCGGCGTGGACAGCGCTGATCTTTTAGACACCGCTGCGCAGCACCGCGCAATACTAGATGCGGTCACTGCCGGAGACGCCATCCGAGCCTCGAAACTGCTCAGTGGTCATTTTGACGGAATCCGAGCGAAGATCCAGCTGTTCGTCGATACCGTTTAGGGTGTCTGTGCTGCGCTTATAACAAACTCCCCGCAGGGAACTGACCCGCAGTTGCTTTGGGGCCAGCGCGGAAACTTGGGGATCATTGAGGCGAAAATCGCGCGGCTCAGGCGCGCGATCGAGTCCGGGTGAGTACTTATCTAGCTGCTTAACATCAGCGTCGTTAAATTGCGTGGTTGCTCATGCCAATACCTAGTGGAAAAGGGTACCTGGGCAAGGGTTCCTAAATAGGGCAACAACTTAGCTTTCCGGAAGTATTCTGTTGCTGGTGGACGCCCCAGACGTCGAAGGAGACGGAGCCCGTCGAGTCAGACGCTGCGCTACACTCTTTTCGGCGTTCTCCGTCTGATTCAACGCAAAAAGTGTGCTTTGCGTCCGTCCCGGAGCCTTGGGATATTACCTAGATGGCTGCGAGTACGCCGCCGGTGTTGTGGGTAAGGCTGGTTCGGTAACGGTGCTGAAACGGTAATTGGACGCCGACCTGGCAGATATGCACCTGTTATCTGCTCCACGAACGGGTTGTCGTTGGAGCGGTGGGGCGGGATCTGGTCATGCGAACGTTCTGGACGTCGCACCAAACAGTGATCGCCGCGTCGGGAAACTCTGGCAGATGGAGTGCGGGTAATAGTTCTGAATTTCAGCCATCGCGGCTGCCACTGGTTCGGAGGCGGTCTTCTTGATCGACCGATTCACCGTCCAGCTGGTAGAGGCATCCGTGATGGTGAGTGAGAACGCATTCTCACACTAGGCACTGTTGCCGCAGTTCGCGAGCATATTGATGGGGATCGGGTACCAGTCCAGTCGATCGTGTTCGCTAGTGGGGCTGTCCTGGCCGGGACCGGTATTTCCTGCGCGGTTGCCCAGCGATCACACAGGCCTGGTGCAATACCATTAGAGCGTCGTAGCTGTAGCTACGTTTACGGCGCGTTCGCTCCGCTCCCGCAGCCGGCCGGCGCCGCTGTCGGGCGTTGAAGAGTTGACGACGGGCATCTATTTGTCCGGACCACCTGAACTCGACGACTAACCGACCAAGGATCTCGCCCTAGGTCTTCTTCGACGCCCGAGAATACTCCCCGGCTTCCTTCTTGGTGATTTCCCTGCGCGCAGACAATGACAACCCCATACATCCCACCAGCCCACCCAAACATTCGCCAGAAACTTCGGGAGCATTTCCCAAATGAGGCACGCCCCCGTTTCGCGAGCACTTTAGTTGAGTCTCGTCGAACAGTTGACTTCAATGAGACTCTGAGTAGCATCTTAAACACGTTGGGTGCGGGTTCCGGCTACTGGGGGTACACCGCACTGGCGATTCTAAGAACGACGTCGTCTCTACGAAGAGGTCTCTCATGAACGCTTCAACAGCTCCGTCCACCCGGAAAATCCGTGCTCGAAAGATTGCTGCTTTCGGCGCCGCTCCGGTGGCCATTCTTCTTGCCGGTGGGATGGTTTGGCAGGCATCATATGCGGCGTTTTCTGCGACGACGCGAAACTCCGGTAGTTCTTGGAGCTCTGGTCAGGTCTCCTTGACTGACGATGACACCGGACGGGCTGCATTTACGGTGAACAACTTGGTACCGAATCAGACGGGTCAAAAATGCATCGTGGTGACCTCGAATTCTTCGGTCGCTGGTGAAGTGCGAACCTATATCCAAAACCTTGCCAAGTCTCCCCAAGGACTTGATGATCATCTAAAGATGACGATGGAGTTGGGGACTGGCGGTACGTTCAATGACTGCACCGGGTTCACTCCGACGTCGGCCCCGATCGTAGCGCAACCGCTGTCTACCCTGGCAACTGCTAATGGAGACTTCGCCCATGGCGGGACGTCGTGGCAGACTGCCGGAACACCTGGGGAATCAAAGTCTTACCGAGCGACCTGGACCTTCGACACTACGACCATGACTCAGTCGGAGATTGATGCGCTGCAAGGTGCCCAAACTAGTGTGGACTTGGTTTGGGAACTTCAAAGCAACGCCCCTACGCCGTAACTTCTAGCTCATGAGTCCAACTGAGGACACTGAGGACACTGAGGCAAACGAGGACATTGAGGTACATGGGGTCGCTGAGGCGCCGTCGCGTGTTCGGGTCCGACGCAGCACGTTCCGTCAGGGATGGACGTGGCTGGCGCTTGTCACCAGCGCCAGAATCTATCTGTTTCTTCTCCTAACACTTGCCGCGTTTGCTTTAGTGCCAGCACTCTTCGGCATGAATGCGTCTGTGGTCCAAAGTGGGTCCATGCGGCCCCATATTCGGCCAGGAGACGTGGTTCTTACCACTGCCCTGCCCCAGGGTTCCCCGGTTTCTCTGGGGCGAGTGGTCCAGTTCCGCAGTCCACCAGAGGCGGAAGTTGACGGTATCGCGAAGCTTCGGCTGCATCGCGTGGTCGCAGCGGGAGATGATGGCACTTTCGTCACCGCCGGAGACGCAAATGAGTCCGTGGACAGCGTGCCGTTGAACAGAGCGCAAATCACTGGTGAGGCACGGGTGCTCGTCCCTTTCGTGGGGTTACCGGGGTACTGGATGGGCATTGGGAAGTATTTACCGCTGTTCCTCTGGGCTCTGTTCACGCTGGGAGCGTTATGTGCGATGATATTCGACGAACCCGCAGAGCCCCCAGAGCGCCCCGGACCGAGAAACAGTTCACGGGTTTCCACGCGTCGTGCGTTCTTTGCGCTTACGGGTGCTGGCGCACTTGCTGCGGTTCTTGCGATCTCACGTCCTAGCACCGTTGCCGCGTTCACAACGCGGACATCGAATGTAGCGAGTAGTTGGAAAATAGCCGCACAGGCTCCATTGTCGTTGGGACGTGCGGCAGGATACGCGTTGTTGGCCTCTACAAGAATTAGTAATACCGGCTTTTTTGGCGGTGGAACGGATATTGGCGGCAGTATTGGAACAAGTCCTGGCACGACCATCACAGGTTTCTATTTCTGGAATGTGTCTGGAAGTGAAGATACTGACACGGCGAGTGCGCGAAACGCTCAGACTGATGCGGCGACTCTCTATGCGGCCGCAGGCTCACGGCCCACTGGGACGACAAGGTCCCAGACACTGAATGGAACTATCACCCCTGGTGTCTATGCATCCTCGAGTGGTGGCTTTACGGTTCCCGGCACTCTTACGCTTGATGCTCGAGGTGACCCTAGCGCTGTCTTCATTTTCAAGGCCAATTCCTTCACCGCTGCCGCCAATAGCACCGTGAGGCTTATTAACCGGGCGTCGGCAAAAAATATCTACTGGCGGATCGCCGGTGCCGTCACCTTCAGCAGCTACAGCACCAGCGTGGGTCACTATATTGCCACAGGAAACATCGCATTTCAGAGCAATAGCAGCCTTGCCGGACACGCACTCTCTTTGTCTGGTTCCATCAGCACGGTATCCACATCTGTCACCATCCCTTAGGTTAGCCGGATCTGATGGTTCTATGAGCAAGCCAGAACCAGCCCTCGGTTCGTATTGGGGGACCGGTTCACGATGGGTGCCGGCCGGTTCAGTTCGTTATGAACATCATGCGTACGACGCCGGGACTTACCTGCAGCTAACCGCTAACCCTGGTATTGCGGTTATGGCAGAACCAAAGAGTCCCAAGCCGAAGCTTGGGACTCTTTGTTATAAAGTGCGCGCGAAGGGATTCGAACCCCCAACCTTCTGATCCGTAGTCAGATGCTCTATCCGTTGAGCTACGCACGCATATTTTGTTATCAGCAAGAGTTAGACAAAAGTTTTTGTTTCCGCCTCTCGGGCCGTGAACAACTCTAACCCGTCAGTGCCGATGTGTACAAATCGACCGAGCGGTGTTCCTAGACACTAGACCGGTCTAGGTGATCTACATCACAAATCTTTGTTGCGAGAATAGGCAAAAACCGCGTGATCTAGGCCTTCTTGTCAGGGCAGGCGGGCGGACGTCCCATGTCCCTAATCCACGTTAGCGCTTTGGCGGGCCATAGATTTAGAACACACCAACTGACTGACCCAATGAAGGGATACATGATGGGCCACGCGCCAGTGCAGGAATCTGTTGAGCAGGTAATGACAACCCACGCAGGCCTTGCCGCCTGGGTTAATGAAGTTGCTGAGCTCACCGCGCCGCAGAGCGTTCGTTGGGTGAATGGATCATCTGGTGAATATACCGAGCTGACAGACGAGTTGGTAGAGGCTGGGACATTGACCAGACTCAACCCGGAACTCTTCCCTAACTCCTTTGCCGCCTTCTCGGATCCCAAAGACGTGGCCCGAGTCGAGGCCCGCACGTTCATTTGTTCGGAAAAGAAGCGCGACGCCGGGTTCACGAATAACTGGATGGACCCGTCGGAAATGAAGGGCATCCTCAAGGATCGCTTCGCCGGCAGCATGCGCGGACGCACCATGTACGTCATCCCGTTCGTTATGGGTCCCTTGGATGCGGAAGACCCCAAGTTCGGTGTGGAGATTACCGACTCCGCCTACGTAGTTGCTTCCATGCGCATCATGGCCACTATTGGCGCCGATGTCCTGGCGAAAATCGAAGCCACTAACGCGTTCTTCGTCCCAGCACTTCACTCCGTGGGGGCCCCGCTAGAGCATGGACAAGAAGATGTTACCTGGCCCTGCAGCGATGAGAAGTGGATCGTACACTTCCCCGAGGAGCGCTCGATCTTCTCCTACGGATCCGGCTATGGCGGAAACGCGCTGCTGGGTAAGAAATGCTTTGCCCTGCGCATCGCCTCGGTTATTGCCCGCGATGAGGGATGGCTGGCCGAGCACATGCTCATCCTTAAACTCACCAGCCCTGAAAACAAGAGTTACCACGTCGCAGCGGCGTTTCCTTCCGCGTGTGGCAAAACCAATCTAGCGCTCCTTAACCCCACGATCGAGGGCTGGAAAGCTGAGACCCTGGGCGATGACATCAACTGGATGCGCTTTGGTAAAGCCGGGGAACTGCGTGCAGTGAACCCGGAGGCTGGCCTGTTTGGCGTGGCACCAGGCACTGGCTGGACCACCAATCCAAACGCCATGGTGGCAATCGCCAAGGGTAACTCCATCTTCACCAACGTTGCCTTGACGGACGACGGCGGCGTGTGGTGGGAAGGGATGACCGACGAGGTCCCGGCGCATCTGACCGATTGGGAAGGCAACAGCTGGACGCCGGAGTCGGGACGCAAGGCGGCCCACCCGAATTCACGTTTCTGCACGCCGATTGACCAGGTGGACATGCTCTCCCCGGATTACTTCTCTCCGGAGGGTGTGGAAATCAACGCCATCTTCTTTGGCGGGCGCCGTAAGACCACCATTCCCTTGGTGACGCAGTCTCGTGACTGGAGCCATGGCGTCTTCATGGGATCCACGCTTTCATCGGAGACGACGGCAGCTGCGGCCGGCGCCGTGGGAGTGGTTCGCCGGGATCCTATGGCCATGTTGCCATTCATCGGGTACGACGCCGGTGATTACCTCAAGCACTGGATTGGTATCGCTGCCCGGGCAGATCAGGCCAGACTGCCAAAGATTTTCCTTGTCAATTGGTTCCGGCGCACCTCTAGCGGAGGGTTTGCCTGGCCTGGCTTCGGCGAAAACGGCCGCGTGCTCAAGTGGGCCATAGAGCGTATTGAAGGCACCGCAGACGCAGTGGAGACACCTATTGGATTTGTACCGACCCCAGAATCCTTGGATTTGTCGGGATTGAATCTAAATGCGGCAGACCTAAAGGACGCACTGGCAGTAGTCCCGTCCGAATGGGAAGAAGAGCTCAAAGGAATCGACGAATGGTACGCCCGCTTCGGCGAGTCCCTCCCGATGGAGATGGCTGACCAGCTGGCAGCGCTGAAGACGCGCTTTAGCGCGTAAGGTACAGCGCTGCGCAGTGCGCATTGAGACCAGTGCGCATTGAGAAGGGCCCCGGTGTTCCCCACCAGCAATTCAAATGGTGGGAAACACCGGGGCCCTTCTTGCCTTGATCACTGACACTATCTGCGAATTAGTTTGCGCCCGCAAGCCAAAGGTCTGGACCAAAGACCTCGTAGTGAATCTTCGTGGACGGGATTCCAGCGTTGATGGCCTGGTTCCGAATAGCTTTCATGAACGGCAACGGCCCGCACACATACATGGAAGCATCGGCCGGGATGTCCAAACCCTCAAGGGTCATAAAGCCCTTATGGAAGCCATCGGCGGGCTCTTCGAGCCACAATTGCAGCTGAGCGCCGTCGATCGCGTCGACGTCGGAGGTCATTTGCTCACGCAGAGCCCAAGCCTCTAAATTCTTTTCAGCGTGCAGCACAAGTACCTCGCGGTCGCCGCCGTTATCCACGAGTGAGCGCAGAGCAGAAGCTGAGGGAGTGCAGCCGATACCGGCGGTGGCAAACACGACCGGACCGTCGCCGTCGTCAAAGGTGACATCGCCGTAAGGGTTGGAGAGCTCGATGACGTCGCCGACGTTGATGGCGTTGTGCAGCACGGGGGAGACCTCGCCGCCGTCGTCGCGCTTGGTGGTAAAAATTCGGTGCGTGGTGGAATCCACGGCAGCGGAAAGTGAGTACTGCCGGCACTGGAGCAGACCATCGCTGACGGGGACTTTCACCGAGACAAACTGACCGGGGCGGGCGACTGTCACGGGGGTGTCATCGGCTGGTTCGAGCACAAACGTGATGCAGTCGGTACCAGCGGGGATCTTTTCCACAATGGTCCAGGGCATCCATATTTTGTCATTGGCTTGGAGGGCATAAAGACCCCTCTCAATCTTGAGCAGGGCGTCCGCCATGAGCCAGTAGACCTCTGTCCAGGCCTCAGCGATCTCAGCTGTGATCACATCGGCCAGCTCCTCCGCAATGGCCTCGAAGAGGTATTTATAGACGATCTGGTATTGGTCCTCGGTGATACCCAAAGAGGTGTGCTTGTGAGCGATTCGGCTGAGCATTTGCTCCGGGATGACGTCCGGATTGGCGATAAGAGCCGTGGCGAAGCCTGCGATCGATCCAGCCAGAGCCTTCTGCTGTTCGCCGTTGCCTTGGTTGGCGCGGCTAAAGAGCCCATCGAGAAGCTCTGGGTGTGCGGCAAACATCCGGGAATAGAAGTTTGGTGTGATTGCACCCATTCGGGAGCCTACCAACGGCAGGGTTGCAGAAATTAACGGGCGAGACTTTTCCGAAAGCATCGTTACTCCTTGGGTCGAAGTTGAGGTGACTTAACCAAAGTAGCATTTCAAATGCGTAATTAATTCGACATTTTCTACAAGTCGTAGAAAAGCACCGGAACGGCGCGGATTAGTGCACGCGAGACGTGTTCAATGTCACAGTGATGGGCCCTGAAGTCGGAGGCTCGGAAAGACTGGAAATAGTGACCTGGTCCAATGAAACGTAAAAAGCTTCGCGGGCATGGTTCAGGACACCTCGTAAACCACATGCGGGCATAAGGGGACAATCGCCCATACTGCCGTGGCATTGCGCCACGTCTGAATGGTCAGAGAGAATGCGCAGCACACCACCCACCGTGGCATTCCGCCCGGCCGCAGTGATACGCACTCCACCACTGCGCCCACGGAAAGCTTCAATGAGCCCCATTTGCCGTAGCTTCAAGACCGCCTTGCTGACATGGTTGTACGGTGTGCCCACCGCGTCAGCAAGTTCCCGGGTAGTAGATAGGTCTGCTTCCGGAGCCACACACAGCACCATTAGGATGCGGAGGCTGACGTCAGAAAATGAATTAAGCCGCATGGTTTAGGCCCAGATTTGCCGATCCCCGGGCTCCATGAACGGATTGCCGAATTCCCATCCGCTGGGTGCCTGCCGGTAGGGACGAACTGCTGAGACCCCAACACCGCTGCTGTGCTCAGCCATGACATGAATGGCGTCAGTGGAGTCGTCGGGTAAATGGATGTCACACACGACGGCGGCCGCTCGGTTCTGATCCTTTTGTGCGGATAAGGCCTCAAATAGATCTGCGATCATGGCGTCGGCGTCTAGCTCTGTTTCTTCCTCGCCGTCCATAGTGTTAGGAGAGACCGCGACCAAGCTGATGCCGCCGTCGTTGGCTACCACCAAGCCCACCGGGACAAATGCTCCATGAGTTTGAATCTGCTCACCAGCAACACCAAGGGCCGTCCCAATGAGCTTGTTCAGATCCTCTTGAACTAGTGCGTCCGCTGCTTCTGTATCGTTTTCCACTGGACTCCTTGGGTTATTGGCGAACAAGTTCAAGCACGGCGTCGCGGATGTCTGCCATCGTGACGGCGTCCACGGCTTCGGCATTCAGACGCAAGAATGGTTCGGTGTTGGACGCGCGCAGGTTGAACCACCAGCGCCCGTCTTTGGCGGTGAAAGTGAGGCCATCGAGCTCATCAATGGCGACGTCGTCGTTGGTGTAGGCGGCGCGTACCCGGGCCACAGCGGCCGGAACGTCAGCGAGCTGGGAGTTGATTTCGCCGCTGGAAACATAGGGCTCATACTCGCGCCCAAGCTCCGAGAGCGGCTCGCCCTGTTCGCCAAGTGCGGCCAAAACGTGCATGGCGGCCAGCATGCCCGTGTCTGCGTTGAAGAAGTCGCGGAAGTAGTAGTGGGCGGAGTGCTCGCCACCAAAGACGGCGCCTTCTGCGGCCATCGTGGCTTTGATGAAGGAGTGTCCCACCCTGGTGCGCACTGCCCGGCCGCCGTCGTGGGCGATCAATTCAGGCACGGCACGGGAGGTGATGAGGTTATGGATGACGGTGGGGTGTTCCTCGCCGGCGGCCTGTGCTCGGGCGATTTCGCGCCGAGCCACCAGTGCCGTGACGGCGGATGGGGAGAGGGGTGCGCCGAGTTCGTCAATGACGAAGCAGCGGTCAGCGTCGCCGTCGAACGCCAAACCGATGTCAGCGCCGTGTTTGACGACAGCAGCTTGAAGGTCAAGTAGATTGGCCGGCTCCAAGGGATTGGCTGGGTGGTTCGGGAAGGTGCCATCGAGTTCAAAGTAAAGAGGCACGATCTCGAACGGCAGCCCGGCCAAGAGGGTATCGCCGAGGACTGCGGGGGTGGTCATTCCGGCCATTCCGTTGCCAGCATCAACCACGATTTTCAGGGGGCGTGAGCCGGAAAGGTCAACGAGCTTGCGCAGATATTCGGCGTATTCCTTCAGGACGTCAGTGACGCTGATGCTACCTTTTTCACCGCTCGGGATACCGTCTGCGAGGTATTTTTGCGCCAGGTCGCGGATATCCATCAGGCCGGTTTCGGATGAGACCGGGACCGCGCCGGCCTTGGCCATCTTCATGCCGTTGTATTCAGCCGGGTTGTGGCTGGCCGTGAAAACGACGCCGGCTGCTTTGAGAGCACCGCAAGCAAAATACAGTTCGTCGGTGGAAATTAGTCCCAACAGCGAAACGTTGCCCCCCCGGCTTGCGGCACCGTCCGCAAAGGCCTGTGAGAAATCGGCAGAAGAAGGGCGCATATCGCCGCCTACGAGCACGGTTTCGCCAGCTAAACCCAGCACGTCGACAAATGCGGCGCCAACAGCCTTGACGGATTCGGCCGTGATGGATTCGCCCACAATTCCGCGTACGTCATAGGCCTTGAACGACGTAGAGAGGTCAACCGGTACGTTCTTTGCAGTAGTCACTCTTCCATATTACCGGGACCGTGTGCGGACAGAGAATCGTCTGGCGAAGTTATCCACAGGTCTGTGCCTTTGCGGCGGTGGTGTCACAACTCCACTGGGATACTGGATATATGACTTCGCGCCAGTTCACCTCATCGGCCACCGCTTCGCTCTCCGACTCGACGCAGCAGGGCACTTCGCCGCACGATCCAACTTCCACCCGCGGCAATGCCCTCGAGGTCCTGCGCAGGTTGGTCGGGCGGGATGACGCGGACTTTCACGACGGCCAGTTTGAGGCCATCGAGGCACTGGTCGACGCCGGACGGCGGGCTTTGGTGGTCCAGCGCACCGGTTGGGGTAAATCGGCCGTGTATTTTGTCTCCTCGCTACTGTTGCGTGCCCGTGGGGCAGGGCCCACCCTGATCGTCTCGCCCTTACTGGCGTTGATGCGCGATCAGGTCGCTGCGGCGGAACGAGCCGGGGTGCGGGCCATGGCCATCAACTCAGCCAACGCCACCGAATGGGATCTGGTCTCCCAGGCGTTGGCTGCGGATGAAGTGGATGTGCTGCTTGTTTCCCCTGAACGGTTAACCAATCCTTCCTTTAGAGAGAACCAGTTGCCCACGCTCATCCGACGCACCGGCCTCCTGGTGATTGACGAGGCCCACTGCATCTCAGACTGGGGTCACGATTTCCGTCCGGACTACCGCAGAATTGCGGACTTGATCGCCCAGTTACCGGCTACGGTGCCTGTCCTGGCGACTACCGCCACCGCCAATTCGAGGGTTGTTGCGGACATCGAGGAACAGTTGGGTACGGGAGTGTTCACTATCCGTGGACCTCTGGCCCGTAAATCACTACGTCTGGGCGTGCTCCGGCTGGCGGATTCTCGCGATCGGCTTGGCTGGCTCCTAACGCATCTAAAGGAGCTGCCGGGCAGCGGAATTATTTACACTCTGACGGTTTCCGCCGCAGAGGACACTGCGCGGCTATTGGCCGAGGCCGGCCATGTGGTCAAGGCGTACACCGGGCGCACAGACACCATGGAACGGGAAGCTCTGGAAGAGGCCCTGAAGAACAACGACGTCAAAGCACTCGTGGCTACAAGTGCCCTTGGTATGGGCTTTGACAAGCCAGACCTCGGATTCGTGGTCCACCTCGGAGCGCCGTCGTCGCCCGTGGCCTATTACCAACAGGTGGGGCGTGCCGGGCGTGGCAGTGCCAACGCGGACGTACTCTTGTTGCCCGGGAGTGAAGACACGGACATCTGGCAGTACTTTGCCACAGCATCCATGCCGTCCGAGGATAAGGCTACGGCTGTTCTTTCGGCATTGGCCCAAACTGCTCGGCCCATGTCCACGCAGGCGTTGGAGGCTCGGGTGGACTTGCGGCGGACTCCGTTGGAGCTGTTGTTGAAGGTCCTGGCCGTGGACGGTGCCGTGAAGAGGGTTCAGGGAGGCTGGGAATCCACGGGTGAACGGTGGGTGTACGACGCCGAACGCTACGCGAGGATTGCGCAGGCCCGCATAGACGAGCAGCAGTCAATGATCGTCTATGAGGAGATGACGGGTTGCCGGATGGAATACCTCGCTGCCGCACTTGATGATTCAACGGCTGCTCCCTGTGGCCGCTGTGACGGCTGTGCCGGGCGCTGGTTCCCTACAGATATTGGCACCGGTGCCGTTGAAGCCGCGAGTGAGTCGCTAAGCCATGCGGGTCTGCCCATTGATCCGCGTACTCTCTGGCCCACTGGAATGGACCGGTTAGGCGTGCCCGTGAAGGGCAAAATCAAGCCCGAAGAACAGGTGGGTCCAGGGCGTGTGTTGGCCAGATTGACCGATCTTGGCTGGGGAAACACGCTGAGGGCGATGTTTGCCCAAGGCGTTCCGGACGCGCCCATTGATTCCGGTGTGGCGCAGGCAATGGTGGCCGTTCTGCGCGACTGGGGTCAGTCCCGCTGGGCAGGTCAGGGGAGACCGGTAGCCGTGGTGTCCATGCCATCACGCTCCAAGCCTGAGCTGGTGCGCTCCCTAGCTGCGGCGATGTGCCAAGTGGGCCAGCTGCCGTATCTTGGCGAGTTGACACTGGACTTTGGTGGCCCCACCGGGCAGCGTGGCGGCAATAGTGCTTACCGCTTGGCCGGGGTGTGGGATCGCTTTATTGTGGGTCCGGAACTTGAGGCCGCCATTGCCGGTTACGGACGTGGACCGGTACTACTCATCGACGATCTTGTGGATAGCCGGTGGACCCTGACAGTTGCTGCCCGCGCACTACGCCTGGCAGGTGTGGACCAAGTCCTGCCTCTGGTTATAGCCCAAGCCGGGTAAAACCCCCACGGCTCAACGCTCGGTTACTTTCGGGTGTGTTTTTGGGAACGCTCGGTTACTTGGTGAGAAAGCGTTTGGTAAAAGTGACCCTAAAGTAACCGAGCGTCAGGGAAAAGTGACCCTAAAGTAACCGAGCGTTGGGGGTGGCCGGACCCCTGTTACTGACTGTTACTGGCCGGCGGGAGCGGGCGGAGGCCTTGCAGGCCGCCGTCGACGGCGATAGAGGTTCCGGTGGTCCATCAGGGCAGTGGGCTTTGGGCAAGGAAGGCAGTGGGCTCTTCGTTGTTGAGAACAGACAGGCTGCCAACAGGGCAAGAAAAAAGTACCCCCGAACGGGTCGGGGGTACTTTCTACGGGCGGAGACGGGGAGATTTGAACTCCCGGTGGAGTTGTGCCCCACACTTCATTAGCAGTGAAGCCCATTCGGCCGCTCTGGCACGTCTCCAGCACTGGAGGGGGTAGAAGCCCCCCGCCAGCATCCCAAACTTTACCTAGTGAAAGGGGTACAAAGCAAAACGGCTGCTGCTGGGGCACCTAGGAGCACAATTCTAGAGTTGCGCCGTCAACGCTCGCCACAGGAATTCGTGTGATGCTGTGTGCAGCCTGGCGGCCTGTGCGTTGTTGCCAGCACCCGCATGGCCGCCTTCCAAGGCCTCGTGGAACCAGACTCCTGGAACCCCCAGCGCCGTCATGCGTGCCGCCATTTTCCTCGCTTGCACGGGCCCCACCCTGTCATCCGAGGTGGCGGTCCAAAAGAACGTGGGAGGGTAAGCGGTTCCAGCCTGAAGGAGGTGGTACGGGGAGAAGGTCTTGATAAATTCCCAGTCTGCCGGCACATCGGGGTCGCCATATTCAGCAATCCAAGAGGCTCCAGCGGAGAGTTTGGTGTACCTGCGCATATCCAGGAGTGGGACACCGCAAGAAACCGCGCCGAACAGGGATGGGTATCGCGTGAGCATATTGCCTACCAGCAAGCCGCCGTTGCTGCCGCCGGCGCAGCCTAAGCGTTCTGGCTTGGCTACTCCACGCGTCGAGAGGTCGCGTGCTACCGCGGCGAAGTCTTCATAGGCCCGGTGACGGTTTTCTCGAAGGGCCGCCGTGTGCCAGCGCGGTCCGTATTCACCGCCACCTCGGATGTTCGCCACCACGTATACGCCGCCACGCTCCAGCCACGTGCGCCCCACGGAGCCGCTGTACACGGGCGTGCGCGAGACCTCAAAGCCGCCGTAGCCGCTCAACAGGGTCGGGTTCTCCCCGTCGAGGACCAGTCCTTTGGGGCCAACTTGGAAGTAAGGGATGTCGGTTCCGTCCAAGGACGTGGCAAAGTGTTGCTCCACGCTGTAGTCGGATTCATTGAAGAACGACGGCGCCTCCCGGACCAGTGCCGGTTGCCCGGATGGGGTGCCAGGTGCGCTCGCAGTGCCGCGCAATACCGTGGTGGGGGTCAAAAATCCTGTGGCGACCAGCCAGTAGTCATTGCCGCCTTCTGTGTCCTCGTCATCGACGGCGTACGCCTCCACCGAGTGCAGCGGAGGGCAAGCGTCTAAGGGTGCAGTTGCCCAGCTAGCACCCGGGTCCACGACCAGGATCGAGGAGGAAACATCCGCGAGCACGTTCAGGAGCAAAAAGTCTCGGGTCCAGCTCCACGACTGCAGTGACTGAGAAAGTGTGGGAGTGAAGATGGTGACGATTTCCCGGTTGCCAGCCAGGAAGGCAGCGAGTTCAATGCCCAGCAGGGTTCCCGCAGAGTGGACGGTGTCACCCACCACCCAATCTGTGCGTGGGCGCAGTAACAGCCATTGGTGGTGGAGAGAAACGTTCATGTCATCCGGAACGTCAATGTGCACCCAGTCAGACCCGACCCGCAGATAGCTGCGGCTGTTGAAGAAGTCCAGGACGTCGTAGGCCAAGTCCCGTTCATAGCCGGGAGTGCTGTCATGAGACACTCCACCGCTGAGGTGGTCCAAGGGCACTGAAAACATTGCTTCTTTGGCTGCCAGCGCTGTCATTGTTTCTCCGCGCAGCAACACACGTGCGGCGGCAGGATATGAGGACGCCGTCATGGAACCATCGCCGGTGTCCGTTCCAACGAACAGCGTGTCAGCATCCACCCAGCAGAGGCGAGTTTTCGCCGTCGGGAGCTGGAAACCGCCCTGAACAAACGCCCCGGTGGTCACATCAAATTCGCGGTAGGCAACGGCGTCGCCGCCGTCCGGTGACAGTGCCACCATGGCCAGACGGTATTCCTCTCCTGGAGTGGGCCGCAGCATGGACGCCCCTGCCCACAGCCAGTCTGTGCCTTCCTCGGCAGACAGCGCGTCAACGTCAAGCAACACTTCCCACGCAGGGGCTCCGGATGCGTAACTTGCCCAGTCGGTGCGCCGCCACAGTCCTCGTGGGTTGCTGTGGTCCTTCCAAAAGTTGTAGTACCAGGCGCCGCGTTTGGAGACCATGGCGATCCGGTCAGTGGAATCAAGCACTTCCACTACGGACGCTTCCCGGGCCGTATAGGCGGGATTTATGAGGGCTGCGTCAGTGCGGCTATTGCGTTCGCGGACCCAAGTCATGGCCGCTTCCGCGTGGATGTCCTCCAGCCACAGGTTTTCGTCGTGGGGCTGCTCGGCAATCTCGGGGAAGGATTCAGTCATGGTCCCATCCTAGGCATGGGATGGGTACGCCGGAGGGTCCTTTCCGTTAAGCTCAAGGAGTGGAAACTTTGGGTGGGACGTCGGTGGTTATTGTGGGGGCAGGGCCCCGCGGGACGTCAGTCATGGAACGGCTCTTAGCCCACTTCGCGGCTAGGCAGTCAATGGCAGCCACTGCGCCCCGCCAAAATAAGCCTGCCCTCCACATCCACTTGGTTGATCCTTTCCCACCGGGTGCAGGGCACGTCTGGCGCACTGACCAGTCGCGGCTTTACTTGATGAATACACAATCGTTTTTTCCCACGCTAATCCCGGATCGGGGAGTTGCGGCGCTGCCAGTAGCTGGCTGTAGTTTCAACGAATGGCGCGAGCGAATGCGCTCAATTGCCGCGGCGGAGCTCAGTTGTGGGGACCGCGAGGAACTGGCAGCGCTCGCCGCTACCGGATTCCCGAGCCGTGCACTTTACGGGCGGTATCTGCAATGGTGCTTTGCCCAGTTGCGAGAATCACTGCCCGACGGCGTCACTCTCGAAGTTCACACCACGGAAGCCAAGCGGGTGGCGCGGAATCACGCCAACGGCGGGTACGACGTCGAACTTTTAAGCGGCGGATCGCTGCGGGCAGATTACGTGGTGCTGGCGTTGGGCCATGTGGAGGCCAAAATGAGTCCGGTCCAGCGTGAGCTTCGCGAGGAGGCCAGGGCCAATGGTCTAAGTTATCTGCCGCCCGCTGTGCCCAATGACGTTGACTGGGAGCAACTCCCCGCTGGCGAAACAGTTCTTGTCCGTGGCATGGGATTGAACTTTTTTGATGTTCTGGGCCAGCTCACGGAAGGCAGAGGCGGCCGTTTTGAGTCCACCGGACGTGGTGCCGGGGATGCTGTGGAATACGTTCCCTCGGGTCGGGAGCCGGTGATCGTCGGGGCCTCGCGCCGGGGTACGCCTTACCGTGCCAAGGCCAAGCTGGAGAGTTATTATCCGGCCAGCGTCCAGTTGCGTTTCCTGTGCGAGGACGCGGTGTCTGCCATTCGGGACATGGGTGCCACCGCCGGATTCGACCACGATATTTGGCCGCTGCTGCACAGGGACACTCTGTGGGCTTACTACACCACGCTGGCTCGCACCCGTGAGCGCGCGTTGGCACCAGGTTTCTTGGTGGAGCTGGATGCCCTGCTCCATTCCGGGCTCGAGGACGGCTCCCGAGACTGGGCCGACCGCCTCAAGGAACTCACCAGCAGAGGTGTGATCGAGGGTCACGCCCTGGATTTTGCGGCGCTGGCCAGGCCGCTTTCCAGGCGCCCTCTGACCTCTGGGGGAACGCATCGTTTCGGTTCGCAGGCTGGGTTGGATGCGGCCGTTCTG
This sequence comes from Arthrobacter cryoconiti, assembly GCF_020905375.1. Taxonomy (GTDB): domain Bacteria; phylum Actinomycetota; class Actinomycetes; order Actinomycetales; family Micrococcaceae; genus Specibacter; species Specibacter cryoconiti. Next base: position 108,102 of record NZ_JAJJBU010000007.1, read on the forward strand.
GACTATTTGATCGAGGATGCTGCGGGCTCGGCTCGCGGCGAAGAAGACCCGGTGAAGATGGCCATTGGTGCGCTAAACGCTGGCCGAGCAATCATCAAATCACTTGTCGCTGACAGCGGGATCACCCAGGAGTCTTGGCTCGGCGAATTGCGCGGATGGTTTGAAGGATTTGTGGAGGGGCTAGCGAGTGGGCCGCCGGCGCTGCGCGTGGAGCAACTGGCCGCCTTGGTGCGGGCCGGTGTGGTTCACTTCGTGGGCCCAGACCCGATATTCGGAGTCAAGCACGGGCTCTTCGAGGCGAGTTCGCCGTGGGTGGATGCGCCACCGTGGCGGGCCCGGCACCTGGTGGAAGCGCTGGCCCCCGCCAACCGTGTAGCGGGTACGGCGTCGGCATTGCTGAACAAACTGCTGGCGGACGGTTTGGTACGCCCGCGCGTCATGTTGGCGGCCGACGGCGGTGCCGTCGTCACGAGCGGGCTGGACGTTTCAGCCCCTCCGTACCGGCCATTGGATGGCGCTGGCAAACCTGTCCCTGGGCTCTACGTGCTGGGATTGCAACTTTCCTCGGTGCAGTGGGGGACGGCAATCGCCGCTCAGGCTGGCGCGCAATACCGCAGCGGATACCGCACTGTGCTGGACGCGGACGCCATCGCGGCGGACATTTTGGCCTGATTGGGTCCGGCGTGGATCGTCCTTTTGCTGAGGGAGTGCCAAAATGGTGGCGGCGTATGAAATTTCATACGCCGCCACCATTTTGGCACGCCGCCACTCTCCGCGAGCGCTCAGAACGAGCGGACTAGCTGCGTGCCGTCTTGCGGCGCGAAGCCATGGCAACGCCGACACCTGCGCCGAGCAAGACCAGGGCGCCCAGTCCCAGGGGAAAGATGGAAGCTCCCGTGGTGGCGAGATCCCTCGCACGATTCTGCAGGAACGTATTCGAGCCAAGCACCTCGACGTGAGCCACTCATGAACGCAACCTTGCGTTCAAGTAAACGCTGGATGGTTGTCGGGAAATGAGTGTTTTTCGAACCAAAGAATCATTGATGATTTGACACAAAAAGGGCAGCGGCCCCGGTGCCGGGGCCGCTGCTCTTCGTCTGCGCGGAAGGTAAGAGATTCGAACTCTTGGTACGGGGTTACCGCACACTGGTTTTCAAGACCAGCTCCATCGGCCGCTCGGACAACCTTCCTTACGATAGTAGTGTTTCATAAGCAGGGCGGTGCTACCAAAGTGACCGTCTGAACCAGGCTGTATTTTTGCTCGTGAAGGAACAAAGGGAGAAAGCCATGAAGGCAGTAATTGCCCGCCATCCCGGGGGTCCGGAGGTTTTGGAACTAGCAGATGTGCCCACGCCGGCGCTGGGTGCTGACGAAGTCCTCATTGATGTTATTGCTGCGGGGATCAACCGCGCAGACGTTGCTCAACGCCAAGGCTCTTACCCTCCGCCTCCTGGTGCGTCGGATATTTTAGGGCTTGAAGTCTCCGGGCGTATTGCAGGATTCGGGTCCAATGTGACCCGGCCGTTTTCCCTTGGGGATAAAGTTCTGGCCTTGCTGAGCGGGGGTGGATATGCCCAGCAGGTTGCGGTCCCTGCTGGCCAGGTCCTGGCACTGCCAGCCGGTGTGGACATTGTCACGGGAGCGGCGTTGCCGGAGGTTGCTGCCACCGTGTATTCCAACTTGTTCATGACGGCCCAACTACAGCCGGGAGAAACAGTGCTGATCCACGGTGGCACGGGTGGCATCGGTGTCATGGCAGTGCAACTGGCTAAGGCCGCTGGCGCTCGTGTCATCGCCACGGCTGGTAGTGAGGAAAAAGTGTCGATGCTCAGCAGCTATTTGGGTGCTGATCTTGCCATCAACTACCGCAGCGAAGACTTCGTGAAGAGGGTGAAAGAGTTTACGGGCGGTCTTGGCGCGGACGTGATCTTCGACGTCGTCGGGGCCAAGTATTTGGCACAGAACGTCGACGCCTTGGCACTCTACGGCCGGCTCGTAGTGATCGGGTTGCAAGGCGGAGCGGTGGCGGAGGTTAATCTTGGCACTCTCATGGCCAAGCGCGCGGCCGTCATCGGCACTACGTTGCGAGCCCGTCCCGCGGAGGAAAAATCGAAGATTATGGACGGTGTACGTGAGCATGTCTGGCCTCTGGTGGAAGACGGTGGGTTGAAAATAATCGTCGATAAAACGTTTCCGCTGGCGCAGGCTGCGGCCGCCCACGCGTACTTTGACTCCGGCGCGCACGTCGGCAAGGTCTTGCTCACTCTTTAACGCTGCAGCAGGTAGGAGCTAGAGCGGACAGCTGCGCCGAATACCGGCGTCGTTCCGGAAGCAAACAGTTAGTGTTGCGCAATGCATACCCGGTAGCTACTCTAGAACATACTCGGTATGTATGCCGTTGTTGCGGGCGTCGTTGGGGGCGGCCGCGCCAAACACAGGAGTAGATGTGTCCATCAGACATTCGTTGTTGGCGTTGTTGCAAGAAGGGCCGCGCTATGGTTACCAATTGCGTGGCGAGTTTGAAGAGAGAACCGGAGCCACCTGGCCGTTGAACATTGGTCAGGTATACACCACCTTGGACCGCTTAGAACGTGATGCTCTGGTGCAAAAAGACGGTGACGATGGCGAAGGCCATGTGGTCTATAGCGTCACCGACACGGGGCGGGCCGAAGTGGCGGAGTGGTTTGCGGCGCCGGTGGCACAAACTAATCCGCCGCGCAATGAACTCGCCATCAAGCTGGCCCTTGCGCTGACCGTCGAGTGCGTCAACGTCACCGCGGTCATCCAGACCCAGCGCACCGCCTCCATAAGGCAACTGCAGGATTACACCCGTCAGCGACGGGCGGCCGTGGGCACTACGGGAGCCAACTCGTTCACGCGTGGGAGCAACGACACCGCATGGCTGCTGGTCTTGGACTCTCTCATCTTTGCTACCGAGGCGGAGATTCGCTGGCTAGATCATTGTGAAGGCTGGATGGCCCAGCGTGCCGGAGTGAACCAACGTGCGGGAGTGACCAGCAGGAAACCTGGCCTTATCGCCAGCGACGCGGCGGTTATCAAATGAGCAGCCAAGTTCTTCAACTTGCGGGAGTCAACCGTACTTACGGTGCAGGTGCCACGGCTGTGGCGGCGTTGCGCAACGTCAACCTGACCATCCATGCTGGCGAGTTTGTGGCCGTTATGGGTCCATCAGGATCGGGAAAGTCGTCCCTGCTGACGCTTTCGGGCGGGCTGGATAAAGCCACCAGCGGCGAAGTATTCGTCGAAGGTACTCCGCTGAGCGGGCTGAGCATCAACGAACTGGCCCGGCTGCGTCGCCGAGCGGTGGGCTACGTGTTTCAGGATTTTAACTTGGTGCCCACGCTGACAGCTGTGGAGAACGTGGCGTTGCCACGCGAATTGGATGGCATACCAGCACGGAAGGCCCGCCGGCAGGCCATGGACGCTCTGCGGCTAGTGGATATTGAGCAGTTGGCCGACCGTTTCATGGACCAAATGTCCGGGGGGCAGCAGCAACGGGTGGCCATAGCCCGTGCCATTGTGGGCCAACGCCGGCTGATCCTTGCCGATGAGCCCACGGGCGCCTTGGATTCAAATACCGGTGACAGCATTTTAGAAGTGCTGCGCGGGCGTGCGGAAGCAGGTGCCGCCGTCGTACTGGTCACTCATGAAGCGCGGCATGCAGGTTGGGCGGACCGGGTAGTCTTCCTGCGTGACGGGCGGATCGTTGATGAAGCAGCCGCCCAGCACGACCCCGCAGTCCTGCTGACTGGTTTGGCACACTGAGATGGCTCTGGATCTTACCCCCGTAAAGGGGGGTGCAAAGCAACGCCTACGTTTGGCGTTGACCATGGCTTGGCGGGATATCCTCCGCCACAAGGGCCGCTCAGGGTTGATCCTGGCTCTGATTGCGTTGCCGATTTTTGGACTCTCCTTCGCCGCGACTGCAGGGCAGAGCTTGCTCGCGACCCCTGCCGAAACGGCGCTGCACTCTCTGGGGCAAACGCAAGGGCGCCTCAGTAGTCTTCAGGCAATCAATGCCACCACCGTTCAGTCAGTACGCGGGGATCTGGCGTTTGCCTCCAGATCGGGCGAGCCTGACGAAAAGTTTGTCGCCGCGGCTCCCGGGGACGTCATTCCGGCGGGGTACCGGGCCATCCGATTCGATGCCACACAGGTGACTAGTCCCGTCGGCCAAGCCCAGGTGAAACTGCAGACCACTGTCACCACCGTCCTAGACCCGGCCTTTGCAGGGAAGTTCAGCTTAGTGGACGGGGCAGCGCCCACAGGTGTGGCCCAGGCGCTGGGCTCGCCTGGGCTCTTTACCCGTTTCGGCCTCACCCCAGGACAGAAGCTGACGACGTCGGCCGGCACTTTTGAAATGGTGGGCAAGGTCCGCGACGCAGGGACTGCTGATAGTAATTCTGTGCTGTATCTGACTCCGCAACAGGCTCCAGCGGCGTTGTCCTCAAATGGTGCTAATTCCACCGTCTACTTGGTGGGGGAACGGCCGCTCACCTGGGCCGACGCGAAAGTGTTCAATACCCGCGGCGTTCAGGTCACCTCGCGTAGTTTGCTATTGAACCCACCCTCGCGTGCTGAGCGGCCTGTTCAACCCAATGACATGGACTCAAGTTCACGAGAACAAACTGTTGTGAGTTTTGTTTTGATGGGCGCACTTATCGGAGTGCTGGCACTTCTGGAGGTGGGTTTACTGGCCGGTGCTGCGTTTGCTGTGGGGGCGCGGAAACAGCAGCGGGACCTGGCACTGATAGCCGCATCGGGAGCAGAGGTGAGCATGCTGCGGTTGATCGTGACGGCTAGCGGCCTGTGGCTAGGTTTAGCCGGTGGGATCGTCGGCGCAGTATTGGGAAGCGTAGCTGCCGCTATTGTGGTGCTGATAGTTCTGGGCGGCGGTTTTGCCTTCTTTTCAGGCCTTCACTTTCAATGGTTAGGCGTGCTGGTGCTCGTCGGTGTGGGGCTCGTCGCAGGATGGCTTGCGGCCCTGGTACCAGCCCGTTCCGTGTCCAAGGAGGCATCACTGTCTTCGTTGAAGTCCGGGCGGACGGCGCAAGCTTCTTCCAAATGGGCCGTGCGCATCGGGTTTGGGTTGATAATTCTTGCGGTGTTGGCCATGGCAGCAGGCTGTGCTATTGCTCTAGTTATACGCAACGATCCCTATAGGCCCAATTGGCAGAACTTATATATAGGGCTCATCATCGCCGGGGCCGTGCTACTGGTCTTTGCCCTGATCACGCTGACCGGTCGCATCATTGATCTTCTGACGGCGCGGACTGCTTGGCTCCCGGTGGCGTTGCGCATGGCGGCGAGGGATTCGGCGCGGAATCGCGGGAGGACTGTGCCCGCCGTCGCAGCGGTGTTGGCCGCCGCCACATTGTCGGGGGCGCTCATGGTCGGCGCAGCCAGTTCTTTGCAGCAAGCAAGTGATTATTACGGATGGCAATATAACGTCAACCAAACCGGCCTGCCCCTGGAGTATGAAGATTCGGGCCAAGCGGAGGCGGGAGCGGGCAAGGATGCTGCGGCGGGGCCCACCCTTGTCACGGTGGATTCCGCCAAAGTCATTTCGGCATTGAAAACTTCCCTGGGTGCCGATGTGGTGACACATGTCCTGCGTGGTGGGCTGCCTTCTAATAGATGCCCATCTGGCACTCTGAGCGAGGCCGGCGTCTATACCGAGAAGCCCTGTGTTGGCTGGGTGCTAGCCGAACCACCGGCCAATCGTTGCGAACTGGCCAAGGATGGGGGGCCAAAGGACTTTTCCGATTGGCGTTGCAACGGCGCCATGGCTAATACCAGCTTTGGTACCGCCCTGCCGCCCATCGTTGTTGGTGGTGAACCGGAACTCGCAGCTCTGCTCGGGCATGCCCCGAGCGACGCCGCCAAGACGGCGCTTAAAACCGGCGGGATAGTCCTGAGCAACAAGATCTATGCCGGCGACGGCGGCAACGCCACCGTGATTAGTGTTGACTTCCGCGCTGTAACCAGCCGCAGCAATGGAATGTACGGCGGGGAGTCAGTTGCCGGCCCGGCGTACCTGCGTCCAAGTTACTTGCCACTGAGCTCCAAAACGCTGCCCGCCGTCGTTGACTCGCCAGCTAAACCCTTGCATTTCTATGGTGTAGTTTCTCCCGAAACGGCGAAGGCCATGGGCATGCCCGTGGAAGAGCGGACACTCTTGGTGACGCTGGACGGGCCGCTGAGCCCGGCTGCCGGGGACAGGGTGTCCGCTTCACTGGCCCCCTTTTTGGGTCCGTTCGGCAGCATTAATGTAGAAAAGGGGCCGCCGGCAATCATCAACCTGGTCCTGTGGCTCATTGTTCTGGGTGGGGCTCTCATTACACTTAGTGCTGCTGGTATCACGGCGGGTCTGGCGCTCGCCGATGGTCGTAGCGATCATGCAACGCTGGCCAGTGTTGGCGCGGATACCCGGCTAAGGAAGTCTCTCTCCGGTGCCCAAACGCTCATGAGTGCGTTGCTGGGAACGGTACTAGGGATTGTTGCCGGGACCATACCAGTCGTGGTGCTGCTTTCCCTCCAACGTGGCTTCGTGATTGTGATTCCGTGGCTTCAAATGGGTGTGCTGGTGGTTTTGGTGCCGCTGTTTGGTGCCGCTGCCGCGTGGGTCTTCACAAAAGGCAATCTACCCATGACGAAGAGGGAGACGCTAGCCTAAACTGCTTGAGCAAGAAGAGGCACTTCCTCTTCGGGGGCGAAACAACGCGTTCGCCGCCGGGCACTGCCGCGCCAAACCCTTATGAGAGACTCAAGCTATGACGCAGATTTCGCATCCCGCTGCCGCCCCGCACGGGTTGATCAGCCCAGTGTGGCGGATCTGGTGGATCCGCTGGTCAACATTATGAACAATGGGGCCATGGCAAAAAAGCTTGTTGGTGACGTCAAAAGCGCGCCACGAGATAATGCCGTCCGGGTCCGAAAAGTCTGACGCCGGCAGTCCCGGCCAATTCCTCTGACCGCAAGGAAGCGGCACTCGATGATTTTCAAGTCTCTTTTTAGCAGCGCTCGCCAGGGCAGATCCGACGACGTTGAGTTGGGCAAAGGCGTCTGGCGCCGTTCTCACGACCGTTTTCGTCGGGGGTTGGACAGGTTCCATCAGATGCTTGAAGGCGTCGAGACGGACATGTCCAAACCCGGGGCAAGCGCTGCTCTGTCCAACGCCTACGCGGAACTGGTCCCCATCGCGGACGTTCTTGCGGAGCTATTGCCCAAGGTGCGCACAATCGCCCAACAAGCTCACGCAATCGCTCCCAGTGAAGGAATGGAAATTCCAACGGGTACCGGCGGATACCTCAACGATGTTCACCGTGAGCTGTCACGGGCGGGAAATGCGCTGGCGGCTGCGGCTGAGGCAGTGGCCTTAGTCCGGCTCGGCGTCGGGGAAGTGTCCGGTGTGGAACGCAAGGCCGGGATTGTCGCAGAGCACGTAGGCAGGGCACGGGAGCTGTTGACGAAGCGGTAAAAATCGCAGCATCATTGGACCGCGTCCAATTTAGATACAGAAATGTGACGCAATTCTAGAGAGTTGCGTCACATTAGGCCAAAGAGAGGGTTGCCTCACCTAATCTCGTAATACCATCGGTAATAGTTCGCTAATTTCTACTCGCCGAAAGGCCCCGATGAAGACTCTTTTCAACAAGACCGCACTGGCAGCCGTTGCTGGAATTTCCGTATTGGCTCTAGCCGCCTGCAGTGGGGGTACTACTCCTGCAGCTTCCGATGGCGCCCAGGGATCTGCCACGGACTCCATTACGGTCTACAACGCCCAGCACGAATCGCTTACCCAGGCCTGGGTTGATGCTTTCACCAAGGAAACCGGCATCAAGGTCACCTTGCGCAACGGCGACGATTCCGAGCTGAGCAACCAGATCATCCAAGAGGGATCGAAGTCGCCAGCCGATGTCTTCTTGACGGAGAACTCGCCGGCGATGACGCAGATTGAGAATGCTGGTTTGTTCACGGACATCACCAGCAAGATCAAGGATCAGGTTCCGGCGCAGTACCGGCCCTCCACTAACAAGTGGACCGGAATTGCCGCTCGCAGCACAGTGTTTGCTTACAACAAGGACAAGCTCACCGAGGCCCAACTGCCCAAGTCGATCATGGACCTGGCCGATCCCGCGTGGAAGGACCGCTGGGCGGCATCACCTTCTGGTGCAGATTTCCAAGCCATTGTCTCCGCCATGTTGGAGCTGAAAGGCCAGGACGCTACCTTGTCTTGGCTGAAGTCAATGAAGGAAAATTCCAAGGCTTACAAAGGCAACAGCACTGCCATGAAGGCGGTCAACGCTGGCGAGGTGGACGGTGCCATCATCTACCACTACTACTGGTTCGGTGACCAGGCCAAGACTGGCGAGAATTCCAAGAACGTCGCTCTTGAGTACTTCAAGAACGAGGATCCGGGTGCCTTTGTTTCAGTTTCCGGCGGTGGCGTTCTGGCCTCAAGTAAGCATCAAGCGAGTGCAGAAAAGTTCTTAGAATTCATTACGGGCAAGGCCGGGCAGACCATTTTGCAAACTGGCACATCCTTTGAATACCCGGTTGCCAGTGACGTTGCGCCTAACGCCAAGCTGACTCCGCTGAAGGAGTTGCAGGCACCAAAGGTTGACGCTGCCAAGCTCAATTCACAAAAAGTCACCGATCTCATGACGCAGGCCGGTCTACTCTAGTACTAATGGTTTTTATGAAGAGCACGACGGCGGTTGGTACGCCGCGTAGGAAGACCCACCATGGCGGTCCCAAGGGCCGGAGCACACGCTCCGGCCCTTGGGCCGTCGTCGTGCTCTGCCTTGTGATCGCACTTTTCTCTTTACTGCCGCTGGGGTACGTGGCGGTCATGACCGTCGACGCCGGTTGGGACACCGTTGTGAAGCTGGTGTTCCGTGCGCGTGTGGCGGATTTACTGCTGAACACCGTAGCGCTGGTGGTCATTACGGTGCCGCTGTGTGTGGTCCTGGGGATCGCCGGGGCATGGCTGGTGGAGCGGACCAGGCTCCGGGGGCACAAATTTTGGGCGGTCATGCTGGCCGCGCCACTCGCCATTCCAGCCTTCGTGAACAGCTACGCATGGGTCAGTGCCATACCTTCACTTGGGGGCATATTTGGTGGCGTGTTGATCTCCACATTGTCCTACTTCCCCCTGGTGTACATCCCGGTGGCTGCCGTGCTGAGCCGAATGGACCCGGCGTTGGAACAAACTGGCTCATCGCTTGGTTTGGGGCCGTGGCGAATATTTTTCAGGGTGGTTTTACCGCAATTGCGCCTAGCCACTGCCGGTGGCGCCCTGCTGGTCTCCTTGCACCTTCTGGCCGAATATGGCGCTTTTGCCATGATTCAATTTGATACGTTCACCACCGCCATCTACGATCAATTCCGTTCCACGTTCAATGGTGCGGCTGCCAATATGCTAGCCAGTGTGCTGGTGCTGCTGTGCCTATTGCTGCTGTTGGGGGAGACAAAAGCTCGCGGGAGTGCCCGGTATGCCCGGGTGGGTGCGGGCGCCCAGGCGAACCCGGCCCGGTTGCGGCTGGGTCTGTTCCAGCTACCCGGGCAACTATTTCTCGTGGCATTGAGTGTGCTGGCCTTGGGTGTGCCGTTGTTCCACGTTTTCCGGTGGCTGATTGCCGGCGGGACGGCTATCTGGACCCGCGATGCCCTGATTCAGGCATTGCTGCAAACCTTGGGCTATGGGCTTGTGGGTGCCGCCGTGACAACAGTCCTGGCTTTCCCGCTCGCTTACCTGGTGATCCGCCATCCCGGGCCTGTTTCAAAAATGTTGGAGGGAGCCAACTACATTTCCAGCTCGATGCCCGGAATCGTGGTGGCTCTGGCTCTGGTGACCATCACCATCCACAACGTACCCGCCATCTACCAGACCGCCGTCGTACTGGTAGGGGCGTATGCATTGCTGTTTATGCCGCGAGCTTTGGTGAACTTGCGCGCTGGGCTGGCACAGGCTCCCAAGGAACTTGATGAGGCCGCTCAGGCGCTGGGAAAGCCTCCCTTGCTTGCCTTTCTCAAAGTGACGCTTCGGCTCACGGCGCCAGCTGCGGCTGGAGGGGCGGCGCTGGTGTTCTTGGGTATCGTCAATGAACTTACGGCCACGCTGTTATTGGCCCCGAACGGGACCACCACGCTGGCTACGGAATTTTGGTCGCTCAGCAGCGAGATCGATTACACGGGTGCCGCACCCTATGCGTTGCTGATGATCCTGCTGTCCGCGCCCATGACCTATCTACTTTTCGCCCAATCCAAGAAAGCAGCTGGACAGTGACACCACCGCGTAGGCCAGTTCCGGCACTGGCCCCGAAGCTCGAGTTCGAGCCAACTCCCGGGCACGTTACGGATCATTTGCAGGTAACTGGTGCCCGAAAGTCGTTCGGTGGAACCGAGGTTTTGAAGGGGGTGGACCTCACCGTTGCGCAGGGACGGACGACGGCGATAGTGGGGGCTTCAGGTTCCGGCAAGACCACGTTGCTGCGGCTCATTGCCGGGTTTGAGGCTGCCGACGCCGGCAGCATCTTCCTTGACGGGACCGAGGTGGCAGGGCCCGGGAAGTGGGTGCCAGCCCATAAACGCAGTGTTGGTTACGTAGCTCAGGATGGCGCGCTGTTCCCGCATCTGAGCGTTGGACAAAACATTGCCTTTGGTCTGCCCGAGCGTGGCCGGGCAGCTAATACGCGGGTGGGTGAACTGTTGGAAATGGTGTCCATGGACCACTCCTACGCCAAACGACGCCCGTCGCAGCTCTCCGGTGGGCAGCAACAGCGTGTGGCTCTGGCCCGGGCTTTGGCCCGCAGGCCCGAACTTATGCTCCTGGACGAGCCATTTAGCGCCCTGGATGCTGGGCTGCGAGTAGCTACGCGCCGCACGGTATCCAAGACGTTGACGGACGCGGGAGTCACCACGATCTTGGTCACTCATGATCAGGCTGAGGCGCTCAGTTTCGCCGACCAGGTAGCCGTGATGAGAGACGGGCGGCTGGCCCAGATTGGGAGCCCCTTTGTGGTGTACACGCGCCCAAGTGATCGTGCCACGGCAGAATTTCTGGGGGACGCAGTCATTTTGGAAGCATGGATGGAGGGGTCCTTGGCGCTGTGTTCACTGGGCGGCATCCCGGTGCGTCGGCCTCCTGTGCAGGGAAGGGTCCACTTGATGCTTCGTCCAGAGCAAATCCGCATCACAGAGGGCGGAAAAATTCGCGGCAAAGTGGTGGACACGGACTACTTCGGTCCGGAGACCACCGTCCGCATCCAGTTGGCGCCCATTGTGGTTGATGAGGGACGTCCCGTTGACCCGCACCAGCCTGTGGGCGGTGAGGTGATCAATATCCGGCACTGGAACGCCATGTTGGCCCGTCCCGGCACCGAACTCTCACTAAAGGTGGTTGGCGAGGGAGTCGTTTTTCCCTGGGAGGGCTAAAATCCTGGACGACGCCGGGCGCTGACTAGTATTTCTGGGTGAACGGTTCGGTACTGGCTCGTTGCCGGTGTTCCGCGACGCGCTTGTGGAGTTCCATGTATGCCGTCAGCCCGATGAGGAGCGCCACGGCCATCCCGAGCGCCGCAGCTGCTGCAACCACCGTGCTGGCTAACACCAGAAGAAGACTGATCCCCACGGCCGGGATAGACCATCGCAAGACGTGCGCAGCTTCCTGGCCATATCGCAGTGAGACCAGGGCATTCGTCAGATAGAACAGGGCCAAACCGCCGCCGAGGGTAATACCTGAGCCCAGCGGGAGCCTGGTGAGAGGCGCCGGGATGGCAGTGGAGATGGCTCCGGCAATCGCGGTTAAGCCCACTACCAATAGAAATGGCATGAACAGTGTGGTTTCAATGACCGCAACAAAGTCACGGCGACGAGTCAGCTGCTCCAGGCCCTCGCTGAGCGTGCCCATTCCATATTGGAAAAAAGTCCAACCGAGCAGCGCCACAATCACAAAGCCAAGAGCTCCCGTGAGCCAGGCTTCCTTATTCCACGTGGCTGAAACTTGGGTGACGACTGTAAAGACAGACTCTCCGAGGACAATGATGACAAACAGACCCAGCCTTTCGGCGGCGTGTTCGACGTTCATGCCAGCGATTCCACTATCTGGTTGTAGCCGCCCACTGACGAGCACCAAGACTACCTCTACGATGATCGCCACCGCCCACAGGACGACGGCGATATCCAAGGGCAGAAGAGCAGCCACCAGCCACAGCGCAGCCGTCCCGCCGTTGTAAGCCCAAATGCGCCATAGTGGTGCCGCTCCGATGGCGTCCCGGTGCCTATAGAGCCAGAGCATCAGCAGAATCGTCCGCAGGACTGCGTTTGCTAGCGAGAATGCCCAGGCCCGGTTGCCAAGAGCCTCTGGCGCGGCAGCAGCCATCAAACTTGCCGCCGCCATCGCCGCAAGCATGGCGAGCCCGAGCTGACGGGCCGTCAAGTTCGGTAGAAGATTTACCACCGAGACTATGTTCACCCATGCCCACCAGGCTGGGAAGAACAAGAGGACGAAAGTGCCGAATTGGGCCAGCCCCGGGTCGCCGTGGATCCCGTGTGCCAGCTGACCGACAAGTGCCACAAAGACGAGGTCGAAGAACAGTTCCATCCAGTGGACACGGCCAGGTTCCCGAGCCGGCGCATTGCGTGAAGTGGGGGCAGCGCGTCCTGGCGGGATTGGACGAGGGATCATGGCTGGTTGCTAAGAGAAGTGCTCATTAGGGAATCTGAAAATAGCAGGCCCAGGGTGAAATTGAAGCGATCGTTTCCTTCGCCCGCTGTGAGTTCGTGTGTGTGAGCCACAGTGTACGGAAAACTGTTCGCCGGCAGCATGTTCAAACGCTCAATGGTCTCACTGCGATCCAGCACACGGTTGTCCAACTCAGGGCCAGGCTGGTTTCTTAGGGAGGATTCAAGACTGTAAGCGGTGACGTAGAGGTAGGCGGCGTCGATGACCCAGGCAGCGGATTGTGCTGGCACACCTGCGCAGAGCAGGATCGCGAGCATGCCTTCGCTAACTCGAAGAGTGTCCAAACTGTTGGGAGCAGTTGCCAACGTGGCCCGCGAGATGCCGGGGTAGCGCAGGAACTGCTCCCGAAGCTGCCCGCACACGTCGATGATCTGGCGTTGCCACTGCCGTGGATCCGGTGTCGGCAATACCACTCGGGCGCATAACTTTCCGATCAATAGGTCATCCAGTTCCCCCTTGTTGCGAACATGCGCATACAAGGAAGCGGGGCCAGTTTGCAGGGCAGTGGCGACCCTGCGCATTGACAGGGCGTCAAATCCTTCGCCTTCAACGATCTGGAGTGCCGTGTCCAAGATTCGTTCGATGCTCAAGGGTGTTTTTCGGGCACCGCGTGCTCCGTGGGGCTCCTCGAAGGCGGCGATTTGAGCCGCCCACTGTTCGCGGGACAGGGGGTCGCCGGGGGTGGTTCTCTTGGCCATGGTTCCATCGTAGCACTTGACTCGAACGGTGTTTAGAAGATAGAACAGTGTTCGTTACTAAAACACCGTTCGTTAAAATGGTGGGTAACCATCCAGCAACGTTCGCCCCAAACTGCACGAGAGGACTCCGCATGAGCGTCGAAAGCCGCAACTACAAGAAGGCTAAGTTGGGGAGCCGCGAACCACCTGTGTCATTGCGCAGTGCCTGGCTACCGTTGGCTACCCTCTCCGCCGTCTTTCTATTTGAGATGTTGGATAACTCGATTTTGAACATAGCTCTTCCCTCGATTGGGCGGGAGCTGCAGGCATCCTCAACAGCGTTGCAATGGGCCACAAGTGCCTATGCGGTGATGTTCGGGTCCTTGATGTTGGTCTTTGGTGCCGCTGCAGACCGCTTTGGACGACGGAGAATTATGCTCATCGGTCTCGCCCTGCTCGCGGTGGCCAGTCTGGCGATAATATTTGTCACCACAGCGGAGGAATTGGTCCTGGTTCGTGCGGTCATGGGCGTCGCGGCCGCGATGACGACGCCGGGTTCGATGGCTCTAGCATTTCGTCTTTTTGCAGCCGAAGAACTACGCATCCGGGCAATCACACTCATTTCAACGGTGGGTTTGGTGGGCTTGGCAGTAGGCCCTGTGGCGGGTGGTTTTGTACTAGCGATCGCGCCCTGGCAGTCCCTGTTACTGGTCAATGCGCCGATTGCTATTTTGGCGATGATCGGGCTGTGGCTCGGCTTTGCGGCGGATGAGAGCAGTGAGCTCCACGATGCCCCACTGGATATTCCCGGTTCCGCGTTGGGTACGCTGACGATCCTGCTGATCCTTGTTGCGCCCACACTTTTCGTTGATGAAGGCGCTGACTCGTGGGAGCCGTGGGTTCTCACGGTAGGCAGTGTCATCGCCGGGGCGCTCTTCATCAGGCGGCAGCGAACTGCCCGTCACCCACTTCTGGAATTGGAACTCATAGCGCGGCCCCTAGTGTCCAGTGCACTCGCCTTCAAGGCTGCTGCCGGACTGGCTACGGCCGGTTTGGGTTATTTGGTGACACTGCAGTTTCAACTTCAGTGGGGATGGCCCCCAGCGCTTGCTGCTCTCGGTTTGTTGCCGCAGGTAATTGTCCTGATCGGGGGAGGCGCATTCGTCAGCCCGTTCGTGAAGAGAGTTGGCCAAGTCCGTGCCGCCGGTATCAGCGCAGTGGCAGTGGTTGCGGGACTGGCCGTGTACAGCCTGTTGAACAGTTTTGGCTACGTTTTTGTTGCGATCGCGCTTGCGCTGGTGGCAGCTGGGCTGCGTGTAGTCGGCGTAGTAGCAGCAACCAATGTGCTCAGCGGGCTTCCCGCGAACCGGACGACTATCGGTGCAGCGCTGACAGACACGGCAACGGAGGTTGCCAATGGAGTCGGTGTGGCAGTTGCCGGAACCATCCTGGCAGCCATATTTGCCGGCAGCATCGCCACCTCAAACTGGGATTCAGAGCAAACCGCGCAGTTCCAAGCGGGAGTTACCATCGGGGGGCTGGTTCTCACGAGCCTGGCCGCCGCGCTGGCCGGATGGGGTTTCCGTCAAACTAAGCGACTTACGCGGAGCCCGGAGACCAGAAAATCCTCCGGAACGCAAGTTCCGGAGGATCGAGTGGGCCTCCAAACAGAATCGAACTGTTGACCTTCTCATTACGAGTGAGACGCTCTACCAACTGAGCTATGGAGGCCTGCGATCGTCGAAGGATTCATCAAAGAATTATTCGCCGAACACAAGAATCAACTCTAATATGCCGGTGCCTTATGTACAAAATCGGCCAGCAGTTAGATCATGGGCGCCTAGCAGGTGGTTCCGGCCGCTGGCACCACACCGTCCACAAAGTACTTGTCCACGGTGGAAGTCAGGCATTCGTTGGCCCGGCCGTAGGCGGTGTGCCCGTCACCCTTCCAGGTGACTAGCACGCCGGAGTCCAAGTTTGCCGCGAGCTTTTGGGCAAAGGCGTAGGGTGTGGCCGGATCATTGGTGGTGCCGACTACCAAAATGGGCCCCGCCCCGGGGGCCTTGATGACGTCGGTTGTCCCCGTGGCAGGATACGGCCAGAACTTACAGCTCAAACCAGAGTAGGCAAGTAACTTCCCAAACGTGGGCGCCGCTTTTTCAAGCGCTGCGGCGTCTGTGCGCATATGGTCAGTGTCCGAGTTCATGGAGTAGTCCAGACAGTTGATGGCAGTAAACGCCGCCGCAGTGTTGGAGTTATAGGTCCCATCAGAGTTGCGGTCGGCAGCGTAGTCAGCCAACATCAGCATCCCGGAGGCGTCCCCGGCAAGGGCCTGCTTTAATGCTCCGGAGAGTGAGTCCCACATGCTGGTGGAGTACATGGTAAATGCCACGGCATTGATGAACTCTGCGCCGGTCACCACCCGGTTTGCTGGGGTTTGTTGCGGTGTCTTTTCATACACCGCAGCCAGATCACGGATCTGTGCCAGCGCAGTGTCAACGGTGCCGGAGACAGGGCAGTCTTTGGTGCCCAAACAATTTTGCGCCCACGCCCGCAACGCGTTCTCAAAGCCCACCGCCTGACCCATGGAGATCTGGTCAATGGTTAGCGACGGGTCCAGTGCTCCGTCCAAAGACATCTTCCCCACCCGGGTGGGGAACAAGCCGGCATATACCGCTCCGAGTTTGGAACCGTAGGAGAAGCCCATGTAGTTCAGCTTGGGATCTCCCACCACAGCACGGAGAATGTCCATGTCCCGGGCTGAGCTGACTGTGTCCACATGTGCCAGAACAGGGCCAGAGTTCTTGACGCAAAGATCCGTTTGGGTCTTCGCCTCGGCTTCGGCCTTCTTTAGGTCCGCGTCCACGGAAAGATCCAGTGATTCCTGCCTGGCCGCGTCCATCTGGGCGTCGCTGAGGCACTTCACGGGGGAGGAAGCTTGCACTCCGCGAGGATCAAATCCAACGATGTCGTAGGAACTACGCAGCTTGGCAGAGAAATACGACTTCGCTCCGTCCTTGGCGAAGTTTACTCCGGAGGCACCTGGGCCACCCGGGTTGATAAGCATGGCCCCTAGCCGTTTGCCCGAGGCAGGCAGGCGAATCATGGCCAGTTTGATGGAGGCGCCCTTTGGCTTGGCGTAGTCCATAGGCACCTCAACATCGGTGCACTGGAACCCGCCGTTGCACGCCGTCCATGTCACGATCTGTGCATAGTAGGCAGACAGATTGGCCGGGACATCGCCAATGATGGACGCGTCAGCGCTGGCCGTCACTGAATGCGCTACCGGCGGTGCTGCCGGTGAGCACGCGGCTAGAAGCAGCGCTCCCACCATGGCCACTGCGGCGGTGAGCTTGGAGCGTTGGAATCGTGCAGATCCGTGGAGCATGGGGGTCCTTTGTGGGGATTAGAGCAGGCTTGCGGTCATGGCTTCAAGGGCCAAAAGTGGGGAAACATTCGTAGAAGTCAGTCGGCGGCGGACGGAATTGATGGCGTCCATGCGCACGAGCGTCGTTTCGGCGCGGCTGTCGGCAGCAAAGTCGTTGAGCACACCACGGAGGGATTCGTTGACGAGTTCCACGGCTGCCGCTGGGGCCTCGGCGCCGCCCCCTCCATTCTGAGCGCGTACCGCCAGCTGGACTACCAGCACGTCCCGGTAAAAGGAGAGCAGGTCTGTCAAAGCTCGATCCAACTGATCAGTCACGGAGCGCTTTGAGCGGCGTTTTTGGTCCTCTTCCAGTGCGCGAACCTGTGCGCGTATCGAAGCTGGCAGCGTTCCTGTTTCGGGAGCGCCCAGAGAGCGGAGCAAATTCGCCTTCTCAGCGATATCTCGGTCCTCGTTGGAGGAGGTGGCCTCGGCCTGTGCCAACTCTAAGAGAGAAGCCGCGGCGAGCACGGCGCCGGTCACGTTACGCAAGGTTAGCGGCAGCCGAACTATCCTCTCTCGGCGCTCTCGCGCTCCGACGTCGGAGGCAAGACGGCGGGCAATGCCGATGTGGCTCTGGGCTGCACGTGCCGCGTGTAGTGCCAGCCCGGGTTCGATCCCGTCGCGGTGCACCAACAAATCGGCTACATCTTGAACGGGTGGCACTCGCAATGTCAGCGTCCGGCAGCGTGAGCGGATGGTGACCAGCACGTCCGCAGGGCTCGGGGCACACAGGATCCAGATGGTGCGCGGCGGCGGCTCCTCGATCGCTTTGAGCAATACGTTGGTGGTCCGTTCAGCCATGCGGTCAGCGTCGCCGACGATCATGACGCGCCAGCGCGAGGACGACGGGCTGTCATGGGCCTTGCGGACTAATTCGCGGGCCTCATCAATGGTGATGGTGGTTTTTTCTGTGGCGATAAACCTCACGTCGGCATTGGTCCCGGACAGTGTTGTGTGGCAGGCCTTGCAAACGCCGCACCCTCGCTCGGCAAGCTCCTCTCGTTCGCAGACCAAAGCGGCGGCAAAAGCGATTGCGGCGTTGGAACGACCAGAACCCGGGGGTCCTGTCAATAACCAGGCGTGTGTGGGGTTGCCTGACTGGGCGGCGCGGCGCAGTTGCGTCACCACCGGCCCTTGGCCCGCCAGGTCAACCCAGACGCTCACGCAGACACTCCTCCGTCGCCCAGCAGGGCCAGCACGCGAGTGCGGATCGGAGCCGCAGCCTCCGAAATTGGTGTCCCGGCATCAAGCACCAAATAGCGCTCCGGACTAGCCTCGGCTAGGTCGAGGTAGGCGCGGCGAACTTGGGCGTGGAAGTGGTCTGGCTCGGATTCCAAACGGTCCTCTACTGCGTCTGTGGCCGTGCGACGGCTCCGGCCCGCTTCCGGGCTGACATCCAAAAGTACTGTCAGATCCGGCCAAAGACCGTCGGTGGCCCATTCGTTGAGTCGGCTGATTTTTTCGGTGCCCAAGTCCCTGCCCACACCCTGATAAGCGATCGAGGAATCTATGTAACGGTCGCTGATGACGACCTCGCCCCGGGCCACGGCCGGGGCAATGACCTGGGCCGCGTGAGCGGCCCGGGAGGCAGCATAGATCAGTGCCTCGCAGCGCGCGTCAATCTCGCCTTGGCCGTGATCGAGCACTAGAGAGCGCAGCTTTTCCCCCACGGGCGTCCCGCCCGGCTCACGGGTCCGCAAAACTGTGTGTCCGGCGTCGGCGAGGGCCTGGGCAAGCAAGGCAGCCTGAGTGGATTTCCCTCCGCCGTCGCCGCCCTCGAAGGCGATGAACAGGCCGGGTTTGGCAGCAAAATCAGAAGTCACACTCTAAGCCTACCGGCCATCGCTCTGTGTTCTTCTTCGTTGTCCACAACCTTGGCCAGGAACCCTGGGCGTGCCAGTTAGCCAGCTATTGTGATCACTTCTTTGGGAACATGTCTCAGGGAGTTGAAGGCAAGCAATGTCATAAATTTTTGGGCACCGTGATGTGGAGCACTAATCTGGAAGATATGAGCCACGAACCTTCCTCCCACCCCGAACAACTAAGCCCGGAGACAATCGCTGTTGCCGCGGGGCGGCCTGCGCGTGAACACGACGCTCCGGTCAACCCGCCCATAGTGCTCTCCTCCACCTATGTGGGAACCGGTGAGGTGGTTGACGGTGACAGGGCCTATGGAAGGTATTCCAACCCGACATGGGATCCGTTGGAGGACACTCTCTCTCAACTAGAAGGCGCCACGCTGCCGGGACTGGTTTTTGCGTCCGGGTTGGCCGCGGTTTCCGCCGCCCTCTCACTCATCCCGGTGGGCGGTGTGCTGGTCATGCCCAGGCACTCTTATCAGGGTGCTCTGGTTATGGCGCAGGAGCAAAGCGCGAAAGGCCTTTTCACCCTGCGCTGCGTTGATATTGCCAATACTGACGAAGTCATCGCCGCGCTGACGGGTTCGGGGGAGAAAGCCGCTGACATGTTGTGGCTGGAGAGCCCCACCAATCCCATGCTGGAGGTGGCTGATCTGCGCGTGCTGTGCCGCTCCGCCCAAGCCGTGGGCGCCGTCGTCGTCACAGATAACACGTTCTGCACTCCACTGGTGCAAAAACCATTGGAGCTTGGCAGTGACGTGGTGCTTCACTCGGTCACCAAGTATCTGGCCGGGCATTCGGACGTCATCTTGGGTGCGCTCATCACCTCGAACCCGGACCTGCGGCGAGCCCTCCATCACCACCGCTCCGTTCATGGTGCGATCGCCGGTCCGTTTGAAGCGTGGCTGGCGCTGCGCGGGCTGCGCACCTTGGCTCTGCGGGTGGAGCGAGCTGGGGAAAATGCTGTGGAATTGGCCCAGCGCCTTAATGTGCACGACGGCGTGGACCGGGTTTTGTTTCCGGGGCTTGAGTCCGATCCCGGGCATGAGCGCGCCAAGGCGCAGATGACGGGCTTCGGCGCCATTATTTGCATCGAAGTGGCGGGCGGGCAAGAGGCGGCCGACGCCCTCGTCAACGCTGTGCGGCTGTGGACTCCCGCCACCTCCTTGGGAGGTGTGGAATCGCTGATTGAACGACGCCGGCGTCACGCGAATGAGCCCGACACCGTGCCAGCAAACCTGCTGCGCCTTAGCGTGGGGGTGGAGAATGTGGAGGACCTGTGGAACGATCTTTCGCAAGCCCTTTCGACGGCGACAGCGCTGCGATAGGCCCGGCTCGTATTATCTGTAGACTCCACGCGTTAGGCTTACCACGTGAGAACTCTTTTGAACTATGTTGATTTCGCCATTTTGATGTCCTTGGGCGTCGTGGCGTTATGGGTACAAATTATGGCTCTGGCGGACTGTCTGCGGACCCCCGCGACGGACTTTACGCGCGTGTACAAAAGAAGTAAGTCTTTTTGGGGTGCACTGACAGGCGTAGGCGCCTTCTTTGGTTTCATCTATTTGATAGGCCCTCTCAGCACCACGTTGGCTGTCGGGTTTCCCGTCCCGCCAAGCCTCGGCATGGCGATGATCTTCAATTTGGCTGCCGTAACTATTGCCGGTGTCTACCTCTCCGACGTCAAACCGGCGCTGGCAGAAGTGCGTGGGCGCGGCAAAGGAAACCAAAGCCGCGGTCCGTCCTGGTAGAGCCCGTCCTGGCGAAAGTTCGCCACGGCGGATAGCGCACCCTGCACTCCACAGCCAGCTGCCTGAACTAGGTTTTCGGACCCGGATCTACGCCCGACCAGGCCACGCTCAACTCTCCCAAACGCCACCGTGAGCGTGAACGCACCACGGGCCAGCCGTCGTCGTACATCAGCTGGCACATGCGCAGCCAGCGCTGCCTGTTACCAAAGGCGGCAAGCGACGCCCCCGACAGCCAGTGTTTGTCCAGCGCCGCCAAAAAGTCGTTGATCTTTTCCCCGGGCACATTGTGGTGGATCAAAGCCTTGGGCAGCCTCTCGGCCACATTGCTTGGCAATTCGAAAGAGCCAAACCGCATGGAGATGGTCAACGACACCGGGCCGGAGGGATCCAAGGCAATCCAGGTGCTGCGGCGGCCAATCTCGTCGCACGTGCCGTCCACGAATATGCCGTGCGGAGAGAGCCGGGAGCAGACCGTTGCCCAGATGAGACGGACATCAGCCTCGTCATACTGACGCAACACGTTGAACGCACGGATCATTGTCACCTGACCCGCGACCGGAATTTCAAAACCGCCCACACGGAAGTCCAAACCCTCATGTTCTAAAGGTTTGGCGATCAGCACCCGCGCGGGCTCAATCTCAATACCGCTCACATGGGCTTCGGGGCAAACGGCATGGATGCGCGCGTAGAGTTCCACCGCGGTGGTGGGAGAGCCGCCGTATCCTAAATCCACTACCACCGGTGGCCTACCGGGCATCGAATCCCGGCGTAATCGCCACACTTGCGGGCCGGCCAGCCACCGGTCCACTCGCCGCAAACGGTTTGGGTTAGTCGTGCCGCGTGTGGCATTGCCGAACGGTTTGTTGCGCTGGCGCAGGGAACGGTTTACGGGGTCGGTGGAAGCGCTTTTGACTCGTTGCGCCCGTTGAACCACCTCACAATTCTAGGGCTCCGCAGGGATAGGACGTTGCGGCGGGCCGCAACAAGCCTGGCTAGCTGAAATGGTGGGTCCACGCTTCGTAGTATTTCTGGCCCTCGGAACACGGACCGGTAAGATGAAACCATGACTTATACGCTGATTTTGCTTCGCCATGGCCACAGTGAGTGGAACGCCAAGAACCTTTTCACCGGCTGGGTGGACGTTGATTTGAATGATCGGGGTCGCACCGAGGCCGTGCGTGGCGGCGAGCTGTTGGTTGAGAACCACATTCTCCCGGATGTCCTGTACACCTCACGTCTTAAGCGCGCCATCAATACTGCAAACCTGGCGTTGGAGGCAGCTGATCGTGGATGGATTGACGTCAAGCGCGACTGGCGGCTAAACGAACGCCACTACGGCGCACTGCAGGGCAAGGACAAGGCTCAAACGCTGGCGGAGTTCGGCGAAGAACAGTTCATGGAATGGCGTCGCAGCTACGACGTGGCACCACCGGCGCTTTCCGACGACAGCGAATTCTCTCAGGCTCATGACCCCCGGTATGCAGGTTTGGGGGAGGACCTCCCTCGAACCGAGTGCCTCAAAGATGTCCTGACCCGTCTGTTGCCCTACTGGGAATCGGACATCAAGGAAGACTTGAAGGCTGGAAAAACGGTTCTTGTGACAGCGCATGGCAACTCGCTACGCGCGCTGGTCAAGCACTTGGACGGCATCTCTGACGACGCCATCGCCGGCGTCAATATCCCCACGGGCATCCCTTTGGTCTACGAGCTCGACGAGAACTTCGCGCCCATTACCGTTGGTGGGAAATATTTGGATCCAGAAGCAGCTGCAGCATCCATCCAGGCCGTGGCGAACCAGGGCAAGAAGTAAAGCAGCACTTTGTAAGGCTCTGTCCGGGACTTTCCCCGGGCTCTGTTCGGGACTTTTCCCGGGCCGACGTGGCCGAGTCCGCAGAAAAAGGCGGTCGGTGAACTTTCTTTGAAAAAGTTCACCGACCGCCTTTGTCTTGCAGCCTTTGTGCTGTGCTTAGCCGGCTAGAAAGTCCTCGGGCTGCCACTCGCCGGTGACTAGATAGGAGACCTTGCGGGCCACAGATACTCCGTGGTCTCCGAAGCGTTCAAAATAGCGGCTGGCAAGTGTAACGTCCACGGTGGTGGCAGCCGTTTCTGCCCAGTCGGGGGCGGCCATGGCGGAGAAAACAGTTTTGTGGATCTTGTTGATGGCACCCTTGGCGGCGAGGATGTCGGTGACCAATTCCAGGTCACGGGAGTCCAAAAGCTCGGCAACCTTGGCGGCGATGAGAATATCCAGGCGGGCCAGTTCCGCGAACGTGTCCGTCAAGGACTGCGGAACCACTGGGTTCGGGAAGCGCAGCCTCGTCAGCTGGGAAATGTGACGGGCCAGATCTCCCATGCGTTCAAGCGAGGCACTCATCCGCAGTGCGCCAACGATCATGCGCAGATCGCTGGCCACGGGACCTTGTAGGGCTAGGACGTCGATGGCTCGCTCATCGAGGTCGTTTTGCAAAAAGTCAATGCGGGCGTCGGCGGCAATGACTTCTTCTGCCCCCTGCAAATCGACGCTTGCAAACGCTGCAGTGGACTTCTCAATGGCAACGCCGACCAGGGCGGAGATTTCAACGAGGCCTTCTCCGATTTGGTGAAGTTCGGCCTGAAAAACTTTGCGCACGCGTATTTCCTTTCATGGGACAGCCCAGCTCACAGGCCGGCTCGATCATCAACTAGACTGCCAGCCCAGGGTGAACAAGGGCACACCACCAAGTGAACGTTAGTTGAACGGCAAGCCAAGAGAGCACACTTTGAGGTAAACAGGGCACGTCTGCGCATAGGCTTGGGACGTGAACCCTTTGCTAAGCGGTGTTGTTGCCGGCCTGATCGGTCTGGCCTTAGGCGTATTTGGCATGCTTGCCTTTAGCGCCAGCGAACGGTCCCGTCGGCGGACAGTAGACGTCCGTGAACCCGGACTCCCTGATGGGTCAGCAGAGGTACTCTCCGTGGTCGGTAAAGCTTTCATCGTCATTGACGTTGTGGATGGGGTGGTGCGTGCCAGCCCTGGTGCATACGCCTACGGGCTGGTCAGAGGCCATACGGTAGTGCATCGTGAACTCTTGGAGTTGGCGCACCGGGTGCGCCGTGATGGCGTCATTGAAGAACGGAGCCTGATCTTGCCCCGCGTGGTCCTCCCAGTAACAGCCCCTGAGGCCGCCGGCGCAGATTCGTCTGCGGGGAGTCCCACTTCCGCTTTTGGGGCCATGCCCTTTCAGGGCTCGCTCGTCATCTCGGTCCGGGTGGCACCGCTCTCGGAGGACTACATCTTGCTGCTGGCCGAGGACCGCACTGAGATAGCGCGCACTGAAGCCGTGCGCAACGACTTCGTGGCGAATGTCTCTCACGAGCTCAAGACTCCCGTGGGTGCCATTTCCCTGCTGGCCGAGGCCTTGGAGTCTTCTCCGGATGATGAAGTAACGGTGCGCCGCTTCGCCAAGCGCATGATCACTGAATCGGCCCGTCTGGCAGCCCTCGTCCAGGACATCATCGAGCTCTCACGCCTCCAGAGCAAGGACGTGGCAGTAGCAGGGGAAGCCGTGGATATGAACGCCGTCGTCGCCGAAGCTGTTGAGAGAACGCGCCTGCCCGCCCACAGCAAGAACATCACTTTAGCTGTTGGTCCGCACCGAGAGGGCCAAGTCCATGGTGATGCCGCGCAGTTGGTGACGGCGCTGCGGAATTTGATCGATAACGCGGTGCGCTATTCCCCGGAGAACACCGCGGTGGGAATCGGCTTGTCGGTGGCAGATGGCGTGGTTTCCGTGAGTGTTTCAGATCAAGGCGATGGCTTGAGTCCGGAGGACCAAGACCGGGTGTTTGAGCGGTTCTACCGCGTGGATGCAGCGCGTTCGCGCCACACCGGCGGCACAGGCTTGGGGCTGAGCATCGTCAAACACATCGTGGGAAACCATGGTGGTGAAGTCACATTGTGGTCGGCGCCGAAAACAGGCTCCACGTTCACCATCCGCCTACCCCAATTTTTACTTCCCGAGGACGACGACGGCCGGAGCGTTCTGGCTAATCGTCACCATGACTGACCCACACGCGAGAAACCAAGGAGAATTACTAGCTTGAGCAGAATCTTGATTGTTGAGGACGAGGACTCCATCAGTGACCCGTTGTCATTCCTGTTATCCAAGGAAGGCTACGAAGTAGAGGTCGTTGACAATGGTTTGGACGCACTGGTTGCCTTTGAACGCAGTGGCGCGGATCTGGTGCTTCTAGACCTGCAGTTGCCCGGAATGAGCGGAACGGAGGTGTGTAAGCACCTGCGGCAGCGTTCGAGCGTGCCGATCATCATGCTCACGGCCAAGGATTCCGAGATCGATAAAGTTGTGGGACTAGAACTTGGTGCCGACGACTATGTCACTAAGCCTTATTCATCCCGCGAGCTGATCGCCCGTATCCGGGCCGTGTTACGTCGTCTTGCGGAGCCAGAGGAACTGCTGAGCACGACAGTGCATGCCGGCCCTGTCCGTTTGGACGTGGAGCGCCATGTGGTGACTGTGCATGGCGAAAGCACGTCATTCCCACTCAAGGAGTTCGAGCTGCTGGAAATGCTGCTGCGCAATGCCGGCCGGGTGTTGACGCGCGGGCAGTTGATCGATCGGGTGTGGGGTTCGGATTATGTGGGGGATACCAAGACCCTGGACGTGCACGTCAAACGTATCCGGAGCAAGATTGAGCCCGATCCGGCCGCACCCAGGTACGTGGTGACGGTCCGGGGGCTTGGTTACAAGTTCGAGCCGTAACGACTGGGCCGACAAGAGCTGAGCCGCACCTTAGGCAACTATTCAATATTTTGTGTATACAGAAAATAATGTATTCTCAAGGTGTGGAAACTATAACTCATTCGACGGTCCTTGGACGCTTCGGACATGCCCTCTCGGATCCTAAGCGGGCGCGAATTCTCCTAACGCTGCGCGATTCCCCCGCCTATCCCTCCGATCTGGCGCAGACCCTGGGGATCAGCCGGCAAAGCCTCTCCAACAATTTGGCCTGTCTTCGCGGCTGCGGGCTGGTGGTGGCGGTTCCGGAGGGACGGCGGACTCGATACGAGCTGGCGGATGCGAAGATCGGCCATGCGTTGGCGGACCTTTTAGCAGTCGTGCTC
Source organism: Arthrobacter cryoconiti (assembly GCF_020905375.1). GTDB lineage: Bacteria > Actinomycetota > Actinomycetes > Actinomycetales > Micrococcaceae > Specibacter > Specibacter cryoconiti. Next base: position 133,707 of record NZ_JAJJBU010000007.1, read on the forward strand.
ACTGTTGACCCGGAATACTGTGCTGACGCAGAAGTGGAAGGTTGCTGCTGATGGCCACCACAAATCTGCCAGGACTCACAGCCCCAACGGCTGATCGGCGGCGTGTTTTGAACCGCAGGATCAGACTATTCGTCGCCGCCACCATCACCTACAACGTTATTGAAGCCGTCATAGGCCTCTCATCAGGAATCGGCGCATCCTCCAGCGCACTCATCGGCTTTGGTTTGGACTCCATCGTAGAAGTCTCCTCCGCTGCCGCGCTGGCATGGCAATTCAGTGCCCGTGATCCTGAAGCCCGCGAGCAAAAAGCGCTGCGCATCATCGCCTTCTCCTTTTTTGGTTTAGCAGCCTTTGTTTCCGCTGATGCTCTGAGCTCCTTGATAACGGGCAGAGAAGCAGAACACTCCAACGTAGGCATCGTTCTGGCTGCGGTCAGCCTGATTATTATGCCGGTGCTGTCCTGGGCGCAGCGCCGGGTTGGTCGGGAGCTTGGCTCGAAGTCAGCAGTTGCAGATTCGAAGCAGACCTTGCTGTGTACCTATCTTTCGGCAGTACTTTTGGTAGGCCTACTTTTGAACAGTGTGCTGGGATGGTCGTGGGCCGATCCGATTGCTGCACTTGTGATCGCAGGCGTTGCGATTAAGGAAGGCCGCTCCGCTTGGCGAGGAGATACGTGCTGTACACCGTTGCCACAAGGCGACGGTGCGCAGACGGAAGCCGTAGATGACTGCTGCTCTGAGAATCACACAATCCAGGTTGCAAGCGTTCAAGGCGGCGAATGTTCCTGCTGCACTCCTGATGCCTAAGCGACGCAACAGTGCTAGTTGTCCCGCGCTGACGAGAAACATGACGTGCGGCTATGGAAATAGCGAGGGACCAGGCTCAACATCACGTTGAGCCTGGTCCCTCTGAGCGCCTGAACTACGCGCCTGAACAGCGGCTGTACTGCGGCGTCTTGTTTACGGCGCCTGTTTTGGGGTGCCTGTATTAGCTGGCTGCGGCAGTTGCCGTCGGGGTGGGCATTGCTGATGGGCTCGGCATGGCCGTCGGGACTAGGTTCTTGTATTCTTTCAACGTTCCGTCAAGGACGGGAACGTTGAGCGTGCCGGTTTCGGTGGCTCCGGCTGACTGGCGCAGTTCAATGGTCTCAAGAGCACCAGGGGCGGCCTTGACGGTACTGAGGATTGCTTTATCGCTCTTGCCGTTGAGCACTAGAGGGACGCCCGGCTCAATCGAGACTTCGGTCTGGGATCCCTGCGCGCCACTGATGGTTAGTGTGATCGGGGCAGTGGACGTGTTGTAAAAAGTGCCCAAAACGCGTCCGGGACCTCCAGCCTCACCGGAAATGATGAGCACATTGCGCAGTTCAAGGTGACCCATATCCATGCGAACTCCATCCGATGCGGAATACACAACGGTGGTGGACTGCGGGTTGATGGCACTGCAACCGGTAAAGGCCATGGCACCGATGCCGATAGCGGCAATCAGGCTTAAGCGCTGTACTCGTTTGGCTCCGGGGGTGCCGGCAGCGGTTCTCACGTCAGTAACTCCTCATGGAAAAGGTCCAAAATATCTGCCACCAGCTTATCTGCAATTGCGCCGAATACCCGCTTTTGGGCCTATTTGGGCGTATCGGCGACTCTCGAGGGCGCACTATGGAACGCCCGACTGCACTTCGCGAACGTTTAGTCAAGGGTTGCAAAAATCTCCAGCGCTTGGATCAATTGCGCGCTGAGCATATCTGCATGCGGTCCTGACCTGCGGAAACTCAAGGGAGTAGGCTCGCGGACGTGGTAAACTAGGGGCATTGGAAAGGGAGAATCCACATGCTTTTTGAGGTCGGCGAGACAGTAGTTTACCCACACCACGGCGCGGCAAAGATTGAAGAGATCAAACTGCGCACCGTCCGGGGTGAAGAGAAGATGTATCTCAAACTTAAGGTTGCCCAAGGAGACCTGACAATTGAGGTTCCTGCTGAAAACGTGGACCTTGTAGGGGTTCGCGATGTTGTAGGTAAAGAAGGTTTGGAGCACGTTTTTGAAGTGCTGCGGGCTGAATTCACCGAAGAACCCACCAACTGGTCCCGCCGGTACAAGGCTAACTTGGAAAAGTTGGCTTCCGGAGACGTCATTCGGGTTGCGGAAGTTGTTCGCGACCTGTGGCGCCGTGATCACGATCGCGGGTTGTCGGCAGGCGAGAAGCGCATGTTGGCCAAAGCTCGTCAGATCCTGATTTCCGAGCTTGCCCTAGCGGAAAAGACTGACGAGGAAAAAGCTGCAGAGGTCTTGGACGAGGTCCTAGCTTCATAGTTTTGGACAACGGCTTTTGCGCAACTGCTCCGGCTTCTGTGAGCGGATTGAAATAGGTTACTTAAGGGAACCCCGGCACCCGTGGTGCCGGGGTTCCTTGCGTCCCCGCACCAAAGCCTTGCGTCCCGGCGCTAATGTGGAGTTATGACTGAGGTTCCAAGCGCCAAGTGCGCGGTAGTGATTGTGGCAGCCGGATCCGGCCAACGCCTGGGGCAGGGGGTGCCTAAGGCGAGGGTTCTACTCGGCGGGGAGCCCATGCTGGTGCATACCGTCCGGGGAGTGGTCAGATCCGGGATCGCCTCGCAAATTTGCATCGCCGTCCCCGCAGAAGATGCGGCAATGGAGCAAATCTGTACCAAGTTGGTGGGTGAATTCGGGTCGAAGACTGATCTGCAATGGTCCATCGTTGCCGGAGGTGCCGACCGAGCAGAGTCCGTGCGGGCGGCACTGTCAGTTCTGGCATCGGACATCACCACGGTGCTGATCCACGACGCCGCCCGGCCCCTCACGCCGGCCGGAGTCTTTGATCGCGTGAGCCATGCCCTGCGCGACGGCGCCAAGGCAGTCATCCCGGCTCTCGCCGTCGTCGATACCATCAAGACTGTGGTTCCCGCTGGGCTTCCCGGCACGGGCGCGGGAGTGGAAAAGGTCTCCGGGACTCCTGCGCGTAGCCGTCTCCGGGCTATCCAGACACCGCAGGGATTTGATGTTGACACGTTGCGTCGCGCTCACGAGCATGCCCAGTCCCTCGACGCCGCGTCCGCCGCGCTGATCACGGATGACGCGATGTTGGTGGAGGCGCTGGGCGAGGACGTTTACGTGGTCCAAGGCTCCACGCACAGCTTGAAGGTGACTACGCCTACGGATCTGCTGCTGGCCGAGGCTATGCTCGCTGGTCCGTTGCGCCCGCGCTGGATTGAGGGTTGAGTATGCAAGCTCATTCCGCGCCCCTTCCCCGCACGGGTATCGGGATTGACACCCACGCTTTCGCCCCGGAATCCTCCGACGGCGCCGCGCAGGTCCCGCTGTGGTTGGCGGGTTTGCTGTGGGAAGGGGAACGCGGACTCTCGGGACATTCCGACGGGGATGCCGTGGCTCATGCGGCCGCTGATGCGCTGTTTTCTGCGGCTGGAGTTGGTGATCTCGGAACTCATTTCGGTACTGACCGGCCCGAATGGAAGGGGGCCAGTGGAGTGCGCCTGCTCTCGGAGGCGGCCCGCATTGTCAGGGCTGCCGGGTTTGAGATCGGCAACGTTGCAGTGCAATTTGTGGGCAACCGACCCAAATTTAGTCCGCGTCGAGCCGAAGCAGAAGCTGTCCTGAGCGCCGCAGCCGGTGCGCCCGTGTCCGTGAGCGCGACGACGTCGGACGGGCTGGGATTTCCTGGCCGAGGTGAAGGCATCACGGCCATGGCCACGGCCCTCGTCGTCGCGGTGAACCCCTAGGCGGTAAGTAACTGCCCCGCACAACCAGGCATCTGCTCGGCAAGCAGCCGCTGGAAAGGATAACGTAGAGCCGTGACCCTGCGCTTTTATGATTCCGCCACTGCTTCCGTCCGTGATTTCACCCCACTTGTGGAGGGGAAAGCTTCCCTGTACTACTGCGGTGCCACGGTCCAAGGCGAGCCGCACATCGGACACGTCCGCTCCGCTTTGGCCTTTGACCAGCTGAGCCGTTGGCTCCAGAGCTCGGGCTTGGACGTCACGGTGGTCCGTAACGTGACGGACATTGACGACAAAATTCTGCTCAAGGCCGCGGAAAATAACGAACCTTGGTGGGCGCTGGCGTACCGTTTTGAGCAAGCTTTTGCCACCGCGTATGAGTCCTTGGGCATCATGAAGCCCACCTATGAGCCGCGCGCCACGGGCCACATCCCCGAGATGCACGCGCTGATCGCCCGTCTCATTGAGCGCGGCCACGCCTATCCAGCGCGTGACGAATCCGGCGATGTCTATTTCGATGTTCGTTCCTGGAAACAATATGGGTCACTGACACATCAGAGAATTGATGACATGCAGGCCGCGCCCGACGCCGACCCACGGGGCAAGCGCGATCCCCGCGACTTTGCGCTGTGGAAGGGGCACAAGGAGGGTGAGCCGGAAACTGCGCAGTGGACTTCCCCGTGGGGTGCCGGCCGTCCCGGATGGCATTTGGAGTGCTCGGCAATGGTCACCAAGTACCTCGGCGCCGCCTTTGACATTCACGGTGGTGGACTTGATCTGCGCTTTCCACACCATGAAAATGAGATGGCACAGTCGCAGGCCGCGGGTGATGCATTTGCGAACTTTTGGATGCACAACGGCATGGTCACTTATCAGGGTGAAAAGATGTCAAAGTCCATCGGTAACACCATCAACCCGCGGGAAATGTTGGAGGTGGCGCGCCCCCTAGTGGTTCGCTATTACTTGGGCCAAGCTCATTACCGTTCGGTGTTGGATTACCGCCCGGGCTCGCTCACGGAGGCTGCTGCCGCCGTCGAACGCATCGAGACGTTCCTGCACGCTGCCATCGCGAAACTTTTTCCCGGAGGTGATTGGGGCGTGGTAGCCAATATTCCCAGCGCGTTTAGGGACGCAATGGATGAGGACCTCAATGTTCCCGCGGCTCTGGCCGTCCTGCACGAAACAGTGCGGGCCGGCAATACTGCTTTGGCTGCCAAAGACGATTCCGCGACCTTGATGGCGTTCCAAGCGGTGGTGGGAATGAGCCAAGCTTTGGGCATCAACCCCCTCGATGAGCGCTGGACCCGGAGCGGGACTGCCGGTGCGGAAACGGCGGCCTTGGACGTTTTGGTCAACGCGCAGCTTCTGGCCCGTGCGCAGGCTCGCACAGAAAAGAACTGGGCCGAGTCGGACCGGATCAGGGACGTCTTGGCGGCGGCCGGAGTGGAAATTGCCGATTCCGCTGATGGTTCCACCTGGTCCCTAAAGAGCTAGCCGCCCCCAACGCTCGGTTACTTTAGGGCGTGTTTTGCCCAACGCTCGGTTACCACTTGCGGGAGCGTTGGGCAAAACTGCCCCTAAAGTAACCGAGCGTCGGAACGTGGGGTGGATGCTCCGCGCCTGCTCGTGAGACTGCGCACTTTCCGCGCCACGTATCAGCATTTTGGCGTCGAGGCCGTAAGCTAATAGCTACGGGTTTGCAATCCCCGTCCTCCCGCGCGCCCAAAGGCGTTAACGGAGCCATTTTTTGTAACGACCATCGGGGCCATGACAACACAGGGCGCCGCACCAATCGTAAGGGTTTTTCCATGGCCAACAGTTCCCGCTCCGGCGCAGTCCGCAAGCTCAAGAAGGGTCCCGTCAAGGGCACAGGCGGGCTGGGTCGCAAGGCACTAGAAGGCAAGGGCCCCACACCGAAGGCAGACGAGCGCACCTACCACAAGGCCTATAAGAGCAAGGAACTTGCTGAGCGTTCCGCGGCCAAACACGGCACGACCAAGAGCGCTCCGACCAAGCGTCGCAGCAGTGGACCAAAGGGCCGCGCCACGGAAGAACTCGTGACAGGGCGCAACTCCGTGGTCGAGGCTCTCCGCGCGGAGATCCCAGCAAAGGCGCTCTACGTTGCTGTGCGCGTGGACATGGATGAGCGGGTGCGCGAATCGATCAAGCTCGCCAACGAACGCGGCATCCCGTTGCTGGAAGCCCACAAGCCAGAATTGGACCGCCTCACCGAGGATGCCGTCCATCAGGGCCTCGTCTTGCAGATCCCTCCGTATGAGTACGAAGACGCCGTAGACATGGCCACGGAAATCATGGAGAAGTGGAAGAAGGGGCACATCAACAACGCCCCGCTAATCGTCGCGTTGGATGGCATCACAGATCCGCGTAACTTAGGTGCCATCATCCGCAGCGTGTCCGCTTTCTCGGGCCACGCCGTCGTCATTCCTGAGCGCCGCAGTGCCGGTGTCACGGCCTCTGCCTGGAAGACCAGTGCTGGGGCCGCCGTGCGCGTACCCGTTGCGAAGGCCCCCAACTTGAATCGTGCCATTGGCGCTTTCCAGAAGATGGGCTACTTTGTGTTGGGGCTCGACGGCGACGGTGACGTTTCGCTGCCCGATCTGGGCCTGGCTAAGGACCCGATCTGCTTGGTGGTCGGTTCTGAGGGCAAGGGACTTTCGCGTCTGGTGCGCGAGAACTGCGATCAGATCGTCTCGATCCCTATCAACTCAGCCATGGAGTCCTTGAACGCATCCATGGCCGTCGGTATCAGCCTGTATGAGGTATCTAAACAGCGTTCCGCCCAGGTCTAATATGCCCGTAACCGTAGTTGAAGCAGTCGGAACCCTGGGAATCTCGCTTTCGCGTGGGTTCCCTTTGGGCATTAGCATGCTGCCCGAATCCCAAGGGCCCGATGCCGTCAACGTGGCTGTTTATGCGCCGGAACGCCGTCAGGTGGTGTTATGTCACCGGATGCCGGGTGGTCCATGGAAAGCTGTGTTGCTTTCGGACATCACGGATGGCGTGCACCATGGGCTTGTTACAGAGATCCCGGTGGGAAGCCATTACGGTTTTTACACAGATGCTGCTGGCGAGAACAAGGACCTGGAGAAAATTGACCCGGAAACGGTGCAGCTACTTCTTGACCCTTACGGGCGCTACATTGACGAGTACGTAGAATCCGACGGCACTACGAAGTATGTCTCTGTGCGTATGGGTACATATTTTGATTGGAGCGACGTCCGCCGTCCGGAAACGTCACGGCGTAACACCGTCTACTACGAGGCCCATGTGCGCGGGCAGAGCATGCTTCATCCGGGCATCCCGGAGGAAATTCGTGGCAGTTACGCCGGAATGGCCCATCCGGTGATGATCAAGCACTTATTGGATTTGGGTGTGACGGCCGTACAGCTGCTGCCCATCCACTTCCACATTGATGAGCCCCATCTGCACGGGACGGGGATGGTCAACTACTGGGGCTATAACACGCTCGGATTCTTTGCTCCGCACGTGAAATATGCCAGCGCGCAGGCTCGCGAGGGTGGCCCTGAGGCCGTTCAAGCCGAGTTGAAGGGCATGGTGAAATTACTGCACCAAGCCGGGATTGAAGTGATCCTGGACGTGGTCTTTAACCACACGGCAGAGGGTGGCCAGGGTGGCCCGGCGCTGAGTTGGCGTGGCCTGGCGGAAGAGCAGTACTACCGCATGAACGACGCCGGCTACGTGGACACCACCGGTTGCGGGAATAGTTTGAACTTTGGCAACCCTCAGGTCATCAAAATGACCATGGATTCGCTGCGGTATTGGGTGGAAGAATTCCACATTGACGGTTTCCGCTTTGATTTGGCGGTGTCCCTGGCACGCGATGGTCTCCACGAGTTCAACAGTCAGCACCCATTCCTCTTGGCGGCCGCGACCGATGGCGTGCTGGCTTCGACCAAGCTGATTGCTGAGCCGTGGGATCTGGGCAATGACGGTTGGCAGACCGGCAACTTTCCGACCGGCTGGTCTGACTGGAACGATTCCTTCCGCGACACCGTCCGGGAGGTGTGGCTGACGGATCGGGCTGCTACCTTTGACGGTCACCATCAGGGGAGCCTGGATAAGTTTGGGGATGCTCTGGGCGGCTCCGCTAACCTTTTTGCCCGCTCTGGCCGCACCGCCATGTCAGCGGTGAATCTTGTGAGCGCTCATGACGGCTTCACTCTGGCTGACCTCACCGCTTTCAACGAGAAGCACAATGAGGACAATCAGGAGGGCAACCGGGACGGACACGATTACAACCGCAGTTGGAATCACGGCGTGGAGGGCATCACGGATGACCCCATGATTCTTGCCCAACGTAGCCGGACTGCCCGGAACATGATGGCCACCCTGTTGTTGGCACAGGGCGTGCCCATGATCACGGCAGGCGACGAACTTGGCCGCAGCCAGGGCGGAAACAACAACGGCTACTGCCAGGACAACGAGATCACATGGCTGGAGTGGTCCTTTGACGAGGATTCCAAAACCATGTTCGCCGCCACGCAGCGGCTACTGGCGATCCGCAAGGACTTCTTGGCCGGTCAACCCAGTAGTTTTCCGGCCAGCGGCAGCGAGGCGTTCATCCACTGGTTCGGTGCTGATGGCCTGCCCATGACGCCGGAACGTTGGACCAATCCGCACGAACGTGTCCTGACTATGTTGGTGGGTTCTTCGCAGGGACTCTTGGATGGCTTAATCGTTTTCAACACCGGCATCACGGATGAGGACGTGATCCTTCCGGCGAACCCGCGCTTTGCCGAGGACACCGGCGCAGGGCCCTGTGACTACCGGCTCCGTATCACCACGGCTGCACCAACCATGGATGACGACGGCGAACCCACCTTCCGCTTGCCTCGCAGCACGCCGCGCATCCCACCGGGTGAGAGCGTGCGCCTGGAAGCGAATACGGTCATGATTTTCAGTAATGACCGTAACGACTGCGCGGAGCCCGCGGGCACTTAACGCTGGCGCAAAACCCGTGGACAGTTTTGCGCGGGGTGCACTATGCGCAAAACTCGTCGCTAGTTCTGCGCCAGCGAGGACAGCTACGCCGTGGCGATAAGTCCCAACTCCGCCGAATTAGCCAAGGATGGGTGCCGGGGGAGCACCTGCACGCCATAACCAAAGCAGCCGGAGCGGTCAATCACCAAGTCTGCGGCGAACTGGTACCGGCCATCGCCTAGTTCGGTCACCGAATCCAGTGCCAATGTTCGGGTGTCAGTGAGCTCGTCCGTTTCCGCAGCGGTGCCGTAGGAGACTACGACGCCGACGTCCTCCGGGGATAGGCCAGCTAAGTTGACGTTGGCGCGGACTTGGAGCGTCTCCCCGATCTGTGGATCATCGGAGAGCCCGTGGGACTCCACGTGATCCACGTGCACTCCATGCCACAGCTGGCGTAGGTGCGCAATCCAGGCGGCAAACGTCCGGGTGCCAGCGTAGTCGTCGGCCGCCGCAGCCCGCCCGGCCTCAGCAGCTGGCTGGTATAGACGCTGAACGTACTCCGCCACCATGCGTTCAGCCGACACGGCCGGGCCCAGATTCGCCAGCGTGTGCTTGATCATGGAAATCCAATGGGACGGGACGCCACTGTTCGGCTGGGATGGCCCGGCAGCACCGGCACTCGTGGAGGCAACGTCGCCGTAAAAACGTGGTGCAACCTGATTTTCCAAGAGTTCATACAGTGCCGCGGACTCTTGATCGTCCCGCTCCTCGTCACTTGTGCCCTGGTTCGCGGTGGGGATCGACCAGCCATTTTCGCCGTCGTACAGTTCATCCCACCAACCATCCATGACGGAGAGATTCAAGGAGCCGTTGATGGCAGCTTTCATGCCGGAAGTGCCGCACGCTTCCAGCGGACGCAGCGGATTATTCAGCCACACATCGCAGCCTGGGAACAGTGTGCGGGCCATCGCGATGTCGTAGTTGGGCAAGAAAACGATTCGGTGACGGACGGCCGGATCGTCGGTGAACTGGACCAAATCCTGGATCATCTTCTTCCCGGCGTCGTCTGCAGGATGGGATTTTCCGGCGATAACAAGCTGAATCGGGTGGTCCGGGTGCAGCAGCAGAGCCTTGAGCCGGGCGGGATCGCGCAGCATCAGCGTCAGGCGCTTATACGTGGGAACACGGCGGGCGAAACCGATGGTGAGGACATCTGGGTCCAGCACGGAATCCGTCCAGGCCAGTTGGGCGTCAGCGGCGCCGCGCTTCTTCCAGGAGGAGCGCAGACGACGCCGGGCATCTTCCACCAGTGCCGAGCGCAGACGACGGCGCAGGGCCCAGACATCTTCGTCACTCACCTCATAGACCTTGGACCAGTCGGGGCCGTCGAGGACATCGGCGCCAAACTTTTCCCGGGCAAGTTCGGCCAGTTGCGGATCCACCCAGGTGGGTACGTGGACGCCGTTTGTTACAGACGTGATGGGGATGTCCTCGTGGTCAAAACCCTGCCAAAGCCCGGAGAACATTTCTCGTGAGACCACTCCGTGAAGCTTAGCTACACCGTTGGCCCGTTGGGCCAGACGCAATCCCATGACGGCCATGTTGAACATGGCAGGGTCGCCGCCGTCGTAATTCTCTGCACCTAGGGCCAGGATGTCCTGTACCGGAACGCCGGGAGCCAGCTCGCCGGCGAAGAAGTGTTCCACCATGCTGCGCGGAAAACGGTCGATCCCAGCTGGTACGGGTGTGTGGGTGGTGAAGACCGTCGATGCCCGACCGGCGGCTAGAGCCTCGTCCCACGTGAGGGGATTGGCCGTCAGTGCGGGGTCCATGAGTTCACGGATACGTTCGATCCCCAAGAACCCGGCGTGGCCCTCATTGGTGTGGAAGACTTCCGGCGCGGCAGTCGCGGTCAGACGGGCGTGAACTCGGAGCGCCTTGACCCCGCCCATGCCCAGCAGAAGTTCCTGGGTGAGCCGGTGATCGCCACCACCGCCGTAAAGCCGGTCAGTCACTCCACGGGCGGCGTCGTCGTTCTGCGCAACGTTGGAATCGAGGAGCAGCAGGGGCACCCGGCCCACATCAGCGCGCCAAATATGGGCCAGCAAAACGCGGCCGTCAGGGAGGGGCAAAGAGATTGTGACGGGAGTGCCGTCTTCCTCGCGCAGGAGCGTCAGCGGCAGGGAATCAGGATCCAGCAGCGGATAACTTTCTTGTTGCCACGCATCCCGGGAAAGCGATTGCTTGAAGTAGCCCGCCTGGTAAAGGAGGCCGACGCCGATTAGCGGGACACCCAGATCGGACGCTGATTTCAGGTGATCGCCGGCCAGAATGCCTAGGCCGCCGGAATATTGGGGGAGGACTTCGGTGATACCAAATTCGGGAGAGAAGTAGGCAATAGTTCGCGGAGCACCTTCGCCCAGTGTCTGGTACCAGCGGGGCTTATCCAGATAATCATCCAAATTCTGCTCGGCTGCGAAGACGCGAGCCACCACGTCAGAGTCAGCGGCTAAGGCCTGTAATTTTTCGCGAGAGACGGCTGCCAGCATGGCGAGGGGATCTTGACGGACCTCCTGCCAAAGGACGGGATCCAATGACTCGAACAGCTTGCGGGTTGGCAAATGCCAGGACCAGCGCAAGTTCGTGGCGAGCCGGGTGAGACCGGCAATCTCCTGCGGAACTACGGTGCGGACTGTGAATCTACGGATTGCCTTCATGCCGGTCACCTTAGCGTATGAATCTTTCCGCACTGTGGCGCAAAGACATATTCGTGCCTTCACTACGTAAAGAAAGTGGATGCGGCACGGAATTGCTTCATGGGGTTCAAGGAAATAGCAGATATTCTCGCAGGCCTTAGCAATATGGCGGTGGAGTCGCTAACGTCTAGTTTGTGACTACCTCGAAGCCAGCACGCAAAGAACAAGCCGCAGCAAGAGCGCGGTCCACCCCGGTAGAGCCCGCTGGGGGTCCCGCTGCCCCGGCACCGATGCCGCCCACAGTGGGTCCCGCTGCCCCTGCAACGATGCCGCCCGCAGCGCCGCCGGCACCGATGCCGCCCGCACCGATGCCACCCGCACCGATGCCACCCGCACCGATGCCGCCCGCAACTTTTCCGGGCACCGGCCTCCGTTTTGGCCGCATCCCCGTCACTAATGTCCAACCAGTCATTGAGGACGGCGCTTTTCCCGCGAAGGCCGTTCGTGGCGCTGGTATTTTTGTCACCGCCGTGGTGTTCCGTGAAGGGCACGACGCTGTCGGTGCAACGGCCGTCTTGTTTGACCCCAGCGGGACAGAGGTGGAGAGGACACCCTTGCGACCTTTGGGTAAGGGCAGCGACGCTTGGGGTGGAGTGCTGACCCCCAGCACTGTCGGCGCGTGGTCCTTCACGGTGGAGGGCTGGAGCGACCCTTACGCCACCTGGGCACACAACGCACAGGTGAAAATCAATGCCGGCGTGGATGTTGACGTCATGTTGGCTGAAGGCTCGCAGTTGTTGGACAAGGCCGCCAAATCAGCTCCGCAGCAAGTAGATGCGAAAATCTTCAAACATGCCGCCAAGGCACTCGCGGACACTTTCGCGAACGTCAATGACCGCCTTGCTGCTGGTACGGGGGCATTGGTGCGCGGCGCAGTGGCACGTTTCCCTTTACGTGATTTCGTCACCAGTAGCCCGCACTACCCGCTGCAGGTGGAGCGGGATGCCGCCGGACGCGGCGCCTGGTATGAGTTTTTCCCACGCTCCGAGGGTGCCAAGCGTGACCCCGTCACGGGAGAGTGGAGTAGCGGAACCTTGGCGACGGCGGCCCAGCGTCTGCCAGCCGTGGCGGCCATGGGCTTTGACGTTATTTACTTACCGCCAATCCACCCGATCGGCACCTTGAACCGTAAGGGAGCTAACAACACTTTGACGCCGGGGCCTGGTGATCCCGGCTCGCCGTGGGCCATTGGCTCGGCCGACGGCGGACATGACGCGATCCACCCAGATCTGGGCACCTTTGCCGATTTTGACGCTTTCGTGGCGGCTGCTGATGAGTTGAAACTGGAAGTGGCGCTGGATTTGGCGTTGCAGTGCGCACCCGATCACCCGTGGGCCACCGCTCACCCCGAGTGGTTTACCACCCGGGTGGATGGAACTATTGCGTACGCGGAAAATCCGCCAAAGAAATATCAGGATATTTATCCGCTGAATTTCGACAACGATCCCGCAGGGCTCAGCGCAGAAATTTTACGGATTGTGCGTTTGTGGATTAGTCACGGGGTAAAAATATTCCGTGTGGATAACCCGCACACCAAACCGGTCTGGTTCTGGGAGTGGCTCATTGGCACCGTCAATGAACACAATCCTGAAGTCGTGTTTTTGGCCGAAGCGTTCACGCGTCCGGCCATGATGGCGGCATTGGGACGGGCCGGATTTCAGCAGTCGTACAGCTATTTCACGTGGCGGAACACCAAGGAAGAACTCGAAGAGTACCTTCACCATGTCAGCCGGAAATCGGCGGCATATTTCCGGCCTAACTTTTTCGTCAATACCCCGGATATTCTCACCGAATTTTTGCAGTATGGTGGTCCAGCCGCGTTCAAGATCCGTGCCATTTTGGCTGCCATGGGCAGCCCGCTTTGGGGCATGTATGCCGGTTATGAACTGTATGAGCACGTGGCCCGTCCCGGTTCAGAAGAAAACATCAACAACGAAAAATATGAGTATAAGGATCGTGACTTTGCTGCGGCCGAGGTAGCTGGAAAGTCGTTGGCACCCTTCATTACCGTTTTGAACAGAATTCGTCGTGCACATCCGGCCCTGTTGGACCTGGAAAATTTGACCCTGCACGAAAGCTCCGACGAGGCCACGCTGGTGTTTAGCAAACATAAAAACATTGCGGCCACGGCAACTGCCCCTGCGCGCAAGGACACCATCATCGTGGTCATCAACGTCGATCCGCACAGCATGCGGGAGGGGCAAGTTGTCTTGGACTTGGACGCTCTTGAACTCGATGGGCTTTCCCCGGACGGAACTTTCAAGGTGGATGAGCTGATCACGGGTGCCACCTGGAACTGGGGCAAGAAAAATTACTTCCGCTTGGACGCACACCTTGAACCGGCGCATATTTTGCACGTGCGGCGCTAATCATGGAGTCCCCGGCGGATGATTCTCAACTAAGAGCCCTGCTCGCCTCGTGGTTGCCGGCTCAGCGCTGGTATCCGTTTAAGGACGCGGGTGCCGATGTTCCTGTGCACATCAGGGGTAGCTTGGCGTTAGCCACTGCGGCGGCGGATCGATATTTTGCGGTGTATTTCGTGGACATTGTGCCGGTGTCTTCCCGCGACGGTCAGGGTTTGCCGGTTGATACTGACACGTACGACGCCGGGGCCGCCGTGACGCTGCAGGTTCCGTTGGGCTTTGCCATCCGCGAGCCGGGGCAAGTCAAGGAATCTGCACTGTTGGGACGACTTGCTGGCGGCGGGACTAATGAAACGTCTACGACGAAGGATATTTGGGTTTATGACGCTCTAGCTGATCCAGCATTCATGCCCGCGTGGGTGGGAGTGATCGGTGGCGCTGCTGAACACACGGGTCTTCAGAGTTGGCGCTCCGACGCGCTCTTTGCTGGGCGGCCTTCAGATGTTACATCCCTTGTTGCCGGAGTGCAGCTGCTTACGGCTGAGCAGTCCAATAGCTCGGTCGTGTTTGAACTGGCTGGTGAGTCTTTGATCGCCAAGTTTTTTCGGGTTTTGCAAGCTGGCGTGCACCCGGAAGTGGAGATTGGTCAGGCATTGGCCCAGTCCGACTCCGCCTTTGCACCCAAGCTTGCTGCCGCCGTGTGGGCTTTCGTCCCAGGTTCGGAGCTGGGCGCGGAAACGAGCACGTTGGGAGTCATCCATTCCTTCATCGCCAACGGGCGCAGTGGTTGGGCAAGTGCGTTGGAAGCGGCCGGGGCCGGTATGGACTTTACGGCAGAGGCCCGTGCCATCGGCGTTGGGTTGGCTCAAGTGCACACCAACTTGAGCAATTCGCTGGGTTCTTCCCCTTGCGAAGGCGAGGCAGCGGCTACCTTTGTGGACGCGATTGCCGCCCGGCTGAGGTGGGCCTGGGGACTGGCCGCAGCCGCCGTCGGAGGTTACGAGTCCGAGTTCGAAGATGTTGTAGCACGGTTGAGCCACATTAAGAACGTGCCCGATTTACAACGAATTCACGGGGACTTACACCTGGGCCAGCTGATTCATGTGGACCAGGCTGGAAGCAACAACTGGTACTTCCTGGACTTTGAGGGCGAGCCGTTGCGTCCCTTGATTACGCGTGGCAAACCAGACGTGCCATTGCGTGACGTCGTCGGGATGTTGCGTTCTTTTGGCTACGCGGGGGCACAAGCATTCAACAAGGGGAAACTGACCGGGGAAGCCGCTGCGGCGTGGGAACAAGCGTGCTGCGCGGCCTTCCTCCACGGGTATCAGGAAGGTCGGCCGGAGGGAATCGATACGGATTCGGCTCTTTTCATGGCATTGTGGCTGGACAAGGCTCTTTACGAAGTGGTTTATGAAATGCAAAACCGGCCCGATTGGGTTGGGGTTCCGGTGCAGGCTGTACGGGGCATGTTCGAATCAAGGGAAAGTGGTGCCGGTATGGGACGCAAACAGACGGAGCCTCTGGCAGTTGATGCCGGAGTTTTGGCCAGCGTCTCGGCAGGATGCTACTACGCGCCGCATTCGGTGCTGGGCGCACACCTAGACGACCAAGGATCTCTCACCGTGCGCACCTTGCAGCACTTGGCCACGTCGGTGACCGTTATCAGCGATGCTGGGCGATTCCCCATGGACCACGAGCACGGTGGCATTTGGGTCGCCGTCGTACCGGTGGATGAGCCGGGGCACGTTCCGGATTACCGGCTGGAAGTGCACTATGCGGATGGTCCGCACATGGTGGATGACCCCTACCGCTACCTGCCAACCGTGGGTGAGCTGGATCTGCACCTGATGGCGGAGGGACGCCATGAGGGTCTTTGGACGGTGCTGGGAGCCCATGTTCGCCGCTATCACTCCAGCCTGGGCGAGGTCTCCGGTGTCAGCTTCGCCGTCTGGGCCCCCGGCGTTCGCGTAGTGCGGGTCATCGGTGAGTTCAACAGCTGGGACGGGCGTTCTCACGCTATGCGGAGCCTGGGCACCAGCGGAATATGGGAACTGTTCATCCCTGATGTTCTGGTGGGCACCCGCTACAAGTTTGAAATTCTCACAGAGCACGGACAGTGGCTGCAAAAAGCTGATCCAATGGCTTATGGGACCGAAATTCCCCCGTTGACGGCGTCGCGAGTAGTCGAATCGAGCTATGCATTCCAGGATTCGGAGTGGATGCAGGCCCGGGCGGACCGGGATCCGCACAATTCTCCGATGAGCATTTACGAGCTCCACTTAGGCTCATGGCGGCAGGGCCTTTCCTACCGGGACTTGGCGAGCGCACTGGTGGAGTACGTCACCTGGCTGGGGTTCACACACGTTGAATTGATGCCGGTATCCGAGCACCCCTTTGGTGGCTCATGGGGCTACCAAGTGACGTCCTATTTTGCTCCCACTTCCCGTTTTGGGCACCCCGATGAGTTCCGTTTCCTGGTCGATTCACTCCACCAGGCCGGGATCGGAGTCATCATGGATTGGGTCCCTGCGCACTTCCCTAAGGACGAATGGGCCCTCGCCAAGTTCAATGGCGAGGCTCAATACGAACACCCGGATCCGCATCTAGGCGAACATCCGGATTGGGGAACGCTGATCTTTGACTTCGGCCGCAACGAAGTCCGGAATTTCTTGGTCGCCAATGCCCTGTACTGGCTGGAAGAATTCCACATCGACGGTTTGCGTGTGGATGCCGTCGCCTCCATGCTCTATTTGGACTACTCGCGTGAAGAAGGGCAGTGGAGCCCTAATCGCTTTGGTGGACGTGAAAACTTGGAGGCCATTACGTTCCTGCAGGAAATGAACGCCACCGCATACCGGCGTAACCCCGGAGTGGTCACCATTGCCGAAGAGTCGACGGCGTTTCCCGGGGTTACAGCGCCCACAAGTGCCGGTGGACTTGGCTTTGGCATCAAATGGAATATGGGCTGGATGCATGACTCCTTGGCGTACATGGCTGAGGACCCGGTCAACAGGGGGTGGCATCACAGCCAAATCACGTTCTCGCTGGTCTACGCTTTCACCGAGAACTTTCTGCTCCCCATCAGTCACGATGAAGTGGTCCACGGCAAGGGTTCGCTGCTGCGTAAAATGCCGGGGGACCGTTGGCAACAATTGGCGAACCTCCGGGCTTACTTGGCATTCCAGTGGGCTCATCCGGGCAAGCAATTGATCTTCATGGGCACGGAATTTGGTCAAGAAGCTGAGTGGAGTGAGGTGCACGGTCTTGACTGGTGGCTCACGGAGAACCCGCCACACCGTGGAGTTCAGTTGCTTGTGAAGGAACTGAATCAGGTCTACTCTGACACTCCGGCGCTTTCCGAGCAGGACAACACCCCTGACGGGTTCACCTGGATCAATGGTGGGGATACCGCCCACAACATCATCTCCTTCATCCGTTGGGATAAGAGCGGCAGTCCACTGGTGTGCGTTATCAACTTCTCCGGGGTTGCCTATGAAGGTTTCCGAATCGGTCTTCCCCAAGCGGGGGAGTGGGAAGAAGCCCTGAATACGGACCATTCAGACTTTGGTGGCTCCAACGTCCGCAACTGCGGGGCGCTCACCGCCCAATCCACGGACTGGGATGGCCAGAAGTTCTCGGCGGAACTCAGAATTCCGCCTCTGGGTGCACTCTATTTGCGGCCGGTAAAGAGCTAAATTCCCGGCCCCTAGGAAGCCCGGAGGGGGGATGCCTGCTGACCCCCTTCCTCGGCTTGTCTTTCGAGGCTTGCTGGTGCTAGAGTAAGTACCCCGCCGGACGAACAGTTCGGTAGGGCACCAGACCACTACTTCAGCCTATGAAAAATAGGTTTGATGATATGTGTTCAATTCACTTCAAGAAATTGATGTGGAATTGAAAATAGGTCTGAATATCGGATTTGACTTCTTGGAAGTTTATCGGGTAAGTTTGTTAGGTTGCTCCGGCGCTGATCGTCTTGTGTGAA
>NZ_JAJJBU010000008.1 GCF_020905375.1 Arthrobacter cryoconiti
TTCACACAAGACGATCAGCGCCGGAGCAACCTAACAAACTTACCCCCAACACCCCAAGAAAGCAAACCCAGTAAACACCAGACAAACCAACCCGAAACACCAGAAAACAACCGAACAAACGGCCATCAACAAAAAAGGGGAACGCCATCCCCAACACTCAGGACAACTCGATAAACACTACACACAAAGCGTGGCTGGCACAAATCCACACAGGTTTACTTGGCCAAGGAAAGGACCTTCCACAATCTGCGTAAATTGCGCCGAACTTGCAGGCCGAACTTGCAGGCCGAAAATATACTTCGCAACGCGAGTCGGTACTGGTCCCGGCGGGTGATTACTAGCGGTCGGCGCGGCTGCAACGATGCCGTGAACGGTAGTCGTCATCAACTGCCTCCGGTTCTGAAGATGGAACTGCTGCCGTTTCTATGGATTCAACATAAGGGCCTTGAAACACAGACGTCCTAATTTGGACGGTATTGGAGCGCGAAGCAGCTTCCGCAGTGCCGGTAGCCTAGGGCGCAGTTCCGGCAGCCTAGGGGTACACGCACTTGGGCCGGGATGCATCCCTATATATACGTGCCTTCCAGTGCCGTTCGTGGGTTGGCGGCACTGGGGACACAAAAAATCCCACCGAAATGATCCGATGGGATTCTTTGAAGCTCCAAGACTTTTTCACCTTGGGATTTATTTCAACGTGCGCGAGGGGGGATTTGAACCCCCACGCCCTTTCGGACACTGGCACCTGAAGCCAGCGCGTCTGCCGTTCCGCCACTCGCGCGTTGCGGCTATTTCACAGTCTCCCTTTCAGGTTCCAGTGGAACAGCGTGATCAAGCATATAGGACACTCAACCGAAATACCTAAACGACCCACCAGCGGCACGCGTGCGGCACCATATGGTCCTACGCCAGGGGTCCTGTCGCTCTTCCATGCGCTCCGAACATAGCGACTTCGAACCACCCTTTGAAAACCATACTGAGGGATGAAATCCGCCCCTTTCGGGGAATCAGATAGAGTTTTTTCAAGGCGCGCCCCGTAGTATCGTCTCTGTGGCGCGTTGCTAGCGGTTCGGGCAACCGCTCCGTGGGTGCGGAGTCTCGGGCCCAATGGTAGTTTCCGCCAGTCAGAAAATCTTGGAGAACGACCAAGCGTTCAAGCACTGAGCGCTGCAACTTGGGAGAGGAGACCGATGGGACTGTTTGACAACGTTGAAAAAGGCATTGAAAAGGCAGTTCGCGGAGCCTTTTCCCGGGGATCAAAGGTCTTGCAACCGGTGGAGATGGCGAGTGCTCTGCGCCGCGAACTCGACGATAAAGCTATGACCCTGGACGCCGGGCGCACACTTGCACCTAATACGTTCAATATTGAGTTGGGCGATTCCGACTTTGAACGGGCACGCTCTTGGGGCGTCACGCTAGCCGAGGAACTCTGTGATGTAGTAATAAATCACGCCCGGAGCCAGGGGTATGTTCTCCAAGGTCCCGTCCGAGTATCTTTTATCCATCAAGAGCAGCTTCGCCCGGGCCAGTTCGACGTCGTTTCGGCCACCGAAAAGGAAAGTGCTCGTTCCTCCGCTGCTCCTGCAACGGCGCCGCGTCAGCCGCCTCGTTCCGCATCTGCCACGCCAGCCCCGGTCTACAATCATCAGCCAGCCGCTGCGCCGGCGCCCACGGGGCAGCCTGTTTTGGATATTGATGGCCAGCGCTATTCACTCAATGCCAGCTCCATCATCTTGGGGCGCTCCTCCGAAGCCGACATTCTCATTGATGACACCGGAGTCTCCCGTAAACATCTTGAGATCCGAACCCGCGACGGCGTGAGCACTGCAGTCGACCTGGGTTCCACCAACGGTAGCTTTGTCGATGGGCACCGAGTACGGGGCAGCGCCTCGCTGGCAGACGGATCGACTATCACCATGGGGCGCACACACATCATTTTCCGCATTTTGCCAGCCCGGAACGGTGGACGCCCATGAGTGACCTCAGCCTTACCGTTACCATTTTGCGCTTCGGATTCCTGGCTCTGATGTGGGTCATGGTCTTTAGCGTTGTCGCTGCCATGCGCCGGGACTTAGTGATTGGTAGGAAAGCAAAGGTCGGAGCTCCGTCGGCTCGGCAGGTCCGCAAACACCCGGAACTAGAACAACCCGCTCCGCCTGCAAAGCTTCAAGCGCGAGAATTGGTGGTCACTGAGGGCCCACTTTCCGGGACCACTTTAGAACTTTCTGATTCCCCCATTTTGTTGGGGCGGGCTCAGGACGCAACTTTGGTACTTGAAGACGACTACGCTTCGGGGCGCCACGCACGCTTGTTTCCTCAAGGAACCCGCTGGTTTATTGAAGACTTGGGCTCTACCAACGGCACGTTTCTTGGCGGCACCCAACTGACGCGCGCCCTCCCTGTAGAACTCGGGACGCCGGTGCGGATCGGCAAAACGGTCATTGAATTGAGATCGTGACTATGGCCGAAACCACTTTGATACTAAGGTATGCGGCCAGATCGCATGTCGGTCTGGTCCGGGCAAAAAATGACGACTCCGCCTACGCCGGCCGCTATTTGGCTGTGGTCGCCGATGGCATGGGGGGCCATGCCGGCGGCGACGTCGCCAGCGCTTCAACCGTGCTCGATTTGATCCATTTGGACCATGGCAACTACACGGATGATGCAGGAACTCACCTTGCTGATGAAATTCAGAGCGCGAATTCCCTGTTGTCAGAATTGGTCCACGTAAATCCGAAACTCGCCGGAATGGGCACAACTGTCACGTCGTTGCTGCTCTCGGGCCAGCGGCTTGCGTACGCGCATATCGGCGATTCACGCGCCTACCGTCTGAAGAACAATACGTTCGAGCAGATGAGCAACGATCACACTTTCGTACAACACATGATCGACGAAGGCCGCATGACGGAGGCGGAGGCAGAAGTCCATCCTCACAAAAACGTGCTTATGCGCGTGCTGGGCGACGTTGACGCCTCGCCAGAGCTGGATCTGAAATATTTCGATGCGGAGCCGGGGGAACGTTGGTTATTGTGCTCAGACGGACTGAACTTTGTGCGTCACGAAATGATCGAGGAGGTCATTCGGCACACCAAGTCGTTAGCTGCGGCCGCAGACACTCTTATTGAGCTCACATTGGCTGCGGGGTCACCAGATAACGTCACGGTAGTCATTTTCGATGTGGTTGAAGCTTCTCCCGATGACACACAGACAGCGGCACTGGAAACAATTACCCCTTCCGCAAAGTCCAGAACATCCGAAGTGCTTGAGGACGATGCCCCCGTCGTTGCTGATCCTTCCGACAGCACACAGGCCGGTCCCCTTGACGAGCCGAAAGTACTGAAGGACGACGTCGGCGCCGCCGCTATAGCCAGCCCAACGGCCAATCAGCCAGAGCCCAAGAACGAAGACATTCCCGAGGAAGAGCTCGATACTCATATCAGGGCAAGCGCAGTCCATCATGAGCTTTCGTTGCGACCTCACGAATTAGTTGGCGCTGCCGTAACCGCCAATGCAGAGGGAAAAATACCCCGCTTGGAGCATCGTCCCCCCACTCAGCGCGCGGCTACAGTACTTACACACAAGCCAGTAGATACTCCCGTAATCTCGGATGAGACCGAAGAATCCCTGCCACGGGCGCATTACCGCCGCTTGGTACTTCTCATACTGGGCATATTGGCGACGCTGGCGATCGTAGCAGGCGGATGGCTGGCGTACACCTGGACACAGGCACAGTATTTCGTTGGCCTCTCGAACGGAAACGTTGCTATCTATCAAGGTGTCTCCCAGAATCTGGGCCCGATTTCGTTGTCCCATCTTTTGCGAGAAACGAGCGTCTCAGTGTCCTCCCTGCCGGAGTACTCTCAACAATTGGTCACGGCAACCATGCCAGCTTCCACCTTGGGTACCGCGGAACAACTCATCAGCGACCTTCAATTGGGCACGGGTTCCAGTCTGCCTCCTTGCAATCTGCTACCCACCAGTTCAGCTACCGGGACTTCCTCGGCCGCAACTGGTGGGACGATCCCAGCTACAGCTCAACCTTCTACGCCTGGAAATAGCCCGGCTGCTACTGCCACCCCCATCTCCACGGCCCCACCGACATGTAGCCCGGGAGGCGGAAATTGAGTCAATTAGCGACTGTAGCGAAGCCACGCCGCAACTCTGAACTTCTTTTGTTGGTGCTGGCTTTGGGTGTAGGAGTGATGGCCAACGCTCTGGTCAACCTCAACCTCGGCCGGACGTTTGACAATGATTTCTATATCCAGACGGCAGTACTGACCGTGTTGTCGCTGGCTATGCATGTTTCTCTGCGTTTCCGCGCACAATATGCAGATCCGGTCATATTACCGGTGGTTGTGGCTCTCAACGGCATTGGGTTAGCCGTTATCCACCGGCTTGATATTGTCACCGGGGATAATGCTGGCCCACGCCAATGGTTATGGACGACCCTCGCAGTTGCCGTCGCCGTAACTGTGATCTGGATGCTCAAAGATCACAGAATTCTACGCCGGTATACCTACATTTCACTGGTTTTGTCGGTAGCCCTCCTTCTGATGCCGCTAGTACCTGGCATCACAGCTGGGGACGTCAACGGCGCAACAGTCTGGATCAAACTCGGGCCGTTCACCTTCCAACCGGGAGAAATTGCGAAGATCACCCTGGCTATATTCTTCGCCGGGTACCTTTCCTCCAACCGGGACCTGATCTTGCTGGCAGGCAAAAAGATTGGTCCTTTACAGCTTCCTCGCGCCAAGGATCTAGCGCCCATGATCGTGGCATGGATGGCAAGTGTTGGCGTGCTGGTATTCCAGCATGACCTCGGGACCTCAATCCTGTTCTTCGGTCTATTCATGGTCATGATCTACGTGGCGACAAGCCGCGTCAGCTGGATTTTGATCGGTTTGGTACTAATGGCAGTTGGTGGCACGGCCGCTTACAAGATTTTCCCCCACGTCGCCCGTCGCATTGACGTGTGGATACATGCCCTGGAACCGGCTTACATTGATGCCCCTTACGGCAGCGGACAGGTAGTCCAGGGCCTTTTTGGTATGGCGAATGGCGGGTTGACAGGTACCGGCTTGGGTCAGGGTTCACCGCAGGGTGTGCCGTTGGCCAATAGCGACATGATTGTTGCCAGCATTGGTGAAGAACTTGGTCTTGTCGGTCTGTTCGCAATTGTCTGTCTCTACGCTTTGCTCGTTGCGCGCGGATTCCGAGCATCTTTGGGAACTCGCGATGCGTTCGGCAAACTACTCGCTGTGGGCCTTTCGTTCGCCGTCGCATTGCAGTGCTTTGTGATCATTGGCGGCGTCACTCGTCTGATTCCATTGACAGGACTCACCACGCCTTTCTTGGCTGCTGGAGGTTCCTCACTGTTGTCCAACTGGATCATTGTGGCCCTGATCCTTAAGATTTCAGATGCGGCACGCCGTCCAATCAACGTTTCTGACGGCCCCAACAGTGAACGTCAACGGGAGGTGTCCGCGGTATGAACCAAGCCATTCGAAATTCATGGATAGTGGCCATCACCTTGTTCGCCCTACTCTTTGGGTCTATCTCCTACGTTCAGTTCTTTGCTGCCGATGCTCTCAACAAGAACCCGAACAACAACCGCCAACTAATTGCTAATTTCTGCAGCAACCGCGGGCCGATCCTTGTGAGCGGGCATCCCATTGCCGAGTCCGTCGCTACGGATAACGACTGCAAGTACCAACGTAAGTACAACGATCCCTATCTGTATGCCGGGCTGACGGGATTTTACAGTCTCGGCAATGGCCAGTATGGGTTGGAGGAAGCCATGAAAGAGGATCTGGCTGGCACGTCCAACGATGCTCTCTTTGAGCGGATCGCCCAAACTTTTACCGGCGCCAAACCTCAGGGGCGTTCGGTGGAGTTGACGATCGACGACTCCATTCAAAAGCTGGCTTACAGCATGATTCCCGACGGTGTTGCCGGTTCCATTGTGGTGATGAATCCGAAGACCGGTGCCATCATCGCCATGGCATCCAAACCGTCCTACGATACGAACTTGATGGCCAGCCACGACTCGTCCGTCGTTGCCAAGGCTTATGACGAACTAGTCCAAACGCCCAGTATCAACTTGTTTGGTTCCCCGGCCTTCACGCAGACGTACGCCCCAGGATCAGTCTTCAAGTTAGTCGACACCGCGGCGGCCTTGGAGTCAGGGAAATACAATAAGGACAGCGTGTTGGCGAACCCGGCGGAACTAGCCTTTCCCGGCATCAACTACGCACTGCCCAACTATCGTTACGGCCAGTGCTACTCCCAAACAACGGCTACTTTTAAATTTGCTCTTGAGAACTCCTGCAACACTCCATTTGCGAGCATTGCACTGGACTTGGGACAGGACGCGATCACTAAGCAGGCAGAGAAGTTTGGTTTCAACGACTCCTCTGTGAAGATTCCCATGGGAGTAGAAACCAGCCGTTTCCCCGGAAGCACGGGCGTTCTGGATCCGCCCTCACTAGCTCAAAGCGCCATTGGCCAGCTTAATGTCACTGCTACACCACTTCAAATTGCCATGATGACCGCAGCGATTGCCAACGACGGCAAACAAATGAAGCCAAATCTTGTCCAAACTGTTCGCTCGCCGGATTTGAAAACCGTCTCGAGTTTGACTCCTGAAGTCCTGCGCCAATCCACAACCCCGGCAATTGCCCAACAAATCAAAGACTGGATGGTCAGTGTGGTAGATAACGGCATTGCTTCAGGCGCGGCCGTACCAGGCGTGAAAGTGGCTGGCAAGACAGGTACCGCGGAGGTGGCCAATAATTTGAACAATGCATGGTTTACTGGCTTCGCGCCGGCAGATGATCCCCAAGTCGTTGTATCGATTGTCATGCCGAACGTAGACGTGGCCACCGGTGCACTTTTAACTAGTCCAAATGCAAGCAAACTCTTCAAGGCGGTGTTGAAAAAGTGAGGCCTACATCAGGAATCACCTTAGGCGGCAGATTCCAACTCACCTCACGCATTGCCATTGGCGGCATGGGCGAAGTTTGGAAGGCGCAGGACATGGTCCTGGGCCGCATAGTGGCCATCAAAATCCTCAAGGATGAATACACCGGGGATCCGGGCTTTAGAGCCCGCTTCCGGGCAGAAGCTAAACACACGGCCCTGCTGAACCACGTCGGAATTGCCAACGTCTACGATTACGGCGAAGAGGACGGTTCCGCCTACTTGGTCATGGAACTTGTCCCTGGAGAACCGCTCTCCACGATGATCGAACGCGAGCATGTGCTCTCAGCCGACTGGACTTTGTCCATGATTGCCCAGACTGCCCGCGCCTTGTCCGTCGCGCATGCACAAGGTCTGGTGCATCGCGACGTGAAGCCTGGCAATTTACTCATCACACCTGATGGGCGGGTTAAGATCACCGACTTCGGCATCGCAAGACTGGCCGATCAGGTGCCGCTCACGCAGACCGGTCAGGTCATGGGGACGGCCCAATATTTGGCCCCCGAACAAGCCACAGGCCAAATTGCAACAGGCTCCTCGGATATATATGCTCTTGGCGTTATAGGTTATGAGTGCATTACCGGACATCGCCCCTTCTCGGGGGAATCACAGATCGCGATTGCTCTAGCGCAGGTCAACGATGCTCCGCCACCATTGCCTGACACCTTACCGACTCCGGTACGTGCACTGCTGATGTCCATGCTTGCCAAGGATCCCAGCAACCGACCAGCCAACGCGTTGAAGCTCTCCGACGCCGCCGAGGCCATTCGAGAAGGCAACATCAAGGCCGCCCATGCCGCAGTACCTGGCATGTTGCTTTTTGAATCCACCACGGGCCCCATCACGGCACCTGTGGATATCAATGCCACGGCACCCACCTCAGTGGTGGGAAACGTTCGCGAACCAAGCACGTCGGCGCTTCCCACTGTTATTGGCGGTGCCGTCCCGGAGTCCACCACGGACAAGCCCATGACACGCGCCGAAATGCTCGGTGCCGAGCGGGCCTGGACGGCGGGCCCGGACCCCGAGCAGGATGATTTCAACTCCGAAGACACCGCTGAGGAACCGGCCAAACGTGGGCGCAGCCCGTGGACCTGGCCGGCCGTAGCTTTGATAGCGCTTCTGATCTTTGCGCTTGGAGCACTGCTCCTGCAGAGTTTGGGAGTTTTTGATTCCGCCAAAACTGGTCCCGTGCAAAGTTCCTCCGCCGCCACGACCACGTCCGCTGCTCCCACCACTGCTGCGACATCTGCCACACCGTCTGCGACTCCGTCCGCATCAGCGACGCCCACCACGGTGACAGTGTCTGCGGACCAGTTCAGGGGCCGGCCCTTTGATCAGGTCCGGACCCAGCTCGAGAACATGAGTCTGCAGGTAAACCGCGGGGAAGATGCTTTCAGTGCAACCGTCCCAGCCGGCAGCGTCATCGATTTGACTCCCACTGGCCCCATGAAGGTTGGCTCAGAAATAACCGTCACGGTTTCCAAGGGTGTGGAACCTCCCACCATGGTGGCTGTCCCTTCCTCGGCGGGAATGACGGGTGATGCCTACGATCAGGCCATTGTGGCCGCCGGGCTCCAGCCGGCGCGGGTCGAGGAAGCTTCCACGGTGACCAAGGGCAACGTAATCCGCACCAATCCGCAGGCTGGCACCCAAGTGGCCAAGGGTACCGTGGTCACCTACTACGTCTCCTCCGGACCGCCTGCTGCGGCAACAACCCCCGCAGTACCGTAGCGTCTCGCCTAGCAACTTCCTTGATTTTCCAAACAGCCGAAAGGACCGACCGCACTCATGAGTGTTCCGCGCGTCCTTAATGGACGGTATGAAATAGGGGAGTTGCTGGGCCGCGGTGGCATGGCAGATGTCTATATGGCCCGTGACACGTTGCTGGGACGTACTGTTGCCGTCAAACTGTTGCGTGGAGACGTTGCCCGTGACTCTCAACTTCAGGCGCGCTTTCGCAGGGAGGCACAAGCTGTTGCTGGGCTGAACCATCCCTCGATCGTCGCCGTCTATGACACCGGAGAACACGCCAACGGGGACCCTCTTCGCGACGGGACCACCCTCCCGTACATCGTGATGGAATACGTCCACGGTAAGACGTTAAGGGACCTTATCCATGGTGGCTCACTGAGCATTGAGCAATCCACTGAATTCACCCTTGGAGTGCTTGCGGCGCTGGAATATAGCCACCGTGCCAGCATTGTGCACCGCGATATCAAACCCGCCAATGTCATGGTGACAGAGGATTCCGAGGGTCGGCTTCACGATGTGAAAGTCATGGATTTTGGTATCGCACGGACCATTTCAGATTCTTCCGCCACCATGACTCAAACTCAGACGGTGATGGGAACCGCTCAATATCTGTCGCCAGAACAGGCTCGTGGGGAGCCCGTGGACGCCCGCAGCGACCTATATTCCGCAGCCTGCCTATTTTATGAAATGCTTGCCAGCCGCCCCCCTTTCGTTGGGGACTCACCCGTTTCCGTGGCGTACCAGCACGTTCGCGAAGTTCCGCCGGCGCCGAGTAACTTCAATCCGAAGATATCTGCCGCCCTAGATAGTGTCCTGCTGCATGCCTTGCAAAAAGACCGCGAGGACCGTTTTCAGGATGCAGCATCTTTCCGTCGGGCCCTCCGGGCAGCCCGCACCGGCGTGCTTTTGGCGACCACCAATGCACCTGTGACAACTGATCCAGTAGAAACCGTTCCGATGCCTCCGGCACCGTCTACGAACCTTGGTAGCACCTCGCGTAATCCTCTGGCTGTCCAAGACGATGGCCCCTCCACCCGCGCCATGGCAAAGGTTTTGGCCGGCGGGGCATTGACCCATGACGGCGTCGTCGAAGAAGACCCTCGAGAGCCGGCA
This sequence comes from Arthrobacter cryoconiti, assembly GCF_020905375.1. Classification (GTDB taxonomy): domain Bacteria; phylum Actinomycetota; class Actinomycetes; order Actinomycetales; family Micrococcaceae; genus Specibacter; species Specibacter cryoconiti. The sequence continues at coordinate 9,844 of NZ_JAJJBU010000008.1, forward strand.
AAGTCCGTCCAACGACGCCGTCGCGCTTGGACCATTACCCTTTTTGTCTTTCTGGCTCTCATACTTGGTGGCGGCGCGTTCCTCGGCTGGACCATGATGAATTCCAAACCGCCGGCCGTGGTGCAAGTTGCGATCCCCAGCCTGGCGGGCTTCAGCGAGGAGGACGCCATGGCCAAGCTCAGCGCCTTGGGCTTGGAGGGCCATCACGCAGAAGCACATTCGACCACCATTCCTAGCGGTAAGGTTATCCGCACAAATCCTCAAGCGGATATTCAGGTCAACCTCCACTCCACGGTCGACGTTGTGGTTTCCACGGGCCCTTCAGCAGTCACCATTCCCACAGACCTCGCGGGTAAGACTGAGTCAGAGGTCAGGGGTGAACTCTCTGCCTTGAATCTTGTGTTCAAGTCCAACCAGTTTGTGGACAACGGGCAGATTTTGGCAAACCTCGTGGTGACCACAGATCCAGAACCGGGCAAGACTGTCCCGGTTGGCTCCAGCATTACCCTTAAGATCTCCAGCGGTCTGGTTGTCATGCCTTCGCTCTTTGAACTGACAAGTGATCCGGCAGCCGTCAAGGGCGCGGTAACAGAAGCTTTGGCGAACGTTTCGCCTTCTTTGACTGTGGACTTTGAGGAAGCGGAAAACTCCGCAGTGGCTCCAGGAATGGTCATCGATCAGTCGGAGACAAGCGGATCCCGAATTCCTCAGAGGACCAGAATAGTTGTGACGCTGGCCAAAGAACCGGCCAAAGCAACGCCCACGCCAACGCCCTCAGCCACACCCAAGAAGCCAACATCACCATCGACCGTGCCACCAGCTAAGCCTTAAAGTATCCCCGCCTCAACCGTCATCGGACCTGGTTAGACTAGCTGCTTTACTATTTGTTGATGAGTGGGCTGAGCGTGGCAGCCTTCGTGGCAGCACCGTTTAGCCCCAGAGATTCGAGCCAATTGCCAACCATCTGATAGCCACCCTGTGTGAGTACGGACTCGGGATGAAACTGAACCCCGCACAGCGGTGCGTTCTTATGTACCAAACCCATGATGACGCCGTCGTCCGTCTCAGCTGTAATTTGTAGAACATCCGGAATGCTACTGCGCACGGCAGCCAAGGAGTGGTATCGGGTGGCGGTGAGAGGACTGCCTAGGCCGGCAAAAACGCCGCTACCGTTATGAAAGACGCTGCTGGTCTTGCCGTGCATGAGGTGCTGCGCATGGGTGACAACGCCGCCGTACGCTTCCGCAAGAGCCTGATGCCCAAGGCACACCCCCAGCATGGGCTTGGCATACTGCCCGCACCATTTGATGAGGTCGATACAGACACCAGCCTCTGCCGGCGTGCCTGGGCCTGGAGAGATGAGGACGCCGTCGCGGAGCTTCGCGAGCTCCACCACTTCAGCCAATGTGAGATCGTCATTTCTGACGACGGTCGTTTCCGCGCCGAGTTGCTGGAGATAGCCCACAAGAGTGTAGACAAAGCTGTCGTAGTTATCTATCACCAAAATGCGTGTGGTCATGGTGTTGCGTTGCCACCTATCGTGGAGTCGTTGAGCGGATTGAATTGGCTAAGCCAAGGAAAAACGAACTGCATCAGCACCAAGATCGCCACAGCGATGAACAGTACGGCTGTGACAATGCGGAACCAGAGTGGCCCTGGAAGGTGCCGGAAAATCCATCCGTACATGGCTAACCTTTCGAACTATTCGCCGCGACTTGAGCGGCGATGGCGGCCGGGGGACCAGCACTGGCAGGTTGCCATGATTCCAGCAGAGAATACGCAATGATACGTTCCTCGGATCCAAAGCGGGGGTTGCAGCTGGTCATTGTCATGAAGCGCTCTGTTGGGACCGCACCGGCTTCTGTGGGCACAGGCAGAAGCACATCAGCGCGCGTAGGCAACACGATCTGATTGTTGCGGAAGACGTAGGTGTAATAACCATCCTTGGTTTGGACGTAGATTTTGTCACCTGGGACTAAAGAATCAATGGCGTCCAAGACTGCACCGTGCGTCTGGCGATGCCCCGCTACAGCAAAGTTGCCGATGCCTCCGGGCATGGTGGAAGTTGCATACCGACCTAGCCCGAGGGTATCGAGCTGTTCGCGGGCTACACCGTCGACCAGCGGGCGGCTGTACGTAGCGCCAAATCGAGGTATGTACACCACACCGAATACTTTTCCGGGGGAATCAATATCTGCCATGACCACTGGTGGTCCAAAATCCTTTGGTTCCGCACCACTGTTCACTGGTGCCACGGGACCTTGAAATTCCTTCGCGAACGCTGATATTGCGTGTTGTTGGGCATTGTTCGCATCAATATTGGTCCACCATAATTCCCACGCGATGAAGAGGAGCAAAACCACACCAGCAGTGATCAGCAATTCGCCGAGAATCTGCACAATCGTGCGAAAGAAACCCTGTCGATGGCGTTGGGCGTTTCGCTGTTTTGATCTACGGCCGGCTCTTTCGCCCGGTGCCTTTTCGTCAGTGAAAAGTTCGTCCACACCCACAGCAGCGTCGGTTGGATCTGGCGATCGGGCCACGCGCAATCTCCTCCTGGACGGGGGTCATTGGGCCGTGGAATCTTCGACCGCGTAATTTACAGTTAGAATTGCCTCAACAATACCGGCAGTTGCGCACGCCTGAACAATCTGGTGGGTATCCAGAGCGCTAGTGAACCACACTCCAAGTAGTAGCCGTGCTGCTACACCGACCAAGAACCCAAGGAGCTCCAAGTGCCTGAGTCCAAATCGCGTCGTCGTCCTACTAAAGGACCAGCACAGACGCCCTCGTCAAAGACTCAGAAACCCAATGCACCATGGTTTCTGCCCGTCATGGTCACCTTGATGCTGCTCGGCCTATTTTGGATCATCGTGTATTACATTTCAGACGGCGCCTACCCGATCCCCAACATTAAAAACTGGAACATCGGCATCGGTTTCGCAATCGCACTCTCGGGCTTCATGATGACTACCCGGTGGCACAGCTAAGGCTCAGTCCTCCACCTGGCCACCATCGCCGTAGTCACCAGCGACATATCTTCCCTTGGTGTCCTCTGAAGAATTTTTAGCAATATCCCCGGCAGTGCCGTAATCAGCTTCTACAAAGCGACTCGCCGCATCCTCGGGATCAGCCCCTTCTTTGCCAGTGCGCCCGTAGTCACCTTCAACGTACTGACCCTGGGACTGTGTATCCGCGTGCCCGGCTTCAGTGCCGGCCTTGCCGTATGACCCCTGAACATAGCGGCCGCTCTCGTGCTCTTTTTTACTTGCTTTTTCGTCGGACATTGTTCGGCCCTTCCTTTCACAGTGCCCCCTGTGCTTCCACAAAGCGCCTTAGGCTAACGAGCCGGCAGACCACCCGCGCTCCTTACCTCTGAGTCTAAGCATTTTAGCCATTTAGTGACAGGTTACTGTGAGGGGAATTTAGTCCCCACGTGGCTTCCGTCAAACCACTTGTGTGCTGGTACGGGGCGCGGCAGCGAACTAGGACGACGGCGGGCGCGTTAGCTGCAGCGTTGGCGAGGAGTGCGACGGGGGCGACAGGGCGCAACGGCGACAGAACACAGAAGACAGTCGCGCTGACGAAAGTGCGCATCTAAGGACTAGACAGACACCGCCTGGCGCACTCGTTGAACGATTTTTTGGCGGGCATCTCTTCCCACCACCGTCGGCAGCAAGGGAAACACGTGCAGTTGCCCGTCCTTTTGAATGAACTCTATGTCTACGCCGGCCTTGGTGGCTTTCTCAAAATAGAGGCGGGAGTCGGGGTTGAGGATGTCGCGAGTTCCCGAAAAGAGTGTGATGGGTCCCAGGCCCTGAAGGTCACCATTAAGAGGGCTGACCAAGGGATTTTCCACGTTCAGACAGTCTTTCCAAAGATCGATGAAGACCTTCGTCCCCTTGGTTCCGAGCCACGGATCACTGGGCTGAACCTTTGCGATGTCCGGATTCTTCATGGACAGGTCAAGGGCCGGCGAGATGGCAATTGTCCGTGGCAAGGTCAGGCCATGGTGATCCCGAAGCTGCAGGGCAGCGGACAAGACAATCTGCCCTCCGGCCGAGTCCCCTGCCAGTATGGTGGGGCCATGCGTCTGCGTGGATTTGTGGGCCATATCAGTGACGCTTTCAACGACCGCCTCCGATGTTCCAAAAGGGATCAACGGATAGATGAGAACCTGGACGAGTGTGCTCGCTTCGGCAGCAATTTGAGCAGCAATTTGCCAGTGTTGAAGCGATATCTCGTTTACCCATCCGCCACCATGGATGTATAAAACGTTGCCCTGAGCGGGCGTGTTCTTCGGTGACACAGTGTAGACGGGCCATCCTGCAGCATTGCGTTCTGCGGAGACTAGAACATCTGCTCTGAGCCGCCGGGGCGGCCCAGAGCGTGCTGGGCGGAGAGTTCGTTCATGCAGGCGCCGACGAGCTCCTGACTCCGTCAAGAACGCAGCGTTTGCTTGCGTGAGCCGCAAAAATACCGGAACCAAGGCTTCGGGTAAAATCATGTGTCAGGGTGTCCCTTTCAAATCAGAAATTTCGAGCGAGGGATTACTGGCCGTAAGCATAGCCTTGTTCACCTGTCCAGGAGACTAGATTCGCAGATATTCGGTACTATCTAGCTGTTGGGATGAGGCACATCTTCCGCGGTCGAACCATGTACAGTATGTTGCGTTATGTCGCCCGACCCCACTTCGCCTGAGCCCACTTCATCTGTGCCCGCCCCCCTGTGGCGCCGGCTGCTGCGGCAACCATTGTTGTGGGCTGCACTGTGCGTTGGCCTTGCGCTGCCATGGTATTTCACCGAGAACGCTCTGGAGCTGCCACCGTTTCTGCTGACTTTGGTGGGCGGGTGGCTGTGCGGTTTTGCTTTCGTCAATTTCACATTTGCTATGAAGAACGTGAAATACGGTCTGCTTGTTCATCTAGTTGGCGCAGCCATTTTCGGTTTGATCCTAAGATTGGGCACGCTCGTTAGTGGCAGCATGCGGGCCCATCTTCCTCAACCAGTTCTTGCGCTGTCCTATCTCGTCATTTTGGGTTCGATTCCTGCTGCCGGTTGGGTCTGGCTTGGTCTCCTGAGCCGTGTGACATCCGCTCGGTGGTTCGTGCCCCGAAAAGAGAAACCGGTACGAATCGCTCCGGCATGGGAGTTCAGGACAACGCACAGATTCATCCGATTCTCCGCAATACGGATGCCCCTGCGAACACTCGGGTGGATCATCGCAGCTGTCGTCGTCGTCCTTGGCTCGGTCACCACCATTACGCTCATAGCAACCGATCTAATCCGTTACATCAGCAGTGGAACTCTGTTTGTTTTCTTGTTCGGCACTGCGATTGCCCTTCCGGCCTACTTCATCCTCACCACCCTATTGAAGCGCAAAACGGTTACCTGCACCGTTGAATTCGCACCCGATCATATGCAAATCGACGCCGGCACGGAGATCATTCGTCTCGGCTTGGCTGATCTGGATCGCTTTCTCTGGCGATGTGAGAGCGACTATGCTCGTCTCGAAGTGCGCGGAGGCGGACATGATATTTCACTAATCACGGGAATCGCTCGGGTACCATCTACCGTATTGCCCGAACTTCCCAAGCTGCCAGGCGAGATTGCGCGCCGACTTGCCGCGGCCGGGCTGGTTCAGCAGCGCACACGCCGTGTCGGGGTTACCGTGTTCACGCGTCTTTCGGTGTGTAAGCATTGAGTGAACATGCTGGCACAGACGCCGTATGAGAGCCTGGTCTCCCTCCTCGCGAATATTTAGGGGATGAGAACGACCTTTCCGAACACCGTTTTTGATTCAGCGAGCGTCATCGCACGGTTTGCTTCTCGCAGCGGTATGCGTGCTGCGACGTTTGCCGTGATCTTCCCATCAACGAGCAGGCCAAGCACGGTGGTTAGATCCGCGGAGAGGTTCCCTCGAAATGCTTTGGCATGCAGAGTCTTACCTTCCCAGAAGTTGAAGAACAACGCTCGGCGGCGGTTGGGCAACAGAGTCCAAAGCATGAGACGAAAATAGAAGCTAAGAAAGCTCAGATTGATATTGTTTGTTTCATCACGCTGGGCCGCAGTGCCGTAGGCCACGAGCGTGCCACCGGGCGAAAGCAGGTTGAAGGAGCGTTTGAAGCTCTCCTCGCCGAGGTGGTCGAAGACGGCATCGACGCCACCGGGGGCGATCTGACGAACCTGAGCTCCAAGGTCTGGATCGTTGTAGTCAATCGGTTCCACTCCCAATTCACGTAGCTGCGCGTGATACCGGGGCGACGCGGTCCCGATCACGTGTACGCCAGCATTGCGGGCCAGTTGAACCAGAGTGCTTCCTACGCCGCCGTTGGCTCCATGGACTAAAATAGTGTCGCCAGATTTCACGCGGGCTTTACGGTGCAGCATCTGCCATGCGGTGACCCCGTTGACTACAACGGACTCGGCCTCAGCGGCATCTAGTTCATCGGGGACGAGGACTACGTCACGCGCATCGACGAGGACATGGGTACTCCAGCCGCCGGTCTTGATGACCGCTGCGACACGGCGGCCGGCAAGTGCTTCGTCGCATCCGTTCCCTGTTGCGGTGACTATGCCGACGATGTCATAGCCAGGGACGAACGGAAACTTCGGCTGCCCTGGATACCGGTTGCGACGCATTTGTTGTTCTGCAAATGAGACACCGGTTGCCAACATCTTGATGAGGACTTGGCCAGGTGCGGGGCAAGGCATGGGTAGCTGGCGAACAATCAGACCATCAGGCAAAACGACGCCGGGCAGCACGACGTCGGTCAGTGTGGTTGTTGGACTAGTCATGAAAAAGGCCTTTCACTGAATGGAGAATATTCGAACGCTCTTTTGGTGTGGTGGTTGGCGTTAAGCGACGTGGACATGACGATCAACACCAATTATGAACAACGTTCTCGATTTTGATCAGTGTATACGCTTCGAAAACGTCTGAGCAAGAACACCGTTCACGATTACGTCTTGTGTTCTCGCCGGATGATATATTGAAGTGCATGAATACCTCCGGAAATGCACGGGCAAGAGTCCGCGCAACACTGACACGCGAGATCCTTGACGTGGCTCGCCACCAATTAGCCGCTGTCGGAGCTAACGCATTATCTCTTCGTGCAGTAGCTCAAGAAATGGAAATGGTGCCTTCCGGGCTCTACCGCTACTTCGCAAGCCGGGACGTCCTGCTTACAGCATTGATCATCGAGGCATACGACGCTTTGGGTGACCAAGCAGAACGCGCTCTCCTAGATATCCCTGCGGATGACTATCGCAACCGGTGGCTCACCGTTTGCGGCTCAGTGCGAGACTGGGCCCTGGCGCACCCTCAAGAATTCATCCTGATCTACGGCTCTCCCGTTACGAACTATCGCGCACCAGCGGACACCATTGCACCAGCTGCCCGGGTGTACACACTTTTGCTAAACATCGTCAACGACAGCGTTGTTGCCGGACGATTTGAGTCGCCCGCCACTGAACCTGCAATGGCTGAACCAGCAATGGATAGCGGCCTTACCGAAGATGCGGTGGCTCTGCTGTCTTCTCTCAACATTTCTAGCCTCAGCCCTGCCACTCTCTTACGCGCTATCACCGCCTGGTCCCATGTGCTCGGTGCAATTAGTCAGGAACTATTCGGCCATCTCGATGGTGCATTCCGCGAAAAGGGCCATCTATTCGAGTACACCGCAGAGCTCATGGTTGACTTCGTCGGGCTGAGAGCCGAAAACTGACCAAGTACGTTTAGCAGTTGCGGACCAAGGTCTTCATTCTTGCCGCACTTTTCTACCCGCGCGCCACATCCGAGCGCGGGACAGTATCTCGGAGACGACGTCGGTCTTCGCTTCCGCGTAGTAATTCATATCTGTCCACTTTTGCGCAGCAAGACCCTTTTTTACTGTTGTGTAGAGGGTTCGGTCCATTTCATCCACTCGAAGCCAATCCCTAAAGTCCAGATAGTTTGCAACGGCAGGGTTATCCGGGGAAACCACGTGAATATGAACATCCTTTTCGGGCGTTCTCATCAGGACGTGGCCGGCTTCCCGAACACGGAGCACGAAACCCGCTGACTCAAGCTTGGCCAAGTATGAATCTTCATCGCCAACGTCTGCAACTGTCAGCAAAACATCGATAATCGGCTTCGCTGACAGGCCTGGGACTGAAGTCGAGCCAATATGCTCAACCGACAGCGCGACATCTCCAACCGCATCCCTGATTGCCAAATCAAGCTCGTCGAAACGTGCGGACCATTTTCGGTCGTATTCCACAATAACAATTTGACGCTCTTCACGACCGCCTATCAAAACGGCGTCTAGATGCTCATCGGTTTCAGGGATCATCGACTAATCATGTCATCGTCTCAACCAGAGCTTGCGCCTGCGGATCCGTGAAGTCATCCAGTTGATGGCGCGAAAAGCAGACGCTGCTTAGTTCTTCTGGCGCGTGTCTTTGATCTGTTGTTGTCTCGCCTCAGGCGACAATAGTCACCTTTGTCCGCATCGCGTGGAGTGCATTCGTCCATGCCACGACCGCGTCAAGCGTTCCGGCAAGGCTTTGTTCTTGGTGCGCACGCGGGGTGAACGGGCCTCCGAAGCCGCTCCAGTCTTCGCGGGAGCTGAGAGCTACCGCTGGCCCGACGTCGGCCATTCGCAAAGAAGCGGAGACAGGCCTGAGCGCCTCAACGGCCCGGATTCCACCGTCCACGCCGTACGAAACGAAGCCGACGACCTTGTCGTTCCACTGCGCCCACACCCGATCGAGGGCGTTCTTAAGCTTTCCGGGGAAGGAGTGGTTATATTCCGGAGTGACAATCACGTATCCATCGAACCGGGCGACGACCCCCGCCCACACCTTGGTGTGTTCTTCGGTGTATCGGCCAACTGCCGGGGGGATTGCCTCGTCAATCTCAGGCAGGGCATAGTCGGCGAGATCGATCAGCTCGTAGTCCGCGTCACCGCGGGCGGTTGCCTGCGCAAGAACCCAATGCGCGACGGCTTCTCCTGCCCGGCCGGACCGGGTGCTACTGAGAATGACGGCTATTTTCACCATGACGATCCACTCCTTGATGTGGTTGGCTTCTGTTAGAGATTTGAAATAAACGTGGCGATAACTGCGAAGACTTCATTCGCCTTCACACGGGTGGGGACGTGGCTTGCGCCTTCGATGCCCGCATACTCAGAATGTTGAAATGCTGCTGCGTAACTGCACCCAAATTAGGGAATGACTACGGAATCCTCGTCGCCGGCCCAGCGTGGTGCGCCGGGTCAGTGCTGCAGCGATAGCTCAGTGCACGTCAATCGCTTCGGTTGCGAGACTCACGGACTGGAAGAAGTTCACGAGCGGGCGGGGTGACCCTTTCTGGAACAACAGGTCCAGGCTTTGTGCGGAATCGTTGGCAGATTCAGCGGAACGTGGAAACAGTTCGGCTTCGTAGGCAAGCAGTGCCGCTTCGGTGTCACCCGGGTGAGCGGCGATTGCCAGAGCCAGCTCAGCGGCGTCGAACATCGCAAGGTTCGCGCCTTCTCCGGCAAACGGCGACATGACATGTGCGGCGTCACCGAGGAGCGTAACACCAGGTACACGATCCCAATGAAGCCCAATTGGCAGCGCGTGAATACGGCGAGGTGTGAGAGGAGTATCAGCGTTGGCAACAAAACCGCGCAGACTTTCGTCCCAGCCGTCAAGCAAGCTCAAAACCGTCTTTTTAGCCCGGGCGTCGTCCGTGAAGTCAACGGTGTCGACCCATTCTTCCGGGCACCGCAAGCCGACGTAGACATGCAGGGTCCCATCGGTTTCAAGATGACCCAGTATGCCGGTGGTGTCCTTGAATGCGAACAACATGCCCGAGCCCATTGCGGCAGCTTCGAGGGTGTGCTTGTGGACGCCGTCGTGAAGATCGGCTTCGAGAAAGGAGACGCCCACGTATTCCGGGCGTGCCGCACTGAGCAGCGGACGGACCTTAGACCATGCGCCGTCGGCACCAATAAGAAGGTTAGTGGTGATGGTCTCTCCATTCGCAAACACGACCTCATGCAAGTTTGATTGAGAAGGTACGCTCCGTACCGCGACGACTTTATAGCCCCAGTGGATGGCGCCATCGGGGAGAGAATCTATGAGCATGTTACGCAAGTCGCCGCGATCGACCTCGGGGCGAGCGAAACTGCCGTCATCGCGTTCGTCAATGTACACCGTGCCGAGGTGGTCAAGGACACGAGTGGCCTCGCCGCCCTCATGAATGATGCTGGTGAATTCCTCCATGAGTTCGGCGGCTTGGATCGCCTTCTGGCCGTTGTAGTCATGGATATCCAGCATGCCTCCCTGAACACGAGACTCACGGTGGGGCTCGAGTTCAAAAATAGCGGACTCGATACCCTTGGTGTGGAGAACTCTGGCGGTTGTAAGGCCGCCCAGACCGCCTCCGATAATGGCGATGGGGTAGTGCTTAGTCATGGTTGCCGCTCCTGGAAATTCAATGATCGATTGGTTAGGACTCATAGCTGGTGGAGGAAGGTACAGCTGTGGCAGTGATGCCTGCGATGAGTGCCCGGATGGCCCAACTGGAACGTTGTGCTGGAGTGCCGCTAAGCACTGCATCTAAGTGCATGGATAAATGCGGAGTATTTTCTGAAGACGCGTTGCGAACTGCACCTGCGAAGCTGTTTGCATCGACATGTTCGGTGACGGCAACAACGTCTGACGGCGCTGGGGCGCTGTGCTCGGCAGCACTGGCAGTCACGAACTGCACTAGCAAGTCCACACCCCATGCAGCGCGAGCTGGCTCGACACCTCCCTCTAAAAGAAGGCCCAGTACGGCGTCGAACAGGGACATCGAGTTGGTCCCAGTTGGCCGGAGAATGAGAGCAGATCTGGCGAGCCCGGGATACGTAAACAAAATATCCGAATAGCTGCCCAGGAGCCCTTCGATTCGATCGGCCCAGCCAGCTCCATCGGAACTGGGCAGTGAACCAAGCAGTTCATCCAGGACCGCGGCGTGCAACTCAGCCGTGTTGGCCACATAAACGTACAAGGATGCGGGACCGGTGTCCAGCGCCTGTGCCACCCTGCGCATCGTGGCCTTTTGCAAGCCCTCAGCGCGCATGATCTCGATCGTGGTTTCTATTATCCACTTGCGAGACAAGGCTGGCTTGGCCGGGCGGTCTCTGCGGCTTTGTACTGCGTTTCTCATATTTCGATCGTAACGAACATGTTCGTAAAGAACAAGTTCGACACAAAATTGTTTCCGTTCAAAGAAACCAGACGGACTGGTCCAACCAGAACTTCCGGGGCGGTGGTTCCCATGACGCTACCTATTGCCAACACTTCACGCCTCGACGAACCCGTCCGATGTGGTCGAAACGCAATGTTGGTCTCGTCAACGCACTGATCAATAACGGACAGATACGTGAGTGAGCCTTCACTGAGATCTCACTCACGAAGGCTGACGACGCTGGGAACGCGCTTATGCAGGCACTGCGACAATCGACATGCCTGCCGACCTGCAGGCCACCCTCGACGCATCGGCTACCCGTCAAACCTGACCTCCGCCTCGGGAACGACCATAGTACGTCGGCCCAGGAAGCAAGCGGGGATAAAGCGACGCCAAGTCCTACTGCCGCATTGAATGATCCCCACATATCCTCGATGTATTCCGTAAAGGTCATACATAACCAAGATCCTGGCGCAGTGTTCCCGGACACCGTCAAAACCCCAAAAAAACGTTCACCGACTTTTTTCACTATTTCACAAGCTGCCCCTGTTCCGTCGTGTGGCCGCGGCCTCCCGACACCTTCGCCACCAACAACTGAAGTATCCGCCACTGAGCAACGCGCATGATAAGCGCGTTCAACCGGATGCCGATTTTGCCCTTGGGCGCGATCATGTCTACTCGGCCGGGAATAAGCTTTTGGGCGGCGACCACGCGCGGACGCATCGTTTGTTCGTAGTTCGCGAGAATTTCCGACCGGGCGCGGTCGTTGCCGAGACTGGACCCGTCGCCAAGAGCGTCCGCAAGGGCGGCGGCTCCGTGGAGGCCGAGCGCCGTGCCGAGGCCGCTCAACGGGCTCGCGCACCAGGCGGCGTCGCCGAGAAGCACAACGCGGCCGTTGAACCAAGTTGGCATATGTACTTGGTCGAAGGTGTCGAGGGCGAAGTCAGGTGCGGTTCGAGCGGCGTCGAGGAATTCGCGCGTACGCCAGCTCATTCCGGCGAACTCCCGTTCTAGCAGTGCGATGCGGGCCTGGTGGTCAGTACGCGCCGGGAGTTCGTCGGCTGCGAATGTCAGGCCGATCTGCTGGTGACCGGGGAGCCCTGGCCGGGCAGAGACTAGACGGCGACCCGGGGCATTGTGGTCGAGGGCCCAGCCGTTCAGCGATGGTGTGGACGGTTTTTCGGCCAGGGTGTACCAGGCATGCGCGAGCCCGAGCGGGCGACGGAAGTCGGCTTCGGGTCCAAAGCGCAGCGCCCGCACATGGGAATGGGCTCCGTCCGCACCAACGACCACGTCGAACGCCTCGGTGTTTCCGGAGCGGAAACGCACCGACACACCCGCATCCACGTCGCGTAACTCGTCGACGGTGTCAGCAAACGTGTAGTGGACGCCCGCGTCCACAGCGGCACCGTGGAGCAGTCGCGCAAGGTCGGTGCGCAGCAGTTCCTCCTCCGACACGAGCCCCTGGCCACCGAACGCGTCAACAGGCATTTCTGCGAGTCGCCGCCCCCGCGCGTCGATCCAGGCAATACCGCGCTGCGGAACGAGGACATCGAGTGCGGCACCGAGCAGGCCAAGGCGATCGAGAACCTCGCGCGAGCCGCCGCGTAAGTCCACGGTCTGGCCACCAGTGCGAAGTGCTGGTGCGATCTCGACAACAGTGACCGACCAACCGGCACGGCCGAGCAGGACGGCAAGTGTGTCGCCGGCGATGCCGGCTCCGACGATAAGAATCTTGGGCATTTTTTCTCCAGATTAGCTAACGCTACAAAAGTTGTATTTATGACACTACATCTTAACGCTACAAATGATGCAATTGCGTGCAACAATTGATGCAATAGAATGAGACCCATGCCAGAACACTCCGGTACAGATAGGCCCGCGGGCCGCACTGCTCGCACGCGAGAAGCCGTTCACCGTGCCGTCGGCGAGCTGCTCGCCGATCCTATGGCTGAGGTTACAATGGCCACCGTTGCTGCTCGGTCCGGTGTGCACCGAACCACCCTCTATCGGCGTTGGCGGACTGCCGAGTCGATCGTGCTCGACTTTGCCGTGGAACGCGTCACTGAGGAATCGCCCGTGCCGGCGACCGGCGATCTACGAGCAGACCTCACCGAGTACGTGCACCGCCTTCTCACGACTCTGCAGCGCACTGGCACGAGCAGTTTGCTGCAGGCGCTCCTCGCCGCGGCCGCGCAGACGAATGACGCCGTCGAAATCGGGGACATCATGGAGCCACGTGTTCGCCAGTTTCAGGCGATGCTAGATGCCGCGGAAGTGAGGCGGCTCGACGGATCGCAGCTCGTCGACCTCGTGCTCGCCCCTTCCTACCTCTGGGCGCAGTTCGGGGCGCCGCTGGACCCTGATGCGGGTACGCAGCGGATCGTCGACGCCGTGCTCGCGGTTGCCCAATGGAAACACTAAAACGAACTGACAACATTCCTGCAGCACCTCGGGCGTCTCGCAAGCCCTTCCGCTTACAGGCGGCGCTTAATTCTCTGCCCGGAGTAGGGTTGTGCCATGACATTTGCTAACGCGGGAACACTCGGTGTTGTCCCCGGCAAGCGAGATGAACTGGTCGCTCATCTGACCAAGCGCAGTGACACCCTCAAACAGATCGGTTGCCTGGCGTATGAGGTGGGTGTCAGCGACGACGACCCCGACACGGTATTTGTGATGGAACTCTGGGAGAGCGCCGAAGCGCATCAATCTTCTCTCACTTTGCCAGAGGTCCAAGCAGCTATAGCGGCCGCACGGCCGCTTCTGTCCGGCGCCTTTGGCGGATTTCGCTTCAATGTTGTCGGATCACCACTCCGAGACTAAAACACGGCACTCCAACCGCGCGCTAAACAATCCACCGCCGGAACTCCTCGGGCATCCCATTCACCATTCCGCATGCGGGACTGCCGCCATGTATTAGTGACCGTAGTGATATCGGCATCCGGCAATGCGAATTTCAGCAATATCAATTTTGTAAACGAGGCGATGTTCGTCGGTGATTCGTCGTGACCAGTAGCCATGAAAACCGTGCTTCAGGGGTTCCGGCTTTCCGATGCCTTCATTTCCGTTTCGTGCGATATCCCGCAGTAGGATGTTGATGCGTTTGAGGACCTTACGATCCTGTGTCTGCCACCACTCATAGTCATCCCATGCGCACTCGTCCCAGACCAACTTCATTCTGTGATGTCGTGCTCGACGCCCTTACCAGATTCGAGCCGCTCTATTGCACCGAGGAGTCGCCTGGCATTCGTAGGGGATTTCAACAGATACGCGGTTTCTTTCAACGACTCATAATCATCTAGCGAAACGATGACCACTGGCTCGTGACCCGCGCGAGTGATAATGACTTCCTCGCGGTCATCGACCACAGCGGAAAGCGTCGCAGCGTAATGTGCCCGGGACTCTGAGTAAGTCATTGTGCGCATGATGTTCCCTTCTTGACGTACAACTTATTGTACGGTGAGGATTGATGTCCCGCAAGAGGTTCGGCGAAATCAGGCGGTCGTCGCACCAGGGGGTTACTCTGGTTGCGATAGTAGCTGTTCCTTGGCTTGTCCCGGGTGAATCGACACAAGACCCTTGCGCTGCCGGTCGTTGAGTTCGGTGGCGACTTCCAGTGGTCGCTTCGGTGAATGCTCGGACAAATCCGTGCCAACACAACAGCCATCAAATAGAGTTTAATTACACCGTCCAACTTTCGGGGACCAGTCCAGGAGCCCGTTGGTATCCTCGTTGGTTCGACGCTGCCAGGGCGAATGCAGTTCGTAGAAGTGATGTCCATTTGTGTTACCAGGGTGATTTTCTTGTGATTGTCAGCTCGGTTCCCGGGTCCCAGGTCAGCGACTTGCGCAGGTGCTTCCGCAACGCGTTGATGGTCCTCACCAGTCCCTCCCGGACGGCGACGACACCGTGATCGTTGGGCAGATGGACCAGCGTCGTGTACCTGCTTTGCCGTTTCACCAACGTTGCGATCGCCGAGCGGCAATTGGACCCCTGCACCAGATCGGCCAGTTCAACGTCATCGAACTTGCTGATCTTAGGCCGACACCCGCGCGAACCATCCTTACAAGGTCGGCAAAGACCAGCGGCTCGATACATTCGTTGATGGCGCGCATGGCCGTCTGTCGATCGAAATGCGTCGACACTCGCGCGCAGGCGAGCAGCTTGATATTCCGGAGGACAGTCTCCGAGGTTCCTGACCACACCTCATAGTCCCAGCCGTGTTGGCTGCAAACATCGCCGGGCGAATCAAAAACTGCTGCCGTTTCGGGATCGTCGAGCCGCGACTTCGGCTTCACGTCGACGATGAGGATTCGTCCAAGGTTCGAGCGGACCATGACATCAGGAACGTGGCGATGGTCCCTACCACCAAAACGGCCAGACAACTCAAACCGCTGCGTGGCAATCCAATCAACGGTTGGAAGAAGGTCTGCCGTCCACAGATAGTCGAGTTTCAGCAGACTCTCATAGATCAAGAAGGACCTGGTGGTCGCAGACCAGAACAAGCCAGGATAAATCCTCTGGCCCCTGTAGGTGGGTGATTTTCTGACGGGAAGCCCGTGCAGGACAGCAGCCACATCAACGTCTTCGAGCCGTGCGCTAACCGTGCTTCTGTCGAATGAGAGGTGCTGAACCCTAACGTCTTGACCCCGAACACCGGCCATACCTCAAGTCTCCGCCCCATGTGGTGAAACTGGGACAAGTGACAAATAGTTTGAGTTTCTACACCTTCAAGGGTTCCCTGATTCCTGTTGTCCACAGATTGTCCCCAAAGTTATCCACGGAATCCGACCGTCAAAACCTTAGTTACAAAAGTTATCCACGGACGTTGACAACTTCTTTGAACTATCCACAGGTGGTCTTCGAATGGCCACCGAACAGCAGTTGTTCACAAAGTTATCCACAGGAGTGGATAACTTTGGCTGGTTTTCCTCCCGAATACGGGAAAACTACCGCGTGGAAGTAATCCACAGCTGTGGAATTACATGTGTGTAACTTATACCCAATGTGTGTAACCCTGTGGAGAACAGTCCGTTCGACGAATCCTCACTTGTTCGAACTACAGCTCTGTAAGTTATGCCCATGTGTGGACAGTCCTGTGGATAACTGTGGATACGTGGGAACATTGAGGCATGGAATTGACCGAACCGCTTGATTTTTCGCCTGTTTCCCCACAGGCACCCACCCAAGAGCAAATAGACGAATATCGACGTCTAAGCGCTGAACAGGCAGCGGGAGTTGGAATTGTGAGTACGGTCTGGCGTGGCAGAGACTACGCTGCTACCGTCTCTGCTTTTCTATCGGTCTCCTACGACCC
Source organism: Arthrobacter cryoconiti (assembly GCF_020905375.1). Lineage (GTDB taxonomy): Bacteria > Actinomycetota > Actinomycetes > Actinomycetales > Micrococcaceae > Specibacter > Specibacter cryoconiti. The sequence goes on from NZ_JAJJBU010000008.1 coordinate 26,361, forward strand.
TCCGACGATCCTGGTGAGCCTCTACGAGGGCTCCCGGATCGCACAGGCAGTGTCAGAATCGGGCACCTGGTCCCTGACGTTGCTCACCGCAGATCAAAAGCGTGACGCGAATTGGCTTGCTAGCCCAGGCACGCCAATTGAAGGTCTGCTCAGCCAAGTGAAGTTCAAACGCGGTGGGGCCACCGGATGTGCCATCGTCAGTGGTGCCTTAGCGTATTTTGAGGCATCGACCACAAACATCTACCCGCAGGAAACCCACTTGCTCATCGTGGGAAACGTCGTAGGGATGGGCAGCGAGTCCATATGGACACCGAACACATCCCCGCTGCTGCACTACGGTGGCGACTACCGCCGGCTCAAGCCCTAGCCATGATAGGTCTAAGAAAAGGTATAAGCCGGGAAAGTGGAAACTTTGTAGAGAGTCAGTCCTACCAAAAGAAGTACGACGGCGGCCATCGCACCCCACTGGATTACGTTACGTCTGGCTGTAGCTGGTGCATAGGCAATAGCGAGCGTGCAGAGCGCTCCGGCAATCAGCCCGCCTAGGTGCGCCTGCCAAGCGATGTTGGGGATGAAAAAGCCAAGGGCTGCATTAATCAACAGCAACACGATAATTTGACGAAGGTCTCCACCACGCTTTTTCTGCACCACGAATAAGGCGCCAAATAGGCCAAATACGGCCCCCGATGCCCCGACGACAACTGTATCTACGGGGGAAATCAGCAGTACGCCCACAGAGCCTGCCATTGCACTGATGAGGTACACCGCCAAGAACCGGACCCGTCCAAAGGCCGGTTCCAAAGCGTTCCCCAGAATCCACAGAGCGTACATGTTAAAAGCAATGTGCGTGATGTTTGTTGAATGCAAGAAGGCCGACGTCACCATGCGCCAAGGCTCGGTTTTCGTCGTGAACGGCGCATACGCAAAGTTCTCGAAGATGAATCTGTTAGGGATAGCCCATTCCACGATGAACAACGCCACACATATGGCCATCATGGTGATAGTGATCACTGGACGACCGGTGCGAACTACACCACCGAAGATGGTCCGTCGGCCAGGGACGGTCCTTGCCGCTTCCTTCACACAGTCCACACACTGGATGCCGACAGCGGCACTTCTTTGGCAGTCGGGGCATGTGGGACGCCCACACCGTTGGCAACTCACATAGGAGACGCGATCAGGATGTCGTGGACACACAGGTGCTCCCACTGGGGTGCCGGAAACGGGGTATGCAGAACTCATGGAGGCGATCCTAGGCTGATGTTCTATTACATGTTCTGGCCGACTCAACCGAGGTTGGGCCGGCCAGAACTATTGCTAATTGGAGTTAGAGCTTCTCGATCGTGACGGAGTTGATAACGACGTCTTCGCGTGGTTTGTCACCAGGACCGGTGGAAACGCCTTCGATGGCGTCAACTACAGCCTTTGAATCCGCATCGATTACCTCACCGAAGATGGTGTGCTTACCCTGCAGCCATCCGGTGGGGATGGTGGTGATGAAGAACTGTGAACCGTTGGTGCCGCGGCCACCCTGGATACCGGCGTTGGCCATGGCCAGCTTGTACGGCTCATTGAAGTTCAGATCAGGGTTGATTTCGTCGTCGAATTGGTAGCCGGGTCCGCCAACTCCTCGGCCTAGAGGATCTCCGGCCTGGATCATGAAGTCTTTAATGATGCGGTGGAAGATAGTGCCGTTGTACAGCGGTGCGTTGGACTTTTCTCCGCTGCCGGGGTGTGTCCATTCGATCTCACCGGTGGCAAGGCCGACGAAGTTGGCTACGGTCTTGGGCGCGTGATTACCAAAAAGGTTCACCACGATATCCCCGAGGCTAGTGCTGATAGTTGCTTTTGCGGTTGGGATAGCAGTCATGGCGCCATTCTGCCACGCTACAGAGACAATATTCCTTCCGAGTCCTCACATTCCGCGCCGGGCGAACTGCCAATTGATGACACGTGAACACATCGCAACGTAGGCTGGGCATTGAAGTCGTGTACATCTGGAGGAAAAAACGTGAAGACAGTAGAACGCTTGACCCACGGTCTGGAAGAGTCGCTGAATACCGGAGTGGACAACGCCCGTGAATGGGCAGCACCACGTGTGGAAAGCGCCAAAGAGTGGACCGCACCGCGTGTGGAGGCTGCCTGGGATTGGGCAGCGCCACGGATCGAGAGAGGTATTGAGAATGCATCTCCTAGAGTTCAAGAAGGTTTTCGAAAAGCTGCCCACTACACAGCCGACGGCGTAGCTGCGGTCACTCCTAGAATTCAGGAGGGATTGGAGAAACTAGCGCCGCGAATTTCGGACGCAGTCGACGGTGCCGGCCCACGCATGCAGGACGCCTTGGACAAAGCCACTCCCGCTTTGTCATCAGCCAAGGACAAGGTGGTTGACGAATATCTTCCGTTCTTCTCCGAAAAACTCGGGGATGCCGCGCAAGCGGTTGGAGCCGCCTTGGAAGGAGCCACATCATCTGAGCAGATTGCAGTGGTCAAGTCCAAGTTATCTGGCAGTAAGAAAGCCATCAAAAAAGCTGCCAAGGACGCCGAGAAATCAGCTACGCGGGCCGCTAAAGCCGCGTCTGCAGAACTAAAACGGAACCAGAAGAAGAGCCATAAGGGCTGGATTGTGGTTGGCGTTCTCGTCGCTGCTTCAGCTGCCGGTGTCGCTGCCTGGAAGGCTTCCAAGCCTGTACCAGACCCTTGGAAGACTCCCGCACCAGTTCCTACGAACCACGGCGTGAAAAGCCCACTGGACACGCCCGCCAAGGAAGATACGGTTCCAGCACCGATTCCTGCGGACGACGGCGCTTCCTCCGACACGGTTGCCTCAGTCCAAGCTGAGGTCCTGGACACAGGAGCTGCTACCGAAGCTGCCAAGCATGTCAAGGATGTCAAGGAAGAAGAGTCAGACGCTGATAAGGGGTCTACCCCAAAGCCGAAGGCACCGAACAAGTAAGCACCAACGAGTGAGGGAGGGTGTGGATGGCGGAAAATACTTCCGCTGTCCACACCCTCCTTTTTCGTCTAATGTCCCACGCCTGCTTGTTCTCAGCTACTCCGGCGTCTAAAACTCCCACGCCCCTGGTGCAGGACCACCACGGCCAAACCAAACAGGATCAGAACCAATCCCACGTAGGTACCAGTAGGTAGGCTCTCACCCAAGAAGAATCCGGCCAACAGAGCGGCACCAGGGATTTCTAAAAGAATCATCATAGAGACGACCAAAGGCGAAATAGTGGCCAGTAGATGATTGAAAATGGTGTGCCCCATGATCTGCGCCGTCAAAGTTACAGCAATAATTCCCACCCAGACATCAGGAGAGAGCTGAACTAGCGGCTGCCCAAAAGCGAGGCACATGACAAATAGAATCACCGAGGCAATTGTGTAGCAAATACTCGAGTACAAACTCGTTGGCATGCTCTTGCGAGCCCTCGACCCGGCCAACGTGTAGACAGCCGCCAGGACTCCGCCCGCGAGGGCAAGAACATCTCCTATCAGCGCTTCTGTACTGATGCCAACGTCAAATCCGGTGATAACTAGGACGCCTACCAGGGCAACACCGAGTCCAAGCACGATGAGCCTGTGTGGCCGCCGTCCCCGAAACCATTGGAACAATGCGATCCAGGCGGCTTGCAGGCACACCAAGGCCGTCGCCCCCGCCACGCTGGTCAACTTTACGGAGGTGACATATGCGGCAAAGTGTAGGGCTAACGCTGTGGCAGCTATCGCCGAATACTTCAGCTCGTTTCGGGTCAGCCTCCTAATGGCATCCCGCTGGCCTACCACTGCGGGCATCCCCATGACCACCGCACCAAGCGCATTACGCCAAAATGCTATGGTCAGCGCAGGAGCCGCCGTGGCAACCATAATGGGCCCTGATGCGGAAATACCCACAATACCCAAGACGGCTAAAAGTAATATCACTAGTCAACAGTAGGTGATCTAACGCTTCGTTGAGTCACCGGAGCCGTCCAAGTTCTGAGTCAAAGCCCTGAACGGTTAGGAAAGGGCTCCCAACTGAAAAAAACACCCCGGTCCAGTGGACCGGGGTGTTTTTCATGGTGGAGGCACGGGGACTCGAACCCCGAACCCCCTGCTTGCAAAGCAGGTGCGCTACCAATTGCGCCATGCCCCCATGAGGGTACTTATTCTACTTGACGGTATCCGTCGCCTTGCTCCAGGTAGCTTTCACAACCTTGGATTCATCATATTTCTTTTTCAGGAACAATGCTGCGCCAAGTGCAGAGGCTACTATCAGTAATCTCTTCACGAAACCTCATCCCTATTTTAGAACCATTGGTTCCGTGGGCGCACCAGGACTTGAACCTGGGACCTCTTCGTTATCAGCGAAGCGCTCTAACCGCCTGAGCTATGCGCCCTCATCAGCCCGCTTGGGCCGAGACAAAACTTTACCCCACACAATCCCTAACTCACAAATCGGCGGGTCCACGAGTGGCTTGGACCCGCCAATTCGGCTAGTTCAGAAAGGCATTCTTCCCAACTAATCGTCCGTCAAGGTCACACCAATGCCGCCAACCAGAGTGGCAGAGATGTTGTAAAGAACCGCTGAGAGCATTGAGAGAGCTGTCAGGAGGACCACATTGACGACGGCGATGATAGTTGAGTAGGAAGCTACCTGACCCAAGGAGGCGAACTTTTTCAGATCGAAGGCAGCACCACCCTCACTGCCTTGAATGTCTGTCATAAGCGCATTGATTTTGTCGAACAGCCCGAGGACGTCAAGCACAGACCACAGCACGATCGCGGCGACCACCGTGATGATACCTAATGCCACGGAGAGCAGAAATGCCATCTTCAGCACCGACCAGGGTTCAACCTTGCTCACCAAGAGCCGGGCACGACGAGCCTTCGCCTTGGGTGCTGGCTTGACCAAAGGCGGGTGAGATGGACGCTTAACCGCCGTCGTCGTCGGAGCAGGTCGCTGCTGCGGCCGCTGCGCGGGACGGGCTGGCGCACTTACCCTAGGGGCGGTCTTGGGCCGCGGATTCGGGTTATTCGTGCTCAATCGGTACCTCCATTTGTTGCGTCAGGATCGCTTAAGGGTACTTCATCAAGCTGATGCTCTCCTTCAGATAATATCTCAACGGGAGTTACCGCAGCCTCTACTGCTTCGACGGTAACTTCATCCTCGCTGTCAGGAGCGTCGTGCTCGTCATTGTCTAGGCCGCGTTCACTATTGCGGGCAACCTCGATGATTTTGTCGTTCTTATCCGGCTTTGCGAAGATGACCCCCATGGTGTCACGACCCTTGGCTGGCACCTCCGAAACGTTAGAACGGACGATCTTTCCGCCACTCATGACGACCAGAACCTCGTCGTCTTCACGAACAATGAGAGCACCCACGAGATCTCCGCGATCTTCTACCAGTTTGGCAACCTTGATGCCTAAGCCACCACGACCCTGCAGACGATACTCGTCCACGGCCGTGCGCTTGGCATAACCACCTTCGGTCACGATGAACACGTAGGAATCTTCATCCACCACGGAGGCTGAGAGAAGTTCATCTCGATCACGGAACTTCATTCCGGTGACACCGGAAGTTGCCCTCCCCATGGGGCGTAGAGCAGCATCCGTCGCTGTGAAACGGATAGATTGACCCTTGCGTGAGACCAAAAGTAGGTCGTCTGTTTCGGATACCAATTGTGCCGATACCAGTTCGTCATCGTCGCGCAGATTGATGGCAATGACACCGGCAGATCGGTTGGTGTCGTAGTCTTCCAATCGCGTCTTCTTTACGAGTCCGTTGCGAGTGGCCAAGACCAGGTATGGAGATTGCTGGTAGTCCTTGAGCTCCATGACCTGCGCAATTTTCTCGTCTGGCTGGAATGCCAGCAGATTGGCTACGTGTTGCCCTTTCGCATCCCGGCCGGCCTCTACAAGTTCGTAAGCTTTGGCTCGGTAAACACGTCCCAGATTAGTAAAGAACAGAAGCCAGTGATGGGTTGTGGTGACGAAGAAGTGTTCGACGACGTCGTCGCCGCGCAACTGTGCACCCTTAACGCCCTTCCCACCCCGGTGTTGCGTACGGTAGTTGTCGCTGCGTGTGCGCTTTACGTAGCCACCCCGAGTAATGGTGACCACCATTTCTTCTTCAGGGATAAGGTCTTCCATGCTCATATTGGGGTCGTAGCCCATCATGATTTCCGTGCGACGCTCATCGCCATACCGTGTGGTGATATCAGCAAGTTCATCGCTAACGATTCCTCGCTGAACTTCCGGGTCAGCCAAAATCCTATTGAACTCGGTGATCATAGTTTCAAGAACGTTGCTGCGATCCTGGATCTTTTGGTGTTCCAGAGCCGCCAGCTTGCGCAACTGCATGTCAAGAATGGCTTTGGCCTGAATCTCATCTATGTCAAGCAGCGCCATCAACCCATCGCGGGCCTCTTCCGAAGTTGAGGAGCGACGGATGAGTGCGATGACTTCATCCAAAGCATCCAGTGCCTTCAGCAGTGCCCGCTGGATGTGAGCTTCCTCTTCGGCTTTCCGAAGACGAAAACGTGTGCGCCGGACAATCACGTCCATCTGGTGAGTCACCCAGTGACGGATGAACGCATCCAACGGAAGAGTACGCGGGACCCCATCCACGATTGCCAGCATGTTGGCGCTGAAGTTCTCTTGCAATTGTGTGTGCTTGTAGAGGTTGTTCAGCACAACCTTGGCAACGGCGTCGCGCTTAAGCACCACAACAAGCCTTTGACCTGTTCGGCCAGAGGTCTCATCCCGAAGATCGGCAATGCCAGCAATCTTGCCGTCCTTGACCAGTTCGGCGATTTTGATAGCCAAATTATCCGGGTTCGCTTGGTACGGCAACTCGGTGACGACCAAACAAGTGCGACCCTGAATTTCCTCAACGTTGACCACTGCTCGCATCGTAATGGATCCGCGTCCAGTGCGGTACGCTTCCTCGATGCCTTTGCGCCCTAGGATCTGGGCGCCTGTGGGAAAGTCAGGGCCCTTAATACGTATGATCAGTGCTTCAAGTAGTTCCTCGCGGCTAACCCCAGGATTCGCCAGAAACCATTGCACACCCTCGGCTACCTCGCGAAGATTGTGAGGGGGAATGTTGGTGGCCATACCCACTGCGATACCGGATGACCCATTGACCAACAGGTTCGGGAAACGGGCCGGCAGGATGGTTGGTTCTTGGTTCTTACCGTCGTAGTTGTCTTGGAAATCGACGGTTTCCTCGTCGATGTCACGGACCATTTCCATGGCCAGCGGGGCCATTTTAGTTTCCGTATACCGGGGAGCGGCAGCCCCGTCATTCCCGGGAGAACCAAAGTTCCCCTGTCCAAGCGCCAGAGGGTAGCGCATGGTCCAGTCCTGGATTAGGCGCACCAAAGCGTCATAGATGGCCGAATCACCATGCGGATGATATTGACCCATAACTTCACCGACGACGCGCGCACACTTGTTAAAGGAGCGCTCGGGGCGATAGCCACCGTCAAACATGGCATACAAAACCCTGCGATGGACGGGCTTCAGTCCGTCTCTGACGTCGGGGAGAGCGCGGCCCACAATGACTGCCATCGCGTAGTCCAGGTAGGACCGCTTCATCTCATCCTGAAGATCAATTTTTTCGATCTTGTCATGCGTTGGCAGAACATCGCCTTCAAGAACGATGTCGGTGGAGTCGCCTTGACCCGGGCTTTCGGGGGTTTCGTCACTCATAATTATTTATATTCCATTCCAAACATATGCTATTACCGTAATATTCAGGGTAGGGAACCGCGTTCCCGGATGCCTAGATATCGAGGAAACGGACGTCCTTGGCATTTTGTTGAATAAAGTTTCGGCGAGATTCTACGTCCTCACCCATGAGGATGGAAAATGTCTGATCAGCCTCAGCAGCGTCATCCATGGTGACCTGAAGAAGGGTACGGTGCGCTGGATCCATGGTGGTGTCCCACAGTTCGGAGTAGTCCATCTCACCCAGGCCCTTATAGCGCTGAATACCGTTATCCTTGGGAATTCGTCGTCCCGCTGCGGCACCAGCAGCCAACGCGGAATCGCGCTCTTTATCGCTGTACACATAATCATGTGGGGCGTTGGACCACTTGATTCTGTAGAGCGGGGGCTGCGCCAAATAAACGTAACCACTTTCAATCAAAGGACGCATATACCGAAATAATAGAGTCAGCAACAAAGTGGTGATGTGCTGACCATCAACATCGGCATCGGCCATCAGGACGATTTTGTGATAACGAGCCTTCTCAACATCAAAATCTTCTCCGATTCCCGCACCAAAGGCAGTAATCATGGCTTGAACTTCGGCGTTACCCAGTGCCCTGTCCAGACGTGCCCGCTCAACGTTAAGAATCTTTCCGCGCAGCGGCAAGATCGCCTGAGTTGTTGGGTTCCTTCCGCGAACTGCCGAACCACCAGCAGAGTCGCCCTCCACAATATAGATCTCTGATAGCGAGGGATCCTTGGACTGGCAGTCCTTGAGCTTGCCGGGCATGCCACCTGATTCGAGCAGTCCCTTCCGGCGCGTGTTTTCGCGGGCTTTTCGTGCAGCCATTCGAGCTTGTGAAGCCTGAATAGACTTGCGAATTACGTCCCGGGCCGGACCAGGGTTGCGCTCGAGCCAGTCACCAAGACCGTCAGTTACGACGCGTTGAACAAATCCCTTAACCTCGGAGTTTCCCAATTTTGTTTTGGTTTGACCCTCGAATTGTGGTTCGGACAGTTTGACGGAAATCACTGCAGTCAAACCCTCACGGATATCATCTCCGGTGAGGTTATCGTCCTTTTCCTTGATGATGTTCTTCTCACGCGCATAGCGGTTGATAAGGGACGTCATCGCCGCACGGAAACCCTCTTCGTGTGTTCCACCCTCATGGGTATTGATGGTGTTCGCATACGTGTGAACACTTTCAGAGAATGACGTGGTCCACTGGAGGGCAAGCTCCACCGCCATGTGACGTTCAGTATCTTCGGTCTCGAACGCAATGACGTCCTCATGTACGGGCTCGTACTTTTTGGAAGAGTTGAGGTATTTGACGTAGTCCAACAAGCCATCGAGGTACTGGTAAACAACTACGCGTTTACCGGTGGAAGTATCCTTACCCTCAGGAATCGCATCCAGTTCAGGATCCTCGTCCACAGTTTCCGGTACGCGCTCGTCCGTCAGCGTGATTTTTAATCCTTTGTTAAGGAAAGCCATCTGCTGGAACCGTGCACGGAGCGTCTCAAAATCGAACTCAATGCTCTCAAAAATTTCCGGATCTGGATAGAACGTCTGTGTGGTTCCGGTTTCCGTTGTGGACTCACCCTTGACCAACGTTCCTTGCGGCTTCCCGCCGTCGGCAAACCTCATGCGCCAGACGAACCCCTTGCGCCGGATTTCAGTGTCGACACGCCGGGACAATGCATTCACAACTGAAATGCCGACGCCATGTAGCCCACCGGAAACCGCATAGCCACTTCCACCGAACTTGCCGCCGGCGTGCAGAATTGTCATGACTACCTCTACCGTAGGTTTACCCTCGGTTGGGTGAATGTCCACGGGAATTCCGCGCCCATTGTCCACCACACACACTCCGCCATCGGCAGTCAACGTAATTTCGATGTGGTCACAATAGCCCGCTAGGGCCTCATCAACTGAGTTATCGACTACTTCGTAGACCAGATGGTGAAGACCTCTGGGGCCAGTAGAGCCGATGTACATTCCTGGACGCTTTCGCACGGCTTCCAGACCCTCAAGGACAGTGATGTCACTTGCGTCATAGTGCGGTGCAATCACTTCAGGCACAACCGCGTCCGTGAGCGGATTCTGCCCGGGAAGGCTTGCCGATTCCGGATTATTCATTGTCACAGGCGCGTTCGACCCCTTTATAGTTCGTTCGATTGCCACTACCGGGCATGCACATGATGCTTGTGGTTGCGTGCATTTGCTCACCCGGTGGAAGGCAGATGAATACCGCTCTCACGGCTATCACGAAAGGCATTACAGCGCCGTGGAGAGGCGGTCCTAAAATAATTCTACCTTGTGGAGGCTTGAAACTCCGCCTAAACGTGCTCTAGAACGCGAGAAAAGCGGCCTGGAATGCCACAATCTATCGAATGTCGAGGGGAAGTACGCCCAACGGACCACACATCGCTGGATAGGCCTTTTGACACTTTGCGCACATCAAAAATGATCCTTATCCGTATGTGTCCCGTGGACCACGTCCCTTAACACTGCGAAAGCCCTTTTTCCAGCTAGGTGCGGCTGGGCCCAAGACTAGAATTTTAGTAACGACGCCTGCGCCTAGATCAGCATCAAACTTGGCTAGGAGCGACGGCGAAAGTAGTCGCAGCTGTGTCGCCCAGCTAGTGGAATCACACCGGACATGTAAAGTCGTCACCTCAAAGCTCTCAGGTTGGCAGTGTGCTGCGATGTCAGGACCAACCAAGGTTCCCCATTGGGACATAACCGAACCGACGGCAAGAGGCGAACTCCATCCGCGGTCAGACACAAGCCGGCTGACTACCTTCCCTAAACCCAGGGGATCCCGTCCTCCTTCTGTTCTATCTAAGAACGGGAGCCTCTTATTTTTGGGTGTTACTTTCTCACCAAGGCGACTGCGCGAGATACGCAGTTCACCACGACTCTTCGCAAGTGTACGCATGTGGTTCAGGGCTGCTTGAGGAGCATCCACCTCTGTTATATGGTCAGCCGCTGTTGCTGCCAAACGGTCGCTTCGTCCCGTTGCATCATGCTGGGGGCTACCTGGTGTTATGCCACTAGCTACCATCGGAAAGCTCATTTTCCTTGATGAGAAGTTCCTGGCCTTGACTACTTTCTTCCTGGGCCGCCGACTCGATCACGCCACCAGGAATGACTTGTATCTGGGCACCAGAGAGTTCTTCGGGAATGTCCCCCACCACGGCTGCCGTGACCAAAACCTGTTCCGCTGTGGAAACCATGAGAGCCAATTTACGGCGTCGCAAAGAATCAAGCTCAGCAAACACGTCATCCAAGATCAGAATGGGCTGGTTACCCTCAATGTGGGTGTCGTCGCTAAGAACATAAAATGACGCCAACCGCAGGGCAAGTGCCACCGACCACGATTCACCATGGGATGCATAGCCTCGTGCGGGGGAAGATCCCAAAAGTAGTTCAACGTCATCACGATGCGGCCCTACCAAGGTCATGCCCCGCTCCAACTCTCGCTTTCGTGCTTGAGCCAGTGCAAGGACATATCGTTGAGCTAACTCATCAACATCACAGAGCGAGAGATCTTCTGACTCTCCCTCAATACCAGGTGAGCTCGAAGTGTTGGAGGCTCCGGCGTCGTACGTTCCCAAATCATTCAAAGGTTCAAGACTACTTCGATAATCCGCTTGAAGTAACTTGGATCCGTCGGTCAACTGGGCGTATGCCTGGGCCATATATGGGCGCAGACTATTGAGTAATTCAAGCCTGGCCGCTAACAATTTTGCTGCAGATCCAGCCAAATGTGTATCCCACACATCAAGGGTTGCAAGCTGCTCAGCCCCAACCCCGGCACGGGAATAATGAGCTGATTTAGCAGACTTTAACAAGGCATTGCGCTGTTTAAGAACCCGATCATAGTCCATGCGCGTTCTGGCATGTTTGGGGTGCAGAACCACCAGCAGCTCGTCTAAGAACCTACGTCGATTAGCGGGATCTCCCTTAACGAGGGCAAGATCCTCCGGCGCAAAGAGAACACTGCGGCATATCCCAAGTACTTCACGGGAACGGATGGGGTTGGCCCTATTAATTCGGGCTCTATTTGCCCGGGAAGAGTTTATCTCCACCTCAACCATGACTTTTTGCTCCCCACGGACCAATTGTGCACGGATCAACGCCCGCTCAGTCCCAATACGCAGCAATGGGGCATCGGAGCTAACACGGTGGGAGGAAAGGGTGGATAAATATCCAATTGCTTCCACCAAATTGGTTTTTCCGAATCCGTTAAAACCAACTAAAACTGTCACTCCCCGTGAGAGTGCAAGATCAACTTGGGCGTAACTGCGGAAATCTGTAAGGGAAAGGTGTTCAAGAAACACAGGTACTGCCGGCTCTTCTAATCGCTCTAAGAACCAGCAGGCTTAGTGGCATGGCCACCAAATTGGTGGCGTAGTGCCGAGACCATTTTCATGGCAGGTGAATTGTCTTCACGCGAGGAGAAACGGGCAAAGAGTGCTGCCGTAATGGCGGGGGCTGGCACAGCGTTGGCTATTGCTTCCTCTACGGTCCAGCGTCCTTCCCCAGAATCTTCGACGTAATCGTCGATGGACTCCAGACCCGGATCTTCCTCCAGGGCCTTGACCATCAGGTCTAACAACCATGAGCGAACCACGGTTCCTTTTTGCCATGCTCGGAACGTCCCGGGAAGATCTTGGATGATTTCTTTTTTCGCGAGAAGCTCATACCCTTCGGCATAGGCCTGCATGAGCCCATATTCGATGCCGTTGTGAACCATCTTTGCGTAATGTCCGGCACCAATATCCCCAACATGGACAAAACTGTCAGCACGATCGCCCTCCGGCCGCAAAGCATCGAGAATTGGCATGGCCCACGCCACATTCTCAGATGATCCGCCGGCCATGAGCCCATAGCCATTTTTGAGTCCCCAGACACCACCGGAGACACCTACATCCATGAAACCGATACCTTCCTCGGCTAACATGGCACCGTGCTTTTGATCTTCGGTGAAACGGGAGTTTCCACCATCAATGAGAAGATCACCACTGTCCATATGACTTGAGAGTTCAGTAATGACCTGGTGGGTAATGTCCCCGGAGGGAACCATCACCCAGATCAGACGAGGAGCATCAATTGCTTCCGCCAGTGCTTGAAGCGAAGCCACATCGCTAACATCAGGATTTCGATCAAATCCAGTGACTTCAATTCCCGCTTCACGCAACCGCGCCCGCATGTTGAAACCCATTTTTCCAAGTCCGACAAGTCCGATGTGCACGGCATTTCCTTTTCTTGAGGTGGCGGGGAGGCAATAAAACAGGAATTATTGGTTGGGCAACCTAACAGGCATTACCAAGTATCGGTAGTCATCGCGATTGTCGCCGTCAATGTCATCTTGTGCTGTCAACATTGCAGGTTTGGGAGCCGAAGTGAAAGAGAACCTAACGTATTTGCTATCAAACGCGTTGAGTCCTTCACTGAGATAGTGCGGGTTGAAAGCGACTGTTATGTCGTCCCCGACCAGGGAAGCTTCAAGATTCTCTGAAGCTTGTGCATCTTCACCCGTTCCTGCATCGAGGGTCAACTGACCATCGGTAAACATGAGTCGAACTGGCGTATTTCTTTCAGCAACAAGTGAAACACGGCGGACAGCTTCGGCTAAAGCATGGGTTTCAACCGTGGCATAGATGGGTGTGTTCTCAGGGAACAGAGAACGAATCTTGGGGTAATCTCCATCAACTAGCAAGGATGTGGTCCGCCGTCCACCACTTTCAAATCCAATGAGTTCACTGTTCTGGGACAGTGCAATGTTGATTCTCCCAGACCCACCCAGTGTTTTAGCAACTTCACTAAGGGTCTTGGCTTTCACCAGTGCACCGGTTGATATGTCCGGGTTGCTTGGGTTCCAGCGTATTTCTCGTAGTGCTAGACGGTAGCGGTCAGTTGCCAACAGGGTAATCAGATCGCCCTCTATTTCCATTTTCACGCCTGTGAGAATGGGTAAGGTGTCGTCCTTGCTTGAGGCAATAATAACTTGGGAGACAGCTTGGGCAAATGCTTCGCCGTCCACAGTTCCGCTGACGTCTGGAAGCGCCGGGAGCTCAGGATAATCATTGACGGGCATGGTTGCTAGATGGAAACGGCTACTTCTGCAAGTCAAAGTGACTTTTGCGCCGTCAGTCTCAACATCAACAGGTGCCGAGGGCAGACTTCGGCAAATATCTGCAAGAAGGCGGCCAGATACTAAAATGGTTCCCTCTTCGGAGATGTCAGCTGGAATATGGAGATGAGCTGATATCTCGTAGTCAAAGCTAGCCAAGCTAAGTGTGCCAGCCTCAGCTTTCAACAGTAGGCCTGAGAGTACCGGGACGGGTGGCCTGGGGGACAAGGAACGTGCGGCCCAGCTGACTGCTTCGGTCAGAACATCCCGTTCGACTCGGAACTTCACGGAAGGGTGCCGCCTTTCATTTTAGAAATTTGTCAGTGGTGCCTGAGGAAGGCTTCCATCTGAAACTACATGCTTCCAGACAGCTTAGCTCTTTGGCTAGCTGGATCTGACATTGTCATTTGGGTCTTGCCTGGCGGTGATGGGGAAACAGAAGATGTTCTTTGAAAAGAAGAATTATTGGTGTTCGTAGTGTTAATAAGTCCTGTGGATACTGTGGATAACCCTGCTGGTTCGCGTGGTTGCGGGGATCTTGCCTGTGCACAGTATGTGAGGCTGTCCCGTAGCTGCCTGTGTGGACCGGTGGAGAACTTTTTCGACAAAATACTGCGTCCACAGGAAGGTAGGGGGTTATCCGCAGGTAGGAGGTGGTTGTGCACTTAACTGTCCACAGCTTTATCCACAGCTGTTAATTCTCAAAATTTTTCCACCCTGGCGTTTAGCCTTCCCGCTGCTGCTGCTTGATCTTGTTGGTTAGCTCGGTGACCTGGTTGTAGATGGCCCGTCGCTCTGCCATAAGTTCCCTGATCTTTCGGTCAGCGTGAATAACCGTGGTGTGGTCCCTGCCACCAAATTCTTGGCCGATCTTGGGAAGGGACATATCTGTTAGCTCACGACACAGATACATAGCGATCTGCCGGGCCGTGACCAATGTCCTGGTGCGGGACTTGCTACAGAGTTCTTCCAAAGAGATGTTGAAATAGGCAGCTGTCTGGCCCAAGATCGCGGTGGAGGTAATCTCTTGAGCGCCGTCGTCAGTGATCAGGTCCTTCAAAACCATCTCTGCCAGGCCAACGTCGACTGGTTGGCGATTCAGACTGGCGAAGGCTGTCACTCGAATCAGTGCCCCCTCGAGTTCCCTGATATTGGTGGAAATTTTGGAGGCGATGTACTCAAGTGCGTCGTCCGGAGCAGACAGGCCTTCACCGATGGCCTTTTTACGCAAGATAGCTATGCGAGTTTCCAATTCCGGAGGTTGAACATCGGTGAGTAAACCCCACTCGAATCGAGAACGCATGCGTTCCTCAAAACCCTGAAGTCGCTTCGGAGGAAGGTCCGAAGTGATGACTACCTGCTTGTTGTGGTTGTGAAGTGCATTGAAAGTATGGAAGAACTCCTCTTGCGTGGCGTCCTTGTTGGCCAGGAACTGAATGTCATCGATGAGCAGAATGTCTACATTGCGGTAGAGCTGCTTAAAACTGGCGCCTTCGTCGTCTCGGATGGAGTTGATGAAGTCGTTGGTGAACTCTTCAGAATTGACGTAGCGGACGCGAATTCCTGTGTAGAGGCGCCGAGCATAGTGACCGATGGCATGAAGTAGGTGAGTTTTACCCAGACCCGAATCGCCATAGATAAATAGCGGGTTGTAGGCCTTTGCCGGCGCTTCCGCGACGGCAACTGCGGCGGCGTGGGCGAATCGGTTAGAGGAACCAATCACAAAGGAGTCGAATACGTACTTTGGATTCAGACGACCAAACTCTTGAGAAGTGCTTGGCAGCATAGGAGAGGGTCTGGATGCCCTGTCTTGGCGATCGGTTCTGTCTTGGCGTTCGATTCTGTCCTGGTGTTCGGTTCTGTCTTGGCGTTCGACTCGCGACGGTGCTGGCTCCGGCTTAGATTCTTCCTCGGTGATAGACGGCACTAAATCCGCATTGACACTGAAGGCGCAGCTGATCTCTTCTGGAAAGACTTGACGCAAGGCATCCACAAGTGCCGTATTGAGCTGGTTTTGGAGGACCTCACGAGTCAATTCGTTGGGAACGGCCACCAACAAAGTGTTCCCAATTAAGCCCTGTGGCTGGGTGAGGACAACAAAGCCACGTTGGCGCGGGGAAACGCGCTCATCTTGTTCTAATATCCGGATAACTCGGCGCCAGGAGCTTCCAACATCATTGATTTCTTCAGTGCTCATCGACTGCCCCATCCTCACTGCCGGGTGGACTCGCTGTCCGGCCTAGTCGTATTTTGTGCCTTCCAAGTGACATTGATTACAGTCCGGTGGAAGTGCTGTATAGAAGGAGGCGATGCTACCGCACCGTCATCCACAGGTTTATTCACAACCCGTGGATAACTTGCCACGGGCCTAGCCTAAAGGATGATTTGTTCAGAAGATAGCGAGGAAATCGGCTTGTGGATAAATCTCACATCCAAGCAGACTTTTGACGTGTGTCAACAGGTTGTCCACGGGTTATCCACTTAACAGTGCACAGGGTGGAGACGGTCGACAAGTTTTATTCCGGCATAAAGCCTGATTTTAGGTGGCGCGAAACGGCGGTGGCGTTTGACTGGTAGCCCTGCGATGACCTAACGTTGTGAAGTCCCATGTGTCCACTTTGCGCATTTGTGCACGCTGCTGGTTTCCAGAAGCAAAAGTGGGCATCCATATACTTAGCGTCGGCCTGTTCTTCCCCTTACATTTAGCTTCGGGCAAGGCGCATCTTTGATTGTCTTGGAGTAACTACCGTGAGCAAGCGGACTTTTCAGCCGAACAACCGCCGTCGTGCCAAAAAGCACGGCTTCCGCCTTCGTATGCGCACCCGCGCCGGCCGCGCCATTTTGGCAGCACGCCGTGGCAAGGGTCGCATCGAGCTGTCGGCCTAAACCATTAATCGCTTGACGATTCGTCGAGCCTTACAGAAGTAGCAGTTGATCGCAGGGTGCTGGCCACCAGAAATAGAATGCGGACATCCGCCAACTTCTCGCATACTGTACGTTCCGGTGCCCGCAATGGACGCCGGAACGTAGTGTTATATGTGGAATTCACGACGCCGAAGGAACCAACTCAAATTGGTTTCATCGTTTCAAAGGCCGTTGGGAACGCTGTGACGCGCAATCTCGTTAAAAGGAGACTGCGAGAAATAGCTGTCACTACTGTTCGTCTTTTTCCAGAAGGTGTGAACCTCGTGGTTCGGGCATTGCCCGCAGCCACGAACGCCTCATGGGACGAGCTTGTTGATGACTATCAACGTGCATTTGCAAGGGCTGCCCGTTTGGGACAAAAGCCGCCAGTGATACGCCATCATGACGACCCGAAAGCACTAGCAGACGGGGAAAAGCGAGTTGAAGGAGATGATGTCCGTGACCCGAGCCAGGCTTAGGGGTCGGACAGACAGCTGGCCGGCCGAGGTTGCCTCTTTCGTGTGGCACCTTCCGCGCAATCTACTGATACTTGTACTGAAGTTATACCGGCGTTTCATCTCACCCAGCTATGGGCAGGTGTGCCGGTTTTTTCCGTCATGTTCCGCATATGCTCTGGAGGCCGTGACCGTCCATGGAGCCCTTAAGGGTAGTTGGTATGCCGCCCAGCGGATCGTACGGTGCCATCCATGGAATGCCGGCGGTCTTGATCCGGTACCCAGCCCGGCGCACGTCAACTGGGATGATCCTTCCAAGGTCCCCTTCATTGTCCAACTGAATCACCCGGATTTTTTTCTGGCTGCTCAGGCGGAGACACAAAGCCGCCCGGCGGCTTGAGGAGAATAGAAAAGAAATATGGATTTCCTCCAGACGATTCTGACGCCCTTCGAGTGGCTCGTGTCTATGATCATGGTCTTGTTCCATGACGGACTGACTGCCATTGGGTTGCCGGCCGCCTCAGGTGTTACGTGGACGCTGTCCATCATCGGACTTGTGCTGGTGATTCGGGGTGCGCTGATCCCGGTATTCGTCAAGCAAATCAAGGCACAGCGCGGTATGCAGGCGCTCCAGCCGGATATGAAGAAGCTTCAGGCGAAGTACAAGGGTAAGACAGACCAACTCTCGCGTCAGGCCATGGCACAAGAACAAATGGCCCTATACAAGGAACACGGCACTAACCCGTTCTCCGCTTGTCTTCCCATGCTGATTCAAATGCCATTCTTCTTCTCCCTCTTCAGGGTTCTCTCGGGTGTGGCGAAAGCAAACGCTGAAAGCAAGGGCATTGGTGGAATGAGCCACGAGCAGGTGGCGCAATTTGATCAGGCAAGTATTTTTGGAGCCCCTCTTTCCGCTGCATTCCTTCCCCAACTCCAGGGTGGCGATCTTTCTGTTGCGGTCGTGGTGCTCTCACTGATCATGATTATTGCCATGATTGCTTCGCAGTTCATCACTCAGAAGCAGATCATGACCAAGAACATGTCCGAAGAGGCCATGCAGGGTCCATTCATGAAGCAGCAGAAAATGATGCTTTATGTATTGCCGTTGGTCTTCGGCATCGGTGGTGTCAACTTTCCCATCGGAGTCTTGATTTACTGGACAACTACCAATATTTGGACAATGGGACAGCAGTTCTTTGTCATCCGTAGGATGCCCACACCCGGGTCACCCGCCTACAAGGAGTATCAGAAACGTCGCGAAGCCAAGGGCTTGCCGTTGTTGGGTGCTTCTAAGAAAAAGGTCGAAGAAGTGGTGGAAGAGATCCCGGAGCTTAAAGGCCAGCGCAGCCAGCCACAACGTAAGAACAGGAAGAAGAGATAATGCCTGCTGAAACAGAGATTGCCGTCGAAGACACTGTTGTTGAAGAGGGCGTGGTTGGTGTCAGTCGTGTCGAAGAAGAAGGCGACATTGCGGCGGATTACCTAGAGGAACTGCTCGACATTGCTGACATTGATGGTGACATCGATATTGAAGTCCGCAATGGACGCACCTACATTTCCATCGTCGCCGATGAGGAAACAGATGCATTGAAGACTTTAGTAGGTTCAGAAGGCGAAGTTCTGGATGCTCTTCAGGAACTGACGCGGCTGTGTGTGCTTTCGGCTACCGGCAATCGTTCGCGGCTGGTGTTGGATATCTCCGGGTACCGTGATCAGCGCAACGTGGAGCTTGTTGCCATTGCCAAGGGCGCCGCAGAGAAGATCGAGGGCGGTTCTACTGCTGTCGCTCTACCTGCCATGGGGGCTTACGAACGTAAAATTGTGCACGACGCCGTCGCCGAGCTCGGATTGGAATCCGAGTCCGAAGGAGAGGGTTCCAGCCGGCACATCGTAGTTACGGCTGCCCAGCAAGATTGAGCCTTAGCTAATACAACCGACTTTTTATTCATTATTTCCCGGTCCCGGTCACCTACCTATAGGTAAGTGGGCGGGACCTCTTGCAAGGAGCCTGCTGGCATGGAAGATCCAATCGCTGAAGAATTAGTTGCCGCTGAGCGGATCTTTGGTGATCGGGTGAATCTAGCCAAACGTTATGTTGAACATCTGGCCACTTCTGGAATTGAACGTGGACTTATTGGACCCCGCGAAGTTCCCAGATTATGGAGTCGTCATGTTCTTAATTGCGCGGTAGTAGAAGAGTTGATCCCGGAAGGGGTCAGAGTCGCTGACGTAGGAAGCGGTGCGGGACTGCCTGGGCTTTGCCTGGCAATCGCGCGAGCGGATCTACACCTGACCCTGATAGAGCCTTTGGAACGCCGGGTGATCTGGCTAGAAGAAGTGGTCATGGACCTTGGCCTGGAGAATGTGGAGATCATTCGTGCACGGGCTGAGGCTGTCATTGGCAAGGTGGAATGCAGTGTTGTGACGGCTCGTGCCGTGTCTGCGCTAAGTACCCTGGCTCCTTTGACGATACCGCTATTGGGTGGGCGCGGAGAGTTGCTGGCGATTAAGGGACGTAGTGCTGCTGAGGAGATTGTGAAAGCGGCGAAAATAATAAAGAAACTCGGCGGCGTGTCAACCGAGGTGTTGAATGCTGGTGTTACTGTCTTAGCTGAACCCACCACCGTGGTGCGCGTGAAAGTGGCACGTCGCTGATCACCGGAGGAACACCGGGAAAACGGTAGGCTAGTGAGTGGCAATCACAGCCAGATGAAAGAGAGTGTGTTCGCGTGACCAGCAGCGAAGCAGCTTCGCAACGGATCCCACCGTTCATGTCATTAGGGTCGGCTCGATCCGATACGACAACACAGGGGATTGCTTTGGATCAACACGTCGTAAATCAACCGAAATCAGTTGATCAAAAGCAGGATCCGAGTGTTTCACGTGAAACAGAATCATCTGGGTGGTCTGGCTTAGAGAATGACTTTGACGAAAGCAGTCCTATCGCAAGTCAGCTTGCGAACGAGACCAAGCGCCGGGAGAAATTGTTGGGCAGGAGACTGCCCCGCCCAACGAAAACACGGATTCTCACGGTGGCGAACCAGAAGGGTGGCGTTGGTAAGACTACGACCACCGTTAATATCGCGGCTGCACTTGCCTCCGCTGGACTGCACGTGTTGGTTATCGACATTGACCCCCAAGGAAACGCCTCGACCGCTCTTGGCGTCCCGCATCACGCGGAAATAGACAGTATCTATGATGTTCTCATCAATGATTTTCCGATGTCCGACGTGATTCAGGAGTGCCCGGACATTGATCATCTCTACTGTGCGCCAGCAACGATTCACCTTGCAGGTGCTGAGATCGAGCTCGTCTCGCTGGTAGCACGTGAGCAGCGGTTGCGCCGAGCAATTGATGAATATGTGAAGTTTCGCCAGAGCAATGGAGAAGAGCGTCTGGACTTTATTTTCATTGACTGCCCTCCGAGCCTGGGACTGCTGACAGTCAACGCGTTCTGTGCGGCCAATGAGGTGATGATCCCAATTCAGTGCGAGTACTACGCCTTAGAAGGACTGAGTCAACTGCTGAAGAATATAGAAATGATTCAGAAGCACCTCAACTCGGATTTGACGGTTTCGACCATTCTTTTGACCATGTACGACGGTCGGACAAATCTAGCAGCCCATGTAGCTGCAGACGTTCGTGAACATTTCCCCAAACAGGTCCTTCGTGCGCTGATTCCGCGCTCTGTGCGTATTTCTGAGGCTCCTAGTTATCAACAAACAGTTATGACTTATGATCCATCGTCCACCGGTGCGTTGTCATATCTAGAGGCCGCTGCGGAACTTGCCGAACGTTAGACTGCAGGTAGAAGTACAAATCGTCGTGTGCGAGATTTTTGCAAAGAAGTTCATCAGGCCGATAGCTAGTGTTGGCTCACTTAATGGAGGGGTATATCAATGACCGAAAAGCGTAGAGGCCTTGGCCGCGGTTTAGGTGCCTTGATTCCAAGCTCGTCAACTGATGAAGCGGGAGTGTCAGTGATGCCCACGCGCCCGGTGGATCTTTTTTTCCCGGAACCGCAGGGACGAAAAAGCCGATCTGCCGCGTCGGGAACATCCAAGCCAGCCATGGAAAGCACTCCAGACCTTGTGGAAGTTCCCGGCGCACGGTTTATGGAGCTGCCCGTTGGGGAGATCCATCCAAATCGAAAACAACCTAGGACCGTCTTTGACGAAGACGACATGGCGGAGTTGGTACATTCCGTCAAAGAAATCGGCGTTCTACAGCCCATTGTGGTTCGAAAGTCATCCGAGGAGGGTGATCAGCCGTATGAACTCGTTATGGGTGAACGACGTTGGCGAGCATCACAGGCTGCGGGACTTGAGACAATTCCCGTCATTGTTCGCGAGACGACAGACGACAACCTGCTCCGTGATGCGCTATTGGAGAATCTTCACCGTAGTCAGCTCAATCCTCTAGAGGAGGCTGCTGCATATCAGCAATTGCTTGAGGACTTCGGGACTACTCATGAACAGCTCGCGGACAAAATTGGTCGATCCCGTCCGCAGGTGTCGAATACCTTGCGGCTATTGAAGTTGCCTCCAGTGGTGCAACGGCGCGTGGCAGCAGGAGTGCTTTCTGCGGGCCACGCCAGGGCTTTACTGGCACTACCCGGACCAGATGCCATGGAACAGCTGGCCCAGAAGATTGTGGCGGAAGGTATGTCGGTACGGGCCACAGAGGAGGCTGTCCAGCTATATCAAGCGCCGGCCAATGCTCATAAGGCTCACTCGAGTAGACCTAATCCAAGGCACGAGCGACTCGATTTTTTGGCGAGTTCCTTGTCCGATCGTCTAGATACAAATGTAAAGATTTCTCTGGGTGCCAGGAAAGGCAAAGTCAGTATTGAGTTTGCCTCGGTCGAGGACCTGAATCGGATCATGGATGTTCTAGACTCTCGCTCCAATTAGTTCTACGACTTCGGATGCACTGCCGTGTTTCACGTGAAACACGGCAGTGCATTTCTGTTTTTGATTCCCCAGGAACGATCCTTAGAAATAGTTCTTCGACTACGTGGGCCACTGTTGGGGGAGCAATTGGTGTTATGACATGGAAATTTGGCAGCCTATGTAGTGGCACCTTGTTTCACGTGAATCGGTTAGAGCACGAATCCTCCGAGCTACTCTTAGTTGTGGAAGAGTCCGGGGAGCATCAACCAGGAAAGACGATGGGTTCGGCGGTACGCCCCTTTCATATGCGCTGCGTGCCGAGTTGGAATCGGCGCTGAATATCGGTACTGAGTATTGGATGTATTGGGAACGCAAACTAACGCCGCTGGGGGACAGCGCGTGCCGGGGTGGGAGCTACTGGCGCCAACGGTTCTAACTCTGCCTGAATGGGACCAATCTTTTCGCTCATGGAGTAGCTTCCGGTCTCGATCCAGATGGTGTCATGGATGATGCGGTCGATGATGGCGTCGGCGTGAACGCCGGAACCCACCCCTGGCGCGAGTCCTTCTGCTGCTACTGCGGGCAGCTTGCAATTGAGGTGGATTCGGAGCCGCGTTCCATGAGTTCCGGAAGCATGCGCAAGAAGTTGCAGCTGGGACGTTCGAGCAACCACTCATCTAAGACTAGCAACGTGTACGACGCATACTCTTCAAGAACTTAGAGGTAGCTTGTAGCTTGCCTTGAGCTTGGACCCATTCTTCCTGGAGGTCGGGGATGCGCATGTACTAGGTACGGATCCTGTTTCGGCAGGCCTGTTTCGTAAAGGCTCATCCCAGGTACGACCTGCCGGCACCTGTCATACCTTGGAAGACTAGGTTCTAATTCTGCTTGATGTAGGCGCAACTGCCAATGGGGGCGAGCGTGTTGAGGTTTAGTCCACGCTCTTGGAAAGTTGTTGCCGTACTAAGAGTTTCATCTTGGACCTCGACGGCTTGCAGCATGTCGTTGGCATTCACTTCACGTACTCTCTGTTTAGGCTCGATATCCAGTGAGCTCATCGGGCACCTCCAGCGTCGCAGTCCGTGCCGCGCACGTAGCCACCTTCGTTGTGGATAGGCTCAGGCAGTGCGCCGCGGTATTTGTCCTGTCCGGTTTCAGCAGCGGGCGCAGATGGGCGTAGCGAGGGGTAGGTATTTGGTGTTTTG
This sequence comes from Arthrobacter cryoconiti, assembly GCF_020905375.1. Classification (GTDB taxonomy): domain Bacteria; phylum Actinomycetota; class Actinomycetes; order Actinomycetales; family Micrococcaceae; genus Specibacter; species Specibacter cryoconiti. Next base: position 49,655 of record NZ_JAJJBU010000008.1, read on the forward strand.
AACACCACCAAATAGTGTGGTTCCGCACCACAATTCGTGCGAGAGAGTGCCAGGAGTGGTGCAGCTGGGAGCCCCTCGCACTTTACGTCAGGGATTACTCGCTGGTCAGTGCAGTGTGTTCCTTATGTTGTTGGTGCCAGTCTGGATCCAGGTCGTGTCTTGGGAGATGCGGTCCATGATTGCGTCGACTTGGTACCTAGGCCCAGGCGCTGGAGCCATTCCGTCTGCGAATACGGGATGGTGGACACAGTTGTCCTGTTGCCATGGCTTAGCGTTGCTTCATCAGTTCCTCTATTCAAGCAACTTGTTGCTCCGATGGAATGGTACCGCTGAGCACATATTAGTGAGTCAGGCGCAGCATGACTCCGGTGCACTCACTGGGCGACCTCCTGTATCCGAAGGGGCACTCTTGCGCGGCTATCCATGCTTCCTCGAGGTCGGGTACGAGGACGTCGTGGGCTCGGCTGCTGTGTTCGCAGGCAAGAGTGGCGATTTCACAACGCAGACAAGGTATCCCCGGGCCGGTGAATGCCTGTAAGGCAACGTTGGCCCGACGGGCGAAGAGGCAGTAGTGGCCGAGCTCGGATATCAGTCCATCAGGTGTCCAATGCATGGTGGAAGGGGTCTTTTAGGCAGCATTCGAGAACACCAATTTTGGTGCTCGACTAAGCCAGTTGCCCTACCGGGCAATGCCCCTCACTAACATCACACCTGGCGCCTAGCGAAGCCAGCCTCACTAGTCTATTGGTGACGACTCTTCTTGAAGTCCGCCAGCAAATACCAAGTAACGGCGGCTGGGCGGAGGCGGCAGTTTAGTGCACTACGCCTGATGCAGCAGCGTGCATCCCTTTAGGGTCCAGCCGCGGGGCTAAAAGTGAACGTCGAAAGTGGGGGGTAATGGCTACGCGATCTTTTAGGGGAGCGGTAAGCACTCTTGGAGGCATTGTTCGCGCAATTGGTACCGGAGGCTAGCCAGTGTCGCGTGGCAGGGTTCATTGAACGTTTGAGGGCTTGTGATGCAGCCGGCAACTGGAGAACTGCAAGCGACGACCGGCTTGCAGTGAACGGCGGGGTCCAGTTGGTGTTACGCGGCCTCGCGGGGTCTTACGTCTAGTGTCAGGGCCTGCGCAGTGACCAAGCGGGGTTATGCGGCACTACCCACGATAACGAGGAACGGTAGCGATGCATTTCGTACTTGGGCGGTGCGGGGCTCCCTATGGTCGGCGTCGTCAGTGACCTCTTGGCTTCTGTCAGTATTCAAACAGAGCACTGTGTCGAAGTGAATGGTGCAAAGTCCACTCGTGCCGTACATGCGCGATGTGGCGAACCAGCAGATCCAGGCAACATTGAGCGGCTGCCGCCGAGTGGGTGTTTCACGTGAAACCAGACATACACCATCTCCATGGCGTAGTTTTCCACCGGGATGTTTGGAACATAACATTGACTCAATATTCCTTCTATGGACTCCTCCGTCTCTGCGAAGACATTCGACGCGCCGTACGCTCGTATCATCCGTCGCAGAATGGGGACGCTGAGGAAGCCGCTGCTGCATCCGTGCTGACGATTGAACGGAGAGACTGCATCATCGCTCTCCGGGTCTCTGGCCAATGTCGAAGGCCGGAGGAGGGAGCCCCTATTACCGTTCCCGGTGGGCATACTCAATAGTATCCAAGTAGCCGCTAAAGAGGGCTGGTTCGAATCTGGCCTGACTATAAGCTCAAGACTGCAGAAACGACCCAGATCAGAGTCGTGGGGTAGGGGACGGGATAGTGAAAGATCCAGGGTCCAGGACTGGGGTCCAGGGCTAGGACTCCAGATTTCGTGGCCCAAGCTGCAGAGTCGGGCTCGGATTGACCCGTCCATGAAAAGCTAACCACAGTGCTCCTTAGCGGCACTGAAGAACCGCGGGCCCTCAATGTGGGTGTCAGCTCTGGCGCCGGGTCCCGACATCGCTGTCTGTTCTTACGAAGGAGATCTATGAATAAGAACGCGGCTTTTCTTAGACTGAGAGGATCACCGCACCGTCCCCATCTTTAGCTGCCACTAGCGAAAGCCTAAAAAATGGCTACTGGCTCCTCGACTGGCAGTGCCTGCCAAATTCTGGACAATCCACGATTCATGACTATCGTCAGGTAGTTCACGTATCGGTTGCAAAGGGGGTCAGTTTCACGTGAAACAATTACTTCTCAGATAAATCCGGAACTATTGTTCTCGGACACCATTACCGGGAAAAGCGTCGCACGAAAAGTGGACCTTACGATCAATCTGGGAGAAGCAGTTAAACAGTTGCGGGGCGGGCGTATTACGGCC
>NZ_JAJJBU010000009.1 GCF_020905375.1 Arthrobacter cryoconiti
GTTGCGGGCCGGACTTAGTCCGGCCCGCAACTATTTCTGAAAACGTCCGATTACTTCAGAACGTCTGCAAACTCCTTTTCAAAGTATTGCTTGGGACGGGCCCCTATGACGGTTCCCTTGACTTCACCCTTGTCAAACAAATACACCGCAGGTATGGAAGTGATACCGTACTTCGCCGAGATGGCTGGGTTAGCATCGACGTCCACCTTGATGACAGTAACCTTGTCCGCGTATTCAACAGAGATCTCATCCAGAATGGGTCCCAGTTTGCGGCAGGGGCCACACCATTCTGCCCAGAAGTCAACAATCACTGGCTTGTCTGACTTAAGGACGTCGGCATCGAAGCTTGCGTCGTTTGTGCTCTTTGCGTTGCTCATAGCTATTTCCTTTTCTAGGATTCCGACTCGGACAGGTAGTGCTCCACGTCCAGTGCAGCTACGCAACCGGATCCGGAAGCGGTGATTGCCTGGCGATAGGTGGGATCAATGACATCACCGGCGGCGAAAACTCCGGCAATTGACGTCTTGGACGAGCGTCCCTGAACGGCGATGGTGCCTGCAGGAGTCAATTCCAGTACGTCCTTGACTAAATCAACACGAGGATCGTTGCCTATGGCAACGAAAACGCCGGTGACTGGAAGCTCGCTTTTCTCGCCGGTTAGCAAATTACTAAGTGTGATGCCAGTTACTTTGTTCTCGCCAGAAACGCTGGCAACTTCCGAGTTCCACACAAATGTAATCTTTGGGTGGTTCAAGGCGCGATCTGCCATGATCTTGGAGGCTCGTAGCGTGTCACGACGGTGCACCACTGTGACTGACTCGGCAAACTTCGTCAAAAAGATGGCCTCCTCCATCGCGGAGTCACCGCCACCGACGACGGCAATATTCTGGCCCTTAAAGAAGAAACCGTCGCACGTCGCGCAGGAACTGACGCCGTGGCCGACTAAGCGCCTTTCACCGTCCACACCCAGTTCCCTGTAGGCCGAGCCAGTGGAGACGATGATTGCTCGTGCCTTGAACTGCTGGCCGTCGGCCAGTGTCACGATCTTGACGGCACCATCGAGTTCTAGTGAGGCGACGTCCTCGTACATGACTTCCGTGCCGAAACGCTCGGCCTGCTTGCCGAAGTTCTCCATCAGATCCGGACCCATGATGCCATCGGGGAAGCCCGGGTAGTTTTCCACGTCAGTGGTGTTCATCAGTTCTCCACCTGCGGTGACTGAACCGGCGATCATCAATGGAGAGAGATCTGCGCGAGCAGTGTAAATGGCGGCCGTGTATCCTGCCGGACCGGAACCGACGATGATAACGTCGCGTACCTCATCGGCGGGGGTAACTTGCGTGCTCACAGGTACGGGTTCCTCTTCCTTCAGGGCGTGGTTGCCGACGGTAAGTCGACCAGCACGTGCGTTGCGCGCGTGCCACGCATGGCTTTCGATATTAGACAACTGTAACGGGCACACAAATATTCCGTGCCAACATGCCGTGGTGACTAAAAAGCAGCCTCGGTTTGGATTACTGAATGCTGATTTCAGCGATCTTTAGTCCATAAGGATAGGTTGCAAAAGGCTGCAGCTTAGGGAGCTGTGTGAAGTTGATGATCACATACTGGGCCTTGACGCCGGCAGCAACTTTGAGCGTGAAGTCTGGGGCCGTGAAGGAACCACTGCCAATCTTCACCGCACCTTCAAGGGACGGCTTGCTGTTAGTTAGAATGTTGAATTGGCCACCGGAACCGGCGATCTGGTTGATGGTCACAGAGCTCACAGTTGATTCCTGGGCTAACTCCACGGCCAGGTCGATGCTGGTAGTGACATGGGCAAACGCGTCATCAGTGAACTCAACAGTGGGCCAATACGTGCCCTTGTTGCCGTCGATGGCGTCTTTGAGACGCGGCATAAAAATGTCGTTGTAGTGCTGGGCGCCGGGAGCATAGGCCGTAATATCTGTTAGTCCCTTGATGACGGGAGCGACCACTGGAGCCGAGGAGGGTGTGGCTGTAGCCGGCTGTGCTTCTGTGGCAGCCTGCGAGGCGGAGGATGAGGTATTTCCACCGTCTGCCACAGGCGAGGCGTTGAATAGAGTACCAATGTGGGAGGCGGCGAAGATCAGCGCGCCAACTACCAGGACTCCTACGATGATTCCCGTCAGCCACCGGCCCCCTGTACGCGGAGCATTGCTGTCATCTTCATCCTCGAAGCGATCCTCTGCATTGTTGGAGTCCTCATAGCTGGCCAGCGCGCCACGGGCAGCACTTGAGAATGTGCCTGAACGACGTGCAGTGTCAGGGACGGCGTCGTCGTAATCATCATCGTTCCACAGCGTGACCTTTGAGTCCGTGTCGTCGAAAGCGCCTGAGGAAACGGGAGGCGTGGCAGGAACCGCAGCCGTTGGCGTGTGCTTCGACGCAGGCAGCGCGGAGGAGGGGTGCCCCGGTGTTAGGGGGCTGTTGTCTTCGTAAACGTAGGCGCCGGAGGATGGCGCCTGGTCGCGGGCTGACCCGAAAATCTCGGTGCCAAGGGTATCTGTGAAAAAGGGTTCTTGGTAGACGTCTTGGGCGTCTGTGGGAACAACCAGGTCAAGTAGATCAGCGGGGGTGGTGCGTGCGGCTATCAAATAAGTGACCCCGGCTTCGGACCCCAAGTCCAAAATTGAGACGGAAGAAGGGCGCTCCCCGGTGGCAATCTCACGGGAACTTTGCGTCAAGTTTGCGGAGTTTTCAGGGGCCGCTACCAAGATACTGACTGGTCGGTTCAAGACCTGATCTAGGCCATCCAAAATGACGTCGTCCTCGGCGGAGGCCAGGATACGACCGGTTACTTTGTAGCGGCCGCCGAGGATAGAGCCCACATCAATGGGTTGTGGCACCTAATCCTCCTTGTAAATGGGTTGATCCGGGCATGATGAATAAGCCTAGACCACAGTTAAACTGATTCTATAGGACGAAGACGGGGCTTCCGCGGAAGCATGCGGAATTTAAGCGCGACGCATGCGGATTCTGGAAATCAGTGGGGCAACTGCGTGGTCTAATTCCTTGACTTTCATTAGTTTGAGCATAGCTACGTAAACGATCGCCATCAGGGTCCCCACAACGGCAAGTGTTAGCACCGAAGCGGGGATTGACTGCCACATAAAGCCGTGAGTCCCCCGGCCGCCGAAAAGGGCCAGAACCGCCTCACCAGCCAGGCCAGAAACGAGCGCTGCGAACAGAAAGCGCATATGTGCCCGGAGAATTAGCCCGCCTCCGTAGTCGCCAAGCTTGGCTCGCAGGAAACGGTGGGCGATCAAAGGACCAATGACGTTGCTGATGGTGTACGTGCACGCGATGCCATAAATGATCAGTTCTCGAGGGAGTAAGGCCACGGAGAGCGCAGTACCTAAACTAATGGCGACCACGATGGATTGCATGATAAAGGGTGTACGAGCGTCTTCCTGGGCATAAAAAACACGGTTCAAGATGAAGTTGATGCTGTAAAAAGGGGCACCGATGGCCAAAATGGTCAAAATGATGGCTATTTGTCGGGCTTGGGTCTCTTGATTTCCACCGAACAGCACGCCAAAGGGGCCGGAGAGAACTATTAGTGCAACCGCTGCAAACACCGTGGCCACACCCGTGGTCCGCAGTGCGCCGGATAGAGAATTGCGCAGGCCCGAAGTGTCCTTGACAGCAGCTGCCCGTGCCATGGCTGTGAACATTACGGTGGCAATCGATAACGCAATGATGGAGTGGGGCACGATGTAAAGCTCAACGGCCCGGTTCAACAAATAGACACCTGGTACGGCTGAACTGGCATTGATAGCCGAATCTGACATGCCGTCCGTCGGAATGCTTGCGATATGCAAAATGATAAGGAAGCTCAGATTGCCCACCACCATGGTGCCCATGGTCCAACCGGCGATTCTCGCCGTCGCACCAAGGCCCGTTCCCCGCAAGCCAAACTTAGGGCGTAACCCTAAGCCGAGCCGCTTGACAGGTATGAGGAGCACGAGCGATTGGACCACGATGCCCAAGGTCGCGGTGCCGGCCAGCATCCAGCTCTGCCCGATGGTCCAGTTATCCACTGTGTGTTCAGTGGTGACCGAACTTCCAGCTACTCCAATAAAGACAAGAAGCCCAGCGATGGCAACAACATTGTTGAGCACGGGGGCCCACGCGTACGCCTTGAACGAATTATGCGCGTTGAGCACCTGACCCAACAGTGAGTACAGGCCGTAGAAGAATATTTGAGGAAGCAAAAAGAGCCCGAAAGTGATGGCTAGTTCAAGTTGTTTGCCGTGGAGCCCGAGCACTAGGCCAGTGATGGGTGCTACCAAAACCACCACCAAGACGGTCACGGCTAAAAGCCCGATTACCCCGACCGTAAGGAGTCGGGAGATGAAATCGGCGCCCTTGTCCGGGTTTTTGCTTGCCTTAACGATCTGCGGGATCAGCACGGCATTGAAGACGCCGCCTGCCACGAGCAGGAAGATCAGGTTAGGCAGGTAGTTGGAACTCTCGAAAATATTGGATACCGCGACGCTGCCGACAATTGCAATGCCCAGCACAATGCCTTTGATAAAACCGAGGATGCGAGAGACCAACGTGCCAACCGCCATACTCATGCTTGAGCGGGCAGTTTGCTCATGGGTAAGGGACATCTCATCGAGCTTCGGCAGTGCGCCCGTGGGCGGCCCGCTAGTTGCCACGGGAAAGTTCGACGGCGGCAAGCTGGGTTTGGGGGGGATTCGCACCCGATCTACGTTAGACATCGCCCCTATCATCTCATTGTGAACGGGGAGAGTCTTCAAGAATACTTAGAAGTACTCTGGCAACAGCTCCCGTGCCAGGTCTGTAATACGGCGTTCATTGGGAAAGGACAACTTTCTGCCCAAGTCCTCGATTGGCACCCAGGCAACATCAACGGCCTCATGATCTGGATCATTCTCAATGGTCAAGAATCCGCCTGTGGCACGCAACAAGAAGTGATGGACAGTCTTGTGTACTCGATGCCCACTGACCGTAAACCAGTAGTCAATGCTGCCCAGCGGAGCCAGGATGTCCCCGGCTATGCCGGTTTCTTCCTCGATTTCCCGAACAGCAGCCTCAGCGTAGCTCTCTTCCCCTTCGGGATGACCTTTGGGCAGGCACCACTCAAGGCGTCCACCTCGATTGATGCGGGCAATGATGGCAACCCGCAGACCGCCGTCAAAGTGTTCAATCACCACGCCACCGGCGGAGATTTCCTCCACTGTAGGTAATTGGCTGCCTGAGACCTGTGTTGTAGGCGCAGCGAGGCTACCCGCTGCCGACGGCAGTGGGCTCCTCTTAGGCGCACGCGGCACAGGATGGACCATAAAGTCCACTCTAGCTACCTTTGCCGCGTCTTGATGACAGGGCTCGACACGCTGTTTTGACGGCGAAGTCAGAGGGGTGCACGGTAGCCACACAAAAAGTCTGGCATTCTTAAGGGACTATGGAAATGGCTCCAGATACCTCTAATTTAGACCCGGTGGTCCTTGAATTGGGCCACCTCTTTGCCCTTGCTGGCTTTGAGCTGTCCCTGGTGGGTGGCCCCGTTCGTGACCTTTTCTTGGGCCGGGTATCACCTGACCTTGACTTCACAACCAACGCCACACCGGATGAAATCCTCGCTGTGGCCAATGGCTGGGCGGACTCTCACTGGGAGATGGGACGGGCGTTTGGCACCATCGGCTTCCGCAAACGCAACCGCAACAAGGAAATCCTTCTCCTTGAGGTGACCACCTACCGCGCCGAAGCGTACGACCCTGATTCGCGTAAACCTGCCGTTGCATTCGGCACGTCTCTAGAAGAGGATCTCTCCCGCCGCGACTTCACCACCAATGCGATGGCTCTGCGTCTGCCTACCTTGGAGCTGTTGGATCCGCACAACGGGGCAGCTGACCTCGCAGCGGGTGTGTTGCGTACTCCTGGAACCCCGGAACAGTCGTTTTCCGACGATCCGTTGCGCATGATGCGCGCAGCCCGCTTTGCCTCCCAATTGGGCCTTACACTGCACCCCGAAGTAAGCCGGGCCATGACGGAAATGGCCGGGCGCATAGCCATTATCTCTGCCGAACGTGTGCGCGATGAGCTAGTCAAGCTCATTTGTGGCGCTCACCCCCGCGCTGGGATCGACATCCTGGTCGAGACCGGACTGGCCGATTTGGTATTGCCCGAGGTACCAGCCCTGAAGTTGGAAACGGATGAGCATCACCGGCACAAGGATGTTTATGAGCACTCTCTTCAGGTCTTGGAGCAGGCTGTCGCCCTTGAAACCGGCCCCGACGGGCCCGTGCCAGGACCAGACTTTGTTCTGCGGTTTGCCGCGTTGATGCACGACGTCGGCAAACCTAAGACCCGCCGTTTTGAACCCGGCGGCGCCGTCAGCTTCCGCCATCACGACCTGGTGGGGGCCAAGCTGAGCTCAAAGCGCATGAAAACGCTGCGCTTTGATAATGAATCCATCAAAGCTGTCTCACGGCTCGTGGAATTGCATATGCGCTTTTACGGTTACGGAGACGCCGGGTGGAGCGATTCGGCAGTGCGCCGATATGTCACCGACGCCGGCCCCTATCTGGAACGACTACACCGCCTTACCCGCTCAGACGTCACGACGCGCAATCAGCGCAAGGCTGACAGGCTTTCTTTTGCCTACGACGACCTTCAGGCCCGCATCGACGTACTGGCACAAAATGAAGAGCTAAACTCCATCCGTCCAGACCTGGACGGAGGCGCCATCATGTCAATGCTGGGGCTCAAACCAGGTCCCGTGGTGGGCCGGGCCTACAGGTTCTTGCTTGAACTTCGAATGGAGGAAGGCCCGATAGAGCATGATGCTGCGGAAGCGGCACTGCGACTTTGGTGGGCTCAACAGCCTGAGGCACAAGCGAAAGAATCTGCGCCAGAAGAAGTTCAGCTAGGCGATTCACAACAGTTCCAGTCACAACAGAACAGGAATAACTCATGAACCACCCCGAAACGGCAGAGGGATCCACCCCATTAAGCCATATTCCCGTTCCCGGCGGCCCCAAATTGTGGTTGCTGCGCCATGGTGAAACGGAGTGGTCGCGCAGCGGACAGTACACAGGCTTGACCGACCTGGCCTTGACACAAGACGGTGAAGATCAGGCCCGGGGGGCCCGTGCCGCCGTGGCGAATATCGATTTTGATCTGGTTCTGACCTCGCCCCTGCAACGCGCGCAGCGCACGGCCGAATTAGCAGGTTTCCCCGACGCAGAGGTGGAGCCGAACGCCGTTGAATGGGACTACGGAGATTACGAAGGGATCAACAGTGCCGTGGTACGAGCCGAGAACCCGGGTTACCTGATTTGGGATGATGGCGTTCCCAACGGAGAAACCATAGAGCAGGTAGCTGCCCGTGCCGACGCGATTGTTGAGCGCGTACGCGGTCCATTGGCGGACGGGAGCGTTCCCGCCAATGTACTGCTGGTGGCCCATGGACACTTCCTGCGGATCCTCACAGCCCGGTGGCTGGGACTAGATGCAGGCCAAGGCAGACACTTCCTGTTGGGCACGGCGAAAGTTTGCACACTCGGTTGGGACAAGAAGACACCCGCCGTCGAGCAATGGGGCCTTTAGCAGGCGCACGGGCGAACCATGGAAGCAGCGGGGGGCATGGTTCGCTGTCGCTTTATTCCATCCCTACCCGCGCACTCGCCGTGACTGCGTGGGTGTTTTGTGCTTTCTTTGCCAGCAATTTATTGCTCACGGGAACAGCGGCAGCCATCTGGCACTTCTTGCCGTCGTTATTGGTGGCCGCCTGGGCCCTGTATGTACTGCTGTGGCGGCCACGATTGCTGGTAACAAATGACGGTCTCACGGTGGTGAACATACTGCGTGAGCACCGAATCCCGTTCTCAGCACTCAAATCCATCCGTGTGGGTCAAAACGTCGCCTTAGAGACCACCGACGGGCGTATCGGTAGCTGGGGAGCGCCCAGTGCCGGCAAGCTTGGTCCTCGCCGGGAAGCCGGTTCTAGAGGTATTCCAGGAACACCTGCCCTCTCGCCGACGCAGGCGGGTATTCAGCGGGCCTGGGATGCCTGGGAACAGCGCGAGGGAGATACCCTCAAGCCTGAGCTCACAGGCGTGTCTGGAGACGGTTCAGCCGTTGCCGGCCTCACTTTCGCGGTGGAGAGCCGCTGGAGTGTCGCCGTCGCCGTCGTCAGTCTGGTTCTGTTGCTACTTTGCGTTGCCAGCGCATTGACGTAACGCCGGTATTGGAGCAGGATCGGGCTCCTTGGCCAGTAAATAGGCTCCGGCCCCGCTCGTAGTGAGCGGGGCCGGAGCCTTCGGTGCAAGTGGGGCTTTAGGCTTTCCAGCCCACAGCTGTCCAGTCTACGGAGCGGAACTGAGCCGCGCCGTAGTTGACCAGACCATTCGTCACACCGTATGTGATGGGGGTTGGGGTTAGCGGGATAACGGGGACGTAGGAGAAGATTTCCTTGTCGATGTCATTTGCCATGACCAGGCGCTTGGCCGGGTCCAGCTCAGCGTTGGCCTTCTTCCACATGTCACCCAGCTTTTCGTCGGTGATACCGGTGAAGTTCTGACCAGAATCCACGGGGTAGAAAATCGATTCCGTGGAAGAGATCGGGAATGCCGTGCCGGACCAAGCGAAGCCGGTCATTTCGAAGTTTGACTTCAAAACATAGTCGGAGAAGAACTTATCAGCGGGAACTGTATCGTTCTTCATCGAGATGCCGACAGCTTTGAGATTCGCTTGGAGCTGCTTGAATATTTGTTCTGAAACGGGATTGTTGGCGTCTAGCGTGTAGGTCAGCTCGAGGGCTTTGCCGTCTTTGGCGTACATGCCGTCGGAGCCTTTGGCGTAGCCGGCCTCCTCAAGAAGCGCGGCAGACTTAGCCACGTCGTAGCCGATCGCTGCTGTGCCGTGATCTTCATAGCCCTTCTGGCCGGGCATGAAGATGTAGCTGTTCATGTTGGTCACCGGAGCGCCGATGGGGGCCAGACGGCTGGCGGTGATGGTGTCGCGATTGATGGCATGGGCAACGGCCTGACGTACCTTGACGTCCGCCAGCGGGCCCTTAGAGGCGTTGAGGGTCACATGGTTCCACGTCAAACCGCCGGACTGTTCGATGCCGCCATCCGCGCGCTTCTTTGCGGTGTCGTAGTTGTCCTTGTTGGTGCCGATGCTGATGGCATCGATCTCTTTGTTGGCATAGGCCTGAGCCAATTGATCACGGGAGACAACCTTCATGATAATTTTTTCCAGCTTGGGCTTTTGGCCCCACCACTTCGGGTTCGGCGTGAAGGTTACGATCTTCCCAGTTGTGTCCACTGTCGAAGCAATATATGGTCCGTTGGAAGGCAGCGGCTTGGACTTATAGCCCTCATTGAAGGCTGTGGGATCGGAGGCTATAGCCGCAGGCAGGAAGCTGGCAGTCGCTTGTCCGTTGGTGCTGCCGCCCAAGATGGACGGCCAGTCGGCGTTCTTATTTTTGAACGTGATTTTGAAGTTCTGATCGGTGTCCTCACGGGTGACCGATTCAATGTCCTTGTACACGTTGTCAGCGGCGATCTGAAAGGCTTTGTTGGTGCCGTTGTTCGCCTTCCACGTTGCTTCAAAGTCCTTGTACGTGATGGGGCTGCCATCTTCCCACACCGACTTTGTGTTCAGTTTGATTTCAACAACCTGGGGATCCTCGCTGACGAGCTTCACTTCCGTGGCGTAGTCAGGGTTGATCTCCCATGTTCCATCGTCCTTGATCCGGACGGGCCCGCCTGTCGTTGGGTCCGTAATTTGGGTACCGGAAACATTGGCACCGTCAGCCTGGAGAGTGTTCCAGTTGTCTGGCATCTGGTCAACCGCAAGAGTTAGCTGGCCGCCATCCTTGACCTTTGAGTAGTCAGCCAAGTTCCACGCCGTCGTGGGAAGCTGGCCTGTTTCACTGGCGCCCTTGCTACTGTCTACGGTTGCGTTGGTCCCGCCTCCTCCTCCGGCACTGCAACCGGTGATGGTCAGCGCCAGCGTAAGAGCTCCGGCCCCCATCATTTTTCTAATATTTCTCATGATTTCCTCCTTGATACTTATCCCCATGTGGCCTGAACAGCCGTACTGGCGAGTTAGGGTCTTTGTGGTTGTTTGGTAGTTCCGGTCATACGGTCAATGTGTTCGGCATGGTGGCAGGCCACTTCACTGCTGTTAAGTGGGCGAGAAACAGGATCCACCGTCCTGCACTTCTCTTGGCCGGCCGGGTCCATAAGTAGGTAGAGCGGGCACCGAGTGCGGAAATTGCACCCGCTGATCTCCTCCGTGGGACTGGGAAGATCGCCGTCCAAGATAATGCGCTGGCGGGTCCTCTCCACTGTCGGGTCAGGGACGGGGACCGCTGAGAGTAGTGCCCGCGTATAAGGGTGTTGGGGGTTGTCGAAAATGGCTTCCGCCGGTCCGCTTTCCACAATCCTGCCCAAATACATGACACTCACAGTGTCCGCAATCTGCCGGATCACAGCAAGGTCATGGGCAACAAACAGGTAGGAGAGTCCCAATTTCTCTTGCAGGTCCTCTAAGAGATTGATGACACCGGCTTGGATGGAGACATCCAGTGCCGAGACGGGTTCATCCAGTACTACGATCTTGGGATCAGTGACCAAAGCCCGGGCAATGCCGATGCGCTGACGTTGCCCACCGGAGAACTCGTGTGGATAGCGTGAAGCCATGGAAGGGTCCAAGCCCACTAGTTCAAGGACGTCCAAAACCTTTTTGAGGCGTTCCTTGGCTGGCACACCATGGACGGTAAGAGGTTCGGAAACGATGTCCTGGACGGGCAGACGCGGGTCCAAAGACGCCATGGGATCTTGAAAGACCACCTGAATGTCCCGGCGCAGCGCCTGTCTTTCTTTCTTGGACATAACGGCTACGTCCACGCCATTGATGGTTATCTGTCCTGCTTGGGGTTTAGCCAGCTCCAGGATCTCCATAATGGTGGTGGACTTTCCGCACCCAGATTCCCCCACCAAACCCAACGTCTGGCCAGACTTGATATCAAAACTGACACCATCCACTGCCCGCACCGTGCCAATGGAATGTTTGAACACCGAACCCTTCGTGAGGGGGAAGTGGCGCACTAGTTTCTCCACGCGCAGCACGCTCTTTGAAAGCACCTCTGCCCGATCGGCAGGGGCAATGGGTTCTGGTACCGGATACAACTGTGAGCGGTCCAGCGCGCCGGAGGCAATTTCCGCCACACGCAGGCAAGCCGCCGAGTTTGCTGGGTCATTACCAAAAACTATTAGTGGTGGCTCAGTGGTTCGGCAGGCATCGATGGCCACGGGACAGCGCGGTGCAAAGGGGCAACCCGGTGCCAGGTTGGTCAAGAGCGGCGGACGGCCCTCCAGAGGTACCAAGCGCGTATGGCCGGCTGTCGCAAGGTTAGGCATGGACCGCAGCAGCCCTACGGTGTACGGCATGGAAGGCTCATGGAAGACCTGGTCCACTGTGCCGGTTTCCACAATGCGCCCGGCGTACATGACGGCGATCCTGTCCGCGTTACCCGCTACCACTCCTAGGTCGTGGGTGATGAGTACGACCGCGGCCCCGGTCATTTCCTTCGCCTTTTGCAGAACCTCTAGAATCTGGGCCTGGATGGTCACATCCAACGCCGTCGTAGGTTCGTCAGCGATGATCAGGCGCGGATTGTTTGCGATCGCGATGGCAATCATGGCTCGCTGACGCATGCCGCCGGAGAACTCATGAGGAAACGCTTGGGCTCGACGCTCCGGGTTGGGGATGCCCACCACTTTTAGCAGTTCCACGGCGCGTGCGTTTGCGGCCAGCTTCGACAATGATTTGTCGTGAAGCAACAGGGCCTCGGCAATTTGTGTGCCGATCGTGTACACAGGGGTCAGCGCCGACAGTGGGTCCTGAAAGATGATGGAGATGCCTTCGCCACGCAGCTTGGACATTTCCTTATCGCTGCGGCCCAGCAGGGAGCGACCCTCGAAGAGGATATCTCCACTCACCTGCGCGGATGAGGGCAAAAGGCCCATGACGGCCAGGGAAGAAACCGATTTTCCAGAACCGGATTCGCCCACAATGCCGAGAAATTCTCCTTGGTCAACGTGGTAATTGACGCCTCTCACAGCAGTGACGGAGCCGCTGGGTTGGGGGAACGTGACGGTGAGATCGCGGACTTCCAACAAATGATTCGACGGCGAGGCACCGCGTCGCCGGGCGAGAGAAAGGTCTGTGGTCAAATTTTCAGTCACGGTTGACTCCAGAGGTTGGGTCCACGGCGTCGCGCAGGGCGTCGCCGACCAAGCTGGCGGAGAGGACCGTAAATACGAGGATGGCGGCGGGGAAGATAAAGAGCCAGGGACGCGTCACAGCGGCTCCTTGCCCGGAGGCTAGCAGGGTTCCCAATGACACATCGGGTGCCTGGATGCCAAAGCCGAAGAAGCTCAGGGTGGTTTCACTCAAGATAGCCCCACCCACGCCCAGCGTGGCGTCGATGATCAGCAACGAGGAAACATTGGGCAAAACGTGCCGCCGAATGATGGTCCAGGTGTCCACACCCATGAAGCGTGCTGCCTTGATGAAGTCCCGCTCACGCAGTGACATTGTTTGCGCCCGGATCACCCTGGCCATGATCATCCAACCGAAGCCTGCCAAAAGGAAGATCAACGCCACCCACGAGAGCGACTTGAAAATGGGGCTGAGCAAGATAAACAGAAACAGGCTCGGGAGCACAAGCAACAGATCGATGAACCAGATAATGGTTCGATCCCACCAGCCGCCGAGGTAGCCGGCCACCGCACCGACGATGCCGGCGATGATGGCCGCAATGGGCCCTACCAACAATCCGATGACTAGGGATTTACGCAGGCCCACAATGGTTTGGGCGTAAATGTCCTCGCCAATGTCGCTGGTACCGAACCAGTGCACCGAGTTGGGACTTGAACCCATGCTGTAGACGTCTAGATCGGTGTAATTCCACTGATTGGGAATCAGACCAAATGCTGCCCACAAGATCACTGCACCAAGACCAATGACACCCACCCAAAAGCGTGGTGTGCTGCGCAGCCGGGACAGTACTAGTCTCATCCGGGATACAGGCTTGCTCGCCTGGGCTATTTCTGGTTCCGGAACACCGTTGTTGGATACCGGAATTTCTTCAAGCATTGACATCTTTATACCCGCACTCTCGGGTCGAGGGCGGCGTACACAACGTCGGAGAGAGTTCCGGCAATGAGCACCAGGATGGCATTGAACAGCACAGCACCGGTAAACGCGTTAATGTCACTTTGCTGGATGGCCTGAAAGAGGAACTCGCCCATGCCGTGCCAGCTGAACACCAATTCCGTCACTGCCGCCCCTGCCAACACGGTGGCGAAGGAGTAGGCGAAATATGTGGACATGGGGATCAACGCCACACGTACGCCATGGCGGACCAAGGCAGAACCACGGGTGCGGCCCTTGGAACGGGCGGTCCGAATGTAATCGGCAGAGAGCACATCCAACATGGCACTGCGCTGGTACCGCGAGTAGCCAGCCGCACCCATGAGAGCCAAAGAGATCGTGGGTAACAACAGGTGGGCGGCTCGGTCCCAGAAGTGGACCCACAGGCCGCCGTCGAGCCCTGCAGTGTATTCACCCGTGAAGCTGATGAGCTGAACGCCCAAGAATCCGTTGAGAGCTGTTGCGGCGATCATCAATAAGATGCCCAGCACAAACGACGGCGTCGCCAAGATCGCGAACGAGCCGTAGGAGATTGCCTGATCACTGAACTTGTACTGGCGTACCGCACCCCAGACGCCCAAGATGACGCCAAAGACAGCGGCAATGATGGTACCCAGTATCAATAAACGCAAACTCGTACCGGCCCGTGCCGCCATCTCACTGATGACTGATGTGTTGTGAATGGTTTCACCCAAGGAACCTTGGGTCACCAAATTCACTGCCCAATTCCACAGCCGCTCGATCACAGGAGTGTTGGGGTTGACACCCAGTCCGTCCAGGATGGTGTTTATGGTCGCATCAGAGGGGCGTGGGTTGCGGCCAAGGTAGCGACCCGCTGGATTGAGAATCATGCTTGCTAGAACATAGGCGCTCAAAGTGGCGATCGCGGAGAGTATGGCGTAATTGATGAAGCGTTTGACGATGAAGCCAATCATGTGATTGGCCTCCCGTGTGCAGTACGGTGCGCGTCATCGCTAAGATGCGCCATCCGCCGCGTGGGTGGGTGCAGTGGCAAAAGATCATCCTTTAAGCTGGTCCGCCGAGATGGCCGCTGGTGGTGGCCGCGTCACAGCGGACGGGTTTTAAGTCCCATGGCAGCAAGAGGAATGTGTTCCCCTTCACACCATTACGGAGCTAACTTACCCCCGGTTGCCCAGAGGGTGGGCTGCACTCGCCGATGAAAGAAGATATTTCTCTTTTTGATGGGCACTACCCCCCCGTGAGTCGGGAGGCGGCGTCCGCTGAACGCTTCATGGATACCTTCAGCACTCTGCCGGGGAAGACGCGATTTGTATTTTTTCTTCGCTTATTCACTACGATGCCTTTTAATGATGTAGGTTATAAATTGGTCTCAATGAATTCCCTTGAGATGTCCGCACGCACGGCGATAAGGAGGCCACGATGTTTAGAATCATCAACTTTGGAATTATTGGATCTGGCTGGGCCTTGACCGTGCATGCTCTTAAGGCGTCGTAACCACTTTTTTTGGTTTCGTACGCATCCGGGACGTTGCAGTTGGGGCGTCGCCGAGACCGGCCAGTGCGCCTGAAAATCCTTAGAATTATCGCTGAAGCCACCATCATGGTCGGCATCGATTGCGAACTGACAGGATTTTGCTCCTGGCTACCCGTCGGCTAACGCCGGCATTAATGCACAAAATCAATTCGCGTATTTTTGTGTTCTCATAATGCTCTTTTTCGGGTGGAAATTGAGGCATTATTTGTTGCGCCAAAATGGGAATTCACTATTATTTTCTTCGAATACAAAGGGGGTGAAACAATGAGTCCGAAACCTACGTTTTCATCCATTAAAAGGGTGTTCTTTACGCCTGTGGATGACCGGAAGTTCAAGGAGATGCGGGACCTTCAGGAACAACGGATCCTACGGGTTGACCTGTTCAACATTCGCTAAGCAGCCGACCACGCTGGAGGAGGAGGCCCTGCGATGAGCCTGGCATATCCGTTTCTCGAGAGTCACCCCTGTTTGCGGTTGACGTGCCAAACCGAGCGATTCATGAACAGCCCGCGCTGCCCAGCGCGGGCTGTTTGTGCTCTCATATAAGATGCCAGCTCCACCCGGTAGGCTCATATCCATGCAGGAGCAACACGGCGAAAAACGCCATAGCCCGTCAGCAATTGTTGTGCCGTCCCGGAGCGATCCGCTGCTGCGCACCATGACCGAGCCAGTGGGTGGCCCCCTGGGACGTCGCGCCGCGCCCGGACTAAACAGTCCAGGATTCTTCACGGTGGAACGGGTTCTGGTTCTGATGGCCGGCATATCTGCCTTGTTTGCAGTGGTGAGTAAGTCCCACTGCCGGATGTCCGGCTGGCACACGCCCGACCAGTTCTCAACTGTGTGCTGGTCTCAGTTTCCTGCAACGCTTGTCCAGTCCTTTGGCTTGGCCGAATCCGGACCCGATACTGGAACTAGTCAGGCGCCATTGGTTGGGGTAGTTATCCGATTCACGGCATGGCTGTCCCGGGGAGATGGGAGCTCGAGTGCCAGCCAGCTCGCGTTCTTT
Organism: Arthrobacter cryoconiti; assembly: GCF_020905375.1. Lineage (GTDB taxonomy): Bacteria > Actinomycetota > Actinomycetes > Actinomycetales > Micrococcaceae > Specibacter > Specibacter cryoconiti. The sequence goes on from NZ_JAJJBU010000009.1 coordinate 15,743, forward strand.
GACATCAATGCTGCACTTATTGCGGTGGTGTGGCTGTTCACCGTGGTCGTCCTTGCCCGCACTGCAGGCCGGCGCCCTTGGGACGCTGCTGTTTTGGCTGCCAGCCCGCTACTTTGGCTAAGCGCTTACGTCAGCTGGGACTTCTGGGCAGTGGCTCTGGCGACCCTCGGCATCTACCTATTTGCCCGACGTCGAACTCTGTGGGCAGGGTTTGTCTTGGGGCTTGCGGTGATGGCCGCACCCTACGCGCTGCTGATCTTGTTGGCGATAATCGTCTTGGGTGTGCGGAACCGGCAGGGTACCCAAACGCTCGAGTTCCTGGCGGCGGGTTTAGTGGGCTGGCTAGTGGTCCTGGCGCCAGTCATTGCTTTCGATCCCTCGGGTTGGGGCGCGTATCTGGGTGGGTTTATCACCCGGGCAGCCTCGGAATCGTCCGTCTACGGTGGCTGGAACTTGATGGCCGAACGCCTGGGACTGCCCCTGCTGGATGCAAATGCGGTGAACACTCTGGTGGTAGTTCTAGTGGTTCTAGTGGTGGCCGCGGTTGCGGCCGTGGGCCGCTATGCTCCGCAGAGACCGCGATTGGCACAGCTAGCCGCCCTTGCCGTGGGCGGGTTCATAATTGTGAACAAATTTACGGAGCCTTGGCACGCAGTCTGGCTGCTGCCACTGCTGGCGCTTGCCATACCCCGCTGGCGTCCTTTGCTCTTGTGGCAGGCGGCACTGCTCACGCACTTCATCGCATTGATGCTGTTCCAAAGCAAAGTCTTTGGCGACATTAACGCCCAACATGCTATCGACATGCCCTACTTTCTGATGGCCTCAGTGCTTGCCGGTGCGGCCACGTGCGTAATACTTGGGTTGATCGCCCGTGATGTATGGCGACCGCGCCACGATGTGATCCGGCGTGGGAGTGTGGATGATCCCCAAGGCGGAGTTTTACTAAATGCCAGCGTCGGGGAGATCCACGAAGCTTCGGGGCGCCATGCGTGTGCGGATCCAGCCCGTGGTTGACGTTGCAGTCATCGGTGCTGGCCCTAACGGCCTTGCCGCCGCGGTGACCATGGCGCGGGCGGGTCTGTCCGTCACGGTCTATGAGGCCGCGGCGACTGTGGGAGGGGGAACCCGGACGGCGGAACTCACGCTCCCCGGATTCCGCCACGATGTTTGTTCGGCGGTGCATCCCATGGCCTTGGCTTCCCCGTTCTTTCGCGCGTTCGGGCTGACTCAGCGCATTGAACTCATCGTGCCCGAGATTTCCTACGGGCATCCCCTCGACGGCGGTGAAGCTGGCATCGCCTACCGTGATTTAGAGCGGACGGTAGAGGCCTTGGGTCCAGATGGACAGCCTTGGCGCTCTCTCATGGAACCCTTGGTGCGGCGCTTGGATGGAGTCTTGGACTTCACACTGAACAATTTGCTGAGGGTCCCGCGCGAGCCACTGGCCGCTGTCGGCTATGGTCTGCGAGTACTTGAACAAGGAACACCGGCATGGGGTCGCAGATTTCACGGCGAGGTAGCGCCGGCCATGCTCGCCGGTCTCGGGGCCCATGCCATTGCTCGGCTTCCTAGCTTGGCTACTGCAGGGGCCGGACTGATGCTTGGCGCGTTGGCTCACGCGGGCGGCTGGCCAGTTCCACGCGGTGGCTCGCAGGCAATCGCAGACTCGATGGTGGCTGATCTTTTGGCTCATGGGGGGCATGTTGTGACGAATTTTGCTGTGGAGAGTGTTGCGCAGCTCCGCTGCGATACGCAGGCTAAGGCCATTATTTGCGACCTCACACCACGAGGATTGCTGGCATTGGCGCGAGACGAGTTGCCACCTCGGTATATACGCCAGCTGGAATCTTTCAAATATGGCGCAGGAGTATGCAAAGTCGATTTTGCCCTCTCCGGTCCAGTTCCGTGGGCCAACGAAGACTTGCGCAAAGCACCCACAGTGCATCTCGGTGGACCAAGGGTGGCCATTGCCCGGGCAGAGCGACACGTCTTGGACGGCGGGTTCCCCACTGATCCCTATGTTCTCCTCGCCCAGCCCGGAACGCTCGACTCCACGCGCGCGCCGGAGGGGAAACACACCTTGTGGGCGTACACGCACGTGCCAGCAGGCTCTATGGCGGACCGGAGCGATGTCATTATTGCCCAGGTGGAGCGGTTCGCCCCAGGATTTCGCGAGCTCATCTTAGCGAAGCACACGTCTACAGCGCAGGACTTGCAGTCTCACAACGCCAACTACATAGGCGGGGACATCGGCTCTGGCGCCGTGACGATGCTTCAGTTGCTTCGGCGCCCTGTCATAGCCCCCGAACCGTGGCGCACTCCGGTGTCTGGACTTTATTTGGGATCGGCTTCCACTCCACCGGGTCCAGCTGTGCACGGCATGGGAGGCTGGCTGGCTGCACGGTCCGCCCTGCGCCACACGTTCAAGATGCCGGAACCGGACTTATCCCCTGCCTGAAAAACTGGCCCGCAGTTGGGATTAGGGTTAGCCCCGGCGCTGAAGGGTTCCGATCTTGGCGCCCTGTTCGTTGGTCAGCGTCAAGGTGTTGCCATCAATGCTTCCGCCGGTTGCTTTCGACAGCCACGTGTCAACGCCGTCGCAGGCCATCGACGTTCCGCCTAGTTTCGGGAAAGTAAGCTCCCCACTTTGGAACGCCCACTGTCCCACGACGCGATTGCAGCCGTCACTGCCAGTGATGTAGCCGGCTGTGTCGCCTTTTTGCTCGGCACCGAGTGAGAGCTCCAAGTACGCTTGCTTGTTGGTGTTATAGCCGTTACCCCACGTTCCCACGGGACCGGTCGCTGCACCGCAAGCGGACATTGTGAAGGCGAGGGCTAGGCCGAAGGCAAGACCAAGGAGGCGTTTCATGAAAAGGGGGCTCCGTTTCGGGTGGCGTAATAATGCAGTTTCCTCCATGGTATTGCATGGATTGTCAAAGATCCCCGTTGTGCCAGGTGGCCGGCTACCGAACCTCTAATAGCTCGGACGCAGGCACCGGGGCGCTCAGGAGGCCATCGCGCATAGTTGCCACGGCATCGGTGAGCGGCACAAACTCCGTGTCATGAGTGACCATGACGGTAGCCACGTTGAACTCATCAGTCACCTGGCGCAGTAAACGTACGATCGATTCGCTGCGGTGGTGGTCCAAAGCCGCAGTAGGTTCATCCACCAACAATACGGACGGTGAACCCATCAATGCGCGTGCAATGTTCACGCGCTGACGCTGGCCACCTGAGAGCTGATGGGGACGCTTTTTCCCGCAGTCGGCCAGCCCCACGATTTCCAGTAATTCCGCGGCTCGTCCTGCGGCCGCACGGAGGGACTTTCCCCGCAGGTGATCTCCGATGATGAGCTGTTCAGAAGCCGTCAAGGACGCCAGCAGATTCGGTTGCTGGAAAATGATGCCGACTTTCTCCCGGCGCAGCGCTGCCAGCTGCTTCTCCGGAAGGGAGTGGACGTCTGTGCCGTCGATGCTAACCAGACCCGAGGTTGGGCTCACCAGTGTGGCAGCGACGGCCAGCAGGCTCGACTTGCCGGATCCTGACGGGCCGACGAGTGAGATGAACTCACCGGCACGAACTGAGAGGTTGACAGATGCTAACGCAATGACGGTGCCTTCCCCATCGGGATATTCCAGCGTGAGGTTGGTGAGGGACAATGCGGGGGTATTGATTTGGGACATGATAACTCCGGTTCTTGGATGTAAGTGGGTCGGTGATGGATCCTGGCGGAAGGTCAGTTCCCGCCTAGGGCGATGAGCGCATCGACGCGGGTGACCTTGCGGACAGCCAAGGCGGCTCCGGCCAGGCCCAGGGCCACGATGCCAATCACCGGCAGCAGCGTGGTGGCTGGAGAGACGATGAATGGTGCGGCCTTGGCGGCAAAGAATCCGCCGGCGACTCCGACCAATCCGCCCAGAGCGGCACCCGCTAGCAGGACGATTGCCGCTTGCGTCAGGGCGTCTTTCAACAAGTAGCCCGAAGAGGCGCCCATGGCCTTTAGTACGGCGATGTCGCGGGTGCGCTGAACGGTCCACACGGTCAAGAACGCCACGATTACCAGAGCCGAGATGCCGTAGAGGAATGCCTGCATCATCATCAAAGAGCCATTTTCGCTTTTGTAGCCACCGAGTCCCTGAAAGGATCCACTGCGTGAGGTGCTGATGGTCCCTGCCGCAGCGTTGGCCGATTCAACGTCAACTTGCATTCCAGCCTTGTACGTCACGGCCACGACGGTGGCCAACTGCGTTGGATCGCTGAGGTGGGACATCGCTGTCCACGTCGGCAGCGTTGTCCACACCACTGAGGTATGTGAGTACCATTGCTCGGGTACCACGGCGGATATCTTCAGCGTGGTGCCGCCTAGTGAGGCTTCATCGCCAACTCCCAAGTGCAGTTCCTTGGCGACGTTCTCGCCAATGACAACACCTGAATCGCTCAGGGCCGACGGCGCGATCCCGGCCTCTGTGCCACCGGCACCGACGCCGAAGACAGCGACGTTAGTTGTTCCCTTAGTATCCCCGGCACCTTGGAAACGAGTTTGACTGATGCCAAGGGGTACCGCGGAGGCGACATTGGGTTGCTCACTCCACGCTGATACTTGGTTCTTCGTCACCTGACTTTCAGTGAAGGAAACTTTAGGATCATTGGCCCCAGGGGCGCCAAAGGCCAACTGATCGACAGGTGCTTGGGTCGACTTGCCGAGATCGGCGATTGCGGAAGTGGACTGATTGCCCAGCCCTGCTGTGAGACCGGAGAGTAGAACTAGGAGCAAGCTGATGAGCGCCACGACGGCGCCCATCAAGGCAAAGCGCCCTTTAGCAAATCGGATGTCGCGGATCGCAAGGAACATAGTTGGCTTCTTTCGCAAATGGCGGTTTTCGCAGCCGCCGGAGGACTAGGACTTCTTCTCTTGCTTTCAACTCTGCCGTTTACGGCTCCCGCATCCATCGCCGGGTTGGATGAATCCCCGGGGCCCGAAGGTTGGTCCTTGACTCATCCAAATGGTTGATCCGGGTGACCGCACCAGCGCCTAAGCTGGTGGCATGTCTGCCGTGGATGCACCGACCGTCTCCAGTGAAGCGATCCTGAAATTTCTGCGAGTCACCTTGCATGTTGGCTTTGCGGGGTTGCTCGCTGTGGCCGTCGTGCGCCTTCTGAGCACCCCTCATGATGGCCCACAGCGCTATTTTTTTGTTGGCTTATCCGTGGTGCTGGCCACCGTGTATTTATTGGGTACCGTGGCGGAAAATCGTTTCTCCGCCGGGGTCTCCAAGCAGAACCCGCGGCGCTATACCTACTTGTGGCTTGGGATCGTCACGGCCGTCTGGGCTTCGCTGATGGTGGGATCAGCGGATTTTTCCTGGCTGGCGTTCCCACTTTTCTTTCTGCACCTACATTTGCTGCCACGCTGGGCGGGTATCGCGGCCGTGGTGGCGATGACGATTGGGGTCATCGTGGCTCAGTGGCTGGCGTCTGGGGTGCCAACGCTGCCGGCGCCCGTAGTCCTAGGCCCTGTATTTGGAGCAGGCTTCGCCATTGTCACGTCAAAGGCCTACCGAATGCTTTATGCGGATGGACAGAATCAGCGTCGGGTAGCTGATGAGTTGCGCCGCACGCGTGCGGCGCTGTCCGCCACTCAGCATGAGTCCGGGGTGCTGGCGGAACGGGCCAGGCTTGCCCGGGAAATCCACGACACTTTGGCTCAAGGATTTTCCTCCATCATTTTGGTCGCCAGGGCGGCTGGGAAGTCTCTTGACAGCGGAGATCTCGATTCCGCGCGGGAGAGCATCAGCATGGTTGTCGCGACGGCTTCAGAGAACCTGTCCGAGGCCCGGAACTTTGTCCGGGGGCTCTCCTCACCCGCACTTGAAGGCGCGTCTCTGGCAGAGTCCCTGGCACGGTTATGCGAGAAGACACAGCAAGAAGCCGCTGCGCGTGGGCTGAAACTCGCTTGCAATTTCCGGGTGGACGGGGACCCCGTAGATTTGCCCCAGCCCTATCAAGTGACGCTCTTGCGCGCGGCCCAGGCCAGCTTGGCGAATGTATGGCGGCACGCCCAGGCCAGCACCGCAGTGGTCTCTTTGGCCTATCTCGAGACTGAGGTGAATCTTGACGTGTACGACGACGGCCTTGGTTTTGTCCCGGCGTCGGTGGCGAAATTGCGTAGTAGTCCCGGACGAGCGGATGGAAGCGGCTTCGGGCTGACGTCTCTGCGGCAACGAGTTGACGCTCAAAACGGGAGACTGGAAATTGAGTCCGCTCCCGGCGAAGGAACAGTGGTGGCTGTGCGGTTGCCGCTTGGACAGTGACGCAGGGCCATGGAAACCGCGGATATTCACGGGCAATAATGTGGGAAAGAGCGCAGAAAGTATGGTCGAATTCAACGTTGGGACGCCAGGAGAGCGCATGAGTGAGATACGGATATTGTTGGTGGATGATCATCCCGTGGTGCGGGCCGGGCTGCGGGCTATGCTCACAGGTTTTGAGGGTTTCACTGTGGTGGCTGAGGCGCCAGAAGGCGGGGCCGCGCTGGAGGCGATCGAGCGGTTGCAGACTCTGGGAGAACCCCTTGACGTAGTGCTTATGGATCTGCAAATGGGAGCCGGCATGGACGGTGTCAGCGCCACGCGTGCCATCAAGGCTCTTCCCAAAGGCCCTCCCGTGCTGATCCTGACTACTTATGACACCGATGCTGACATTTTGGCGGCGGTGGAGGCTGGTGCCAGTGGATACATGCTCAAGGATGCCCCGCCGGAACAGATCCGCGCCGCGGTGCAGTCTGCCGCAGCGGGACAAACGGCGCTGGCTCCGGAAGTGGCTGCCCGTCTGATGGGACGTATTCGTAACCCCGTTCCCGCACTTTCGGCTCGCGAGGTGGAATTGTTGGAATTACTGGCCACTGGTATGAGCAACAAGGCCATGGCTAAAGAACTATTTATTTCCGAAGCCACCGTCAAAACACATTTGGTCCACATTTACGACAAACTCGGTGTGGATAACCGCACAGCCGCCATCTCCGTGGCCGTGCAACGGCGGATCATCCGCGCTGGCGGTTAGATCCGCTGGGTTCTAAAACCGGAAGACATCACCGATCCAGGAAAAGCAAAAAGCACCGTTGAACGATGCTGAGCCGGAGATGGGAAGATTAGACGGTGGGACACATTGACGTTGCAAACATTGACTATTTTCTCTCCGACGGCCGCCAGCTGCTCAACGGGGTGAACTTCCGTGTCTCCGATGGCACCAAGACGGCTCTGATCGGCCCGAACGGCACGGGCAAGACCACGCTGCTGCGCATTATCTGCCAAGACGTCAAAGCGGACGAAGGCGTGGTCTCGCGATCGGGAACCATGGGGGTCATGCGCCAATTTGTGGGCCAAGTCCGGGACGAAAGTACCGTCCGGGACCTGCTTCTCTCTGTGGCGTCAGCGACTATTGCCAAGGCTGGAAAAGCTGTTGACACAGCTGAAGAGGCGATGTTGGTTCACGATGACGAACCGTCTCAGATGGCGTACGCCCAGGCGATCGCTGACTGGGGGGACGTGGGGGGTTATGAGATGGAGACCACCTGGGATGAGGTCACCATGGCAGCCATGGGCCTGGACTTTTATAGCGCTCAGTACCGCAGGGCATCCTCTCTAAGCGGAGGCGAGCAAAAACGGCTGGTGCTTGAAGCCCTCTTCTCTGGCCCCGATGAGGTCTTGCTGTTGGACGAACCGGATAACTACCTAGACGTCCCCGGTAAGCGCTGGCTTGAAGCCAAGATGGCGGAGTCGGAGAAGTCAGTGCTGTTCGTCAGTCACGATCGTGAGCTGCTTGCCAACGCCGCAGACAGGATTGTGACACTGGAACCGGGTATCAATGGTGCTTCGAGCTGGACGCATGGCGGAGGGTTTGAGTCCTATGTGAGTGCCCGGGCTGACCGTAATGCCCGTTTTGAGGAATTGCGTAAACGCTGGGATGAGGAACACATCAAGCTCAAAGAGCTGGTGAATATGTACAAGAACAAGGCCGCGTTCCGTTCCGACATGGCCAATCGCTACCAAGCAGCTCAGACCCGATTGGCGAAGTTCCTTGAAGCTGGCCCGCCGGAGGCCCTGCCTGTTGAACAAAACGTGAAGATGCGTTTGAAGGGCGGGCGCACTGCCAAGCGGGCGATCGTGGCAACCAAGCTTGAACTCACCGGGCTGATGAAGCCGTTCAATGCCGAGATCTGGTTTGGCGACCGCGTGGGAGTGTTGGGTTCCAACGGTTCCGGTAAAAGTCATTTCCTGCGGTTACTGGCCGCGGGAGGCTCCGATCCGGATAAGGAACATGAACCGGTCTCCGATGTCGAGATCGCGCACGTTCCCCACTCCGGTTCCGTGAAGCTTGGCGCCCGGATTCGGCCCGGGTTCTTTGCCCAGACACATGCAAGGGACGATCTTTTGCAGCGCAGTCTGCTCGATATTTTGCATCGCGGCGACGAGCACCGTTCGGGTTTGGGCCGGGAAGCTGCCGCTGGCGCCTTGGACCGCTATGGACTGGCCGCCAGTTCGGAGCAGAAGTATGACTCGCTCTCCGGCGGACAGCAAGCCAGATTCCAGATCCTGCTACTGGAGCTTTCCGGAGCCACGCTGCTGCTGCTGGATGAGCCTACCGACAACCTCGATCTGCACTCCGCAGAAGCGCTGGAAAAGGCCATCGATGCGTTTGAGGGCACGGTTCTTGCCGTGACCCACGACCGCTGGTTCGCCCGCTCCTTCGACCGTTTTTTGGTGTTCGGCGCTGATGGCAAGGTCTATGAGTCGAAGGAGCCCGTCTGGGGCGAGAAGCGCGTGGAACGGGTTCGATAAGAGCGCCTCTCTCAGAGCCAAAGTGATCGGAGCTGTCCCCGACTAGAGTGGGATTACCGTTTTCACAGTGTCAGGAAGACCATCCCATCATGAATCAGCAGGCGGTCCGCCGCGCGACTAGTGCCACCTTTGTCATTTTTGCCCTCAATGGTTTCGTCTTTGCCAGCTGGGCTGCCCGGATCCCCGCCGTCACAAGGGTATTGGAGCTGACGGCGGGAGAGATGGGATTGCTTTTGCTGACTATCGCCGCGGGCTCTGTCATTGCGCTGCCCATGGCAGGTTCGGTGGTGGCACGCGTAGGCATAGCGTCCACGATCAGGCTGGGAGGCTTTATCAGCGCTTTTGGCGGACTGATTGTTGCCGCTGGCTTGTCCTTGGGGGCAGTACCGTTGACGGGCGCAGGGCTATTCTTCTTTGGCGTAGGTATTGGGTTGTGGGACGTGGCCCAAAACGTTGAAGGTGCCTCGGTGGAACGTCATTTGGGCCGGACCATCATGCCTCGTTTTCACGCTGGCTTCAGCGGCGGCGCTTTTGTCGGGGCAGTGCTTGGTGCCGGGCTCTCAGCTATGCACGTGAGTATGTCGGAGCATTTAGTGGCCATTGTGGTCTTGGTTTGCGTGGCTATGGTGGTGGTGCCCCGGTACTTTTTGCCAGCAGCAGCTCAAGGGGATGTGAAGTCTCTGGATCCCACGACGGCTGTTCCCGTGCGCTCCACGCCCCGAAGCGCATGGACTGAGGGCCGGACCCTCATGGTGGGACTCGTGGTTCTTGGCGCAGCGCTCACAGAAGGGGCAGCCAACGATTGGATTGCCAAGGCCACAGTTGACGGCATGGGAGCCACCGAATCCGGTGGCGCGGTGATGTTCGCCGTTTTCGTGGCGTCCATGACCTTGTGTAGGTTCTTTGGCGGAGCGTTCGTTGACGCGTACGGACGTGTGATTGTGCTCTACGCCAGTTTGGGTGCGGCACTGGCGGGACTAGTGGTGTTTGTGCTGGCCCCAAATATTTGGCTGGCCGCACTGGGTGCCGTGCTCTGGGGTGCCGGGGCGGCCATGGGCTTCCCGTTGGGAATGTCGGCAGCCGCCGACGACCCCGCCCGCGCCGCTTCCCGCGTGTCAGTGGTATCCACCATTGGTTATCTGGCTTTCCTGGCCGGTCCACCACTTTTGGGGTTTCTTGGTGACCACGTCAGCATCCGGTGGGCATTGTTGGCGATCGCCGTGGCAATCATCGCTTCCATCTTGACTGTGCCGGCTGCCAAGCCGCTCCCACGGTCAGCATTGGAAGATGCCCGCTGATCCACATCCACAATCTCCCTAGCGTGATGGCTGTTGGCACCAGGGCAGCTTCGGTGACGGATGAGTAAGGCTAAGAACAATGCCACTGGGAAGAAGGCATTTGTCCATTCTTGAGTCATCCAAAGGGACGACCCTGAAGTGACCCTGATTCATCCCTGAGACAGACGAAATGGACGCTGGCGTTGAGTACGGTTAGAAACAAGCGGGGATCACCCCACAGTTTCTTATCCATCAAACGCCCGAAGGGGACACACGCATGATTGAGGCAGTAAACCTCGCCAAACATTATGGCGCGAAGACAGCGGTTGGCGGTGTCACCTTCACCGTAAAGCCTGGCATGGTGACCGGCTTCTTGGGCCCCAACGGTGCCGGGAAGTCCACCACGATGCGGATGATCGTGGGGCTAGATAAGCCCACCAGCGGGACCGTGACCGTCAATGGCAAGCGTTACGTTGACCACCATGACCCGCTCCACCAGGTGGGTGCCCTGCTCGACGCCAAGGCCGTGCACACTTCGCGCAGCGCCTACAACCACCTTCTTGCCATGGCCGCAACGCACAATATTCCCACCAAGCGCGTCAACGAGGTCATTGAAATGACCGGGTTGACTTCCGTCGCCAAGAAAAGGGCTGGCGGATTCTCACTGGGCATGGGGCAGCGCCTGGGTATTGCCTCAGCGCTCTTAGGGGACCCGCAGACACTGATCTTGGATGAGCCGGTTAATGGCTTGGACCCCGAGGGCGTGTTGTGGGTGCGTAACCTCGCCAAACATCTAGCAGGTCTGGGTAAGACGGTCTTCTTGTCCTCACACCTCATGAGTGAAATGGCCCAAACCGCTGACCACCTGATAGTGATCGGGCGTGGACAAATCATCGCCGACGCCCCGATTGCGCAAATCCTCGCCGGAACGCAGCAGGCGAAGGTGCGGGTCAGAACCCCCGATGTCACTCGTTTGAGCCAGCTCTTGAGCGGTGAAGGTGTGCTGGTGGGCAGCAGCGAAAACGAGACCTTGGAGGTCTCGGGCGTCAATACGCATCAGATTGCCAGGATTGCCTTGGAGAACAGCGTGCTGGTATACGAACTCACGCCGCTGACCACCACTTTGGAGGAGGCATATTTCGATCTCACCAAGGATGCCGTGGAGTACCACTCGCAAGAATTCAACAACGCCGCCGCCGCGCCGGTCGCTGCACTGAAAGGACGCTGACCATGAGCACGACGACGATTAACGCACCATCCGCCTCCGGTGGGACAGGGCTATCCTTTGCAGGCGTTCTGCGCAGCGAATGGATCAAGTTCCGTTCCCTGCGTTCCACCCAGTTGCTGCTGGGCTTCACCTTCTTGGCCGTAGTAGGCGTTGGCGTGTTGGCCGCCTGGCTGCGCAGCACTGTTGTCCAGCAGATGGTGGAGTTTGGTGCTTCCGGTCCTACCGGACCTGGATCAGTTGGAGGCGCTTCCAAACTGACAGTCGCCCAAGCTGTGGAGGCAGCGAACGGGACGGCGCTGAATATTTATGGCGCCCCGATCGCTGGACTTCAGCTGGGTGTCCTGATACTTGGCGCGCTGTCAGTCTTACTGATTTCCTCTGAGTTCGGTACTGGCATGATCCGCTCCACCATGACTGCCGTGCCCAAGCGTCTTCCGGCGTTCTTTGCCAAAGCAGTGGTTCTGGTAGTGGTCTCCTACGTGGTGACCCTGGCGGCAGCATTCGTCACGTTCTTGATCTCCATGCCGATCATGCACGCCTATGGGATTGACTTAAGTCTGGGCATGGACGGTGTTTTGTACAGCATCTTCATGGCCGGGGTCTACGTGGCAGGTGTAGCGCTCGCTGGCCTTTCACTGGGTACGCTGCTGCGCAGTTCAGCTGGTGGCATCATTGTGCTGGTTGCCCTGTTCTTCCTGCTGGAAATCGCTACGCAACTCCTTGGCTTGGTCCCAGGTGACTTCTGGAAGTACGTGAGCCAGTACACGCCCAGCGTGGCCGGTGGCCGAATGCTGGAGATCGGCGACAAAGATGCCTTCATCACCCCGCTGGCAGGGGGATTCATCTTCCTTGGTTGGATCGTGGCGCTGATGGTACCGGCGGTTATCTCGCTGAAGACGCGCGACGTCTAGGACAGTCCGGGAGCCCATGGATCAACCGGGCTCCTAGACTTAAGACTTATGCGCACCTATAACCAGGCGGGGGCCGCGGAACGAACGGCCGCAGCTCCCGCCGAAACACCCTCCGCCGCGCGGCGGGCCGATGAATTTTCGGCCAGCCGGCGCGGCGTAGTTCGCAAGTACCTCTACGATCACCCCCGGGTCATGGACCTGGTGGTGATCCTGGTGTACCTGCTCATGAGCGCCGCTACTTTCCAAAGCTCCGCTTTCATCACCAACGCGGCCGTGAACATTGCGCTGGTTTTGGTTTCTTGTGTGGTGCTGATATTCCGCAGGGACAAGCCTCTTGTGGTGCTGGCTTTGCTCCTTGCCCTAGAGATCGTCAATGTGATCTTGGTGCATAACACTGCCAATCTGGGCGTAGGTCTGTGGTTTGCACTGTATGTTGTGGCGTTGAACTACTCTCGCGTGTTCAGTTTCTCCATGGCAGCGGCGGTGTCGGCTCCGCTGGCTGTTTATACCCTCTTCTTCTACCAAATCCCCAAGGAATTTTTGGGCGATAACGGTGTTGGTGCAACGGAGAGTAACGTCATCACAGTTATTGTGATGCTGCTGTTCAACATCATTGCCGCGGGTGCCGGAACGTCGGTGCGCCTTGGCCGGGCGCATGAGGAAGAACTGCGACAGTGGGCAGTCCGCAACGCTCAACTGGCCTCAGTTGCCGAACGGAACCGGATCGCTCGAGAGATGCACGATATTGTGGCGCACTCTCTCACTGTCATGGTGGCGCTCTCCGACGGGGCCGCCGTGGTCGTTAGCCGCAACCCTGAACAGGCTGCAGGAGTCCTGAGCCAGTTATCGCAAACGGGACGAACAGCCCTGTCCGACATGCGCCGGGTTCTGGGAGTGTTGCGTGAGGACGATTCGGATAGAGAACGCACCCCTCAGCCAGCGAGTGCCGATCTGGGTGCACTGATTGAGGGGTTCAGGCAGGCCGGGATGCCGCTGAACTTGACCTTTGCAGGTCCATCGCTACCGGCTGACCCTGCCCTGCAATTGACGGTCTACCGGATAGTGCAGGAGTCTCTTACCAACGTATTACGTTATGGAACCGACGTCTCGTGGGTCCGGGTACGCATTGAGAATGATCCCGCACAGGATGTACTGCGCGTGACGGTTGCCGACGACGGGCATGGATCCGTTGATGCCCCGCTGGGCACAGGCCAGGGCATTGTGGGCATGCGCGAACGCGCCAGGATTTACGCTGGAACTGTGCACGCTGGCAAAGCCATTGCCGGGGGCTGGGCAGTGGACGTGACATTGCGCCCACGGGAGGGCCGTCCGTGAGCTTTTGCGGCAAAGAATTTCGGTGCCCCAATACTGTGAAGCAACCCAGGAGAAATGATTGCCAATGGAGTTCCCCACGTCCATGGAGAGTCGAATGAATCAAGAAGCAGTGAAGGTCCTGCTGGTGGATGATCAACCCCTGCTGCGCATGGGGTTTCGGCTCATCCTCGAAGGCGAGGACGATCTCTGCGTGGTCGCGGAAGCATCCAACGGTATCGAGGCTCTGGCTGCCGTGGAAAAATTTGACCCTGACGTGGTGCTCATGGATGTGCGCATGCCGTTCATGGATGGTATCGCCGCCACCCTTAAAATCACGGATTCTCGCTCTGACGCCCGGGTAATCATCTTGACCACCTTTGACCTGGACGAATATGCGTTTGCCGGGCTTAAGGCTGGCGCCTCGGCGTTCCTTTTGAAGGATGTGGCACCGGCAGAGTTGATAAATGCTGTGCGTCTTGTTGCCAGTGGAGACGCTGTTGTGGCACCGAGGGTGACTCAGCGGCTGCTCGAAGACTTTGTGCGCTCGCAGCCGGCCCGCGTGCCGCTGCCCCAAGACCCGCTCCTGGATGGCCTGACCCCGCGCGAGCGCGAGGTGGCGCTCGCCATTGCTCAAGGCCTTTCCAATGCCGAAATTGCGCACCAACTCTTTCTTTCGGAAGCAACGGTCAAAACACATGTACGCCGGATTTTGACGAAACTGCATCTGCGCGACAGGGTTCAGGTGGTGGTCTATGCCTACGAAACGGGCATGGTAACCCCGAGTAACCCAGACTATTGAGCCAGTGCAGCGTTCGTGAGCCGGGGACGCTTAGCGGACGTGATTGAATTCAATCATGACTTCTGTACAGCACATCTTGGACCTTCGAGACTTCATTGAGGCCTCGCCGTCGAGCTTTCATGCCGCCCATGAGGTAGGCCGCAGGCTAGAGACTGCGGGATTCACGCAGTTGGATGAGGCTGAGCCTTGGCCCGCTCGTGGAAAAAACTTTGTGATCCGTGACGGTGCGGTGATCGCTTGGGTTGCCCCGGAAGACGCCGTGGCCACCACGGGGTTTAACATCATGGGTTCGCACACCGATTCACCGTCCTTCAAACTTAAGCCCAAGCCCACCACGGGGAGGTTTGGCTGGTTGCAGGCCGGGGTGGAGGTCTACGGCGGCCCGCTACTGAACTCTTGGCTGGATCGCGAATTACAATTCGCTGGCCGTTTGGTGGACCTCGATGGCACCCAAACGTTGGTGGCCACAGGTCCGCTGCTGCGTTTCCCTCAGCTGGCGATCCACCTGGACCGTGGCGTCAATGACGGCTTGAAACTGGATAAACAGACGCATATGAACCCGATTTGGGGACAGGGGCACCCTGGCAAAGAGGACCTGCTAGGACTCATTGCCGCGCGGGCTGGCGTGAATGCCTCAACTATTGGCGGCTACGACATCGTGGTGGCGGATACCCAGCCAGGCCAGGTCTTCGGTGCCAACAATGAGTTCTTCGCCTCCGGACGCATGGATAATCTCACGTCCGTCCACGCAGGGGTGACGGCCCTGATCAACGCGGCCGACGCCGGTGATGGTTCCGTCATTCCCGTCCTGGCCGCCTTTGATCATGAGGAGATCGGATCAGGCTCACGTTCCGGGGCTTGCGGACCATTCCTTGAGGACATTCTGACCCGCGTTTGCGATGGTCTGGGAGCCAGTGCGAGCGAGCGGTTGCGTGCGTTTGCCAACTCCTTCTGTGTGTCGGCAGACGCCGGCCACGCCGTCCACCCCAACTATTCCGAACGTCATGACCCGGCTAATGTGCCTGTCCTCAACGGCGGGCCACTGCTGAAGATCAACGCGAATCAGCGCTATGCCACCGACGCCATGGGCGCCGCTATCTGGGCGAACCTGTGCCAACGGACCGGGGCCCCTTATCAGGAATTTGTTTCCAACAACGGGCTCCCGTGTGGCTCCACGATTGGCCCGTTGACGGCGACGCGATTGGGAATCCGCACAGTGGATGTTGGTACACCATTGCTGTCAATGCATTCGGCCCGGGAACTGTGCGGCGTGGATGATCCTTTCCATCTCTCGCGTATTACGGAGACGTTCTTCAGCACTGCCGTATAGGGGAGGCTCCTAGGCGGCCAGGCTCACCACCAAGTTGATGGTGGTGGCCAGGATGCCTGTGCCGAATACGAATGCCAGCAGACTATGCCGGAGTGCGGCGGAGCGCATGGCCCGTGTGGTGATGTTGGTATCCGAGACCTGATAGGTCATGCCGACGCTGAAAGCCATGTACGCGATGTCCGTGTACTGCGGAGGCTCATCTTGGTTGAAGCTGATACCGCCCGGCTGGCCAGCATAGTAAATCTCCGCATAGCGCAGGGTAAACAAGGTGTGCACCAGCAGCCACGACATCGCCGTACACGTCAGGGCCAGCAGGGCTAGCAGGAATCGGCCGCTGCCTGTTACGTCCTTGCTACCCACCATGACCAGTACGACGGCGGCCAGCGAGCCCAGCGCGGCCAGCAAGATCAGCAGATCTGAAGTATTGCGTCCGGGATCCTCCTCCTGCGCATGGGCGGCGGTACGCACATGGTCCATGGGCGCGATGGTCAGCCACACCCAGAGGTTGTACATCAGCGCGGCCACGGTCCATGCGGCGGCTGGGGCGTAGACCCAGGCGCCAAAAACTCCTGTGATTGCGCCAGCCGCGACGCCAAAGACGACCATGCCGAGCAGCCGCAGCTGGCGATGTCTGGCGCGCGGACTCGAAGTGCTTTCCATGAAGCGATCATGCCACGAATGCTGCCCGTTCT
Source organism: Arthrobacter cryoconiti (assembly GCF_020905375.1). Lineage (GTDB taxonomy): Bacteria > Actinomycetota > Actinomycetes > Actinomycetales > Micrococcaceae > Specibacter > Specibacter cryoconiti. The sequence goes on from NZ_JAJJBU010000009.1 coordinate 32,131, forward strand.
AGCCCAACCGGGCAGTGCATCTCCTACGCCGGAAAAGACGTCAGTGCGGGGGAGATCAGCTTGGCGAGTAATCCGGGATCCCCCGCGGCTGCGGCCATGCGTGCTTCCTTGATCCAGTCAGGATCCAACGCTTTCCAGTTGACGTTCCAGCCGGCCTGGGTTGCCATCTGGTCCAGCAGTACAGCTTGGCTGCAAATGTTCCCGTGACGGAACGGATCCAAGGCGGCTAATGCACCCCAATGACGGGCCAAAGCCGGGGCGAAGCTCGCCTGATCCAGGCCAGTCAGGAAGTTCTCAGCTTCCAGCGCCGCAAAGACATCATCAGCAGCGGATTCAAGGAACTCGGGGCGGACGTGCATCCGGCTGCTTCCGCGGGCAGCCTTGTCAGTTTCACGCAAAGTTCCGGCCCATTCATAGAGTTCAGAAAAAAGTCGGCGGTGAATCGCTTTGAGGTGCTCAAGGCGGAATGTGGGAGCCTCAGGCTTGCGCAAAAGATCTGCCAGCGCTAGCTCTACGAGACCGTGTTCTAGTCGGTCAAGGCTGCTCTGGTCAACAACGTTGAGCTTGTTGCGCAGCACCGGCGAGTTCGGGTACGTGTATCTGTCAGCCACTGTTGCTACCGTTCCTGCGCCAGAGTGGCGTCAAGATAGCGGCCCACTGCCGATTTGGGCGTGGAGGTGCCGCGCAGAACTCGCCGCGCTAAACGCCGCGCTCGATCATCGGGGGCACCGCCCGCCAGAGCCAGAATACCCTCCGCACGCGTTAGGGCTTCTTGCACGTTGGCGTCACTGAAACCGTTGGGGTTCTCGCTGGCGCACTTGCTGGGGTTCGGCGCTTCGGACATACCGGGCTCCTCTGGACGTGACGGGTTACACCAAAGCCACTCTATGCGCGTTGGGCGTTTGGGTGGGTGGGCGCTGTGGTGAGGCTTACTCGCGGAGGTGATTGTTCGGCGTCGTGCATCCTGTAAGCTAGATAAGTCTGCGCTGGCACCGAGCCCACCTCCATGGTGTGGCCTATGGGTCCGCAGACACCGCAAATGAACCTCCTGTTACGGAAAGACCGTAGCCGCCTAGACCAAAGGAGGTGGGTTCACATATGCGTCCTTACGAACTGATGGTAATCATCGACCCCGATGTTGATGAGCGTACCGTTGAGCCGTTGCTTCAGAAGTTCCTAAATGTCATTACCACCGATGGTGGAACCATCGAAAAGGTTGACATCTGGGGCCGTCGTCGCTTGGCTTACGAAATCCAGAAGAAGTCTGAAGGTATCTACGCCGTGGTGAACTTCACCGCAGCTCCTGCTACCTCTCAAGAACTTGACCGCCTGCTGAGTCTCAATGAGTCCATCTTGCGCACCAAGATCACCCGTCCGGAAGAGCAGAAAGTTGTAGCCGAGTAATTTCGGTTATTTCTTTTTAGTTTTTCTTTGTAGGAAATCACTCAAGCAGGAAGCAGGAGCAGATGGCAGGCGAAACCACTATTACGGTCATTGGTAATCTCACCAGCGACCCAGAACTACGGTTTACACCGAGCGGTTCAGCAGTAGCGAACTTCACCATTGCGTCGACTCCGCGGACCTTGGACCGCCAGTCCAACGAGTGGAAGGACGGCGAAACGCTGTTCCTCCGCGCGTCGATCTGGCGTGAAGCGGCCGAGAACGTTGCCGAGTCCCTGACAAAGGGCACCCGCGTCATCGTTTCCGGCCGGCTGAAGTCGCGGACCTACGACACCAAAGAAGGCGAAAAGCGCACCGTCATGGAGCTTGAGGTCGACGAGATCGGCCCCTCGCTGCGCTACGCCAATGCCAAAGTCAACCGCACCCAACGCTCCGGCGGTCAGGGTGGGGGCAACTTTGGTGGTGGCAACAGCAACAGCAATGGCAACTTCGGCGGCGGCAACGCTGGCGGAGGCCAAGGCGGATACGGTGGCGGCAATTCCGGCGGAGGCAACTTCGGCGGCAATGGCGGTCAACAAGCTGCTCCGGCGGCCGATCCCTGGGCCACGCCCGGTGGCGGTTCCTCCGGTTGGGGTGCGGGTCCGGATAACTCCGAGCCCCCGTTCTAAACAAACCTTCTGCATCAAAAACAGTGTGGCAACCGCCGCACGCAAACCATCCCGCGGATTAATATCCACGGGCTCCACGAATATTAAGGAGCTCCACGATGGCTAAGGCTGAACTCCGTAAGCCCAAACCAAAGTCCAATCCCTTGAAGGCTGCTGACGTCACCGTCATCGACTACAAGGACGTAGCATTGCTGCGCAAGTTCATCTCTGATCGCGGAAAGATCCGTGCGCGTCGCGTCACGGGTGTTACCGTCCAGGAGCAGCGCAAAATCGCCCAGGCAATCAAGAATGCCCGCGAAGTTGCATTGCTGCCCTACTCCGGCGCTGGCCGCGGTTAAGGGAGATAAATAAAATATGGCAAAGCTCATTTTGACCCATGAAGTACCCGGTCTTGGTACCGCAGGTGACGTCGTCGAGGTGAAGAACGGTTACGCACGTAACTACCTTCTCCCGCGCGGCTTCGCCATGGCCTGGTCCAAGGGCGTCCAGAAGCAGTCTGATTCCATCAAAGCTGCCCGTGCCGCGCACGAGCACGCTTCGGTTGAAGCTGCTCAGGCTCAGGCGCACGAACTCTCTGCCAAGCCGGTCACACTGACCGTCAAGGCCGGCGAGGCCGGACGCCTGTTCGGCACTGTCAAGACCGACGACGTTGCAAAGGCTGTTGCCGCTGCAGGTCTGGGAAACATTGACAAGCGCAAGGTTGAACTGCCCACCCACATCAAGTCGGTTGGCACGTACAAGGCAACTGTTCGTCTCTACGAAGATGTCTCAGCTGTTATCACCTTGAATGTTGTAGCAAGCAAGTAAACTGCCTGCAGCTTCATCAAAAGAGTCCGGATCCCTTGCGGGTCCGGACTCTTTTGCTTTAACGCCGTTGCGCCGCCGTTTGGCCGCCGTTGCGCCGCTCCGGGGCGTGCTTTTAGCCACCCGGAACAAATATTCGTTTTGCGGCATGCTCGCCACGACGGGTAAGTGAGCGATTATTCACAGATACGTATATTTCTGTGGATATCTTGGGCATATACCCCATACTCGGGCCTGTCAACAGGCTCTTTTGCTAAGAAAATTTCTTTCGAAATTCCTTTCATCCACAGGACATTTTGAACGTTCGTGCAGTTCAGAGCGTATTTATTGACTTCGAAAAATACTTGTCCACACTCTTATCCCCATCCTGTGCACAAGCTGAGCCGGTTAATGCACAAGTTATCCACAGGTGTCGTGTTTAGCGGGGTTGGAAGTTCTCCAAAGAGCGTCTACGGTTGCACTGAATCCCCTCTGCTAACAGCCATAATTGCTGTTAGGGGCCACAGCACTGGAATCTGGCAAATGCGCAGAAAACAGCTGCTTAAGCGTTTAATTTGGTCAGCAGGGAAGAAAGCGGGAACCACACATGTCAGCGCCAGCAATGGACTCCACCAAGACGTCCCGGGAGTCGGACTTTGCCCGGACTCCTCCACAGGATCTAGTCGCTGAGCAAAGCGTCCTTGGCGGCATGATGCTCTCCAAGGACGCAATTGCCGACGTCGTAGAGGTTTTACGCGGCAACGATTTCTACCGGCCGTCCCATGAGAGCATTTACGAATCCATCATTGACCTCTACGGCCGTGGTGAACCGGCGGATGCAGTGACGGTAGCTGACGAGCTCACGAAACGTGGTGAGATTGCCAAGGCCGGTGGCGCAGCTTACCTTCACCAGCTCATCCAGTCCGTGCCGACAGCAGCCAATGCCGGCTTCTATGCCGAAATCGTAGCCGAGCGCGCAGTGCTGCGAAGGTTGGTCACGGCCGGAACCAAGATCGTGCAGATGGGCTACGCGCAGGACGGCGAGGTTGAGGACGTCGTCAATGCCGCCCAGGCAGAGATCTTTGCTGTCGCTGAACGACGCGCCACTGAGGACTACGTGATCCTCAAGGACGTCATGGAATCCACGGTCGATGAAATCGAGGCCTCCGGTCACAAGGGCGAGGGCATGACCGGCGTGCCCACGGGCTTCTACGAATTGGACGAACTAACCAACGGCCTTCACCCGGGGCAGATGATCGTCATCGCGGCCCGACCAGCTGTTGGTAAGTCAACTTTTGCCCTTGATTGGGCTCGCTCAGCTGCCATCACTCACAACATGGCGACGGTGGTCTTCTCCTTGGAGATGGGCCGCAACGAGTTGGCGATGCGTCTCCTCGCGGCAGAAGCAACCATCAGCCTCCAAGACCTTCGCAAGGGCACCGTCAAGGACGATCAGTGGTCCAAAATCGCCACCACCATGGGCAAGATGAATGACGCCCCGCTGTTCATTGACGACTCTCCTAATATGTCGCTGATGGAAATTCGGGCAAAGTGCCGGCGTCTAAAACAACAACATGACCTCAAGCTCGTGATCTTGGACTACCTTCAGCTGATGTCTTCCGGCAAACGGGTTGAGTCGCGCCAGCAGGAAGTCTCCGAATTCTCCCGTGCGCTGAAGCTGCTGGCCAAGGAACTTCAAGTCCCCGTTGTGGCGCTCTCACAGTTGAACCGTGGCTCAGAGCAGCGCACGGATAAGCGGCCCATGGTCTCAGATCTGCGAGAATCCGGCTCGATCGAGCAGGACGCTGACATGGTCATCCTTTTGCACCGCGAGGATATCTACGACAAAGAGTCGGCACGTGCCGGCGAGGCCGACGTCATTGTCGCCAAGCACCGCAACGGGCCCACCAAGACCATTGTGGTGGGCTTCCAGGGCCACTACTCGCGGTTCGCGAACATGGCCAACGACGGCGGTGGGAGCGGCTACTAGCCCTGTTTTCGCGTCGAGGGCGTGCCATACTGGCGACGGCGTGTGAAAGTTCACGCCACCCCGCCAGTACGGCACGCCGTCGCCGCCTAGAGAGCAGCCCGAATGCCAGGATTGGTGCCGCGCCGATACGCTAGGGGAATGCCCACACAAGCGCCGGCGGCGTCCGAACCGCAATCCGGCCAATCCACCTCGCGAGTGATCCTGCATCTGGCGGTCCCCGCTCTTGGTGCACTGATCGCGGAGCCATTGTTTTTGCTGGCGGACTCGGCCATTGTGGGGCACTTGGGTGTGGCCGAGCTGGCCGGAGTTGGCCTGGCCTCAACTGTTCTTCAAACTGTTGTAGGGCTCATGGTGTTCTTGGCATACTCCACCACACCTGCTGTTGCGCGCCTGCTGGGCGCCGGTAGACGTGCGCAGGCACTCGCTGTGGGGCGAGATGGAATCTGGCTTGCCGCAGGGCTTGGACTAGCACTCGCTGGCGCCGGGTGGCTCGGTGGAGGCCCGCTGCTATCAGTCATGGGTGCCAGCGGGCAGGTTCTGGAATTTGCACACGATTACCTTGTGGTGAGCATGGCAGGCGTCCCCGCCATGCTACTGGTCTTGGCTGCCATGGGTGTGCTGCGTGGCCTTCAAGACACCCGGACGCCGCTGCTGGTGGCCGGGATTGGGTTCGCCGTAAATATCGTCCTGAACTTCATCCTGGTCTACGGCTTGCATCTCTCCGTTGCAGGATCAGCGCTGGGAACTGTACTGGCGCAATGGGGCATGGCAGCTATCTACCTGGCGATTGTGATCCGTGCTGCCCGCGCCGCTGGTGTGGGGCTGCGTCCAGATTGGGCCGGTGTGCGTACGGTCTCCCAAGTGGGTGGCTGGCTCATGGTGCGGACGTTGTCATTGCGCGTGTCAATACTTGCCACCGTGTTGGTCGTGACGGCGCAGGGCCCCATCAACTTAGCTGCGCACCAATTGGCCATGACGTTGTTCACGTTCTTAGCCTTTGCTCTGGATGCCCTTGCCATTGCCGCCCAGGCTCTCATCGGCAAGGAACTGGGAGCCGGGAATGTGCGTTCGGTGCGGTCTTTGACCACCACTATGACCCGTTGGGGGCTGGGATTCGGTGTTCTCACCGGTCTAATTCTGTGGGCTTCCTCTGCGGGCGTGGGATGGTTGTTCACGAACGACGTCGGCGTGCACCATGCGCTGTCTATGGCCCTGCTGCTTATGGCCGTGGGGCAGCCGTTGGCCGGTTACGTATTCGTACTGGACGGCGTGCTGATTGGAGCCGGCGACGCCCGCTATTTGGCGCTCGTGGGACTAGCCAACCTGGTGGTGTACTTGCCACTGCTGTGGTGGATCAACACGGCCGCTCTGGGCGACACCCCGGGGGCCCTCGGTTGGTTATGGGCCGCCTTCAGTTTGGGCTACATGGCAGCCCGGGCGGTGAGCCTTGGCCTGCGGGCGCGGACGGATCGTTGGATGCGCCTCGGGGTTCTTGCCCGGGAAGAAGGGGAGGCCACCCCGGCTAGACTTGAAGGGTGAGTGAAACCGTAATGCCCTCAAATATCAATGCCGCCGTGAACGGAACGTCGTCGTTTCGCCTGTGGCAGCCAGTACTTTTCCGCTCCATGGTCACGCTGCTTTTTGGCATCGTTACTGTATTTTGGGGTGCTCCGGACGTCTTGGGGTTGTGCCTGCACTTTGGCTGGTACTTCCTGGTCATTGCTGCCGGGCAGTATTGGTTCGTCCGCCGTTTGGCGTTGCCCCAACAGGATGTGCGTCGGCTAGTGCTCTTGGCGGCTGCAGCGCTGATGGCCGTATCAGGCGTCGTAATTTTCGTGGCGATCAACACCGCGCTCGCTGCCTGGCTGGGAGGCGCCGCCCTGGTGGCGTTGGGTGCCGCTGAGCTCTTTGCGGCGTTGCATAATCGGAACGTCACGGCCAAGAAATCCGCCTTGCGCAGCGATTGGCTGATCTCCGGGATCCTCGGAGTGGGCACCGGTCTGCTCCTTCCCTTCTTCGTCAATGCGGGGCCCCATGCACTGCTGGGTGTTAGTGGTGGGGGGGCTCTGATGGTGGGGGCGTTGTGGCTCCTGTCCTCGCTCACTTTGCGCCATGATGCCCGAACGCGGAAAGACACGTAAACTGGACAATGTTCTACTTCGCGTAGAACGATAGCGTGGGAAGATGCACGCACATCGCGGCGCCAGGAGCCGGGAACAATCGATCTAAGGACCAAACCGTGGGCAATGCAGAGCCGCACAAATCCTCGTCGGGCAACTCCATAAGGTTCCCCCTCAGCTTCTCCTTTGCCATGGGGGCCGTGGCGGGGCTGGTGACCCTCGTATCCTCCGCCGGAGGCACCATACACGGCCTTCGTTGGGACCTGGGCGGGATCGCCTTTGGGATCGCGTTTATTGCTTCACTTCTAATTTCCTCCTTGCTGGTCATGGGCCACAAGGAGAACCCTGATTATCTCAGCGAGGGCTCAGGTGTGAACCGAAAGTCGTCGGATCGCCTTGACGCCGCACGCCAGAGTAGAGAGAACGCTGAGCGAGCGGCTCGTCAAAAGGCTGCGCAGGCGAGCGACGAAGCGGACCGCGCCAAAGCGGACAATGAAGGCGAACCAGGCGAGGAAAGTCACCCAGACCAAAGCTGAGCGGCCCGGCTCAGCCCCGCAGTGTCGCCAAACTGGCGGAAATCGCTGCGAAGACCTCTGCATCCACAACTTCACCAGCGCGTTTCAAAGCCAGCACCGCAGCTCCGGCAACCCCATCACCTACCGTGACCGGCTCCATGACGGTTGCCCGGGTCTCTTGTTGCAAGGCAGCCACCACGGCGGCTGTCATCGCATGACCTTTGGTCAAGACGCTTCCGCCGAAGACCATGGGCCCTGATAGCTCAGGCTCCATGACGGCACCCAGAGTTTGTGCCAGTAGGGCCGCTGCCCGGTCCAGAATGTCACGAGCGGTCTCATCGTTTCCGGCCGCAAACGCCAAGGGCGCAAAACGGGATAGCTCGATAGGGTCAAGGGCGTACGCTTTGACGATGAGTTGCTGCTGTGCTCTGACCCGACCCTGACGGCGTGAGCCGCCATCCCACTGGATGTCCAAGTCAGCCAGCACCATATCGGTGAGCACGGTAAATGATCCCCGCCCGTCCAAGGCCGCGGAAACTGCCCGCAAGACTTCCCGGCCAAGCCAGAATCCTGAACCATTGTCCCCGAGTAGCCACCCAGTTCCATCTGCCACCGCTGCTAATTTTGCGCTCGAGACCCGGGCAGCCACGGCACCGGTCCCGGCTATCAACGCGTATCCCTCATCATGACGTGTTCCGGAATAAAACGCACCCAATAAATCAGATTCGATCATGAGTGATCCGACCAACCCCAGGGGTGCGAAGCGTTGGTGGAACAAATGCGTCGGTATTTCAAGGGATGCACCAGCCATGCACACCGTGGCCGAAGCGAAGGATTTATCGGTGCCACCCAGGGCAGCCAAGGAGGCTTGGATGAGTGCGCCTGAAGCCCCCTCAATTCCCCGAGAAACCGGGTTTCCTCCTCCTGAAACGCCATAGCCATGACACTGTCCATCGGCGGAAAAAAACACCGCCCGAGTGGACGTTCCACCAGCATCAATTGCGAGGTAATTGCGCATCGTTACCAATCTGTGTCGTAGGTGTGACTTGACTTACATGAGCAGTGATAATAGTTTTCAATTAGTACTCGTCAATAAGAAACGGATTTTCACATGTCGCAATTCACGTCCCCCGTTGCAGTGCTGAACGCTGCCGGTGTCGTGAACCGCATTCAGGCCAAACTACCTGACATGCCGGCGGCCATGGCAAAAATTGGGGCGTTCTTGCTGGAACATCCGCACGCCCCTTTGGAACTTTCCATTTTGGAACTCGCCGGGCAAACTAAGACCTCCCCTGCCACTGTTACCCGGTTCTGCCGACTACTGGGCTACGCCGGATACGTCCCGTTCCGTGTGAGTGTTGCTTCCGACGCTGGCCGAAGTGACGCCCGCGAGTCTTGGAAGGTAGATATTGGCCGAGCATTTGGCCCAGACGACTCCGCTCGGGATGTTCTGAGCACTCTAGTGAACGCTCACACCCGCTCCTTAGAGGAGACAGCAGCAGTCATGGACTTGGCGCTCATGGACAAGATTGCACGCCGGATCGCCATGTCAACGCACGTAGATATCTACGGCATTGGTGGCAGCGCTGTCATGGCCAAGGAACTTCAATCGCGCCTGTACCGCATCGGCATCAACGCCCATCATTGGTCTGAGGTCCATGCGGGCCTGACGAGTGCGGCAATCCAGGACGCGAACTCCGTCGCCATCGGTATTTCCAATACAGGGCGTACCGAGGAGACCATTCAAATGCTGCGAGAGGCTGGGGAGGCGGGTGCCTTGACCGTGGCGCTGAGCAACAATCCTGGCTCACCACTTGCAGAGAGTGCCGACGCTGCGATCATAACTTCCGTCCATGAACAGTTTCTTCAGCCTGACGATCTGTCCGCCAAACACGTTCAACTATTGGTTCTTGACATGATCTATCTGTTAGTCGCTCAGGTTAATTTTTCCCAGACCACCTCAAAGCTGGCCGCCTCCGCGATTGCGGTCTCGCCCCACCGGCGGCCCACTCGCGCAGCGCGTCTGGAACTGGCAAACCACCGTGGTGGGCGCAACGCGGGAACGGGCCAATCACATGTCTGAGACCATACGCGCGTTCAGTCTGGAAGTTTCCACTCGTCTGGATTTGCTGACCCAGTGGGCCCTGGATGGCGGGTTAGAAGAGGCATCCGGTGCCTTGGCTGATGCGTTGGGGGCTGGCGGTGTCATCCAGACATTTGGTACCGGCCACTCGGAGGCCTTTGCGATGGAAATCGCTGGCCGGGCTGGCGGGCTAATCCCCACCAGCAAGATCGCTTTGCGGGACTTGGTGTTGCACGGCACCCGGGCGGCCGCCTCGCTTGACACCTTGGAGGGCTCGATCCTGGAACGGGAAAGTAGCGTGGCCGAGGAACTCTTCGCTCTTTCTCCCGTGGACCCACGGGACATCTTCGTCATTGCTTCCCATTCCGGTGTCAACGGATCAGTTGTTGGTCTGGCTCTGGTGGCCAAGGCGCACGGGCACAAAGTGATTGCTGTGACGAGTGTGGAACATAGCAATGCCGTTGATCCCAAACATCCCAGTGGAATGCGTTTGAGTGATATCGCCGACATTGTTATCGATAACAGGGCTCCCTATGGGGATACGACCCTAGAAGTTTCCGGCGGAGGGGGTGTTGGGGCAGTGTCATCCATAACTGGGGCGTACATCGCGCAGTTATTGACCCTAGAGACTGTTCAACACCTAATCCGTGCGGGGAAGAAGCCGCCCATTTATATTTCCTCAAATATTCCAGGCGGCGACGAACACAACAACGCGCTGGTAGGCCAGTATGCTGGCCGGCTCAGGCGGGAGGCGTGAAGCTCGATGGATAAAAAGTTGACGTCTTGCGCGGCACGCGTGAAGTCAGCCGCATGGCAAGAAATACCTGTACGAATTGTACAAAGCAGTACCTTCTAGCGTTCGTACCATCTATGAAAGGCAGTACACAATGAGTGTTTTGAACAAGCCGCTACAGCGTCGTGGATTCCTTCGCGGTGCTCTGGCCACTGCTGTTCTTCTCCCCCTCGGTGGGGCCCTGGCCTCCTGCGCCGGTGGCGGCGGAACTACTTCCTCCGCCGCAGCTGGTGGCGAAGTCACCGACACCAACCCGTTCGGTGTAGCCAAGACCGGTAACCTTGACGCGGTCATCTTTAAAGGTGGTTACGGGATCGACTACGTCGACTTCGCCGGCGCTATCCTCTCCAAGAACTTCCCGGACGTCAAGGTAAAGATCAACCCGTCCACGGACATCGCGCAGGAACTGCAGCCACGCTTCGTCGGTGGCAACCCGCCGGACTTGATCGATAACTCCGGTGAGAAGGCCATTGGTTTCAGCACTATTTTGGACCAGCTGGAGGACTTGAAGTCCGTCACTGAGGCTAACAACCTCGAGGGCAAAAAGATTGCCGATACTTTGTACGACGGTGTTCTGGCACCGGGCACCTTTGGCGGCAAGGTTGCCGCCATCAACTACGTGCTTACGGTGTACGCAATGTGGTACTCCAAGAGCCTGTTCGATGCCAACAGCTGGAAGGTTCCCACCACGTGGGACGAGGCCATGGCGCTTGGGGCTGAGGCGAAGAAGATGGATAAGTACCTCTTCGTGTGGGGCAAGGAAGCCGCAACGTACTACCAAGAAATGGCCATTGCCTCTGCCATTAAGGAAGGTGGGGATCAGGTTCGTCTGGACTTGGAGAACCTCAAGCCCAACGCCTGGTCCGCCCCGGCACTGCAGAGTGTCTTCGGAGCCTTGGAAAAGATTGTCGCTGCCGGTTACATAAAGCCAGGCGGTTCTGGTACCAAGTTCACTGCCGCCCAGGCTCAGTGGTCCAACAACCAGGACGGCCTGCTGTACCCCTCTGGTTCCTGGATCGAGAACGAGATGAAGGACCAGACGAAGGCTGATTTCAAAATGACTGGTGCAGCGGTGCCTGTCGTCTCGGCCAGCCCGAAGATCGCTCAGACTGGTCTGCACTCGGCGGCCGGTGAGCCCTTCATTATCCCTTCCAAGGGTGCGAATGTTGCAGCAGGTAAGGAATTGCTGCGGACTATGCTCTCCAAGGAAGCTGCAACCAACTTCGCGAAAACGAAGCTGGCCCCGACGGTGGTCAAGGGCACCGTTCCTGCTGACGGATTCGGTTCCACGGCGCTGGTCTCGCAGACCACATTGCTTGACAATGCCAAGAAGGACATCTTCACTTGGAACTTCATTGATCTCTACGGAATGAATGGCGACATGTTGGTTCCGTGGAACTCCTTCCTGGACGGCAAGCTTGACACCGCTGGCCTGACGAAGGCACTCCAGGCGATTACTGACAAGGTAGCCGCTGATAGCTCGGTCAAAAAGATTGAAGTGAAGTGACACAAGCAACAACTCATGTGCAGTCGGACAGCGGCGTTCGCGTCGCTGTCCGGCGGCGCCGGAAAAAACTGACATTCGATAAGGTCAGCTTCATGGCAGTCTTTCTTGGACTGCCGTTGGTGATCTATCTGGTCTTTGTAATCTCGCCGTTCGTTCAGGCAATATATTACTCGATGACCAGCTGGAGCGGCTTCGATAACAGCATGCCGTTTGTGGGCCTGGATAATTATGTGAAGCTCTTCAATGACAGCATCTTCATGATCTCCGTGCGTAACAGCATCGTCTTGGCGATCTTCCTACCGGTGGTCACTGTCATTCTGGCCTTGGTGCTGGCTACATTAGTCACCATTGGTGGTAGTAGCCGTGGTCAGATTAAGGGACTGAAGGGCGCCGGTTTCTATCGGATCGTCTCCTTTTTCCCTTATGTGATCCCCGCAGTCGTCATCGGTATCATCTGGTCACAGATCTACGATCCCAGTTCCGGATTGCTGAACGGCTTTCTGACAGGAATAGGTTTGGGCGGCTTTGAGTCCTTCCCCTGGCTTGGTGATGCGCGTACGGCGATGATCGCTTCCATGGTGGTCATTGTGTGGGGTTTTGTGGGCTTCTACATGATCTTGTTCATTGCTGCCATCAAGGGCATTCCAGCGGAAACCTTTGAGGCTGCTCGGATCGACGGCGCTGGACGCTTCCGTACGGCCACCACGATCACGATTCCGTTGATCCGCGACAACATTCAAACGGCGTACGTTTACATGGGCATTTTGGCCCTGGACGCGTTTGTGTACATGTCAGTCCTGAACTCGGGCGGCGGACCGGAAAATTCAACGTTGGTCATGTCGCAGAAGCTCTTCACCACAGCGTTCTCCAAGGGTCAGTTTGGTTTGGCCTGTGCCATGGGCGTGGTCCTGGCAGCAATTACCTTGATCTTCTCGGCACTGGTATTTCTGGTGAACCGGATCACCGGCGGCAGTCAGGATGTGTCTGAATAATGTCTATCAACCTCAAAAATAGGGCCCCTGCTGCAGGGGATAGCTATACGCGCAAGGCCACGGAGCCCCGCGGTGACAGGATTGTGGCGGGAGTTTCCCACACCATGCTTGGACTATGGTCCGTCATGGTCCTTGTCCCCTTGGCGTGGACAGTGATGTCGTCCTTCAAGACGACCAAGGAAATTTTTGCTTCTCCGTTCTCGCTGCCAAAAGTGTGGCAGTTTCAAAACTATGCCAACGCCTGGAGCACGGCCGGCATAGGCAACTATTTCCTCAACACGGTGATCGTGGTTGGCTGCGCGCTAATCATTGTGATGGTGCTCGGAGCCATGTGTGCCTATGTGCTGGCGCGCTATGTTTTCCCAGGCCACCGAGTGGTCTATTATCTGATGCTTGCCGGCCTCACATTCCCGATCTTTCTAGCTATCGTCCCGCTGTTCTTCATCTTGAAAAACATGGGGTTGCTAAATACCCTTCCCGGGTTGATCATCGTCTACGTGGCGTTTGCGTTGCCTTTCACGGTGTTCTTCCTTTTCGCGTTTTTCAAGGCGCTCCCAGGAGAAATTGGCGAAGCCGCCCAGATTGACGGTGCCGGGGAATGGCGAACGTTCTTTCAGGTGATGCTGCCAATGGCCAAGCCGGGTCTTGCCTCTGTAGCTATTTTCAACTTCTTGGGCTTGTGGAATCAGTATCTGATCCCGGTTGCGATCAACACCGAGACGCATAACTGGGTTCTTTCGCAGGGCATTGTGGCCTTCGCCGGTCAGCAGGGCTACGCAGTGGACTTTGGCCAGCTGTTTGCCGGAGCCGTGATTGTGGTGGTGCCGGTCATGATCGCGTACATCGTCTTCCAGCGTCAATTGCAGGGGTCGGTGTCGGCAGGAACCATGAAGTAGAGGTTTTACTCAGGTTTTAGTGTTCGGTTAACTTTCGACGCCGGTAGGCGGCGACGTGGGCGCGGTTGCCGCAGTTGCCGGTGTCGCAATAGCGGCGTGAACGGTTCTTTGACAAGTCGATCAGAACTGCCTGGCAGTCTTCCGCAGCGCATACCCGGAGCCTGCTAAGTTCCTTGCCTCGGATGACGTCCACCAAAGCCATGGCGGCCTCCACCCCCATGCGCCGCGCCAGCGGCGCAGCGGGGGCCGTTGCATGCAGATGCCAGTCCCACTGGTCGTGTTTGACGAGCTGGGGCAACGCACCTGCTTGGGCGAGCAAAGCGTTGACCATGGTCACTGCAGTTTCCTCCGCGGCTGTCCAGATGGTGCGCAGTTCGGTGCGCATGGCGCGGACGTCGGCAAGCTCTGAGCCGGTGTGCTCCCGAGAACCGGTGAATTGTTCGGCGATGACGAACTCATCCAGTTCGACCAAGGTTGAGAGCGCGTCGATACTGGCGAGCGTCGCTGCGGATGCCGCATGGGTGGGGGCAGTGTTGATCAAGTTGGCCGCGGAGACCAAGGCTACTTCCGTGTCATTGCTAAAGACCATGTTGACTCCTGACATTTGACGGGCGTAATGTCATGAGTCTAACTCTCTTGACTGCTGACATATGGACACGCCCATGACTTCTTCCAAATACTCACTGCGCTTTGTCCGCTCGGGACGTTTTGTGCGCTCGGGCGACCCGGCTGGTTCGCGTGCACCCCTAGCCTCTCCGGCGCTGCTCTTTGCGTTTGCCTCTGCTGCGACATTCGCCTTGTCAGGGTCGTTCGCCAAGTCACTTTTCGAGGCTGGATGGTCTCCCGGCGCAGCCGTGGCGGCACGCATTGGAGGTGCCGCCGTCGTACTTTTGGTGCCGGTCATCCTCACCTTGGTGCGGCAATGGGCGCAGGTGAAGGGATCATTGGCGCGTATCGCCATCTACGGGATTGTGCCGATCGCACTGTGCCAGCTTTTCTACTTCAACGCCGTTTCCCACTTGTCGGTGGGCGTGGCACTGCTGCTGGAATACCTCTCACCAGTGCTGCTGGTGGGCTGGGCCTGGCTCTCCACCCGGACCAGCCCACGCTTGCTAACTATCGCCGGGGCCATTTGTGCCATGTCCGGATTGGTTCTGGTACTGGATCTGGCCGGAAGTACCCAGGTCAGCGTTGAGGGAATTCTTTGGGGTCTCGCCGCGGCGGTGTGTTCGGCGGTCTTCTTCATTATGTCCTCTCGCAGCAATGACAATGTTCCCCCCATCCTCATGGCCGGTGGCGGCATGATGGTGGGGGCCGTACTGATCCTTGGCTTGGGGGCCAGCGGCGTCATGCCCATGACATTCAATGTGGGCAACGTTGTCTTTGCCGGGCATCGGCTCTCATGGTTGGTGCCGGTGCTGGGCCTAGTGCTGATCACGACGGTGTTTGCCTACGTGGCCGGTATTGTTGCCACGCGAGGCCTTGGCTCCAAAGTCGCGTCATTCGTGGCGCTCTTTGAGGTTCTTTTCGCGGTGCTGTGGGCATGGGTTCTTCTGGGGGAGATGCCACGGTTCATCCAGCTAATGGGCGGGCTGTGCATCATGGGCGGGGTGGTGATGGTCCGCTTGGATGAACTGCGTGGAAGCCCCCTTCGTGGTGCCACCTACCCGGTTGACCTGGACCTACCTCACCCGGACCCTACTCACCCGGACCCGGCTCACCTGGACCCGGTGAAGCTCGACGCCGGTCATCAAACGTGAGCGGCACTAGCCAAATAGGGAGAGATTTAGCCTTTCCCGGATTGAGTATTTGCCTTGGCCCTTGGTGCAGGGGGAGTCACGCTAAGGGGACGTCTGGAGCAGGACGCCTGAGATGAGGTTCTGCACGAGCCTGTCTGCATCGTAGTTGGGGTCTGTGGCTGCGCCAACGCAGAGGTTTCCGATGCCTTTAAGCACGCTGTAGGCATTGATTGTAGAGCTATTCTGGGACTGAGCGAGAGCGGCGTGGAGAAGTGCTTCGCAGGCCGGTACGAGGCGGTCAACGAAGTAGGCGTGTAGGGCGTCGGATCCGGCGTTGTCGCCATGGAGAGCGCTGGCAAGTCCGTGCTTGGTGACCAAGAAATTCACAAACAAGGCTACCCACGCACGGAGGGCGGCTTCGGGCGTATCGCTTTCGCGCAGGAGCCTAGGCCCAGCTTCGGCGCACGCCTCTACCTGGTGTCGGTAGACGGCCACCACTAAGTCCGACCGGGTAGGAAAGTGGCGGTAGATCGTCCCCATCCCAACCCCAGCCTTCGCCGCAATCTCTCGCACCGGCGCGTCGACCCCGGACTTGGTGAATACGGCCGCGGCTGCGTCTAAAAGGGACTGTTTGTTTCGCCTTGCATCAATACGTTTTGGGCGCTCCTGAAGTTGTGGAACCTCGTCTGCCGTGGTCTCAGCCACTTCATGCCTCTTCTCGGGTGATGGCGCTTAACTTGTTTTCCGGAACGCTGTTCCGTATAGTTCGGAACATCGCTCCGCTTCTAAGTATGACAGAGCGCCATCCCGAAAGGAACATGTTTTGAAATCAATAATCGTTGACACCCTAGATGGAATCGTCGGTGTTGGTAGCCCAGTTGTGTCCGTCGCTCCCGTCCAACTATCTGCGCCGGATCGGGTGATCCCGCTGGAAGTACGGGTCTCAGCTCCCGTGAACGGCACCAACCTACCGGTAGTGCTGTTCTCGCACGGCAACGGGTGGAACCTCGACGGGTACGCACCCTTGGCGGCGTTCTGGGCATCCCGTGGGTTCGTTGTCATCCAGCCCACCCATTTAGACTCCCGCCGCAATATGATCGATTTCGAAGACCCCCGATTCCCGACGATCTGGACCGAACGGATCGCTGACCTCACCCGCATCCTGGATCAACTCGACACTGTCGAAGAGTCCGTTCCGGGACTTGCCGGTCGCATCGACCGCAGCCGCATCGCTGCGGCTGGGCACTCCTGGGGCGGACAAACTGTCCAGTCAATCCTCGGTGCGCGGGTCTTCGACGCGGATGGACTGGCAGGTACGGACATGTCCGATAACCGCGTCACCGCTGGAATGCTCTTTGCAGCAACCGGACTCGGCGGCGATGACCTCCATCCCTTCGCCAAGGCGAACTTCCCGTTCATGCGTCCGTCCTTTGCGGAAATGAATACGCCAACCCTCGTTGTTGCTGGCGATCTGGATCAGTCAAAAATGTCCAGTCGTGGCCCCGACTGGTTCACCGATGCGTACACCCAGGGCCCGGGAGCGACTGACCTGATCACCCTCTATGCCGCCGAGCACGGACTCGGTGGCATCGTCGGATACGAGGTCGCAGAAACCACGGACGAGAACCCTGAACGAGTTGCCGTCCTGCAGCGGATGAGCACCGCTTACCTTCGCACCGCACTCCATGTGGATGAAAATAGCTGGCCCCAAAGCCGCGCCGCCCTAAACGACAGCGCCGAGCCCATCGGCCGCGTCGATACCAAATAGCTCCTGCGCGACGGACACCTTGCCCAAAAAGTGGACATTGAGTTGAGGCTGCGGGTGGCAACTTCCGTCCGCAGCCAGCGCTGGTACCGGTCGCGGCCCACGAGCAGGACTCCGACGTAAAACAGGAGTCTTGACTATCGCAAACGGCCTTGCTTGTACAGGACGTGAAGGATCCACTCGCCAAAGTTGAGAACGTCCACGGCTAGAGGCTGAACGTTTGGGCCCGGTTGCCCAGGACCCGGCCCGCTCGACGCCGGAACTTCCTGGGACCATGGCCTAGCTGGCGAAGCGGCGCAGTCGCAAGGAGTTGGCGACCACCAGCACGGAACTGGCAGCCATGGCGGCCCCTGCGATCATGGGGTTCAAAAGTCCCAGAGCAGCTACCGGGATACCAATCGCGTTGTAAAAGAATGCCCAGAACAGGTTCGTTTTGATCGTGCCCAGTGTTTTGCGAGCCAGTGCGATGGCGGTGACCACCTGGCCCAGGTCGTTACCCATCACCGTGAGGTCTGCGGCTTCGATTGCAACGTCGGTGCCAGAACCCATGGCGATACCCAAATCTGCTTGAGCGAGCGCTGGGGCGTCATTGACGCCGTCGCCGGCCATAGCTACGGTGGCACCCTCTGCTTGGAGCTTCCTGACGGCCTCCACCTTGCCTTCGGGAAGTACATCCGCGAAAACATCCGCTGGATCGATTCCCACTGCGGCGGCCACCTCAGCGGCAACCGAGGCGTTGTCTCCGGTGAGCAAGATGGGTCGCAGTCCCATCTCTTTTAGATTTGCGATGGCGGAGCCGGACCCTGCTTTGATGGTGTCTCGCAGCGCGATCAGCCCAGCGGCCCTGCCATCTATGGCAACCCAGATCGCTGTTGTGCCGCGTTGTTGCTGTGCGAGTAGAGCCGCATGGTCCGGGGCGGAGATTTCCACATCGTTTTCCTCGAGCCAAGCAGCCCGGCCGGCCAGTACTGTGTGGCCCTCAATGCGGGCTCGCACACCACCCCCGGGGGACGATGAGAAATCTTCCGCTGATGGTAGAGCGGACTGTGCGCGGGCGTACTCTACGATGGCCTGGGCAATCGGGTGCTCGCTGTACGATTCCACGGACCCGGCAAAACGCAAAACGTCCGCGTCCGATACCTGGGCCAGCGCTATGACGTCCAAGACGGAGAGCTTACCCTCCGTAACGGTCCCTGTTTTGTCCAAGACGATGGTGTCCACCGTGCGGGTGTCTTCAAGAACTTGTGGTCCTTTGATGAGGATACCTAGTTGGGCGGCACGACCAGTTCCGGTGAGGAGACCGACCGGGGTGGCAAGGCCCAAAGCGCAGGGGCAGGCAATGATCAAAACCGCCACCGCAGCGGTGAAAGCGGATTGAAGGTCGCCGTTAAAGACCATCCACAAGACGAAGGTGAGAACGGCAATGACCAGCACAATCGGCACAAATACGGCGCTGATTCGATCCGCGAGCCGTGCAATAGGAGCCTTGCCGGCCTGCGCTGCGCTGACGAGTTTGCCCATTTGAGCCAGAGTAGTCTCGGCACCCACCCGCGTTGCCCGCACTAACAGCCGGCCAGAGGTGTTAATAGTCGCACCGGTGACGGGATCGCCCACAGTAACGTCCACGGGGAGGGACTCGCCCGTGAGCAGTGAGGTATCCACACTGGAGCTGCCATCGCTGACAACCCCGTCCGTTGCAATTTTCTCGCCCGGGCGGACCACGAAGATTTCATCCACCGCTAGTTCGGCTGCCGGGATTTTGACCTCAACGCCGTCGCGGAGCACGCTTGCCTCCTTGGCGCCTAAGCTCAGCAGGGCCTTGAGGGCGTCACCGGCCTTCGACTTTGCCTTCGCTTCTAGATAGCGTCCCAGCAGCAGAAATGTGACGACGACGGCTGAGACTTCGAAGTACAGAGGAGCGTGCCCCTCCATGGCGGAACCGTGAGCGGTCATGGTGGGATCCCGAAAAATCTCAACAGCGGAGAACAGAAACGCCGCACTGACTCCGATCGAGACCAGTGTGTCCATGGTGGAGGCAAAATGGCGAGCATTGACGGCGGCAGCCCGATGGAAGGGCCACGCCGACCAAGTCACCACCGGCAGTGCCAGGATGCCCGCCACCCAGCCCCAGTGCGGAAACTGGAGCGCCGGGAACATGGAGATTAGAAAGACGGGGACCGTGAGGACGGCGGCAACAATGAGCCGGGGGCGCAGCGCGGCCGCGGTGCCACCATGGTTCATGTGCCCCTTGTCTGTGCGAGCGGTGTCTGTGTGCTCTTCGTCTGTGTGTCCGTTGTCCGGGTGAGCGGCGCTCGGGTCGGCGGCGGCTGTGTCTGGTGACCCGTAGTCTTGCCCACGATGAGGTGAGGTCTTGACGCTCGCCCGGTAACCGGTGGCCTTCACCGTGTCAATGATTTGTTGCTCGCTCATGCCTGCCGGAACGGTGACGGTAGCTGATTCCAGCGGCAGATTCACGGAGGCGCTGACACCTTCAAGCTTGCCCAACTTGCGTTCTACTCGGCTAACGCACGACGCGCAGGTCATACCTTCGATGTCGAGCTCGATAATGCGTGGACTAGGCGTGGTTGGGTTGGAGAGAGTACTTGAGGCGCTCATGGCGCTCCTTAGAAAGTTTGTTTCGGTTAGGCGTTATTGGCGACGACCGTGTAGCCGGCCTCCGCGACGGCTTCGCTAACTTCCGCCGGATCCAGCGTCAGGGTTGAGGTGATGGTGACCTCTGAGGTGCCTCCGGTATTGAGGTTGACGCTGACGCTTTGTACACCTTTGAGATCGGTTAATTCCTCGGTGACGGAGTTGACGCAATGTCCGCAGGTCATGCCTGAAACGTTGATAGTTGTGGTGTTCATCTTTTAGCTCCTCAGAAGTCGGGAAATGGCGGCGGTGGCTTCGGCAACCTTGGCTGCGACGATCTCCGGGTTGCCGCTCTCTTGGGACTCCTGAGCGGCGTTCACCACGCAGTGCGCAATGTGATCTTCAAGCAGGCCGATGCTCACCGCGTGCAGCGCTTTGTTGACGGCTGCCATTTGAGTGAGGATGTCGATGCAGTACTTGTCTTCCTCGATCATCCGTGCGATTCCCCGAACCTGCCCCTCGGCCCGCTTTAGACGCCGCAGATATGCCTGTTTTTCTTCGCTATATCCGTAAGGACCAGCAGGAGTTTCGGTGATTGTCATGACTTCAACATATACCCCTATAGGGTATATGTCAATTACCCCTAGGGGGTATGTATTGTGAGGGTCTGTCTCATCGCGAAACGGACACTAGACAGGGATCGGCCACAAACCCTTGCCGGGCAGGGCGTTGAGTGATCGAATGTAACGCATGACACACGGTGAAGATTCAACTGGAAACTATTTATTGGCGGTAGGGACCAAGAAGGGTCTCTGGCTTGGTACCAGTCGGGACCGAGCGAACTACACATTTACTGGCCCGCACTTTTTGATGCACGAGATCCCTAGCATCGGCATCGACACCCGCGGCGGACGCACGCGTATTCTGGCAGGATTACGCAGCGAGCACTGGGGACCCACTGTGGCGCGTTCGGATGACCTTGGTGATACTTGGCAGGAACCGGAGAACGGGGCCATTACATTTCCTGAAGACACGGGTGCGTCACTGGAGCGGGTCTGGCAGATTCAGCCTGACACGGCCGAGCGGGCTGGAGTTGTGTGGGCTGGTTGCGAACCGATTTCCGTTTGGAAATCGACCGACGGTGGCGAGCACTTTGAACTCAATCGCGGCCTGTGGGACCATCCTCATCGCACGGAATGGGGTGCAGGCTATGGCGGAGCGGCGGCCCACACTGTCCTACCGAGCCCCTCGGACCCGAACACCGTCCACGTTGCTATCAGTGCTGGAGGTGTTTACCGCAGTTCCGACGCCGGTCAGTCATGGGAAGCGCGGAATCAGGGGATTTCGGCGTATTTCATGCCCAACCCGTTGCCTGAGTTTGGCCAATGCGTGCACAAGGTAGCGCGTGATCCCAACAATCCCAACATCATGTACGCGCAAAATCATCACGGTGTTTACCGCACGGATGACAACGCAGATACCTGGCTCTCCATTGCCGAGGGGCTGCCGGCCGACTTTGGCTTCACGATGCTCACGCATCCGCGCCGCTCCGGGACCGCGTGGGTCATTCCCGTGAAGGCCGACGGCGAGCGGATCCCACCCGATGCGCGCCTGGCGGTGCATAGGACCGACGACGCCGGCCAGTCATGGCGAGCTTTGACGGACGGGCTGGTTCAACCCGAGTACAACGTGGTGTTGCGCGACGCCGCAACTGTGGACAGTGCCGAGCCGGCCGGACTGTTCTTTGGCACTCGAGGAGGCACCGTGTATGCCAGCGCTGATGAAGGTGAACACTTCACCGAAGTCCTGAGCAATTTGCCGGATGTTTTGTGTGTCCGAGCGGCCGTACTTGAAGCCTGAGGGGGAGACCGTGGGTGAAGTGAATGTGCTAGTTCCCCGACTGCTCCAGTCATTGGTAGGCGGGAAGGCGGAGCTCCGTCTGGAAGTAGGGGAAGGGGCCGGCGTGGGTGAACTTCTGGATGTGATCGGGTCACAGTTTCCGGTCTTTGGACGCCGGCTGCGTGAGGAAACCGGTGAACTGCGCAGATATGTGAACATCTACCTGGACGGTGAAGATGTCCGCAGGATGTCCGGGCTTCAAACGCAGGCAACCGCCGGCCAGGAACTGATGGTTGTTCAGTCCATAGCTGGCGGCTAATTGCCAGCTCGTTTCCGACTTATTCGACGTCGGGGTGCACCATCGCTTTCAAGGCTCCCGGGTATGAACCTGCCGTCAGTGCCGACTCCACGTCCATAAGTCCGTGGACGGAGGTGACCAGGCCGTCTAAGTCAACCCGTCCGGAGGCAGCTAGGGCAATGGCCGTTGGCCATGTATTCGCGTAGCGGAATGTTCCGGTAATCATGAGTTCGCGACCCTGAATAAGAGGTACGGGCAATGCTATGGTGTCAGCGCCCATGCCCACAAGAACGCAACGCCCGCGAGGAGCCAGCCGGCAAATGCCGTCCAGTATGGCGGCTTCTGCGCCACTGGCATCGATGAAGACGTCAAATTCCGGCTCTACGGGTGGCGCCGCCGCGGTGACGAAAGTATGTTCAACGCCGTACCTTTTGCCGGCAGTCAACCGTTCTGCTCTAACGTCGGTCAGGGTGACGGTGGCACCCGCCAGCTGGGCAACTTGTGAAATGAGCAGTCCGATCGGGCCGGCTCCTGCCACCAGCACTTTCTCTCCGATCTGAATCTTGGCCGCCTGCCGTGCGGCGAGGGCTACGCTGAGCGGCTCAAGCAGGGCAGCGGCGTCGTCGGACAATGAATCGGGCACCGGGTGGGCGAACACGGCCGGGTGGAGCGCGTACTCGGAGAAAACCCCATCGATGGGTGGGGTGGCGAAGAACCGGACACCTGGATCTAAGTTGTAACATCCAGCCAATGACTGCGCGGATAGCGGGTCCGGTATGCCAGGTTCTAGAGAGACGCGCTGTCCCACGGACCGGTTGATAACGCCCTCACCCAAACTGACAATTATGCCCGCAGGCTCATGGCCCAGTACCAAGGGGGAATCGATTACGTGCGGACCGATCCTGCCCTCCAAGAAATAGTGGGTGTCCGAGCCGCACACGCCAACGGAGGTGATGCGTACGAGCACTTCACCGGGTCCTGGTGTGGGAACGGGACGCCGTTGCGTACACAGTTCCCTTGGGCGCACCAGCACCGAGACGGTCATGGTGTCAGGTATCTGAGCGGGGAGCATCTATTTCACCGCGCCCATGGAGAGGCCGCGAACCAACTGCTTCTGAGCCACCCAGCCGGCGATCACCACCGGCAGAGATGCCAGCACCGAAGCAGCGGAGAGCTTGGCTAAGAACAGGCCCTCACTTGTCATTTGGGAGACCAAAAAGACAGGTACCGTGGCGGCGTTGGCGGCTGTGAGGTTCAATGCGAAGAAGAATTCATTCCACGCGAAGATGACACAAATCAGTGCCGTGGCTGCAAGACCCGGGGTGACCATGGGTATCAAAATGGTCCGCAGCGTCTTGACCAGGCCTGCTCCGTCCATGGCTGCAGCTTCTAGAACTTCTGCGGGCACCTCCTGGAAGAAGGAGCGCATCATCCACACGGCAATGGGCAGGTTCATGGCCGTATACAAAATAATGAGTGTGCCGATGTTATCCAGCACCTTGAGTTGTCCGGCAATCACGTAGATGGGCATGATGACGGCCACCACAGGAAGCATTTTGGTGGAAATGAAGAAGAACAGCACGTCCTGGGTCTTTTCCACCGGACGTATGCTCACTGCATAGGCGGCAGGGACGGCCAAGAGGACCACCAGGATAGTGGAGACTCCCGTGGCAATAAGGGAGTTCAAGAAGTAAGCCCCGGCCCCATTGGCTAAGACCGCCTCAAACTGTTCAAAGGTGGGAGCGAAAAAGAATACGGGGGGATTGGACGCGGCAGCCGATTCAGGCTTAAACGCGGTCATGACGAGCCAGATCACCGGGGCGAAGAAAATGAACGCGAGCAGCCACGTAACCGTGGTGATGGCGGATCCGGTGAACCGCCGTCGCGCTTGAACGCTCTTGCGCTCTTGGGAAACGGTAGCGGGTTCAGTGATGGTGGTAGTCACGGCTTAGTCCTTTGCGTCAAAGCTGCGGAAGATCAGGCGGAGGGCGAATGATGCGATGACGATGGTGGCGATAACCACCACGACACCCATCGCTGCCGCCTGACCAATGTCGAAGCCCAGGAAGGCCCGTTGGTAGATGTAGAACGGCAGGTTGGCGCTGGCGGTACCGGGCCCGCCAGCCGTCATGAGATAGATCTGGTCAAAGGTGTTGACAACGTAAATGGTGCCCAGCAATACGCCCAGTTCAATGTAGCGGCGTAGTTGGGGAAGTGTGACCCAGAGGAACGTCTTGGCCCAGCTGGCACCGTCAATCTGTGCTGCTTCCAGCACATCCTTGGGTTGGGATTGCAGGCCGGCAAGCACCAACAACATGGTGAACGGGGTCCACTGCCACACCAGCGCCATGAGGATGGAGATGATGGGATGCTGCGCCGTCCAGTCGACCGGGGGGATGCCCACCAAGGAAATAACCCAGTTCACCAAGCCGAAGCTTGGGTTGAGCATGGAAATGCTCCACAGGGTGGCACCCGCCACCGGCATGATCAAAAACGGTGTGATGAGCATGGTGCGCACCACACCCTGACCCCTAAATTTGCGGTCCAAGAGGAGCGCAAAAATGATGCCGAGGATCATGGCCAAAAAAACGCAGCCAAGGGTGATGACGATGCTATTCAGTGCTGAGCTGCGGAAGGTGGAGTCCATGAAGATGTCCACATAGTTTTGTAATCCGGTGAATTGGTTTCCGTCGGGGCGCAGCAGGTTCCAGTTGCGCAGCGAGTACCAAATGGTGACAAGGAAGGGTAATTGTGTGATGACGATCGTGAAGATCAGGGCCGGCAGGAGCGGACCACGGCGTCGCCAGCCTTCGGCTTTGGAGATCTTATTTTTCGTCCGCAGTTCATGCGCCTTGAGGTTGTGTCGATCAACCAGGGTGGTGGCCATCACTTCCCTCCTTCTTTGTAGGACTGAGCAATGGGTTCTGCGTAGAGCTGTGCCTGCTTGAGGGCTTCGTCCACGGACTTCTGTCCGGCAATAGCGGCCGAGATCTGTTGACTGACCCGGGTGCCCAGGTCTTGGAACTCG
Organism: Arthrobacter cryoconiti; assembly: GCF_020905375.1. Taxonomy (GTDB): domain Bacteria; phylum Actinomycetota; class Actinomycetes; order Actinomycetales; family Micrococcaceae; genus Specibacter; species Specibacter cryoconiti. Next base: position 57,140 of record NZ_JAJJBU010000009.1, read on the forward strand.
GGGATGCCCACAAATTGCAGTCCGGGGTAAGGGACAGGGTTGACCATGCTGGTTGATTGCTTGGCGCCGTACATGGCATCCAGCGTAGGTTTGGCGTAGGCCTTTGCGACGGCTGCATACTCGGGAATCTCATACGTGGACTGGCGGCTACCCGGGGGGACCCGCTCCCAGCCGATCTTGTTGCCCACCAGCTTGATGTAGTCCTTATCGGTCATCCAAGAAATAAAGTCCCACGCTGCGCTCTTGTGCTTGCTGGTGGAGGGGATGGCCAATGACCAGCTGTAGAGCCAACCTGCTGACTTGGTGTTCTGAACAGGAGCTGGGGCATACGCCGACTTTCCGGCGACCAATGACGATGCGGGGTCTTCAATGCTGGAAACCATGGCCGTGGCGTCGTACCACATTGCCGCTTTCCCTTGGCTGTAGCGGTTAATGCAGTCCCCATATCCACTTGTTGCCGCGCCGGGCTGGCCGGCGTCGTGCAGCAGATTCACATAGTCCGTGACGGCGGATTTTACCTGTGGGGAGTCAAGCTTTGCGTTCCAATCTTTGTCAAACCACTGACCGCCATAGGTGTTGATGACAGTATCCAGTGGGGCCATGACTTCTCCCCAGCCAGCCAGCCCACGCAGGCAAATGCCGGCAAAGTCCTTCGACGGATCATTGAGCTTGCGAGCGATCTCCCCCACCTGCGCCCACGTGGGGTGCTCTGGCATGGTGATTCCGGCCTGCTTGAACAGGTCCTCGCGGTAGACCAAAAACGATGACTCACCATAGAAGGGAACGGAGTAGACGTCCCCTTTGTAGCTCAGCGCGTCCTTGATGGTGGGGATGAAGTCAGCGGTGTCATAGCCCGGTGTGGCATCGGCTAAGGGCTGGAGGTTATCGATCCAACCGTTCGCCGCCCACATCTCGGTTTCATAATTGGAAATCATGACGACGTCGAACTCACCGCCCCCGGTAGCAACCGACGCCGTGATTTTGGCGCGGGCCTCATTCTCTGGCAACGTCACGAACTTGACGTTGACGTCGGGATGTTTCGCTTTGAAATCGTCTTGAAGTGAGACGGCATCCTTCATCTGAGGATTGGCCACGATAGCTACCACGATGGTCTCTTTCGCGTTGTTGGCTGCGGGAGAACAACTAGTCATCGCCAGTGCGGCGACGGCGGCAATAGCTAGGAACTTTCGTGCCTTGGGCAAGTGCAAGGGTGGGAACTTCATTGCTCACTCTCAATCTCGTTGCTCATTTGAGAAGATCTTTACGCTCATTTGTTAAGTGAGCTTAGTCATATATACTCATTTGAGCAAGAGGTGAGGCTCAAGTGTTTTCAGAAGGAGGGTTTGCGATGTCCGATGGAACGCATGAGGAACTGCTCGCAGACATTGGCCGGGCGTATTACTTGGACAATCGCTCCAAGGTCGAGATAGCCACCGAGTATGGCATTTCACGATTTCAGGTAGCCCGTTTTCTGGACGAAGCCCGCGCCGAAGGTATAGTTCGCATCGAAATTCGCCATCCTAGCCGTGATGTTGGGGTCGACGCCGGGGCATTGGCGGACGCTCTTGGCATTAGCAAAGTGGTGGTCGTGAAGTCATTAAGTGACGACTTTGAGCAGCGCGACTTGCTGGCCCGCTCGGTGGCCGAAGAGCTCATGAGCCAGGTGCAAGCAGGCATGACCGTCGGAATTTCGTGGTCGCGCACCATGGACTTGGCCGCCCGCCACGTGGGGGCGCTGCCTAAGTGCAACATAGTCCAACTTGCCGGAGCACTTCCTGTTCCCGGGGGTGGTAATCCCCTGGAATTGGTACAGAGACTGGGGCGGCTTGGAGGCGGCACGACGTGGCCGATGTGGGCCCCGCTGGTAGTGGACAGTGCAGCCACCGCCAACGGCCTGCGCCGGCAACCGGAAATTGCCGACGCCGTGCGGAAGGCTGACTCTTTGGATCTAGCCGTTGTGGCGATTGGTGCCTGGGCGCCGAACTTGTCTACAGTCTGGGAGCGGGTGGATAACACCGTTCGCCAAGACGGCCTGGACAAAGGTGCGGTGGCAGAATGCTCCGGGCGCCTTCTCGCATTTGACGGTTCACCGGTGGTGTCTGACTTAGACGAACGCATTCTCTCCGTCACCCTAGGCCAGTTGCGCCGGACACCCACGGTGCTCGCTGTTGCGCAGGGAGCGTCTCGAGCTGCAGCGGTCAAGGCCTGCATTGCCGCCGGGATTGTTCAGACACTAGTGGTGGATGAATCCTTGGCGCTCTCGCTGCAAGGATCCACCGACGCGCTGAAAGAGGCCGCAGAATGAGGCAGGCGCTCCGTGAGATCGTCGTGGGGATCGATTCCTCAACGCAGTCCTGCAAGGTGCTCGCCGTCAGCGCCGCCACGGGAGAAATGCTGGCTTCAGGATCCTCCCCGCACCCCGATGGAACCTGCGTGGACCCGAACGTGTGGACCCAGGCACTCGCCAATGCTTGGGAATCTGCCGGTATTGCCGACTTGGATGGGCGTCTGATCGGTGCCGCCGTCGCCGCCCAGCAGCACGGTATGGTCGCTGTGGACTCAGACGATGTACCCGTCCACGACGCTCTTTTGTGGAATGACGTTCGGAGCGCTGGACAAGCCGCCTCCATGGTGGATGAAATCGGGGCCAAGGCCTGGGTTGACGCCGTCAACGTTGTGCCTGTGGCATCCTTCACTTTGGCCAAACTGGCCTGGCTGGCCCAAAATTACCCGAGCGACGCAGCACGAGTGGCAACCGTGGGACTGCCCCACGACTGGCTCAACCTCCAATTGACCGGCCAATGGGGAACCGACCGCAGTGACGCCACCGGAACCGCGTACTTTGATCCGGTCTCCAATACATACCGCCCAGATTTACTCGAGCGTTTCTTCGGCTCCGGGGTGCAGTTGCCGCCCGTTCTGACACCCGAGGCAAGCGCTGGGACTCTGTTGCCGCGCTGGGGCTCAAGCGCCGCCGTCGTTGGCGCCGGAATGGGGGACAACGCCGGAGCCGCCCTGGGGCTGGAATTGGTACCTGGGGAAATCGTCGTCTCCGTAGGCACCTCCGGAACGGTGTTTGCCGTGTCCGAAACGCCGGTGCGCGACGTCGGTGGAGGTGTCGCTGGATTTGCCGACGCAACGGGCGCGCATCTGCCGCTGTTGGCAATGATCAACTCTGCCCGCGTTCTGGCTGCCGGAGCTGCGATGCTCAATGTGGACCTGCCCGAATTCGATCGGCTGGCGCGCGCCGGAGACCCTGACGCTGGAGGGCTGACTTTACTGCCCTACCTCGACGGCGAACGCACACCAAATCTGCCCGATGCCACCGGGACTCTAGTGGGGCTGACCCGGAGCAATATGACACCGGAAAATTTGGCACGGGCGGCAGTTCTGGGCGTGCTGAATTCGCTCGCGGACGCGCTTGAAACAATGACGTCTTTGGGTGTTCCCGTTCGGCGCGTATTGCTCATTGGCGGCGGTTCCAAGTCCCTGGCGCTGCGCGAAGGTGCTGCCACCGTGTTTGGTGTACCAGTTGAGATTCCAGAAGCCCGTGAATATGTGGCTCTCGGCGCCGCGCGGCAGGCTGCCTGGGCCGCCACCGGAGAGCTCCCCAAGTGGGGGCGCCGGATCGAGGCATCGTATGAGCCTTCTGGAGAGTGGGGCCCGGTTGTGAGGGAACGGTATGTTGCTGCGCGCAAGGCCCTCTACGGCTGAGCTGGCGTGATTCGTCCAGGCCCTCTACGGCTGAGCTGGCGTGATTCGTCCAGGCGGGGCCTAGTCGGTCCGGCGGCGGTGAGACCGACGGCGACGAGAGGGCCACGGCGACGGCGTGGGCGGCGGCGACGGCGTGGGTGAGGGCGTGCCAAAGTGTTCACGGCGTGTGAAAGTCCACACGCCGTGAACACTTTGGCACGCCCTCACCGCCAGCTTCAAGGTGGAGGCGTTGAACCCGCGGCAGGTTATCCACAGTTGGGGTGTCGGCCATTGAAATGGGCGTCTACACAGCCAACGCTTGAGAGATGGACAAACGTCAACTGGGCCAGAAAATCGAACGGGATTGGCCCCCCGCATGCACGGTGGTGACTACCGCTCAGTTATCGAATGCCGGTCTCAGCCCACGTCTCCTTGCGGCAGCCGTCAAATATGGGCTGCTCCATGACATTCGGCACGGAGCTTACGTACGAAGTGAGGAATGGCAGAGTAAATATCGTTCCGAAAAGGACTTGCTGCGGATCAGTGCTCATTTTCAGGCTACCCACGGGCACGCCGTGTACAGCCACATCAGTGCTGCGTGGCTACTGCGGCTTGCCGTCTGGAATGCTGCGCCAGGCATCCATGTCACCACTCATTCCCCGGTTTCAGCTATGAGTTCGGTTGATGGCGTTCTGGTGCATCGAAGGGCGCCCGGCGCCTGTACTGTCCAACGGATTCAGCATTCAGAGCTGGGACTGGTCACTGTCACCAGCTTGGAACAAACCATCGTGGACTGCGCGCGGACTGAACCTTTCGTCACAGCGGTCGTCATTGGCGACTCGGGCCTACATAAGGGTGCCGATGTGGCAGCAATGCAAGAACTATTGGCGAAAATTCCTGGGCGTCGTGGGGTGCGTGGCGCTCGCCGTGTATTGGAGGCTCTTAATAGGGGCTCAGAATCCGCAGGAGAGACGCGGCTGCGGCTTGCGATTGCGGGGATGGATGTTCCCCAGCCGGAGTATCAAGTGCAACTTCACGCCGCTGGCAATGAATATCGTGTGGATGGAGCCTGGCGGGAGCTCAAACTTGCCTTGGAATTTGATGGCAAGACGAAGTATTTCAACTATTCGCGGACCGATGCGGTCATTTACGAGGAACGCAGGCGGGAACGCGAGCTGATGGAAATCGGTTGGAGCTTCATTCGATTCGAGTGGAAGGACCTTGGCAGCCCGGAGATGATGAGGACCCGGATTTTGGTGGCCATTGGTAACGCCCGTCGACGCGCTGCATCTGCTCGCTGAGTCGGTTTGCTGACTCGGGTTGCTGTCCGCGGACCGTGACGGCGTGCCAAGCTATCCACGGCGTGTGGAAGTTCATGCCACCCCGACGGTTTGGCACGCCGTCGCCGGACGGGAGAGCTCATCTTCCCAATGCGACGAGTTCCTCCACGGCTGACCGGGCGCCCTTGTGATGCAAGGTGTCCAGTGTGCGCAGGTATGCTGCGGTGAAACGAGCATTGTCCACGAGGTCGCCAAAAACGTCGCGGTTGCGTAAAAAGGCGAGCTTGTCCTCACTTTGAAGCGCTGCGGCGGCCATGAGCGGCACTTTCAAGGCGTCTACGATCTCGATGGGCTGGCCCGATTCGTCGGTCCCTTCGGCGTATCTTGCCCACGAGGCGACGATTCCTGCTGAACGCTCAATGCCGCCGTCGTGCTCCAGATTGTGCCAAATAACAGGGACGAGCCACTTCGGAATGCGGTCTGAGCTTTCAGCGCACAATCTGGCAAGGGTGTCCCGGACGTACTCGTTAGCGAACCGTTCAATGAGGGTGCGCTTGTAGAGCGGTAGGTCCACGCCGGGCAAAGGGGCCAGCGCGGGTGTGCCCTCGAGGTCCATGTAATCGAGCAGGAACGCTACGAACAGGCTGTCCTGCGCGACTTCGTGAGCGTAGCGGTAACCGGCAAGGTAGCCGAAATAGCACAATGCTTGGTGGCTGGAGTTGAGCAGGCGCAGCTTCATGAGCTCGTAGGGCGCCACGTCATGCACCACTTGCACGCCAGCGTCCTGGAAAGGCGGGCGTCCCAGCGTGAAGTTATCTTCCAGAACCCATTGCTCAAAGGGCTCGCACACTACTGGCCACTGGTCGATGATTCCGAATTCCTCGGCGATGGCAGCGCGGTCCTCGTCGGTGGTGACCGGGGTGATTCTATCTACCATCGAGTTGGGGAAAGCCACATTTTCGCGCATCCAAGCGCCCAGTTCAGCATCTTTGAGCGCGGCGAAGGCTGTGAACATTTTCTTCGCGACGTCGCCGTTGCCTTGGATGTTGTCGCAGGACATGACGGTGAACGGCTCAATGCCACGGGTACGACGACGGGCCAAGGCTTCGGTGACGAGGCCAAAGGTGGTGCGTGGGGCGGCCTGGGGCGTCAGATCGTGGACGACGTCCGGATTTTCGGCGTCGAACTCACCGGTGACGTGATGGAAGTTGTAGCCACCCTCGGTGACGGTGAGCGAGACGATGCGGGTGGTGGGAGCGGCCATCTTCTCGATGACGGCTTCAGGATCGGCCGGAGCGAAGAGGTACTCGGTCATGGACCCTATGACGCGTGCCTCACGGGTTCCGTCGGGGTGCTTGAGGACCAGGGTGTAGAGGCAGTCTTGCGCGTCCATCACCTGAGCCATTTTTTCATCGTGTGCCAGAACGCCGACACCGCATATGCCCCAGTCCATCGCCTGACCCGCGTTCATGAGACGGTCCATGTACATCGCTTGGTGAGCTCTGTGAAAGCCACCGACGCCAAAGTGCACGATTCCCGTGATGACTTTGTTGCGGTCATAAGAGGGGGAGACAACGTTCCCTGATAGATGTGGGAGGTTGGCGGCGTTCAGCTCAAGCACGGCATGCTCCTTCGGGAAGTTATGTTAGTAACATCATATCAAATGAGCAAATTGATCACGCTCATGTGAGCGTAACGTTATGAGTGAAAATTTGTGCGTCGCTCGGGACTATATTGGCTTCTAAGTGAACGCCGGATCAAGCTACGTCAGGGAGCCACCATGGCCAGAGAACTTGCCACACAGCTGATTGAACAACTGCAAGCAGCCGGAGTGCGGCGCATCTACGGAATAGTGGGAGATAGTCTAAATCCGTTGGTGGATGCCGTACGCAAGACCGGCGGGTCCAGCTGTGGCGGCATTGACTGGATCCACGTCCGGCATGAGGAAGCGGCGGCCTTCGCCGCCGGGGCTGAAGCACAAATTACGGGTGAATTAGCGGTGTGTGCTGGCTCCTGCGGACCCGGGAACTTGCACCTCATGAACGGGCTCTATGACGCCAATCGCAGCGGTGCACCCGTTCTGGCCATTGCATCGCATATACCTAGCAAACAAATTGGCAGCGGCTTTTTCCAAGAAACTCACCCGGACCGGATCTTCGATGAATGCTCCGTGTACTCGGAGTTGGTGAGCTCCTCCGATCAGGCTCCGCGCGTTATGTACAACGCCATTGCCCATGCAGTGGGCTTGCGCGGTGTGGCCGTTGTGACACTTCCCGGTGACGTTGCTAACCTTCCGGCCACAGCCCCGACTCCCATGCAGCGTTTGGTACGGCCGGCCGCTTTAGTTCCGGCGCAAGAGAGCGTCCAGGAGCTGGCCAACGCCATCAACAGCGCAGACAAGGTGGCGATTTTTGCCGGTGCGGGAGTGCAGGGAGCGCACGACGAAGTGGTGGCCCTTGCCGAGAAGATCAATGCTCCCATCGGGCACAGCTTGCGGGGTAAAGACTTTATTCAATACGGGAACCCCTATGACATTGGGATGACGGGACTGCTTGGCTACGGCGCGGCGGCAGAAGGTATTGAGGATGCCGATCTGTTGATTTTGCTGGGCACCGATTTTCCGTATGATCAGTTCCTTCCAAAAACCCGCACCGCCCAGGTGGATAGGGCTCCGGAGAATCTGGGTAGGCGCACCGATGTGGACATTGCGGTGCACGGCGACGTCCTTCCGACTTTGACGGCGCTGATGCCTCTTATCGAGGCGAAGAAGAGCTCTAAATTTCTTGACACGATTTTGAAAAAGCACGACAAACTTATGAACAAGGCCGTGGGTGCCTACACGCGCAGGGCAGAGAAGTTGGTTCCGATCCACCCTGAATATGCCGCATCTTTGTTAGATCAGATGGCCGACGACGACGCGGTCTTCACCGCGGACACCGGCATGTGCAACGTATGGAGCGCTCGCTACATCAATCCGCTTGGTACCCGCCGGCTCATCGGGTCCTACTTGCACGGTTCCATGGCCAACGCTCTGCCGCAGGCGATCGGTGTGCAGGCAGCGTTCCCGGACCGGCAGGTTATCTCTCTTTCCGGCGACGGCGGCCTGTCCATGCTGTTAGGAGAACTCATCACGGTGGCAGCGCATAAGCTTCCCATCACGGTGGTGGTGTTTAACAATTCCACGTTGGGGATGGTGAAGCTGGAAATGCTTGTGGACGGACTGCAGGACTTTGGAGTTGACGTCCCCGACGCCAACTATGCCGCTGTGGCCGCTGCGCTGGGTTTCCAATCCGTGCGTGTCAGCGATCCGGAGGACATTGCAGCGGCGTACCGGGCTGCGTTTGACCATGACGGGCCATCCCTGGTGGAGCTGATCACAGATCCCAATGCCCTGTCCATCCCGCCCAAGCTCAAGAGCGGGCAGGTGCTTGGCTTTGCCACGGCCATGTCCAAGGTGGTTCTTAATAAGGGTGCGGGCGAGGCCGTCAGTATGGCGCGCAGCAATCTGCGCAATATTCCCCGAGGCTGACCTCCACATCATCAACAAAGTGCCCTCGGACCGGCGGGTTGAATTAGAGCGGCGCGCTCATCACGGTCAAAGTGAGCACGGCAGTGAGTCCCACGAATGGCAGGCACATAAGCGCGTGCAGTACCCGGTGTTCATTGATGATGGCGACGAATTCGCGCAGGAACGCACTGGGCAGAAAGTACAGGGCCGTCGGTGAACCGATCACTTCTGCATCGATTCCCAGCTTGCGTGAGAGGAGAGCCGCGCGCAGCACATGGTAGTTGTTGGTGACAACCATCAGGGGGCCACTTCTCCCGTGCGAGCTGGCCAGCTTGGCTGCAAAGAGCAGATTCTGGGCCGTGTTTTCCGCCTTGCTCTCAGCCAGTACATCAGCTTCGCCAGCGCCTGCAGAAATTAGGTATTCAGCCATAGCCTCACCCTCGGGCCGCGATTCGTTAGGACCCTGTCCGCCAGTGGGGATTATCAGTGGGGCCGGGGAAGCGCAGCGGTACACTTCCAGCGCCTTATCCAGCCGGGAGCGCAGGAGTGGTGGGACGCTTCCATTGATGATCTGGGAGCCTAGAACTACGACGGCGTCCGGGTTGGTTTGGGGTTTCATCCTTGCGTACACGATGGCGTAGGCCAGAAAAACAACAAAAACGACGCCGAAGTAGCTGGAGAGGAAGAACAGGAGCGCCGCCAAACCGATGGCGATTGGTTTTAAGGTCAACACCAGCAGTACTGCCATGACGGGCAGCGCAAAAATGGCGACGCCAGCCACGAGCGAGAGCAGGTTGCCCAGGCTCTTTCCTTCGTTGCGCAGCATCGCCACACCGTTAGCTACCAGGAAGCCGCCCAGGACCATGACGGCCAGCGGTGTCAGGGCAATGACGCCCAGCACCCCCCATTCAAACCCCGGCAACCGAGCAGCCAGGAGTTCGACGATCCCAACGATGGCGAACCAGCAAGCGGCGACCAGCACCAGTCCATTGCGGAGCATGCGAGGATCCCGGCGTCGTAAGAGCGCGTAAACGGCGGCCAGAATGATGGCCAAAATCAAGGAGGGCACGGCTCAAGTCTAGGGTGCGGCTCACGGTCTTCCATGATTGATAAATGCACCCCGGTGTGATCTTCGCTGCCAAGACGGGACATGTGGGGCATTCTAGGAGACAATGGGAAGGATGACTTCCCCCCAAAACAATCCCAGCACCCTTGCCGTCTCCCCGGCGGCAGCCACTAAGACACGACCGGCCAGCAGACCGGCCCAAGTCAAGCCTGCCACGGAGGGGTGGAAGCAGGCGACGGGTCCGGCTGGCCGGCCGTTGCTGCAGTTTAAATCTCCGCGCGTATCCCAGCCCCCGACGCATTTGGCGGACATGACGCTGCCCGAGCGTGAGGCCAAGTTCAAAGAGATGGGCCTGCCGGCATTTCGAGCCAAGCAGCTCTCGGTGCATTACTTCACGCACTACACCACCGATCCCGAGCGCATGAGCGATCTTCCCAAGGATCGCCGGGCAGAGATCACGGAAACGATGTTCCCGAAGCTGTTGACCGAGGTCAAGCGCCTGACCACGGATAACGGGGACACCATCAAGTTCTTGTGGCGCCTCTTTGACGGTTCCCTCGTGGAGTCCGTTCTCATGCGCTACCCCGGTCGAGTGACGTTGTGCGTATCCAGCCAGTGCGGCTGCGGCATGAATTGTCCGTTCTGCGCCACTGGTCAGGCCGGGTTGACCCGCAATATGTCGACGGCGGAGATTCTGGACCAGATCGTCCAGGCAAATAGGGTGATCGCTGAAGGCGGGCTGGGGAACCTGCGCCGCGATGGCGGCCACGACGCGGAGCGCGTCACCAATATTGTGTTCATGGGTATGGGTGAGCCGCTGGCCAACTACAAGCGGGTGATGAACGCCGTACACCGGATGGTGGCCGAAGCCCCCGAGGGTCTTGGCATGTCCGCCCGGGGTATCACGATCTCCACCGTGGGTCTGGTTCCGGCCATTAACAAGCTCGCGCAAGAGGGCGTCGCCGTCACTTTCGCCCTGTCTCTGCATGCCCCGGATGATGAGCTACGCGATGACTTGATCCCAGTCAATGACAAGTGGAAGGTTGATGCAGCACTGGATGCTGCGTACAACTATTACCAGGTCACTGGCCGCCGGGTGTCCATTGAATACGCGCTGATCAAGGACATGAATGACCACCCGTGGCGTGCCGAGCTTTTGGCGAAGAAACTAAATCAGCGTGGCCGCGGCTGGGTTCATGTCAATCCGATCCCGCTGAACCCGACTCCCGGATCCATCTGGACGTCCTCGGAGCCGCACGTCATGCAGGAATTCATTGACACGCTCATCGCTCACGGCGTGCCAACCACGTTGCGTGACACCCGCGGCAAGGAGATCGACGGCGCATGCGGCCAGCTCGCCGCTGCCGAGTAGCACGTTAACTAGGTGAGTGGTAACTAGGTGAGTGCGGCGGCGGGATAGCTAGTAGGTAACAGTGATCTCCGGTCAGGCGCTGTCCGCTGTCACTGTCCGCTGCCAAAGTCAGCAACCACGAACGCCGTGGTGGAGCCTGGCTCAATCTCGGTGCGGCCTGCATCTTGGATGACAGGCCCCGATGCGCGGCGGGAGCCTCGACGGAAATCCCTTTTGGACGCGTGGAGGACACTCACGGGATAACCCGCCTGGGCCCAGGCGTCCACGGCTGGCTGGCCTGCGTCGAGTAGCCAAGCAAAGAGGGCGTGGGCAGCCTGCGCGGCCGCCTTGCCGGTGGACATCGCCAGTGAATCATTGAGAACGATTGACAGTGACTGGACGGGCTGTGTTTCACCGGCTGGAAGCTGGGTGCCGGAAACTTGGAGCTTGGCTAGCAGTTTGGGTAGTGCGTCTGCTGGCATGGGGGGCAGTGCGGCGGCACTTGCGTGGCCCACGGTGGCGAGCACATGTTCGGGGAACGCGATCAAGACCTTGGCGAATGTTTTCGCGTCGGCTCGCCGGACGGACTTGGCAAAGGCTCCAGAAGCCCACACCTGCCAGTTCGGGTTGTGGGGATCGTGCAGGTAGGCCTGCACTGAAGCCAATGCAGCGGCGGCAATGCCTTCGTCTTGGTCGGCAGGATCAACCCTGTCAACTAGCAAAATAATAGGCTGGACCAATTCGGTACTGACGCGTTCGCTAAATTCACTCACGGTCCAAGCCTATGCCGCCACTGCGGTTACAGCTGCACGGTGAGCCTGCCACAAAAGCTGGCGCAAAACGACGTCGATGGAAGTCCAAAATATTCGCCTCTGATTGTCTTTATTAAACGCCTTGACTTGCAAAATTGTAAGCGCTTACAGTTGGTTTTGACGGTGCGGCATCGCCACTGATCATCCACGTTTTGAAGGGTTGGACAATGTCGCATGGCTAGAGCGCGCAGGACCACTATCGCCGACGTCGCACTGCTGTCAGGGTTATCTATTTGCACCGTTTCCCGCGCACTGCGCAATTTATCGAACGTCTCCGATAAAGCCCAGGCACAGGTTGCGGATGCAGCGCAGAAGCTTGGGTATAAGGCTTCCTCCGCAGCGGCCCGCCTAGCAGGTGGCAGTACTGGCGCGATCGCGATCGTGGCTCCGAGCGCCACGTCCTGGTTCTTTGCCCAAGCGGTGGAGGCAGCGGAGGAGGTTTTTGCGGACAGCGGTTGGGATTGTGTGCTGATCAGTTTGCGCAACAAGCCCAGTGTCCGCAAGAAGGTCTTTGGGGACTTGGACGCGCTTGCCCAGAGAGTGGACGGCGTGCTGTTGCTTAACGTCGACCTGGACGCGGAGGAAATATCGGACCTGGAAGCCTCTGGTCTTGCAGTGGCCAGTGTTGGCATGAGCCGAGTACCGTGGGATAACGTGGGCATTGATGACGAACACGCCGCATGGACTGCCACGAACCATTTGCTAGAACTAGGGCACTGGGAACTGGCGGTGCTCACCGGTCATGAGATGGATGGGACGTCGGTGCTCTCCTCGCGTGACAGACTGACCGGATTCCGCCGGGCACTGGCTGAAAGTGACCTGACCGTTCACCCGGACTTGGTGGTGGCTGCCGGTTCAACCATTGAAGGCGGCCGGCGGGCCATGACGGAAATTTTGGCCAACCGGGATATGCCTACAGCAGTCTTCGCCGCCTGTGATGAGGCTGGGTTCGGGGCCCTGATGGCGTTACGGGAGCACGGACGGAATGCGCCCAAGGACGTCTCGCTCATTGGGCTCGATGACCATCCCATGAGTTGGTTCATGGGATTGAGTACAGTGGCTCAACCCGTAGCTGACCAGGGTGCGTTTGCTGCCAACCTGCTCTGTGAACGACTCGCGGACCCATCGGCTCATGACAGGGCCGCGCGGCATATGCTGGGCGTGAAGCTCATCGAACGCAAAACCACCCGCCACAAGCGTTGAAGGAACCGCGATTATGAATCTCATCAGCTCACCAGCTCCGATGAACTGGGCCGACGCAACAGCCGTGCTCTTTGACCTCGACGGGGTGTTGACGCCTACTGCGTTGGTACACGAGCAGGCCTGGCAGCAGCTTTTCGATGGCTACTTGGCTAAGACCGGGCACGCCGCATACAAAAATAGTGACTACTTTGATTTCATCGACGGTAAGCCCCGCTTTGACGGAGTCCGTGACTTTCTTTCCTCCCGGAAAATCACACTGCCTGAGGGCCCGTTAGATGACGACCCGGCCCACGACACCGTCCACGGTTTGGGTAACCGCAAGAATATGGTCTTCAACAAGATCATTACCGAAGATGGTGTGAAACCTTATCCTGGCTCCGTTCGCTTTATGGAAGAGGCGCTGACCCGCGGACTCAAGCTCGCCGTCGTCTCCTCCTCACGCAACGCGCCAGCGGTACTGAAGGCAGCTGGCTTGGATCAATACTTCCCCGTAGTGGTGGACGGCGTGGTTGCGGCCGCCCACGGGCTGCCCGGCAAGCCCGCGCATGACACCTTTACCTACGCGGCGGCACTTCTGGGGGTGCCCACGCAGGAATGCATCGTGGTGGAGGACGCGGTCTCTGGGGTGCAGGCCGGACATGCGGGGAACTTCCGGGCCGTGATTGGCGTGGATCGCGGCGCCGGGCACCAAACGCTGCTCGACGCCGGAGCCACCTACGTTGTCAGCGACCTCGACGAACTTCTCTAACGCCAACGGCGCCCGGCACAAAACTTCCGAAGGAAAGACTTCTTTTATGGCATTGATTAGCTCCGATCGTCGGCGTTTCCCCTGCGATCCTTGGAAATTGATAGAAACCTCACACGACGCTGACGAGGACGGTACCTTGGAAACGCTCATGGCCCTTGGTAATGGGCACTTGGGCATCCGCGGCTCTCACACGCTTGGCAGCGAGGGCGTGCTGCCCGGAACATTTATCAATGGTTTCTATGAGACTTGGGAGATCAAGCACGCCGAGAACGCCTATGGTTTTGCGCGTACCGGGCAGCGGATCGTTTACGTTCCGGATGCCAGCAACTTCACCGTGAGCATTGACGGGGAGCAGCTTTCGCTGGAGGAATCGACCGTCCTTGATTACCGGCGCAGTATTGATTTTTCCACGGGTATCTATGAAGCGGCAGCAACCTGGGCGACCCGCTCAGGAGCCACTGTCACCACGTCTGTGCGCCGGGCCGTCGGTTTTGAATCACGCGGAGCGCTCGGCATTGAACTGGTGATCACAGCGGACCGTGAGGTCTACGCGGATGTCGTGAGCGTCGTCGTCGACCGCCAAGATAAGCCTTCCACTGAACAGAATGCGAACGACCCCAGACGCCCAGGACGCCATGCAGATAGGATTCTCAACCCGCTTCATCTGGAAGGGGTGGATGGGTCGCTCGCTCTGGCGTGGGAGACAGCAGCGTCGCACCAGCGGGTGGCCGTGGCCGTGGAGCACCAGATTAACCTGGAGAACCTGCCCTTTGAAACGGTGGTGACGGAGGATGAATCAACTGTCAGGTACGTTTTAGCCATCGAGGAAGGCGTTACGTTCAAGCTGGCGAAAAGCGTCAGTTACGCAGTGGCTGGGGAAAGTTCTGCGCCGGACAGGGGAGCACAGTTAGCAGCAGAAGCTCGAACCACTTTGGTGGATGTTGAAGGAATCTTTGCAGATAGTGCCTCGCATTACCGTAAGTACTGGGACTGCGCGGACATCGTGGTGGATGGCGAACCAGAATTGCAACAAGCGGTGCGTTGGAACCTTTTCCAACTTTCCCAAGCCACGGCGAAGGCGGGGGTGTCCGGGATTCCCGCGAAGGGGGTCAGCGGTGCTGGCTACGAGGGACATTATTTCTGGGACCAAGAAATATACCTTTTGCCGTACCTAACATACACAAACCCGCAGGCTGCCCGTCAGGTACTCCAATCCCGCCACGAGATGCTTCCTACGGCCCGACGCCGTGCGGCGGAGCTCAGCGTGGACGGGGCATTGTTCGCCTGGCGCACCATTAATGGCCTCGAAGCCAGCGCCTATTACGCGGCCGGAACAGCGCAGTTCCACATTGCCTCGGCGATCGCGTTTGCGGCTAACCGTTATCAGTGGGCTACAGAAGATCCCAGTTTCGCCGTGGAGATTGGCTCGGATCTGCTCATTGAAACAGCCCGAATGTGGGCGTCCTTGGGCTTTTTTGGCAAGGATGGCATGTTTCACATCCACGGCGTCACGGGTCCGGATGAGTACACGGCAGTGGTCAACGACAACCTATATACCAACGTGATGGCGAGGTTCAACCTGCGGGCTGCGGCAGCCTTGACGGGGCATCCGGACGTGAGCGAAAGAGAACGTCAGACGTGGCAACAAGCGGCAGAGCGCATGTCCGTCCCCTACGACTCTCACCTGGAAGTTTTTAGCCAGGACAACGACTTCATGACGTTGGAACCGTGGGACTGGAACACGCCAAGGGATAAATACCCGCTGTTGCTGCACTTTCACCCACTCGTTATCTACCGCCACCAAGTGCTCAAGCAAGCGGATACCGTGCTGGCTATGTTCTTGCAATGGCAGGATTTCACGGCCGAGCAGAAGCAACGCGCTTTTGATTTTTATGACCCGATCACCACGGGTGACTCCACGCTGTCCGCGTGCGTGCAAGGAATCATGGCTGCGGAGGTGGGGTATCCCCATACTGCACTGGAGCACTTCACCGACGCGCTGTTCATCGATCTGGATAATACTCATGCCAACACGGTCGACGGCGTGCACATCGCCTCCGCCGGTGGGATCTGGAGCTCGCTGGTATGTGGTTTTGCCGGTATGCGCGATCAAGGCGAAATGCTCCAATTTGATCCTCACCTACCCGGTGATTGGAGCGGACTGTCCTTTAAGCTGAGCCTTCGCGGCGAGCTGCTCTCGGTCTTCCTTGCCCAGGATTCCATTACGTTTTGCCTCCCTGAAGGGTGCGACGTCGGCCCCCTGAGCGTGCGCGTACGTGGCGCCGAGGTCCAGCTCGCGGCCGGAGAAGTGCGCGTTGCGTTGGATCCCGATTTGGCGGTGGAGCCGTCGATCTTCCCCAGTGCTTTCCCGACCACGGGCATTCCGATCATTGGGCAGGGGCTTTCCTGATATTTTCTGGAGGCTGGGGATGGGCTATCGCTGCGGCGGGCCCCAGCGCTGATTTCTTCCCTCGCGGGACACTGAAGCGGGACAGAGGTGTGGCAAGCTGGAGCTGACAGCGACGCCGCCGTCTCGAATCATTGTGCAAAGGAGCCTGTCTTGACCCGTCCACTCTGCGTCGCCGAGCGTGCCAAGGTGCCGCCGTTTCAGGTTATGGACATTCTTTCCCGTGTGGCAGAACTTCGTGCTGAGGGCCGGTCCATTATTTCCCTGTGTGCAGGCGAGCCGGGTGGGGGAGCCCCGACGGGCGTCTCGGCGGCCGCCGCCAGGATCCATGCAAGCGGTATCCCGCTGACGTATACGCCGGCGCTGGGCATCGCCGAGCTTCGCGCTGCCATTGCCGGGCATTACCGGCGCTGGTACGGGCTGGATGTTCCGGCTCGCAACGTGGCCGTCACCACCGGTTCCTCAGGGGCTTTCATGCTGGCGTTCCTGTCAGCGTTCAATGCTGGCGATCGAGTGGCCCTGGCCCGTCCCGGCTACCCGGCCTATAAGAACATTCTGCGTGCGCTGGGTATCGAGGTGGTGGAGCTGGACTGCGGTCCCGCGACGCGCTTCCAGCCGACGCCCGCCCAACTGCGGGACGCCGCACGCACCCACGGGCCGCTGGCTGGATTGGTACTCGCTTCACCGGCTAACCCCACTGGAACCATGGTTTCCCGAGAAGAACTTTTGGGGCTATCAACATGGTGCGCCGAGAACTCGGTGCGGCTCATTAGCGACGAAATTTACCACGGCATCACCTATCCAGCGCCCGGCGCCGCGGATCCCCGGGGAGTCTGCGCATGGGAGTTGGACCGCTCCGGCGTCGTCATCTCCAGTTTTTCAAAGTACTGGGGCATGACCGGGTGGCGCCTTGGCTGGGCACTAGTGCCTGATGACCTGATCGATGTGGTTGATGCCTTGGCGGGCAATGTGGCTCTCTGCCCACCGGCACCCGCGCAGATGGCGGCTGTTGAAGCCTTCAGTGACGCATCATATGCCCAAGCGGACATATTCCTGGCTGAGTTTTCAAGAACCCGTGACTATCTTCTGGACAATGTTGGGCGGCTTGGTTGGGGGGACGTGGCGCCAGCGGATGGTGCCTTCTATTTCTACGCCAACCTTGGTGACGCGATGGACGGTTTTGCCAACTCAACAGAGTATTGTTCGGCTCTCCTGGAGCGGGCTGGGGTGGCTGTGGTTCCAGGCCATGATTTTGATACTGCTGCAGGTCTCGGTGCCGTGCGGCTTAGTTTTGCCGCCGGGTTCGACGCCGTCCGCGAAGGGGTGGAGCGGATCGTCGCGTTTCAGCAGAGCCGGGTTGGGAACTAAATAGTCACGGAGGGTTTCGCATGATGATCGCGTATTGGGTCATTGCCGCATTGCTGGCAGTGGTGTATTTATACTCCGGCGGCATGAAGTTGCTGCGCTCAAAAGAACAGCTCCGGCCAGCGATGACGTGGGTGGAGCACACGCCGCTGTTCTTAGTCCGGGTCATTGGCTTTTTCGAGGTTCTCGGAGCCTTAGGGCTGCTTTTGCCACCGCTCACCGGAATCGCTCCATGGCTGGTCATGGCAGCCGCCATCGGTCTTGTGGCGGTTCAACTCGGGGCCATCCCACTGCACCTGCGTCGCCACGAAGTCAATGTGATTGCTCTGAACCTCGTGCTCCTCGTTCTTGCAAGCGTTGAGATATGGCTCGGTACTATCTGGCTCTGACCGCGCGGCTTCCCGCCTGGGAGGCGCTTGATACTCAGCTGGCACCCGGCCGCGCTTGAGAGCGCTAGCCGGGTGACGCCGTCGTACTTCACCGTTTGTCTTGCCAGCATCCGCGCATCAGGGCATTGGCTTTGGAACCGCTATTTCAGGTGGTCCACCAAGGACTCAGCGATACCGATGTATTTCCCCGGGGTAAGTGCCAGCAGACGATCCTGGGCCTGGGCGGACAAACCCAAACTCGAGACGAACTCCTGCATCCGGGCAGCATCCACGCGGTGACCGCGCGTGAGGTCCTTCAGACGCTCGTAGGGATCTTCCATGCCGGGAACCCCGGCAATGGCCTCGGCTCGCATGACCATCTGGATAGCTTCGGCCAACACTTCCCAGTTATGGTCCAGGTCGTCGGCCAGCACGGCCTCGGCGCTGTCCAGCCGGCCCAAGCCACCCAGGACGTTGTTGATAGCTAGAAGGGAGTGGCCAAAGGCTACGCCAATATTGCGCTGGCTGGAGGAGTCTGTGAGGTCCCGCTGCCAGCGGCTGGTCACCAGTGTGGCGCCCAAGGTGTCCAAGAGAGCGTTGGAGATCTCCAGGTTGGCCTCCGCGTTTTCGAAGCGGATCGGGTTCACCTTGTGCGGCATGGTTGAGGAGCCTGTGGCGCCGGGAACTGGGATCTGGATGAAGTAGCCAATGGAAATGTAGCTCCACACATCTGTGCAGAGATTGTGCAGAATACGGTTGAAGCGGGCCATGTCCGCATAGAGCTCAGCTTGCCAGTCGTGCGATTCGATCTGCGTGGTGAGCGGGTTCCAGGTCAGGCCAAGGCTCTCAACAAAGCCCTTGGCAACGTCCTGCCAGTCAGCGGCCGGGACCGATGCGTAGTGGGCGGCGTAAGTGCCCGTCGCGCCGTTGATTTTGCCCAAAAATTCGGTTTTAGCAATTCGGTCCAGCTGGCGTGTCAAACGGTGCGCGGTGACAGCTAGTTCTTTGCCCAACGTGGTGGGGGTTGCGGGCTGGCCATGCGTGCGCGAGAGCATTGGCAGGGCGCGGTTTTCCTCTGCCATGGAGGCGATCTTCGCGACGACGGCGCGGGCGGCGGGCAGCCATACATCTTGGACCGCGCCCTTGATGCCCACGGCGTAGGAGAGATTGTTGATGTCCTCGCTGGTGCAGCCAAAGTGGACCAGTGGCTTGAGGCGCTCCAGACCCAAATCCGCCAGATGGTTGCCGATGAAATACTCCACAGCCTTGACATCGTGGACCGTGACCTTCTCGATGGCGGCCAGCTCGTTGATGGAATCGGCATCAAATTCCGTAACAATGGCACGTAAGCCGGATTGTTGCTCCGCGGTCAGAGGCTCGGCGCCCGAAAGCACACGGTTGGTAGCCAAGTGAATGAACCATTCGACTTCTACTCCCACGCGGTCCCGGTTCAGGGCAGCTTCGGAAAGGTAATCGACCAGCGGCGCTACGGCACCCGCATAGCGGCCGTCAAGCGGGCCCAGAGCGATCTTTTCCCTTGATGTGGCCAATGACAAACGGCCGGACGGAATACGGGCAGGTGCGGTGGCGGAATCAGACATGTCTCAATTCTTTCATGAACAGCCAAGTCCTCCACAGCGGGGTCTGTGGGGACGCCTCTCCACATACTTTTTGGCTCCATGGCGGAGGGCTGCTGGGGATACCTAGGCTGAAGAACGACGGCGGCAATAGGAGGTGGTGGGGGAGATGAATATAGGAGAGGTAAACCCCTGGCGGAGCGATCCCGTGCAGTGCCGCGTTCCCACGGCGGAGTGGAATAGCGGGACATCACCGGGGGACGTTGCAGCATTGTCAGCCCGGATCGGCCGTCTGGGCGAGGAAATCGAGGGGGTTCGGCAAAGGTTGCTCTTGGCAGCGTCCTTGGACTGGCAATCCGCGGCGGCAACAGCCTTCAGAGCACAATCCCAAGCTTTGGCGGGTGATCTCACCGGCACCTGTACTTCTGTTAGAGAAGCGTCTGCCTGGGTGTCCAGCTATGCCAGGGCACTTGAGGCACTCGGTGAGACGGTAACAAGATGGGGCGGTGGTGATGGCTGATAGCAGCGAGTCTGCGACGGGGTTCTCCATCACTGGTGGGTTTGGACGGGTGCAATTCACGTTGGCTGAGATCGAGGCGACGGCACAGGGGATAGCCCTGGTGGGAAGCGAGTTAAGCGAGATTGCTTCCACGCTCAGTGCAGAGCTCACGTGGCTGGCCGACTTCTGTGAAAAGGTAGCGGCTGTTAGAAGCATTGAGGCGAGTTCCACTTATTTCTATTCCGCGCAGGCAATCTACGCTTTGCGATCCGCTTCTTTAGCGGCGTCGACTTGCCACGGGGCCGTGACCGAACTGGCCGCTCATGCAAGAGATGCCGCGCGGCGCTATGCTGACGCCGAAGCTGGCGTGGTTGCTATCGAGCAGATCAAGCGAAGCCAGGCTGTTCAGGATGGCACGGCCGCCTCAGGATGGGGGCTTCTGGCGCCCCTGAAAATGGGGTGGCAAACCTGGGACGTACTGCGCGACGGGCACCGGGACGGGATGCGCGGCAAAGCCGAAGACATACTCAACGACGGCCCGGCCTTTCTGTTGGGCCTTTTGGGTCCCTCCGTGGGCCTCGGGTATTTGTTGACGCATAGAAACTACGCGGGCCGAGGTACGAGCGGAGTGGTTCCAGCAGACGCCGTAAGGAAGACGTTTGACTGGACGGGGCTAAGCACACCCGGCCATCTAAGAATTCGCCAGGTTTCGCCTGCGGAATGGAACGAGGAAACGCGTACTTGGCCCCCTGGCCATGCACTTCCCGGGCTAGAAGAGGGCGTGGCGGGCGTTGTCGACTCCAGCTTCAAAGGGGTCCTCTCTGGCAGCCGTGATGCGTACGGCTACCCACCCGGGTCTATCGGCGTTTACCAACTGGACCGGCCTGACGGCTCGCACGCCTGGATGGTCAATTTGCCGGGCACTGAGGATTGGTCCACGGTGGACAGCACCAATCCTTGGGACCTGGAGGGCGATCTTGAAGGAATGACGGCAGCACACAAGGAGCTGTTTGCTCAACGCCAGAACATGATCCAAGAATTCATCAAAGAAGCCTTGCGAACCGTCGGCGCCCTCCCCACGGACGATGTCATGATCACCGGGCACAGCGGAGGAGGTATTCAGGCGGCTGCAGCAGCCGCGGATCCGGCATTCTTGGCCCAGGTCAACGTCAAGGTCATCGTCATGGCCGGCTCGCCAGCCCGAAATCAGAACATCGCACCTGGAATTGACGTCCTGGATCTGGAAAATGAGCATGACATTGTTACGGCGGCAGACTATGGTCCGGCGCCAACTACCGATCATTGGGTGACCGTGACCTCGCATCGGCCGGGGGCGGTTGGCGGTGTGAAAGACGCCCACAGCCTTGAGAACTATCTTGACGATGCCGCAGCTCTTGACCAGAGCCACGATCCAGGTATTTCCGGGTTGCGGGCGGCAGTGAACAACTTTATGGCTCCGGTCATCCCGGGTGGGGCGGTCAACGTTAAAAAGTTTGTTTTCCAAGGAACGGACAAGAACGGACCGCCGCCGCAAAGAAATACTACGGGTAAGCCTCTTCCAAAGCTCCCTGAACCCGGTGTGCCACGAGGGGGCAACCCACTGGAGCCAGAACAGAGTGATCAGGATGAGGAGGGGAGCCGTTCACATTATGGTCTAAACCGCGGCACACCCCTGTGGGAGAGGCCCGGGTGGGGGCAGAAATGAGGCCTCAACGCGAAACGCTGGCGCCACGGGCGTGGCTATCGGCGAGTGTTTGATCCGGCAAGACCACTCATCAGCATGGAGACAAAACTGATGATGAGTGCAGCAAGAATGGCCGTCCAAAAAAATGAATCAATCGTGAAGTGAACGGGGGTGTAGGAGCTTAGCCAAGCCGTAAGCCAGAGCATGGCGGCATTGATAACGATGGTGAACAGACCCAGCGTCAGGATGGTCACTGGCAAGGAAAGGACCTTCAGGACAGGCCTCACGAGGGCGTTGACGATGCCAAAGACCACGCCAAGAAAGATGAAGGCCACTACGGTGTTCACTGTTGCGTTGGACGTTTCCAGCCCGCTGGCCCCGGTAGGAGCGATGTTGACTCCCGGCAGGAGCCACGCGGCAACCCACAGTGCCACGGCATTGATGAGGACACGAACCACTATCTTCTTCATGGCTCCATGGTTTCACAGTCCGGCACTCCCATGGATTCTGCGGTGACTGTTTTGCTCGCTGCTCTTGTCGATGACGCGGTCACGTGGAATGCGGGGACTGCTCTGGCTATTGGGTATGGACTTGCAGGGACACCCCAACGCGGTCCGTTGGTGGCAACGGCGGGCACAAATGCAGGACAGATATCTGGCTCTTCGTAGTTAGGGAGTTCCTGAATCCGCGCGCATTCCGCCGGGTGGTTTCGACGGCTACGATGGCGGCTTAGGTAGGCCCATTCGAGGTGCTTTGGGGTTTAGAGTAGGCCAGTACTTCTTCGTGAAGTTAACAAGCCACAAGTGGTTCACGCCACTCTAAATTGCAGCTTCGTTAAATCTGGAAGGAAGACTAGTGAGCAGAAATCGCATGGATTTATCCGTCGGGTCTGCCCTTGTCTCTTGAACCCATGGGTTTCCAGGCGATTAGGTTATGAGACACTTCAGGGCCATTTCTGGTTCACCCGAGGGGATACTGGCTAAGAGTTGAGAGTTAACGGTCAGAACCGTAAAAAAGGAAATCTGGCGGTCGGGTTGACCGACAGTAGATGCCTGTAAGGGGAACGCCACTCGGGACCGGTACTCCCTTACGTTCTAAGTGGTGGGTTTGAGGGCGTTGTAGGCTCTTGACCACCCCAGGATGTTGGGTATGGCTTCGGTACTCCAGCCCCATACGGATGGCTTCTCTAGGATGGCCGCCTGGCATCTTTCGATGGCCTTGACCGCTGATTGAGAAACGCGGCCTGTTCCCCGAGAACGGGTATCGCTTTGTAAGGGAGCGTCGGGAGGGTTCGTTGACGGGGTAACGCCAGCACGTACCGTTGAAAGGAGCTTTGACATGGCCGGGTTTTGGGCTGGAATTGATGCTGGAAAGTCCCACCATCATTGTGTCGTGATTGATCAGGACGGGAAGAAACTTCTCTCTCGGAAGATCAGTAACAGTGAGGGCGATGTCCTTGATCTTATCGGCGCTGTTCTCTCAGTAGCTGCTGGTCAACACGTTCAGTGGGCGACCGATATGCGCAGGGGCTGCTCAACCCTGCTGCTCAGTGTGCTCTTTGGCCACGACCAACAAGTGGTCTACATCCCGGGCAAATCACTCCATCACGCCTCCTACTCATACCGGGGAGAGGGCAAGACGGACGCTAAAGATGCGGCAATCATCGCTGACCAGGCACGTATCCGCACTGATCTGTACCCGATCAATGGTGCACACGAAACAGAAACCGAGCTACGGCTACTGCTAGCGCACCGGTCCGATCTGGCCGCGGACAGGACCCGTGCGATCAACCGGCTTCGGGCAACCCTGTCCGAATACTTCCCTGCTCTTGAAGCAGAGTTCGACTACGCCCAGTCACAAGTAGCTCTTACCCTGTTGACGAGGTATCAGACCCCGGACGGCATCAGGCGCTCCGGGATTGCCCGGATCGGTGCCTGGCTGCGCTCTCAAGGATGTCGCACTGGTGCAGGAGTAGCCCAGCGAGCTCACCACGCAGCAACGCAACAGCACACCACGGTCACTGCCCAGTCCATTGCGGCAGCCCTCGTGGCTAAACTTGCCGCCCAAGTCCTGGCACTCGATGAGGAATTGAAACAACTCGGAACCCAGATCGAAGAACGTTTCCGTCAACATCCCGACGCGGAGAACTTGCTTTCCGTTCCGGGATTCGGGCCGCTGCTCAGCGCTGAATTTCTCGCACAGACTGGAGGGGACATGGCCGTTTTTGCCTCGGCCGACCGGCTTGCCGCCGTCGCCGGCCTGGCACCGGTACCCCGTGATTCCGGGCGGATCAGCGGGAATCTCCACCGTCCGAAACGGTACAACCGGCGTCTCTTACGCGCCTGCTACATGGCTGCGGATGTCGCTTCACGCAGCTGCCCGATTTCAAGGTCCTATTACCTGCGAAAACGCGCAGAAGGCAAGACCCATAAGCAAGCCGTCTTGGCCCTAGCCCGCCGCCGGATCAACGTCCTCTGGGCCATCCTCCGCGACCATGTTCCCTACCAACCCGCCAACCCCACACACATCAAAACCGCTTGACAAAACACATTGAGATCCTAGAGCTGGCCATAGGGGCTACGGGAGGTCGACTTTCTCAAAGCTTTTGTACAGGTCGCCGGCTTGGTGAGTGAGGAACGGAATTGGTAGCGGGTGTGGGCTTGCCATGTGGCGGTGTCGGCCAGTTTTTTTGTTGCGGTTGGCCACGCCGTTGAGCACGATGGGCTGGTCATCATCGGTGCGGCCATCGACGGCGTCCCGGAGGTTTGAGATGTTCATCGTTGGCGCTGCCAGGCCCATCTCCAACAGGGTGATGCGGATGATGCCGGCATGGTAGGCCTCCACGGCAAGGATCCGGGCGGCCGCACTGAGGTAGATCCTTTTGGTCACCAGCGGCAAGGCACCGTTGTAGGCGGTGACGCCCACGTCCTCGAAGACACAAGCTCCAAGGAGGAAGTTTTGTTCGTTCGCGTAAGGGGGTGGGGGGCTTGCCATTCATTTGCAGACTGCGTCATGCTGGGGCCATGACTGATAACGAAGGAAGAATTACTGTTGCCCGGCTGTTCGATGCCCCGGCGAAGGAAATCTTCAAGGTATTGAGCAATCCAGCCAACCATGCAGAGCTCGATGGCTCCGCTATGGTGCAGTCCGACGAGAAATCGGACAGGATCACCGCTGTGGGCCAAGTCTTTACCATGAACATGTATCTTGAAAAGCTCGGCGGGGAGTACCAGACGGACAACCATGTGGTCGGATATGACGTAAACAAACTGCTGGCCTGGAAAACGGCGGAGTCCGGAAAAGAGCCCGCAGGATGGCAATGGATATGGGAGCTGGAGGCGCAATCACCGGAATCCACCAGCGTCTCGCTCACCTATGATTGGAGCCAGGTCACGGACAAGGATGTGCTGGGGCATATTTCCTTCCCCCTGGTCCAGGCGCACCAGTTGGAGGGGTCGCTTGGGAAGCTGGCCGAAAAAGTGGCCGGACCGCACCACACGGACTAACTACGGCAGCTGTTTCCCAATCCCACTGGGCTAGGGTGCTGATTCGAAGTCCAACGGTCGCACTCAACGCCTACCCTGTAGGTGGTCATCGGTCAGGTAAGAGTTCCAAGGGTGGAATCCACCTACATTGACGCCGATAAAGCGAGAACCACCATCTCCATCACCCTGGGCCGGAGTCGTGAAGGACGGTCCTCCACCGGAGCATGTGCAGGCCGCTTTGGAAAATCTCGAAACTGGCAGGCTCCGCAGGAGAGGCATTTCCGTATACCCAGTCCGACTCAAAGCCCGGTGAAGGTGCGGCAGATTTTATCTGTCAACTCAACACATTAGCCGTCTCGAATCCCATAGGATACGAGACGCTACAAAATCTAAGCCCGACACCGAGGGCGCGGCCAGCAGGCGCTGCGGGCGGGAATCGATCGTTCAAAAAGCTTGTTCCGCACGCACAGGCCTGCCGGCACTTTCGGCGCAACTATTGGTACACGCAAGTTACGTGGAATCCCGGCATGTTTCACGAATGGCCGCTTCTCAGTGGGGGAGTGTCTCGGTTCCTTGGAAATGAGATATTCTCATTGGCACTTCCGCGCATTGATTAGCGCCGTGTGGTGCGACGGGGGCCCGGCTGGTCCATGAAAAGAGGCACGCTTTCATCTCGTTACTCCGCCCTCTGGGACGAAGTAACCATCGCCAAAGCACTAATTCCCACGAGGTATATGTGCAGCTGCACGTAGAGACATTTCCCGGCTTGGCCACTAAATTACGAGCCCACGAGCACGTGCGCTAGGCGTTCTCCGATCATGACGGATGGGGCATTGGTGTTTCCCGTGGGTATTAGGGGCATGATCGAGGCATCGGCAATACGCACCCCGGACAGACCATGGACTCTGAATGTGCCGGGGTCGACGACGGAAAGTGCGTCAACCCCCATCTTGCACGTGCCGACCTGGTGGTGATAAGTCACCACTGATTCACGGACGTATTGTTCCAACTCATCGTCAGAAATTCCGGGCCCGGGATAAATTTCTTCCGGTTCCCATCCTGCCAAGGCTTGGGTGCGCCCAATCTCACGGCACTGGCGAACGGACGCCACTAAGGCATCCACGTCGGCCTGCTCCGAGAGGGCGCCCAGATCAATCAGAAGCGGATTCTGCTCGCCGGGGCCGCTGAGGGTGATCTCCCCACGGCTCTGTGGCCGAACCAAACCGCCGAGCATGGAAAAAGCGTTGTCGGGCCCGGTCATTTCTCCTTGTGCGTAGTCCTGGGAATACATGGGAACTGAGAAGAAGATCGGCTGGGTGTCTGCTACGGGAAGATCGGGATGGCTCTTGGCAAAGAAGTGGACCTCGGCTGGCGCAACATCACCCATGGGGACCGGCTTGGCTTTGGTGGTGAAGATGACGGGAGAGAGAAGGTGGTCCTGTAGGTTCTTTCCGACACCGGGCAAATCGTGAACCGCTTGGATTCCGGCATCACGCAATTCCGCGGCTGGACCAATCCCTGAACGCAGTAGTATTTCTGGGGTGTTGATGGCTCCCGCTGACAGGATGGTTTCCCCGGCCTGAATCATCTGTCTGCTGCCCTTATGATCGAACTCGACGCCGGTCACGTGACCATCCGCAATGAGAAGGCGGCGCACATGGGCGCCTGTAAGTAGAGTCAGGTTTGGGTGCTCCGCTACCGGTTTTAGGTAGGCATGCCAGGTGTTGAAGCGTTTGCCATCGCGGACGTTTAGTTGCATGCGCGAGACGCCCTCCACGCTCCCGGAGTTGTAATCCTCATTGAATGCAATGCCAATTTCTTGCGCACCGGCCAGCATGTCTTCCTGGATGGGGTTGCGCGCAAAGTCTTGGACAACATCGAGTAACCCTGAGCCGCCATGTGTTTTCGAGGATCCGCCGTCGAAGTTTTCGATGGTCTTGTAGAAAGGCAGTACGTCATCCCATCCCCATCCTGGGCATCCTGACTTTTCCCAGTTGGTGTAATCCCAGCGGTCACCACGGACCCATATGGTGGCATTGAGAGCATGGGATCCACCCATGACCTTTCCGCGGGGTAGGTGAATACGCCGTCCGGCGCATCCTGCCTGCTCGGTGGTGTAGTAGTCCCAATCCTGTTCACTATGCCAGAGCATGCCTAGGTTGTAGAGCGGGGGGATGTTCGGATTGATGTCGTAGTCTCCGGCCTCAAGAACAGCAATTCGTTTTCCTGCGTCCAGCAATCTGCGGGCAATAACGTTGCCCGCAGAACCTGCGCCAATGAGAACGTAATCAAATTCCATATTCGTTGTCCTATCGTGTAGCTACCTTATGATCTGGGACTGGCCCGACTTACTTCATTCGCTCGGGTGCGCGTTCTAGGTCATGAACTGAACGTTGGGGGCATGCTTTGGAATGCCCCACCTCTAATGTGACTAGGATCACAAGTTGGAAGCTTGGCTTTGCGCGCATAGCTCTTGCCAATAGGCGCCAAGTGTTCCGGCGGAATGGGGCTGGACCTACTTCGTGCCGCCGCCAATAACGCCCTGAACGTGACGGAATCGGATGTTATCCGGGTTCCAGGGTGAGGTAGCGGTAGACTGTGGCGCGGCTTGCTCCGATGATTTTGCCGATGTCGGCTGCTTGCAGTTCTTGTTTTTGAGTACGTTGGCTAGTTTCACCTTGAGGTGGGAAGCCGTGACTCTTGGCGTCGTGCTTTGCGGCCGTGGGCGGCCGCGATGGCCATACCGGCTTTGGTCCCGCTGATCCCATGGTCTCGGCAGATCCGTTCACAACCGGTAGCTTCCAGCTCCCGAATCTGCATCTCGGTTTCCTGGTCCACGGTGCTCACCCGGGCGCATCCAAGACGCGTCATGAACTTCCGACCGTACTTTCTTGTCGGAGGTTATTTTTCCCTGATGTTGAGAATAGCGGGATGAGACACATTGTTGGGATTTCTAGGGTTTCACGCAAACCACGGGTACTCGGCGATTCAGGGCGATTAGCATCATCAGATGTTGGCTCAGGGGAGTGACGGCTGGTTGTCCCATCAATGGTTCCTTTGATGAGATTTATAGTCGGATGTGGGTCACTGGGCCACCACGCGCAATCGGTAGTTGCGTCCGGGGACTAGTGTGTCTCAGCGGTGACGAGTGGGTCCGGTTCAGGGTAGCTTATTGTTCCTGCCATCTCTATTGCGAAACCGTTCCGTACCCAGTACTCGTAGCCGCCAATCAGCTCGCGGACGTCGAAATCTGCCGCGAGCAGTCGGTGTGCGGTGTTCGTTGCACCGTTGCAGCCCGGGCCCCACCCGTAAATGATCAGGCAGCGGTCGTGGGGGAGGGTGTCCGGGAGGGTATCCAGCGCATCTGCAGGCAAATGCAGCGCGCCGGTTATATGGCCGTGGTCCCACGATTGCTGTTTACGGCTGTCGATGATTACCGCGGAGCCGCTGGCTTGAGCGCCAGCGGCCGCCACTGCATCGATCTCGTAGGCGAGCTTTGCTTCGATGAACGCGAGCATCTCGGTGCGGGTGGGCATTACTGCCTTGCCGACCCGCGGGGGCTATCATTGCCTAGCAGCGTTGCGAGCCGAGGGAGCTGGTCAGGGTCTTCAAGGGCCGAACCCACGGCGACAACGCGTGCTCCCGCAGCCAGGAACGTACCCGCGTTGGCAGCATCCATACCGCCGGTTGTGACAAATTTGGCCTGTGGGAAAGGACCGTGCATTGCCTTTATCCATTGGGTGCCCAACACGGAGGCAGGGAACGCTTTGAGCCACGTCAGCCCGGACTTCAGTGCCAGCTGGACCTCTGTGGCGGATCCAACCCCTGGCATCGGGGGCATCCCTGACTCCGAGGATGCCCGAACGACCTCCAAGTCGAAACCCGGGCTGACAGTGAAGGAAGCCCCCGCGGCGGCAGCTAGACGAACGTGTTCAATAGAGACCACGGTGCCCGCGCCCACCGCTTTTCCGCGTTCACGTGCCGCCGTAGCAACAGCTTTCAGGGCACTGACGTCTTCCTCCGTCTGGATGGGGATTTCGACGACGTCGATGCCAAGGTCCCAGGCTATCGTCGCGACAGCGAGGCTTCGTTCTGTGCCCATGCCGCGAAGAATTGCCATCAGTGGTGCAGTAGTGAATATCTCGCTGAACTGCGCGTTTTCAGTCATTTCTTTGCTCTGTCCTTAGAATGCGTGAATTTTGGTTAGATTTTGCTGGTTTGGGTGGGAACCGGTTCGGCGATGAAGTCACTGGTGGAAAGCAGTACGAGCCGCGCGCGTTCGTGGCCTGCCCGCAATCGAACGGCGGTGGGATCTCCTCGAAGAGCCGCAGAGAGGTACCCCGCGGCAAAGGCGTCACCGGCTCCTACGGCCTCGATCACCTCGGTGGGGATGGCCGGTTCGAACGCCCGTGTCCCGGCGCTGAATTCGGTTGCCCCCACATCGCCGTCCTTGATGATGAGCCGCCCGGTGTCCGGCAGGATCGCGTGGACGTCTTCCGGCGTGACGCAGTCCCACAGTGACTGTGCTTCGTCCAGGCCGACAAAGACAATGTCTGCCCGGTTGGCCAGGGAGAGTAGTGCCGGTGCCGCTGCGCCGGCACGCCAGAGTGAGGGCCGGTAGTTGACGTCGAAGCTCAGTGACGCGCCGCTTCCGGCAACCCGTTCGAACACGGCCTCGACAAGATCGGCGCAGGATGACGAGAGTGCTGACGTAATTCCGGACAGGTGAACAATCTCGGCCTGTTCAAGTGGCACGGACGCCACCGTTGAGGGACCCATTCGAGAGGCCGCTGAATCGCGGCGGTAGTAAAGCACACCGCGTCCGGGGTCCTTGAAATAGACCCCGGTAGAAGCATCTGGATTGTTGGTCACCCATCGAACGTCGACTCCGTGGCGTTCGATGGATGTTCGGATGCGGCGGCCGAGAACGTCCTCACCCAACACGCTCACCCATGCCGAGGGAATGCCAAGGTGTGCGGCGTGGCTGGCCACATTCGACTCTGCGCCACCCGGATGAAGACTCAGTTTTGATGCCGTTGCCAACGGTTCGGCGTGCTCGGGGGTGAGCATCATCATCGTCTCGCCAATGGTGATCAGACGTGGAATGGGTCCGGCGGTTGCCGTTGCCCGTGCAGTGTGTGGCATCGATATCCCTAATTTTTGGTGTGTTCGCGCCGGAGGCCTAGGCCGGGTGTGATGGTCGAGAGTCTGCCGCCGGCCAGGACCTGTTGGCCGGCCACGAGCACGTCGTCGATTCCTATCGCTTCGCCGAGGGGTTTTTCATAGGTGGCGGTGTCAGTGACCGCTTGTGGGTCGAGGACGATGAGGTCGGCCTTCCAGCCTGCTGCGATCCGGCCGCGTCGTCCGAGGCTGAAGCGCGCTGCCGGCGCGGTGGACAAGTGCTGCACTGCTTCTGGCCATGACCAGGTAGGTGTTTCGCGCACGTATTCACGTAGGTATCTGGCGAAGGTTCCACGTGCCCGTGGATGCGGGTGGGCACCGATGAAGATTCCATCGGAGCCTCCCATATGACCTTCTTGGGAGAAGATGGTGGCCAGCTCTGCGATGGAACGCTGGTGCGGTACCGCCATGACGGCGTTGACCTCCAGATGGGAGGCGGCCAGTAAGTCCAAGGTGATCTCGATTGCATCGGTGCCGGCATGCTCGGCAGCGGCTTCAAGGGTGAGGCCGTGTGCCCAAGCGAATTCAGGGGCGGCAATGTGGGCCAGCGTGATCATGGAAGGCCACTCGGGTCCCAGACTCGCGTTGTGTTCGATTTTAGGGAACCAGTCACGGCGCAGTCTCCCGCGCTCAGCCGGATCGCTGATGAGATTGATGACCGTATCGGCCGGCAATACCGAAAGTTCCGGCGGCAGCAGCGGCATGGCCAGCAACGTGCAACCACGGGTATATGGATAGGCGTCAAAGGTCGTGTCCACTCCCGCGTCCCGGAGGAGCTTCAACTGGCTGCCGATGATGGCAGCCTGCGCATGAAAGTGGGAAATGTGGACGCGGGCCCCCGATTCCGCAGCAATGTGGGCGATCTCAGAAATACCGGCGGCAGAATTCGCCTCGTAACCTCCGCGCATATGCGTGACGTAGAGCCCTCCGGCGGCAGCGACTGGCTTGCACAGGGCAGCGATCTCGTCAGCGGTTGCGAAGATGCCCGGCACGTAGTCCAGCCCGGTGGAAATCCCGACGGCACCGTCACGCATCCCCTGTTCAACCAAGGCAACCATTCGGACGATCTGCGATTCGTTGGCGGGAGCACTTGATCTTCCGCAGACTTCTGAGCGAACGGTTCCCGCGGGGACAAGGTAGGCGAAATTGAGTCGGGACCGGCCCGCGACCGCTGCGAGATAGCTGGCTACGCCGCCCCCGGCATACTGCGGATGTCCGCCATTGATGGCTGCGAAGTACTTGCTCGCGTACTCGCCGTTGCCCGGGGCATAAGAGACTCCGTCCTGCCCGGTCACCACCGTCGTCACGCCCTGTTTCAGCACGGCTTGTTGAACGGCGTCGTCCGCAACGAGTCCGTCGGCGTGTGAATGGACATCGATGAATCCGGGCAGGACCAGGCGGCCGTGACACTCGATGGCACGATCACCTGTCGATGGCGCGACGTCGCCAACCTCCGTGATTGTTGTTCCTTCGATTGCGACGTCTGCTTTACGCATGACGCCGTCGTCTACGATCGTGCCGCCGCGCATCACCAAACGCATGGTGTTTTCCTTTCAGACTTGTCGGTTAGAAGAAGGTTCGGACGAGGCCTACGACATGGTCGCTGTGTCGAGAAGCGACCATGGGGAGGTAGTGCCATTTGTCGAATGTGGTGCATGGATGTGACAGGCCCAGCGAGACCACCTGTCCGATTCCCACGTCCTGGTCGGTGAGTCCTAGATAGCTGTGCTGGTCATTCATGGCCAGGATCGAGGCACCGTCGAGTTGCCTCCATTGGCTGTCGAGTTCGTGGGACACCTGTCTGGGGATCGGGAGCCCTTCGTCGAAGGGGAAATCGCGCTTGCCTCCGTCGACCAGTGCCAGTCTCGGCTCGGGGTGTGACACTACGCGGGCAAGTCCCCACATTGCCGGGCGGAGTTTTTCGGAGGCCGGATGGTTTTCTGCCATTCCCTCGTCAAGCGGGGAGATGCGACGGTAGAACCCGTCGTCGTGTGTGATGTAGGCACCGCTGCGCAGCGTCCACAAAGTTCGCGAGTCATCGGCCATCGCGGCTCCATACACCTCGGCGACGACGTCGAAGTATGCGCTTCCTCCTGCGGTGACATAAATTTCGCCTTCATCGTAGAGCTCACGCAGTGATTCATGGAGCTGAACTTGCTGTTGAAGATAGCTTCGTACGTTATCCAACGCCACCGCCGAGCGGTCATGGCCAAGGGACCCTTCGTATCCGGCCACGCCTGCCAGACGGATGACATCGGAAGCGGCCGCGTGCCGGGCGACCTCAACCGCGTCTGTAACTGTGCGTGCCCCGGTGCGCCCACCGGGCGCGCCGAGTTCAATACAAACATCCACGGGCCGCGGGGTACCAGCGGTTCGAAGAGCCCGCTCCATAATCTTGATCGCTTCGACTGAGTCGGCCCAGCAAGTAAAGCGAAACTCCGGGTCAGCAAGTTCCGTGGCGAGGTAGCGCAGGGAGCGTTCATCGACGACGGCGTTGGCGAGCATGATGGATTCCAATCCAAAGGTGCGCGCGGTGCGGACCTGACCCATGGTGGCAAGCGTAATGCCGATGCTTCCGGCATCGAGCTGCTGTTGCCAAAGCTCTGGCGCCATGGTTGTCTTTCCGTGCGGCATGAGCTTGAGCCCGCGCGAGGAGCACCACTGCGACATCAGATCTAGGTTGCTTTTAATCGCGCTTTCATCCAGTGCAACGAGAGGTGTCCAGAACTCGGAGAGTTTTGGTCCGCTGGCAAGAAACTCGTTCACGGTCAAGCCAAATGCGCGCGTTGGGACTCCCTTGTCACATGGGGATAGGTGCGCATTCCCCAGCTGATGAAGCTTTAGCTCTTGTGTCATTGTTCAGTCTCTACTGTTCTACTTGCCTGCGGGCACGACGGCGACGACGTCGATCTCCACGAGGATGTTCGCCAGCTGTGATCCGACGGTGGTGCGCACGGGGTACGGCTCTGAGAAGAACTCCTTATAGGCTTCGTTGAACTCGGTGAAGTCCGCCAAATTTGCAAGGTGCACCGTGGTCTTGACGCAGTCGTCCATGGTGAGACCTCGCTCGGCGAGAATGGTCTGAACATTACGAAGTACCTGACGAGTCTGGTCGGCCGCGGTGTCTGGAACTGCCCCGGTGGCGGGGTCCTGCGGACCGAAACCTGCCGTGTAGAAGAACCCGTTGGCCTCAACACCCTGGCTGTAAGGGCCGGCGGGCTGAGGAGCCTGGGTGGTGTGGAACGCGGTCTTGGAAGTTGACGTCATGGGGTGTCCTTTTCTCTAATTTGAGTTCTGTATGGATATTTCCGAATGTATCGGCGTACGTCGTGTGGGCTCGAAAAGCTGGTTACGTGTAGAGCCGACCTGCGTTCTCGACGTCGGGCCGGAACGAAGCAAAGGCGGTAGCTACGATACCGATGAGTGAAATAACCGCGGCATAGACGATCACTGGCCATATGCTGTCGAACGCCACGGATAATGCAGTGGCGATGAGGGGCGCGAATCCGCCACCGATTGTATTGGAGATCTGATAACCGATATTGACGCCAGTGGTCCTAGCTTCGACGTCGAACATTTCAACTAGCATCGTCTGGAGCGTGCCCTGCATGGCAACCCCGGGTATAACGAATCCAATGATCATGCCCAACCAGATAAGCACTGCCACCTGGGTGCCGTAGAGAGCAAATGTGGGGTAAATGAGTAGGGCAAAGCCGATGCACCCACCGATGTAGACCTTGCGTCGACCGATCTTATCCGACAAACTCCCCCAAAGTGGTGCAGCGAAAATCTGCAAGACGCCAACGATCATCGTGCCGATGAATCCAACTTGCGCATGAGTTCCCTTGGAGACCATGTAGGCAAGTCCGAAGGTCAATACGATGTACCCGGCGATGCTTTGCGGTAGGCCAATAAGGATTCCTAGAATCGCGTTCTTCGGATGCCGGAACACATCCTTGAGCGGTGAGTTGCGGGTTTTTGGTTTGAGAGCGCGTGCGGCTGCAAGTTCCTTGAACTCATCGGATTCTTCCAACTTGGAGCGCAATACGACCGCAATGATAGCGAGAATCGCGGCGAAGACGAATGGGATCCGCCAGCCCCAAGTTAGGAAGAACGACTGCGATCCGGATCCGACCGCCGTCATGAGCCCGGCGGAAGCGACATTAGCGATGCCGGCCCCGCTGATCAGCAGCGCCCCGAAGAACCCGCGCCGGCCTGCAGGTGCATGTTCGACGACGATTGATGCCGCGCCGCCCATTTCACCACCGACGAAAAGTCCTTGGAACATACGGAAGAAGAGGAGCAGAATTGGCGCTGCAATGCCAATGGTGCTTGCGGACGGTATCAGCCCTATGCCCGCCGTGCAGATACCCATTCCGATGACTGTGATCATCAGAGATGTTTTGCGGCCCATCTTGTCTCCAACATGGCCAAATATGAGGCCACCCACCGGGCGCAGCAAGAAGCCGAAGGCAAAGCTTGCAAAGGACGCCAGCGTTCCGACCACTGCACTGTCCTGAGGGAAAAATACAGCGGGGAACACGGTGGCTGAGGCCAATCCGTACAAGTAATAGTCGAAGTACTCCATTAAGGTGCCGATTGCGCCACCTGCTATGGCACGGCGTTGTTTCTTTGAAAGTGCCGTCATCTGTGCTGCCGGCTGTACCTGCTGTAGTCCTGCCATGGGAGCCTCCTTGCCCGCCGCGAAACATGAGTGACGCCGCTCACTAATCCGCGGCTGAATTCAAATTACCACCACTTGTACAATGTGTCTAGGATCTTTACGATTTGTATATGCGACCTTTGGCGTATAGAAATGCCTTATGAGTGAGGACGTTATAACGATGATTTCCGCACAGCCCCCCGATGAGAACTTGGCGTACATGGGGACCTATGAGTCCATGGCCGACATTCTCATGGTGTTCCGACCCGTCATGCACGCTATGGCCGCCGCTGCCGGGCCCGGCTGCGAAGTTGTTTTGCACGATCTTTCGGCTCCGAAACCCGATCTCGGCCACACGATCGCGGCGATCGAGAACGGGCACGTCACCGGTCGAGAGATCGGCGGACCTTCCTCGAGTTTGGGGGCGGCTGTGCTTCACAACCAGTCGGCGGACCACAACGCCTTCGGGTACCGCGGCTTAACAAGTGATGGACGCCAGCTACGTTGTTCCTCCGTGTATTTTCGCAACTTGTCTGGCCGGATCATCGCGGCGTTGTGCGTAAACGTTGACGTAAGTGCGATTCATCAAGCTAGAAACCTTCTCGATAGCCTGATGCCGCAGGACTCGCCCGATTCTTCGGAGCAGCCAAATGAGTACTTTGGTCAAGACTTGGTTGGTGTAATGGATGTGATGATTGCCGAAGCCATTCGGGAAGTGGGCAAGCCGGTTGATCAGATGAGTCGGGACGACCGCATTTCGGTGCTGGGAAAGTTGGGCCAACAAGGCGTGCTGCAAATGCGCAAAGGCGTTGAGAGGATTGCCTCACGCTTGGACATCTCGAGGGTTACGGCATACTCATATCTTGAGGAAGCTCGAAGCCAAACCCCTGACGCGGGCGCCGCGGACCCTGTCAACCGCTAGGTAACCCTTGGAACTCGACTTAGGCCTGTGCGCCGTCGAGTTGCATTGATGCTAGCAAAGCGTAGCGTGCCGCTGCTTGCGTGGGGCGTCAAGATTGGGCACCAGCCTCGCATCGATGAACTCTTTGAGCGGATCCAGCTTCGATTCTCGCTTGACGTATTCTGCGCGTTGGGATGGAGACGCCGAAACCAGCGCCGCTTTGACCGTTCGCCACCCCGCATAGTGGGTGCCTTGAATCACACACTCTGACTCCAACACAAATACAGCTCAGGAAAACCCTGGACGGGAATGCTGCGACCAGGATGATGCTCCGTGGAAGAGAGGAAAAGCAAGTGACTGGTTTCGACGTTAGTCTTCGACGGATGGACACTGACCTGCCCGCCCAACTCGCTCAATGGCAATCGAGCTACCTCAGTGTTGTTAATGAGTTAGCGAAAGAGCGCCTGGCGAATGTCCACAGCCGGCCAAGCTTCAGTTTGAAGCATGGGATCAAAGCTAGGCCCGGAGAGGACTTATTTTAGATAATCATCGATAACGGCGTTAGAGAAGTTTTTGCACGACAACAGGTTCTGCGATGTAATGCCCAGCGGCTGAGATCACTAGCGGTTGACGGCCCTGTCCCCCGAGTGGCGGTCCCTACCGTGCCGGTTACGGAGTCTTGCGAACTGTGAGAGCTTGGAAATTTATTGCAGCAGCTGATTCGAGGACTCAATCGCTGGCGTAACTGAATACGGAAGATTTGCTCTTTACCCTCAGGGGCACCCTTGACTGACTGCGCCGTAACTTGGAGTCGTGCAATCGTCCTCATGGAGGCGTCAGATAGTTCTGCGAAAGCCACCTGAGGTATTTCTGAGGCTCACAATACTGTTGGTCTCCGCTCTGGCTATCAATCTTGCATCTCCGGGGTTGTGACATGTTCTAAGTAGATAGTGTGAGGGCTATCCGAGTCCTATAGCGGACCCGCGGGGTCCAGACTGTGAACCAGAGGCCCGAGAATCGATGCCAGAGCTGCGGCATCGGTAGGTGAGATCCGGTCCATGACCATTTCTCGGGCCGCGTGCGCTTGGATTTTTGCCGCTGCCAGGAGAACTCGCCGGCCAGCAGGAGTGAGTTCGATATCCGAAACGCGTCGGTCGGATGGCGAGGCGGCTCGTCGTACAAGGCCGCGCTCCTCGAGACGCCCGACAACTTTCGACATGCGAGGCACCGGGGCATACGTCCGCTCTGCCATCTCACTGATCCGCAGAACGCGGTCGGGTGCGTCCGAGAGAGTCATCAGCGCTCCGTACTCGAACAACGTCAGCCCGACCTCACGCAGGCGCTGATCCATAGCCGGGGTGAAAACCTGGGACAGCACCGTCAATGCAACCCACAGGTCTGTTTCAAACTCGTTCAGCCCGTGCATTTTCTTCGCCATATGCTCATCCTATGCGATAACTTGCACCTGCAACTAAGTGATCATATAGTTGCACGTGCAAGTAGATGTCTGAAGGTAAGAGGCCGTCTCTCCCGGAGGGGAAACCGCCGCGGAAGCCGACGCAATCTTCCTCGTCATCCGCTCCCAGCTCGGCGTCGACTGCGCCGTTCACCGACTGACCAACGTCGTCGATCAGTCGCACCCGCCTCCGGATGGCGCAGAACATCAACTAGAAAGGCCTTTCTGCAATGGCACCTTCCACCACTCATCTGTCCGCCATCGATGCCCCTTACGTGTCGGTCAAACCCATCGTTCTTCCGGTACCGGGCCGCGGCGGTGACCTGGTCCTGCGCCTATCCGCCCCGCTAACCGGCCACGAACTTCCTGTTCTCTTGTTCTCACATGGCTACGGAGAGTCCTTTGATGGATACGGTCCTCTTACTGATTTCTGGGCTTCACAGGGTTTCGTCGTCATTCAGCCGACATACCTCGACTCCCGCAGCCTAGGCCTGACCGACAACGACCCGCGGCGGGCTGGTATCTGGAAGCAGCGCGCTGCCGATGCAACACTCATCCTTGACCGGCTCGAACAGGTGCTCGCCGTCATCCCCGGCTTACGCGAGCGCGTGGACACCAACCGGATCACGGCCGCCGGGCATTCCTTCGGCGGCCAGACAACCGGGATCCTTCTTGGACTCCGGGTCATCGATCCCGAAACCGGCGCGATCGAAGACCTCCGGGACCCACGCGTCCAAGCCGGGGTGCTGATGGCCACAGCCGGTCGCGGTAGCGATCTCTCCCCTTTCGCCGCTGAACACTTCCCCTTCATGAACCCGACGTTCGATCACATGAGCACCCCGACCCTGATCGTGCTCGGTGACCAGGACGACTCACTTCTGTCGACCCGCGGCCCGGATTGGTCTGCCGATCCCTACACGGACAGCCCCGGTGAGAAGCACCTACTCACCCTGGTCGGTGGCGAACACTCCCTCGGTGGGATTCCCGGTTACGACGTTAAGGAAACGACGGACGAGAACGCAGAGCGTGTCATCCTCCTCCGCACGGTTGCCGCTGCGTTCCTCCGCCATGCACTCGGCATCGACGAGATTGCTTGGGACGACGCCCGCCAAACCCTCGGTGGGATCGGAACGGACATCGGACGGATGGAGTCGAAGAAATGACCCGCATCATCTGGCTCGAAGAGCATCTGGTCACCTCCGACGCCTCAACTGCTTGGCTGTCATAGGACCCGCAGCTGAAAGAACCAGCTGCGATCTGCTCCGAGGCATATTGGAATCCGCGCTTGTCCGGCCTGCGATCTGTCTAAATTTGCACGTCTAAGGCCCTACCTCTCACCGCGCAGCGAACGAGCGGATGAAGTGGTGAACTAACCTTCGGGCTCTGCCCTCGGCGCCTGGTGTCGTGAGTCTTGCGGCTCCGGCGTTGGCCTCGATCAACAATACGACGTCGTCCCAGGCAACATCGGTTGACGCCTTTCCGTTGCGCTGTGCCTGACGGATGATACGTTCCACCGATCCTCTGACGACGGCTTTCTCGTCGTCGAATGACACACCCTGTAAGAACGAGCGCACGACTAGGTCGGCGCAGACGCCGTCGTGGGCCTGTTGCACGCAGGCGTCTTCGAGGAGGGTCATTAGAGCAGTCCAAGCGTCGGGAGCATTTTCAGCGGCATCCACTGCGTCCATCCACCAGTCCAATTGGCGAGCAAAGACGGCATCCATCAAGGATTCCCTGGTAGGGAACCGTCGCGAAAGGGTCGCCGCGCCCACACCAGCGCGTCGGGCGATCTCTGACATTGGTGTCGCAAGCCCACTAACCGCGTATAGCTGCTCAGCGGCGTCGACTATGCGGTCACGATTGTCTCGGGCATCGGACCGTAGTGTCATTCCTTCATCCTAGTCAAGTGAAAGACCCCATTCAGTTAATGTTACAGTCGCTAAGTGGAAGCCATCTTTCACTTACCCTGTAACTAGGAGCCCTTATGCGTGCAGCGCAGATTACCCGTTTTGGCGATTGGCAAGCAGTCAAAGTGGCGGACGTGCCCGTCCCTGTTCCCCGCGCGAGCGAGGTACTCGTTCGCGTCGCGGCCTCGAGTATCAATTCCGTAGACGTCTCTCACCGCGAAGGTCAACTGAAGATCCTCACTGGGCGACGAATCCCGCAAGGACTGGGAATCGATCTGGTCGGCACCGTAGAGAGCGTCGGGACGGCCGTCCGAGGATTCTCCCCGGGAGAGCGTGTCTGGGGTATACGAGCCGGCGCTTCTGGGATGAAGAACGAGACGGGTTTGACCGCTGATTTTGCCGTCGTCGATGCTCGTCGACTGTCTCGCGCCCCGGAGTCGCTCGGTGACGTGGAGGCGGCAAGTTTGGTCGTCGGTGGATACACCGCGCTGAGGGCGCTGAAGGACGTTGCTCGACTCCAGCCCGGCGAACGGGTCCTAATCCGTGGAGGAACAGGCGGAGTCGGAAGCGCCGCCATCCAGATTGCCGCCGCACTCGGGGCCCGCGTCGCCGTCCTTGCCTCTGCATCCACCGACAGGATTGTGAGAGATCTTGGCGCCATCGATTTTTTTGACTACTCGACGGCGACCCCCGCCTCGGTTGGGAAGGTGGACGTCCTCATGGACACCGTTGGGACGGGCCTGTTGTCCTGGCGGCGGACACTCGCGCCCAACGGACGTATGGTCGGCGTCGCGTTCGACTCGCTCGCCGGGCTCGCATCCATCGGGGTGTCCAGCGTCTTCGCATCACGCCGGATCCAGACTTTCGCCGGGCAGCCTCCCGCGGGCTCACTCGAAGCCCTCGGAGAATTCCTAGACGCCAACGGTATCCGTGGCTTAGTTCACGCGATCTACCCGATTGAGGAAATTGCCGAAGCGCACCGCGTATTTTCTGCTG
The DNA here is from genome assembly GCF_020905375.1 of Arthrobacter cryoconiti. Taxonomy (GTDB): domain Bacteria; phylum Actinomycetota; class Actinomycetes; order Actinomycetales; family Micrococcaceae; genus Specibacter; species Specibacter cryoconiti. The sequence continues at coordinate 97,290 of NZ_JAJJBU010000009.1, forward strand.
GCCGCGTACGAGGCAAAATCGTCATCACGGCCGCCAGTTGATTTGACGTGTGCCGAGTCGCGGGCAGCTGACAGGCCTAAGTCCAGGGCAAAGATCCCCCTCCGTGCCTCCGATATGTCTCGTAACAAGAGAGTGCTGAAACCGGCGAATTCAGATAGACCATGCACGGATAAACGAGCATCACGCAATGCACTTATATGCGTGCATTTACTTTTAGCGCTAATACGTATCTGCGGAAGAACTTAACCCGGCAACGACGGTCAGCTCTGCGCGAGGAATAAGCCTCAGTGTTTCCGTGAGCTCTCATCACAATCCCGACTTTTTCACGAAGCCTGGGCAGGATCAGAACGTTTTTGTTGGACGGTCACGCGCCCGTTGGAGTAGACACTCGGCCGTTGGAGACACGTGCGTCCAATCCCTGATTTAGGCTAAGGACATGACTTCTCAAACACCTGCGCAGGATTCTTCCGTTCATCCGCGGCCCGTCGTCGGCCGCTTACCCAAATATGCGGCGGGAAAGCCGCCGGTGGAAGTGCCGGGTTTGGAGAGCTTCAAGCTCTCTTCCAATGAAAATCCACTAGGTCCAGTGCCCGCAGTGCTGGAATTGTTGCGTGGAAAGTTGGAAGTCCACCGCTATCCGGACACCACTTGTACGGCACTGCGCGCCGCTCTAGGAACTTTCCTAGACGTTCCCGCGGAGGATGTCGTCACGGGGGCTGGATCCCTCGGTGCCTTGAATCAGATCATGGCTGCTTTTGCCGGTCAGAATGATGACGGCGCCCAAGATGAAGTTGTGTATGCATGGCGTTCCTTCGAGGCGTATCCCATCTGCGTAGGGCTTGCCGGAGCGAAGAGCGTGCAGGTGCCTGTCCGCGCCGATGGCACCCACGACTTAGCGGCCATGGCCGCGGCAGTCACGGATCGCACTCGAGTTGTTCTGCTGTGCACACCAAACAACCCCACCGGGCCTGTCCTGCGTACCGAAGAGACGGAGGCGTTCATCCGCTCCGTATCCTCCGACGTCGTGATTGTTATCGATGAGGCCTACCAAGAATTCGTCCGGGCCACGGATGCCGTGGACGGCCTGGCAATGTACCGCAAGTACCCCAACGTGGTGGTTCTGCGTACGTTCTCCAAGGCGCATGGCCTAGCAGGCTTGCGCGTTGGCTACTCGGTGTCCCAACCAGAGGTGACAGCATACTTGCGCGCGGCAGCAACGCCTTTTGCCGTGTCATCTGTTGCGGAACAAGCCGCTGTGGCTTCTCTTGAAAACTACGACCAAGTTGTGGAAAGGGTACAAAGCCTCGTTGATGAGCGTGAGAGGGTCACGGCCGGGCTCAAAGCTTTGGGATGGAACATTCCAGAGGCGCAAGGTAACTTTGTCTGGCTGGCACTAGGGGAGAATACTCCCGAATTCGCGGCATTGGCTGCTGAGCATGCGCTCTCTGTTCGGGCTTTCGGCAACGAAGGTGTCCGGGTCAGCATTGGCGAAGTGGAGGCAAACAGCCGATTCCTGGCGATCTGTGCATCCTATACAAAAGCGCCGGGCCGTTCCTAGCGATTAACGAAGGCGTGAAAATGCCGCGCTAGCCGATACAGTTGTAAATCGAAATTGGAAACATATGCGATAACAGGAATGTATTCCTCTTGTGGCATGTATCGATGGACGGGGCGGCTTCATCCGCCAGCCAGCACGTAGCGATTTTGCAAACAAGGAGACGGTATGGGCACGGCTCAGGAATCTGCCACCAACATAGACATAAACGGGCAGAAGCCCGGCGCATCCGTCGGTGTGCTGCATCCACACGTTGTTGGTCAGGCGGAGATGGTCCAACTGCTCGATGTGGAGGGCGTCCGTCACGCGGACGCCACCTTCACCCCGTATATCGATGCCCTGACTGCCGAGACCGTGCGTGGCTTTTACCGGGATATGGCGATCGTGCGCCGTTTTGATGCGGAGGCCACGGCCTTGCAGCGCCAGGGTGAACTGGCCCTGTGGGTGCCTGTGATCGGACAGGAAGCCGCCCAAATCGGCTCTGGGAGGGCCATGCAGCCCGCCGACTATGCCTTTCCCACCTACCGCGAACACGGGGTAGCCCTGGCCCGCGGTCTGGACTTGGCTGATCTCCTGAAGCTCTTCCGCGGCATCTCCAACGGTGGTTGGGACCCCAAAGAAAACAACTTCCACCTCTACACATTGGTTCTGGCAGCCCAAACGCTCCATGCCGTGGGTTATGCGATGGGCATCAATCGGGATCTCGCTGCGGCTGAACTAGCAGATTCCGGAGCGGCTGAGGTAATCGACCCGGCCGCCGTCGTAGCCTATTTTGGTGACGGCTCCAGCAGCGAGGGAGACGTCCACGAGTCCATGGTGTTTGCCACATCCTTCAACGCACCGCTCGTTTTCTTTTGCCAGAACAATAACTGGGCCATTTCGGTGCCGTTTGAGGTGCAGTCCAAGATCCCACTGGTCAATCGCGCGGGTGGCTACGGTATGCCTGGCATTCGGGTGGACGGAAATGACGTCTTGGCCGTCTATGCAGTTACGCAGTGGGCGCTGGAACACGCCCGTTCCGGGAAGGGCCCCGTCTTGATCGAGGCTTCAACCTACCGAATCGGGGCCCACACCACTGCCGATGACCCCACGAAGTACCGGATGCTGGCCGAAGAGGAAGCCTGGAAGGCCAAGGATCCGCTGATTCGCATGGAGCGTTATCTGCGTGCCGAAGGTTTGGCCGATGACGAGTTTTTCGAACAAGTTAAGCACGACGGCGACGAGATGGCAGCTCACGTTCGGAAGGCCACCTTAGCCTTGGACAGTGCAGATATCCGACAAAAATTCGCAACGGTTTATGCCGAAGCGCACCCGTTGGTCGCCGAGGAACTGGCGTGGTTTGACCAGTACGAGGCATCTTTCGCTGACGCTGCTGCACAGATTTCCCAGGGAGGTGCCGCGTGAAGACGATGACCATAGCCAAGGCGATCAACGAAGGCCTACGTGCCACCCTTGCCAATGATTCAAAAAGCTTCCTCATGGGTGAGGATATTGGTTCGCTCGGTGGCGTGTACCGCGTCACGGAGGGTCTCAAAGCAGAATTTGGCGCCCATCGGGTCATCGACACTCCTCTTGCTGAGTCCGGGATTATCGGCACCGCGATCGGACTTGCCCTTCGAGGTTACCGGCCCATCTGTGAAATTCAGTTTGACGGATTCGTGTTCCCGGCGTTCAACCAAATCACCTCACAATTGGCAAAGATCCACACCCGCTCAGACGGTTTACTCAGTGCACCGGTAGTGATCAGGATTCCGTACGGTGGTGGCATCGGCTCCATTGAGCACCATTCCGAGTCTCCTGAAGCTCTGTTCGCCCACACGCCCGGCCTGCGCATCATTAGCCCGTCTAACGCCAACGATGCTTATTGGATGATCCAGCAAGCCGTCGCGTGCAAGGATCCCGTCATTGTTTTTGAACCCAAACGCCGCTACTGGCTGAAGGGTGAGGTGGATACGGAAAGTGCCCCGAGCGATCCATTCAAGGCACAAGTACTCCGTGCGGGAAGCGACGCCACGATTGTCACCTATGGGCCGCTTGTCCCGGTTGCGTTGGCGGCTGCCAATGCCGCACAGGAAGAGGGACGGAGCGTGGAAGTCATTGATCTGCGTTCCATCTCGCCGATTGACTTTGACACGGTGGAAGCCTCGGTGAACAAGACGGGCCGGCTGATCCTCACTCACGAGGCGCCCACCTTTGGCGGAATCGGTGGCGAAATAGCCGCACGTATCAGCGAACGCTGCTTCTACTCCTTGGAAGCGCCCGCCATCCGGGTGGGGGGTTTCCATATGCCCTACCCCGTAGCGCGCGTGGAGGAGCATTACCTACCAGACATCGACCGCTTGCTGGAGGCGTTGGACCGCGCCTTGGCATATTAGAAAGGCCACGCATGTCGACCCTGAATTATTTCAATTTGCCGGACGTTGGTGAAGGACTGACCGAGGCCGAAATCGTGGCGTGGAAGGTCAAGGTGGGCGACGTTGTCGCCGTCAACGAGGTGCTGGTCGAGATTGAGACGGCCAAATCAATCGTGGAACTACCGTCGCCGTACGCCGGCGTCGTTGCACAGCTGATGGTGGCCGCGGGCGAAACTACAGACGTTGGGACGCCCATCATCGCCATTGGCCAGGATGCTGGTGCTGACTCATTCAAGGGCGGACCCTCCGCAGGTGATGAGCCTGAGATGAAGCCGTTGGTAGGTTCTGGTCCCAAGGCCGACGCCGTCAAGCGCCGTCCGCGTCGCGGCCAAGGGGGAGCCGGCGTCGAGCATTCCACCCCGGAAGCAAAAGCTCTGGTGACTGGCAGCCTTCCACAGGCTAAACCCGCCGGTAACCGCGTGCTGGCGAAGCCTCCAGTGCGTAAAGCCGCGAAGGATCTCGGGATAGATTTGAGCGATGTTGTAGCTACCGGGCAGCGTGGGGAAGTCACCAAGAAGGACTTGCTGAGCTATCAGGACCGGCGCACGGACGAGCCAAAGGAAGCGGGCGGTTTCTATTCGAATGCTTCCGCAGGCTCCGCCACTGGTGACCCCCGGATCGAACGGATCAAGGTCAAGGGTGTCCGCAAAGCAACAGCTAAGGCAATGGTGGAGAGCGCATTCTCGGCGCCGCACGTGAGCATCTTCGTAGACGTGGATGCCTCACGGACCATGGAGTTCGTTAAGCGGCTGAAAGAGTCCCGCGACTTTGAGGGCATCAAGGTCTCACCGCTGCTGATCTTGGCCAAGGCCGTGATCTGGGCAGCCGCCCGCAACCCGTCAGTGAATGCGACGTGGACAGGGGATGAAATCATCGTGAAACACTTCATGAACCTGGGTATTGCCGCTGCCACGCCACGGGGACTCATGGTTCCGAACATTAAGGATGCCCAGGAACTATCGCTAAAAGGCCTGGCACTTGCTCTCAATGAGTTGGCGATGACGGCACGGGCGGGGAAGACTCAGCCTGCCGATATGCAGGGCGGTTCGCTGACGATTACGAACATCGGGGCGCTGGGAATTGACACCGGAACTCCCATCATCAACCCGGGCGAAGTGGCCATTGTTGCGTTCGGCACGATCAAACAAAAACCGTGGGTGGTCAATGGTGAAGTGGTCCCACGCTGGGTCACAACGCTCGGTGGCTCCTTTGACCACCGTGTTGTGGACGGAGACCTATCAGCCCGCTTCATGGCGGACGTTGCCGCCATCATGGAGGAGCCTGCACTCTTGCTGGACTAAAGGAAAAGTGTGGTGAGGGATGAGGCCTGCCACGGCTGCGTCTGCTCAGGTACAGTGATTCTATGAATCAGCGTCAGCGCGTGAGCATAGTCCTTTTCGACGGATTCGAGTTACTGGACGTGTTTGGTCCCGTCGAGTTGCTTGGCATGGCTCCGGATCTGTTTGAGCTGGATTTCCTTGGCCCGAGCCGCGATCTAGTGTCGAGTTCGCAGGGGATGAAGGTGGCTGTGACCGAAACTTACGAGACTGCTTCGGAGCCGGACATCGTGCTGGTTCCCGGCGGTATGGGAACCCGGAAGCTGGTTGAGCAGCCGGAGTTTTTGGAATGGTTGCATGGCTTTTCGCGGTCGGCCTCGCTGGTGACCTCTGTGTGCACCGGGGCTGCCGTGCTTGCGGCAGCCGGTCTTTTGGACGGCCACCGAGCGACCTCCAATAAACTTGCCTTTCGATGGGTCACGACGCAGGGTCCCCATGTCGAGTGGGTGCCAGAAGCGCGGTGGGTTGTGGACAGGAACCGGTGGACCTCCTCAGGAGTCGCTGCCGGAATGGACATGACGGCCGCGCTTATCCGATACATCCACGGCGATGAGGTTGCGCAGAACATCACGTCCATGATTGAGCTTGACGTCCATCACGACTCAACGTGGGACCCGTTCGCTCATCTGCACGGGCTGGTCGAGGACTAGCCGCGCCCCCGGAGTGGGGGCTGTGGAACTAACTAAATGCCGGTGGTGCCCACGATGGCGGAAGAGAAGGTAATGACGCTGGATTGGCCGCAAATGCGATGGGTAGATGAGCCAGAGACGCTCGGTCCGCTCCTGCGAAAGCAACTTTTAGAGTGCTGGCGGGACGTGTCCAATGCCGGTGGTGCCGTGGGATTCCCCTTCTCCCCGGTATCACCTCAGCAAGTGCTCTCCGCCTTGGAAGCCATGCTCCGATCACTGAATGAACCACAGAATCGACTACTGCTGGCGACCATCAAAGGGGAGCTGGCCGGTTGGCTGTTCCTAGCAGGTAATTCCAGCGAGCTCACTGCACACTGGGCGCAGGTGCGCCGCGTTCAGACCGCACTCGGGTTTCGGAGACTCGGTGTGGGCAAGGCGCTTATGACGGAGGTAGCGCGAGCAGCACGGGATGACTTGAAGCTTGAACAACTCCACCTTGAATTGCGATCAGGTAGAGGTCTTGAAGCTTTCTACAAGTCATGCGGTTGGCAAGAAGTTGGCAGATGGCCGGCAGCCCTTCGGTTTCCCGACGGCGACCACGACGAGATCCTTATGGTTCTGTCGCTGACGATGAAAGCTACGTTTTCGCTGCGACGGACAACTCCCGCCGATTGGAGTGAAATCCGTCATCTGCGACTTGAGATGATTCGAGACACCCCGACCGCTTATGCGGAAACGGTCGAGGAAGCATTGGGCGCGGACGAGGCTCAATGGCGAAAACGTGGTGAAAGGGGGACCGCCCGGAATGGACTTGAGGTTGTCGCAATCGCGGAGAATGGATCCTGGGTAGGAACAATGGGTGCTTTTGTTCCTTCTCCGGGGACTGTGCCGTTGCTTGTAGGCGTGTATGTAGCTCCGGCCTTTCGCGGCCCGCAGGTGGGGGTGGCTGACGCACTATTAGCGTCGATGGAAGAATGGGCCCGCGCGCAGAGCAATCAGTTGACCCTCCATGTTCATGAGGATAACGTTCGGGCGAGAAAATATTACGAGCGTCGTGGCTTCACTATGACGGGACAAACCTTTGCCTACAAGGTGGATCCCGCTAAGCGCGAGCTGGAAATGGTCAAGGAACTCTGAAGTTCGCAGTGACTACGGAGTTCTCCGCGCCCGGCGAGGGGCCCAATGTTCGGTGTATAGCTGAATTATGGCCAAGAAGGTGCACAGCCACAAAAATATAGAGCTAAGAACCAAGGTGTTGACCAGAACGTCTGAGGCGTCCGGGATGGCCTGCACTGTCCATACTGTTGCACCCACTGCAGCAATGGTGAAAATAGCCATCCCAACAACTAGGGTTCGCGGCACCGGTCTTAGCTTCTGTTCGGATGCGGCTTTTACTTGGAAGAGATTACTCAAGAGTAGACCGGCGAACGCAGTGAAGTAAGCGAACTCGGCGCGTGGATTTAACAGCTGGGAACCCAAAGCCAAAACTATGAAGAGGGCTACGATGCCATTGACTATCGGTGAGGAGCGGCGGGTCCAATATGTGGCGTTGGCTCCTGCTCGCAGAAAAGTTGTGGCTTTGGCGAGAGTAAGTGCTGACAGCACTAACCCGATGACCACGCCCACCGTGGAGCCTCCGCCGAACTTGGGCAATACGAGCAATAAGATCACCGTCAACAGTGCCAGCAACGCCATGAGCGTACCGCTTGCAATCCTAATCCGGGCTTCTCTGTTTTTCCCCATTCCTCATACTTGCATACTGCCTCCGGCATCGGCGATCACATTAAAGGCAGCTAGTCTTTGAGAGTGGATGATCAAGAGATCCCTTTGGAGGGCGGTAATGCCACAGACGGTGTTGTCCGGATTGGCGCGACCGTCCGTAAGCCGTGGACCGCGAACAGCCCAGCAGTCTTTGAGTTCATGAACGCCGTGCGAAACGCCGGCGTTGACGTGCCAGCCACGCTTGGTAGGGACGGTCAGGGGCGCCAAATCATCGAGTTCGTACCCGGATGCCTGGCAATGAACGGGCCGCTTTTGACTCTACCGGAACTGATGCGCGTCGGCGCACTGGTTCGATCGATCCACGATGCCGCCGCTCTCTTCATGCCACGAGAGCCGATAATAGCCGCGATGTTGCTGCCAGCTCCCGAAGAAGAATTAATATGCCACAACGACTTGGCGCCATGGAATTTGATGGTGGGGGACCGTTGGCTATTTATTGATTGGGATGCGGCTGGGCCTAGCACGCGGCTCTGGGATCTGGCTTACGCAGCGCAAGCCTTCACGCTCAACGATCCTACGCAGAACGTGGAGCTTGCTTCCCTTCGTCTTGCGGCGTTTGTCCGCGGGTACCGAGCGGATAACGATCTTCGTGAACGCCTTCCAGCTACGATGACACGCCGGACCCAGGCCATGTATGACTTATTGGCCACCGCGCATCTTTCAGGTAGTGAACCGTGGGGAACCATGTACGCCCAAGGTCATGGCGATCACTGGCGTGCTGCGGCCAAGTACGTAAAGCGAAACCAGAATCTCTGGGCTGAAGCGCTTTCCTTTGCCGGGGAGGCCATTTCACCTCATTAGGGTACGGGTGGGGTGGCGCGCGCCGGGCTGGTCCTGGCGTTTTTTGGCGTCCTCGCGAGAATCACGGACGTAACCGAGCCCAGTACGACGGCGACTCCTAGGCTTTGTGCAGGCGTGAGTACTTCCCGGGCAAGTCCCCACCCAAGGAGTATTGCAAGCGTCAGGCCTCCGGTGGTCAGCTGCCAGGAAGTGGTGGCTCTCGGGGTTGTTGGCTGCCCCATTTCTTCAAAAGCACTATTCCCTATTTTCAGTATCCCGAGAACCCATGCCCGCCTAGGCAGGACCTTTGCGAGGCACGGACTGGATGCGGCGTCCTTCGACGTACTCGCGACGCTTTTGCGCAGTGGCGTCTCTTACCGGATAACCCCAGTGGAACTGGCCAGGGAAGCTATGATCACGACGAGCCCCGTGGCACAGCGGCTTAACAAACTCGAAGGCCGGGGTCTTATTCAGCGCGCACTAAACCCGACGGACGCGGCAAAATCGTTGCGCTCACCCATGTTGGAAAGACCCTCATCGAGTCAGCGCTCCCAGATCACCTTCATACCGAACGCACTTTGCTCGCCATGCTCAGCATCGAGGAACAGGCGCAGCTATCCCTACTTCTTGGACGAATCGACGAAGCCTCCAAGGCGGCAGAATGAGGAAATCGTTGTTGAAATCCCAGCAACTTTCCCCCACGGAAAGACTTTGCCCAACTTTCGTGGGGTCATCCCCGTTCCAGCGATTATCCTGCGCCAGTGATTTCAACAAAGATCGGGTTGGCATAAAACCAGGTGTCTGCCCAGGGATCCCCTTCGCCGGGTCCGTGCGGAACGGGGCCTTGTGGATCCACCTGCGCACCCATCGGCCCGACTCCTGAACGGGCGCCGTCGCTACCCCGAAGACGCACATAGAACGGTTCGGTGACATTGCTGAAAGTGCGTTTCAGTACGATTTCACCCGTCAAAGTACTGGTTTCAATGCGTTCTTCCACCTTCGTGTGAGGCGCCGTAAAGGTATCTTGGTCGGCAACAGGTCCGGTGACCAGGCCTTTGATGATGTCCACGTGGGCCAGCTGAGGCACTGTTCCGTTGGCGTTCGGAGAAGTCGTGGGCTTAATGGTGATGAGCAGTTCCACGTCACTGCCGGAGGCCACGGCGAGCGTGGATCCCATGACCTTACCGGGGCCAGTATGGCCCACTGGCCGCAGGCGGAAGTCTAGGCTGGCAATCAAATGTCCGTGATCAACCCACATGCGTCCTGCCCGCATTGCCTCAAGCACGTCGGCGTAGTTGCGGGTCCGAGCACCGATGTGGGTGCGGCTGAACTGCCCCGGCCAAAAGTCGCTGCCATTTTGGGGAGTACCTGCCGCCACAGGGTCAGGGCGACGTCCTGCTTTGTTGAAGTTATTCAAGGAGGCGCCGTTATCCCAACCTTCACCGCTCGGGAAATCGCCAATCCGCATCGTGTCTTTGACGGTCAGGTGGTTGTCGCTATTGGAGGTAATCCAAAAGGGCTTTCCCTCGGCAAGCATGGAATCCCACTGCCCGCCCACTACACTGCTCACCCAGTCGAAGCCGCCGCGGGTCTTGTAGGTCTCCGCCGGAAAGCCAGGAAAAGAGAACTCACTCGGCGAGTTCTCATACTCGCCCCGTTGACTGGAAGCGTCGGCAAACGCGCTCACCGCTGATGCCTGGGCGCCGGGCGCACCCTCCATGCCGATCACGATCTCAGGGGCAGCGTCGCGCCAACCGCGCATCTCGTGGGGCGAGTCGATGCCGAGGCGGGACGGATGATTGGCTAGCACTACGACGTCATCAATGAAGCCAGCCTTCTTCTGCGCGGCCAGCCACTCGATGGCTGCACGTGCCTTGGGCTCCCATTCGACGGCCTGATTGGACGCTGGGGCCGGCTTCTCCCAACCGTTGAGCTTGCCATCCCACATGAGCTCAAACTGGCGCAGAATGCGCGCTTCGTTGGGGCCCGGGGCAACAAGAATGGAGGCATGCTCTGCCGCCGGAATATACCATTCCAGTCCTTGGAAGATGAGCATTTGCGGGCGGGCTGCCCTGGCTGCGGCGATATCACGCTGGGAATTTAGTGCCCCACCCATGTTCGCGTGGCCCCAGTTGCTGTGTTCGGTGAATGCGATGACATCAACACCATATTCGGCAGCCTTATCAAGAAGTTGTGTCTGCAGGTACTTGGCGTCATGGCTATAAACGGTATGAACGTGGTGGTCGCCCACCAACCAGGCCAGGTCTTGGGGGTCGTCAATTCCCGTAGCGGCACTTGCCCGAGTGGCGTAACTAGTGGGTCCGGCAACCAGACCTGCCGCGACGAGTGCGCCAGCACTCATCAGCTGACGTCGGGATACCCGCATGGGTGTTTGTGGTGTACACATCGATTTAGGTTCTCCTCGTAAATTTCCAACATCCCAGAGCCTAGGTAACACTCGTGAACGCATGGTGCGAGGAAGATGAACGGGTGAAAATGCTCTGGATGCGCAAATTAACCTTCCCGCTACTACCAGTCCATCTTGATAGGAGACGATGCATCCGCCGCACTCCCCAAAAAGGCGACTACCAGAAGGAATTCTCACGTGTTACTGAAAACTGCCGCACACCGCGTCACCGTAGTCGGTGTTGCCGCTCTACTCCTCGGCGCACCAGCAGCCGCCCACGCGAGTGCCCCGGCAGCACCTGCCAATAGCGTTGGCGTGCTCACACTCTTGGATGCAGACAGTCAAATAATCGCCGGGGGAAGCCTTGCCGCCCAGCCTAGTTTTGCGGCCGCACGCGCACCAGTGGCATGTCCTGCAGGTTTCCGGGATGCCGCAAGGCTGGCGGCAATCCGTACCGACGGAACAGTAGTTGTCATCTCCGCCACAGTGCCCTTGATTGAAGGGTCAATGCCGGCTCAGGTTCCCATGGTCTCAGTTTTGTCCGACTTTGGCTTGGGTGATGGAGCTACGCTGGCTATGGAATGTTTGTCTTTACGCGGTGGCATTCCTGTTCCAGCGGCCACAGTTTTCAGCATTGGCTTGGACATCTCAGCGGATGTATTCATGCTCCGCCCCGCCCCTGCGATACCTACAACACCACCACCGACAACAACACCAACAACACCCGCCGGGGGAGTTGACCCGGGGCAGGTGTTGCCGCCGCCAGCCGCTGGGTCAGCGATCCCGTCTTCCACCGCTGGTGCGGCTTCGGCTCAGCGCGAGGACAACTTGGCCACCACTGGATCCACTGTATTTCCACTGCTTGCCAGCGCCGGATTGCTCCTGATCGGCGGCATCGGTGCCGTGCTCTGGCGCCGGCGTAAGACCGCGATCCAACATTTGGACTCTTCGGCGGGGGCTGAAAACGGCTGAGGAATGTACGTGTAGTGTCAGCTTCCAGCTGCCTATGCTGGTGCCTGTGACGAGGTTGCGCACTCCCTGCTAGCTCATAAGAAACTCTCAGCTGGCACCCTTGAATGTCTTAAGCCACACGGTCATAGTGGTGACTATGAGTTGTCTACCGTTCCCGCTGGGGAAACCTGCACTGCCGCGATTTGGGCTGCAGTCATGAACCCTAGGAGTGGGTGGCGGGCGCTCCGTGCCTGGTTTCATCGGCTTGGCCACGCAACGGTCATACTCTCAGCCTTGGCGGTAGTTCTTGTTCTGCTTTCCAGTACTGCTGCGGATGCCAGAGTTCCAATCACTGACCCGGTGACTTCGGTGCACGTGGACGTTATTGGCGACTCGCTCAGCACCGGATTCCGCACTCCTGGAGACACGTGGCCGGAGCAGGCCCAGAGTATATTTGCCGCCAAAGGTCTCAAAGCCACGATCACCAATGCCTCGGAAAACGGTGCTGGCTATGTTGTTCCCGGAGAAGGTGGAGATGTTTACCTGGATCTGGTGAACCGAATTGTGAACTCGCAGTCGCAAGTGGTGCTACTTTTCGGCTCCGACAATGACTCCGGGGCGTCGGGCCTGGACGCCGCCGTTGCTACTGCCTTGGCCCGTGTCAAGGTACTCGCCCCTGCGGCAACGGTGATCGTGGTGGGGCCCACCTCTGAATCTGGTGACGTCCAAGGTGAGCTGGCCCCCATCATTCAAACACTCAAGGTGCAGGCGGACGACGACGGCGTGCAGTACGTTGATCCCGTGGCTCTCGGTTGGTTTCAAGGTGAGAGCAGTGGATTCCTCACGGACGATCTGGAACATCCCAACACGGCGGGGGAAACCTACCTGGCCCAACGAATGGCAACTATTTTAGCGCCAGCCATTAAGGATTCCATGCACCAAGATCAGCTCAAGCGCTCGGCCCATGATCGATCCCTGGGCCAAACGCTTGGCGCTGAAACAGCCTAGGTCTTAAAAGTTGTCGGCGATCGCCTTTGCCAAGACGGGGGCGAGCCGCTCCACACCGGTGCGCAAGAGCGCGGGCGGAACGGCGCTGAAAGCAAGCCTCAGTTTGTTGCTCGGGCCTTCGGTAACGGTGAACGCTGCGCCCGGAACAAACACGACGCCGGCATCGATCCCCTGATACAGCAGCGGGTAGCTGTCGATTCCGGTGGGCAGGGTGAGCCAGACGAAGAAGCCACCCTCGGGACGCGTCCACGTGACGCCTTCAGGCATGAACTCATCAAGGGCTTCCAGAAGCGCAGTGCAACGCTCCTGGTAGAGGGCCCGGTACGTACGGATCTGGCCCATCCAGTCATAGTTGTTCAGATAGTCGCTGACTAATAATTGGTTGAACGTGGGTGGGCACAGGGTCACGGCCTCGCTGGCAAGATAATACCGTTGCTTCAAATGTGCCGGGACCAGCGCCCAGCCAATGCGCAGCCCGGGAGCGAAGATCTTAGAGAATGAGCCCAAATAGAGCACATCGTCAGGGTTGGCCGCGCGCAGAGGTTCCGGCAGGACGCCGTCGAACTTTAGCAGCCCGTAAGGGTTGTCCTCGAGAACCAGGATGTTTGCCTCGCGGCAGATATCCACGATTTCCTGGCGGCGTTCCGGGGCCAGCATCACACCGGACGGGTTATTGAAATTGGGGATCGTGTACAGCAGCTTGATCCGTTTACCCTCGGCTTGGAGCTCATTGATGCGTGCTCTTAGCTGCTCGGGGATGATGCCGTGCTCGTCCCCGGCTACCGGCTGCACGTCCACCTCGTACGCTTCAAAGGTATTCAAAGCGCCCACGTACGTGGGGTCCTCGAGCAAGATGACGTCACCAGGATCGCAAAATACCTTTGCCGCGACGTCTTGGGCGGATTGCGAGCCGGCAGTGATGACCACGTTCTCCGGATCAGCATCCATAATGCCCTCCGCCGCCATTACTTCGCAGATCTGGGTCCGTAACTCCAGCGTGCCCTGTCCGCCACCGTACTGGAGTGCTTCAAGTCCATGTTCAGCAATGATGGCGGCCGCAGTGGCGCCCAAGCGATCCAGGGGGAGCGATTGAAGATAAGGGTTCCCACCGGCAAGGGAGACCAGCCCCGGTTGCATGGAAATCTCAAACACGTCGCGGACCGCGGATTGCTTAATGTTGGCAGCGCGGGCAGAGAGCAGGGCCTCGTGCGGATGTGCGCCCTTGGCTGGCTGTTCGCCGGAGGTCCCGGCGCGAACGAGGGCGTCGACTGTTTCTTCGGACAATGTTTCGGCGGCTGCGTTGGCGCCAGGAGCTGGAGTGTTCACCGTGTCAGGATACAACCAAATGCCTTTCAAGTGTTGCTAAATAGGCATCAAAAGTTTTTCAAACAGCGTTTATCTCCAACTACCCGGCGCAAGCGCCCTGCGCGCAGCTGCTTCTCCCAGCCGTTTCGCCCAGCCGTTTCGTCCAGCAGCTTCGCTTAGACCAACTGGCGCCAGTTGGTGTCCAGAGGAAGGTCATGGGCTCCGGACACTGAGGGGTGGGTCACGGCACCCCCGGCAACGTTCAAGCCAGCAACAAGGGCGGGATCGGCCTCCAACGCAGCCGCGACGCCCAAATTAGCAAGGGCTACCGCGTAGCGCAGCGTCACGTTCGTCAATGCGTATGTGGAGGTGTTGGGTACGGCCCCGGGCATGTTGGCAACGCAGTAGAACACGCAGTTGTGGACCATGAAGGTTGGGTTCTCATGCGTGGTGGGATGGGTGTCCTCAAAGCAGCCGCCCTGGTCAACGGCGATATCCACTAGAACTGATCCTGGCTTCATGCGGGACACTAGCTCGTTCGTGACAAGCTTGGGGGCCTTGGCGCCTGGGATCAAAACGGAGCCGATAACCAAATCGGCGTTCAGCAAGGCCCGCTCGATCTCCAGACGATTGGATGCGATGGTTTTGAGTCTGCCCTGGTAATGGTCGTCGAGCTGATGGAGCCTGTCGATGTTGATATCCAAGATGGTCACGTCAGCGCCAGCACCGATGGCCATGGCGGCGGCGTTGGTGCCGGAAACGCCGGCACCAAGAATAACTACGTTGGCGGGCCGAACCCCGGGGACTCCGCCGAGCAGGATGCCTTTGCCGCCTGCCGGCGCAGTGAGGCACTGGGCGCCAACCGCTACGGATAAGCGCCCGGCCACTTCAGACATGGGTGCCAAAAGCGGCAGGTTGCGCCCAAGCTGAACGGTCTCGTAGGCGATAGCCGTGACGCCAGCGTCCAGGAGTGCGTGCGTCAGTGCTGGCTCGGCCGCCAGATGCAGGTACGTGAACAGGAGCAAACCCTTGCGGAAGTACGCGTATTCACTCTGAATGGGTTCCTTGACTTTGACCACCATGTCAGCGCGGCCCCAGACGTCGCTTGCGGCCGTGACCAGTTCGGCACCAGCGTTGGCGTATTCCTCGTCCGTGATGCCGGAGCCTGTACCTGCGCCGCTTTCCACCAGCACGGTATGTCCGTGTCCGGTGAGTTCGTGCACGCCGGAGGCTGTCATAGCCACCCGGAATTCGTTGTTCTTGATCTCCTGGGGAACGCCGATGATCATGGATTGTCCTTAGTACACGGGTGGGCCGCTGTCCGGCTGGGTAAACAAAACATTAGGGTCAAAATGTGGGGTGATTCACGGGGCCAGAACTGCCCGGTTCTGAGCACATGCCTAGAATCCGCGTGTTTCGGCGCAAGACGATCGACATATGTCGAGGCAAAAGCATTCAGATGTCCCCCCTTGTCTTTGTGCGCCTTACCCTTGGAGCATGAGAAATCAGGAGATCGAAGACCTTGTGGAGCAGCTCGCTGTGGAGCTGGGTCGCGGACTTTCTCTTGAAGATCTAGATGGGCTCTTGCTGGCCTATAGTTCCAACCAGTCTCATGCCGACAGGGTACGTGTGAACTTCCTGCTCAGCAAGCGTGTGGCAGCAGATGTGGGGGCGTGGCAGCTCTCCCACGGAATCGCGAGGGCGGTCCGACCCGTGGTGGTCCCTGCCAATGAAAACTTGGGGATGTTGGGCCGGGTTTGTGTTCCGCTGCTGGTCCGCGGCTTTCGGGTGGGTTACCTGTGGGTTCAGCAGGATGGAGAAGAGCAAAGTGCGACGGCGATCCTCGCCGCGCTGCCTCGGGTGCGGGACTCGCTTGATCTCCTGGCAACGCTACTTCTGGATTCCAACACTGCTGAATCCAGCCAACGCCGCGCCCGGGAGCAGCTGTTTCTCGCCGCGACCGACGGTGACAGGCAAGCGATCGACGTCGTGGCGGAGTGGCCCGAAGTCCGCCAGCGCGGCCCGTGGCAAGCAGTGACGGTCTATGCGGCTCCGGGGCCTGGATCGAGCGGGGCTCCGGTTCCGGGATTTGTCCCTGGAAAGGTCTTGGACCCGCTGGCGGCCGCTTTGGTCCACCGCAGCGCCGGGCTCACGGCAACCGTAGGTGTGGACGTTGCGCTCTTTACTGCCGGACTGGGCAGCCATGCGCTCATGCTGCTCCGGGCCACGCAATCACGCACTGCTCATGCCGAGGTGCTGAGACGTTACGGCGCTGAGCTAGCAAAGCGAACGGGCGCTCCGGCGTCGGATGTGGTGATGGGGATCGGGGAACCATTTGATTCCTTCCGCCAGCTACCGTCCGCGTATCGGCAATCCCGCATTGCCGCCCAGGCTGCTGCAGTGGACCCCGCCCTCGGCACTATTTTGGATGTCCGCGGCGCCGGTGTGTACGAGCTGCTAGCTGGCGGCGCCGCCGATCCCAACGACAGCGTGTATTACCGGCTCCTACATCATCGCGACGACGCCGCTGAACTTTTCACGGTTTTAGAGCACCTTTATGACAATGATGGCGCGGTAGCCAAGGTGGCCGCGAGCCTGCATCTGCACCGTTCTAGCATCTACAACCGCCTCGCGCGAGTGCGCGGGGTCATCAGCGCTGACCCCTTAGCGGGCAGGGTCCGGCTGGAGCTCCACCTTGCCCTCAAAGCAGCGCGCTGGGCGGGACGGCCACGAATCTAAGGAAGCTCTGGAGCCCACTTAATGGTCAAGGAGATGTGCCGTTAGCTCAGTCTGGACAAATCAGCGGGAGTGTCGATGTCCGCGCCGTCAGCGAGGTCGCTGCAGTCCACCACGTCCACAAGAGCCGGGTGCGTGCGCAGGTACTCGCGGGCGCCAGCATCCCCACGCGATAATTCTGCGGCCCCCAACGCCTGCTCGCGGGAGAACACCACAGGATGGCCGCGAACTAGAGGGCCATCTGGGCCGTCCCTGAATCCGGCCGCCGTGACCCTGCCTTGGCGGTGGGCGCTGAGCAGCCTTGCCACGAGTGCGGCACTGATTCCGGGCTGGTCCACCAAGGCTATGAGGACGTTGTCTGCGTGGGTGTTTTCGGCAAGTGCGGTGGCCACGCCAACGCAAAACGAACTCCCCATTCCGGAGTCCCACTCTGTGTTCACGATCAGTGTGCACTCATTGAGCGGACGCCCTGGTTGCTGCAGAGCAGCGACCCCGCATGCGCCCGCACCCGTGACGACCACGACGGAAGAACACCCGCCGTGGTGCAGAACTGTTGACACATGCTCCACCAGAGTGCCGCCACGAAAGGGCAGCAGCGCTTTAGGCCCGTGTCCTAGCCGGGTGCCAGCCCCAGCGGCCAAGACGACGCCCGCTGTTGGGGACGTCCTCAAGGCGCGCTAGTTTCGCCTGTGCTGCCTGTGCTGCCTGTGCTGCCTGTACTGCCTGAACCGCCTGTGCCGGCTTGGTTAGCGAGCCAGGTGAGGACGTCATCGCGGCGGATGCGTCGGTGTGAGCCCCTGTATTGCACCGCGATCTCACCGCGATCCGTGAGGTTGCGCAAAAAGGTGTGCGAAATTCCAGCCAGCTCGGCAGCTTGAGAGGTGGTGAGTAATTCGGCAACACTGGCCACGGTCACAGCGTCGCCCCGCGAGAGCCGCCAGAGAAGGTCGACGACGGCGTCCTGCGCACCGGGGGTCAGGCGATGTGCGGTGCCGTCGACAAAGACTGTGATGTCGGTGGACCCCTTCAGCGTTCGCGCTAAGTCGTGCTGCTCTGCGGGAGGGAGTGCGGGCGACGCGCGTGGTGCATCTAAGCTCATGCCAGCAGGCTACCAGCGTGACGGGTATCCGGACACGGCTGCGCGCTGCGCCAGGCTTATACGACCGGATGACGTGCTTGGTCCGCAACGGTAGGGTATGAGCCATGACACACGTGATCCGCACGGCCCTGCTCGGTTTTGGCCTCGCCGGGAGTGTTTTCCATGCGCCGTCGCTGGAATTTTTGGAACAGTTCAGCCTCGATGTGATCGTCACGGGAGATCCCGAGCGCCAAGCCGCCGCGCGCGCAGCGTACCCTGGCGCCACGGTCATGGACCGGGAGCAGTGGCAGCGTTTGAGTATGGCAAGCGTCGAAGAAGGGAACGTGGATCTTGCTGTGATCGCCACGCCCCCTGCAACCCATGTGGCACTGGCGCAAGCCGCGCTGGAAGTTGGATGCGCCGTCGTGGTTGACAAGCCTTTTACCGTCACCAGCGCTGAGGGTGAGGCCTTGATCGCGTTGGCCAAGGAGTGCGGCCAGGTGCTCACGACGTACCAAAACCGACGCTGGGACGCGGAATTTCTGACGCTGAAAAGGCTTTTGGCGGAGGGCGCTTTGGGAGAGGTGAGGCGGTTTGAGTCCCGGCTAGAACGCTGGCAGCAGAGCATTTCAAAGCAGTGGAAGGCGGAGGCGACGGCGGCCGACGGCGGCGGGATTCTCTACGACCTCGGCACTCACCTGGTGGACCAAGCTCTGCAACTATTTGGTGATCCTGTGCGCGTTTATGGCGAGGCTGCCGCGCGGCGGCCGCAGGAATTGGCTGACGATGACGCCTTTATTGCTCTTGAGCACGCAGGCGGAGTGATCTCCCACCTCTGGATGAATCTGAACGCGCCGGTGTTGGGTCCCCGGTTGCGGGTGCTTGGCTCGCAGGGCGCCTATGTCAAGGCCATCCCGGATCAGCAGGAGGCGCAGATCCAAAGCGGAATTCTGCCGGGTAATCCTCTCTACGGAGTGGATCGGCAAGAAAATTGGGGTGTGCTTGTCGGCGCCGGTGGTTCCTTGCCAGTGCCAAGCGAGCGCGGGGATTTCACCGACTTCTATGTCCTCCTCGCTGACGCCATCAACAATGACGCACCGTTACCCGTGGACCCTGCGGATTCTGTGGCGGCACTGCGCATCATTGAGCAGGTACGCAGCCAGTTGGTGTAATCGGGCGGGCAGGCTGTGCGGCACAGTATGCTGGGGCTGAGATTTTTCACTCAACGACGGTTCTTTATTCAATGGCGTGTACGGAAATTTTGGGGGAATGGTGAGCGAAAAAAGCTCCACTTCGGTGGGTGATGGGCAGGGGACCCATGAGGCGCTGCGGGAGCCTACCGTCAATGTCCGCAAACGGTGGACAACGTCAGTGGTCCTGGTCAACGTTGGAATCAATGCCGCATTCTTTGGCCCCCTACAGGTACTTTTGGGTCAGCAGGCCATCCACTTCAGCGAACCGGAAAAAGAAGGGATCTTGGCACTCGTGACGGGGGCTGGCGCTGCTGTTTCCCTCGTAGCAAACCCGCTATTTGGCACATTCAGCGACAGAAGCCTCTCCCGCTTCGGTAGGCGGGTTCCATGGGTTTTCATCGGAGCGCTACTGGGCACCATCGGGCTGTTGGGGCTAAGTGTTGCTCCTTCAGTGGCGGCCATGACGGCGCTCTGGTGTCTTGTGCAGCTGGGCTGTAACGGCGCGCTGGCGGCCATCACGGCGGCTGTGCCAGACAGGGTGCCGATTAGCCAGCGTGGGAGCATCGGCGGCTTGGCTTCGATGGGTACTGTGGTTGGCATCTTGATGGGCGCCGCGATTGCCGCGGTGGTCTCGGGTAACTTTGCTGCCGGCTATCTACTGTGTGCTGTGGCACTAATTGCTGGCATGGTTCCGTACCTGTTTCTGTCCGACGACGCCGTCCTGCCCGCCTCGGCTCGCCCGCAATTTGCGTGGCGGACTTTTGTTTCCGGGTTCTGGATCTCCCCGGTCCGGTATCCCGATTTTGCTTGGGCGTGGATTACGCGCTTCTTGGTCAATGTTGGCAACCATTTGGTGACCTTGTACCTGCTGTTTTTCCTGCGCGACGCGGTTGGCTTCGCGAACCCGGA
Source organism: Arthrobacter cryoconiti (assembly GCF_020905375.1). GTDB lineage: Bacteria > Actinomycetota > Actinomycetes > Actinomycetales > Micrococcaceae > Specibacter > Specibacter cryoconiti. The sequence goes on from NZ_JAJJBU010000009.1 coordinate 117,374, forward strand.
ATACGGTGTGCTGATCCTGACGGGGCTCTATGCGGTGATGACACTTTTCACAGCTGTCATTGGCGGCAAGCTGTCCGACAAGGTGGGGCGGCGTAAACCGTTTGTGATCGGTTCCTCGGCCATCATTTCTCTGGCTGCGCTCATCCTTGCGTTTGCGCCGACGTGGACGGGGGCGCTGATCGGGGCTGCCGTTCTTGGTATTGGATATGGCGCCTATTTGGCTGTCGACTTTGCTCTGATCACCCAGGTCTTGCCGTCAGCGGTGAGCCGGGGCAAGGACCTGGGTGTCATTAACGTTGCGAACTCCCTGCCGCAAGTCATTGCTCCAATCATCGCGTGGCCGCTGGTAACCGTGATGGGTGGGTATGTCACCCTTTACGTGGTAGCTGCCGTGATCGGATTGCTGGGGGCAGTGTTTGTGGTCAAGATTAAGAGTGTGGACTAGCTTCGCCGGTGTTCGTGGAGGCGCTCACCCCTTGGATTTAGGCGAAGAAGACCATCTTCACTAGGGCGGCTGTTCCTACGACGATAATGGTGGCACGCAACGCCATAGGCGGGAGCTTCCGGCCGAACTTGGCGCCCACCAGACCTCCGAACAGAGATCCAGCCGCGATCAGTGCCGTAACTTTCCAGTCAATGTAATGCCACGCCACGATCATGAACGTGACGGCGGCAATGCCATTGACCGCAGTGGTCAGGACGTTTTTGACGGCGTTGATTTGTTGCAGGGCCACAGTGGTCATGATGCCCATCAGCCCCACAATTAAGATTCCTTGTGCGGCACCAAAGTACCCGCCGTACATGCCGAGTACAAAAATTCCTACAATCAAGCCCACCGCGCTGCGGGAGGGCCCGGGGTCTTCACCAGTGAAACGGCGCAGCGCCATTCTGCGTTGCAACACTGGGCCGAACGCCACCATGAGGATGCCGAGAACGATCAGCACGGGGACAATCGTGCCAAAGGCCGACGGCGGCAGCGTCAACAGCAGCAGCGCTCCGGCCAGACCACCTATCGCGGATGCCGGCAGCAGCCGTTTGATCATTTCCTTATTGGGTGCCAGTTCCTTCCGGTAGCCCCACGTGCCAGACAGCCCGCCAGCCACAAGTCCGATGTTGTTGGAGATGTTTGCGGTCAGGGGCGCGTAGCCAAAGAGCAGCAGGACCGGAAATGTTACAAGGGTCCCCGAGCCGACGACGACGTTGATCATTCCTGCCCAAAATCCAGCCAAGAATATCGTCATGAGTTCGAGCATGTGCCGTCCTTGGTGGTGGGTTCATCGCTGCTCGCTTACTGGGACAAGGCGCATACTGTGCCAGCGATGACGGTGGGGAAGTTCCTCAAATTGTACTGTCAGTCCGGGATGGACTTAGTCACGCTTGGCAACTTGGAAGCGCGCGTCTGCATGAACGGTGACGTAATGGGTGCCCGGGAATCGGGACTGCGCTTCCATTGCCGCCGTGTTGGAGGCAACGCCGGACCGAGAAGAAACATCGATGAGGACGTACTGCGGGGCCGGGTTCTTATTGCCGATCCAGTAGACGTTATGGCGGTCCACCAGGTAGCTCATGAGGGTGATATCTGTTTCCACAGTGACGCCCGCAGGAACTGCGGCCAGCGCGTTGGCGGCTTCGACGTTGTGTGTGGTGGGAAAGTTTTTGCCAGCATCGTTTAGCTTGCCAAAGGCGTAGTGGCTGGAGAGCGCGAGCGCAATGAGAGCGATGGCCACGGCGGAGAGTAGACGCAGCTTGGCCGAATCAAGGACCTTGCGACGTGCAAGGGCATCGATCGCGGCGCAGAAGACCACAGGCATGAGCACGGCACTGTACTGCCATTCCTGCCCCCAGTAATACTCAAGGTCGGAGAGGAAGCGCCAGGCCAGAGTGGGTATTACGATCAATGTCAGCGGAGAAAACAGGCACAGGCCAGCAGTGATTGCGACCAGCAAGAAAGTGGTCGCCACCTTTTCCGAGTTCAGCAAGGACAAAGGGTCGCTAAAGAGCGCGCCTAGATTCAGCTGGCTGGAGTAGGCCCAGCTTTCGCTAGGGTTCATGGATGGCAGAATCACCGCCGTCGAAAGCAGAAACCAGCCCACTCCCCAGACGGCCAACCACAGGCCGGCGGGCTTGCGTGATCGGTGAGCCATGACCAAACCAAGCACTAGTACGCTCAGGCCGAGGTCTTCCTTGACGAACACCAGCAAAGCGGCCCAGATCCATGCTTTTCGCCATTTTTCCTCCAGCAAAGCGCTCAAGGAAAGCGCCAGCAGCGGCACGGCAAACGCGATTTCATGGAACTGCGCGTCCACCGCTGATGCCAGGCCCCAACTCAAGGCGTAGCCAATGCCCAGGCAGACACCGGGAATCCGGCCAAGGTGCTTGATAGCCAGGTTGCTGAGCACCACCACCGAGAGGGCAAAAAGCGCGTTTTGGACTACCAGCAAAGTGAATGCGCTAGGGAAAACGCGGTAAACCGGACCGAGCAGAACTAAGAGTGGGTGGAAATGGTCACCCAGCAGGTTGTAGCCATCACCCTTGATACTGACAATTGGCGCCTGGAAATGCGCATAGTCCTTCGCCAATTGCGTGAAGATGCCCAGGTCCCAGGACCGGATGGCGTAACTGCTCCACTGCAACCAGGAGAAGAGTGTGTAGAGAATAAAAGCCGATGCGCCTAGCAGGACCGCAGGCACCAGGGGGCTTCGCAGCTTCCAAAGGTTCCGCAGGTTTCGGGGAAACCGGTGTCCGGGAGTTGACTCTCGCGTGGCCGTTGGATCGACCATGCCAGTGGGCGCTCCGCTGATCTTCGCTGTGCTCACGCTTTCAATTCTAGGCCGTTGGATCCGGACATCCGTGCCGTTCTGGCAGGATGGGGGCATGGACGCGCAGATTATTTGGACCATCCTGTGCGGTCTTGCCATCTTGGTAGGCGCCGCAGGGGTAATCGTCCCGGTACTTCCGGGTAGCCTGCTGATCGCCACGAGCCTGCTTGCCTGGGCACTGGCCATTGGAGAGCCCGTGGGATGGGTCGTGTTTGGAGTGGGCGTCGTCTTTGTTGGGGCCGGCATGGCTTCCAGCGCGGTTTTGACCGGACGCGTCATGAAGGAGCGCAAGATTCCAGGGCGTTCCCTTATAGTGGCGTTGGTGGTGGGGGTCATCGGGTTCTTCATAGTTCCCTTCGTCGGTCTCCTCCTCGGTTTTGCTGTGGGACTTTTTCTCTCCGAACTCCAGCGTCACAAGGCTTTTAAACCGGCGCTCTCATCCTCCGTGGCGGCCTTGAAGGCTACTGGGCTTGGCATGTTGGCTGAGTTTGGCTTTGCGTCCCTGGCCGCTGGAACATGGGGAGTCGGGGTACTGGTCTATTTTCTGGGCCGGTGATTGCTTTCACGGAGTGGCTTCCACAACAAGTTACCGACGGGTAACATGTATTCATGCATCTGTTGTTCAGAACCCTCTTCCTTCTCCTGCGCTCCGGTCGCCGGAGCAAACTCTCCCTCTGGGATATTTCCTCCTGGCCCACTCGAGTGTGGCCTACTGACATTGACCTGGCCATGCACATCAACAACGGCATGTACTTTTCCCTCATGGATCTGGGCCGCTTTGATCTGATGCGACGCAGCGGGGTATGGAAACGGATGCGAGAACTAAAATGGAACCCGGTTGTGGCAGCCGAAACCATTTCGTTTAGAAAGTCCGTGAAGCTGTTCCAGCGCTACACGGTGGAGTCGCGGATCATTGGAGTCGATTCCAGAGCCGTCTATTTTGAACAACGCATGGTGGTAGACGGGGAAATATACGCCAGGGCGTACATCGCGACCCGCTTTATTGACGAAAAAGGCCCTGTCAGCATTGAGCGGATCATGGCCGAGTTTGGCCCGGTACCGGCAGGTAGGGAGCTTCCCGATTGGCTCCACGGGTGGCGAGAAGCAAATTCATTGCCAAGCGCTCGCCGCCCAGCGCGGCACCTGTGGTCGGCCTAAGCGCGTGAGCGCCTAGCGTCCAAGCACGCAGCGTCCAAGTGCCTAAGCGTAGTTCTCATGGACTCTTCAGCGAGTAGAAAAGCTAAGGAACTTGAACTTGTACACGCATGGCGGCCATGGGTCCTCCGCACTGCTCGGTGCCACCTACCCGGGTCCAATTTAGAGTTCTGGATTCCTGCGTCAGTAAATTGCCGGCCGTGTCAAAGACCCTCAGGGTCACGGCAGACGGGGGTTGTTCACCCATGACGAAAACCCACGAACCATTAGCTTCGCGCGCCAGAATGTCAGTCGCGTTTGGGGCATTCTTCGCAAACATAGGGTTGAGCGGAATGCACGTTGACCCCGCGCAGGCTGTAATGTTCGCGGCGCCTGCCACCGCGGACTGGCTGCCGGTCAGAGTGACTTTGAGCGTGTTCGCCCACGTGGCAGCCGGGCACGCGGCAGGGTCTTTGTCCAGCACGATTGCGCCGATGATGAAGGCCATGCACAGCGCTGCCATGATAGGGACGAAAACGAGTTCGACGCGTCGGCGGGTTGTTGGTGCTGCAGGCATGGGCTCATAATATCCAACCGGTCTGAACGTTTGCCGCATACTTCCAAGTCGGTAATCACGGGGCATCATAATCTCCGTTTTGCTTCGTTGGCTCGGATATCGTTAGCTCATGACACAGGATGCAAGGCACGACGGCGGCGCAAGGCTCACCGTCCATGTCCCCATGCGTTGGGGAGACATGGACGCTTACGGGCACATTAACAACGTTGCGGTAATGCGCATTCTAGAGGAGGCCCGGGTCCATGCTTTCGGGGCGCCGGCGGGCACAGGAGCGCCGGGGGTGGAAATGGAACTGCCGGTATTCGCCGACCTAGCGCCTGGCACGCAAGCACTGGTTGTCGAACACAGGGTGAAGTACCTGACACCGTTGAATTACAGAAACATCCCGGCACGGGTTGATGTTTGGGTCAGCGCCATCAAGGGGGCCAGCTTTACCATTGCCTACGCCATTGAGGACCCCGTAACGAGGGTGCGATGCGTCATCGCCGAAACGGTTTTAGCGTTCTTGCACGCGGCAAGTGGGACGGTTTTGCGGATTACTCCGGAGAAAAAAGTCCAACTAGAAGTGATGCGTGGTGCTCCTAACTTCCGCTGATCAACGGTCCCGGTCCTGCGCCTAGACGGTAGTGACGCAACGATGACTGTGACAGGAAATTTTTGTGCCACAGTCCCTGTTCCACCAGTATGAGCACACTAGGAATTATCGGAGCAGGACACATTGGCAGTCAGATCGCACGCAAGGCGGTGCAGTTGGGCTACGAAGTTGTCATTAGTAATTCACGGGGACCACAGACGTTGACCGACCTCGTGAGTGAACTTGGACCCCTCGCCAGCGCCGCAACGCCGGAGCAGGCGGCAATCGCCGGAGAGTTCGTCGTCGTGACGGTCCCCTTTAAGAATTATCGTGAACTCCCAGCTGCCGCCTTGGCGGGGAAGATCGTGATCGACACCAACAACTATTACTGGGAACGTGACGGTCGGATCTCCGCGCTGGACAAGGGCGAGGCAACCACGTCCGGAATGGTGCAAGAACACCTCAAGGATTCCCGCGTGGCAAAGGGATTCAACCACATCCCAGCCGCTGACATCACCACCAGCGGGAGTGCTGCCGGTACCGAAAATCGTCGTGCGCTGGCCACGGCCAGTGATTATGCTGACGCGAGCGCCTTGGTCACTCGCCTTTACGATGAGTTTGGCTTTGACACGGTCGACGCCGGCCCGCTCTCCGAGAGCTGGCGGGTGGAACGCGACCGTCCAGCATATGTGGTGCGGTCTAACGCGCAGGAATTGGCTGCCAGTCTTGCCAAGGCCCCGCGTTTGGTGCCGATGGACTGATGGCGCACACTGGCCGCAGGGCGTTTCGACGCCGCGGCCGGTGGCCCGTCACGGTCCAGCGTTGCTCAGGCCCCCTGTTCTGGGACTGCTGATTTTTCGATCAAAATACCATCCGCATCGGCATAAATAATGTCGCCGGGGGCGATCACCACTGTGCCAAGCCGAACGGGGACGTCCACTTCACCGAGGCCCGCCTTTTTGCTCTTGGCCGGATTGGTGCCGAGTGCTTTCACGCCCAGCGGGAGGGTATCCACCACCACGCTGTCTCGAATGGCCCCATTGATAATGACGCCGGACCAGCCATTATCCACTGCCGACTGCCCAATCATGTCGCCCATGAGGGCTCGCTCCAACGAACCGCCACCGTCGATCACCAACACGGCTCCGTTGCCGGCTGTCCCCAGCAGGGCTTTGGCCAATGCATTGTCTTCAAAGCAACGAACTGTGCGGGCCGGACCGGAAAATGTCCTGATCGTGCCAAAACTACGGAACTGTAGGGAGACCGAGGCCAGCTCGCTGCCGCGTTCGTCGTAGAGGTCTGCCGTTGTGAAGGTCATGGTGCTCCTGGGGATAGAGGGAGTAGGGGACTGCAGGGTCATTCACTGCCAGCATAGTCATGCACTTCTGGCGTCAGACGTTCTTTCCGCGCCCATCTGGGTAAACTTGCCAGATCATCGGCCCTGCATTTCGATGGCACAGTTTCGATGGCACCGGCTCGGTGTGACTGTGGAGAAGGCCCACCTCCGGAAGGAAATCCAGCATGGTGGAAGCGCATGCAAGCACGCGGCACGAGGGTAGCGCGGCGGTGACGCAAGTCCGGGTAGCAATGGCCAGCCCGGGTCAAACAAAGACCCGCGCCCTAGACGTGCATGCCAACGCTCACGACGCGTCTCATTTTCTCCTCATCCCGCAGGCCGTGGCAGTGCCCAGCAGTGCCGAAGAGGTCGGCCGACTTCTCAAAATCAGTGCCGCCAGCAAACTTGGTATAACTTTTCGATCCGGCGGGACCAGCCTCAGCGGCCAAGCGGTCACGGATGGACTATTGGTGGACGTCCGCAGAAATTTTCGTGCGATCCACGTCCTGGATAACGGCGCCCGCGTGCGTGTCCAACCCGGAGTTACAGTGCGTGCTCTGAACGCCCGGCTTCTGCGCTACGGACGCAAGTTCGGCCCCGATCCTGCCAGCGAAGTCGCGTGCACCATCGGCGGTGTGATTGCCAACAACTCCTCCGGCATGGCGTGCGGTATTACGGAGAACTCTTACCAGACGCTGGAATCGCTCACGGTAGTGCTCCCGAGCGGCACCGTGATCGATACCGGCGCGTCCGACGCCGACGCCCGTCTCCGTGCGCTGGAACCGGACATTTTCGCCGGGCTTTTAGAACTTCGCGAACGCGTCCGCAACAACCTTGAATCCGCGCGCATCATTAGGCGGCAGTTTTCCCACAAAAACACCATGGGTTACGGGCTCAATTCGCTGCTGGACTTTGAAAGTCCGGCACAGATCCTGGCCCATCTAATAGTAGGAAGTGAGGGGACACTGGGCTTTGTGGCCGAGGCCGTATTCGTCACGGTTCCCCGGCTGGCCCACGCCACCACCGGTCTTTTGGTGTTCTCCAGCCTTGAAGAAGCCAACGCGGCGCTGCCGGCCCTAGTGGAAAGCGGCGCTGCAACCGTCGAACTCATGGACGCCGCCTCGCTGAAGGTGGGGCAGACGCTCAGCCAAGTGCCCGGCGTCGTACGGGATTTACAGGTGAAAAATCATGCGGCGCTCCTGCTCGAATACCAGAGCGAGGATGCGAGTCAACTGGCGGAACTAGGCGCCGGGGCAGTGCGGATTGCCGGCACTCTGGGCCTTGATTCGCCGGCGAAATTTACTTCCGACTCCAATCAACGGGCAGAACTGTGGCACCTGCGCAAAGGCTTGTACACCTCGGTGGCTGGTGCCCGGCCGCAAGGAACCACGGCTCTGCTTGAAGACATAGTGGTGCCCGTTCCCGCCCTGGGCCGGACCTGCGTCGAGCTTGGCACCTTGTTTAGAAAATATGCTTATGAAAACTCCGTGATCTTTGGCCACGCCAAGGACGGAAATATTCACTTCATGCTGACCGATAAGTTTGCTAGCCCCCGCGAATTGGACCGCTACGCCGCCTTTACCGAAGACATGGTTGACCTGGTCCTGGGCGAGGGCGGGTCGTTGAAAGCAGAACATGGCACAGGCCGCGTCATGGCGCCCTTTGTCCGCCGCCAGTATGGAGAGGAGCTGTACGCCGTCATGCGCCGGATCAAGGAACTCTTTGACCCGGCAGGGATGTTGAACCCCGGTGTGCTGATATCGGATGACACCACAGCGCACCTGCGTCACATCAAGGCCGCCCCACCAGCCGTTGACAGTGAGGTGGACCGTTGCGTCTCCTGTGGCTACTGTGAGCCCGTCTGCCCCAGCAAAGACCTGACGCTCACCCCGCGCCAGCGAATTGTTTCATTGCGTGCCATTGAAGCGGCCCGCCTAGCCGGGGATACGGCGCTCGCAGTCGCCCTTGAAAAGGATTACAACTACGACGCCGTGGAAACCTGTGCGGTGGATGGCATGTGCCAGACGGCTTGTCCGGTAGACATCAACACAGGAAATCTCGTCAAGCACTTGCGCCGGGATGCCGGGGGAAAACTCGAAAACGGGGTGTGGGAGACAGCTGCGAAACATTGGGCTGCCACGACGCAGGGCGCGGGGTTGGCCTTGTCAGTAGCCGCCAAGATGCCTGAGCGTGTGGTGCTTTCCGCCAACTTGCTGGGGCGGAAAATTCTTGGCGATGACAGACTGCCTTTGTATTCTGCAGAGTTGCCGCAGGGCGGAAAGGAACGACGCCGCCGCCCACCAGCAGGGGAGCCCGTGGCCGTGTATTTCCCTGCTTGTGTGAACACGATGTTTGGTCCAGCAAAGGATCCCACGGGAATGCCTGGCTCCGGTGTGCAGGAGAGTTTTGAGCACTTGTGCCAGCGGGCAGGGCTTCATCTTCTGGTACCGGAGGGCATAGCCGGACTTTGTTGCGGCACGCCGTGGTCCTCGAAAGGGATGCAACAAGGACTGGCAGCGATGCAGGACCGGACGGTAAAGCTGCTTCGGGCAGCCACTCACGACGGGGAATTGGAGATCATCGTCGATGCCTCTAGCTGCACAGAGGGGCTCATCCACGCGATCGAAGCGCAGACGCTGGTGCCGGGCGCGCGTGCGCTGCGTGTGATGGACGCGGTGGAATTTGTGGCTCGGCGTGTTTTGCCGGTACTCGATCAGGACTGGGTAAAAATCGACTCACTGGCGTTGCACCCCACCTGCTCCTCCACCCGGCTGGGACTAAACCCGGCGCTGGAAAAGGTGGCGAACGCCGTCGCCCGGTCCGTGCAAATCCCAGATAGCTGGGGCTGCTGCGGATTCGCCGGGGACCGGGGGATGCTGCACCCTCAATTGAGCGAATCAGCCACGCAAGATCAGGCGCTCGAGGTGAGCCGCATGGGTGCCACCGGGCATGCCTCCTGCAATCGAAGCTGTGAATTAGGGATGACTCGGGCCACCGAACGCGAATACCGTCACGTGTTGGAATTGCTGGCTGAGGCGGTTGATTAATATTGGATGGTTAGTTCTCACACCTTGAGCGATAAATGCGGGTCGCTGTGGCTAAGCTATGAACTAGCGAATATATTGGCTGTACACAAGCAATAATGCACCTAACTAAGGATGTAAAAATGACGGGGATCATCATTGTCGGAGTCGACGGCAACTCAACGTCCATGAAGGCGGCCCGTGTGGCAGCCCACCTGGCCAAATCTCTGGGATCGACGCTGCGCGTTGTGACCGCTTTTGGTGAGGACAAGACCGAAAAGGTTGAAATCGGCAACGACGAGTGGTTCCTTTCCACCGCCGACGAGGCCGAGCGTGTAGCCCAGCGCGTGGCGGACGAGTTGAAGACCATCGGTGTGAAGACCGAGTACTCCTCAGCTTTGGGCAAGCCGGCGGAGGTTCTCATCGAGGAAGCCACGAGGGCCAAGGCCGATCTGATAGTTGTCGGCAACATTCGGATGCAGGGCCTCAAGCGCGTCCTCGGTTCCGTGGCCAACGCTGTGTCTCACAACGCCCCCTGCGATGTGTACATCGTCAAGACAGACGGCTAGCAGCTCGAATTCTTCTCACTTCGGCCCGGGTACTTTCGGTTTTTGCGAAAGTTCCCGGGCCGAAGTTTTTTATCAGCTTTAGCGGTACTTTCTGTGCAGGTTCTCATGCTCGGAAGGACCGGGCGTGGCATCCGCAATCCACGGGCCCGTGCCCTCTGAGACGTCAATGATGCCCTGCTCAAGCCAGACAAAGTCACCGGCTTGAAGCTCTTCACTCAAGGATTTATCAGAGTCGTCGGTGTTATGCCACAGCTCATTGAACAGTGCCTCCACGCGCAGCCGTGATTGGGCCGCAAACGCGTCTGCCAGTTTCAGGGCTGAACGGCCTTCGGCTGGGTCATTTAGTCGCAGCATTTCCGCGCGACTACAGCAGGCGGCAATGGCGAACAGTTCAGCACCAATATCCACAATCCTGCCCAGGAAAGCCTGCTTGTACTCCAGTTTCCCCTGCCAGCGGCCCATACCGTAGAACGTCTGGCGGGCCAGCTTTCGGGATTCACGCTCCACATAACGCAGGTGTTTAGCCAAGGAACCGAACTCGTTGTACGAGCGGGGGTCCAGACCCTTGCCCACCATCAATTGGGGCAGCCACCTGGCATAAAAGCCACTGGCAGCCATGGCGGCTTTCCCCTTTTGTTGCAATGTTGCCGTGGTGGAGGCCAAATCACCGGCTGCTGCCAAGTGCGCGTCTACGGCTTCGCGGGCGATCAGTAAGTGCATGATCTCAGTGGAGCCTTCAAAGATGCGGTTGATGCGCAAATCCCGCAGTAGTTGTTCGGCCGGGACGGCACGCTCGCCACGGGCAGCCAGCGATTCTGCCGTCTCATAGCCTCTCCCGCCGCGGATCTGGACAAGTTCATCAGCGCACTTATAGGACATTTCCGATGACCAGAGCTTGGCCAGCGCTGCCTCGATCCTTACGTCCTTCATGCCGGCGTCGGCCAATGCCGCAGAGAGCTCGAAGACAGCTTCCAACGCGAAAGTTGTGGCAGCCAGAAAGGCCAGCTTCTTGCCGACTGCCTCATGCTGGCCCACCGGATGCCCCCACTGGGTCCGCGCATTGGACCATTCCCGGGCTATTTTCAGTGACCACTTAGCCGCGCCTGCTGCCATTGCGGGAATCGAGAGCCGCCCGGTGTTCAATGTGGTCAACGCGATTTTCAGGCCCTGGCCTTCGCGTCCCAGCCGGTTTGCCGCCGGAACTCGCACCTGGTGGAAACGGGTCACCCCATTTTCGATGCCTCGCAAACCCATGAACTTGTTGCGGTGCTCCACCGTGATCCCGGCGGAATCGGCTTCCACCACAAAAGCTGTGATTCCGCCGGTCTTTCTACCTTTTTCATCCAGTCCGCGGGAAGGCACCACGGCCATGACCACCACCAGCTCGGCAATCACACCGTTGGTGGTCCACAGCTTCACACCATCGAGGACGTATTCACTCCCGTCCTCGCTGGGTACAGCGGCACACGCCATACGCGCGGGGTCTGATCCGACGTCGGGCTCGGTTAAGAGGAACGCCGTGACCGCCCCGGCGGCGCACCGTGGCAGATACTTTTGCTTTTATTCTGGGGTGCCGAACACTTTCACGGGTTCTGGCACGCCAATGGACTGATGGGCGGAGACCAGGGCACCAAACGCCGGGTGCACGCTGCCCAGAATGGCCAGGGCACGGCCGTAATAAGTCAGGTTGAGTCCTAAGCCGCCATACTCCTGCGGAATCTTCATGCCAAAGACCCCAAGTTTGGCCAAACCGGCCAAGTACTCATCGGGGATTTTGGCATCGCGTTCAATCACCGCGGCATCGATGGTGCGCGCATATTCCTCCACCGTACGCAAGAAGACTTCCCCCCGCTGCGTATCTTCGGGCGTGGACTGCGGATGGGGGTGGATTAAACTCAGGTCAAAGTCGCCCAGATAGAGGCCCTTGGCGAAACTGGGTCGCTCCCAAACGGTTTCACGTGCAGCTTCTGCAGCATTGCGGGCATCCTCGGCCGTGACATGGACCCCGGCAGCATCAACATTTGCGGACATGGCTTCCTCATTTCCACCGGCAACAACAACTTAGCCAGCTTGCGGATCAGGCACCTCGTGGTTGATGCGAGCCTACTCCCGAGTAGGCTGGGCGGCTAGGGCGACGTCGGTGATCCCGCGGGCCCGGAGGTAATTGGCGTCGGAGAGCTTGGAAGTACGCACCAGAGCGGGCTTCTTCCCCGCCGCAGTCTGCTCTAGCCACGCAGCAAACACTGCCCCGGCGGGATCTGCTACCGAGCGTCCCATACCCGTTTGCAGGTCTCCCGGATCAAAGGCAACAGCCGTAGTCCGCTGACGCCGCGGCGTCGGATGGCTCTTTTCAGCTGCGATCAGTTCAGCCAGGCGGCGCCCCGCTGGCTTGACGGCACGCCCGGAGTCCAGCAGTCCCAAAGAGTGTTCCAGCTCGGGAAAGTCGGCCAGCTTGCGGCTGACGTCATGGGAACACCACCAGGTAACGCCCCACAGATTGGGTGTGTCTAGTACAGGACGCAGACTAGCTTCGAGGAAGTCTGCAGCCCCGTCAAACGGCACAGCCGGGTGGGGTGCGCCGATTTCCTGGAGCCAGATGGGCCGCGCCGGGTCCTGCGCATAGGCGGCGGCCAATTGGATCAGGTAATCGGCAAAGAGTGTCCGTGCGGGATGACCCGGCGGAAACAGCCGAGCCACGGCCACAAAAATCCAGGAATGTACGGTGGTCATGTCCCCCAGCGTTGCCGCGTGGGCAGGCGTGAGTGGGCAGTTATCCACAAACCACACATTGTCGTCAAAACTGTGCTGGTGGCTGCCTCCTGGCCACTCTGTCTGGACGGCAGCCAAGAGCGTAGTGAGCCATTCACCCATTTGCGCTGGTGTGGTGAGCTGCTGGTCGGGATGGCGCTCCACAGCGAACTGATTAGTCTCATTACCCAACGTCATTCCTAAGACGTTAGGGCGTTCGGTGACTTCCCGGGCAAGCGCTGTGATGAGCTGCGCTTGCGCCATCACGACCTCTGGATCCGTAAAAATATTGCGCCGATGCCAGCTGGTTACCCACGCTGGCAGGAAATCGAAGCTTGAAAGGTGCCCCTGCAAGCCGTCAATAGAAACTTCAAGACCGAACTCCGCCGCAGCGTCCACGACTTTGCCGACGTCGGCAATTCCCTGCGCGCGAATCAGAGTTCGGTTGGGCTGAAGCAGGGGCCATAACGGGAAGATGCGCACGTGGTCCAAACCCAGTGCAGCAATTGACTCAAAATCGGCCCGCACGGCGTCCACCTCAAAGTCCTGCCACGAGTGGAACCAGCCCTCACTGGGGGTGTAGTTCACGCCCCAGCGTAGTGGTGCGGGCATAGCGGACGGGCGCTGGGACGGGGACATCTTCACTCTCTTTGCAAACGCAGGGTCAGGATCTGGAACGGGCGCAGCACTAGGGAGAATATACCGTCTTGCACGGTGATCGATCCGGTCTCGTGCGGCTGTTCCAGGAGGTTGTTTTCCAGCACCGCAGCCACCTTGAAGGAAGCGCTGAGCGTCACCGACGCCCGGGCACCAAGTGGTTCATAAAGGCGCACGATCACGTCGCCGCTGCGGTCATCGGCAAGTTTCACCGCCTCGATCAGCGCCGCCTGAGAATCGGTGCGCACCAGAGGTTCCACGGCGGCGCCCGCCCAGCCACGTGGCACGCCGCGCCACGGCAGGTTCAGGGCATAGCCGGACTCGACGGCGTCTTCTACACTGGCGCCCACCACCAGTCCGTAGCTGAACTGGTGCCGACCCTGGTCAGTCTGCGGGTCGGGAAAGCGGGGGCCCCGCAGTAGCGATAAGCGCACAGTCGTGAAGCTGGAACCGTTTGACCCAGGGTGTCGGGAGACGTCATGGCCGTACGTGGAATCGTTGATCACGGCTGCACCAAAGCCGGGCTCGCCCACGTGGACCCAGCGGTGCGCGCACACCTCAAAACGGGCGTTGTCCCATGAAGTGTTCTCATGGGTGGCGCGCGTAATGTGCCCGTACTGCGTCTCGAAACGGGCGTGGTCGGCGTGCACATCCAAGGGGAAGGCAGCTTTGAGCAAGGTCTCCTGCTCGTGCCAGTCAACGTCGGTATAAACGGTGATGGTCTTGGAACCTGCGGCGATGCGTACACGCTGGGTGATGTGTGACTTACGGAAACTGCGCCTGATGGTGATCTCAGGCTGGGTCCCCAGCATGGTGACCTCCATTGAATCAAGTTCGCGGATGTCAGTGACGGTGTTCTTGTAGAACGCATCAATGTCCCAGGCGTCCCACATATTGGGGAAATCCGCGTGCAACTGCAGTAGGTTGGCGCCTTGTCCGGCCGGAACCAGCTCACGATTTGCGGCCATGTCCACAATGGAGTTGATGACTCCGTCCGCGCCGAAGCGCACAGTAATCAGCCCGTTGCGGACGACTATTTCGCCGCTGCCATCTTCTTCCTGCTCCACCGTCACTTCCGGTGTGGCCGGGGTCGGGACGCCAGCACTGAGGGCCGGGACACCTTGCCGTGCATAGGGTGAGGCGTTGAAGAGCAAGCCGGAATCGATGGTCCGCTCCGACACCGGTTCGCTGTGTGTGCTTTTCTCACTCGCCGTCGTGGCCCGAACATCCTCGGGTGCCAGAGCCATCATTGCCTCGCCGATGATCACGGTCAGATCCTCGGCGATCTTTGCATACTGTTCGGCCGCTTCACGGTGCACCCAGGCGATGGCGGACCCCGGCAGGATGTCGTGGAACTGGTTCAATAAAACCAGCTTCCAAATTCGGTCCAGCTCCGCGTAAGGATAGTCAATGAGACCGCGTACGGCTGCCGTAGCACTCCATAGTTCAGCTTCACGCAGCAGGTGCTCGCTGCGCCTATTGCCCTGCTTGGTCAGCGCTTGGGATGTGTAGGTGCCCCTGTGTAACTCCAGGTACAGCTCGCCCTTCCATACCGGGGCATTGGGATATTCTTCTTGTGCGGCCGTGAAGAACTCTTTTGGTGAGGCAATCGTGACCCGCGGGGAGCCCTCCAAATTTTTGGTGCGCTTCGCCCGTGCCAACATTTCGCGGGTGGGCCCACCTCCGCCGTCGCCCCAACCAAACGGGACCAAAGATTTTCTAGCAGCGCCCTTATCCCGGAAATTACTCACGGCGTGGGCCAATTCCTTGCCGGACAGCGCGGAGTTGTACGTGTCCACTGGCGGGAAATGGGTGAAGACGCGAGTGCCGTCAATCCCCTCCCAATTAAACGTGTGGTGGGGGAACTTGTTCACGGTATTCCAGGAGATCTTCTGGGTCAGGAACCACTTGGCTCCGGCAAGTTTCACGATCTGCGGCAGTGCGGCAGAGTAGCCGAACGAGTCCGGCAACCACACTTCCTCACACTCCACACCAAAGTTCTCCCGGAAGAAACGCTGTCCGTACGTGAACTGGCGGGCCATGGCCTCTGAGCCCACCATATTGGTATCAGATTCCACCCACATCCCGCCCACCGGCAAGAAGTTCCCCGCCGCTACTGCCTCTTTGACCTTCGCGAAAACCTCAGGGCGCTGATCCTTGAGCCACTCATATTGCTGAGCGGAGGACATAACAAACTTCAGCTCCGGGTATTCGGCGAGTAAGTTGACCACATTGGAGGTAGTGCGGGCCACCTTGCGCACCGTCTCACGCACGGGCCACAGCCATGCCGAATCAATGTGAGCGTGCCCAATGGCAGTGAGCTGGTGGGCACTGGCATTGGCTGGCGCGGAGAGAACATCGACTAGTTCCGCGCGTGCCGCCTTTGCCGTGGCCGGAACGTCCGCCAGTGAAAGGGCATCCAGCGAGCGTTCTATTGCATACAGGATGTCCCAGCGACGCGGGTTGCCCAGATCCAGCTCAGTTGCCAGCTGAGAGAGGACCTCCAAGTCCGCAGCTAGCTCCCAGACCTCGGTGTTGAGAATATTGATATCGGCTCGGAGTACTGCGTATCTGGGTGAACTTCCGGCGGTGCTCTTCTCGCCCAGCTGCGTTGGCACAAATGGATTGTCGGTGAAGACGAATGGGTTCGCTGCCGCTTCAACGTACAGGTCGATTTCCTCTCCACCTACCGCGTTCTCGGCGATGGGGATCCAGGTATTGAGCGGGTTGAGCGCCTTCACGGCTGAGCCATCTGGGCGGTAGACGAGCCCTTCTGCCTGGAAGCCTGGCCATGATTGGCTAAACCCTAGGTCCATCACCAATTCGACTTTTTCCCCGCGGGCCGACGCCGGCACAGTGCCGGTGAGATGGAACCAGCTAGTTCCCCATGCTGGACCCCACGGCTGTCCCACGGCGAACGGCTCAAAGGAGGGTGCGCCGTCGTGCTGCCCATCTGGCGGGCTTGCCAAACCGAGAGCAAAAGCGGGCGCTACTGGTTCGCCCTGGCCACCGCCTACATGCCACGCCGTTAGCGTAAGGGCGCCGATGGGCGTGTAAATAGCCGGCACAATCCGCTCGGTAAGGGCTCGTTTGAGCCTGTTTTCGATCAGATTGTGATTCTCATGCATGCGAGGAACGCCTTCCATGCCATTACGGGGGTAAACGAAATTCCAGTCTAATAGGGAAGGTGTGTGGACCCGGAAGACTCGCGCAGCTGGCCCATGGAGGCATTCGGGTCCGTAAACTGGTGGCATGAACTTTGCCACAGCCCGGTTTGCCCCTGTCCGCGAGCTCTTTGACTCAATGCTCGATGCCGATCCCTCCTACAGTGCTCAGCTGGCCGTTTATGTGGATGGAGTCAAAACGGTAGACCTGATCGCCGGGCCAGACTGTGCAGCGGATTCGATGACAGGGATATTCTCGGCCTCAAAGGGTGTGGCCGCTTTGGCGTTCAGCCTGCTGGTCCAGGACGGTCTCATCGACGTGGATGCAACCGTGGCCACGTACTGGCCAGAGTTTGCCCAGCACGGTAAGGGCTCTCTCACTGTCCGTCAGCTACTCTCGCATCAGAGCGGATTGGTGGGCGTGCAGGGTGGCTTCGCTATGGAAGATTACAACGATCCGGCCGCCGTGGCGCAGCGTCTGGCGAACATGGTGCCACTGTGGCGGCCCGGCTCTGGAACCTTTGGATACCACGCGTTGACTATGGGCGTCTTCTTAGAAGAGTTGTGCCGCCGGGTGAGCGGCGTTCGCCTGCAGGATCTATACAATGACCGCATCCGGGTTCCTTACAACGCAGACGTGTACCTTGGTTTGCCCGCATCGGAGGAGCCGCGTTTTCGAGCTGTGCGTTACGTCCAGGAAGAGGCCGGGTTTCTGGACCCGCATTCGGTAGCTGGAGTCTCAGCAAATGTGCAAGCCGGAAATCTCCTAGAGCTGCCCAACATTCGCAGCGTTCGGGCTGCGGGTAGCTGCAGCGGCGCTGGCGTCGGATCCGCCCATGGCCTGGCTCGCGTCTACGCCGGTGCCATCTCTGAAGTGGATGGGCTGCCGGCCTATTTGTCTCCGGCAACCATTGCGATCATGGGTCAGGAACAAGTCTGGGGACTGGACCGGGTATTTTGCGATACCGGTGCCTTTGCCTTGACCTTTATGAAGCCACACCCGCGGATGGATTTTGGCAGCGCCGAGGCATTCGGGCACGATGGCGCTAATGGTTCTCTGGGATTCGCTGATCCACTGTACGGGATCGGTTTTGGCTATATTCCGGCGTGGAACGAGGACAGCGGGACGGCGGGACGTGGAATGCAGCTCAGCGCGGCCGTCCGCCGGGCAATTTTAGCTGGTTGAAGATAATGGACTGAACTCATTGTGCAGCTGATGCGGGTGCGAGGGCTTGCCACCCGCATCAGCTGCCCAATGAATGAGTACTGTTCTTACTTGGTGATGCCCTTTTCCTTCAGCCACTCGGCAGCGGCGGCCTTCGGATCCATCTTTTGGCTTCCGCTGACCTTGGTGTTCAAGCTGATGAGGTCATCGGTGGTCAGAAGCGACGAGACGTTATTTAGAGCCTTCTTAGCAGCATCGTTGACGGTAGCCGTCTTGACGAGAGGCACCACCTGCTGCGCCAACCAGTTATTTTTCGGGTCGGTGAGCGCCACCAACTTGTTTTCCGGGATGGCCGGAGAGGTGGTGAAAATATCGGCAACCTGGACGTCGTTATTGAGCAACGCCTTGACCGTCAAGGGCCCTCCACCATCGCTGATGGGCGTGAACTTCGCCGGTACGCAGTTGTATTTTGCGGCCAGTCCGGGCAGACCGTAGGAGCGTGTAGCGAACTCCGGCGGCGCTCCGATGGTGAGCTCACCGCACACCTTGGCTAGGTCATCGAGTGACTTCAGGTTATATTTGGCCGCGGTTTCGGCCGTCACAACCATCGCGTCCTTGTCTTCCGCCTTGGCAGCATCCAAGACGGAGAGCCCCGTCGGCATAACCGCGGGCAGACCCTTGACCACGTCTTCGGGAGTGGTGGCCGTAGTCTTAGGATCCAGGTAACCCAGAAGGTTTCCGGTGTAGTCAGGGACCAAATCGATAGATCCGTCCTCAACCGCCTTGACGTAAACTTCGCGGGCTCCGATGTTCAACTTTGTGGTGGCAGTGACCCCTGCGGCGTTCAATGCCCCGGCATAGATCTCCGCGATCGTGGCGCTTTCCGGGAAGTTTGCCGAGCCTACAACAACTGCGCCGGCATCTGCGGACCCTGAACTGGAGGAAGTGCTCAAGGGGCTACTGCCACAGGCCGTTGCTGCCAGTAGTACGGATAGTCCTGCGGCTGCACTCAAGGCGCCCCGGCGTGAAAGTCGTGGGTTGTTTGTCATGGTGTTCCTCCTGTGGTGCGGGCGGGTAATAAATCGCTGGTGTCAGCGAGCGAAGCATTCATTTTTTTAGTTTCGTCCGGGACGTACCGAACTTCTTGCAATCCTGGTGAGACGACAACTCGTTGAAGTAATGCCAGCAGTGCATCGATTGTAATAGCGAGAACGGCAATCACCACTGCCCCGCCCAAAACTTGACCGTAATCTTGAACGGCAAGTCCGTCAATAATGAACCGGCCTAGTCCACCGAGGCTGATGAAGGCAACGACGGCTACGGTGGCGAGAACCTGCAACACAGCGGACCGGAATCCACCGAGCATGACCGTGAGGGCATTAGGTACCTCCACCCGAAACAGAACCTGCCATTCCGTCATGCCCATGCTCCGTGCTGAATCAACAATGCCGGGTTCGACGGCGGCGATTCCGGCGAACGTGCCCGTCACGATCGGTGGGACGGCTAGCAGGACAAGTGCCCACACAGCAGGCATGAGTGAAAGTGTGGACGTTGCCATGAGTGCGAATAGTGTCATCACACCCAGCGTGGGAAGTGCACGTAGTAAACCTGAGAGAGAGACGACCACGACGCGCCCGCGGCCGGTGTGGCCGACGAACAGCCCGATAGGAACGGCAATGACCAGGGAAATTAGCAGTACTAGGCCGGTGTAACCCAGATGCTCAAGGACTCGCTGCGGGATGCCCATGGCTCCGTGCCAATTTGTGGGATCGATCAGCCATTGCAGCCCTTGACTGAAGGGGTCTGTGGCTGTGTAAGAGGTAGCGGGGCGGATCATGCGCTAACCCCCTTAGCCGCTGATTCGGGCAGCGGGATGGCATCGTTAGCCTGGATTTTTGCTGTGTGCAGCCACGGAGTGAGTACCCGCTGGAGAAGCACTAAAACGACGTCCATCAACACTGCGAGAACTAGTGTGCCGAGGATACCGACCATGATTTCGGTCAGAAAATTACGCTGGAGTCCGTCCGTGAAGAAGAAACCGAAACTGGGGATCCCCAGCAAAGCGCCCACCGTGACAAGAGAAATATTACTCACTGAGATCACACGCAGCCCGGCAAAGAGCACAGGAACGGAGAGTGGAAGATCTACTGACAAGAACCGTTGCAGTGGCTTGAAGCCCATAGCTGTGGCAGCTTGACGAATGCCCTCATCCACCGAGTTCAAGGCATCCAGAGTGGAGCGCACCAAAAGAGCCACAGCGTAAATGGTCAGCGCCACAATAATGTTGGCGAAGTCTAGAATCTTGGTACCCAAAACGACCGGCAGGATCACGAACAGCGCCAACGAAGGAACTGTGTAAAGCACTGATCCTAGGGACAGTATGAAGGCTGCCAGTCCCTTATTGAGGCGGGCTAGTTGCGCTAACGGGATGGCGATGGCCACGCTCAGTACCAGTGGCACTACTGCCTGCACCAAGTGGTAGCCACCCAAGGAGAAAATCTGCCCCATGTTGGCCAGTGCCCATTCCATCAGTGCCCACCTTCTGGCGTGGCTGCGCGTGGGAGCCGGGATCCGTGGGCCCGGGCAGTGCGAGCCGCCTCAATCGCGGCCAGAACTTCCTCGCCTTTGACGACGCCGGTGAGCTGGCCGGCGTCGTCCACGGCAACGCCTAGGCCAGACGGTGAGGACAGGGCTGCGTCGAGGGCATTGCGGAGGGGGTCCCCCGTGTGGAAGAGGGAGCCGCCGGGGACTAACAAGGCAGAAGCGAGCGGCGTTGCCGAACCGCCTGCAGGAGCGAGCCAACCTAGCGGACGATTACCGTCGTCGAGCATCAGCGTCCAAGTAGATGCGGAGGCAGAATTGGTGCCGTCCCATACCTGCGATGGCACTTGATGGATCGGGACAGAGGTTCCCGGGCTAAAGGAAAGATGACGGAAACCGCGGTCACGTCCGACGAAAGCAGCCACGAAATCATCCACGGGTGCACGCAGTATCTCCTCTGGCGCCGCATACTGGGCAACGCGCCCTCCGGTGGCGAAGACAGCAACTTTGTCGCCAAGGAGAGTGGCCTCGTCGATGTCGTGCGTGACAAACACAATTGTCTTTGCGAGATCGCGCTGGAGCCGAATCAGTTCTTGCTGAAGCTCGGCACGGACTACCGGGTCCACGGCAGAAAACGGCTCGTCCATGAGTAGCACCGGGGGATCCGCCGCCAGTGCGCGGGCCACGCCTACGCGTTGCTGCTGACCTCCGGAAAGTTGGTTGGGGTAGCGTCGGCCCATTGCGGCGGAAAGCCCCACCGTGTCCAAGAGCTCGTTGGCTCGAGCCCGGGCGGTAGCGCGCGGCACGCGATTGAGCCTCAGCACTGTTGTGACGTTATCTATGACAGTGCGGTGCGGGAGCAACCCGGCCGACTGCATGACGTACCCCATGGAACGGCGTAATGCTGGAGCCGGAATGGTTCCTACGTCACGCCCGCCCACTGTAATAGTGCCGCTGGTGGGCTCGACCATGCGGTTGATCATGCGCAGCGACGTGGTCTTGCCACAACCCGATGGGCCTACAAAGACAGTAATTTTGCCGGCGTCAATACCCAGGTTGAGATTTTCGACGGCGGCTGGACCGCCCTGATAATTCTTGGCAACGTTGCGAAAGTCGATCATCGTGGCCCCGGGGGTGGTGGCGGCCAGAGTGGCGGCTGTGCTGCTGGCGTCCATACTCGCTGTTGCGTCTGGCCCTGCCATGTGCGGTCCTCACTGTTGGTGATGCTTACCTTCGGTGACTAAATAACTTGGCTTCTGTTGATCTTAGTCAAGGTAAATTTTCAGAGTAAAGCGACTCGACGGATGCCGAGGCGGAAATTCGCGGTATTCCCTAAAGTGTTCAGCTGACTGCGAACGCCTCGGGATGATTCGTACCGGGACCCGTATCCGGATTGGATGCCTGAGGATTAGGCTGATTTCATGGATACACCTGAGAAGTCAATGAGCGCCAAAGGATCCTACGTAACAGCAGCTGAGTACACGCGGGACACGAACTATATCCAAACGCGCATTACGTTAGATGGCGCGGATGGCTACCCTGTGGAAGCTGGACGCTACCGGCTGGTGGTGGCGCGGGCGTGTCCCTGGGCGCACCGCTCCACGATCGTGCGGCGACTGTTGGGGCTAGAGGACGCCATCTCGATCGGTGTATGCGGACCAACCCATGACGCGCGGAGCTGGACCTTTGACTTGGACGACGGAGGTGTGGATCCCGTCTTGGGGATCCCGAGGCTGCAAGATGCATATTTTGTCCGGACACCGAATTATGCCCGTGGCATCACCGTGCCAGCCATAGTAGATGTGCCGAGTGGGGCGGTAGTGACAAACGATTTCCCCCAAATCACACTTGACTTTTCCACGCAATGGAAACAATTTCACCGTTCTGGCGCACCGGATTTGTACCCGGAGGCTCTACGGGAGGAAATGGAACGCGTAAACAAGAGGGTGTTTACGGAGGTCAATAACGGCGTCTACCGCTGTGGATTCGCGGGGAGTCAGGAAGCCTACGAGGTGGCCTATGACCGCCTTTTTACAGCACTGGACTGGCTTGAAGAACGCTTGCGAGGACAGCGGTACCTGATGGGGGACTCAATCACCGAAGCAGATGTTCGGCTTTTCACCACTCTGGTGCGCTTCGACGCTGTTTATCACGGCCACTTTAAATGCAACCGTAACAAGCTCACGGAAATGCCAGTCCTCTGGGCGTACGCCCGCGATCTGTTTCAGACTCCCGGCTTTGGCGACACCGTCAATTTCGAAGAAATCAAGGCGCACTATTACATCGTCCACGAAGATCTAAACCCCACGCAGATTGTCCCAAAAGGCCCGGACGCTGCCGGGTGGCAGTCTGCGCATGGACGCGAAGCACTCGGTGGTAGCCCGTTCGGAAAGGGAAGCGCACCCACGCGTGCCGTGGACGCATAAGGCGATTAGCTGGGTCTTAGGCTCCGGCGATTCTTAGGCGTTGTCCGGCTTTAGAGCACGGCTGATATCCGGCTGGAAAGTGGAACCGTGAAAAGATGTTGCCCATGAATGAATCGCAGCCGCGCTGGCTCAACGCGAAGGAGCGCGCCGCGTGGCTGGCGCTGCTGTCCACGACTACTTTGCTTCCCGGCGCTGTGGAAACGTCGCTGCAAAAAATCGGGCAGCTGTCCCTGTTTGACTACAACGTTTTGGCGATGCTTTCAGAGACGCCCAGCCGCACGCTGCCGATGAGTGAACTGGCAGCGAGAACCAGTGCCTCCCTGTCCCGGCTCTCCCACGTGGCCAAGAAGCTTCAGCTGCGCGGGTTGGTTGAGCGTTCCACGCACGCTGACGATGCTCGCGTCACCGCAGCAACCATCACGGACGCTGGACTGTCACTCATTAACGAACTGGCACCGCTGCACGTGGAAACTGTTCGAGAGTTAATTTTTGACCGTTTGGATGCGCAGGATGTTGCGGATCTTGCCCGCATCAGCCGCAAAATTGTCCATGGTCTGGATAATTCACACTGGATTCTGCGTACTCCTGCGCCCTGAGGTTTTTGTGATCGCCTAGAAAGGCAGCCTTCCCCAATACGTCACAGATGTGTACCCTATTGCCAAAAATATGTACTAGGGTAGGTAAGGCTTGCTTAACTTGAGCAGGAATATCTGGGGTAGTGGAAAAGGAACAGCATGGAATTTACGCGTCGGCAGGGATTGAAGTTCTCACTTTTGGCAACGGTGGCGGCAGCAGGTATCTCCCTAGCGGGGTGCTCCACGGGAGCCGTCGACGCATCCGGGAAGGGAACAGAAAAAGCGCAGTCTAGTGACACCTTCCCCGTCACTATCAAGCACAAGTTTGGTGAAACGATCATCAAGTCTGTTCCGCAACGAGTGGCCACCATTTCCTGGGTCAATGATGACGTCGCCATTGCCCTCGGCGTGATCCCCGTTGGGATGCCCAAGAACGACTGGGGCGGAAATGCCAAGGGTTCCACGCCTTGGAAGGACCTGGCGCTGGAGAAGGCTGGCGCCGGAATTGGCACGGCAAAGGCTCCCGCACAATATTCGGAAACGGACGGGGTGAACTTCACCGAGATCGCGAAAACCAGCCCAGACGTCATCCTTGCCGCGTACTCGGGGCTGACGCAGGAAGACTACGACAAACTGAGCAAGATCGCCCCCGTCGTCGCCTTCCCGGAGACGCCGTATGGCACGGCGTGGCAGGATTCAACCACCCTGATTGGGGCGGCTCTTGGCAAGTCACAGGCCGCCAAAGATTTAATTGCCGAGACCGAAAAGAGCATCGCCGTGCAAGCCGCGAAGTATCCCGCCATCAACGGCAAGACGTTCATTTACGGCAACTTGGAACCCAGCAAGAGTGACGGCGTGAACGTCTACCTCGCAGCGGATAATCGCCCCAAGTTCCTCACGAGCATCGGAATGGTGTTGGCGCCCGTAGTGGTCGCCGCGCAGAAGGGCCAGAGCGCCTTCTTTATCCCGTGGTCCGCCGAGAAAGCGAATGAGCTGACCTCCGACGTATTCGTAAGTTGGGTTCCTGACGCAAAGACCAAGGACGCCATCATCAAGGACCCGCTGCTGGGCCAGATTCCAGCCGTCAAGAAGGGTGCGTTCGTGGCAGATTCGGACAACACTCTCACTTTGGCCATCTCCGCGTCCTCGCCGCTGAGCCTGCCGTGGGCCCTGGATGCTTTCTTGCCCCAGCTCGGTGACGCAGCAGCCAAGGCTTAGAGTCGATGGCTGTAGGGCAACAAACAGGTACTTACGTCGCGTCAAGTTCGACGGCGGCCACTGTCAGCGAGCCTGCCAGCGCGGGCGTTGCTGCTGCTAGGGGAGCGAACGCAGTCTCTGTTTCGCCAACACCCGTGGCGGTGAGCGGAAAGATTCTCTGGCTTGTTGTGCTGGCAGCCGTGCTGATCGTTGTGGTCCTTGGCTCCTTGGCCGTAGGCGCAAGAAATATTCCCTTGTCCACAGTCCTGGATGCGGTCTTCCATCCAGATCAAGCCAACGGGGATCACGCGGTGGTTGCTTCCCGGCTCGTGCGGACAGTGGCCGGACTTGTGGTGGGTGCCTCTTTGGGTCTGGCCGGGACATCAATGCAGGGAGTGGCACGCAATCCCCTTGCCGACCCAGGGATTTTGGGCATCAATGCCGGTGCCTCACTAGCGGTCGTCGCGGGAATCTTTTTCCTAGGAGTCACCACAGTTTCCTCCTACCTCTGGTTTGCTTTTGCTGGCAGCGCAGTGGCCGCCGTTGTGGTCTACTCCGTGGCTAGCCTGGGTCGCAGCGGGGCAACCCCTGTCAAACTCGCGCTCGCAGGGGCTGCCATTGCTGCGGGGATGGGATCCCTCATGAGCGCCATGCTGGTATCCAGTGCCGACTCATTGGAGCTGTTTCGCATCTGGCAGGTGGGCGCGCTGGCGGGAAAATCATGGGAGTCCATTGTTGCCGTCCTTCCGTTTGTCGCCGTGGGTGCGGGAATTCTGTTGTGCACCGGCAGGCTTCTGAACACGCTGGCTTTGGGCGATGACACGGCTCGTAGCCTTGGTCAACGACCTGGAACGGGCCGCATCGTCTCCGCTGCGGGAATCGTGTTGCTCTGCGGTTCCGCCACGGCTTTGGCTGGCCCCATTGGGTTCATCGGACTTATTGTCCCGCATCTGCTGCGCGCGCTTGTGGGACCGGATTACCGCTGGCTTTTGCCGCTTTCCATGCTGGTGGCACCAGCCGTTTTGATCGCAGCGGACATTGTTGGCCGGGTGGTATTGCTGCCCAGTGAGGTACCAGCTGGCATTCTGGCGGCAATGATCGGCGCTCCGGTGTTCATCGCCGTGGTGCGTCGCGG
Organism: Arthrobacter cryoconiti; assembly: GCF_020905375.1. Lineage (GTDB taxonomy): Bacteria > Actinomycetota > Actinomycetes > Actinomycetales > Micrococcaceae > Specibacter > Specibacter cryoconiti. The sequence continues at coordinate 143,014 of NZ_JAJJBU010000009.1, forward strand.
CAGGCGGGCTGAACTGTGAGCCTGACCCGGCAGCCCAAGGATGTCCGCACCCCCAGTATTCGAACCCCCAGTATTCGAACCCTCAGTATTCGCGCCGTAGAGTCCATCGTGCCGGGGTCCGCCTTGCCAGACGCTGCCGCCGCGTGGTTACGAGGGCAGCGTAAGGCACAGCGCCGCCGTCGTGCGGGGATCACTGCAGTGCTGGCCGCCGTCGTGCTGGGGCTTCTTGCTGTGAACATCCTGCTAGGCAGCTACACCGTCACAATTTCCGACTTTTTGCGGATGCTAGGTGGGGAGGAAATCCCCGGAGCCAGTTTCATCGTTATGGAGAACAAGCTGCCACAGGCAATTTTAGGGCTGCTGGCCGGGGCCTCGTTTGGTGTTGCCGGAGCTATCTTCCAAACAATGCTGCGCAATCCTTTGGCTAGTCCGGACATTATCGGTATCAGTTACGGGGCAAGCGCCATGGCCGTTGCCGCGATCGTGCTCTTTGGCATCGGTGGGGTTGGGGTTTCCGTGGCGGCCCTCGCTGGAGCTCTCGTTGTGGCGCTTCTGATCACCGGGCTTTCACGCGGCCGAGGGGGTACAGGATTGATTCTGGTGGGCATTGGTGCCGCAGCGTTCTTGCAGGCGGCAGTAACTTTCCTGCTCTCCAGAGCGAACATTAATAACGCTCGCGACGCCATGGTGTGGCTGACCGGTTCGCTCAATTCCGCGGACTGGAACCGCGTGAACGTGCTGGCAGTGGCGTTGGCTATATTGCTGCCGCTGAGCGTGGTGGGGGCTAGGGAACTACGCGCCCTGTCTCTGGGCGATGACACCGCCGCCGGGTTGGGTACCAACGTTTCCCGGGCCCGACTCTTCTTGACGGTGCTAGGTGTCCTTTTGGCCGCACTACCCACGGCGGCCGCCGGACCCATAGCGTTCGTTGCGTTCTTATCCGGGCCCATAGCCAAACGTCTTAATCGAGGATCGGCTTCGCTGCCGCTGGCAGCACTGACGGGCTCCGCAATTGTGCTGGCCGCCAACTTCGTCGCTGTCAATGCCATACCCGGCACAGCCCTGCCTGTAGGTGTGGTGACCGGTGCACTTGGGGCTCCGTTCCTGTTATGGCTTCTTATTTCCACCAACCGTTCCAATCAAGGAGCATGAGATGGCATCAAAATCTTCACACGGGGGCGCAACGCTTCATGCGCGTGAACTCACTTTGGGCTACACCGGTGATCCCATCGTTGACGCGCTCTCGCTGGAGTTGCCAGCTGGCAAAGTGACGATCATCGTGGGCGCCAACGCGTGCGGAAAATCAACCCTGCTGCGGGGGATGGCCAGGCTACTCAAGCCGGGTGCCGGCGTCGTGCATCTGGACGGAGAGGACATTCACAAGGTACCGACCAGGGCGTTGGCGCGCAGGCTGGGGATCCTGCCGCAGACGCCCACAGCCCCCGATGGCATCACAGTGACGGAGTTGGTGGGTCGCGGCCGTACGCCCCATCAAGGCCTGTTCCGGCAGTGGAATGGGAACGACGACGACGCCGTGGCGGCCGCTCTCACCGTCACGGGAACATTGGATTTGGGGTCGCGGAACATTGACGAACTCTCGGGTGGGCAGCGTCAACGGGTGTGGATTGCCATGGCACTCGCGCAGGAAACCGACGTGCTCCTTCTGGACGAGCCCACAACTTACCTGGACCTGGCGCATCAGGTGGAGGTCTTGGATGTGGTCTCTGAGCTCAATGCCAGACGCGGGACCACGGTGGCCATTGTGCTGCACGACCTCAATCTGGCTGCCCGCTACGCCGATCACCTGGTGGCAATGAAAAACGGTGCGGTGGTAGCGGAGGGGCTCCCAGGGACTGTGCTCACCGCTGCCCTGGTACGCGAGGTCTTTGGGCTCGAGTCCGTGGTGGTCCCAGACCCGGTGACGGGTACTCCGATGGTACTGCCACTGGGCAGGCGCGCAGAACAGCTGGGATTACGGCCCCGTGCCAGCACGGTAGTGGGCGCTGACGATGTATTTAAGGAGGAGGTTTGGGCATGAGCGTAGTTGTTCAGGAATCCGATGCGGGGTACATCCCGCTGGCGGAGGATCCGCTCACACCGATGCGGGTGTTCGGGCTCAAAGTGTCAAAACTGGAGTCGCTGAGCCCACATTTTAGGCGCATCACGTTCACTGGTCCTAGTCTTGACTACTTTGGTACAGGGCCGCACGGAGGGACCCTAGATCTGCGGATCAAGGTGCTCATCCCATCTCCTGGGCATCCGTTGCCACCGCTGAGGCATGTGCGTGGTTCGCTCCAACAGGACTGGTATCAGCGGTGGCGTGCCCAAGATGAATCGATGCGCGGGGTCATGCGCACCTACACGGTTCGGGCGCTGCGGCCCGCCGTTGCGGGCTCCTCCGAGCACTCTGCGGGCTCCCGTGTTAGCTCGCCTGCACCGGTTGAATTGGACATCGACTTTGTGCTCCACTTGGACGGGGCCACGGGTTCTTCTGGTCCCGCCGCGCAGTGGGCCGCAGCGGCACAGCTGGGTGATGAGTTGACGCTGATCGGCCCGTGTGCGCGATCAGGCGATTGCACGGGTATTGAATTTTCTCCCGGTAACGCGGACAGGGTTCTTCTGGTGGGTGATGAGACGGCAGTGCCCGCCATTGCCGCCATTCTGGAAACCCTGCCACCACATGTTGCTGGGCATGCGGTGTTGGAGGTGCCGTCGTCGGCCGATTTCTTGGACATTTCCACACGAGCCAATGTAGAGGTGCGCTGGCATGCGCGTAATGGACAGACACACGGGGAATTGATGGATCGAGACGTCCGCACGGTCATTGTGCCTGCTGCTTGCCAGCGCGGTCAGGAACCAGAAGACGTGAATGTGGATGAGGCGATCCTGTGGGAGACGCCGGAAGCCACACCCGGGCATGGACTCTATGCCTGGATCGCCGGTGAAGCCGCGGCAATCCGCACTTTGCGCCGTTATCTGGTGGCAGAAGTCGGCATGGACCGCGAAGCTGTGGCGTTCATGGGCTATTGGCGCCAGGGGAAGGCGTTGCCGCAGTAGTTTGCGATGGCCGGGCGGCGGGCGGCGTGCCTGCCTGTCTGCCTGTCTGCCAGCGACGGCGTGCCAAAGTGCTGAGGGACCCTGAAATTTCAGGGTCCCTCAGCACTTTGGCACGCCGTCGCTGGCAGACAGGCAGACAGGCAGGCACGCCGCCCGCC